>NZ_JACJHY010000004.1 GCF_014138625.1 Aminobacter ciceronei
GAGAAATCGCGGGCCCCAAGCCAGGCATCGGCTTCTGAGCGGGCCTCGGGGGCTGGGGCATAATCCATGGCGTGGTATCGTTCGAGAATGTTCATGAGAGGCTCCGGACTTTGCGGCGCGAGGATCGGGCGGGGAGCGCTCTACGTTGCCCCCCTCTGGCCTGCCGGCCATCTCCCCCACAAGGGGGGAGATCAGCTGTCATCGCGGCCTTCTCCAAGTTGACATGCAGTCGGTTCAAAGAAATCGAGGTCGGCATTGCCGAGTGGCCGCTAACTGACGAACTGCCGATCTCCCCCCTTGTGGGGGGGAGATGGCCGGCAGGCCAGAGGGGGGCGCGAAGGAACGCGGCATGGCCAGGTCGCCCCTCACGCCATGGCGTGGCGGTGGTTGGCCGAGTAGCGGCCGCTGATGTGGTGTTCGAGCTGGCGCTCGATGTCGGTCAAAAGGCTCGACGCGCCGAAGCGGAACAGCTCCGGTTCGAGCCAGGGCCGGCCAAGCTCTTCCTTCATCAGCACCAGCCAGTCGAGCGAGACCTTGGCCGTCGAGATGCCGCCGGCCGGCTTGAAGCCGATGAGGTAGCCGGTCTGCTCGTGATAGGCGCTGATGGCCCTGACCATGGCGAGGCCGACGGGCAGCGTCGCATTGACGCTTTCCTTGCCGGTCGAGGTCTTGATGAAGTCGGCACCCGCCATCATCGCCACCATCGAGGCCAGCGTGACATTGCGCAAAGTCGCCAGATCGCCGGTGCCGAGGATGACCTTGAGATGGGCCTCGCCGCAGGCAGCACGCATCTGCCTGATCTCGTCGTAAAGCTCCCGCCACTTCGCACCGAATACCAGTCCGCGCGGGATGACGACGTCGATCTCGTCGGCGCCGTCCGATACCGACGCCTCGATCTCGGCAAGGCGTGTCGACAGGGGGGCCAGGCCATGCGGAAAGGCCGTCGACACCGCAGCGACATGGATGCCCGAGCCCTTCACCACTTCCACGGCGGTGGCCACGAACGGATGATAGACGCAGACCGCCGCCGGCCGGATCAGCACCTCACCCAGTCCCAGAGCCTCGGTCAGGTCGCGGCGCAGCGGGTTCAGCGCCTTGGCACAGAGCCGGCGCACACGCTCGTCGGTGTCGTTGGAGTTGAGCGTCGTCAGATCCATCAGCGAGATCGACCTGAGCAGCCAGGCCGCCTGGTTGTCGGCCTTGATCGAGCGCCGTTTGATCAGCGTGCCGACCCTGCGCTCCAGCGCCGAGCGGTTGACGCTGCGCATCGATTCCAGAAAGCCCAGATCCAGCGCCATGCCGGGATTGCGCGGCAGGCCGACATCGGCATCTGACGCAGCACGCACCACGCGCATGACCGCGCCGCTGCCCTCATTCATTTCCATTGCCAATCCCACGACAAGATCCATCAAAGCGCTACCGGACAAGCGGCCACCACGATGTTTGTGCTTCGATCGAGAGCACGATCATGGAGCCGCCGCGACTGAAAAGGGCATCATATCTGTGAGAATGTCAACATCATAATGTTATAATTCTCACAAAAGTTCGACGATATCCTGCAAACTTGTACTGCCTGGACCAACTTGTTACGTCTCTGACATTCAACGATGGGAGTCTCCCGTGGCGAAAGCCGGCTCAGCAAAAGCGCAGCGTATGGAGCGCCTCCAGGCAGAGCTGGCACAAGGCCGGGCGCTGCACATCAGCGCCGTCGCGAAACTCCTTGACGTCTCCGAAATGACAGTGCGTCGCGACATCCAGCAGAACCCGGACAAACTGGGCTATCTGGGCGGTTATGTCGTGCCGCGCGGCATGTTCGAACCGGAGAACTCCTACACTCTTGATATGGCTGCCGATCAGCAGCGCGACGCCAAACGACGCGCCTGTGAAGCCGCCCTGCGTTACGTCAAGGCCGAAGAGACAATCTTCATCGACTGCGGCACGACGCTCATCGAATTGGTCGACCTCATCCCCAACGACATGCCGCTTACCGTTGTCTGTTACGCGCTCAACGTTGCCGAGCGGCTGGCACACAAACCGAATGTGACGCTGGTGATGCTCGGCGGCGTCTATTATCCCGCTTCGGCCACCTTCTTCGGCCCAGAGGCGCTGGCCACCATCGCATCGCTGGGCATCAACGTGGCCTTGTTGTCGGCCGCCGGTTTCGACTGGGCGCGAGGCGCGACCTGCGCACATTTCCACGAGGCCGAGATAAAGCGAAAGGTCATGGCCACTGCCAGCCGCAATATCCTAGTCATCGACACAAGCAAGGTAGGCAGACTGCGCTCCGTCCTGTTCGCCGAAAGCAGCAGCTTCGACGCGGTTGTCACAGAACGCAGTGAGGATGAGACCTCGCAGCGCTCCACATGAGACAGCCGGGCTCGTGCCGGCGCCGGCCATTGCCCTGACACGGGGATTGCGCCGACCATCTGCACCGTCAGCCTCCAGAGCTGCCCAGGATCGTGCGGCGGAACAGCTGCGCAAGACGGGCGCCATCGACCGCCAGCGCGACATCGACAGGTTGCCCCAGGCTTGCGCCATTCAGCTCGGATTCGCCGCGATGGGAACGACGGTCGACGATCGTCTGGCCACGCGACCGCGATCCATCCGTGCAGACGCTGACCGGAAACCTGTGCGTCGTCAGGCCGGCGGGGTCGACAACGGCGCAGACCGTGCCGGCATCGCCCAGGGCTGCGATGGTACCGGCAGGGATGCGTTTCTGGTCGGAATCCTTGACCGCCATGTGCCGGAACAGCTTGGCGCACAACTGCGCCACCGGCCGGCTCGACCTTTCGAGTGCCGCGACATCATCCTCCGACACGGCCGCGCTGTAGAAGACGTCGAGCCCGTACATGACAGTCGGAATGCTGCTGTCGACGACGATCGCCACCGCTTCCGGGTCGGCCCAGCTGTTGAATTCGGCGACCGGCGTGGCGTTGCCGATGCTGGCGCTGCCGCCCATGAAGACGATCCGCTCGAGCCGAGCCGCCACCTCAGGATACATGCGCAGCAGCAGCGCCACATTGGTCAGCGGCGCCAGCGCGATCAGCGTCGGCGATGTCGGGCTGGCCAGTATCTCCCGGCGCATGAGCTCGACCGCATGGATGTCGCTGCCGTCCGCTTCAGGAACGGCGAGCTCCAGCCCGGCAAGACCGTTATGGCCATGGACATGGGCGGCGTCGCGCGGGGCGGCAATCAACGGACGCGAGGCGCCGCGGGCGACGGGAACATGTCCCGCGCCGGCAATGGAAAGGACGGCACGGGTGTTGCGGTAGACGTTGTCGAGCGAGGCGTTGCCGGCAACGCAGGTCACCGCCCGCAGGTTGATATCAGGGTGCAGTGCCGCAAATGACAGCGCCAGCGCGTCATCGACACCGGTATCGACATCGATCAGAACTTCGACGTGTGCCATATCACTCGGTGCTTTCCATTGCTTCTGCGACGTCCTCGATCAGCGGCTGGTCGAGGAAGTCTATGGTCAAGGTCTCGAACGACCGCTTTGGGTAAGCGAAGTCGGCGGGATAGGCGCTGGAGACCCTGTCCGCCGCATCCGTGCCGACATCGATGCCCCAGAACGACAGATGTGCGGCGGTCACCGGGATACGTGCCGCCCCTACCCTCCGGCGGCCATGCAGCAAGACGATTTCGGCAGAATGGCCGTTTCGGTTATGGAGAGCAAATCCGGCCTCGCATGTTCCCGAGGGCAGGACGGCATCGGCGACGCAGACGACACGGTGGCCGAGTTGCACATGTTCGAAGCTCAGGCGCCCGTCCATGACATAGAGCACGTAGCCGCCTTGCGCGTCGCCACTCGATACCAGCACGCCATCTTCGCCGGCGGCGCGATCGCGAAACGATGCAGTGACGACCATGGATCGTTCCGAACCCGCGATCATGCTGCTGATCGGCACATGGCTCTGGCCCGGGCGGAAGACCAACCTGTCGCGCGACATCAGCCCGATGGGCGGCCGAGCGCGCAGCAATTGCACCAGCGTCCGGTCGTCGAGCGGCAGCACGTTGTTGGCCTCGGCTTCCTGCCACCAGCGGCCGATCAATTCCTTGAGCAGGTCCGGCTCCTGTCCGGCGCAATCCTGCGATTCCGAAAAATCGCCCTCGGTGTCGTAGAGCCGCCAGTCGTCGTCTTCATAGGCGTCGCCCTGGCGATGCTCGGTGACCGCCCGCCAGCCTTCATGCCAGATCGCGCGATGACCGAGGTTCTCCCAATATTGCGTGGACCGCGGCGCCGGTGCATCGGCATCGGCAAAGGTCGATGCGAGGCTGCGGCCGTCACAAGGCAACGGATGGTCGAGGCCGGCAAGCGACATGATTGTCGGAGCGAGGTCGATGACATGCGAGAACTGCGTCCTGACTTCGCCTGTCGCGGCGATGCCGCCGGGCCACGACACCACCATCGGCGAGCGCACGCCGCCAAGATCGACATGCTGCTTGTAGCGGCGGAAGGGCGTGTTGCCCGCCATGGCCCAGCCTTGCGGATAGTGCGCGCCGCCGTGACGGGTGCCGATCTGGTCGAGGCGCTTGAGCTGTTCGTCGACACTCTGCGGCAGTCCGCTATAGGGTGCGTTGGTGTCGACGGCACCATCCTTGCCGCCTTCGCGGCTGGCGCCATTGTCGGAGAGCACGATGATCAGCGTGTTGTCGAGTTCACCCAATCTTGCGAGCTCATCTACAAGGCGGCCGAGATGCAGGTCGGTGTGCTCAAGGAAGCCGGCATAGGCCGCCTGAAGATGGGTGTAGAGCAGTTTCTGATCGTCGGAGAGCGTGTTCCAGGCCGAAACCTCCTCGTTGCGCGGCGCAAGTTCGGTCTCTTCAGGTGCGATGCCAAGCGCCTTCTGGCGCAGCAGCCGGTCCTGGCGCGTCGCGTCCCAGCCCTTGGCGAAGACGTCGACATAAGGTTCGATGAAGGACCGCGGCGCCTGGAACGGCGCGTGCGTGGCACCGAAGGCCAGTTGCAGGAAGAATGGTTCCTCGTCGCGGAACACGGTGTGGTCGCGGACGTAAGAAATCGCCCGGTCGACCAGGTCCTCGGTGAGGTGATAATTCTGGGGAAATTCGCGATCGACCTGGTGGTTGTCCTCGCACAGTTCGGGCGTCATCTGGTCGGTGCAGCCGGGAAGGAAGCCATAGAACCGGTCGAAGCCGCGGCCGAGCGGCCAGTTGTGATAGGGTCCGGCCGGCGAAATCTCATGCGACGGCGTCAGGTGCCACTTGCCGACGAGATAGCTGCCATACCCCTGTTCGCGCAGCATGGCCGGCAAAAGCGCCACGTCGCGGTCGATTGAGCCGCGCGAATTGGGGAAGCCGGTGTCGGTATCGGACAGAAAACGCATGCCGACGGCGTGATGGTTGCGTCCGGTGAGCAGGCAGGTGCGCGTCGGCGAGCAGAGCGGCGTGACGTGAAAATTGGTGTAGCGCAGCCCGCGCGCCGCCAGCCGGTCGATTGTCGGCGTGTTGATCTCCGAGCCGAAGCAGCCGAAATCGGCCCAGCCGGTGTCGTCAAGCACGACAACCACGATGTTGGGTTTCTGCTGCTTGTGGTTGCGGCTCGTCGGCCACCAGGGCGTCGACTCGGCGACGGTGCGGCCGACATGGCCCGGAAACTTGTCATGTTTCATTGCAGTTCCTCGAAATCAGAAAGATCCGGCTGATGGCGCCGGCATGTCGGCCGAGCATCGAAAGCCAAGGTGGCTCGAGGCGGCATCGACGGCGTTGGAGGTGCGCGCCGAGACGCGATAACGATTGCAGTGGCTGCGGTGGCAGAGATAGGAGCCGCCGCGCATCGCTTTCAGCTGGGGCTGGCTTTGCGACCAGCTGTCCGACGTCCATTCCCAGACATTGCCGACCATGTTGAACAGGCCGTAGCCATTGGGCTCGAAGGCATCGGCAGGCGCGGTCGAGAGGAAGCCGTCCTCGGCCGTATTCTCCCGGGGGAAACGCCCCTGCCAGATGTTGCAGCGGTGCCTGCCCTGCTCCAGCAGATCGTTGCCCCAGGGATAGATCCTGTCTTCGAGCCCGCCCCTGGCTGCGATCTCCCATTCGCTCTCGCTCGGCAGCCGCTTGCCGCTCCAGAGCGCGTAGGCAACGGCGTCGTTCCAGGAAATATGCACGACCGGATGGTCGTCGCGGTCGCGCCAGTCGGTGCCGGCGCCGTCGGGCCTCGACCAGTTCGCGCCGCGCACCGGCAGCCACCATTCCGGCGATCCGGTCTCGAGATCAAGCACATCCTTTTCGGCGCTGGGATGAAGCTGGGCGTAGAAGACGAAGGACCAGCCGATCCGCTCCGCCTCGGTGACATAGTTGGTCGCAGCCACGAAACGGGCGAAGGCGCTGTTGGTCACTGCCGTCCTGTCGATCAGGAAGCCGGGGCTCGCGACCATCCGCCGGGGCCCCTCGCGATCCTCGGCATAGGCCTCGGGACCATCATGGCCGATGCGCCAGATGCCGGCGGGGACAGCCGACATGCCGGAGAGATCAGCCTTGCGAGCGGCTGGCCTGGCCTCGTGTGAAGGGGCCAGTTGCGGCTCGCTTACCCGGACGGGTGAACAACACGACATCGCGGCGTTTCCTGGTGATAGCAGGAGCTTCAGCTGGTGACTTCAGCTCCGGGCGATAACAGGATTATTTGACAAAGCTCCATCAGGGGCCAATACATTTAGGCTTGAAGGTAATTCCAATAGGTTATGAGGCAGGCATCCGCCATGTCGTTCGAAGTCCCCAATCTGACGCTGCTCAAGCACTTCGTCACCGTCGCCGAAGACAAGGGAATATCGAAGGCGGCCAAGCGCTTGCGCATCTCGCAGCCGGCGCTCTCCAAGAATGTCAAGCGGCTGGAGGAGATGCTCGGCACGCGCCTGTTCGAACGCCATTCCAGCGGCGCCGACCTGACGCCGACCGGGCAGGCCTTCTTCAACAGGGCGCAGATCATCGGGCTCGAATACGAACATGCGGTGCAGGAGATCCGCAATCTCCTGTCCGAGCAGGACGCCACCATCAGGGTCGCGGCCGGCCCGGTCTGGTCGTCGACGATCCTGCCGCCGGCGGCGTCACGCTTTCACCGGCGTTTTCCCAGGCATCGGCTGTCGGTGCAGACCGGACCGGTCGACCAGCTGATCGAGGATTTGCGGCTTGGGCGGGTCGACATCTTTGCCGGTGCTGTCATTGCCAAGAGCCGGCTGCCCGGCTTCACCTCGCGCCGGGTCGCCAAGGCACAGATCGGCATCATGTGCGCCGAACATCACCCGCTCGCCAAGGTGGAGGGCCCGGTCGACCCGATGGAGCTGGTCAAATACCCGTTCGTCTCGTTCAACCTGAACCGGGACGTGCTGAAGATGCTGTCCGACTGGCTGAAGGAACGGGGAGCGCCCCCTGCCCGCTATTTGCTCGAGACCAGCTCGCTCTTCACCTGCGCCGAGCTGGCGCGCTCTGGCGACTATCTGTTCTTCGAATCGACGATGGTGGCCGGCAGCCCAATCGGACAAGGCCTGAAGGTGCTCAAGACCGACAAGGAGATCTTCCAGTACGATCTGGGCTTCGTCTTCCGCCAGGGCATGGACCGGCTGCCCGCCCATAGCGGACTGATGAAGGCGATGGTCGAGGTGTTCGAAAACAAAGGCCTGCGCAGCCCGCAGAACGCCGCCGAATAGGCGGCAGCATGGAGCAATTCCAGGAAAACCGTGCAGCGGTTTTCCCGGGAAATTGTGCAAAAACAGGAAGATAGAGCGTTCAGCACCTAAGCCGAAACGCTCTGTCAGGCGTCAGTCGATCTCGCCGCTTGGCGGCACGACCTCGCGGTCATCGCCGAGTTCGATCACCAGCCGGTGCAATGTGCCGGTGAAGCGGAATTCGCCGTCGATGCCGTCGCAGACAGGCGGCAAGCCGCTGCGGCCGATGAACATCGGCGCCAGCGCAATGCGCAGCAGGGTCTGGTGCTCACGCTCGCCGGCTTGCCGCTCTCCGTTGACGAGAAGGGTACCGATGCCCTTGAGCAGACCTGTTTTGCGGTACTCGAAACCGAGGGAAATCGCGCCTGACGTGGTCAGCGGCACCGACACCAGGCGGGTGATCTCGCCAACATGGTTGTAGCTGTAGATCAGCCTGCCATCCTTGAGGTAGAGCACATAACCGCTGCCATTGTTGCCGTAGCTGACCAGCGTGCCTTCGGACTGCGGATCGATTGTCACTTCGGCGGTGATCCGGTGCGACGTGTCCTGGGTCAGGGGTGCTGCCGATGACGGGATCGATTCGAGCTGCGGATAAAAGACGTAGCGGCTGCGCGAACGGATGGAATCAGGCTTCGCCTTGGCGCGGAAACGAACCTCGCGGTCGTCGAGCGGCATGACGTCGTAGCGGCCGGCTTCCGCCCACCAGCGTTCCGTCATTTCGCGGAGCTTGGCCGGGTTCTCGCTCGCCAGATCGCGGGTCTCGTTGAAATCCTCGTCGAGCTTGTAGAGCTCCCAGTCGTCGAGTTCGAAGTCGTCGCCGCGCCGGTGCTTGGTGACGGCCTTCCAGCCTTTGTGCCAGATGCCGCGGTGCCCGAACATCTCGAAATATTGCACGTCCTTGCGCGTCTCCGCGTCGGGCGCATCGAAGGTGTAGGCAAAGCTGGTGCCGTGCACCGGCATCTGGCCGACACCTCGGTAGATTTCGGGGGCCGCGACGCCGCAGACCTCGAGCACCGTCGGCGTGATGTCGACGACGTGGTGGAACTGATGGCGGATGGCCCCCTTGTCGGCGATGCGCCGGGGCCATGACACGATCATCGGGTCACGCACGCCGCCGCCATGGGTGAAGGATTTGAACAGGCGCAGCGGCGTATTGCTGGCCTGGGCCCAGCCCCAGGGGTAGTTGCTGTTGCTCCTGGGGCCGCCAATCTCGTCGATCTCAGCCAAATTGCGTTCGAAGGATTCCGGGATCTGGTTGAACCGCCTGAGCACGTTGGTCGTGCCCTCCGGGCCGCAGTCGATGGACGCGCCATTGTCGGAGATGACGACGATCAGCGTGTTATCAAGCTTGCCTGTCGTCTCGAGGAAATCGAGCAGCCGGCCCAGTTGCTCGTCGGTGTATTCGAGGAAGCCGGCATAGGCCTGCTGCAGCCTGACGGCGACGCGCTTCCGGTCGGCCGAAAGCAGGTCCCAGTTCTCGACGCCGGGGGCATCGGGCGGCAATTCGGTATTTTCAGGCACCAGGCCCATCGCCTTCTGCCGTTCGAGCCGCCTTTGCCTGACAACGTCCCAGCCGCAGTCCCAGACTCCGTCATAGCGGTCCATATAGGCCCTGGCGACCTGGTGGGGAAAATGCCCTGCCGAAAAGGCGAGGTTGAGGAAGAACGGCGTATCAGGGGCGAGCGAGACATGGGCACCGAGCATCGCCATCGCCTTGTCCACCAGATCGGCGGTGAGGTGGTAACCTTCCTCGGGCGATTTCGGCTGGGTAACAGGGTGATTGTCCTCGACCAGCTCGGGATAATACTGGTCGGTGCTGCCATTCATGAAACCGTAGAAACGATGAAAGCCGCGGCCGAGCGGCCATTGGTCGAACGGTCCGACGGCGGTGATTTCGTCGGTCTGCGCGACGTGCCACTTGCCGACGGCAAAATTTGCGTAGCCGGCGCTTCCGAGCATTTCGGCGACCGTCGCTGCCCGATGCGAGATCGAGCCGCGGCCGTTGCGGTAGCCGAAATCGAAGTTGGCCAGGCAGCGCATGCCGACCGCATGATGGTTGCGCCCGGTCAGCAGGCTGGCCCGCGTCGGCGAGCACATTGTGGTGGTGTGGAAATTGCTGTAGCGCAGCCCCTGATGGGCAAGTCGGTCGAAATTGGGCGTGCGGATCTCCGAACCGAAGCAGCCCAAGTCGGCGAAACCGACATCGTCGAGAATGACATAGATGACGTTGGGGCTGCCCGGCGCCGGCATGGGCCTGGCTTCAAACCAGTTGTCCGACTCGTGATAGGTGCGGCCGATACGGCCTGGATTGTGGTCGTTGGACATTGGGGCGCCTCGGAATTCGGACAAACCGGAGATGCCGCATCGCATTCATCGACCATGCCGCATCGATCGAAACCCGGCCGGCCCTGGGGCAAGCCGGGTCCATGGACTTTCTGCTGCAGCGATTACATCGCCGCGCCGGGATCCCAGCGGATGACCCACTTCTCCAGCATCGAGACGATGGCAAAGCCGGTGATGGCGATGACCGATGCCGTCAGGATCGTCGCAAACAGCCGCGGCGCGTTGAAGTCGAACATGCTCTGCAGCAGGAGATAACCGATGCCCTGGTTGGCGCCGATCCACTCGCCGACGATCGCGCCGAGCACACACATCGTCACCGAAATCTTGAGCGCCGAGAAGATGTAGGGCAGCGCGCTGTAGATGCGGATCCTGAGGAACACTTCGGTCTTCGACGCCGACAGGACATGCATCAGTTCGAGCAACTGCGGATTGACGGCGCGGAAGCCGCGGACCGAATTGACCAGCGTCGGGAAGAAGCAGATCAGTGCTGCGATCACGATCTTCGGCTCGATGCCGTTGCCGAGGATGATCTTGAGCACCGGCGCAATCGCGACGATCGGGATCGTCTTGACCAGGATCGCGACGGGATAGAACATCTCCTCGATGACCTTGTTGTAGACGAAAGACACCGCCACCAGCAGGGCAACGGTGTTGCCGAGGAGAAAGCCGAGAAAGGCTTCGGTGATTGTCGGAACGGCTGCTTCGACAAGCAGCGGCAGGTCACGCGACAGCGCGCCGGCGACGTCGGTCGGCGCGGGCACCAGATAGGACGGCACGCCGAACAGCGTGACGACGAGCTGCCACAGGACCAGCGTCAGCGACAGCCCGAGCACTGCCATGCCGAGCGCACGCATCACTTCGGGGCCTGGGAGGATGCTCCAGATGCGAGGCAATGGGGCGGCGGTTTCGATGGAACGGTCAACGCTCATGGCTTATCCAGCTCCCAGCATGTCGCGCAGCCTGGCGACGTGGTGGCCCAGTTCAGGGGCGTCCTTCAGGGCAAGGTCGCGCTCTTCCGGCAGGTCGATTTCGAGAATTCCGCCGATCCGCGACGGACGTCGGCTCATCACCACGACACGCTGCGACAGGAAAACCGCCTCATGCAGCGAATGGGTGACGAAGACGATGGTCATCCCGCTCTGCTTCCAGATCCGCAGCAGCTCGACATTCAGCGTGTCGCGCACCAGCTCGTCGAGCGCGCCGAAAGGCTCGTCCATGAGCAGGACCTTCGGCCTTGTGACGAGCGCCCGCGCGATCGAGACGCGCTGGCGCATGCCGCCCGACAGTTCCGAAGGTAAAGCATCCTCGAAGCCTTCCAGCTCGACAAGCTTCAGCGCCTCGTGCGGGTCCATGAAGTTGCCGGCCTTCGGATTGGCCCCGCCGACCTCGAAAGGCAGGCGGACATTGTCGATCACCTTGGCCCAGGGCATCAGCACCGATTGCTGGAACACCATGGAAAATGTGCGCGAGGCGCGCGCCGCCGCCGGCGTTCCGCCGAAGATGGCAACCTTGCCTTCGGTCGGCGCGATGATGTCGGCGATGGTGCGCAGCAAGGTCGACTTGCCGCAGCCGGAATGCCCAATCAGCGATACGAACTCGCCTTCGCGAACCGTCAGCGAGACATTGTCGATGGCCCGCACCGCCCGCGAGCTGCCGCCGAAGGTCACGGCGACATTGTCGATCTCGATGGCGTTGCGTGCCTGAGAGAGACGGACGTCGCCAGAGTGGGCGTCGCCGGAACGGGTGGCCCCGGAAGCAGCGATTGTCGCCATCATGTTCACCGCTTCGTCCTCTGTGCTGCCGCAAGGATGCTGCCGTCGAAGACGTCGTCCGCCGTCAGTTCGGGCTTGATCTCGCCGATCTTGGCGTAGGTCTGCAGCGTCGCATTCCAGCGGTCCTTGCTGATGTTGGCAAAGCCGTGCTCGCGGGTTTCGTCGGTGTAGATGAAGTCCGACACGATGACCTTGAGCGAGGCGAGCTCCTTGTCTTTCTCGATCGCGCTCGACATCGAGGCAACCATGTCGATGGCCTCTTCGGGATGGTCGGCGGCATAGGCCCAGCCCTTGTCGCAGGCCTCGAGGAACTTCACCAGCATGTCGCTGTCGGAGCCGATCAGGTCGGTGCGGGCGATGTAGTAGTTGGACTGGAACTGCAGCCCGTTGTCCCAGATGCTCTGGGTGTTGTAGCCAGCCGGATTCTGTACGATCGGCACGTTCTGGGCAACGTTGGTCGGCCAGGAGGCGACGACGTCGACCTGCCCCTGGAGCAGGCCGGGGATCTGGGCCTGGATGAAGGTGATGTCGTCGAGCTTCATTCCGTTATGGTCGAGCACGACCTTGATCTGCGCGGTCGCGCCCTGGCTCGCGCCGATGCGCTTGCCCTTCCAGTCGGCCACCGACTTGATGTTGGATTCGCCGAGCGAATAGAAGGTCAGCGGCGCCTTCTGGAAGGCCGCGCCGAAGGTCTTGATCGGCAGCCCCTGGTTTGCGGCATACATGATCTCGGGCGCATAGGCGGTGGCGATCTGCGCCACTCCGGAGAGCGTCTCCTGCACCGTGTTGGAGTTCGGGCCACCGGGAAGGATCTCGACGTCGAGGCCCTTTTCAGCGAAGAACCCCTTCTTCAAGGCGACGATTTCGCCGGCGGCGGCTCCATTGAAGAGCCAAGCGAGTTGCAGTTTGACCTGCTTCTGCTGGGCATAAGCGGGAGCCACGCCTGCAAGCCCCAGCGAGGCGAGCGAGATGATGCTGGCAGCTGCCAGAAGTGAACGTCGGCTGATCATCTATATCCTCCAATCAGACAAACCCAACGACCTAGTTTCTGCGAGGATAGACCGCGTTTCGCGGCTCCACACCATAACATGCGTCGGCGAACTCATTCCATGTGGTTATGGACTTCCATTCGGATCAGGCATGGTCGATCACTGCCCGGCAAGGTCGCCGGCGCAGCGAAAACCGAGATGGCTCGAGGTCGCGCCGTGGTGGTTGCCGGTCCGGGCCGCAACGCGGTATCGGTTGCAATAGCTGGCGTGGCACAGATAGGAGCCGCCGCGCATCGCCATCAATCCGGTCGGCTCGCCCGACCAGGGCGATGCGGTCCATTCCCAGACATTGCCGAGCATGTTGTGGAGGCCGAAGCCATTGGGCGGAAAGCTGCGCGCCGGCGCTGTCGCGAGGTACCCGTCTTCGGCGCTGTTGCTGAGCGGAAAGCGCCCTTGCCAGATGTTGCACATGTGGCGGCCGCCGGGATTGAGCTCGTCGCCCCAGGCATAGATCGCCCGCTCAAGCCCACCACGCGCCGCGGCTTCCCATTCGACTTCCGTCGGCAATCGCTTGCCGGCGTAGTTCGCGAAGGCAACGGCGTCGTTCCATGAGACATGGACGACCGGATGGTCGCGCCGGTCACGCCAGCTGGAGCCTGTGCCATCGGGCTTGCGCCAGCAGGCGCCGCGAACCGGCGCCCACCAGTCCGGCGCGCTGGCGTCGGCGTCCGTTGCGATCACCGCGTCAGGATGGATCTGGGCCATGAAGACGAAAGACCAGCCCAGGCGTTCGGCCTCCGTCACGTAGCCGGTGGCACCGACAAATGACGCGAAGGCCTGATTGGTCACTGCGGTCTTGTCGAGCAGGAACGCCGGAAGGTCGACTGCTAGCACCGGACCTTCGCCGTCGTCAGGATTGGCGATCGAGCGATCCTCCCCCAGAAGCCAGCGCCCAGCCGGTATCAACGCCATGTCAGGCCGGCTGCTGGCATCGAGCGGCGCAGGCGCTGCAGCTGGCTCGGCAACATGATCGCCTAGGGATCGGCCCGGAGAACAACACGACATGGCGCCTTCCTGTCGAAAAATGGATCGGCGGAGTTTGACTCTTTCATGATCCTGCGTAAAGGTAGGACGTCCTACCTCTTGGAGGAGAGAGCGATGTCGGGAACTGCCACCGAACGTGTCCTGCAGTATATTCGCCAGCAAAAGCTGGTTGCCGGCGACCGCTTGCCGGCGGAAATCGACATTTCCCGGATACTCGGCCTCAGCCGCAATTCGCTGCGCGAAGCCTATGCCGACCTGATGGCCAAGGGCCTGCTCAAGAACAAGCACGGCGTCGGCACCTTCATCGCCAACCCGCCGATCCTCAACGCCTTGACCGGCTCCGCCGGCTTCTGGAACCTGATCGAAAATGCCGGAATGAAGGCATCTTTCCGCGAGATCCAGCGCGACCAGGTCATCGCGCCGAAGGAGATATCCGTCATCCTGGGCCTGACGTCCGAGAAGCCAGTCCATCGTTTGCGCTGGCTGTTTCTCGCCAACGGTCAGCCCTGCATTCTCGTCGACCATTTTCTCGCGCGCAGCGTGCCACCAGGCGCCTTCAACGAGAGCACGGAACACGACGCGCTCGCCGCCATCGCTCCGTTCACCGTCATCGATGGAGCATCGCTGTCGACCCGCACCTCGGCGATCAACGCCACCGCCGACGTCGCCGAATTGCTCGAAGTCAGCGAAGGCGACGCGCTTTTGTGGAGCACGGCGCTCGTGCATTCGGGCAATGGCAGCGTGCCGTTGGCCTCGCGCTCCTGGATGGTGCCGCAGCTTCTCGCCAGCCATCAGATGATGGCGCTCGCACCCGTTCATTTTCAGGGCAGTTCAGCCCTTTCGCCGGAGGACGAACCGAAATGACCCGCTTCACCAAAATTGTCCTGAGTCTCGCATCGAGCCTCATGCTCTTCTCGGCCGGGATGGCCGGGGCGCAGACCCTGGAGCCTGTGCGCTTCGGTGTCGACGCCTACACCACCGGCTCGCAGATCTGGGTCGCCAAGGAAAAAGGCTTCTTCGAAAAGGAAGGCATCGACGCTCAGATCACCACCTTCGCCACCGGCGTCGAGGCGATCGATGCGCTGCTGATCGGCCGCGCCGATATGGCTGTCGGGCTCGATTTCCCGATCGTCTCGCGCATCCAGGGCGGCAAGCTGACCGTCCTTGCCGGCATCTTCCATTCCAAGCCCGGCTTCCACAAGCTGGTGGTCAGCAACGACATCAAGGACGCCAAGGATCTAGTCGGCAAGAAAATCGGCATCGCCACCGGCACCGCCCAGCACCTGATCACCATGAAGTATCTCGAGGAAAACGGCATAGCCGAGGACAAGGTCGAGATCGTCGGTTTCACCAGCCTGCTCGAGATCGTCGCATCGCTCCGCTCCGGCCGCATCGATGCCGCTTTCACCTGGGCCGACGGCACCGAGAAATCGACCGACGGCGGCGACCACTATGTGCTGACCGACGATGCGGCCGCCAAGCGCAACAGCAGCGCCTACATCGCCGCCCAGACCGAATTCACCGAAAAGCACCCGGAGCTGACGGTTGCGACGCTGCGCGCGCTCAATGCGGCAAGCCAGTTCATCGCAACCAACAAGGACGAGGCGGCAGCCCTCATCGCCAAGAACACGCGTGCCCCGCGCGACACGGTGCGCGACCTGCTCAACTACAATGAATTCGCCCTGGCGCTGACTGACTATGAGCGCGCCGGCTTCAAGGAAGTCGCTGATTTCCTGGCCAAGACGAAAGCACAGCCGGTCAGCTTCGAAACGGGCGTCAATCCGAAATTCCTTGAGCAAGCTGCCCCCGACCTGGTCAAGCTGGGCAACTGAGCGGACCGGCGATGACAAACAATCAAACAAGCGCGGCCACGCCCGGAGCTGCCATGCCTGCGGTCGTCTTCGACAAGGTCGGCATGGCCTATCCCGGCCAGAAGGCAGGCAGCGAGCTGATCCTGGCCGACCTCTCCGTCGCGGTCGCGCAAGGCGAATTCTTCGTGCTCGTCGGCCCCAGCGGCTCGGGCAAGTCGACCTTGCTCAAGATCGTTGCCGGGACCGAAAAGCAGACCGAAGGCCGCGTGCTCGCCAATGGCGAGACGATCGCCGGCCCCGACCGGCGGCGCGGCATGGTGTTCCAGTCGATCGAGGAGCCGCTGTTCCAGTGGCTGACGGTCGCCGAAAACATCGGCTTCGGCCCCAGCGTCGCGGGCAAGCCGCGCGCCGAATGCCTTGAAATGGCGCAGCGCTACGTCGACCTCGTCGGCCTGCGCGGCCACGAGCAGAAATTTCCGCATGAGCTGTCCGGCGGCATGAAGCAGCGCGTGCAGATCGCCCGCACGCTGGCCGCCCAACCTGAGCTGATCCTGTTCGACGAACCGTTTGCAGCACTCGACGCGCTGACACGCCGCGTGCTGCAGAAGGAGCTGACGCGGATCTGGCGCGAGACCGGCTGCACCATGGTCTATGTCACGCACGACATTCGCGAGGCGGTGCTGCTTGGCCAGCGTGTCGCCGTGATGAGCCGAGGCCCGCGTGCCAACATCACCCGCATCTACGACATCGACCTGCCCTATCCGCGCGACGACCTCGACAGCCGTTTCGCCGATGCGGTCAAGGCGATCGAGGGCGACATCGAAAGGGAGGCGGCTTCGCAATGGGAGCAAAACTGATGCCATCCTACGCGTGGTCGGCGCTCAGCGTCGCTGTCGTCGTGATCTTCTGGCAGATGGCCTCGACCTGGCTGGTCGACCCGATGTTCCTGCCTGCACCGCTCGCCGTCCTCAACGGCGCCGGACAGATGCTGGCCGAGGGCACCCTCACCCAGTCCATCCTGGTGTCGATGATGCGCATTCTCTCGGGCTGGTTTCTCGGCAGCGCCATTGCCATTCCGATCGGGCTCGCCGTCGGCGTCTCGCCGGTGGCGCGTCACCTGGTCGACCCGTTCATCCACTTCTTCCGCTTCGTTCCGGCCATTGCGCTGGTGACCTTGTTCATCATCTGGTTCGGCGTCGGCGAGATGTCGAAGATCATCCTGATCGCTTATGCGACGGCCTTCATCGTCATGGTCAACACGGCCAGCGGCGTGTCCTCGATCTCGCAGGACAAGCTGAACGCCGCCCGCTGCCTCGGCGCCAATGAGCGGCAGGTGTTCTTCAAGGTGATGATCCCGGCCTCCCTGCCCTCGATCTATGTCGGCATGCGGCTGGCGCTCGCCTCGTCCTTCCTGGTCATCGCGGCCGCCGAAATGCTCGCCGCCGATGCCGGGCTCGGCTACATCATCTGGACCTCGCGCCTCTACTTCCAGGTCGACTGGATGTTCGCGGCCATCATCGCGCTCGGCCTTCTCGGCTTTGCCACCGACCGGCTGTGGCGGCTGCTCGGGCGGACGCTGCTCAAGCGTTATCTGCGCGGCGTCACCGGCTATTGATCCAATCGGCCGGGCCGCCCTCCTGTTGCGGCCCGGCGACCATCTCACAAGATCGGGACAGAGCATGACTTCCGAATTTCGCGGCCATATCGGCCGCACGCACCACGAATCCGAGCGCGACTATGCCGACATCCCCAGCGGCCCTGCCGGCAAGCCGAACGTCATCTATGTCGTTCTCGACGACGTCGGCTACTCCGACCTCGGCTGTTTCGGCTCGTCGATCGACACGCCGAACTTCGATTCCCTCGCCGACACCGGCCTGCGCTACAGCAATTTCCACACCACCACCTTGTGTTCCCCGACACGCGCCTGCCTGCTGACCGGGCGTAACCACCACTCGGTCGGCATGCGCTATCTGGCCAATGCCGACATGGGCTGGCCCTCCGGCCGCGGCGCGATCAGCCATCGCGCCGGCACGCTCGCCGAAATGCTCAAGCTCAATGGTTATGCGACCTATGCGGTCGGCAAATGGCACCTTGCACCGACAGAAAACGCCAATGCCGCCGGCCCCTTCGACCAGTGGCCGCTCGGCCGCGGCTTCGAACGCTTCTACGGCTTCATGAATGGCAGCACCGACCAGTTCCACCCGGAACTCTGCCAGGACAACCAGCAGATTCCGCCGCCAGCGACGCCTGAACAGGGCTACCATCTGTCCGACGACCTGTCGGACCGCGCCGTGCGCTACATCGCCGACAAGATGGCGATCTGGCCCGACAAGCCGTTCTTCCTCTATCTCTGCTACGGTGCCGGACATTTCCCGCACCAGGCGCCCGCATCGACGCTGGCCAAATATCGCGGCCGCTTCGGCCATGGCTGGGACGAAGAACGCGTACAGAGGCTGGCCAGGCAGAAGGCGATGGGCCTCGTGCCGGAAAGCACCGAACTGCCGCCGCCAAATCCCGGCGTGCGCGCCTGGGCCGAGCTTTCTCCCGAAGAGCGCGAGGTCTCGGAGCATATGCAGGAGGCTTATGCCGCGCTTCTGGGCCACACCGACGCCGCCTTCGGCAGGCTGCTCGACTTCCTCGACCGCACCGGCATCCGCGACAACACCATCATCGTGCTGATTTCGGACAATGGCGCCTCCACCGACTGCGATCCGGACGGTACGACAAACGTGCTGCGCTGGTTCAACCGCCTGCCTGAGGACTATGCCGTGTCGCGCGATCGCCTGGCCGAGATCGGCACGGCGCGCAGCTCGGGCAACTATCCCTGGGGCTGGGCGCAGGCGTCCAACACGCCACTCAAGCTCTACAAGAGCTTCACCCATGGCGGCGGCGTGCGCGACCCGATGATCTTCTCCTGGCCTTCTGGCATAGCCGACAAGGGCGAGGTGCGCAGCCAGTTCACCCATGTCACCGACATCACGCCGACAATCATGCAGCTTTGCGGCGTCACCGCGCCCGAAAGCATCAACGGCGTGGCGCAGATGCCGATCCATGGCGAGAGCTTTGCCTATTCCTTCGACGCGCCCGATGCGGCGACCGCCAAGCAGTCGCAATATTTCGAGATGTACGGCCATCGCAGCATCTGGCATCGCGGCTGGAAAGCGGTGACGCAGCACAAAGCCGGCGACGATTTCGACAGCGAACGCTGGGAGCTCTACCATCTCGACGAGGATTTTTCCGAGCTGCGCGACCTCTCCGGGGAAAAGCCGGAAAAGCTCGCCGAGATGAAGGAACGCTGGTGGGCGGAAGCCGGCCGCTACGGCGTCATGCCGCTCGACGACAGCGACGTGCTGTTCAAGCCGCCCTACCGGCCCGGCGCACCACGCTGGCGCAACGAATGCAGCTTTTTCCCGCCGATCTCGTCTATCCCCGCGGAAGCGGCGCCGATGACGCAGGACGTCTCGCACCGCATATCGATCGAGATCGAGCGCACGGACAAAAACCAGGGCGGCGCGCTTGTCTGCTTCGGCAGCTGCCATGGCGGCTACGCGCTCGACATCGTCGCGAACCGGCTGGTCTACACCTACAACTATGCCGGCTTCGAGGTCACCCGCCTCGTCTCCGACCGGGAGATCCCGCTCGGCAAGACGACCGTCGTGTTCGACTTCGAAAAGTCCGGCACGCTGAAGGGACGCGGCCGCCTGACGGTCGACGGCGAGCCGGCCGGCGAACATGTGTTCGAACGCACCCTGCTCAGGTTGTCGCTGTCGCCGCTTACCTTTGGACGCAGCAACGCCGAACCGGTCGATCCGGACAGGCAGACGAACCCGGATTTTTCGGGCCGTATCCTGCGCATCGACTACGCCATCGCAGATGATCGCGAGGTCGGCCCGGTCAACCTCGACGTGGACTGACCAGCATGTCGCGCAGACCGGTCGAAGGACTGTCGCTCCGTTGACCAGCGACATCCGTTTCGACTGTCGCCGCTCGTTCCGGCGCTTGATCAAACGCCGGCTTCGATCAGATGTGTGCGCGCATCCTGAAAGCTCGGTAGCAGCGCGGCATCACCGGGCTGCTGGTCCTTCTTTCGCGGTATGGTTCAAAGCGTCGGGCCGACAGCTCCAGTTGCTGCCGACCTATCGCTGGAAGACGCTGCGGCAGCCTCCGATCGCATCAGTTCGCCGGCCAGCCAGTCATGCAGCTTGCGGATCGCCCTGTCCTTGCGGCGGGCCGGTGCGGCGATGAAATAATAGGCGCCGAGCCGGATGTCAGTGTCGAACAGCTCGACGAGGCGACCCCTGGCCATTTCGTCGCCTGTCGTCAGCCGTGTCGCCAGCGCGACACCCTGCCCGGCCAGAGCGGCTTCGAAGCCAAGGCTGGCATCCCAAAGGCGCGGACCCTGCAGCGCGTCATGCGCCACGCCGGCCTTGCGAAACCAGTCGGCCCATTGCTGGCGGTTTTCCTCGTGGATCAGCGGTGCCCGCACAAGTGCAGCAATGCTTTCCAGGGGACCTGCCGCATCCAGCCATTGCCGGCTGGCCACCGGAAACATCCTGGGATGAACGAGCAAGGTCGCTCCGACAGGAAGGTCGTCGGGGTCGCCGAAGCCGACCATCACATCGGCCTCGCCGACCGAGAAATCCGGCAGGCGGTCGATGGCGCGAAACACCAGTTCCGTGTCGCCGAGCAGATGCTGCATCTCAGGCAGCCTCGGCCCCAGCCAGCGTGTCGCCAGGCCAGGCATGCACCAAAGCCTGAGCGTCCGCCGATGCGAGGGCGGACGAAGTTCGGCCGTCGTTGCAGCGATCAGCTCGAAGGCCGTCGAGATGGCGGCATGGAAAATCTCGCCTTCGCGGGTGAGCCTGAGGCCCCGGGGACTGGACACGACGAGTTTCACCGCCATCCAGAATTCGAGGTTCTTGACATGGCGGCTGACCACCGAGTGGCTGACGCCGAGATCGTCGGCCGCCTTGCGCATCGAGCCCATGCGCCCCGCCGCCTCGAAGGCGCGGATCATCTGCAGCGGCGGCATGGCCTGATGCGGCTGGTCTTTCTCGACGGACCGGCGTCTTCGAATGTCGGTGTTCAAGCAGAGGCCCCTGGACAGTCTGTGGTGCACTGGAGGCACCACAGCATCTAAATCAATCGCGCACTGCTTGCCAAGGAATGCCGCTAGGTTGCCGCCAGAATCTTACGGAGCA
Organism: Aminobacter ciceronei; assembly: GCF_014138625.1. Classification (GTDB taxonomy): domain Bacteria; phylum Pseudomonadota; class Alphaproteobacteria; order Rhizobiales; family Rhizobiaceae; genus Aminobacter; species Aminobacter ciceronei. The sequence goes on from NZ_JACJHY010000004.1 coordinate 20,837, forward strand.
CCTCCCCATGACCACCAACACCACCTTGCTGGCCCGCCGGTCGGCGGCAGTCGCTCGCGGCGTCGCAACGGCCTTCCCCGTCTTTGCCGGCAAGGCGGAAGGCGCCGAGATCTGGGACGTCGAGGGGCGCCGCTACATCGATTTCGCCGCCGGCATCGCGGTGCTCAATACCGGCCACCGTCACCCCAAGGTGATCGCCGCCGCGAAGCAGCAGCTCGACGCCTACACCCATACCGCCTTCCAGGTGCTGCCCTACGAACCCTATGTCGCGCTGTGCGAGCGCCTGAACGCGCTGGCGCCCTTCTCCGGCGAGGCAAAGTCGCTCCTGTTTTCGACCGGCGCAGAAGCTGTCGAGAACGCCATCAAGATCGCCAAGGCAGCGACCGGCCGGCCCGGCATAATCGCCTTTGCCGGCGGTTTCCACGGCCGCACGGCGATGACCATGGCGCTGACCGGCAAGGTTGCACCCTATAAGCACAAATTCGGCCTGTCGCCCGCCGGCGTCTTTCACGTGCCGTTCCCGGCGACGCCGCTGGATGTCGACGTCTCGGATGCGCTGCGCGCGCTGCAGCTTCTGTTCCGCGCCGACATCGCGCCGTCTGATGTCGCTGCGATCATCATCGAGCCGGTCCAGGGCGAAGGCGGCTTCTGGCCCGCCCCCACCGAGCTTCTGGCGGAACTCCGCAAGATTTGCGACACGCACGGCATCGTGCTGATCGCCGACGAGGTGCAGACGGGATTTGCGCGCACCGGAAAGATGTTCGGCATCGAACATTCCGGCATCGAACCCGACATCATCACCGTCGCCAAGGCGCTCGGCGGCGGCTTCCCGCTGGCCGGCGTCATCGGGCGTGCAGCGCTCATGGACGCTGCCGAACCGGGCGGGCTGGGCGGCACCTATGCCGGCAGCCCGATCGCCTGCGCCGCCGCACTTGCGGTTCTCGACGTCATCAAGGACGAAGGCCTTGTCGCCCGTGCCAATGAGATCGGCGCGACGATGCACGCTGCACTGGAGCGGATGTCGCAGCGCAACGACGCCGTGCCGATGGCGTCGATCCGCGGCCCCGGCGCGATGGTCGCCTTCGACATCGTGACACAGCGCGGCACCAATACGCCGGATGCCGAGACGACGAAGAAGGTCGTGCAGGCAGCGCTCGGCCACGGGCTGGTGCTGCTGTCATGCGGCGTCTTCGGCAACACCATCCGCCTGCTCTGCCCGCTGACCATTTCCGATGCGCAGCTCAAGGAGGGGCTGGACCTCCTCGAACGCGCCCTCGTCTCCGCCAACGCCTAGGAGCCGTCATGCGCACGCTCGAAGACAATGGCCTCATGAAGACGCAGGCCTTCATAGACGGCTGCTTTGTCGGGTCTGCCGACACACCTGTCACCGATCCGGCCTCTGGCGCCGTCATCGCCCATGTCCCCAACCTTGGCGCCGACGCGGCCACCCAAGCCGTCGAGGCGGCTTCCAGGGCGTTCCGGCCCTGGGCGGCGAAGACGGCGAAGGAGCGCTCGGCAACGCTGCGGCGCTGGTTCGAGCTGATCGTTGCGGCACGCAGCGACCTTGCCACCATCCTGACCAGCGAACAGGGCAAGCCCTTCGCCGAGGCACTCGGCGAGATCGACTATGCCGCCTCCTATGTCGAGTTCTATGCCGAGGAGGCCAAGCGTATTGCCGGCGAGATCCTGCCGTCACACCGCCCCGACGCCCGTATCCTGGTGCAGCGGCAGCCGCTCGGCGTGGTCGCGGCGATCACGCCATGGAACTTCCCGGCGGCGATGATCACCCGCAAGGTCGCCCCGGCGCTTGCCGCAGGCTGCACCGTCGTCGTCAAGCCGGCGCCCGAAACGCCGCTGACCGCTCTCGTCCTGGCCGAACTGGCGCGCCGCGCCGACTTTCCCGCCGGCAGCTTCAATGTCGTCACCGGCGATGCCATAGCCATAGGCGGCGTGCTGACCTCGCATCCCGCCGTCCGGCTCGTCGGCTTCACCGGCTCGACGCCGACAGGCAAGCTGTTGATGCGGCAGGCGGCAAGCACGGTCAAACGTGTCGCGCTGGAGCTTGGCGGCAATGCCCCTTTCATCGTCTTCGACGACGCCGACATCGACACCGCGGTCGAAGGCGCGATGGCGTCGAAATTCAGGAACTCCGGCCAGACCTGTGTCTGCACCAACCGCATCTATGTTCAGTCGGCCGTCCATGACGTCTTCGTCGCCAGGCTGACGGAGCGGGTGAAGCAGTTGCGGGTCGGCTGCGGCTTCGACGACGGCGTCGTCCAGGGGCCGCTGATCTCGGAACGCGCCGTCGCCAAGGTCGAAGCGCATATCGCGGACGCGCTCGGCAAGGGCGCCGAGATTGCCGCCGGCGGGAAGCGCCACGCGCTTGGCGGCACCTTCTTCGAACCGACAGTCATCACCGGCGCTGCCGCCGACATGCTGCTGGCGCAGGACGAAACCTTTGGGCCGCTGGCACCCGTATTCCGCTTCGAGACAGAGGCCGAGGTGCTGCAGGCGGCGAATGCCACCGAGACCGGGCTCGCCGCTTATTTCTTCACGCGCGATTCGGCGCGGGTGTTCCGCATGATGGAGCGGCTCGAATTCGGCATGGTCGGCGTCAACACCGGGCTGATCTCGACCGAACTGGCGCCCTTCGGCGGCGTCAAGGAAAGCGGCAATTCGCGCGAGGGCTCCCATCACGGCATCCTCGAATTCACCGAGCTCAAATATGCCTGCATCGGCGGCATCGATGCGGCGGGCTGAGATGGATAGCGCCGCGACCATGCCCAACCTGATGGCGACGGCGACCACCGCGGCCGTCGCCGATGAGACGGCTCAGATCGGCGGCACCCACCCGCTGATGCTGGTCAAGCGGATCCATGAGCAAGGCGCGCGCTTCAGCCCGGCAATGCTCGGCTGACACTCCGAACGCGTCCTTGGGGGCGCCGAAAGGCGTGGGTCGATCGCGCTCGGCGTCAGCGCCGAGCGCGAGTCCATCGCCGCGTCCATGTCCCAGCCGATCGACGCCGGATCCTCGGCCCGGCTGCTCCTGTTTCAGCGCGAGCGCAGGAACTCGGGAAGACGAACCAGGACGATCTCGGCGACCATGACGGTCACCGCGCCGACCACGATGGAATGCGCGAGCATCTCGCCAAGGATCTGCGGCAGCCCGCCCGACAGGGCCCCGGCCAGCGCAGGAATGCTCAGCCCGGCCATCAGGCCGAGCGGGGCCACCATGTTCTTGACAGGTGAACCCCGGTCCTGGCTCGCCATCTGGATGCCGGTCATGACCACGGTTGCCGCCGCCGGCAGGAACAGCCCGCCGACAACCGCCGCCGGTGTCGCCACCAGCACCGCTGCGACCTTGGGCAGGAATGCCAGGGCGATGAAGATGAAGCCGGCGACGCGGACGACATGCCGGCTGGCGACGCCGGTCAGCCTGATGACGCCGAGATTCTGCGCGTATGCGGTGGTGCCGAAACCGCCGATCAGCGCTGCCAGCATCGAACCACCGGCTTCACCGGCAATGCCGGCGTTGACGCGGCGGTCGTCGAGTTCGACGCCTGTGAGCCGCGCCGTCGCCTCATACATGCCCATGGCCTCGACGACGGCAACGACGAAGACGATGCACATGGTTATGGTGATCGCCGGGTCGAAGGTCAGCGCGCCATAGGGCAGCAGTTTCGGGAAAGCCAGCCAGGGCGCCTGGCCGACGCTGGAGAAGTCGAGCAGTCCAAGGCCCAGGGCCAGCACATCGCCGACGATGAGCGCGGTCAGGAAGCCGAACATGCGCAAGGTACCGCCGAAGGCGGCGCTGAGCAGCACCACCGCCGTCGTCACACAGGCCAGGAACAGGCTCGATCCCGTGGCAAAGCTTGGCGAGCCGATGCCGCCGAAGAACTCCATGAAGGTGAACCCGGCCAGTGCGACCCCCACAAGGGTGATGATCGTTCCGGAGACGGCCGGCGACAGCAGCCGCCGGAGCTTGGCGAACTGGCCGCATACGGAGGCAAGGAAGACGAGTGCCGCGCCGATGATCAGGCCGAGGCTTGCCGCGGAAATCGTCCCGGCCTTGTAATAGCCGATGGCCAATGGCGAAAAGGCCGAGGACGGCCCCTGCACCACCGGCAGGCGGACCAGCCTGGTGCTCTGTATGACGGTGACCACGCCTGCGGCAAGAAAGGTGGCGGTCACCAGATTTGTCGCCAGGGTGGCGGAGAACCCCGCCACCGAAGCGATGAAGATGGGATCGAGCCAAGCGTTCGACACGAGCGCCTGCTGCAGTCCCAATGCGAAGCGACGCCTGGCGGGGATGACCTCCTCGACATCCCCGACCACGCCGTCGACCGCTTCAAGCTCGCCCATATGAGCATGAACATGATCAGTCATTGATATACCTCCTCCCAGAAGTATGAGCCGCCTCGGCGGCATCAGGTGAAATGAGCTGGTGACGGTCAGGCCTCGAGGCACTGCATGCGGCGCGAATGGCGGGCATGCTCCCGCAGCACGTCGCCGAGTTCGGCCATGACCGGACGGCAGTCCTCGACAAGCACCTTGCCTGCGACGACGGTGGTGCCGGCAACGGCAGGGCCGCAGCGCAGCCAGGCCTCGACCGGATCGCTATGGGCGCCGGCAAGCGCCACGTCCGACATGCTCCAGACGACAAGGTCGGCACAGGCGCCCGGCCTGAGATGGCCGATCTCATCCTCCCAGCCGAGACAGGCAGCACCGCCGCGCGTCGCGATGTCGAGTGCATCGCGCGCCGACATCGAATGCGGGCCGTTGCGATAGCGTCCGAGCAACAGCGCCGTGCGCGCCTCCAGCCACATCGACGCATGGTCGGTCGAAGCCGAGCCATCGCAGCCAAGGCCGACGCGCATGCCGCGGGCGCGCAGCCCCATGGCGTCGGCCGAGCCGCCGCCGATCAGCATGTTCGAACAGGGGCACTGGGTGGCGCAGACGCCGGCATGTGCGAGGCGTCCGATCTCGGCATCAGTCGGATAGATGAAATGCGCGACCCAGGAGCGCTTGCTGGCCCAGCCGACACGCTCGAAATATTCGGTCGGCGTACAGCCATAGACCTCGGCGCAATATCTGTCCTCCTCGGGGTCCTCGGCGAGGTGGGTGTGCAGCCTGAGATCATATTTGTCGGCCAGCCGCGCCGATTCCGACATGATCCGCTCGGTCACGGAGAACAACGAGCACGGCGCGAGCGCCACGCGCGTCATCGCGCCCGGCCCGGCATCGTGGTAGCTCTCCACCAGCCGGATGCTGTCTTCGAGGATGTCGTCCTCGCGCTGCACCACCGAGGCAGGCGGCAGGCCGCCATCCTCGACCGAGCGCGTCATCGACCCGCGTGTCGCATAGAAACGGAAGCCGATGTCGGTGCTGGCGCGGATCTGGGCATCGATCAGCCTGGGCCTGGGATGGACATACATGTGGTCCATCGAGGTGGTGCAGCCGCCCATCAAAAGCTCGGTCATCGCGACATAGGTGGAGGCATAGACCGATTCCTCGGTCAGCCCGGCCCACATCGGGTAGAGCCCGGTCAGCCACTCGAACAGCGAACCGTTGGTCACCGGCGCGTAGGACCGCGTCAGGTTCTGGTACATGTGGTGGTGGGCGTTTATCAGGCCCGGCGTGACCAGCCGGCCACGCGCCGAGATGGTCTTTGCGGCGACCGGCTCGTCGCCGGCCTTGCCCACGGAATGGACTCTCTTGTCTTTGACGGCGATCCAGCCGTCGGCGATTTCCCAGCCGCGATCGACATACACATATGCGTCACGCACGAGCAGGTCTACGGACATGCAGCTTCTCCAGGTCGGTTCTCATTCACTCCGACGCAGCTGGTTGTCAGCTTCGTCGCGCTATGAGCCCTGTCCCTGGAATTGCGAGTTCCGGATCGTCATCGACTGGTAGGTTGAGCGGGCTGCTCTGATCATGCTGTGCGGGAGATTGCCTTGTCGCGGCATCTCTCCCCGCCTGAGCGAAAGCTCGCGCGCTCGCATCATCAGGCAGGCCGATGCAAACGCAGATTTGCCTTCCTGTCAAATTATTTTCACATCAGGAACCGACGCGCAAAATCCCTAGCCGCCCGAACGGGTCTTGAGGATCGCCGAATAGCGTGGGTCGAAGGCGCGGCCGATCGGCTCGGCGGCGGCGCCAAGAGCGATCGACCAGGGGTCGGTGATGCCGAGCTGCAGGCGCGGCAAGGTCCGCCCTGGGCGATTGGCGATCGACAGCGGCAGCGGCAGCATCGCCTCGACGATCAGACGGGCCAGGGCCTCGGGCGCGCCACTGGTCAGGATCACCGTCTCCGGGTCGAAAAGCGTTTCGATGAGCTGGACACTCCAGCGCAGATCCATGGCCGCGTCCCTGACCCAGGCGACCAGCGCCGGGTCTTCGGCCAGGGCCAGCGCCGCGACATGGTCGTAGAGGCCGGTTTCGGACGGGTCGAGCTCCAGCTGCTGGTAGAGCGAGGCCAGCGAGGCCCGATGCTCGAGCACCGCACCGTCGCTGCCGCGCGGCGACAGCAGCGCCATGCCGATTTCGCCGGCATTGCCGCTGCCGCCCCGGTAGAGCTCGCCATTGAGGATCAGGCCGGCGCCGATGCCGTAGCCGACATAGAGGCAGACGGCGTGATCGAGCCCATGCGCGGCGCCCACCATGCGCTCGGCGATGGCGCAGGCGGCGGAGTCGTTCTGCAGGCTGATGTCGAGGCCGGTGCCGGCGGCTAGCGTCTCCAGCAGCGGATATTTCTGCCAGGCCGGCATCATCCACTTGTTGTCGCCGAACTCCTCCAGCCCGAACGGACCGGGCATGGCGACACCCAGGCCGACGATGCGCTTTTCGGATAGCGCCGAGATCGCGGCGAGGTCGCGCCTGATGCTCTCGACCACGCCGAGAATGATTTTGACGCCGCCATGCGGATCGTCGGGCGGCAGCTTGGCCTCGGCGCGCACCAGAACCGTGCCGACAAGGTCGACGGCGACGGCGCGGGTCAGGTGGCGGTCGATCTGCAGGCCGATGGCAAAGGCGCCTTCGGGCACCAGACGGTAAGGCGTCGAGGGCTGGCCCCTGCCCTTTCTCACCGCGTCGAGCGAGACGACGAAACCGTCGCGTTCCAGCTCCTCGATGATGTTGGACACGGCCTGCTTGGTCAGCTGCGTCGCCCGCGCCAGGTCGGCCCGCGACAGCGCTCCGTTGAGCCGCAACGCGTCCATCATGACACGGCGATTGTGGGCGCTGGTGCCCTCCTGGTTGGTGCCGCTGGTGGCGCGGATCGGGCTGATGTCGCTCAACTGTTTTCCCCTCTTGACTCCAATGATAATTGCAGAAGTAATAAGTCAAGTCAGTTGACTTAATAAGGAACCGCGAGAGTTCCAGGGAACCAAAGGCGGCTGGAGCCGCCGCATTTTTCGACCAGGACAGCCGCTTGCGACAGATCGCGAGGCCAAGGCCCCGTGCTTTCCCAGGCGAGACGGCAGCGTGACGCGCGCCGCCGGACGGATTTGCATAAGTCAAAAATGGAGGATCAAATGTTGAAATCGATTAGCAGGACATTGCTCGGCGCGGCTTTCGTCGGCGGCGCCTTCATGCCTCATGCCTTTGCCGAAACCTCGATCAACGCGCTGTTCATGGCCCAGGCGGCCTATAGCGAGGCCGACGTGCGGGCGATGACTGAAGCCTTCAGCAAGGCCAATCCCGACATCAAGGTCAATCTCGAATTCGTGCCTTACGAAGGCCTGCACGACAAGACAGTGCTGGCCCAGGGGTCGGGCGGCTACGACGTGGTGCTGTTCGACGTCATCTGGCCGGCCGAATATGCCTCCAACAATGTGCTCGTCGACGTCTCCGCGCGCATCACCGAGGAGATGAAGAAGGGTGTGCTTCCAGGCGCCTGGACCACCGTCACCTATGACGGCAAGTCTTACGGCATGCCGTGGATTCTCGACACCAAGTACCTGTTCTACAACAAGGAAATCCTTGAAAAGGCCGGCATCAAGAGCCCGCCCAAGACCTGGGACGAACTGGCCGAGCAGGCCAAGATCATCAAGGACAAGGGCCTGCTGGCAACGCCGATCTCGTGGAGCTGGTCGCAGGCGGAAGCGGCGATCTGCGACTACACCACTTTGGTCAGCGCCTATGGCGGCGACTTCATCAAGGACGGCAAGCCGGCCTTCCAGAGCGGCGGCGGGCTCGATGCGCTGAACTACATGGTGACGAGCTACAGCTCGGGCCTGACCAACCCGAACTCCAAGGAGTTCCTCGAAGAGGACGTGCGCAAGGTGTTCCAGAACGGCGAAGCCGCCTTCGCGCTCAACTGGACCTACATGTACAACATGGCCAACGACCCCAAGGACAGCAAGGTCGCGGGCAAGGTCGGCGTCGTGCCGGCGCCGGGCGTTGCGGGCAAAAGCGAGGTCTCGGCGGTCAACGGCTCGATGGGCCTCGGCATCACCACAGCCAGCAAGCATCCCGAGGAAGCCTGGAAGTTCATCACCTTCATGACCTCGCAGCAAACCCAGAACCAGTATGCAAAGCTCTCTCTGCCGATCTGGGCCTCGTCCTATGACGATCCTGAAGTGACCAAGGGCCAGGAAGAGCTGATCGCCGCTGCCAAGCTCGGCCTTGCGGCGATGTATCCGCGCCCGACGACGCCGAAATACCAGGAGCTGTCGACGGCGCTGCAGCAGGCGATCCAGGAATCGCTGCTCGGCCAGGCAAAGCCCGAAGACGCGCTCAAGAGCGCTGCCGAAAACAGCGGTCTCTAAGCTTTACTGCCCCAAACTCCGGGCCGCTCCGGCGGCCCGGCCCTTTCGTTTTCTGGGCGGGTCCGACCGCCCCGCCCTTTCGGTTCAAGTCACTTCTGGGCCGCTCCGGCGGCCCGGTCCTTTGGTTTCAAATGATTTCCGGACGGCGCCGGTCGCCCGGCCCTTTCGTTCCAACTGAAAAGAGTCGCCTCATGTCGGGCTCATGGATGACGACCCGGGCATGGCTGCTGATGCTGCCGCTGCTCGCGGTCATGATATCAGTCATCGGCTGGCCCCTCGTCGACACGGTTCGCCTGTCCTTCACCGACGCCAGGCTCGTCGGCACCGAGGGCAGCTTCGTCGGCCTCGACAACTACGCCAGGATGCTGTCCGGCGCGAACTTCCAGCGCACGCTTGTGACCACGACATGGTTCGCGGTCATCTCGGTGGCGGCGGAGATGGTGCTCGGCGTGCTCGCCGCCCTGCTCTTGAACCAGCAGTTTTACGGCCGCACCGTGCTGCGTGCGCTGATGATCCTGCCCTGGGCGCTGCCGACAGTGGTCAACGCCACGCTGTGGCGGCTGATCTACAATCCCGAATATGGCGCATTGAACGCGGCACTGACCCAAGCAGGCCTGCTCGACGCCTACCGCTCCTGGCTCGGCGAGCCCAACACCGCGCTGGCAGCGCTGATCGTCGCCGACTGCTGGAAGAACTTTCCGCTCGTCGCCCTCATTGCCCTTGCAGCCTTGCAGGCTGTGCCGCGCGACATCACCGCGGCATCGATGGTCGACGGCGCCGGGCCGATCGCGCGCTTCCGTTTCGTCATCCTGCCCTATCTCGTCGGCCCGCTTCTGGTGGCACTGGTGCTGCGCACCATCGAGGCCTTCAAGGTGTTCGACATCATCTGGGTGATGACGCGCGGCGGGCCGGCCAATTCGACGCGCACGCTGTCGATCCTGGTCTATCAGGAGGCGTTTTCGTTCCAGCGCGCCGGCTCGGGCGCGTCGCTGGCGCTGATCGTCACCTTGCTGGTCACCGTGCTGGCCGTCGCCTATGCGGCCCTTGTCAGGAAAGCTGCGGGGAGTGCGAGCTGATGGAACGCAGGAGCCTGGCTTTCACCATCTTCATCCATGCCGCAGCGCTGCTTCTGGCGGTCGTCATCCTGGCGCCGGTGCTGTGGCTGTTCGTCATGAGCATCTCGCCGACGGCCGACCTGTCGGCCAAGCCGTTGCGCTGGTGGCCCGCGGAGGTCGACTTTTCCCGTTACGCCTTGCTGCTTTCATCAGTCGAAAACAGCGCCGGCGCCGCCTTCACGGCCTCCCTCTGGAATAGCCTTAAGATCGCCGGCATGGCGACGATTGCAGCGATTGCGCTTGCCATCCCGGCCGGCTGGGCGGTGTCGCGCACGCCTCAGGTCGGCTGGTCGCTGTCGATGGTGATCGCCACCTACATGTTGCCGCCGGTGGCGCTCGCCGTGCCGCTCTATATGGGCCTGGCCTATTTCGGCATGCTCAACAACATTTTCGGCCTGGCGCTGGTCTATCTCACCATCCTCGCCCCCTTCACCACCTGGCTGATGAAATCGGGCTTCGATGCCATCCCGCGCGAGATCGAAGCATCCGCGATGATCGACGGCGCCAGCCTGTTCCAGACGCTGCGCATCATCACCTTGCCGCTGGCAGCACCCGTTGTCGCGACGTCGGCACTGTTTGCGCTGCTCCTGGCCTGGGACGAGTTCTTCTATGCGCTGCTGTTTACCTCCGACCTGCGCGCCAAGACGCTGACGGTCGCCATCGCCGACCTCGCCGGAGGCCGCGTCTCGGATTACGGTCTGATTGCCACCGCAGGCGTGCTGGCTGCCCTGCCGCCGGTGCTGATCGGGCTCGTCATGCAGCGTGCCCTGATTTCGGGCCTGACCAGCGGCGGCGTGAAAGGATGATGACCATGACCTCACCGAAGCCCAGACCTGCCGGCCTCTTGGCCATCGACCGCGAAATGGCGCGGCAGAATGGCGACGCCCTGGCGTCCTTCGCCGAAAACGCCGGAATGGCGGCCCGGGTCGCCGCCTCGCTCGAAAGGACCGGCAGGCTGCTGCTGCTCGGCATGGGCGGCTCGCATGCCGTCGGCCGGGCGGTCGAGCCGCTCTATCGCGCGCTCGGCATCGACGCCATTGCCCTGCCGCTGTCGGAGCAACTCGGCCAGGGGCTCTCGCTCGATGGCCGCACGGTGATCATGACGTCGCAGTCGGGCGAAAGTGCCGAGGTGCTGCGCTGGTTCACCGAGACGGGCGGCAACAGCGAGACTTTCGGGCTGACGCTGGAGGCCGGCTCGTTCCTGGCCCGGAAAGCACCTTCGCTGGTCGGCGTCGGCGGCACCGAGCTCGCCTTTGCCGCGACCCGCAGCCTGACGGTGACGCTTTCGCTTCACCTCGCCATTCTCGCCGCGCTTGGCGAACATCCGGGCGGGGCGCTTGTCGCCCTGCAACTGCCCGAGGTCGTCGATGTTGGTCCCGCGCTCAAGGCTTTGGCCGATGTCGACACCGTCGTCACCTCGGGCCGGCGCCTGCAGGGCGTTGCCGAGGCGCTGGCGCTTGGCCTGACCGAACTGTCGCGGCGGCCGTGCTTTTCGCTCGAGGGCGGACAGCTGCGGCACGGGCCGATGGAGATGCTTGGGCCCAACATCGGGGTCGTGCTGTTCCGGGGCAAGGACCCGACGGCACCGCTTGTCACCGCCATGGCCGTGTCGGCTGTCGAGACCGGTGCTGCCGTCGTCATCTTCGATTCCTCTGATGAGGCGCCGGTGGCGGGCGCGACGACCCTTGCCTTCAAGCCGGCAACCGGCATGGACGCCATTTTTGCCATGCTGCCGACAGCCCAGCGGCTGATGATCGCCTTTGCCGATGCCCGTGTCGACGACGCCGGCACGCCGGTGCGTTCGACCAAGATCACGCGGAGCGAATGAATGCGTCCGCTTGCTGTCATCGGCAACGTCAATGTCGACCTCATCCTGGGGCCGACAGCACCCTGGCCGAGGGCAGGAACGGAGATCATCGTCGACCATGACGAGTTGCGGGTCGGCGGCCAGGCGGGCAACAGCGCGCTTGCCTGGGATGCGCTCGGCGTCGACTTCGAGATATCAGCCAATGTCGGCAACGACCAGTTCGGCCTGTGGCTGCGCGACGCCTTCGGCGATCGGGCCGCCAGATGGCCTGTTACTGCCGAGCGCACGACGCTTTCGGTCGGCATCACCCATCCCGACGGCGAACGCACCTTCTTCACCACCCATGGCCACCTGCCCCGCTTTAGCCTGGCCGATGTGTTGTCGGTGCTCGACGGCGCGCAGCTTTCCGGCGGCTACGCCTTGCTCTGTGGTGCGTTCCTGACCACCGAGCTTACGCGCGACTACGACGCCTTCTTCGACTGGGCGCATGGCCATGGCATCTCGGTCGTGCTCGACACCGGCTGGCCACCCGACGGCTGGACCGAGCACAACTGCGCCTTGACGCGGACATGGCTTGCGCATTGCGACTGTGCGTTGCTGAACGAAGTCGAGGCAACGACCCTTGCAGGCCTCGACAGTCCGGCCGAAGCCGCAGTCGCCTTGTGGCGCAGCATGCCCGAAGGCGCGATCCTGGTCGTCAAATGCGGTCCGGACGGCGCCGTCGCCATCGGTCCCGGCGGCGAACTGGTGTCGGTGAAAGCACCCGTCGTCACGGTCATCGACACGATCGGCGCCGGCGACGTCTTCAATGCTGCCTTCCTGGCAGCGCTTGCCGGCGACCGGCCGCTGGCTGCCTGCCTCACCGCGGGCGTGCAGGTCGCCTCGCGTGCCATTTCCACCTTGCCCCGCCTCTATGGCGGGTTGCCCGAGATCAGGGACGAATTTGCATGAGTGCGCTCGACATCCAGAACATCCGCAAGAGCTACGGCGCGGTCGAGACGCTGAAAGGCATCGACATCGCGCTGCAGAGCGGCGAGTTCCTCGTCCTGCTCGGCTCGTCGGGTTGCGGGAAATCGACGCTGCTCAACATCATAGCCGGGCTTGCCGAAGCCACCAGCGGCGACATCCGCATCGCCGGCAGGTCCATCCTCGGCGTTCATCCCAAGGACCGCGACATCGCCATGGTGTTCCAGTCCTATGCGCTCTACCCCAATCTCAGCGTGCGCCGGAACATCGGCTTCGGCCTGGAGATGCGCAAGGTGCCGCTTGCCGAACGTGAGAAGGCCGTCGCGGAGGCGTCGCGCCTGCTGCAGATCGAGCCCTTGCTCGACCGCAAGCCGAGCCAGCTCTCCGGCGGCCAGCGCCAGCGCGTCGCTATCGGCCGGGCATTGGTGCGCAAGCCCCAGGTGTTCCTGTTCGACGAGCCTCTGTCCAATCTCGATGCCAAGCTCAGGCTCGAAATGCGCACCGAACTCAAGCGTCTGCACCAGATTCTGAAGACGACCGTCGTCTACGTCACCCACGATCAGATCGAGGCGATGACGCTGGCGACACGCATCGCGGTGATGAAGGATGGGCGCATCGAACAGCTCGGCACGCCGGAAGAGATCTACAACCAGCCCGCCACGCTTTATGTCGCCGGCTTCGTCGGCGCCCCGCCGATGAACATGATCGACGTCGAGGTCGACAATGGCGCGTTACGAATCGTCGGATCCGAGGTTCGCTTGCGTTTGCCCGACCGTTTCAGGCCACTCCTCCAGGCCCCAGTTGTCCAGGACAAGACGCGGCTTGCGCTCGGCATCAGGCCGGAGGCACTGCGGCTGGCGTCACTTGACCAGGCAGGCGACCAGGCCGGCGGCCATGTGCTGCCGGTGCGGATCGAAGTGGTCGAACTGACCGGACCCGAACTTGTCGCCACCGCGCGCATCGGCCCGCAAAAGCTCACCGCATGTCTTGCGCCAAGAGCCAGGGTCGGCCAGGGTGACGTGGCGGCATTTGCCGTCGACGACGACGCGCTGCACCTGTTCGACCCGGCAACCGGCCAGGCGCTGCTCGCCTGAGGCATCGTCCGAACGGGCGCAATCCATCAACAAAAACGCGAAACTGCTTAAAGCAACCGCCACTTGTGCGATGGCTGCATCAGGCAGAATTTAGGCCACGTTTGCGCAGGCAATCATGCCTTGCGCCATTTGTTGGCGGAAGCCGGTCCGGGGTGGAGACGCAAGACGCGTCCTGGGTCGGCACGAGAGGGCAGCAGGAGTTCGGCAGGAAAACGCCGGCGGCCATGCGGGGAAAGCATGGGTGCGTCGGCAAGCCTGCGCCAGGACCAGGCTGCCCCCTAACCGTCTGGGAGGAAGCAAAGAGTGCTTGAGAAGTATTTCAACCTGAAGGAACAAGGGACATCGGTCCGGACCGAAGTGATCGCCGGTGTCACGACCTTCCTGACCATGGCCTACATCATCTTCGTCAACCCGGAGATCCTGTCGTCGACGGGCATGGACCGCAACGCCGTGTTCGTTGCCACCTGCCTTGCCGCAGCGATCGGCTCGCTGGTCATGGGCCTGGTGGCGAAATGGCCGATCGGCATGGCGCCGGGCATGGGCCTGAACGCCTTCTTCGCCTTTACCGTCGTCGGCGCCATGGGCTTTTCCTGGCAGCAGGCGCTGGGCGCGGTGTTCATTTCAGGCGTGATCTTCCTGATCCTGACCGTCAGCGGCGTGCGCAGCTGGCTGATCGCCGGCATCCCGCACTCGATGCGCAGCGCCATTGCCGCCGGTATCGGCCTGTTCCTCGGCATCATCGCGCTGAAAAGCTCCGGTATCGTCGTGGCCAGCCCGGCAACGCTGGTGACGCTGGGCGACGTCAGCCAGACCGGGACGCTGCTTGCCATCGCCGGCTTCTTCATCATCGCGGCCCTTGACGCGCTCAAGGTGCGCGGCGCGATCCTGATCGGCATTCTGGTGATCACCATCGCCTCGATGGCGCTCGGCGTCAGCCAGTTCAACGGCATCGTCTCGATGCCGCCGTCGATCCTGCCGACCTTCCTGCAGCTCGACGTCTTCGGCGCCCTGCATGCCGGCCTGGTCCATGTCATCCTGGTGTTCGTGCTGGTCGAGGTCTTCGACGCCACCGGCACGCTGATCGGCGTCGCCAAGCGCGCCGGGCTGATCGAGCCGGGCAAGCCCAACCGCCTCGGCCGCGCCCTTCTGGCCGACAGCACGGCCATCGTCGCGGGCTCCCTGCTCGGCACCTCGAGCACGACGGCCTATGTCGAAAGCGCCTCGGGCGTGCAGGCAGGCGGCCGCACCGGCCTGACCGCTTTGGTCATCGGCGTGCTCTTCCTCGCCGCGCTGTTCTTCTCGCCGCTGGCCGGCTCGGTGCCTGCCTATGCGACGGCGCCTGCCCTGCTCTATGTCGCCGGCCTGATGATGCGCGAGCTGGTCGAGGTCGAATGGGCCGATATCACCGAGGCAGCACCGGCGGCGCTGACCGCGCTGATGATGCCCTTCACCTACTCGATCGCCAACGGCCTTGCCTTCGGCTTCATCAGCTATGCCGCGCTCAAGCTGCTCACCGGCCGTCCCGGTGAAGTCCATGCCGCGACCTGGCTGGTGGCGATCCTGTTCGTCATTCGCTTCGCCTTCTTCCCCCACTGACTTTCCCGAACCCCATCTGCAGCCGGGGCCGCCGACGCGGCCCCGGCTTTTTTGTTGTCCACAGCCGGCCGCACAGACGCCGCCTGCCGCCGCGACATGCACCGGAAATTCCGCCTTCGTTTTGGTCAATGAAGGCTGAAAACGAAGATCACAACCGGGAATTGTCCTGTATTGCCCGAGGCAACAGTGTTTCGCCTGGCAAAAAACAGAAGATTCCGCCCATTTGTAGGCTTTTAGCCGTCTAAACTGACGGATACACGCCAAGCCCCTGCCCCTGACACAACGTCAGCACGTCAGCCTGCGATCAGCGATATATTTCGTTTGACATTCACTTTCAGTTCGAAATAATCCAAATCGAGCTTCGAATGGTGCTTAAATTGCTGCAGTGCGAAAAGGCGGCGAAGGCGTGAGCAGACCAGAAATCCACGACATCTTCGTTATCGGCGGCGGCATCAATGGCTGCGGAATCGCCCGCGACGCGGTCGGCCGCGGCTACTCCGTCTACCTTGCCGAAATGAACGATCTCGCCTCCGGCACCTCGTCCTATTCGACCAAGCTGATCCATGGCGGGCTGCGCTATCTCGAGCATTACGAATTCCGCCTGGTGCGCGAAGCGCTGATGGAACGCGAGGTGCTGTGGAAGAACGCGCCTCACATCATCTGGCCGATGCGCTTCGTGTTGCCCTATGCCAAGGGCCTGCGCCCGGCATGGCTGATCCGGCTCGGCCTGTTCCTCTACGACCATATTGGCGGCCGCAAGCTGTTGCCGCCGACACGCACGCTCGACATGCACAGCGACGTCGCCGGCAAGCCGCTGAAGCCGATGTTTGCGCGCGCCTTCGAATATTCCGACGGCTGGGTCAACGATGCACGGCTGGTCGTGCTCAATGCCCGCGACGCCGCCGACAGGGGTGCCGTCATCCGCACCCGGGCCAAGGTGACGAGCGCGCGCCGCGACAACGGCCATTGGAACATCCGCGTCGAGGACCTGCGCAGCGGCCAGGTCGAAGAGGTCAAGGCGCGGCTCATCGTCAATGCCGCCGGACCCTGGATCGACCATGTGCTGACCGAAACCGTCGGCCAGAACAACGTCCACAATGTCCGCCTCGTCCAGGGCAGCCACATCGTGGTGGCGAAGAAGTTCGACGATCCGCGCGCCTATTTCTTCCAGAACAAGGACGGGCGCATCATCTTCGCCATTCCTTACGAGGAAGACTTCACCCTGATCGGCACCACCGACCAGGATTATCAAGGCGACCCCCACACCGCCAGGATCAGCCAGGCCGAGATCACCTATCTCTGCGAGGCGGCAAGCGAATATTTCGCCGAGCCGGTGAAACCCGAACACATCGTCTGGACCTATTCCGGCGTCCGCCCGCTTTATGACGACGGCGCCAGCAAGGCCCAGGAAGCGACACGCGACTATGTGCTGAAATCAGATGGCGGCGAAGGCCGCGCGCCGATCGTCAATATCTTCGGCGGAAAGATCACCACCTATCGCCGCCTTGCCGAATCCATGCTCGAGATCATCGAGAAGCAGCTGGGCAAGAGGGGCAAGGCCTGGACGGCAACCGCCGCCCTGCCGGGCGGCGAGTTCGAGGCGACCGGCTTCGACGCCGAAGTGGTCAAGCTCAAGGCTGCCTACCCCTTCCTCGATATGCGCCTCGCCCGCCGCCTGACCAGGCTCTACGGCACACGCGCCAGGACGCTGCTCGGCCTGGCGAAGTCGGAAGCCGATCTCGGGCGCAATTTCGGCGCCGATCTCTACGAGGCCGAGGTCCGCTATCTCGTCGCCCATGAATGGGCGGTGAGCGGCGAGGACGTGTTGTGGCGGCGCACCAAGCGGGGGCTGAAGCTCAGCAAAGAGCAGGCCGCGGCACTCGACGAATTTCTGCATGGAATGAGCCCAGGCGTGCACAACGCCGCGGCAGAATAGGCCTGCCCGCCTGCATCTGCCTCTGGGAGGAGGATTTATGCTCGAACTGCGCAACGTAACCAAGACGGTGGCCGGCACGGATCATATCCGCGACGTCTCGCTGGCGCTTCAGCACGGCAGCCTCAATGTCCTTCTGGGACCGACGCTGTCGGGCAAGACCAGCCTGATGCGGCTGATGGCCGGGCTCGACAAGCCAACCGCGGGCTCGGTCTGGTTCGACGGTGTCGACGTCACCGGCGTGCCGGTGCAGAAGCGCAACATCGCCATGGTCTACCAGCAGTTCATCAACTACCCGGCGATGACGGTCTATGAGAACATCGCATCGCCGCTGCGTGTCGCCGGCGCCGACAAGGCCAGGATCGAACAGGAGGTCAAGCGCGCCGCCGACCTGCTCAAGCTGACACCCTATCTCGACCGCACCCCGCTCAACCTGTCGGGCGGCCAGCAGCAGCGCACAGCGCTCGCCCGTGCCATCGTCAAGAATGCCCGGCTCGTGCTGCTCGACGAGCCGCTCGCCAATCTCGATTACAAATTGCGCGAGGAACTGCGCGCCGAACTGCCGAGGATCTTCGCCGAAACCGGCGCGATCTTCGTCTATGCCACGACCGAGCCGCATGAAGCGCTTCTGCTTGGCGGCAATGTCGCCACGCTGTCGGAAGGCCGCATCACCCAGTTCGGCCCGACGATCGAGGTGTTCCGCAAGCCGGACGACCTGATCACGGCGCGGACCTTCGCCGACCCGCCGCTCAACACCATCGTGTTGAAGAAGAGCGGCCGCAATTTCCAGCTTGATGGTGGGGTGGACCTCCCGGTGCCGGCGGACCTCGCCGGCATTGCCGACGCCAGCTATACGATCGGCTTCCAGCCCCACCATCTTTCTTTTGAGAAGCGCACGACCGACGCCGTCGGCGTCAAGGCCAAGGTGTCGGTCACCGAGATCACCGGCTCGGAGAGCTTTGTCCACCTCAACTACGCCGACGCGCGCTGGGTGATGCTGACCCATGGCATCCGGCAGTTCGAGCCGGACGAGACCATCGAGGTGTTCATCGATCCGCGCCACGTCATGGTCTTCGATGCCACCGGTCGCGCCGCTGGCGCACCCTCGTCACGCGCCGCATAGGAGGGGAAGATGGCACGCATCGACCTGAACCACATCCGCCACGCCTATGGCGCCAACCCGAAGTCCGACAAGGACTATGCGCTGCGCGAAGTCCATTACGGCTTCGAGGACGGCGGCGCCTATGCCCTGCTCGGCCCGTCCGGCTGCGGCAAGACCACGCTGCTCAACATCATTTCCGGCCTGCTGCATGCCTCGCACGGCCAGCTTCTGTTCGACGGCAAGGACGTGACCCGGCTGTCCACCCAGGAGCGCAACATCGCCCAGGTGTTCCAGTTCCCGGTCATCTACGACACCATGACGGTCTACGACAATCTCGCCTTCCCGCTGCGCAACCGCGGCGTCGGAGAAGCCGATGTCGACCGCAAGGTGCGCGAGACGCTCGACATGATCGACCTCGCCAGCTGGGCCAAACGCAAGGCGCGGGGGCTCACCGCCGACCAGAAGCAGAAGATCTCGCTCGGCCGCGGCCTCGTCCGCTCCGACGTCAATGCGATCCTGTTCGACGAGCCGCTGACCGTCATCGACCCGCATATGAAATGGGTGCTGCGCTCGCAGCTCAAGCAGCTTCACCGGCGCTTCGGCTACACCATGATCTATGTCACCCACGACCAGACGGAGGCTTTGACCTTCGCCGAGAAGGTGGTGGTGATGTATGACGGCGAGATCGTCCAGATCGGCACGCCGGCCGAGCTGTTCGAGCGCCCCAAGCACACCTTCGTCGGCTATTTCATCGGCTCGCCCGGCATGAACGTCATGCCGGTGGCGGTCGAAGGCCGGCGCGCCCGGCTCGGCGGCCAGACCATCGAGCTGCCCGGCACGCCCAAGGCCGAAGGCGCAAGCATCGAACTCGGCATCCGGCCCGAATATGTCAGGCTCGGCGCCAAGGGCATGCCCGTCACCATACGCAAGGTCGAGGATATCGGCCGCCACAAGGTGGTGCGCGCCAGCCTCGAAGGCCGCGAGATCGCGGCGATCCTCGGCGAGGACGATCACGTGCCGGCCGATCCGCATGTCAGCTTCGATCCTGCCGGCATCAACCTCTACGACAAGTCCTGGCGCGTCGAGATGGGAGCGTAACCCGTGGAAAAGACCTGGAACAACAAGGCCTGGTTCATGGTGCTGCCGGTGCTGGTGCTGGTGGCCTTCTCGGCGGTGATCCCGCTGATGACCGTCGTCAACTATTCGGTGCAGGACACGTTCGGCGGCAACCAGTTCTTCTGGGCCGGCGCCGAATGGTTCGAGGAGATGCTGCATTCCGACCGCTTCTGGGCGGCGATGGGCCGCAACCTGATCTTCTCGGCGATCATCCTGGCGATCCAGATCCCGCTCGGCATCTTCATCGCCCTCAACATGCCGCGGAAGGGCTGGGGCGTGCCGGTCTGCCTGGTGCTGATGGCGCTGCCTTTGCTCATTCCGTGGAACGTCGTCGGCACCATCTGGCAGGTCTTCGGCCGCATCGACATCGGCCTGCTCGGCTACACGCTGCATGCGCTCGGCTTCGACTACAACTATGTCAACGACCCGTTCGACGCCTGGGTGACGGTCATCGTCATGGATGTCTGGCACTGGACCAGCCTTGTCGTGCTGCTCTGCTATGCCGGCCTGGTATCGATCCCCGACGCCTTCTATCAGGCCGCCAAGATCGACGGCGCCTCGCGCTGGGCGGTGTTCCGCTACATCCAGCTGCCGAAGATGCAGCGCGTGCTGCTGATCGCCGTGCTGCTGCGCTTCATGGACAGCTTCATGATCTACACCGAGCCCTTCGTCGTCACCGGCGGCGGCCCCGGCAACTCCACCACCTTCCTGTCGATCGACCTGGTCAAGATGGCCGTCGGCCAGTTCGACCTCGGCCCGGCGGCGGCGATGTCGATCATCTACTTCCTGATCGTGCTGCTGCTGTCATGGGTCTTCTACACCGTCATGACAAATTACGACGTGGAGAAGTGAGATGGCGGGGACAAGGCAAGCAGTCGCGGACGCCGACAAGGACAAGATGATGCGTGATGCCGTGACCTCGACGGGCGTTGTCCATAGCGGCGCTCCAGACGAGGCGCTGGCGCGCAGGATGCGGCGGCGCGGCGAGGAATCGCGCTTCTGGTGGGTGGTGCCGACGCTCTACATCATCTTCCTGATGCTGCCGATCTACTGGCTCATCAATATGAGCTTCAAGTCGAACCAGGAAATCCTGGGCACATTTTCGCTCTGGCCGCAGAACCCCACTCTGCGCAACTACGGCGTGATCTTCACGGATCCGTCCTGGTACAAGGGCTACATCAACTCGATCATCTATGTGGTGATGAACACGGTGATCTCGATCGCCGTCGCCCTGCCTGCGGCTTACGCCTTCTCGCGCTACCGCTTCCTCGGCGACAAGCACCTGTTCTTCTGGCTTCTGACCAACCGCATGGCGCCGCCGGCGGTGTTCGCCCTGCCCTTCTTCCAGCTCTATTCGGCCTTCGGCCTGATCGACACGCATATCGCGGTTGCGCTGGCGCACTGCCTGTTCAACGTGCCGCTGGCAGTCTGGATCCTCGAAGGCTTCATGTCGGGCGTGCCGAAGGAGATCGACGAGACCGCCTATATCGACGGCTACTCGTTCCCACGCTTTTTCGTGAAGATCTTCGTTCCGCTGATCGCCAGCGGCATCGGGGTCGCGGCCTTCTTCTGCTTCATGTTCTCGTGGGTCGAACTCTTGATCGCCCGCACGCTGACCACCACCGACGCCAAGCCGATCGCCGCGATCATGACACGCACCGTCTCGGCCTCGGGCATGGACTGGGGCGTGCTCGCCGCGGCCGGCGTCCTGACCATCATTCCGGGCGCGCTCGTCATCTGGTTCGTCCGCAACTACATCGCCAAGGGCTTTGCCCTGGGCCGCGTCTGAGGGAGCGTTTGCGATGGACCTTTCATGGATGGCCTGGACGCTGCCGACAGCGGCGTTCTTCATCACCATCTTCCTGATGCTCGTGGGCATGGGCGTGTGGGAATACTTCTCGCCCGGCGGCAATCCGCGCGTCGGCATCCTCCGCTTCGAAACGACCCGGGGCGACAGGCTTTTCGTTTCGCTGCTCGGCAGCGCCTTCATTCATCTCGCATGGCTGGGCCTGATCGGGCCCAACCTGTGGTGGGCTCTCGCTCTCGCAGTGGTCTACGCGATCGGCGTATTCCGCTTCGTCTAGAGGGGGAAATGTTGGGCCGCCGCAAGCCCGCGGCGGCGCCAAATGGCAATGCAACCTTGTTTGGGAGGAAATTAATGCGACGCCATATTCTAGCATCAACAAGCGTGATCGCCCTGCTTTTGGGATCAAGCAATGCCTTTGCCGGCATGGACGAGGCAAAAGCCTTCCTCGATACCGAGATCAAGGATCAATCGGCGCTCGACCGCGCCGGCCAGGAAGCCGAAATGCAATGGTTCGTCGATGCGGCGAAGCCTTTCGCCGGCATGGAGATCAAGGTCGTCTCGGAAACCATCACCACGCACGAATATGAATCGAAGACGCTCGCCAAGGCGTTCAGCGACATCACCGGCATCAAGATCACACATGACCTGATCGGTGAAGGCGACGTCATCGAAAAGCTGCAGACGCAGATGCAGTCGGGCGAAAACATCTATGACGCCTATGTCAACGATTCCGACCTGATCGGCACCCACTGGCGCTATCTGCAGGCCCGCAGCCTGACCGACTGGATGGCCAATGAGGGCAAGGACGTCACCAACCCCAACCTCGACATCGCCGACTTCATCGGCACGAAGTTCACGACAGCACCCGACGGCAAGCTCTACCAGCTTCCCGACCAGCAGTTCGCCAACCTCTACTGGTTCCGCTACGACTGGTTCAACGACGAGAAGAACAAGGCCGACTTCAAGGCGAAATACGGCTACGACCTCGGCGTTCCGGTCAACTGGTCGGCCTATGAGGACATTGCCGAGTTCTTCACCGGCCGCGACGTCAACGGCCAGAAGGTCTATGGCCACATGGATTATGGCAAGAAGGACCCCTCGCTCGGCTGGCGCTTCACCGACGCCTGGCTGTCGATGGCCGGCAACGGCGACAAGGGCCTGCCGAACGGCCTGCCGGTCGATGAATGGGGCATCAAGGTCAATGAAAAGTCGCAGCCCGTCGGCTCCTGCGTCGCGCGCGGCGGCGACACCAACGGACCGGCCTCGGTCTATTCGATCGTCAAGTATCTCGACTGGCTGAAGGCTTACGCGCCGCCGGAAGCCCAGGGCATGACCTTCTCCGAATCCGGCCCGGTGCCGGCCCAGGGCGCGATTGCCCAGCAGATCTTCTGGTACACCGCCTTCACCGCCGACATGGTCAAGCCCGGCCTGCCAGTGATGAACGAGGACGGCACGCCGAAGTGGCGCATGGCGCCTTCGCCGCACGGCGTCTACTGGAAGGACGGCATGAAGCTCGGCTACCAGGACGTCGGTTCGTGGACGATCCTGAAGTCGACGCCTGACGACCGCGCCAAGGCCGCATGGCTTTATGCGCAGTTCGTGACCTCGAAGACTGTCGACGTGAAGAAGAGCCATGTCGGCCTGACCTTCATCCGCCAGTCGACACTCGACCACAAGAGCTTCACCGACCGTGCCCCACAGCTCGGTGGCCTGATCGAGTTCTACCGTTCGCCGGCCCGCGTTCAGTGGTCGCCGACGGGCACCAACGTGCCTGACTATCCGAAGCTGGCTCAGCTGTGGTGGCAGGCGATCGGTGACGCGTCTTCGGGCGCCAAGACGGCCCAGGAAGCCATGGACTCGCTGTGCGCCGAGCAGGAAAAGGTGCTTGAGCGCCTCGAGCGCGCCGGCATCCAGGGCGATATCGGCCCGAAGATGGCGGAAGAGCACGATCTCGCCTACTGGAATGCCGAAGCGGTCAAGGCCGGCAATCTCGCGCCGCAGCTGAAGATCGAAAACGAGAAGGAAAAGCCTGTCACCATCAACTACGATGAGCTGGTGAAGAGCTGGAACAAGTAAGCGTTCGGGCGGATCATCCGCCCGGCCAACTATCCGGGGAGACGGCGCAGCGCCGTCTCCCCTATTCATGCAAGTGACTGCGGAGGGGGAAGATGAGCGGCTTCATTCTGGCAATCGACCAAGGCACCACGTCGAGCCGGGCCATCGTGTTCGACCAAACGATGAAACCTGTCGGTGTCGGCCAGAAGGAATTCACCCAGCATTTCCCTGCTTCCGGCTGGGTCGAGCATGACCCCGAGGAAATCTGGGACAGCGTCGTCACAACCTGCAGGGCGGCGCTGAAGAAGGCCGGCACGACCGCCGCCGACATTGCGGCCATCGGCATCACCAACCAGCGCGAAACCGTCGTCATCTGGGACCGAACGACGGGCAAGCCGATCCACAACGCCATCGTCTGGCAGGATCGGCGCACTGCCCCTCTCTGCGCCAGGCTGAAGAAGCAGGGGCTGGAGCCGAAATTCACTGGAAAGACCGGGCTTCTGCTCGATCCCTATTTCTCCGGCACCAAGATCGCCTGGCTGCTCGACAAGGTGAAGGGCGCGCGCAAGCGGGCCGAACGCGGCGAGCTGCTTGCCGGCACCATCGACAGCTTCCTGATCTGGCGCCTGACCGGCGGCAAGCTGCATGCGACCGACGCCACCAACGCCTCGCGCACGCTGGTCTACAACATCGCGAAGAACGACTGGGACGCCGAGCTGCTCGACATACTGAAGATCCCCGCCGTCATGCTGCCCGAGGTCAAGGATTGCGCCGCCGATTTCGGCGTGACCGAGAAGGCGCTGTTCGGCGCCGAAATCCCGATCCTCGGCGTTGCCGGCGACCAGCAGGCGGCGACCATCGGCCAGGCCTGCTTCGAGCCCGGCATGATGAAATCGACCTATGGCACCGGCTGCTTTGCCATCCTCAACACCGGCAGCGACATTGTGCGCTCGAAGAACCGGCTATTGACGACGATCGCCTATCGCCTCGAGGGCAAGACGACCTATGCGCTGGAAGGCTCGATCTTCGTCGCCGGTGCCGCCGTGCAGTGGCTGCGCGACGGCATCAAGGTGATCGGCAAGGCCGAGCAAAGCGGCAAGCTGGCGGCCGACGCCGACGACAGCCAGGACGTCTATCTCGTGCCGGCCTTTGTCGGACTCGGCGCGCCGCATTGGGATGCCGAGGCGCGCGGCGCGATCTTTGGCCTGACCCGCAACACCGGGCCGGCGGAATTTGCCCGCGCAGCGCTGGAATCCGTCGCCTATCAGACCCGCGACCTGCTCGACGCGATGAAGAAGGACTGGAAGGGCGGCAACGGCAAGACCGTGCTGCGCGTCGACGGCGGCATGGTCGCCTCCGACTGGACGATGCAGCGCCTGGCCGACATCCTGGACGCGCCGGTCGACCGGCCGACGGTGCTCGAGACCACGGCACTCGGTGCTGCCTGGCTCGCCGGCTCGCGCGCCGGCGTCTGGCCGAAGGCCAAACAGTTTTCCAAGGCCTGGGCGCTTGACCGGCAGTTCAAGCCGGTCATGGAGCCTTCGCTGCGCAAGGCCAAGCTGAAAGGCTGGCACGACGCCGTGCGGCGGACGCTGACGCCGAAATAGGCGGCTTATCGACCAGAGCCCATTCTCATCAGATGATTCGGAATGGGGCTCTATCTTCTTGTTCTCGCATGATCTTTTGCGAAAATCAGTGGCCGTTTTTCGGAATCATGCCGTAGCCTGACGGCCGAAGCGCGACAGCAGGGCCTGTGTTTCCGCGGCAAGGGCGCGCGTCAGGTCCGCCGCCGGCATGTCGCGGCCAAGCCGCGCCGCCTGCCCCGACCACAAGGACATGAAATCGCCCGAGCCCTTGGGTTCCGACGCCGCTCGCAGCGGTGCCAGTGCCCCGCCTGCCAGCGGGAATGCCGGCGCGTCTTCAGACAGTGGACCGACCTCGCGCATGATCCGGTTGACGATGCCGCGCGCCGGCCGGCCGGTGAACAGATTGGTCAGCGCGGTATGGTCGTCCTTGGCCGCTTTGAGTGCGGCCTTGTGCGGTGCTGCCACCTTGGCCTCGGGGCAGAACAGATAGGCGGTGCCGACCTGCACCGCCGACGCGCCAAGGGCAAAGGCGGCAACGATGCCGCGTGCGTCTGATATGCCGCCGGTGGCGATGACGGGCAGCTTGACCGCATCGACCACCTGCGGCACCAGAGCGAAGGTGCCGGGCTGGTTGGCGACGTCGTCGGTCAGGAAGATGCCGCGATGACCGCCGGCCTCGGCACCTTGCGCAATGATCGCATCGCAGCCCCTCGCCTCGAGCCACACCGCCTCGTCGGCCGTCGTCGCCGACGAAAGCACCTTGGCGCCCGTCGCCTTGACGCGATCGAGCAAGGCGGCATCAGGCAGGCCGAAATGGAAACTCGCCACCTCCGGCCGGAACTCTTCGACGATGTCGCAGAAGGTCTCGTCGAAAGGCGCACGCGCCGAACGCGGCGCAGGCGCCGTGGGGTCGAGGCCGAGTTCGAGATAATAGGGCGCGAGCCGCTGTTTCCACGCCGCCTCGCGGGCAAGATCGTCTTCGGGCTGCTTGTGGCAGAAGAAATTGACGTTGATCGGCTTCGAGGTGCGCTGCCGGATGATGCCGAGTTCGGTCCGCGCCTTTTCGGGCGTCATCAGCGCGCAAGGCAGCCCGCCGAGGCCGCCGGCCTCCGAGACCGCGATCACCATTTCGGAATCGACGGGCCCGGCCATCGGCGCCTGGAAGATCGGAAGCTCGAGGCCCAGGAGATCAAGAATTCGACGATCGGGCCACATGATGTCTTCCTCGTGTTCGGGCCGTCAGGCCTGCTGGCGCTCGGCCCTCCGAGCGGCAATCTGGCGCATGGCTGTGACACGACGGCGCCAGATCTCGGTGCGCATCGCCATTAGATGCAGAGTGAAGAACAGAAGGGTAAAGCCAAGCGCCATGGTCATGAGGGGCCAGAGCATGCTCGGATCGATGGTCGGGCCGTCCATGCGGAACACCGAGGCCGGCTGGTGCAACGTGTTCCACCATTCGACCGAAAACTTGATGATCGGAATGTTGATGAAGCCGACAAGCGTGATGACGGCGGCAGCACGCGCCGAACGCGCGGGGTCGTCGAGCGCGCGGGTCAGCGCGATGATGCCGAGATACATCAAAAACAGCACGAAGACCGAGGTCAGCCGGGCGTCCCACACCCACCAGGTGCCCCACATCGGCTTGCCCCAGATCGAGCCGGTGAGCAATGCGAGCGCGGTGAACACGGCGCCGACCGGTGCGGCCGACTTGAGCGCGACATCGGCGAGCGGATGACGCCAGACCAGCGTGCCGAGCGCCGCGATGGCCATGACCGAATAACACATCATGGCGAGCCAGGCGAAAGGCACGTGGATATACATGATGCGAACGGTGATGCCCTGCTGGAAATCGGCCGGCGCGGCAAAGCCGAGATAAAGCCCGGTCGCCAGCACCAATACTGAGGCGCCGCCGAGCCAGGGCACGATCTTGTCGACCAGCGAGATGAAGCGGGTCGGATTGGCGAGGTCGCTGAAACGCCAGGCCTGCGAGGTCGTCTGTGTCATGGACGCTAAATAGCCTTGGGCGTGCGTCTTCGCAATCTGTTCCGGCGTCGCGGGCAAACGCAAACGGGGCGCCAAGGCGCCCCGTCCGGATCCGTATGACGATGATGGACTAGGCCGCGGCCTCGACATGGGTGACGCGGCGGACTTCCTCATCATTGAGCAGGCCGCCGGCGCGCAGCAGGGCGGCGAAGCGGCCATTGCGGGTCGACAGCTCGTTGAAGCCGCCCATCTCGACGACATGGCCGCGATCCATGAACACCACAAGGTCGGCGTCGCGGACAGTGCTGAGGCGATGCGCGATGATGAAGGTGGTGCGGCCGTCGCGCAGCATGTCGATGGCGTCCTTGACCCGGTTCTCGGTCTCGACGTCGAGGGCGCTCGTCGCCTCGTCGAGCACCAGGATCGGCGCGCTTTTGAGGATGGCGCGGGCAATTGCGATGCGCTGGCGCTCGCCGCCGGACAGCTGGCCGCCACGCTCGCCGACATTGGTGTCGTAGCCTTCGCTCTTGGACAGGATGAAGTCCTGCGCCGCAGCCGCGGTCGCTGCAGCATGCACTTCCTCGTAGCTCGCACCAGCGCGGCCGACGCGGATGTTGTCCTCGATCGAGCGGTTTAGCAGGCCGGCGTCCTGGAAGACGGTGGCGATCGAGTGGCGCAGCGACTTCTTGGTCACGGTGCGGGTGTCGATGCCGTCGATCAGGATGCGGCCATGCTGGGGCGTGTGCACGCGCTGCAGCAGGTTGATCAGCGTCGTCTTGCCGGCACCGGTCGGGCCGACGATGGCGATGGTCTGGCCGGCGCGCACTTCGAAGGAGACGTCGGTGACGCCCTGCCCCGAATTGGGGAACTCGAAGCTGACGTTTTCGAAACGGACGTGGCCGGTGACGTTGTCGAGCTCACGCAGGCCTTCCGGCTCGCGGTTCTCGCCGGCGGCGTCCTCGAGGCGATAGAACTCCTCCAGCTTCGAACGGGCGTCGAAGATCTGGTTGGCGAAGTTCGAAACCTGGTCGAGGCGGCTGATCAGCAGGGCGGCGAAGCCGGTGAAGGCAACGATGTCGCCGATGCGCAGCTGGCCCTTGCTGACCAGATAGGCGCCGATCAGAAGCACCACCATCATCGAGATCGTCGAGGCCAGGCGGTGCATGGCGGATGCCAGCGCCCACCAGTCGAGCACCGGGTTCTGCGTGGTGATCAATGCCTTCACATAGGCACGCAGCGATTCCGTTTCCTGGCCGACGCGGTTGTAGCTCTGCAGCACGGCGACGTTGCTGACCGAGTCCGAGACGTGGGAGAAAACCTTGTGATAGTGGCGCTCGACGGAGGCCTGGCCCTCCTTGGTCTTGCGCATGACGAGCCGGCCGATGGCGAGATACAGCGCGCCAAGCACGATCAGCACCAGCGACATGCGGACGTCGAGCGAAAAGGCAGTCGGGATCAGCAGCGCCAGCGCCACCGCCGTCGACAGATGGGTGCGCATGAATTCGAGCCACAGGCTGAACAGCGCTTCGACCGCGCGCAGCAAGGTGTGCAGCGAATGCGACGTGCCGCGCTGCTGGTGCCAGGCCAGTGGCATGGTGATGACGCGTTCGAACGACTGGCACAGCACCTCGCCGCGGCGCGCATGCGCCAGGCGGTCGGCGCCGCGTGCGACCAGAACGAAGGCGACGATGTTGAACGCGCCGAAGCTCGCCCACAGCGCCATTGTCGGAACGACTTCCGTCTTTCCAGCGATGGCATCGATGATACGCCCGAACAGGATCGGTTCAGCAATGGTCACGATTGCCAACACGACGTTGGCTGCGCAAATCAGCCCGACCTTCTTGCCGTCGGCGGCAAGATAGCGGAGGGCTCTCCAATAAACTTCAAGCAACGACACTTTGGTACCCCTTGAGTCCCGTTCGTCCCTTTATTGTGCACTGCACCATAGCCGACAAATAGCGGTCATGGGTCCGCAAGACAATGCGCAGATAGCCGCTCCGTTCAAAAAAATCGAACAACACATGGCTACGGCCGGTAATCTGCTGTGATCCGATAAGGAATTGAGATTTAACGAAAAAAGGCATCGTTGCGGCAAAATGATGACAAAGCCGGCAACCAAGTTGACGCAGGGGCATCCCGGCTAGGCCGGGATGCGGATCACAACGTCGACTTCGCCGCTGTCGCGCATGGCAAAGGACGCGTCCTTGCCCTTCACGCCATCGACTTCTGCTTTCGCAGCTTTAGCGGCTTTGTCCCTCACCACACGCAACCTGTAGACGGCACCACCCAAACGGAGCGTCGCCGAATAACCTTCCCAATGCCTGGGAATGGCTGGTGCCACGACGAGCCTGTTGCCACGCTGGCTGATGCCGAGGATGCTTTCGACCGCCGCGCGATAGAGCCAGCCTGCCGAACCTGTGTACCAGGTCCAGCCGCCGCGGCCCGCCTTGGAGGCGTCGGCATAGACGTCGGCTGCCACCACATAGGGTTCGACCCTGTAGGTCTCGGCCGCCGCCTCGTCGAGCGCATGGTTGACCGGGTTGAGCATCGAGAAGCAGCGATAGGCCTCGTCGACCTGCCCCATTTCCGCCAAGGCAATGACAAACCAGGTCGCGGCATGGGTGTACTGACCGCCATTTTCCCGCACGCCAGGCGGATAGGACTTGATGTAGCCCGGCTCCTTGTCGGTTTCGGAAAATGGCGGGGTGAACAGCTTGATCAGCTTCAGCTCGTCATCGACCAGCATTTTGGTCGCCTGTGCCATCGCCGTGCGCGAACGTGCCGGATCGCCCTCGCCCGAAATGACGCTCCACGACTGTGCGATCGAGTCGATCTTGCATTCATCGGAGTTGCGCGAGCCGAGCGGCGTGCCGTCGTCGAAGCTGCCGCGGCGATACCACTCACCATCCCAGGCCGCATTCTCCAGCGCGCGCTTCAATGCCGTGGCATGCTTGTCCCAGGCGTTGGCGCGTTTTGAATCGCCCTCGGCCTTGGCCAGCGGGGCGAACTCTCCCAGCGTCCGCAGCAGGAACCAGCCGAGCCAGACGCTGTCGCCCTTGCCCTCCTCGCCGACGCGGTTCATGCCGTCGTTCCAGTCGCCGCCGAGGATCAGCGGCAGGCCGTTCTTGGCCGTCCGCTTGATGGCGAGGTCGAGCGCGCGGGCACAGTGCTCGTAGAGCGAGGCCTTCTTCTTGGACTGCTCCGGCGTGAAGAACGCATCGTGCTCGCCCGGGTTGAGCTGCTGACCTTCGATGAAGGGCAGTTGCTCGTTGAGGATCGCCGCATCGCCGGTCACCGTGACATAGCGCGCGGTGGCACTCGCCAGCCAGACGACGTCGTCGGAGATCATGGTGCGCACGCCGGCGCCGGTGCGCGGCAGCCACCAATGCTGCACGTCGCCTTCGGCAAACTGCCGGCCGGCGGCGTTCAGGATCTGCGCACGGGCAAGGCTTGCGTCGTGCATCAGGAGCGCCAGCGTGTCCTGCAGCTGGTCGCGGAAGCCGAAGGCGCCGCTGGCCTGGTAGAAGGCCGAGCGTGCACGGATGCGGCAGGCCAGGCTCTGGTAAGGCAGCCAGTTGTTGACCATGGCGTCGAGCGCCTTGTCGGGCGTCTCGACCTCGATGGTGCCGAGGAACGAACGCCAGTTGCGCTCGTTGTCGGCCAGCCTCTGTTCGAAATCGACCTTGAGATGGCGGGCGACCAGCGCGCTCGCCTCCTCGTCCGAACCGGCATCGCCGAGCAGCCAGAGCAGGGAGATCGAGCCACCGGCAGGCACCTCGACATCCCTCGAGATCGCAGCACAGGGATCGACACCCGCCTCGACGCGTCCGGTCAGATCGGCGCCGAGGGTCACGGCGCGCGGCGCCTCGACGGTGCCGCCCAAGCCGATGAACTCGTGGCGATCCGAGGTGACCGAGTTGGTCTTGCCGTCCATCGCCATGAAGGCGACACGCTCGCCGAAATCGAGGCCGTAGCTGTTGCGGGCGAACAGCGCGCCCGTCGCCTCGTCGAGCGACGGCACGATGTTGGGCGCAGTCCTGGCCCGACTGTTGCCCAGCACCCACTCGGCGTAGGCGTAGACCTTGAGCTTGGCCGGCACCGCGCCGGAGTTCTCGATCTTCAGCCTGGAAATGCGCACCGGATCGTTCGGATCGACGAGATGCGTCAGTTCGGTGGCCAAAGTGCCGCGCTTGGAGCGGAAGGTCGAGAAGCCCTGGCCGTGACGGGCTTCGTAGCTTGCGCCCGCGTCACGCGCCACCGCTGCAATCGGCGAACAGGTCCTGCCGCTGGCGCGATCGAAGACATAGATCGCCTCGCCCGGCCGGTTGGTGACCGGATCGTTCGACCATGGCGTCAGCTGGTAGTCGCGGCTGTTGCGGCTCCAGGTGAAGGCAGCGCCTTCCGCCGAAGCGTGGAAGCCGAAACCGCCATTGGCGATGACGTTGATCCAGGGCTGCGGCGTCGACCGGGCGCCATTGAGGCGCACGACATAGTCCCGGCCATTGGCGTCGAAGCCGCCGAAACCGTTCCAGTAGGACAGGCCGTCGCCGCCGCTCTTGCGGGCGCTGCGCGACGGCGAGGTCTGCAGTGCCGAGGTTTCCGGCCGGTCGGTCGCCTGGGCGGCGGTCAATGCGTCGCGGGCGGCAAGCGCTGCCGCCTCGGCGCGCTCGATCTGGTCAAAGATCGTGCCGTTGCGGGTGTGCAGGCAGACACGCGCGACGGCCAGCAGCGTGCGGTAGGATGCCTCGTCCATCAGGTCGCGGCGAACCGCGAAGATATGCTGGCGTGGTCCGAGTTCCTTGCCGCGCAGGCGGCTGTTCTCGCACAGATGCTCGATCGCCTGCTGCAGGTCCTGGACATAGGACGAGGCCTGCTCGTTGACGATGACGAGATCGGCGACGAGGCCGCGGGCGCGCATATATTCCTGGAAGCGCAGCGCCTGGGCGACGATCTCGATATCGGCGACGTCGCCGATCCGGATCGCCAGGATCGGGAAGTCGCCCGAGATCGCCATCGGCCACAGCGCCGACTGTCGGCCGAGGCCGGAGGCGATGGCATCCGCCGACAGGCGCAGGAACGGATCGGGATAGATCAGGAAGCGGGCCAGCTTCTGGACGTTTGCGGCGTCAGCCAGGTTGAGGCCGAGATGGCGCGTCTGCACCTGCGAGCGGGTCCAGGACAGCATGGCCTGGCGCTGGAAGCCTTCGGGGTGGTCGAGCTTGGCGACAGTCTCTTCGACCTCTTCGCGGGTCGAGCCGACGATGGTCCAATAGGTCAGCGTCACCTTCTTGTTGGCCGGCACGCGGACGCGGCGGCGCAGGGCCGCCACCGGATCGAGCGTGAAGCCGGCGCTGCCCGAAAGCTTGGCGCCCGGATCGAACGCCGCCGGATCTGATATGGTGCGGCCACGGCCGATGAAGGCGCGGCGGTCGGTCTCGGCCTCGGTGTCGCGCACGAAGCCCGACTGGTCGGTGACGAAATGCGCCGCGACGACCGAAGGCTCGTTGGCGGCGCGGGTGCGCCGCGTCGCCAGGATGGCGCTGCCATTGTGGGTGATCTCGGTCTCGACGAACATCTTGGAGAACGCCGGATGGGCGTTGTCATTGGCCTCGGGCGCCAGCACCAGCTCGGCAAACGACGTCACCTCGATGTGGCGGTCGACGGCAGCGTCGTTCCAGATGGTGACCTTGCGGGCCTCGCCATTGCCTTCGGAGACGACGATGCATTCGACCTCGCTGCGCAGCGTGCCGACCGTCTTGATGAAGCTCGCCTTGTCGTCGCAGAACAGGGTCTGGGTCTGCTCACCGGTGGCGCGCTTCGGCTCCGATGTCGCCGACCACCAGTCGCCGGTTTCGGTGTCGCGCAGGAACAGATAGGTGCCAAGCCGATCCTCGGTCGGATCCGGCTGCCAGCGCGTGATCGCCATGTCGTTCCAGCGGCTGTAGCCCGAGCCTGTCGCCGTGACCATGACCGAGTAGCGGCCATTTGACATCAGGTTAGTCGACCGCAGGGCGCGCATCGGATTGAGCACCAGGCGCGTATCGGCGCTGTGATCGGCGGTCTCGTCCTTGGTGTGTTCGGCCACCTCGGTGCGGACGGTGGCGACGGGAATGTCGCGCGGCGCCTTTTCCTGCAGCAGCAGTTCGGCCGCCTCGATCACCGGATCGCTGTGGAAGCGGTCGCGCATGCGGCCTTCGAAAATCGCATTGGCAATCGCCACGATCGACATGCCCTGGTGATGGGCCATGTAGTTGTAGACGACGGCGTGGTCGGTGCCTTCGGGCACACGCTGCGGCGTGTAGTCGACGGCGTCGTAATAGCCGTAGCGGCCAAGCGCGCCGAGCTTGCGCAGGCGCCTGAGATTGGCCGTCGCCTCGCTTGGCAGAAACTGTGCCGCCAGCACGGTCGCATAAGGCGCGATGACGGTGTTCTGGCCAAGGCCGCGCTTGAGGCCAAGCCCCGGCACGCCGAAATTGGTGTACTGGTAGGTCAGTTCGCGGTCGCGGCCGTTATAGGCAGCCTCCGAGATGCCCCACGGAATGCCTTTCGAGCGGCCATACTGGATCTGCCGGTGGACGATCAGCTTGTTGGTCTGGTTGAGGATGCCGCCCTGCGGCTCCTTCATCACCAGCGGCGGCATCAGATACTCGAACATCGAGCCCGACCACGACATCAGCGCGCCCTGGAAGCCGATCTCGACGATCGGACGGCCGAGGCGGAACCAATGCTCGGTCGAGATGTCGCCCTTGGCGATGCCGAACAGGCTGGTCAGCCGTGCTTCGGAGGCAAGCAGGTCGTAGCAGCTTTCGTCGAGCTGGTGCTCCTCGACGCGGTAGCCGATGGACAGAAGCTTGCGCTCGTTGCGCATCAGGAACGAGAAATTCATCTCGAAGGCGAATTTGCGGGTGCGTTCGCGCAGTTCCATCAGCTTGCTGCGCAGGGCCGCGACCGCCTGGTCATCGCTGTGCGCGTCATGCACATGCGCCTCGCAGGTGACTTCCAGCGTCCTCGCCCAGTCGGCAAGCACTTCGCTCTTGGTCGAGGCCGCTTCGGTGTGGATCGCGCCCGCCAGCTTGCGGATTTCGCCTGACAAGACGGCCAGGTTGATGGTGCGGATCGAGGCCATTTCCGGCTGCGACTTGATGGTTTCCACGGCCCGGCGCATGCCGTCGATGCGGTCGATCAGGCGCTGGCGCAGCGGCCTCAGCTGGCGGCGGTCGTCAGGCAGGTCGGCGACGCTCTCCTCGATGATCGAAACGATGTCGAGAATGCCCTCGAAATCGCCCTGGAGATGGACCGAGGGCGCCTCCGCCCATTCCGAACAGGCGGCGGCAACCGCCACGAGATGGCCGGCGAGATTGCCGCTGTCGACACTCGAGACATAGAGCGGATAGAGCGGCCTGAGGTTTGTCGTGTCGTACCAGTTGTAGAGATGGCCCCGGTAGCGCTCCATCTTTTCGATGGTCGAGACGGTGGCGTCGATGCGCGACACCGCGTCCGCCAGGCTGATCCAGCCGAAGTCGCGGGCCGAGACGACCGACAGCAAATACACGCCGATATTGGTCGGCGAGGTGCGCGTGGCAATCACGCCGGTCGGGTTTTCCTGGAAATTGTCAGGCGGCAGGAAGTTCTGCTCCGCCGTGACGAAGGTCTCGAAATAGTGCCAGGTGCGGCGTGCCACGGTGCGCAGGGTGTGGACGTCCCAGGGCGCGACATGCAGCCGGTCTTCGGTTTCGGCCGAGCGGCTGATCAGCCAGGCAAAAGCCGGCGAACCGGCCCAGAAGATGGCGAAGGCGAAGGCAACGAAGGCGCCGGTCGAATCCGTCATCACAGGCAGGACCAGGCCGACGGCGGCGATGATCACCGCGCCATACATCATGCGGTAATAGGCAGCGAGGTCGTTGCCGCCCGACTTGTGCGCCTGCGAGGCGGTGCGCCATTCCAGAAGGTTCTCGCGGCTGACGAACAGGCGATAGAGCGTGCGGATGATCGCATCGCCCATCATCCAGGCCAGATGCGCCATCAACACGACCTTGAGCGCCACCATCGCGGTGCCGAAGGCAAGGTCGCGGCCGAGCGCGCTGAAATGGCCGCGCGGGGTCGCTTCGCGGTTCTTGGGCAGGATTGCGTCGATGATGTCGAAGGTCGGCGCCATGAACAGGCTGAGGATCAGCAGCGCCTGCCATTGCGCGGCCTGGGTGAAGGGCAGCAGCGTCCAGCCGGCAATCGCCGCCATAACCCAGAAGATCGGCGTCAGCGAGCGCCTGAGATTGTCGACCATCTTCCAGCGCGACAGCGCCGGCACGCCCGACTTCGGGTCGAAGATGTAGCCGAGCAGCTGCCAGTCGCCACGCGCCCAGCGATGCTGGCGCGAAGCGTCGACCGAGTAGCGGGTCGGATAGTCCTCGACCACCTCGACGTCGGTGACCAGTGCCGAGCGGGCGAGCGCGCCTTCGAGCAAATCGTGGGACAGGATGGTGTTTTCGGCGATGCGCCCCTTGAGCGCGGCTTCCATCGCGTCGACATGGTAGAGGCCCTTGCCGGTGAAGGTGCCTTCGCCGAAGACGTCCTGGTAGAGATCGGACACGGCAAAGACGTAAGGGTCGAGGCCGCGATGGGCTGAAAACACGCGCTGGAAGAACGAGGCTTCGTCGCCCGTCGTCAGCGACGGCGTCACGCGCGGCTGCAGGATGGCGTAGCCTGAGGTCACCAGGCGCTTCTCTGCGTCGAACTCCGGCCGGTTGAGCGGGTGGCACATCTTGCCGACCAGCTTGGTAACGACGCCGCGCGTCATGCGCGTGTCGGCGTCGAGGGTGACGACGTGAACGACATTGTCAGGCAGCGGCGTATCGGTCGGCAGGAAGGTGGTGTCGGCGTCGCCGCGCAGCAAAAGGTTCAGCTCGTGCAGCTTGCCACGCTTGCGCTCCCAGCCCATCCAGCAGCCCTGCGACGGGTTGAACAGCCGGCGGCGGTGCAGCAGGTAGAAACGCGCAGCACCCTCGCTGGGATAACGCTGGTTGAGCCTGGCGATCTCGCGACGGGCATAGTCATAGATCTCGCGGTCGCCGACGGAGATTTCGGCCTGGCTGTCGGGCCAATCGGAGAGCACGGCGAAATGGATCTCGCCCGTCATGTTGGCGAGGTGATGGATCTCTATGTTGCGGATGTTCTCCTCGACATCGTCGCGCGAGCCGATCAGCGACGGCACCACCACCAATGTCCGGGCTTCCGCCGGCACCCCGTCCTTGAACTCGTAGCCGATCAGGCGGGTCGGCTCGAGAAACTTCAGCACGATGGTGTTGAAGAAGGCGAGCGCACCCTCGCTGGCCGGAACCGAAAACAGCACCAGCATCACCACCACCGCCGCCGTCGGCAGGCCCAGCGCAGCCAGCGCGTTACCAGCCAGCAGAAGCAGTAGAACGGTCAGGGCAAAGACCGGGAGGGCAATGCCGAGCCAGTTGGTCTTGCGGAAGGCGCGGTTGACGATGCGTCCGATGGTCGGGCGGTAACCGATCGACTGTTCCAGCTCCTGCCGGCGCGGACCGACGAGGAAGAAACCGACGTCGGAGCGTTCCTTCTGCAGACCCGAAGGATCCTCTGATGAAGCAGGCGCTTCCTTGAGCGCAAAATCGGTCGCCTGTTCGGCGACTTCCTTGCTTGCAAAGGCGGTCGCCTGTTCGGCGACCTGGAATTCCGACAGCTTGGAGTGACGCGCCAGTTCCTCGATCGCGGTGCGATACTGGTCGCGCGAGGCGAAGTCGAGTTCGGCAAAATTGGTGCGCTCGCGCAGCAGCGTGTCGACGCGGCTGACATCCTCGAACCAGACCGTCCAGTCCTGGTCATTGATCAGGCGCAGGCCACGAATGATGTTGCCGGTCGTGACGTTGCCGGAAGACAACGTGTGGTGCTCGCCGATGATGATCTCTTCGGCGTCGCTGCCCGACTTCTCGAGCTCGTTCTCAAGCCAGATCAACGCCTTGCCGGCGTTCTGCGAACCGTCGCGCAAGCGATAGAGCAGCTGCGTTGCAAAGGTCGTGTCGCGGGCGTGGGCAGCATAGGCCCTGAGCAGGGCCAGGCCGTCGTCCTGCTCCTGCACGCTCTGCAGGCGGTCGGCGACGTCGTTGGCGATTGCGCGCATTTCGCGGGCGCGGTTCACGCGGACGGCGATGCGGCGCAGGTTCTCGACCAGAACGAAACGCAGCAGCGACGGCAGCGCCCACAACTCGCCGATATGCAGCGGCTCGACGGCCTGGTAGCCCTCGACGATCGCCTTGAACATATGCGCCGAAACGGTGCTGTCGGAATGGGCGACATAGACCCAGGCGATGGCCAGCGCGCGCGGCACCGACTGGCCGTTGCCGAGATCGATCGTCGGCAATTCGCGGTAGAAGCGCTTGGGCAGGTCGCGCTTGACCTGGTAGATGGTCTCTTCGACCAGATAGTTGTTGTCGAGCAGCCATTGCGCCGCCGGCGTGATCGGCTCGCCCCTGCCCTGCGCGGCATTGGTGTCGCGATAGACCTGGAGGATCTTCTTGGCGCTCTCGCGGATGCGGGCGTGGAAGTCGAAGGCTTCGAGACCGAAATAGGAGCGCAGCTCCTTGCGAGCCATGCTCTCGCCCGTCGCGCGCAGCCGGTCCTCATGCAGCACCGTCGCCCTGATCGGCTGTTCGGCCACGGCCGGAAAACTCGGCACTACGTCTTTGATCCGGCGCGGGTCGGTCTGAATATTCATCTACAGCATTTCCGTTTGACAGAAAGTCCGCAGCGCCTGCCGGCGTCGCGGACCTGCCACATAAACCGTTTCAAACAAGAATTGGTTGCATGCAACCAACAGGTCGATTGAGCGCTCTTGCACCTGGATGGAGTGAAAATATGGCGTCGGCGCCGCCAATCTCCCTCCGCGCCTCATAGCAGTGCAGGGCCGCGAGCGGAACGCAAGGATTGGGGCTTTTTCGTGTTCGCATGATGAATCTTTGCCATATTTCAGGCGCTGCGCGTCAACCTTCGCAACACCGGCATTTCTTCAGCCGAATTTCAGGCCACCACGGTGGCCAAACGGGCTTCGAGCCGCTCAGCCGCCACTCAGCCGCCGCGGGGCAACACGGTGTAGACCCTGACCACGAAGGCATGGAATTCGGCCATGTAGTTCTTGAGGAATTCGGCGGTGCCTTCATTTGTCACCTCGCCCTCGTCGGTGATCAGTCCTGGCTTGAACTGGATGTAGGCTTCGGGCGCGTTCATCTGCGGCGAGTTGCAGAAACTCAGCACGCTGCGCAGGCTTTGCTGGGCGACAGCGGTGCCGATCGCGCCGGGCGAGGTGCCGATGACGGCAGACGGTTTGCGGGTGAAGGAATTGGTGCCGTAAGGCCGGCTCGCCCAGTCGATGGCGTTCTTGAGGCCGCCGGGGATCGAGCGGTTGTATTCGGGCGTGACAAACAGCACGGCATCGACGCCGGCCAGTGCCTTCTTGAAGGCGCGCGCCGGCGGCGGAAAGTCGGCGTCGTAGTCATAGCTGTAGAGCGGCAGGTCGCGAAACGGGATCTCTTCCATCTCGAGGTGCTTGGGCGCGAGCCGGACCAGCGCCTTGGCGAGCTTGCGGTTGATCGACGCTGTGGCAAGGCTGCCGACGAAATAGCCGACCTTGTAGGTGTCCATGGCACATACTCCACTGCGCCGCGCGATCTGGATCGCCGGCCTGACCTACCCGTCCCCCAGGGGAGTGTTTGCCAGTTCCGCGCCGATGTCACGACGATTTTGGAGATTGCCCTGTTATATCAGGCGAATGGAGACCTTGAGAAGCGATACCGGCCCGTTCGGCGCGACCGTCAAGCTGGCCGGCCCGTCATCTGAATAGAGCGTATCGAAGGCCGCGACCGCTTCGCTGCCGATGCGCGTCGCACCTGATGCGACGAAGACCAGGCTGATGCCCTGCCCCAGGGCGATTTCGCCCGTGTCCGAAAATTCCAGCCGCTCGACAGCATGGCTGACACGGTCGCGCCGGGTCATGACATTGAAGTCGAGCACCGGCCCGTCGATGAGCACGGCCTCGGTGCCGACATCGCCTGGGAAAGCGTAAGGCTGCGACTGCGGAGACAACGCCACCGGTGCGGCATCGCCCGCGGCAAGCTGCATCGTGCCCGACAGAACGGTCAGCGTCCGGTCGATGCCGGCAAAGACCGAAAACGGCCCGCCGCCGGCGACCTGCGCCATGGAGATGCGCCAGTCGAAGGCGTCGAGCCCGGCCGCGGACGGCCAGGCCAGGATTTCGGTCGTCACGCCGCCGCCGTTCTTCCACGGCATGGGGCGGCAGTCGGCGTGACGGATGATGCGCGCTGCCATTACGCCAGCCAGCCCATGCTGATCGCCAGCCAGGCGATCGGAGCGGTGACCAGAATGCTGAGAGCGGTGCGGATATACCAGATGATGATCAGGTCCCGGAAAGACAGAGGGATGGACGTCGCCAGCACGCACGGGATCGATGCCGACAAAAACAGCACCTGGCTGACCGACACGACCGCGGCAACGAACCTCAGCCCGAGATCGGCTTCTTTCAGCAGGATCGCCGGCAGGAACATTTCCGCCAGACCGGAAGCCAGCGACTTTGCGGCAAGCATCGGATCGTTAAACTGCGCCAGCCAGGTGAATGGATACAGCGCCAGACCCAGTATGTCGAAGATCGGCGTGTATTTGGCCGCCAACAGGCCGAGAAGCCCGACCGCCATGATGCTGGGAAGGATGATCGATGCCATGCGCAGGCCGTCGATGAAGGTGTCGCGCAGCAGCGCGTGCAGCGGCGGAGCCGCCTGGGCCTGGTCGAGGCCGACATCGATCGCCGTCTGGAGGCGGGACTTTCCGGCCGCAAGCGGCTGGTCGCGGTTGGCGGGATGATCCTTGCCGGAGATCGGCCAGATTCGGGCGGTGATTGCCGAAACGACGAACGTCACGACGAAGGTGGTCCAGAAGTAGAGGTTCCAGTTGCCCATCAGGCCGAGGGTCTTGGCGACGATGATCATGAAGGTTGCCGAAACGGTCGAGAAGCCGGTGGCGATGATCACCGCCTCGCGGACGGTGTATTTGCCTTCCTTGAAGACCCGGTCGGTGATCAGCAGCGCCAGCGAATAGCTGCCGACAAAGGACGCAACCGCATCGATGGCCGACCAGCCCGGCGTCCGCCAGACCGGCCGCATGACCGGCTGCACAAGCACACCCGTGAACTCCAGCAGGCCGTAGCCGACGAGGAAAGCGAGCGCCAAAGCGCCGATCGGCACGATCAACCCGACCGAGAGCACCAGCTTGTCGAACAGGAAGGGCAACATGTCGGGGGCAAAGAAAGTCTCCGGCCCGCCCCCCGTGAGATACATGACCGAGAGCCCGAGCCCGAGGACACGCAGGGCCGAAAAGATTGCTTCGGTGACGTTCCTGTTCCAGGAACCGCGAACGAACGGGCCGATGGCGCCATAGGCGATCAGCAGACAGACGAAGGCAACCGCCACGGGGCGCAATTGGACCGCCAGCGCGGTCGCGGCATGATCAAGGAGGATGGTGGATTTTGTGCCGATCGTGACCGGTACGAAAAAGAAGATTATGCCAATGAGGCTGAAAAGCACAAGTTTCAGGCCGGCGCCGGCCCGCGATCCGCCTTCATGGCTGGTGATATCGGTCATGAGGGTCCTCCTCCCAGTAAGTCAACAAGATGCGAGGCGGCACCGGGTGCCGCCTCGCAAGGTCGATCAGTTTCAAAGGATTCCGGGCAGGTTGAGGCCCTTGTCCCTGGCGCAGTCGAGCGCGATGTCGTAGCCGGCATCCGCATGGCGCATGACGCCGGTCGCCGGGTCGTTCCACAACACGCGCTCGAGACGGCGGGCGGCATCCTCGGTACCGTCGGCGCAGATGACCACGCCCGAATGCTGCGAGAAGCCCATGCCGACGCCGCCGCCATGGTGCAGCGACACCCAGGTGGCACCCGAGGCGGTGTTGAGCAGCGCGTTGAGCAGCGGCCAGTCGGAGACGGCGTCCGAGCCGTCCTTCATCGCCTCGGTCTCGCGGTTCGGCGAAGCGACCGAGCCGGAGTCGAGGTGATCGCGGCCGATGACGACAGGCGCCTTGAGCTCACCCTTGGCGACCATCTCGTTGAAGGCGAGGCCGAGGCGGTGGCGGTCGCCGAGGCCGACCCAGCAGATGCGCGCCGGCAGGCCCTGGAAATGGATGCGCTTGGCCGCCATGTCGAGCCAGTTGTGCAGGTGCTTGTTGTCGGGCAGCAGTTCTTTCACCTTGGCGTCGGTCTTGTAGATGTCCTCGGGATCGCCCGAAAGGGCTGCCCAGCGGAACGGTCCGATGCCGCGGCAGAACAGCGGCCTGATGTAGGCCGGCACGAAGCCCGGGAAGTCGAAGGCGTTCTCGACGCCCTCTTCCTTGGCGACCTGGCGGATGTTGTTGCCGTAGTCGACGGTCGGGATGCCCATCTTGTGGAAGTCGAGCATCGCCCTGACGTGCACTGCCATCGAGGCACGCGCCGCCTTTTCGACCGCCTTGGGGTCGCGCTCGCGCTTTTCTTCCCATTCGGCAACGGTCCAGCCAATCGGCAGGTAGCCGTTGACGGGGTCATGCGCCGAGGTCTGGTCGGTCACCGCATCCGGCTTGACGCCGCGCTTGACCAGTTCGGGCAGGATTTCGGCGGCATTGCCGAGAAGGGCGACCGAAATCGCCTTCTTGTCCTTGCAGGCCCTGTCGATGATGGCGAGCGCATCGTCGAGATCCTTGGCCTGGACGTCGACATAACCGGTCTTGAGGCGCATCTCGATGCGGCTTGCCTGGCATTCGATGGCGAGGCAGGCGGCACCGGCCATGGTCGCGGCCAGCGGCTGGGCGCCGCCCATGCCGCCGAGGCCGGCGGTCAGGATCCAGCGGCCGGCGAGGTCGCCGCCGAAATGTTGGCGGCCCATCTCGACGAAGGTCTCGTAGGTGCCCTGAACGATGCCCTGGCTGCCGATATAGATCCACGATCCCGCGGTCATCTGGCCGTACATCATCAGGCCCTTCTTATCGAGGGCGTTGAAGTGGTCCCAGTTGGCCCAGTGCGGCACCAGGTTGGAGTTGGCGAGCAGCACGCGCGGCGCATCCTTGTGGGTGCGGAACACGCCAACCGGCTTGCCCGACTGGATCAGCAGCGTCTCGTCGCCTTCGAGCTTGCGCAGGGCAGCGACGATGCGGTCGTAGCTGTCCCAGTCGCGGGCAGCACGGCCGATGCCGCCATAGACAACGAGCTCGCCCGGCTTTTCGGCGACGATCGGGTCGAGATTGTTCATCAGCATGCGCAGCGGCGCTTCGGTCAGCCAGCTCTTGGCGGTGAGCTCGGTGCCGGTGGCGGCGCGGATGACGCGGGCATTGTCGATGCGGGAATGTTGGGTCATTACGAAAACCTCCCTAGGAGTGTCGGCTGCCCGCCCAGGCGAGCGCGGTTTCAAGGATCTTGGTGAGCGTCGCGCGCATCGGTGCGGCGAATTCGGGATCGTAGCGGCTCGGCCAGTTGGCCGGTTCGACCTTGCCTGTCGGCTCGAGCATGTAGCCGCGGCAGGACAGTTCCATCTGCAAGGCATGGACGCCCTGCTCCGGCTGGCCGTGCCGGCGGGTGATCCAGCCGCCCTTGAAGCGGCCATTGACCACCCAGGGCCTGCCGCTGGCTGCCATCAGCGATGCGACCTGTTCCTGCAAGGCGGGATCGGCACTCTTGCCGGAATTGGTGCCGAGGTTGAACAGCGGCAGCTTGCCGTCGAACAGCCTGGGGATGACCGAGCGGATCGAATGGCAGTCATAGAGCACGATCTCGGGATGCAGTGCCCTGAGACGGACGATCTCGCCTTCGAGCGCTGCATGATAAGGATCGTAATAGGTCTGGCGACGCCTTGCGACTTCGGCCTCGTCGGGCTCCTGCCCTTCGTTGTAGAGGGCCTCGCCGTCGAAGGTCGTGGTCGGGCAGAGTTCGGTCGTCGCCTGGCCGGGATAGAGCGAGGCACCGGAGGGGTCGCGATTGACGTCGATGATCGAGCGCGACACCGTGGTGCGCACCACCGTTGCACCGAGGCCGGCGGCAAAATCATAAAGCTGCTCGATCCACCAGTCGGTGTCGCGCCGCGCCAGCCAGCGCGACACGAACAGATCGTCGAGCCCGGCAAGGTCTATGCCGGTGTGAGGGATGCTGACGAGCAGCGGGGCGTCGCCGCGCTGGACCGTCAACCAGGGCGCGCCGCTCATCTTTCGCCACCCGAGATCTCGGGCAGGCGGACGCCGGCGATCGCCTGGACGATGGCGCCGCTGCGGACAAGGGCGATGGCCTTTTCCATGTCGGGGTGGAAATGGCGGTCG
This sequence comes from Aminobacter ciceronei, assembly GCF_014138625.1. GTDB lineage: Bacteria > Pseudomonadota > Alphaproteobacteria > Rhizobiales > Rhizobiaceae > Aminobacter > Aminobacter ciceronei. The sequence goes on from NZ_JACJHY010000004.1 coordinate 64,130, forward strand.
TCGTCAAGATGCGGAATCTGGGCACGAACGAGCTTGCGCACGGCTTCGAGCGCCGAACTCGAGGCCAGCGGCGCATGGAAGTCGCAGCCCTGGGCCGCGGCAAGCAGCTCGATGCCGAGCACGCCATTGGCGTTTTCGATCATGCCGAGCAGCCGGCGGGCGCCATGGGCGGCCATCGAGACGTGGTCTTCCTGGTTGGCCGAAGTCGGGATCGAATCGACGCTGGCCGGATAGGCCTTCTGCTTGTTCTCGGAGACCAGGGCAGCGGCCGTGACCTGCGGGATCATGAAGCCGGAGTTGAGGCCGGGCTTCGGCGTCAGAAACGCCGGCATGCCCGACAGGGCCGGATCGACCAGCATGGCGATGCGGCGTTCCGACAGCGAGCCGATCTCGCAGACGGCAAGCGCGATCATGTCGGCGGCAAATGCCACCGGCTCGGCGTGGAAATTGCCACCCGACAGCGCGGTGTCGTCCTCGGTGAAGATCAGCGGATTGTCGGTGACGCCGTTGGCCTCGGTGCCGAGCGTGTCGGCGGCCTGGCGCAACAAGGTCAGGGCAGCACCCATGACCTGCGGTTGGCAGCGCAGGCAGTACGGATCCTGGACACGCTCGTCGCCGATGCGGTGGCTTTCGCGAATAGCGCTGCCGGCCATCAGATTGCGCAGCGTCTCAGCCGTCTCGATCTGGCCGCGGTGCTTGCGCAGGACATGGATGCGCGGGTCGAACGGCGCATCCGAGCCCTTGGCGGCATCGGTCGACAGCGCGCCTGACACCAGCGCCGAATGATAGAGATTTTCCGCCTCAAACAGAGCGGCGAGCCCGTAAGCGGTCGAGAACTGGGTGCCGTTGAGCAGCGCCAGGCCTTCCTTGGCGCCCAGGGTGATCGGCTCGAGTTCGTGGGTAACGAAAGCGACCTTGGCCGGCACGATGCCATGCGGGGTGTGGCAGTCGCCGACGCCGATCATCGTTGCGGTCATGTGCGACAGCGGCGCCAGATCGCCCGAGGCGCCGACCGACCCTTGCGCCGGCACGACCGGAATGACGCCCTTGGCGAGCATCTGCTGCAACAGGTCGATGGTCTGTTCGCGCACGCCGGAGGCGCCCTGCGCCAGGCTGGCGAGCTTGAGCGCCATCATCAGGCGGGTCACGGCAACCGGCATCGCCTCGCCGACGCCGGCGGCATGGCTGAGCACGATGTTGCGCTGGAGCGTTTCGAGGTCGTTGGCCGGGATGCGGACGCTGGCGAGCTTGCCGAAGCCGGTGTTGATGCCATAGACCGGCTCGCCCTTGGCAACGATCCGCGCCACCGTCTCCGCGCTGGCCTTGATCCCGGGGCGACAGGCCGGATCGAGTTCAGGAACGGCGCCGCGATAGATGGCGCGCCAGTCGGCAAGCGTGGCATTGCCGGGGTTCAATACAAGCGTGGTCATTTTCCCCTCCAGATACGGGCATGGAGCGGGTTGAACCCCATGCGATAGACAAGTTCGGCCGGGCTTTCGATGTCCCAGATGGCGAGATCGGCCCATTTTCCTTTTTCGAGCGTGCCGGTCTCGGTGAGCAGCCCGAGCGCGCGGGCGGCCTCGCGGGTGGTGCCGGCGAGGCATTCCTCGACCGTCATGGCAAACAGGGTCGCTGCCATGTTCATGGTCAGAAGCAGCGAGGTCAGCGGCGAGGTGCCGGGATTGTTGTCGGTGGCAACCGCCATCCTGACGCCGTGGCGGCGGAACAGCTCGACCGGCGGCTTTTTTGTCTCGCGGATGAAATAGAAGGCGCCGGGCAGGATGACGGCGACCGTGCCTGCCGCAGCCATTGCGGTGGCACCGGCGTCATCGGTGTATTCGAGATGGTCGGCCGACAGCGCACCATAATGTGCGGCAAGGGTCGCACCGCCGAGATTGGACAGCTGGTCGGCATGGAGCTTGACCGGCAGGCCCTTGGCGCGCGCGGCGTCGAAGACACGCGTGATCTGCGCGGTCGAGAATGCGATGCCCTCGCAGAAGCCGTCGACGGCGTCGGCAAGGCCCTCGGCCGCGATCCTGTCAAGCATCGGGCCGGCAACGAGGTCGATATAGGCGTCCTTGTCGCCGTTGGCTTCCGGCGGCAGCGCGTGCGCCCCGAGGAACGTGGTGCGCACGGTCACCGGCCGCAGTTCGGCCAGCAGCCTTGCGGCGCGCAGCGACTTGGCTTCGTTGTCGAGGTCGAGACCGTAGCCCGACTTGACTTCGACGGTGGTGACACCTTCTGAAACCAGCGCATCGAGGCGCGGCAAGGTCTGGGCCACCAGATCGGACTGGCTCGCCGCGCGCAGCGCCTTGACCGACGAGACGATGCCGCCCCCTGCCCGCGCCACCTCTTCATAGGTCGCACCCGCCAGCCGCATCTCGAACTCGTTGGCGCGGTTGCCGGCATGGACGAGATGGGTGTGGCAGTCGATCAGGCCCGGCGTGATCCAGCGCCCCTCGCAGTCGATGAGGTCGGCACCGTCGCGCAGAGCCTGGGGCATGTCGGCTTCCGGGCCAGCAAAGACGATGCGGCCGTCATGGGCGGCAATCGCACCGTTTTCGACAATGCCAAGGCCGGTGGCAGCTTCAGCCAGCGTCGCCAGCCGCGCATTGCGCCAGATTCTTGCCGATGTCGCTGATTGGTTGCCAGCCATCATCTTTTTCGTTTCCTCCAACTGCGATTATGTATATACATATCAGAAAGGCGATGCAAGTGCTATCGTGCACATGAAAGGTGAGGAGATTCTGGTGGCGACGATCTTTGCGGAACAGGCGCTGCTGGCCGACGGCTGGCAACGCAACGTGCGGATGACATTGGCCGGCGGCCGCATCGCGACGGTGGAAACAGGCGCGGCCGCCCAGCCCGGCGACGAGCGCCACGCCATTGTCCTGCCCGGCATGCCCAATCTGCACAGCCATGCCTTCCAGCGCGGCATGGCCGGCCTCGCCGAAATCCGCGGGCCGTCGTCGGACAGCTTCTGGTCCTGGCGGGAGGTGATGTACCGCTTCGCGCTGTCGATGACCCCAGAGCAGGTCGAGGCGGTCGCAGCCCAGCTCTATGTCGAAATGCTGGAGGCCGGTTTTTCCCGCGTCGGCGAGTTCCACTATCTCCATCACGACCGCGACGGCAGCCCCTATGCCAACATCGCCGAGATGGCCGAACGCATCGCGGCGGCCTCTGTCGCTACCGGCATCGGGCTGACCTTGCTGCCGGTGTTCTACGCCCATTCGGGTTTCGGCGGCGCGCCCGCCAATGACGGCCAGCGCCGATTCATCAACGATACGAATCGCTTCGCCAGGCTTTTTGAGAGGTGCGGCGAAGCGCTGAAGGGCATCAACGGTGCGGTGCTCGGCCTTGCGCCGCACAGCCTGCGCGCCGCAACGCCTGACGAACTGGCCATAGTCACCGCGCTGACGTCAGGCCCTGTTCACATCCACATCGCCGAACAGGTCAAGGAAGTCGAAGACTGCGTCGCCTGGTCGGGCGCCCGGCCGGTGGAATGGCTGCTCAGCCATGCCAATGTCGACAGGCGCTGGTGCCTGATCCACGCCACCCACATGACCGAAGCCGAGACGATCGCCATGGCGCGGTCGGGCGCGGTCGCCGGCCTGTGCCCGATCACCGAGGCCAATCTCGGCGACGGCGTCTTTGCCGCACCGCTGTTTGTCGAACATGGCGGCAAATACGGCGTCGGCTCGGATTCCAATGTCGAGATCGGCCTCAGTGGCGAACTCAGGATGCTCGAATATTCGCAGCGCCTCGCCCATCGCGCCCGCAATGTGCTTGCCACCTCAGGCCAGTCGACCGGCCGCGCCTTGTTCGATGCGGCACTTGGCGGTGGCGCCCAGGCGCTCGGCGTGGGCACGGCGGGACTGGCGGCAGGCGCTGCCGCCGATTTCGTCTCGCTCGCCCCCAACCACCCGACGCTTGCCGGCAAGTCGGACGACGCCATTCTCGATGCCTGGATCTTCGCCTCGGGCGGAAAAGTCGACTGTGTCTGGGCAAATGGCCGCAAAGTCGTGACTGATGGCGCACATTTCCGCAGGGATGCTATTGCGGCCCGGTTTCGTAACGTGATGATGGAGCTGACGGCGGCGTAAGAAAGGGAGACTGGGGTGTCCGATTCGATAGCGGAGATGGTTGAAGAGACGGTTGGCGGCGATGCATCGACATCGCTCTACCAGCGCATCCTCAACGACATCAGGGACCGCATCGTCTCGGGCGAATGGGAGCCCGGCTACCGCATCCCCTTCGAACACGAGCTGACCGAGCAATATGGCTGCTCGCGCATGACCGTGAACAAGGCGCTGTCGCAGCTCGCCAAGGCCGGGCTGATCGAAAGGCGGCGCCGCTCCGGCAGCTTCGTGCGCCGGCCGCAATCGCAGGCGGCGGTGCTCGAAATCCACGACATCCGCGTCGAGGTCGAAGCGCTCGGCCTGCCCTATCGCTACGAGCTGATGGCCCAGACCAAGCGGCGCGCCACGACAGTCGACCGCGACAGGCTCGGCCCCAGCCCGTCGACCGCAGGCCAGGTCCTGGCCTTGCAGTGCCTGCATTATGCCGGGGTGCGTCCGTTCTGCGTCGAGGACCGGCTAATCAGCCTCGCCGCCGTCCCCGAAGCCGCCGATCAGGAGTTTCGCAAATCGGCGCCCGGGCCGTGGCTGATCGGACAGGTGCCGTGGAGTGCTGCCGAACATGTCATTCGCGCCGCCTCCGCCGATGGCGAGACGGCCGCCGACCTTGGCCTCGCCAGCGGCGCACCCTGCCTGATCATCGAAAGGCGGACCTGGAGCGCGGAGCGCCCGGTCACCCATGTGCGCTTCACCTATCCGGCCAATGCGCATGCCGTGGTGGCGCGCTTCACGCCGTCCGACGGCTAGCCGGCCCCATGAAAAACATCCAGATCATCGACGGCGCTGCGAACGCCACCTTCAGTGTATTCCAGGCAACGGAGGAGGAGTTTGCCGCCATCTTCCCGGCCGATCGCGACATGGAGTTGGTCGAAGACCTGATCAAGCGGCTTGGCAAGAAGGCCGCAGGCTCGGTCCTGGCGCAGCTTTGGGGCCGTCCCATCCTGAAGCGTGACGCCCTCGGCATTCATGGCACCCTGTTCTACGACAATCAGCATCGGCGAAACCATATGCCGCTGTCGAAACGTGAAGTCGATTGGGACGATGGCTCCCTCAACCAGGCTCAGCGAGAACTGTTCGCCAGACACCGTTAGTTTTTCCAAGTCGCCTCGATACGGAATCAGAAACGCCGCGCATCCCCTTGGATACGCGGCGTTCTTTTGGGCTTCGAGCCGAAACGCGTCGCTTATGCAGCGGCGGTGACGATGATCTCGACCTTGTATTCCGGGCCCGCCAGCTTGGCTTCGCCGGTGGCGCGCGCCGGCGTGTTGCCCTGCGGCACCCAGCCGTCCCAGACCGAGTTCATCTCGGCGAAGGTCGACATGTCGTCGAGCCAGATGATCGCCTGCAGGATCTTGGTCTTGTCGGTGCCGGCCTTGGCGAGCAGCGCGTCGATCTCGGCCAGGATGGCCTTGGTCTGCGCGGCAACGCTTTCGCCCGGGGCGCCGACCTGGCCAGCCAGGTAAACGGTGTTGTTGTGGATGACGATCTGGCTCATGCGGGGGCCGACATCGATACGACGAACGCTCATGGGTGGGTCTCCTTCCGTTAGGGGTGGCGCCTTCTTAGATTTTGCCACCTCCCCCGGCAAGGCCGCAGTGGTCGAATTGCGTGGGCCAGCGGCTTTGCCGCACCGATCCACCGCTTTGTCGCCCGACCTCGTTGACTAATGTAATAACATCACATATCCAAGGACCAGTTCGCTGCGACAAAGCATGAAGCCGATGACCGACGCCTGCCTGACATTCAAGGACCTGACGCTTGGCTACAACAGCCATCCGGCAGTGCACCATCTCAGCGGCTCGATCAGCTCGGGATCGCTGACCGCCGTGATTGGCGCCAATGGCTCGGGCAAATCCACTTTGATGAAGGGCATCGTCGGCGTGCTGAAGCCGATGGCCGGCATCTGCACCGTCACACCGGGCAAACGCGTCGCCTATCTGCCGCAGCAGTCCGAACTCGACCGCAGCTTCCCGGCCCGCGTCGTCGATCTCGTCTCGCTCGGTCTCTGGCCGAGGCGCGGCCTGCTTGGCCGCTATTCCACGGAAGACCGCGATGCCGTCTCCAAGGCGCTGATGGCGGTTGGCCTCGAAGGTTTCGAAAAGCGCGCCATCGACACGCTGTCGGGCGGCCAGCTGCAGCGCGCGCTGTTTGCCCGTGTGCTGGTGCAGGATGCCGATCTGATCCTGCTCGACGAACCGTTCAACGCGGTCGACGCCAAGACTGTCGGCGACCTGATCCAGCTGATCCAGCGCTGGCATGGCGAAAGCCGCACGGTGCTTGTCGTCGCCCACGACCTCGAACTGGTGCGCGCACATTTCCCGCACACGCTGCTTCTGGCCCGCCGGCCGGTCGCCTGGGGCGAAACGCGCGAGGTGCTGCGCCCGGAAAACCTGCTCAAGGCGCGCCGTTTCGACGAGGCCTGGCATGACGATGCGCCCTGGTGCGAGCCGGACGACGGGCACGGCCATGCGCATTCCCACGCTCATGGACATGACCACGCGCATTCCCACACAGAGGGGCATGGCGGGCATCACCATCACGATCATGGCGAGGTCCATGATCATCCCGACCATGAATCCGGCCCCCGGGCAGCGTGACCTTCGCCATGTATGAGTTCCTGATCGCTCCCTTCGTCGAATTCGGCTTCATGCAGCGCGCGCTGGCCGGTTCGCTGATGCTGGCACTGGGCGCCTGCCCGGTCGGCGTCTTCCTGATGCTGCGGCGCATGAGCCTGACCGGCGACGCCATGGCGCACGCCATCCTGCCCGGTGCTGCCGCCGGCTTCCTGCTTTATGGCCTGCAGATCGTGCCGATGACCATTGGCGGGCTGATCGCCGGCGTCATCGTGGCGCTCGGCGCAGGTGCTGTGTCACGCTTCACCGTGCAGCGCGAAGACGCCTCGATGGCCGCCTTCTACCTGATCTCGCTGGCGCTCGGCGTGCTGATCGTGTCGCTGCGCGGCTCGAGCGTCGACCTGATGCATGTGCTGTTCGGTACCGTGCTGGCGCTCAATGACGACGCGCTGACGCTGATCGCGCTGATATCGGGCCTGACGCTGCTGACCCTCGCCATCTTCTGGCGCGCCCTCGTCGCCGAATGCCTCGATCCGCTGTTCCTGCGCTCGGTCAGCCGGCTCGGCACGCCTGTCCATTTCATCTTCCTCGGCCTCGTCGTGCTCAATCTCGTCGGCGGCTTCCAGGCGCTCGGTACGCTGCTTTCGGTCGGCCTGATGATGTTGCCGGCAGCCGCGGCACGCTTCTGGACGGCGCGCGTCGAGCCGATGTGCGTTCTCGCCTTCGGCTTCGGCGCCATCTCCTGCATCGCCGGCCTGCTGGTGTCCTACCACGCCTCCCTGCCCTCGGGCCCGGCCATCATCCTGTCTTCAGGCGCGATCTATCTCGCCTCCATCCTTTTCGGCACACGCGGCGTCTTCAACACCAAGCTGCGCCGCCACCGCCACCGCACCGCCTGATCCGCTTCAACATGGAGAGACACATGCTCAGAACAATTGGCTTCGCCTCGCTTATGAGCGTTATAACATTAACGTCGCTGACCACGATTTCGGCCGCAGCCGAACCGCTGAAAGTAGTGGCGAGCTTCTCGATCATCGGCGATTTCGCCAGAAATGTCGGCGGCGACCGCATCGAGCTGACCACACTCGTCGGCCCCGACGGCGACGCCCATGTCTATGAACCTTCGCCCGCCGATGCGGTGAAGATGTCCAAGGCCGATGTCGTGCTGGTCAACGGCCTGCAGTTCGAGGGTTTCCTGCAGCGGCTTGTCGAGGCCAGCGCCACCAAGGCGTCGGTCGTCGAGCTGACAAAGGGCGTCGAGCCGATCAAGATGAAGGAAGAACATGAGCACGCCGCTGAGGCAGGCGGTGATGACCACCATCACGGCGACCTCGACCCGCATGCCTTCCAGTCGATCGCCAATGCCAAGATCTATGTGAAGAACATCGCCGACGCCTTCTGCGCGGCGGATGCCGCCGGTTGCGATGCCTACAAGAGCAACGCCGACGCCTATACGGCCAAACTCACCGCGGCCGAGACCGAGGTCAAGGAAGCGGTGGCATCGATCCCCGAGGCGAAGCGCACCGTCATCACCTCGCATGACGCCTTCGGCTATTTCGAAAACGCCTATGGCCTGACCTTCCTGGCCCCCGAAGGCATTTCGACCGAGGCCGAGGCCTCCGCTGCCGACGTGGCGGCCCTGATCTCGCAGGTTCGCGGCGACAAGGCGTCGGCGATCTTCGTCGAAAACATCACCAATCCGCGCCTTGTCGAGCAGATTTCGGCCGAAACCGGGGTCAAGGTCGGCGGCACGCTCTACTCCGATGCCCTGTCCAAGGCCGACGGCCCTGCCGCAACCTATATCGAGATGATGAAGTCCAACATCGCCACCATCAAGGGCGCGATCCTCGGCAGCTAGGACTGCCCGTCCGAAGCACCGGCGGCCCGCGCGATCGGGCTGCCGCACGACCCGACCAGCCTGGTGAAGGCGGGGCGCAAAACCTCGCCTTTTCTTCTCGCACAATCTGTTATGTAATAACATTTATGAGGATATCATGAAACACCTGCTCTCCACGGCGTCCGCGCTCGCCATGCTGATCGGCCTCGCCACCGCCCCCGCCTCTTCAGAGGAAAAGACGGCATGGCGGCTGTTCGTCTCCGACCATGCAGCCTCAGTCGTCCATGCCCTCGACATGGAAACCGGCAAGACGATCGAAACCTTCGACGTCAAGGCGCCAACCAGCCTCTACCGCTCAGACAGCGGCCGCAGCATCTTTGCCGTCCAAGGCAAGGGCGACGTGATCTCGGTGCTGTCGAGCGGCATCGCCTTCGGCGACCATGGCGACCACGGCGACATCAAGGTCGAGGCACCCAGGCTGCTCGACGTCGCCTTCGAGGGCAAGAAGCCGTCGCATTTCGTCGACCATGACGGCGACATCGCCCTGTTCTTCGACGGCGAAGGCAAGGCGCGCGTCACCCGCGAGGCTGACATTCTGGACGGCAAGCCGGCCATCCGCGAGGTGGTGACCGACGCTCCCCACCATGGCGTCGCGATCGCCCTTGGCGACGACGTACTGATATCGGAGCCCAACACGGACAAACCCGACGAGCTGCCAATAGGTATTCGTGTCGTCGATCGCGCCGGTGCGACCGTCGGCGATATCCATGCCTGCCCCGACCTGCATGGCGAAGCATCCTCGGGCAACCTGGTGGCCATTGCCTGCGCCGAAGGGCTTCTTATCACCTCAGGCGACGGCAAGATCGAGCTTTTGCCTTATGACAAGGCCTTGCCCGCGGGCAAATCGACGACTTTGGTCGGCGGCCGCGGCCTGCAATATTTCCTCGGCAACTATGGCCCAAGTGCTGTCGTGCTGATCGACCCGAAGTCGGAAGACGCCTTCCGGCTGATCGAGCTGCCGACGCGCCGGGTGCATTTCACCGTCGATCCGGTGCAGGCGAAATTTGCCTATGTCTTCACCGAGGACGGCCAGTTGCACCGCATCGACGTGATCGCGGGCAAGATCGACGCCTCGCTGAAGCTGACCGAACCCTACTCCATGGACGGCCACTGGAGCGACCCGCGCCCGCGCATCGCGGTTGCCGGCAGCCGCATCGTCGTCTCCGATCCCCTCAAGAGCGTGCTGCATATCGTCGATGCTGAGAGCTTCAAGCAAGGCGACGACATCGCGCTCGAAGGCAAGCCCTTCAACCTCGTTGCCGTCGGCGGCTCCGGCGAAACGCACTGAGCAGCGACTCGCACATCTGGCGGCATTCGCCGCCGGATGTTTCGCCCACGTCCCGGCCGGCGGCGTTCGCCGCCGGGCTCTTCCCCAACGTCCTGGCCGGCGGCATCCGTCGCCGGCTACCCACATCGAAGGGAATGACCAATGCCCGTCCCAAACAAGCCGACACGACTGCCCGTGACAGTGCTGTCCGGTTTCCTCGGTGCAGGAAAGACCACGCTTCTCAACCACATCCTCAACAACCGCGACGGCCTGCGCGTCGCCGTCATCGTCAACGACATGAGCGAGGTCAACATCGACGCAGCGCTGGTCCGCGACGGCGGCGCCGACCTGTCGCGCACTGACGAGCAACTTGTCGAAATGACCAATGGCTGCATCTGCTGCACCTTGCGCGACGATTTGCTCAAGGAGGTGCGCGCGCTCGCCGGGCAGAACCGCTTCGACTACCTGCTGATCGAATCGACAGGCATTTCCGAGCCCCTGCCCGTCGCCTCGACCTTCCAGTTCCGCGACGAGAACGGCCAAAGCCTGTCCGACGTCGCCCGCCTCGACACCATGGTGACTGTCGTCGACGCCGCCAACCTGCTCAAGGACTATGCGTCATCCGACTTTCTCAGCGACCGCGGCGAGCAGGCCGGCGCCGGCGCCGGCGACGATCGCGCTCTGGTCGACCTTCTCGTCGAGCAGATCGAATTTGCCGACGTCGTCGTGCTCAACAAGGCGTCGTCAGCCAGTGCTGCCGACCGCGACGCCGCACGCAAGATCGTCTTCGCGCTCAACCCCGATGCCCGGCTGGTCGAGACCGATTTCGGCCGCGTGCCGACAGACACAGTCCTCGGCACCGGCCTGTTCGATTTCGAAAAGGCCGAACAGCATCCGTTGTGGTTCAAGGAGTTGAACGGCTTTGGCGATCACGTGCCCGAAACCGAGGAATATGGCATCCGCTCCTTTGTCTATCGCGCGCGGCGGCCGTTCGACCCCGAGAAGCTGCACGGCTTCATCAACCGGCAATGGCCCGGAGTGATCCGCGCCAAGGGCTTTTTCTGGCTCGCCACAAGGTCCGATTTCGTCGGCGAGATCAGCCAGGCCGGCGCCCTGGTGCGCACCGGCAAGCGCGGCCTGTGGTGGTCGGCGGTGCCGCGCGGGCAATGGCCCGACCACCCCGAGTGGCATGAGGCGATGACGCCCTATCTCGACCCGGTCTGGGGCGACCGCCGCCAGGAGATCGTCTTCATCGGCTGCCATCCGATGAACGAGCAGCAAATCCGCGCCGAGCTCGACCACTGTCTTGTCGACGCCTCGTCTTTTACCCCAGGCAAATGGCGCGATCTCGCCGACCCCTTCCCGTCCTGGCAGCGCCCGGCTGCCTGACACCGGCCCAACAGCAGTTGCCCCGCGGCGCCAGCAGTGGCAAGACTGGCGCCGACGCGCCGCCGCGGCGGCCAACAAACTGTGAGGACCAAGATGGAATACCGTCAGATCACCGACGACTACTCGGTTTCAGGCCAGATAACCCCTGATGAAGTTGCCGCCATCAAGGCCGCCGGCTTCAAGAGTGTCATCTGCAACCGGCCCGACGACGAGCAGCCCGGCCAGCCTTCCGCGGACAGCGTCAAGGCCGCCGTCGAAGCCGCCGGCCTCGCCTTCCGCTACATCCCGGTCATCAGCGGCGCCATGACCGGCGACAATGTTGCCGACATGGCCGACGCGCTCGACGAGATGGACGGTCCTGTTTTCGCCTATTGCCGTTCGGGTACACGCTGCACCAATCTCTATATGGCAATCCAGCAGAGCAAGGGCTGACCGGCCCTGCGACTGGGGCTCATATTTGCGTGAAGCCCTGTTATGACCTAAATTATGGTCATAAGGACAACATTGTTGTCGTAGGGTTGGGCCATGAATGTTTCGGTCGCAGAAGCCAAGGCCAAGTTCTCCGAACTGATCAAGCGGGCGGAAGCCGGCGAAGAAATCATCGTCACGCGCCACGGCAAGGCCGTAGCGCGCGTCATGCCGCCTGAGCCGGAACCGGCGTTGCTCCCGCGGATCGGTGCGCTCAAGGGCAAGATCTGGATCGCTGACGATTTTGACGAACCGCTTGACGACTTCAAGGAATACATGACGTGAGCGGCGAGGCCTTTCTCGCCGACACGCATGTCATTCTGTGGTCGATCAACGACGATCCCCGCCTGCGATCAGCCCACCGGGACATTCTGGCATCGTCGGCGATTGTATATGCCAGTGCGGCGAGCGTCTGGGAGATCGCGATCAAGCAGAGCATAGGCAAGCTGGACGTGCCGACCGACTTCGGCTTCCTTCTTCCCAGGATGCAGTTTACGCCGCTTGCCATCACCATCGAGCATGCCCAGAAAGTGACAGAACTGCCCCGCCATCATGGCGACCCGTTCGACCGGCTGCTCATCGCGCAGGCGCAGGTCGAGAAGCTGTCGATCCTCACGGCCGATCCGGCATTTGCGTGCTACGATGTGGCGCTTGCCTAAAGTTTTAGCCGCTCGACCTCTTCGCCCCTGAAACGCAGATCGTAGTCGAGGAAGAACTCGTCGAGCTGCGGCGGATCCACCGAACTACCCGACAGCATCGCATGGACCTGGCCGCGATGATGGATCTGGTGGATGAACAGATGGGCCAAAAGGTCACCGATGCGCTCGGGGATCTGGCCGGCCTCACCGCGATCCGACAGCACCCGCCTGTCGAGATCGACAGCACTCAGACCATCGCAACGGGCGACCAGCCGCCGGTCGAATTCGGCTTGCGCCGCGGCAAGGCTTTGCGCCGTGTCGAAGGCAACATATCGGTCGAACAGCTTCTGCCCCTCGCCGCCCTCCTCGATCATGTCGAGATAGAACAGGTCGACTTCGAGGATGTGGTTGAGCGTCTCCTTGAGCGAGGGAAAAAAGCTCGTCCGTTCGGCCTCGAGCTCACCCGGCTGCAAGGCCAGCACGGCGCGGTAGATGCGGTCGTTGGACCACAGACTGTTCCGCGCCATGCGGCTGAAATGGCTGGTCAACTCCATCCGGGCAGCGGTCTCAGGCCGGCTCGAACCTGCCGACCTGGCGTTCGATGGCACCGAAGATCGAGTGGCCGGCCTTGTCTTTCATCTCGACGCGCAGCGTGTCGCCGAGCGACACCGACAGCGTTTCGACCGCGCCCCTGACGATGGCCCCGGTGCCGAGCGCGCGGGTTGCGGCGGCGTCCGCAATCAGCTTGGGAAAGCTGGTCCAGACGGAGGTGACGTTGCGCGCCCCGGCAATCAGCGGCAGATGCACGGCCCCGTCCCAGCCGCCGCCCAGCTCATCAGGGGTGACCGCGACAGGCGACAGCGCCGAAGTGCCGGCCTGGCCGCCATCGAGGATGGTATCGGTGGAGAGCACGATCAGCGCCACCGCCTCCTTCGCCGCCTCTTCGGTCGCCGCCATGGCAACGTCGCCGACGATGACGGCGACCGCGGCTTCGATACTCGCGTCGCGGATCTTGCCGGGCAGTTCGATCGGATCGCGCGGACCGGCAAAGGCATCGCCGCCGCCGAGACGCTGGTAGGCGCGCGGCAGGGGCGAATGGGCGTCATGCTCGTGGAAGCGCGACGACGGCACCGCGCCGATTTCGAGCGAGCCGGCCAAAGCCGCGAGATGCGGGGAGATGCGGCGCCAGTCGTCGAGCGCCGCCTGCAGGTTGGGTGCCAGGAACGAGGCATCGGTGTATCGCGTCAGGTCGCGCGAGACGATGACCAGTTTCCCGTCACGCGAACCGTTCTTCAGCGTCGCCAGTTTCATGCACGTCCTCCCGGTTAGGGGGCGTCTTCGCCCTTGTCAGTCACAACAAGCCCGTCGCGACCAATCGTCAAGGGACCATTCCATGTTTTCCTGACCGCTTCGACCCAATCGGCCTCGCCGATGTCGGGATCGTCAGCCGGAATGAGGTGGTTGAGCACAAGGCGGCCGACGCCGGCACGCGCCGCAATGATGCCCGCCTCGCCGGCCAGGCTGTGGCTTGCCATCAGATGTTCGCGCAGCCGCGCGCCATTGCCGGTGCGCGCCACCAGCCGCTCGACACCTTCCTCCAGCATCGCCTCATGCAGCAGGATGTCGGCGCCGCGGGCAAAGTCCGCCAAAGGCGGGAAAAACGCCGTGTCGGCCGAAAAGACGATCGAAGTGCCCTGGTGCTCGAAGCGCAGGGCGAAACACTCGGTGACAGGCGGATGGTCGACACGCAGGGCGGTAACCGACAGATCGCCGTCGCTAAGCACCTCGCCTTCGCCGAACTCGACCACTTCGACCATTTTGCGCAGATCCGGGCGGCCTTCGTCGACGATGCGGATTTCGATGTCGAATTCAAGCGCTTGCACGAAACTCTGCCAGTATCGATTCAATCCGACCGGGCCGAAAAGTGTGACCGGTGTGGCAAGCCCTGCCGTCCACGCGGTATGCAGCAGCGGCCCGAGCTCGAGCACATGGTCGGAATGGAGATGGGTGATGAAAACGAGGTCGAGCGCCTTGAGGCTGAGCCCGGCATCGGTCACGCCGCGCGTCACGCCGAGCCCGCAATCGACGACAACAGTGCGGCCGCCGAGTTCGAGCAGCGTCGATGTCGGCCATGGGCCGCCCGGCCTGATCGCCGGCCCGCCCTTGGTGCCGAGCAGGACGAGACGGCCGCTCATGCGCCCCTGCCCGGGCGAACAGCTGCGATCTGCGACTCACATGTCATGTCAAACCTCTTCATGCCGCCGCCCAAGCTAGAGCGGCGGCGGCAACCGAGGCAAGGTCAAAGCGTCAATCGACGCGGCGCGGATATTGGGCGCGCGGCGGGATCCAGTGATGGACAAGCGCCAGCACAAGCAGGCTGATGCAGCTCAGCAGCACGACGATGAACAATGTGCTGCCCTGATAGGGCGTGGCTGTCGCCACCAGCGGGATGGCGCCTGCCGGCGGATGGGTGACGCGGAACATCAGCATCAGCGCGATCGAAACACCGACCGCCACCGCCGACATTTCCCACAGGCCGGGGAAAGCCATCGCAGCGGCGACGCCGATCAGCGTGGCGATGAAATAACCGGCAAAGATGTTGATCGGCTGGGCCAGCGGGCTGGCCGGCTGGCCGAACAGCAGAACCGCGGTTGCGCCAAGCGGCGCAATCAGCATCGGCAGGCCGGTGACCGATGCGAGGCCGCCGACAGCCGCCAGACCGACGATCGCGCCCGATCCCGACTTGACGTGCGAGAGCATCTGGCCTTTCGGCTCATGCCGGGCAGTAAGGGTGCGTATGTGACGGCGCATCGTTAGTTCCAGGCCGAAGGGCCCGCTTCAATAGCAAATCAGGGCTTCGGCTGGCAACGGCGCTTTGTTCGAATTTTTCACCTCACAGTGAAAAAACTTTCCATGGAAATACCCTGCCAATCCCCCCTACCAATCCATGACGACCTTGCCGGAATTGCCGCTCCGCATGGCGTCGAACCCGGCCTGATAGTCGTCGATGCCGATGCGGTGGGTGATCAGGCCGCTGACGTCGAGCGGCCCCTGCACCAGCGCGATCATCTTGTACCAGGTCTCGAACATCTCGCGGCCATAGATGCCCTTGAGATGCAGCATCTTGAAGATGACCTTGTTCCAGTCGATCTCGAATCCGGTCGGGGCAATGCCGAGAATGGCGATCTTGCCGCCATTGTTCATGGTGTCGATCATGTCGCGGAAGGCAACCGCCGAGCCCGACATTTCGAGGCCGATGTCAAATCCCTCGGTCATGCCTTCCTCGCGCATCACGTCGCGCAGCTTCTCTTTCGAGGCGTCGACGACGTGATGGATGCCCATCTTGCGGGCCAGCGCCAGCCGGGTCGGGTTGATGTCGGTGATGACGACCTTCCGGGCGCCGACACATTGGGCGACCAGCGCGCCCATGATGCCGATCGGCCCGGCGCCTGTCACCAGCACGTCCTCGCCGACGAGGTCGAAGGACAGCGCGGTGTGCACCGCATTGCCGAGCGGGTCGAAGATCGCGGCGATTTCGTCGGAGACGTCGTCGGGGATCGGCACGACATTGTGCTGGGGAATGGCGACATATTCGGCGAAGGAACCCGGCCGGTTGACGCCGACGCCGAGCGTGTTGCGGCAGAGATGTCCCCGCCCGGCCCGGCAGTTGCGGCAATGGCCGCAGACGATGTGGCCTTCGCCGGAAACACGCTGGCCGACCTTGTAGTCCTTCACCCCGGCGCCGAAATCGGCGACGGTGCCGACGAATTCGTGTCCCGTCACCATCGGCACCGGCACGGTCTTCTGCGCCCACTGGTCCCAATTGTAGATATGGACGTCGGTGCCGCAGATCGCCGACTTCCTGACCTTGATCAGAACGTCATTGGGGCCGATCTCCGGCACCGGCACCTCTGCCATCCAGATCCCCGGTTCAGCCTTCGCCTTTACCAGTGCGCGCATCATGTTCGACATTGTCTTGTCCTCGGAATCGCTTGATCCGGAATCGCTTTTCGCAATCCCGGCAGTGCTACCAGATCACCTCGAGTTCGCGCCCGACCTCGGCGAAGGCCGCGATCGCGCGATCGATATCGGCTGAAGAATGCGCCGCCGACATCTGCGTGCGAATGCGCGCCTGCCCCTTGGGCACCACCGGGAACGAAAAGCCGATGACATAGATGCCGCGCTTCAGCATGCGCGCCGCCATCTCCTGGGCCACCGTGGCATCTCCGAGCATGACCGGGATGATCGGGTGGTCGGCGCCGGCAAGCTTGAAGCCGAGCTTGCCCATGCCGGCGCGGAAACGCTCAGCATTGGCATAGAGTTTTTGGCGCAGGTCCGCGCCTTCGGCGATCAGCTCGAGCACCCTGATCGAGGCGCCGGCTATGGAAGGGGCAAGCGTGTTGGAGAACAGATAGGGCCGCGAGCGCTGGCGCAGCCAGTCGACGACCTCGCGTCTGCCCGAGGTGTAGCCGCCGGAGGCGCCGCCCAGCGCCTTGCCGAGCGTGCCGGTGATGATGTCGACCCTGCCCTCGACGCCGCAATGCTCCGGGGTGCCGCGCCCGTTCCTGCCGACGAAGCCGACGGCATGACTGTCGTCGACCATCACCATCGCGCCGTATCTGTCGGCGAGATCGCAGACGCCCTTGAGATTGGCGATGATGCCGTCCATCGAGAACACACCGTCGGTGGCGATCAGCTTGAAGCGGCTGCCTTCGGCCTTCTTCAGCTCCTCCTCAAGTGCTGCCATGTCGTTGTTGGCGTAGCGAAAGCGCCTGGCCTTGGACAACCTGACGCCGTCGATGATCGAGGCGTGGTTGAGGGCATCCGAGATGATCGCGTCCTCTTCGCCGAGCAACGTCTCGAACAGGCCGGCATTGGCGTCGAAGCAGGAGGAATAGAGGATGGTGTCCTCCATGCCGAGGAAGCCGGAGAGTTTTGCCTCCAGTTGCTTGTGCTCTTCCTGGGTGCCGCAGATGAAGCGCACCGAGGCCATGCCGTAGCCATAACGGTCGAGGGCTGACTTGGCGGCGTCACGCAGTTCATGGCTGTCGGCGAGGCCGAGATAGTTGTTGGCGCAGAAGTTCAGCACCTTTTCGCCGCCGACCTCGATCTCGGCACCCTGCGTCGAGGTGATGACGCGCTCGGACTTGTAGAGCCCGGCGGTTTTGAGGCCGGACAGTTCCGTCTGGAGATGGGAGAGGAAAGCACTTGTCATCGCGTCACGTCCCGTTCGTTGGCCTGATATGGCGGCAAGACCTGGCCGATACTACAGGAAATACGACCCGAGAGGTCGATCATCCCTGGCACAGGATGCGGCCAAGCCGGGCCGCCTTGCAACGAGCACGTTTTACGAGAAAAGAGCCGGCCGGGACGACCGGCTCTTCAAGACGGGTCAGGACAGCGGCGCGCCGATGATGTCGATGCCGTTGCGGGCACAGGCCTCGGTGAGCGCCGTGATGGCCTCCGGCGTCGGCGCGACCTGAGGCGGCAACTCCGCCTTGTCGGTGGGCACGCCGATCTCCCGCACCAGGCGCTCGAAGTCGCCGCGCGTGGTGACGGTCAGGCAACGGGCACCCTCGGCGGATTCGACGCGGTAGCTGTGCGGAACACCCTTCGGCGCCATCATGGTCTGGCCGGCGCGACCCACGAGCTCCTTGCCGCCGACATTGAAGCGCATCACGCCGTCGAGGATATGGAACACCTCGTCTTCGTTGACATGGATGTGCAGCGGCGGCGATGAGCCATAGGGCATCAGATGTTCGATGACGCTGATCGTGTCGGCTCCCGCCTCACCCGATACCTTGATGGTTGCCAGAGAGCCGGCAAACCACAACAACTCGCCGTCACTGTCGGTCTTCGCATGCATGGTCATTTCTCGTCCTTTCGAGCAGCGCGGTCTGAAAATCCGCGGTGCCCCGATCTAAGCGGCGACCGTATCCGCTCGAATTCAGCGAAACCGAACGCTGTATCCGAAAGCTGAAACAATTCGCGTCTCATACGAAAGCAAAAGAACCCTGCACTGGAGAGCCCGACCTGTCAGGAAAACGACGCGGCCAAGCGCCGTTTCCCTCGCCGCGGCGGCCGACTGCCCGGTTTATCCTTGGCCACGATCAGGCTTCGCCCAGGGGACAACATGGCCGACGCGACCATTTCAGGCATCCGCATCTACAGGCAATGGCAGCCGTTTCGCGACGGCACCTATCGCTGCTCGGGCGGTCGAAGTGCCGAAGGCTTCGATTCGACAATCGTCGAGATCACCAGCCGCGACGGTGCCAGGGGCTATGGCGAGATGGCGCCGCTCGGCAGCTTCTACGACCCGGCCTTTGCCGCTGGCGCCCGCGAGGCGATGAAGGAGCTGGCGCCGCAGCTGCTCGGCTGTGCAGCCTCCGGCATCGAGGCGCTTTACCGGCGCATGGAGCTGTTGCTCAAGGGCCATCCTTACGCCAAGTCGGCCATCGACATGGCGCTCTGGGACCTGGCCGGCAAACGTTCAGGCCTGTCGCTGGCCGCGCTCTCAGGCGGCGCCGAGGGCGAGCAGCTTGCGCTCTACCGCTCGATTGCCCAGCAGGCGCCCGAGGCGATGGCCATAAGGGCGACAAAATACATCGCCGAGGGTTATCGCCGGCTGCAGGTCAAGGTCGGCCTCGACGTCAACGAGGACATCGCGAGGCTCGAAGCGGTGCGGGCAGCAGTACCCACCGACACGGTGCTGTTCTGCGACGCCAATGCCAGCTGGGGCACAGCGGAGACGCGGCGCTTCCTGATGGCGACACGAAATCTCGACTACACACTGGAGCAGCCTTGCGCGAGTTATGAGGAAAATCTCGCCATCCGCCGCGCCACCGACCGGCCGCTGGTGCTGGATGAGACCATCGACAGCGCCGACATGCTCATCCGCGCGATATCAGACGGGCTCGTCGACGGCATCACCATCAAGCTTGCGCGGGTGGGCGGGCTCACGCGCGCAAAACTTTTGCGCGACATCGCCATATCCAAAAACCTGAAGGTCACGATCGAGGACACCGGCGGCGCCCAGATCGACACGGCGGCCTATTCGGGCCTGCTGTTGTCGACGCCCGAGCATCTCAGGCAGCACACGGTCGACTTCCACAACTGGGTGACGGTGGCCAATGCAACCGGCGAATTTGCCATTTCAGGCGGCATGATGGCTGTGCCCGGCGGGCCGGGCCTCGGCCTCGACGTCGAGCCTGACCTGTTCGGCGAACCGCTGTTTGTTTGCAGCCTTTGAAGAGATGGCTGGACGGACACGCCCCCGCACCCGTCCAGCCTGATGTCGGCGCTATGGTAGCGGAGCGCCGACGACCTCGATGTTGCGTTGCACTGAGCTGTCGAAGAAGCGCCTGCTTGCGTCCCGTTCGCCCCTCGACGGCAGGACGTCCGCCCGCACCGGCAGGCTCATCTGGCGCACCATCTGCTCGAAGGCGCCACTCTGGGTGACGATCAGGCAGGTCGCGGCGTCAGTCGATTCGATCCTGAAATTGTGCGGCAGCCCCTTGGGCGCCATCACCGTCTGGCCGACATGGGCAGGGAAGTCCTTGCCGTCGACGAAGAACTGCATCGTGCCTTCGAGCATGTGAATGACTTCGTCGCCGCTGAGCGTGATGTGCAGCGGCGTCGTTTCGCCATGCGGCATGCGGCATTCGATGACACTGATCTGGTCGTCGCCGGCGCCGGCCGGCACACGGATGGTCATCAGGTTGTCGCCGAACCACAAGATCTGGTTGGCGTTCTCAGCCCTGGTCTGATCGCTCACAGATTATTCTCCCCGCACGCAGGCGAAACTGCCGCCCAGGTCCGGAGTTATCGATGCGATGTAACCGTTTGAGGTTGGCAGCCGCCGCCAGTGTTTCAAGCCAATGAAACAATTCGCGTGTAAGTCGAAATATATTCGCACTTCCTAAACCTGAAAGCGAAAGCCATTCTGCATGCGCGGGCAGTTTGCGGCGCCAAGCAAAAAGCGGCCGCGAAGCGCTTGCTTCGCGGCCGTATCAGGCGATTTCGGGTTGCGGCTGACGCCAGGAGCAATTCCAGGAAAACTGCGAAGCGGTTTTCCGTCCGGAATTGCGCAAGACGCTCTAGAAGAACGCCTGCAGGCCGGTCTGGGCGCGGCCCAGGATCAGCGCATGCACGTCATGCGTGCCTTCATAGGTGTTGACCGTCTCCAGGTTCTGCGCATGGCGCATGACGTGGTAGCCGATCTGGATGCCGTTGCCGCCATGCATGTCGCGGGCGATACGGGCGATGTCGAGGGCCTTGCCACAATTGTTGCGCTTGACGATCGAGATCATCTCGGGCGCGAATTTATGCTCGTCCATCAGGCGGCCGACGCGCAAGGATCCCTGCAGGCCGAGCGCGATCTCGGTCTGCATGTCGGCCAGCTTCTTCTGGTAGAGCTGGGTACCGGCCAGCGGCTTGTTGAACTGCTTGCGGTCGAGGCCGTATTGCCGGGCACGGTGCCAGCAATCCTCGGCCGCGCCCAGAACGCCCCAGGAGATGCCGTAGCGGGCGCGGTTGAGGCAGCCGAACGGACCCTTGAGGCCCGAGACGTTGGGCAGCAGCGCGTCTTCGCCGACTTCGACGCCCTCCATGACGATCTCGCCGGTGATCGAGGCGCGCAGCGACAGCTTGCCGCCGATCTTCGGCGCCGACAGGCCCTTCATGCCCTTTTCGAGCACGAAACCGCGGATCTGGTTGTCATGGGCTGCAGACTTGGCCCAGACGACGAAGACGTCGGCGATCGGCGCGTTCGAGATCCACATCTTCGAGCCGGAGATCCTGTAGCCATTGGCGGTCTTCTCGGCGCGGGTCTTCATGCCGCCCGGGTCGGAACCCGCATCCGGCTCGGTCAGGCCGAAGCAGCCGATCCACTCGCCCGAGGCGAGCTTGGGCAGGTACTTCTTGCGCTGCTCCTCGGAGCCATAGGCATAGATCGGGTACATCACCAGCGACGACTGCACCGACATCATCGAGCGATAGCCGGAATCGACGCGCTCGACCTCGCGGGCGACGAGACCATAGGTGACGTAGCCGGCGCCAAGGCCGCCATATTCCTCGGGAACGGTGATGCCGAGCAGGCCGGCCTCGCCCATTTCGCGGAAGATCGCCGGATCGGTCTTCTCGTCGAGATAGGCCTCCTCGATGCGCGGCGCGAGCTTGTCGGCGGCAAAGGCTGCGGCGCCGTCGCGCACCATGCGCTCGTCCTCGGTCAGCTGGTCTTCGATCAGGAACGGGTCGGCCCAGACAAAGCTGCCGCCGCCGGCCGGTGTGGATGCGCTCATGGTTCCTCCGGAGAATGGGTGATTTCCCAGACATCCTAGACCGCTTCGGCACATTTCGCTAACAAGTAATCTCGCATAGTTTATGCGTAAATTCGATCAACTCGGTCAAAGGCCAGGCGATGCGCCGCAGCTATGTCCCAACGATTGCAGAGCTTGAGGCGTTTCGCGCCTGCGCCAGCCTCGGCACGACAATTCGCGCCGCCGATCAGCTCGGCCTGACGCAGAGCTCGGTCAGCCGCTCGATCGGGCAGCTGGAGGACCGGCTCGGCGTGGCGCTGTTCCACCGTGTCAGGCAGCGGCTGGCCTTGTCGGATGCCGGCCGGCGCTTTGCCCGCGATGCCGAGGCCATTCTCGACAGCCTGCATGAGGCGGCGGTGCGCACCATGGCTTTCGGCGGCCAGTCCGACGTGCTCAGCATCGCGGTGCTGCCGACATTGGCCGACCGCTGGCTGATCCCCAGGCTCGCCGGCTTCCACGCCGCCCACCCGCATGTCGCCATCGACCTCGCGGTGCGGCTGGAAACCGTCGACTTCGAAACCGAAGCTTTCGATGCCGCGATCCAGCGCGGTCCGGCCGGGGCGGGACAGGCAGGCATCGTCAGGCTGTTCGACGAGGTTCTGGTGGTGGTCGCCTCACCTGCCCTGCTCGATGGCCGCGCAGCACTCGATGACGCCGAACTCGCCGCGCTGCCGCTTTTGCAGCAGTCGACGCGGCCGACGCTGTGGCTGCAATGGTTCCAGGCCGCCGGCATCGACCCGCGCACGACCTTGCGGGGCCATCGCTTCGAGCAGTTCTCGATGGTGGTCGAGGCGGCGGTTGCCGGCCTGGGCGTGGCGCTGGTGCCTGAGGTGCTGGCCGAACGCGAACTCGGCACCGGCCGGCTGGTCATGGCCTCGCCCAACCGCATCGCCGGCGAAGCGCCCTACCGGCTCGCCTTCCGCCCCGGCAGCGAGGACCGGCCGGGCCTGCGCGAATTCGTACGCTGGCTGACGGCGGAGACCGTCAGATCCTGAGGCCGAAGCGGATGCCGTCATAGATGGCGGCGTGGATGTTGCGCGCCTGGACCGCGTCGCCGATGCGCAGCAAGAGGAAACGGCCATCCGGATTGTTGTCAGGGAAGATGTCACCGCCATGGATCAGGCTGGTGTAGTCGATGGCGCCTGAATTCTTCGACAAAGGCTTGAGCTCGAGATAGAGCTCGTCGAGCGGCAGCGTGCCATGCTCGACCACCACCTGGTCGACGCGGCGCTCCTCGCTCCAACCCTTGGCGAAATCCGAAACAAGCGTTGCCACCAGCTGGTTGCCGTCGCGCCGCACCTGCTTGAGCCGTGTGTTGATGGTGATCTTCACGCCATGGCGGTGAAACGCCTCCATATAGGGCACGTGGTTCATGCCGCCGATCTCGGGGGCAAAGAAGCGCTCCGGCGTCAGAAGCTCGAGCCTGCTGCCGGCCTTGCCGATCAGTTCGGCCGCGGTCATGCCCTGGTGGCCGCCATTGTCGTCATAAAGCAGCACGTTTTCGGCCGGCTTGACGCTGCCGGCAATGATGTCCCAGCTCGAGGTCACCAGCTCGTCACCGCCGTCGAGCGGCGGGTTCTGCGGCAGGCCGCCGGTGGCGATCACCACGGCGTCCGGATCGAGCGCCAGCACGTCGTCCAAGCCGGCCCAGATGTCGTAGCGGATCTCGACGCCGAGGCGCTCCAGCTCGGCCAGCCGCCAGTCGACGATGCCGATCAGCTCGCGCCGGCGCGGGTTCTGGGCGGCCAGCCTGATCTGGCCGCCGGCCTGGCTCGCCGCCTCCAGAACGGTCACCTTGTGGCCGCGCTCGGCAAGGACCCGTGCCGCCTCCAGCCCGGCAGCGCCGGCGCCGACCACGACGGTTCTGCGCAGCGGCCCGTCGGTGCGGGCAATGACATGTGGGATCGTCGCCTCGCGGCCGGTGGCGGCATTGTGGATGCAGAGCGCGCCGCCGCCTTCATAGATGCGGTCGAGGCAATAGGTGGCGCCGACGCAGGGCCTTATCCGGTGCTCTTCGCCGGCCATCACCTTGGCGGTGATGTGTGGGTCGGCGATGTGGGCGCGTGTCATGCCGACCATGTCGAGCTTGCCTGATGCAATGGCATGGCGGGCGGTGGCAACGTCGGCGATGCGTGCGGCGTGGAAAACCGGAAACTTCGTTGCCGCCCTGATGTCGCCGGCGAAATCGAGATGCGGCGAGGACGGCATGCCGTGGATGGGGATGACGCCGGTCAGTGCGGCATCGGTGTCGATATGGCCGCGGATGATGTTGAGGAAGTCGAATTTCCCCGACGAGGCCAGCCGCCGGGCGATCTCGACGCCCTCCTGCCTGGACAGGCCCTTGTCAAAATCCTCGTCGGCGACCATGCGGATGCCGACGAGGAAATCCGGGCCGACGGCGGCGCGCACCGCATCGATGACCCGCCAGGTGAAGCGCAGGCGGTTGTCGAGCGAACCGCCATAGACATCGTCGCGGTGGTTGGTGGCAGGCGACCAGAAGCCGTCGAGCAGATGGCCATAGGCCTCGAACTCGATGCCGTCGAGCCCCGCTGCCTGCATGCGCTGGGCGGCCGAGGCATAGTCGCCGACGATGCGGTCGAGGTCCCAGTCCTCGGCGGTCTTGGGGAAGGTGCGGTGGGCGGCCTCGCGCACCGGCGAGGCACTCAGCACCGGCAGCCAGTCGGCCTTGTTCCAGGCGGTGCGCCGGCCGAGATGGGTGAGCTGGATCATCACCTTGCAGTCATGCTCGTGGCAGGCATCCGCCAGCTCGGCCATCCAGGGCACGATGGCATCGTCATAGGCGTGCAGGTTGCCGAAGGCGGCCGGGCTGTCGCGCGAGACGATGGCCGAGCCCGCCGTCATGGTCAGCGCCATGCCGCCCCTGGCCTTCTCGGCATGGTAGAGCCGGTAGCGCTCCTTGGGCATGCCGTCCTCGGAATAGGCCGGCTCGTGGCTCGTCGACATGATGCGGTTCTTGAGCGTGAGATGCCGGAGCTGGTAGGGCTGGAGAAGCGGATCGTTGCTGGTCATTGCCTTCCCGCATTGTCAGGCGCTAATACACGCCACTTGAAAATCTGGCCCGTGCAGTCTGGCGCATGCCGCCTTTCGGGCATTGAGCCAGGCCCATCCAGAAGAGCCGCCCAATGACCATCACCGACAGCCTCACCCAGCTTGGCACCCAGGTGCAGACGCCGGCCTCGCCCGAGACCGCCGTGCTCGAAACCGTGCCTTACGACCGCCTCGGCGGCCCGCCCGCCATCGTGCGCTTCACCTGCCCGGAGTTCACCTCGCTGTGCCCTGTCACCGGCCAGCCCGACTTCGCCCACATCGTCATCGACTATGCCCCGGACCGGCTGCTGGTCGAATCCAAGTCGCTGAAGCTGTTCATGGTCTCGTTCCGCAACCACGGCGCCTTCCACGAGGATTGCACCGTGATGATCGGCCGCCGCGTCGTCGCCGCGACAAAACCTCTGTGGCTGCGCATCGCGGGCTACTGGTATCCGCGCGGCGGCATCCCGATCGACGTGTTCTGGCAGACCGGCAGGCCGCCGGAGGGCGTGTGGCTGCCCGACACGGGTGTCGCGCCCTATCGCGGCCGCGGCTGAACGCATCGAAGGGATAGCGGCGCTCACTGGCATTGATACTGGCTGAGCGCCCATTCATTGGTCACCGACAGCAGGTCGGCGACCTTCCATTCGCCGTCGACCTTCTTCAGCTTCCACTGCATGCGATGCGGCTCGCCCTGAGCCGTAAACGCCGCGACGACGATCGCGGTGTCGCCTGTTTCCGAGCCGATGATCTTCAGGCTCCTGTCGAGTTCGGCCTTGTCATAGGCTGTGCTGTCGAGCGGCATGTTGGCATCGAGGCAATCGCCCTGCTCCGATTTCTCGAGCTGGTCGCGGGCGTCGAGCACCGCCTTGGCCGGATCGACGAAACGGCCGCGCTCGGCCGGATCGAGTTCGAGCCCGACATGGTCGTAGAACGGCCTGACCGCCTCGACGGCGGTGCCGGCCATGGCAGGCGTGACCAGAAAGGGCAGGATGGCAGTTGCAAAAGCGGCTTTCATGGCGGCCTCGGCGTTGGCGTGATGGCCCTCAATAGCACGCCTCATCGGCCGCTGCCTTGCGCGCCAGCGTCATCCTTCACCTCGACACGCATGATCCTGCCGTCGACGTCGAACGTCACCGTCTCCTCGCCCGACCTGACAAGACGGACACCTGACACGGCATGCGTCGCCTCGAGCCGCCAGCGCGACCAGGCGGAGCGCTGTGACAATGCCGCCACCTGCTCGTCCTTGGAAACCTGGTCGCCATAACAGGCGAAATAGCCGCGAAATGCCTGGAGGATCGCGTCGCGGCCGACGACGGCGTCACCGACACCATCGGAGACATAACAGGCGTCAGGCGCGAAACAGGCTTCGATGGCGGCGAAGTCGAGCACGTCGATTGCCGCGTGGTAGGTTTTCAGAGCAGCGAGGGGATCGAAGGCCGTGTCCTGCATAGGTTGCGGCCTCAATACCAGGCATCTTCCATCGACGCCTTCCTGCGCGTCATGAAGTCCTGCAGCGCCTCGTTTATGCCTTCGTCGAGCGGCGGCGCCTCATATTCGGCGAGCATCGTCTTCCAGCGCCGGTTGGCGCGAGTGGCGGCGTCGACCGAGCCTGCCGCCTCCCATTTCTCGTAAGGCTCGTTGTCGGCAATGGCCGAATCCCAGAATGCCGTCTCGTAATTGGCCATGGTGTGGGCGCAGCCGAAGAAATGGTTGCCGGGGCCGACCTCGCGGAAGGCGTCGAGCGCCAGCTGGTTGTCGTCGATCTTGACGCCGTCGAGATAGGTGTGCAGCGCGCCGCAGAAATCGGCGTCCATGACGAACTTCTCGTAGGACATCGACAACAGCCCGTCGAGGAAACCGGCCGAGTGCAGGATGAAGTTGGCGCCGCAATGCACTGCCGCCAGCATCGACATGGTGCCTTCGTTCATGGCGTGGGCGTCGGGCAGCTTGGAGGTGGTGAAATTGCCGGAGCAGCGCAGCGGCAGGTTGAGCCGCCGGGCCAATTGCCCGATGACCATCGAGCCGATCGCCGGTTCCGGCGTGCCGAAGGTCGGCGAACCCGAGCGCAGCGACATGGACGACAGGAAATTGCCGAAAATGACGGGCGCGCCGGGCCGTTCGAGCTGGGTCAGGGCACAGCCGGCCATGGTCTCGGCCAGCGACTGGGCGATGGCGCCGGCATTGGTCACCGGGCCCATGGCGCCGCCGAGGATGAAGGGCACGATGACAGCCGCCTGGTTGGCGCGGGCATAGGCGCGCAAAGCCGTGGTCATGGTGGCGTCCCAGACCAGCGGCGAGTTGACGTTGACATTGCCCAGGATGACGCAGTTCCGGTCGGTGAAGTCCTCGCCAAAAACGATACGCGCCATGTCGATGGAATCTTCGGCACGGCTTTCCGAGGTCACCGAGCCCATGAAGGCGCGGTCGGAATAGCGGATGTGGCTGTAGACCATGTCGAGATGGCGCTTGTTCACCGGCACGTCGACCGGCTCGCAGATGGTGCCGCCGGAATGGTGCAGCCAGGGCGAGGACTGCGCCAGCTTCACGAAATTGCGGAAATCCTCGATGGTGCCGTAGCGACGGCCCTTGTCGAGATCCATGACGAAGGGCGAGCCATAGGCCGGCGAAAACACCACGCTTTTGCCGCCGATCTCGACCGAACGTTCGGGGTTGCGGGCGTGCTGGGTGAAGCTTGCAGGTGCTGTCTTCAGCACCTCGCGCAGCAGGCCGGGCTCGAACTTGACCAGCACCCCCTCGACCTTGGCCCCTGCCCGTCTCCAGTGATCCAGCGACACAGGATCGTCGCGGAACTCGATGCCGATCTCGGCAAGAATCCTGTCGGCGGTCGCCTCGATGCGGACAAGGTTGTCCTCGGAGAGAATGTCGTAGGTCGGGATGTTCCTCGTGATATAGGGCCGGCCATGCGCCTCGGGCCCATGCGAGCGCTGCTCGCGGCGGGCGTTGCGGCCGCCGCGCTCGCGGCGCTTGGCGGGCTCGCTCGGGGCTTTTGCGGTGGCGACGCTCATGTCAGGCTCCAAATCGTTCCAGCATGAAGCTAGCCTTTGGATCCGATGCTGTGACGCTTGAAAATCCTCATCACTTGCATAAGCTTGATTTATGCAAAGCCTGCGCCACCTGTTGCCCTCGGCCGGCAGCCTGATCGTCTTCGAAGCCGCCGGGCGGCTGGCGAGCTTCACCGCCGCCGGGCGCGAGCTCGGCATGACCCAGGCCGCGGTGTCCTACGCCATCCGCGGGCTGGAGGATCAGCTCAGTGCCAAGCTGTTCCAGCGCCGCCACCGCCAGGTGCTTTTGACCGAGGCCGGCGAACGGTTCCATGCCGACGTCACGCTCGGCCTGTCGCATATCCGCAAGTCGGCGGAAGAACTGCGCGCCCGCGCCGGCGGCATGCATGTGACGCTGTCGGCCTCGACTGCCTTTGCCTCGTTCTGGATGATGCCGCGACTGCAGAAATTCCGCGACGACCTGCCCGGCATCGACCTGCGCATCCAGACTGCCGACCGCGACCTCGACCTCGTCGCCGAGGGCATTCCGCTCGGCATTCGCGGCGGCGACGCCGCCGACTGGCCCGACTACGAGCTGTTGCAGATCGCCGACGAAGAGGTCTATCCGGTCGCCGGCCCGGCCTATCTGGCGCGCGCCGGCACGCCTATGACGCCGGCCGAGATGACCCTGCACCATCTGATCCACCTCGACGAGCCCTATCGCCCTGCTGCAACCTGGAACGAATGGTTCCAGTCGGCCGGCCTGAACGGCGCCGTCGCCAAGCGCGGCCTGGTCATCAACGACTATGTGCTGGTCATCCAGGCCGTGATGGAAGGCCAGGGCATCGCGCTCGGCTGGCGTCACCTCACCGACCGGCTGATCGCGGCGGGGCTGTTGGTCCGGCTGTCCGACCACGTCATGACGACGAACAAGGGGTTCCATGTCGCCTGGCCCAGGAATCGCGTGCTGAGCGAAAGCGCTGAAAAGGTGCGCGACTGGCTGGCGGCGCAGGCGTGAGGCGGACAGCGGCTGTGTCCCCAGTCTGCATCGTCGCGCTGCCCCTCATCCGCCCTTCGGGCACCTTCTCCCCGTGAACGGGGAGAAGGAAGAGCGCCAAGGCTGCGGCCAGCCTGCTTCTCCCCGTTACGGGGAGAAGGTCCCGGCAGGGGATGACGGGCAGCGCTGCCTCCCCTGTAAGATGCCAGTGTCACCAATCCGCTGTGGATGCCCTTGCCCCGCGCAATCTCCCTGTCGCCGCCCAACCGAATCCCGCTATAGTTCCGCCATGCCCATTCGCCAGCTTTCCGAAACGATGATCAACCAGATCGCCGCCGGCGAGGTCGTGGAGCGGCCGGCCAGCGTGGTCAAGGAGCTTGTCGAAAACGCGCTCGACGCCGGTGCCGGCCGCATCGAGGTGGCGACAGCAGGCGGCGGGCTCAATCTGATCCGCGTCGTCGACGACGGTTCGGGCATGCCCGAGGACGAGCTGGCGCTGGCGATCTCGCGCCACTGCACCTCCAAGCTCGGTGACGACATCCTCGACATCCGCTCGCTCGGCTTCCGCGGCGAGGCCTTGCCGTCGATCGGCTCGGTGTCGAAGCTCGCCATCCGCTCGCGCACCAGATCAGCCGACAGCGGCGCCGAGATCACCGTCGAGGGCGGCCGGGTGTCGGGCGTGCGCCCGGCGCCGAGCAACCGCGGCACGACAGTCGAGGTGCGCGACCTGTTTTACGCCACGCCTGCCCGGCTCAAATTCATGAAGACCGAGCGCGCCGAGGCGACCGCCATCGCCGACACCGTCAAGCGCATCGCCATCGCTTTCCCGGCCGTGCGTTTCACCCTGTCGGGCACCGACCGCTCGACGCTGGAATTGTCGGCGACCTCGGATGAGGTCGAAGGCAGGCTTGCCCGCATCGCCCAGGTGATGGGCAATGACTTCCCCGACAATTCGATCGCCATCGACGCCGCGCGTGAGAGCGTGCGGCTCGAAGGCCATGTCTCGATCCCGTCCTACACCAGGGGCAATGCGCTGCAGCAATATGCCTATGTCAACGGCCGGCCGGTGCGCGACAAGCTGATCGCCTCGGCGATCCGCGGCGCTTATGCCGACGTTCTGCCGCGCGACCGCCATGCGGTGACGGTGCTGTTCCTGACGCTCGACCCGGCCATCGTCGACGTCAACGTGCATCCGGCCAAGGCCGACGTGCGCTTCCGCGATCCCGGCCTGGTGCGCGGCCTGATCGTCGGCGCGATCCGCCAGGCGCTGGCCAATGCCGGCATCCGGCCGGCGACGACAGGCACGCAGGCGATGATGGGGGCGTTCCGGCCGGGGCCGACCAGCTACGGCCACCCCGACCCGGCCAACGGCCATCGCGCCTACAACCCGCAGATACGGCCGGATTTCCGTGCCGCCACCTCGGCCAATTACGAACCGCAGCGCTCGCCGTTCCGGCCGCTCGACGCGGGCTTTGCCGAGGCAGCGCAGGCGAGCTTCGACGCCGGGCCGCTTGATAGTGCCGATGCCCGCGCCGGCCAGTCAGAGGTGGTCGAAGCGCTGCTGCGCACCGAACTGGGGGCTGCCCGGGCGCAGGTGCATGAAAACTACATCGTCGCCCAGACCAGCGACTCGCTTGTCATCGTCGACCAGCACGCCGCCCATGAGCGGCTCGTCTATGAGGCGCTGAAGAACGCGCTGCATGCGCGCCCGATCCCCTCGCAGATGCTGCTGCTGCCCGAGATCGTCGACATGCCCGAGGAAGACGCCGAGCGGCTGGCGCTGCATTCCGAAACCCTGGCCCGCTTCGGTCTCGGCGTCGAACGGTTCGGCCCTGGTGCCGTGGCGGTGCGCGAAACGCCGGCGATGCTTGGCGAAACCGACGTCGTCAAGCTGGTCCGCGACCTCGCCGACGAGATCGCCGACAGCGACACCGCCGACACGCTGAAGGAAAGGCTGCATGCGATCGCCGCCACCATGGCCTGCCACGGCTCGGTGCGCTCGGGCCGCCGTCTCAGGCCTGAGGAAATGAACGCGCTGCTGCGCCAGATGGAGGCGACGCCGGGATCGGGCACCTGCAACCACGGCCGCCCGACCTATATCGAGCTCAAGCTCGCCGACATCGAGAAGCTGTTCGGCCGCCGCTAGGGCGTTTCGCGCTTTTCATCCTGAATCGCGAAACCGCTCTATCTCCTTGTTTCTACACAATCTCGGCCGGAAAAGCGCTGCACAGCCCTGCTGGAATTGCGCCGGAGCGCAGCACTTGTGCCTGAATCAAGGAAACGCGCTATCTCCTTGTTTTTGCGCAACTCCTGGGGAAAACCGCTTCAGACATTGATGGCGCCAGGTGCTGCCACCTGGCGCCATCAAGGCAGTCGCTACAGTCCGCACGCCTCAGCGCTTGAGATTGACCAGCACCACACCGGCCAGCGCCAGCGCGCCGCCCAGGATGCCGAACAGGCCGGGGGTCTCGCCGAGCCAGACAAAGCCGATCGCCACCGCCACCGGCGGCACGCAATACATGAAGTTGGAGGCACGCGACGCCGGCAGGCGCGACAGCGCCACCGACCAGCTGCCATAGGCGATCAGGCTGGGCACGATGCCGAGATAGATGACCGACCAGAAGGGTTCCGATGAGGCGACCGACATCTGGGCAAGGCCGTTGGGCAGCGCCGGGGCCAGGAACAGCGCGCCGAGGATCATGTTCCAGGCCGAGACGGTCAGCGGCCGATGGCTGATGTACAGGCGCTTCTGGACGATGCTGCTCAGCGAGGTACAGAACGCCGAGCCGAGGATCAGCAAGGCGCCGGTGTTGAAGGTCAGCCCCTGCCCCTCGCCGAGCGCGATGATGCCGATGCCGGCAAAGGACAGGAAGGTGCCGGCCCAGGCAAGCACCGGAAAACGCTCGCCGAGCAGGATCATCGCCAGCACCGCCGTGATGATCGGATTGACGTTGATGATGAAGCTCGCCGCCCCCGCCGAAACCGTCGTCTCGCCATAGTTGAGCAGCACCGTGTAGAGCGCGATGAAGACCGCGCCGCCAAAGGCAAAACGCCAGAGTTCGTTCAGCGCCGGCAAGGCCGGGCGCAGGATCATCAGGTAGATCGCCGACGGCACGGCCGCGATGGCGAAGCGCAACGCGCCGAGTTCGATCGGATCGATGGCATCAAGCCCGGCGCGGATGGCCGGAAAGGACGAGGCCCAGCCGACGATCGTCACGACCACCGCAAGCACGGTGACAGTGGAAGCCCGCTGTGTCGGATTGCCGGTCTGGATGGTGGTCTGGGCGGTCATGGCTGGGCCTCGTCAGTCTGGGTCTGCATGCCAAGATGTCGCCGACACCGAGCTGATTGACAAACGAATAAATCGAGGCTCAGCTGTGAGCATGGATCACAGCTCAGAACAGATGCTCCCTCTCGAAACCTTGCGCGCCTTCCAGGCGGCGGCGCGCAGCGGCAGCTTCTCGGCGGCGGCCGAAAAGCTCAACATGACGCATGGCGCGATCAGCCGGCAGGTCGCCAAGCTGGAGGACTGGCTCGGCCTCCGGCTGTTCGAGCGCGGGGCGCGCGGCGTGACGCTGACGCTCGAGGGCCAGCGCCTGCATCTGCGCGCCAATGAGGCGTTCTCGCTGATCTCCGACACCACCGACCGCTGGGTCGAGCCGCGCGGTGCGGCCGTGGTGCGGCTGACCTCGATCCCGTCGATTGCCGGGCTGTGGCTGATGCCGCGCCTGTCGCAGCTCGAAGCGGGCGAGCCGAAGCTGCGCGTCGTGCTCGACGTCGACATCCGCCAGGCCGACCTCGCCGACGAGGGCATCGATCTCTCCATCCGCTGCGGCCGCGGCAAGATCCCGGGGCGGATCTCGACGCAATTGTTCGAGGAGCACTGCTTTCCCATCGCAGCACCCGCGCTTGCGGCCCGCATCGGCAAGGGCGACGCGGCAAGGCTGCTGGACTTTCCGCTGATCCACGATTCCGATGCGTCGAGCTGGCGGTCCTGGTTCAGCACCCACGGCCTCGACTACCGACCGCGACCGCAGGACCGGCGCTTCGAGGACTACAATCTGGTGCTGTCGGCGGCGAGCCACGGTCTCGGCATCGCTTTGGCGCGGCCGCCGCTGACCGAAAACCAGCTCAAGGCGGGCCATCTCGTCATGGTCGACGAACACCGCGCGCTGAACCCTGTGTCCTACTGGCTCGATCGCCCTGCGGGACGGCCGCGACATGCTGCGGCCGAGCTGGCGCGGCGCATCGGCCACCATGCCGGGCTGTCGCTGGAGACGGTCGAACGCTTCCTCGCCGAGGACAGGTAACTTGACCCAGGACGTTCTGTGACCGTAAAAGCCGGGCAAGGCACGGCCCGCCCTTCTTGACGGGCGACCGCCTTGATGGCCCCCCTTCTTTAGCGGGTCAAGAAACTGTAGATTTCGGCAGGCGATGCCGCCGGCGACCGGCAGCCGGCACAGGGAGATTGAGCGAAAGCCCATGATGAACCGTTTCGAAGGCCCCGGCGCACGCGAAGCCCGCATCCGCTATCTCGACGGCGATTTCCAGGTGACGAGCCCCGGTTCCTTCGTGCGCTGCGCGGTGACGGGGGAATCCATCCCGCTGGACGAGCTCAAATACTGGAGCGTCGCCCGCCAGGAACCTTACCGCGATGCCGCGGTGTCGCTGTCGCGTGAAATCGACATGAACCCGGAGCTGCGCACGCGCAAATAAGCCGGCCAGCCTGAGATCTTCAGGCTGAGATTTTCAACCTGATATCTTCAACCTGATATCTTCCGGCGGCGCCAGGCTTCGAGCGTCTCGCTGATGATGCGCTCGGGCGCGTTCTCGACGTCGAAGACGGCGTCGATCTCCAGCACATTCAGGTTTTCGAGAAATTCCGGCGACGCCGCGCCATGGCGCAACCTGGCGGCATCCTTGGACGTCGTGACCAGTTCGAGCTCGCCGACGCGCGCGGCGGTGACCAGATCCTCGAGTTCGTCGGGCAGGTAGAAATGATGGTCGGCGAAGGGATGCGCCAGCACCACCGTCGCCCCTGCCTTGGCCAGCGTGGCGAAGAACTTTTCCGGATGGCCGATACCGGCGAAAGCCAGGAAACGACGGCCGGCAAAGGCCTTCTTGCCGCGTGGGCGCGCCACAGCGGCAAAGACCGGCTTGCCGGCACGCGCCGCCCGGCGCACCACCGCATCGGCGCGCTCGCCCTCGCCCATCTTGAGCACGGCGTCGGCGAAGCGGAGCTGGTCGATCAGCCGCGCCCGCATCGGCCCGCCGGGGATGACGTGGCCATTGCCGAGGCCATAACGGGCGTCGACGACGATCAGCGCATAGTCGATGTGGATGCGCGCGCTCTGGAAGCCGTCATCCATGATCAGGAAATTGCAGCCGCGCTCGATCAGCATGCGCGCGCCGGCTGCTCGGTTGGCCGACACCGCGACCAACGCATGTTCGGCCAGAAGCAGCGGCTCGTCGCCGACATGCTTGGCGCTGTCGTGATGAGGATCGACGATGTGCGGTTCGGAAAAACTGCCGCCATGGCCGCGCGACAGGAAACCGGGCACCAGATGCATGCGTTTGGCCTGCCTGGCAAGGGCTATGGCAACAGGCGTCTTGCCGGTGCCGCCGACGGTGAAATTGCCGACGCACAGCACCGGTGCGTCCATCTTTTCGCGCTTCGCCGCCTTCATGCGCCGGCCCGCCACCAAGGCGTACAGCGCCGACACCGGATAGAGCGCGTAAGCGCGCCAGTCCGGCTTTTCCCACCAGAAAGGAGGCGCTTCGCTGGCCAGAGCTACCTCCCGCCCGCGCCCTTGAGGCGCGACTGCACGATCAGCGGGTGGATGAAGGGTTCGAGCGCCTTCAGCGTGCGGGCGAGCGCACCGCGCATTTCCTCGACGGTGGCGGCACCGGCCAACATCATGTCGTGGCGTGCGATTTCGTTGCCGAGCAGGAAGTTGACCGCACCGGCGAGCATGTCGCGGTCGCGGACGATCTTGGCTCCGCCCTTGTCGATCAGGCGCTGGTAGGTGTCGCGGAAGTTCTGCACGTTGCGCCCGGCGAGAACGGCGGTGTCGAGCATCGCCGGCTCGAGCGGGTTCTGCCCGCCCTGGGCCGTCATCGAACGGCCGACAAAGGCGATCTCGGTCAGGCGCAGGTAAAGTCCCATCTCGCCGATGGTGTCGCCGAGCAGGATGTCGGTGTCAGGGGTGATGCGGTCGCCGGTGCTGCGGCGGGCGACGTTCAGGCCCAGGGCGGTCAGTTCCGTCACCAGGGCCGCGGCGCGGTCGGGATGGCGCGGCACGATGATGGTCAACAGGCTGCGATGGCGGCTGCGCAGCATGGCGTGCACTTCGGCAGCCATCACCTCTTCGCCGTCATGGGTCGACACGGCAGCCCAGGTCGGGCGGCGGCCGATCTGGCGCTGGATGGCGTAGAGCGCGGTTTCGTCGGCCGGCGGCGGCGCGGTATCGACCTTGAGGTTGCCCGAGACGGTGACCGGGCGTGCGCCGAGCGCGCGGAAACGCTCGCCGTCGACCTCCGACTGCGCCACCACATGGGCCATGTTTTCGAACAGCGCCTCGGCGATGTAGGCGCGCTTCTTCCACGACTTGAAGGAGCGGTCGGACAGGCGGCCATTGACCAGGATCTGCGGCACGCGGCGGGCGCCGAGTTCGAGGATGGTCATCGGCCAGATTTCGGATTCGGCAATGATTGCCAGATCCGGCTGCCAGTGGTCGAGGAAGCGGCTGACCGCCGGCTTGAGGTCGAGCGGCACATATTGATGGATGATGCGGCCGCCCAGCCGTTCCTCGGCGACCTGCGCCGAGGTGACCGTGCCGGTGGTCAGCACGATGTTGATGCCATAGCCCAGGATGGATTCGATCAGCGGCACGACCGCGATCGTCTCGCCGACGCTTGCGGCATGGAACCAGACCAGCGGCCCGTCAGGCCGCTCCCGGCTCGGCACGCCGTAGCGCTCGCGCCGGCGGTTGCGGTCTTCCTTGCCCTTGGAGGCGCGCCAGGCGACATAGCCGCCGACCATCGGATAGGCAGCGGCACCTGCGTAACGATAGGCTCTGAGGAAGGCGCGAGCCCAGCGTTCGCTCATTTGCCACCGCTCCCTTTGCCACCATCGACCAGGCGGTAGGCCTGCTCGGTGGCATGGTCGATCGCGGCGGTCAGTTCCTGGCGCTTGCGCTCCATCTCGGCATCGTCGGCATCGGCCGGAACCTCGATCAGCGGAGCGACGAAGATGGCGCAGCGGCCGAACGGCAGATTGATCGTGGTCTTGTCCCAGCTGCCTTCCAGCACCTTGCGACGGCTGGTGGCAATCGCTGCCGGTGCGATCGGGCGCCCGGACAGCCGGGCCAGGAGGATGATGCCCATGCCGGCGTCGCGCGGCGTGCCATGCGGAATGTCAGCGATCATGCAGACGTTCTTGCCGGCATCGAGCGCCTTTTTCAGGGCGATCAGCGCCACGGCGCCACCTTTTTCGTGCTTGCGCCTGGTTTCGCGGCCGCCCGAGCCGCGCACGGCCTCGATGCCGAACTTGTTGATGACAAGCGCATTGAGCTCGGCATCGGCGCTGCGCGACACCATCGCCACCAGGCCGCGTTGGCTCGGATAGAGCGCCGGCGCCAATAGATGCTGGCCGTGCCACAGGCCGACGATCAGCGGCTCGCTGTCGGCATGGCTGCCGCCGGCCAGCGCATAGGAGCCCTTGACCATCGGGTTGGTCAGCTTGATGAAGCGCATCGCCCCGGCAAACAGGCTCGCCACCGCCCCCTTGGCGAAGCGCGACTTGGCAAGCGGCTCGCGGATGCGGCGCCAGAACGTCTTCGACGCCGGCTGCTTGACGCGCTTCTTCTTCGCCGCGGGCCTCACGGCCGGCGACGCCATGCGGGGTTGCTCCATCAGTTCTGACCGGCAGCCTTCGTGTCGGGCTCCAGCAGTCGATGCAGGTGGACGACGAAGTAGCGCATGTGGGCGTTGTCGACGCTTGCCTGCGCCTTTGCCTTCCAGGCCAGCTCGGCCGACTTGTAGTCGGGATAGATGCCAACCATGTCGAGCGCATCGAGGTCGCGGAACTCGGTTCCGCCGAGCTTGGTCAACTCGCCGCCGAACACCAGATGCAGGAGCTGCTTTTTTCCGTTTTCTTCGGACATCTGTTTCCTTGATTCATCATCTCAGGGCTCGCCTGATCTAGACCAAAGCGCGCCGTTTTGGAACAGTCGGTAAAATCATCAACCGTCGTGGCTGGCAAGCACCCCGGCCATGACATCGAGCAGCGTGCCGCTGCCGGCCATCAGCGCGCCGTGAACGATGTCACTGCCGGCAAAGGCGAGCCGGCTGCCATGCCGGTCGAGCAGCTTGCCGCCCGCCTCGGTCAGGATCAGCTCGGCAGCGGCGATGTCCCAATCATGGGCATTGGGCTTGACGAAAGTCGCATCGAGCACCCCGTTGGCGATCATCGCCACGCGATAGGCCAGCGAGGGAATGTAGGTCTCGCGATCGAGCCTGCCCTGCCAGTGCACAGGCATCTTGTCGATCATCGGCTTGGGACCGGCAATACGCATGCGTTCGCCCGCCTCGCGCACCTTCAGGGGCTGGCCGTTGAGAAAGGCGCCACCGCCCTTGACCGCCCAAAAGGTCTCCTGCCGCGCCGGGCATTCGAGCACGCCGGCGAGCGAGCGGCCGGCCTCGACGACGGCAACGCTGACGCACCATGCCGTGCGCCCCTCGACGAAGCCGCGCGTGCCGTCGATCGGGTCGACGACGAAGGTGCGGCGCGCGCCGAGCCGGTCGGGATTGTCGGCGGTTTCCTCCGACAGCCAGCCATAGCCGGGCCGTGCCGCGGTCAGGGTTTCGCGCAAATAGTGGTCGGCGGCGTAATCGGCCTCGCTGACCGGCGAATTGCCGCCCTTGAACCAGACTTCCGGGCTCTGCCGGAAAAAGCCCATGGCGATCCGCCCGGCCTCGGTGGCAGCAGCACGCAGCAGGTCGAGTTCGGCCTTCAGGTCGGAATTGTCGATGTTGTCAGTCGCCTGCAAGGGTCATGCCTTCGATCAGAAGCGTCGGCGCGGCAGTGCCGAAATTGCGGTCGAGGTCGCTTGCCGGCACCATGCGCAGGAACATGTCCTTGAGGTTGGAGGCGATCGTCACCTCCGACACCGCCCAGGTGATCTCGCCATTCTCGATCCAGAAGCCGGAAGCGCCGCGGCTGTATTCGCCCGTCACCATGTCGACGCCCTGGCCGAACACCTCGGTGACATAGAAGCCGCGCTTGAGCGAGCGGATGATGTCCTCGGGCGAGCGCTCGCCCGGCTCGATGCTGAAATTGGTCGAGGACGGCGTGACCGACGAGCCGCTGCGCGCGCCACGGCCATTGGTGACGAGGCCGAGTTCGCGCGCCGCCGATGTCGACAGGAACCAGTGGTTGAGCACGCCCTTGTCGACCATCTTGAGCGTCGCACCTTCGATGCCCTCGCCGTCGAACGGACGCGACGCCTGGCCGCGCCGCTTCAACGGCTCGTCGATGGCGGTGATGGCGGCGGAAGCCACCGGCTTGCCCATCATGTCGCGCAGGAAGCTGGTCTTGCGCGCCACCGAGGCGCCGTTGATGGCGCCGGCGAGGTGGCCGGCAATGCCGCGCGCGACGCGCGGATCGAAGACGACGTCGACGGGTCCGGTTGCCGCCTTGCGGGCGTTGAGCCGCTTGACCGCGCGTTCGCCGGCGCTGCGGCCGATATCGGCCGATGCATCGAGATCGGCAAAGTGGATGCGTGACGAGAAATCATAGTCGCGCTCCATCGCCGTGCCCTCGCCGGCGATGACGCTGGCCGAGCGCGAGAAGCGTGAGCCGACATAATGGCCGACGAAGCCGTGCGAGGTGGCGAGCACCAGCCCGCCAAGACCGGCGGCAGCACCGGCGCCGGACGAATTGGTCACGCCCTTGACGGCGAGCGCTGCCTCTTCGGCGGCGAGCGCGTCTTCCTTCAGGCGTTCGGCCGAGACGATGGTGTCGTCGAACAGGTCGAGGTCGCGCGGCGTTTGCGCCAGCAAGGCGGCATCGGCCAGGCCCTGATAGGGATCCTCCGGCGATACCCTGGCCATCGCCACGGCGCGCTCGGCCAGAACCCTGGGGTCGGAGGCGGCGGTCGCCGAAACGCTGGCGACACGCTGGCCGACGAACACTCTGAGCGACATGTCCTCGCTCTCCGAGGCCTCTGTCGCCTCGACCTTGCCGAGGCGCACCGAAACGCTTGTCGAGCGGCCGCGTACCGCAACCGCGTCGGCGGCGTCAGCGCCGGCCTTCTTTGCCGCCTCGACGAGGCTCGCCACCCGGTCGGCCAGTTTCGCGGCGTCGTTGGTATCGTTCATTTGGCATGTTCCGATTGCTTGCCGCCCGTTGGACGCGGCCCGTACCACCCCATCTATTGTCCCCAACCCGCTTGTGCAATGGGCGGGTGCATGGTCAAACCACCGTGATGCGGTGCTTCGCCGCCGAAATTTCCAGGGAAATCGCATGTCCACACAGGCTCCGGCGGCGGCACCGGCAAAATTCACCACCGGTTCGACCATGCGCCATGTCGTGGTCATGACCGGCACCGGCTCGGTCGGGCTGATCGCCATCTTCATCGTCGACGCGCTCAACCTGTTCTACATTTCCCTGCTCGGCATCGAGGAGCTGGCGGCGGCCATCGGCTTTGCCTCGACGCTTTTGTTCTTCACGCTGTCGATCTCGATCGGCTTCACCATCGCCTGCGGCGCGCTGGTGGCGCGCTGCCTCGGCCGCGGCCAGCGCGAGGAGGCCCGCTCCATGGGCGGCGCCTCGATGGTGTTCATGGGCGTCGCCACGCTTGTGATGACGCTCGCTGCCTTGCCGTTCCTGCGGCCCCTGCTCGCTTTGCTCGGCGCCACCGGTGCGACGCTCGACCTGTCGACCCGGTTCCTGCAGATCGTGCTGCCGTCCTTCCCTGTCATGGCGCTCGGCATGTGCACGACAGGCATATTACGCGGCGTCGGCGATGCGCGACGGGCAATGTATGTGACGCTCGGCAGCGGCATCGCCGCGGCCATTCTCGACCCGATCCTGATCTTCGGCTTCGACCTCGGCCTCGACGGCGCCGCCATCTCGACGGTGCTGACACGTTTCGTCATGCTGGCCATCGGCCTGCACGGCGCCCATGTTGTGCATCGGCTGATCAAGCTCCCGGATCTGAGCGGTTTGCGCGAGGCCGTCAGGCCCTTCTTCGCCATCGGCGTGCCGGCCATGCTGACCCAGGTCGCGACCCCTGTCGGCAACGCCTATGTCACCATCGAAATGGCTGCCTTCGGCGACCAGGCAGTGGCCGGCTGGGCGATCATCGGCCGTCTGGTGCCGGTCGCCTTCGGCGTCATCTTCGCGCTGTCGGGTGCCGTCGGGCCGATCCTCGGGCAGAACTACGGCGCCCGCAAGTTCGAGCGCCTGACCACGACGATGCGCGACAGCCTGCTGTTCACCATCGTCTATGTGCTGGCTGTGTGGGGGCTGCTGGCGATCTTCGCCAACCCGATCGCCAGCGCCTTCGGCGCCGACGGCATCGCCCGCGAACTGATCGTGTTCTTCTGCCATTTCGCCGCCGGCAGCTTCCTGTTCAACGGCGCGATCTTCGTGTCGAGCGCTGCCTTCAACAATCTGGGCTATCCGACCTATTCGACCGTGTTCAACTGGGGCCGCTCGACGCTCGGCGTCATCCCCTTCGTCTGGATCGGCGCGCATTACTGGGGCGCCATCGGCGTCATCGCCGGCTGGGGCCTGGGCGCTGTGGTGTTCGGTGTCGTCTCGATGTTCGTCTGCTTCCGCGTCGTCAACGCGATCGCGCGCGAACCGCAGCATCAGGACGAGCCGGTGCCGGCGCTGCCGCCGGCGGCACAGTCGCCCTTCTCCACCGGCAAGGCTTCGACGCTGCAATAGCTGGAGAAAGCCGCCCGCCGGGCCTAGCGCAGGATCTCGTCGAGGGCGTGCTTGAGCTCGTCCTTGATCGCCGCCGTCTCGGCCATGACCTGGTCGATCTTGAGGAAGTCGAGCGCCTTGAAGCGCGACACCGGCGGCCTCAGGAAAATGTCTGGCGGGTTCTGGCCGAGCTTGTTGGCGATGATCGACTGCATCATCAGCTGGCTGGCGCCGAACATCAGGTCGATCGAATTGGGCGGCTTGCGGCCGTTCTCGAATGGCGCGCCGACGACGTCGATGGCGATGACGTGGTCGGCCAGGCCCTCGAGCAGGTCGAACGGCACCGGATTGTAGATGCCGCCGTCGATATAGAGCGTGTTGCCGCGCGTCACCGGCTTGAACACCGCCGGGATCGCCGCCGATGCGGCGAGCGCCGAAAACAGCTCGCCCTCCTCGAACACCTTCAGGCAATGGCCGTAATAGTCGGTTGCCGTCACCTTCAAGGGCAGCTTCAGCTCCTCGAAGGTATCAGGCACGCCCTCGGGCAGAAACGACTTGAGGATGCGCTCGACATTGAACTGGGTGACCCTGATGCCGGTCTCGACCATCTCCGACAGCGTGCCCGGCCGGGCCCGCCACATGCGGCTGGCCACCTCGGCCGGCCGGCCGAGCACGGCGCGGGAGTGCTCGTGGATTTCCCTGCCGGTCAGGCCGGCGGCCATGCCGGCGCCCATCACAGCACCTATGGAGGACCCTGCGATCGCCACCGGCCTGATGCCGAGCTCGTCGAGCGCCTCGATGACATGGATATGAGCGAGGCCGCGCGCGCCGCCGCCGCCAAGTGCCAGTGCGAAGGTGGCGCTCATCCCTTGCTCTCTCCGAATTTCGGACCGAGGATCATGATCGCGGGGTCGACCGACAACAGCTTGCGCGCCGCCGCCCTGACGTCGTCGAGCGTGACGGCGTTGATCAGCTCGACGCGCCTCTGCATATAGTCGATGCCGAGCTTGTCGGTCTGCAGGTCGACAAGCGTGCCGGCAATCGCGCCCGAGGAATCGAGATTGTTGATGGCATAGGCGCCGAGCATGTACTTCTTGGCCGCGTCGAGTTCAGCTGCGGTAGGCCCCTCCTCCGCCATCTTGCGGATCACCTCGCGAATGACGCCAAGCGTCTCGGCCGCCCGGTCCGACCGTGTCGCGGTGCCGATGATCAGCGACGACGAATGCTCCTGGTTGATCAGCGCGGAGCTGACACTGTAGGCCAGCCCGCGCTTTTCACGCACCTCGTCGAACAGCCGCGACGAGAATGTGCCGCCGCCCAGGATGTGCTCCATCAGTGCCGCGGCAAGGAAATCGGGCGCTTCGCGCGGCACGCCGGGATAGACCAGCTGCAGCGAGGTCTGCGGCAGGGGATATTCGATATGCATGGTCTGGCCGAGCCTGGGCTCGACGCGTTCGACCGGCCGCAATTCGGCTTTGTCAGGCAATTCGCCGAACACCTGGTCGAGCCGCTTCTTCAGCGTCTCGGCGTCGATGGCGCCGACGACGGCGACATGGATGTTTTCCCTGGCGAAATTGGCCTTGTGGAAGGCGCGCAGGTCATCGGCGGTGATGGTCGCCAGCGACGCCTCGGTGCCCATGTCGGGCCTGGCATAAGGATGCGTGCCGTAGATCGCCTCGGCCCATTTGCGCGCCGCCTGGGTCTCGGGGTCGCGCGCATTGGCAACGATGCCGTTGACGATCTGCGCGCGGATGCGGTCGAGCGGCGCCTGGTCGAAGCGCGGCGTCTCGACCGCAAGCTTGAGCAGTTCGAAGGCATCGTCCTGTCGCTCGGCGAGCATGCGCATGCCGCCGCCGACGGCGTCATTGCCTTCGTTGAAGCCCATTTCGGCGCCAGCCTCGTCGAGCTTGATCTGGAAGGCGTCGCTGTCGAGATCGCCGGCGCCTTCGTCGAAAAGCCCGGTCATCAGGTTGGCGAGGCCTTCCTTGCCCTGGGGATCCTGGGTGCTGCCGCCATCGAACAGGAATTTTATCGCGATGATCGGCACCGAATAGTCCTCGACCAGCCAGGCGGTGATGCCCTTGTCGGACTTGACCTCCTGGATACGGACCTCGGCGCGCGCGACCATGGCGG
Organism: Aminobacter ciceronei; assembly: GCF_014138625.1. Classification (GTDB taxonomy): domain Bacteria; phylum Pseudomonadota; class Alphaproteobacteria; order Rhizobiales; family Rhizobiaceae; genus Aminobacter; species Aminobacter ciceronei. The sequence continues at coordinate 106,933 of NZ_JACJHY010000004.1, forward strand.
GCAGGACCAGGAAAACCAGTGCCAGCATCAGCGTCGCCGCTGATGCACGCGTCGTCGAGAAAGTGGGGGCCTTGAAACGCATTGCCATGAGCCTGGTCATCACATCACTTCTCGACTGATTTCGCCGGCAGCAGATAGCCGGCAACCGAATGGTCGGGATTGAGATATTTGGCGGCAACCGCCTTGATCTGGTCGGTGGTGACAGTGCGGATCCTGTCCGGCCACTGTTCGATGTCGGCAACCGTGCCGCCGGTCGCCAGCGTGCTGCCATAGATGTTGGCCATGCTGGCCTGGTTGTCGCGGGCAAAGATCATCGAGCGGACGAAACGGTCCTTGGCCTTTTCGAGCTCGTCCGATGTCACGCCGTCCTTGATGATGCGGCGGATCTCGACGTCGACGGCGGCTTCCACCTGCTGCAGCCCGGCTTCGCCACGCGGCGCGCCATAGACGGTGAAGCTGGTGTCGTCGACCATCGTGCCCTGGAAGAAGGCGCCGGCGGAGGAGGCAATGCCGTCCTTGACCACCAGGCCCTGGTAGAGCCGGCTGCGGCTGCCGCCGCCAAGGATCTCCGACAGAAGATCGAGCGCTTCGGCTTCGCCCGGCTCGGCCGTCTGGTAGGACGGCACCACCCAGGCCTTGGAGAAGCTCGGCACGCTGACACGCTCGTCGGTCAGTTCGACGGTGCGCTTGGTGTTCTGCTCCGGCTCGACCGGGCGGATGCGCGGCGGCAGTTCCGGCCCGCGCGCCACCTTGCCATAGGTCTTTTCGGCCAGCGCCTTGACCGTATCAGGCTCGACGTCGCCGGCAACGATCAGGATCGCGTTGTTGGGGGCGTAATACTTGACGTAGAAGTCGGTGGCGTCGACGCGGTTGAGCTTTTCGATCTCATGCATCCAGCCGATGACCGGAATGCGGTAGGGCTGGTTCTGATACAGCGTCGCGTCGACTTCCTCGTTGAGCAGCGCGCCAGGATTGTTTTCGACGCGCGAGCGGCGCTCTTCGAGGATGACGTCGCGTTCGGGCTCGATCACCGCATCGGTCAGCACCAGGTTGCGCATCCGGTCGGCCTCGAAGCTCATCATCGTTTCGAGGGCAGCGGGGGTCACCGTCTGGTGATAGGCGGTGTAGTCATAGGTGGTGAAGGCGTTCTCGCTGCCGCCGATCTCGGCGATCTTCTGGCCGAACTCGCCGGCCTTGTGGTTGCTGGTGCCCTTGAACATCAGATGTTCGAAGAAATGGGCGATGCCCGACTTGCCGGGCATCTCGTCGGCGCTGCCGACCTTGTACCAGACCATGTGGGTAGCGATAGGGGCGCGATGGTCGGGGATGACCACGACCTGCATGCCATTGTCGAGCGTGAAGCTGGTGACCTTCCAGTCGCTGCGCGGCGCTTCGGCGAGAGCCGGCGCCGACGAGGCCAGCCCCAGGGCCAACAGGGCTGGCAGCGAGGCTTTCGCCCGCAAGAATCTCAAGATCATCAACTGCCTCTGAATGTGGACGTGCCCGCCTTATAGGCTTCGGCACAAAGCGGCGGGAAGTGAATTGTTCGTAATCTTCCGGTCCGAAAGAGGCCGAAGTCGGGCGCCGCAGCTATTGCGCCTCGATGAAGCGGATCACCGTCTCGCCATAAGAACGTTCGTCGACGACGGCAAAGCCGGGTCCCGGCTCGAACGCAGCGGATGCCGCTTCCTCGACGACGCAGAGCGCGCCCGGCGCCAGCCAGGCGCCGGCGCGAGCCGAACGCAAGGCTTTCTCGCCCAGGCCCTTGCCATAGGGCGGATCGGCGAAGACCAGGCCGAACGGCCCGAGCGTGCCGGCGTCTCCGAGAGCGGTTGCGTCGCGGCGGAAGATCTTGGTCCGGCCGGTCAGGCCGAAACTCTCGACATTGGTGCGGACAAGTCCGCGGCCTTCGGCCGATTCCTCGATGAACACGCAATAGGCAGCGCCGCGTGACAGCGCCTCGATGCCGAGCGCGCCGGTGCCGGCGAAGAGGTCGAGCACACGCACGCCGTCGAGCCTGCCGCCGAAGCGATGGGCAAGCATGTTGAACACCGCCTCGCGTGTGCGATCCGTTGTCGGACGAATGGCGTTGTCGCGCGGCGTGGCCAACGGCCTGCCGCGCAAATCACCACCGACTACCCGCATCAGCCGCGATCCCGGCGCGGACCGCCGGGCCGTCCACCGCGCGGGCCGTCGCCGCCCGGTCTGTCAGAATGGGGTCTGTCAGAATGGGGCCTGTCGGAACGAGGCCTGTCGGAACGAGGCTTGTCGGAACGCGGCTTGTCGAAGCGCGGCTTCGACGCGGCATCGGCCTTGGCCTTTTCGCTCTGCGGACGCGCGCCCGGAGCCATCCAGACATTTGTCTTGCGGGCGCCAGGCGTCTCGAACGGCTTCTTTTCGCGCTCGTCACCCTTCTTGCCGCCGAATTTCGGCTTGTCGCCAAACCTGGGCTTGTCGCCGAACCTGGGCTTGTCCCCGAATTTCGGCCGGTCCCCGGATCTCGGCTTGTCGCCGAACCTTGGCTTGTCACCGAAACTCGGCTTGTCGCCGAAGCCGGCAGGGCGTTCGGTCGACAGGCGGCCCAGCACGTCCTCGCGATGACGCTCGCGATCGCGCTTGCGGTTCTTGATCAGGCCGCCTTCGCCGATGTCGAGGCGGGGTGCACGCGGGGCGCGCGGCGCCTCTTCCTCGCGGCGGAAGGTCGGCTTGTTGGAGAACGGCTTGACGATGTCGGCGTCGAAATTGGCCCCCGACTCCTCGATCAGCCGCTCGCCGAGCTGGTCGCGCAGCATCTTGCCCTTGATCTCCTGGACATGGCCCTCCGGCAGCTCACCGAGCTGGAACGGGCCATAGGAGATGCGGATCAGGCGGTTCACCTCGAGGCCGAGCGCGCCGAGGATGTTCTTGACCTCGCGGTTCTTGCCTTCGCGCAGGCCGATGGTGATCCAGGCATTGCTGCCCTGCTCGCGGTCGAGCGTCGCCTCGATCGAGCCGTAGAACACGCCCTCGACGGCGATGCCGTCCCTGAGACCGTCCAGCGTCTTCTGCTCGACCTTGCCGTGGACGCGCACGCGGTAGCGGCGCAGCCAGCCGGTCGCCGGCAGTTCGAGCACGCGCGACAGGCCGCCATCATTGGTCAGCAACAACAGGCCTTCGGTGTTGATGTCGAGGCGGCCGATCGTCATCAGGCGCGGCAGCTCTTGCGGCAGCACGTCGAAGACGGTCTTGCGGCCCTCGGGATCGCGGTTGGTGGTGACCACGCCGGCCGGCTTGTGGAACAGGAACAGGCGGGTGCGCTCGATCGGCGGGATTTCCATGCCGTCGAGATGGATGATGTCGTCAGGCATGACGTTGACCGCCGGAGACGCCAGCACCTTGTTGTTGACCTTGACGCGGCCGGCAGCAATCAGCTCCTCGGCATCGCGGCGCGAGGCGAGGCCCGCACGCGCCAGGCGCTTGGCGATGCGCTCGCCCGGCTCCGGTGCATCCTCGGAAGCACGCGGGCGCGGCTTGAAGCCTTCGCCGCGCTTCTCGAAGGGCTTGCCGCCCTCGGGGCGCGCGCGGTACGGGCGATCGCCGCCTGCCGGGCGCGCATCACCGTCGCGCGGACGGAACTCGCGCTGCGGACGATCGCCGCCTTCGGCAGGACGGGCACGATAAGGCTTGTCACCGCCAAACGAACGGCCGCCTTCACGCTTTTCATATGGCTTGCCCTCGGGGCGCGGGCCCTTGCGGAACGGACGCTCGCCGCCTTCAGCGCGCGCCTCGCCGTCGCGCGGACGGAATTCACGCTGCGGACGCTCCCCACCCTCGGCCGGGCGCGCACGGTACGGCTTGTCGCCGCCAAAGGAACGACCGCCTTCGCGCTTTTCATATGGCTTGCCTTCAGGGCGCGGGCCCTTGTGGAACGGACGCTCGGCGCGGGCTTCGCCATCACGCGGCGCGAAATCGCGCCTGGGGCGTTCGCCGCCTTCGGCACCTTCGACGGCGCGCGCACGATAGGGCTTCTTGGCAAAGGGCTTGTCGCCGCCGAACGAGCGGCCGCCTTCGCGCTTTTCATACGGCTTGCCTTCGGGGCGCGGCCCCTTGTTGAACGGCCGCTCGGCGCGCGCCTCGCCGTCGCGCGGGCGGAAATCGCGCTTCGGGCGTTCGCCGCCCTCGGCACCTTCGGCGCGCTTCACGAACGGCTTCTTGGCAAAGGGTTTTGCGCCACCTTCGCTGCGCGGCTTGCCGAATTTCTTGGCACCGCCGTCACGGCCGCCCGCTCCAGCCGGTTTTGACCCGCCCTTGCGGGGGAATTTCTTACGATCGTCGTCCATGGTGGCCTTTGCCCTTTTCGGCGGCTAGATAACAGGAAGCTCGGGGGTTAGCGAGGGGTAACAGGATGGTTGAGGCGTGAAACGGCCCGATTACATGGCATTGGCCTTCGACGAGGCCGAAGCGGCAGCGGCGCGCGGCGAAGTGCCGATCGGCGCGGTCATCGTCCAGGGCAACGAAATCGTCGCCCGGGCCGGCAACCGCACCCGTGAACTCAACGATGCCACGGCACATGCCGAGATACTGGCGATCCGCCAGGCCTGCGTGCGGCTCGGCCAGGAGCGCCTGACCGGGCTCGACCTCTATGTGACGCTCGAACCCTGCACCATGTGCGCCGCGGCCATATCGTTTGCCCGCCTGCGCCGGCTCTATTTCGGCGCCGCCGACGACAAAGGTGGCGCTGTGGTCAGCGGCGTGAGGTTCTACGCCTCCCCCACCTGCCATCACGCACCCGACGTCTATGCCGGCATCGGTGAAACCCGCGCCGCCGAGATGCTCAAGAGCTTCTTCAAGGACAGGCGCGAGGACTAGAGCGTTTCCGCTTTGCTTCGAATCGCGGAATCTCTCCAGCATTTTTGTTGTTGCGCAATTCCCAGGGAAAACCGCTGCACACTTTTCCTGGAATTGCTGCAGGCAGCCCCGCAAAAACGAAAACGCCCTGAACCAGTCAGGGCGCCCGGTCAGTCTGCAATTGTGGCCAGGATCAGAACGGCCACCAGCTCGTGCCCTTCTTGGCGAGCTTCTTCTTGCGGCGTTCCTTCTTGATCTCGTCTTCGCCGAGCTCATCCTGGGCGGCGGTGGCGGCTGCCTGGCGGTAGGCCAGCGGCGGCTCGCTCAGATATTTGCGGGAAGTGGTGCTGCCCTGCTTGTTCTCGCGCAGGCGGCGTTCGATCTCGGCCTTGCGCTGCGCCGGCGTCCACTTGCTCATGTCGGGGCCGTTCAGCGCAGACATGTCGTTGACGACTTCCGGCTCGAAATTCGGGTTGTCGCGATTCTTGGTGGCGTTGTCGCGGATGCGGGCGCGGCGTGCCTCGGGCGATTCGGGCCAGTCGGCGCTTGCCGTGGTGACGATGTTGTCCTGCGGCGCCGGCAGGGCGGCGACCTGGCCGGTCTTCGGCTTCACCAGCTCCGGACGCGGCTTGTAGTCGATGGTGTTGGTCTTCGGCTTCAACGACATGATGTTGGTCAGGTCGGTCGCGAGCTGGGTCGTCGCCGACTTGTCGGTGCCGTAGGTGGGCGCGCTCATGCAGCCCGTAAGCGCCAGGCCGGAAACGGCGAGCGACGCAAGCAAAGCTCCGCGCGCGCTGATGCGGTCCGTCATGCCAGTAATTTTCACTCGAACGCCTCTCGCTAGATGCCGGCCTTGAGCCGGGTCCCGGTCCGTATGCTCATCCGACGGAATTCCGGCGACAATTTGTCTGCCGGAGTTTCGCGCTTTTACCTTAATGGGTCGTCAAGGGCAACGACCGGCCGGAGATGTCTACCGGTCGTTGCATTTCAGCATCTGTTAGAACCGGCCCATCTCAGAGCCGGCCCATCTCAGAGCAGGCCCATGCCAGCCGGTCGGGTGTCAGAGCCGGCCGAGCGCCTTGAGTTCGTGCAGGGCCGCGGCGTCGCGCGCGGAGACATCGGCAAAGGCGGCGTCGGAACCGACATCGCCGGTGTAGCGCCAGGAACGCGCGCATTTCACCAGCCCGCGGTCCTCCGCCTTCTCGACGACGACGGCAACGCCGGGAACTTCGCGCAGGACAAAGGCATCGGCCGGCGCCGCATCATGGGAGATGACGAGATCGCTGGTGATGCTGATCTCGGCCAGGTCGATGCCCGAGAGCGCGTCTTCCAGCACCGCGTCGCTCATATGGACGACAGGAACCGCCTCCAGCGACGAGCCGATGGTCTTCTTGGCCCGCTCGAGCTCGAGCGCGCCGGTAACCACGCTGCGCACCTGGCGAACCTTGCGCCACTTCTCGGCCAGCGCCTCGTCGCGCCAGGCAGCCGGCACGTCGGGGAACTGTTCGAGATGCACCGACTCGGCGCCCGGGTGGCGTTCGAGCCAGGCCTCTTCGGTGGTGAAGGGCAGCATCGGCGCCAGCCACTTGACGACGCAGTTGAACAGCACGCGCACGACATGGACGGCCGCCTTGCGGCGGATGCTCGACGGCGCATCGCAGTAGAGCACGTCCTTGCGGATGTCGAAGTAGAAGGCCGACAGCTCGACGACCATGAAGTCGATCAACGCACGGGTGATACGCTTGAACTCGAAATCGTCATAACCCTTGCGCACCAGCGCATCGAGCTCCGACAGCCGGTGCAGCATCAGCCGCTCCAGCTCCGGCATCTCGGCCAGCGCCACCTCCTCGCCGTCGTCATGGGCGAGCGTGCCGAGCATCCAGCGGATGGTGTTGCGCAGCTTGCGATAGGCGTCGATGTTGGTCTGCAGCACGTTCTTGCCGAGGCGCTGGTCTTCCCAATAGTCCGTCGTCATCACCCACAGGCGCAAAATGTCGGCGCCCGACTGCTTCATGACGTCCTGAGGCACCACGGTGTTGCCGAGCGACTTCGACATCTTGCGGCCTTCCTCGTCCATGGTGAAACCATGGGTGACGACCGTGTTGTAAGGCGCGCGGCCGCGCGTGCCGCAGCTTTCGAGCAGCGACGAGTGGAACCAGCCGCGATGCTGGTCCGAGCCTTCGAGATAGACATCGGCCGGCCATTTCAGGTCGGGGCGATCCTCCAGCGTGAAGACATGGGTCGAGCCCGAGTCGAACCAGACGTCGAGGATGTCCATCACCTGGGTCCACGCCTCGTTGGCGCGGGAGCCCAGGAAGCGCTCGCGCGCGCCCTCGGCGAACCAGGCGTCGGCGCCCTCGTCCTCGAAGGCCGCGACGATGCGGGCATTGACCGCCTCGTCCTTCAGCACATTGCCGTCGGCGTCGGCAAAGATGGCGATCGGCACGCCCCAGGCGCGCTGGCGCGACAGCACCCAGTCGGGGCGGTCCTCGATCATGGCGCGCAGGCGGTTCTGGCCGGCGGCGGGCACGAAACGCGTGTCGTCGATCGCCTGAAGCGCGCGGCTGCGCAAGGTCGTGCCGTCGCCGAGCTCCTTGTCCATATAGACGAACCACTGCGGCGTGTTGCGGAAGATGATCGGCTTCTTCGAACGCCAGCTGTGCGGATAGCTGTGCTTGAGCCGGCCGCGCGCAAACAGCGCCGCGTGCCTGATCAGCTCGTCGATGACCGCCTTGTTGGCGTCGCCCTTCTTGCCGTTGTCGTCGATGACGCGCGCCGCACCACCTTCGCGGCCGGGACCGAAGCCCGGCGCGTCCTTGGTGAAGAAGCCGCCATCGTCGACGGTAAACGGGATCGCCGGGTCGATGCCGCGCGCGTGCAGATCCTTCGCCGCATCCATCCAGGCGTCAAAGTCCTCGCGGCCATGGCCGGGTGCCGTGTGCACGAAGCCGGTGCCGGCATCGTCGGTGACATGGTCGCCGGCAATCATCGGCACGCCGAACAGATAGCCGCCGCCGAAGCCCTTGAGCGGATGCGAAAGCACAGCCTTTCCAAGCTCTTCGCCGGAAACGCTGGCGATCTGATTCAACGTCACCTTGGCCTTGGCCGCGGCCTCGTCGGCAAGGGCTGCGGCAAATATCAGCTTTTCGCCCGGCTGCGGGCCGAAATCGTTTTCGGCAGCGGTGACCTCATAGAGGCCGTAGGCGATGCGCGGCGAATAGCTGACGGCGCGGTTGCCGGGGATGGTCCAGGGCGTCGTCGTCCAGATGACGACATGGGCGCCGGCCAGGGCTTCGGAGCCGGAAGCGACCGGGAACTTCACCCAGATCGTGTCGCTCTCGTAATCCTGGTATTCGACCTCGGCCTCGGCGAGCGCGGTGCGCTCGACGACCGACCACATCACCGGCTTCGAGCCGCGATAGAGCTGGCCCGACATGGCGAACTTCAACAGCTCGCCGGCGATGCGCGCCTCGGCGTGGAAATTCATCGTCGTGTACGGGTTCTTGAAGTCGCCGATGACGCCGAGACGCTGGAACTCCTCGGCCTGGATGCCGATCCAGCCGGCGGCGAATTCACGGCATTCCTTGCGGAATTCGTTGATCTCGACCTCGTCCTTGTTCTTGCCGGCGGCGCGGTATTTTTCCTCGATCTTCCACTCGATCGGCAGGCCGTGGCAGTCCCAGCCCGGCACGTAGTTGGAATCGTAGCCGCGCATCTGGAACGAGCGGGTGATGACGTCCTTGAGGATCTTGTTCAGCGCATGGCCGATATGGATGTTGCCGTTGGCATAGGGCGGGCCGTCATGCAGGACGTATTTCTCGCGGCCGGCGGCACTTTCGCGCAGGCGCTTGTAGAGGTCCATCTTCTGCCAGCGCGCAACCGTCACCGGCTCCTTCTCGGGCAGGCCGGCGCGCATCGGGAATTCCGTCTGCGGCAGGTAAAGCGTCTTGGAATAGTCGAGCTTTTCGAACGTGTCGGTCATTTGTCTTGCCATCTTGCCCGGCAAAGCTGCCACGGGCGTTCAACTGTCATGATCTGGAAAAGGCGCCGGTAGCGCGCAGGCAAAAAGTCCCGGACTTGCGGACAGCCTCAGGCCACCCGGAAGGCCGGGCCTGTAATTCGTATCGACGTCGCAAAGACGGGCGCGAAAAATCTCATGGCCGCGCTTTTAGCGGAGCCGGAGCGCGGAATAAAGCGCCTAATTCGCCTGATATCAAAGGTTGAAGTCGAAGCGGTAGCTGGTCGACACGCCGATCGTCAGCTGGTCGCGCGAGCCGCGCTCCCTGACGATGGTCGAATCGGCCGCCGGCCCCATCAGGCGCGAATACTCGGTAAACAGGCTGGCGGTGACATTGTCGGTCGCCTTCCAGGTGACCGCGCCGCCGAGACCCGCCGAGCGCATGCCGCTGCCGGGATTGTACTGGCTGATGCCGGAAGCGGCGGCTTCCTGGGCGCTGACGCCGTAATAAGTGTCGAAATAATCGTTGGAGGCAAAGGACACACGCGGGCCACCCGAGACCCGGATTTCGGGGGTGACGTCGTGGAACGCATCGACGGCGATGTCGGCGACGATGCCGCTATGGGCGCGAATGCCATGCCGGACCTCGGCGCGGGCGCGCATCCAGTCGGTCGGGTAGAATTCGAAGAAGCCACCGACCTCACCGCCCCAGCGCACGTCGTGCAGGCCCTGCAACTCGTGCTCGGCGTCGCGGCCGAAGATGATCTTGCCGTTCAGGCCGGCGCGGACGCCGCCATCGTCGATCAGCGCCAGGGAGATGTTGTCGTTGCGCGAGGAAAAGCGCACCTCATTGCCTGCCTTCCCCAGCGAAATGATCGGCTGGGCGCTGAACAGATATTTCTTGGAGCCCTCGAAACGGGGCGCGACCATGCCGGTGGCGCCGAGCGTCAGGTACCAGTCGCCGGAGAGAAAGCCGAATGCGCCCTCGCCGGCGGTTGCCGGAACCGTCACCAAGGCAAGCGCGGAGGCTGCCGCCAAAATACGAGCGAAACTAGGCATCACAACCCCGCGTACACGAAACACACCCAACAGGACACCCCCCGGGTTTGGCCCAACTCGGTAAAATTTGATTTAATTTCTAGCCCTGGCACAACATTGGCCCACGCCCCGACGAAACCGGAATGCCGAAACCGGAATGCTGGACGGATACAACCGCCGGTACTAGCGTTGGCGGTGTGGCCGGAGGTCACGCAACTGAAGCAGGCAACTTTTCAGGAGAAGGGACCGATGGCAATTTCCGATCAAATGCCGCAAGGCGACATCGCCGCGTTGCGCTCCAAATGGGGCTGGTTCGTGCTTTTGGGCGCAGCACTCACCGTTCTCGGGATCATCGCGGCCGGCAACCTGTATATCGCGACGGTGACCTCGGTCTACCTCGTGGGCTGGCTGATGATCCTCGCCGGCGTCTTCGAGATCGTCCATGCCTTTGGCGTCAAGAGCTGGGGCGGCCTGCTGCTGTGGCTGCTCGGCGGCGTGCTCTACATCGTCGCCGGCTTCCTCACCTTCAACAATCCGCTGTTGGCATCCTCGATCCTGACGCTGTTCCTGGCGGCCAGCCTCGTCGCCTCGGGCCTGATGCGCATCTGGATGGGCATCAAGGGCAGAGGCCTGCTCGCCAGCTGGGGCTGGATCGTCGCCGCAGGTGTCGTGACATTGCTCGCAGGCATCGTCATCGCCATCGGCTGGCCGGTGAACAGCCTGATCGTGCTGGGCGCCTTCCTGGCGATCGACCTGATCTTCCAGGGCATCGGCTACATCGCCTTCGGCTTCGGCCTGAAAAGCGCCAACGCCTAGCGCTTTCGCATTTCTAGAACGCGATGGCCTGGTCCAGTTCGGAGAGGGGGCGCACGCCCTGGAGCAGCGCCCTCGCCTCGGCCTCGTCCTGTTTCATCTGGACGACGAGGGCGTCGAGGCCTTCGAACTTGACCTCGCCCCTGAGGTAGCCGAACAGCGACACCGAGGCGATCTCGCCATAGAGGTCACCGGCAAAGTCGAAGACGAAGGTTTCGAGCAGCGGCGCCAGATTGTCGCCCACCGTCGGACGGCGGCCGAAGCTGGCGACGCCGTCAAACAGCGTTCCGTCGGCGCGACGGAAACGCACGGCATAGATGCCTTCCTTGAGACCGCTCTCCGAAGACAGCCGCATATTGGCGGTCGGAAAGCCCAGGGTGCGGCCCAGTTGCGCCCCACCGAAGACCTCTGCTTCGACCGTGTAGCGATAGCCGAGCAATCCGGCCGCTTCCGCCGCCTCGCCCCTGGACAGGAGTTCGCGGATCCGGCTCGACGAGATGATCTCGGTGCCTTCGTCGCGGAAGGCGTCGACAAGGGTCACGCCGAAGCCGTGCCGCTCCCCCGCCGCCATCAGGAAAGCCGGTCCGCCCTGCCGGTTCTTGCCGAAATGGAAATCGAAGCCGGTGACGACGTGGCTGATGCCGAGGCGCTGCTCCAGGATGGAGGTGACGAAATCCTCGGCCGACAGGCCGGCAAATTCGCGCGTGAACGGCGTTTCGACGACACCGGCAAAGCCGAGCGCCTCGATCAGCCGCGCCTTGACCGGCGGCGGTGTCAGGACGAACAGCGGCACGTCGGGCCGGAACACTTTGCGCGGATGCGGTTCGAAGGTCAGCACCAGTGCCGCCACGCCGCGCCGCTGCGCCTCTTCGAGGGCGCGCTCGAGCACCGCCTGGTGGCCGCGATGGATGCCGTCGAAATTGCCGATGGCAACGACGCTGCCGCGCAACCGCTCCGGCACCGGCTCTTCCCCCGAAATGCGAAGAAAGCTCTGTGTCATCTTGGCGCTTACCGCAGCTTCGGAATGGTCGCGACCGGCGAATAGCCATGCTTGTCGAGGAACGCCGCGAGCATGTCAGGATCGGGCGCATGCGCCTCGCCATAGTCGCGGGCATGGATGCCACCCGAGACGTAGAGCACGTCGATGCCGTTGTCGGCGGCACCCTTGACGTCGGTGAACATGCCGTCGCCGATCGCCAGCGCATCAGCCAGCTTGACCTCGCGGCCGAGCACTTCGCCCGCCGCCGCCAGTGCCGCCTCATAGATCGGCCGGTGCGGCTTGCCCGACACCAGCGTGCGGCCGCCGAGCTGGCCGTAGTCACGCGCCAGCGCGCCGGCGCACCAGATCAGCTCGTGGCCGCGCTCGACGACGATGTCGGGATTGGCGCAGATGAACGGCAGGTTGCGCGCGCGCAGGCGGCGCAGCATCTCGGCATAGTCGTCGGGCGTTTCGGTCTCGTCGTCGAAAAGCCCGGTGCAGACCACGACGGAGGCCTCGAACTCCTCGACAAGATCGACATCGAGACCGTCATAGATCGGAAAATCGCGGTCGGGGCCGATGTGGAAGACCCGGCGCGGCCCCGAGCGGATCAATTCGCGGGTGACGTCGCCGGAGGTTACGACACGGTCCCAGGCGCTTTCGGGCACGCCAAGATTGGCGAGCTGGGCGATGACACCGGCGCGCGGACGCGGCGCATTGGTGATCAGCACGACAGCCACGCCCTTGTCGCGCGCGGCCTTGAGTGCCGCAGCGGCTTCGGGGAAAGCATCGACACCGTTGTGGATGACGCCCCAGACGTCGCAGAGCAAAGCCTGATAACGGCCGGTAAGCGCTTCGAGCGACGCGATTGATTGCGGCAAGCCTGCCATTTCCTGTCCTTCGATCGATCCCAACGGGAGACTTTGGCTGAACGGCCAAGCAGCCCGGAATTATCCGAACCGGCCCGTCCTGTCACCAGCTTTTGCCCTTGATGCAACTATGCCAGCGACACCGACAGCGTCCCTGCCACGGCAGGTCGGTGCCCGCTTGGTAAACGGGAAGCTAATCTGCAACCGCGACTTGTCGTTAGATTAGGAACCGCAAATTTACCGATTGTGTGCGAATTTACTGGGGTTGAGCTCGGGGACCCCCATCCATGATCCGCAATTTTTTGCGCGACCGGCGCGGTAGCTATGCAATCCTCACAGTCGCAGCAATGGTACCGATCATGGGGGCTCTGGCTCTCGCGATCGATTATTCGGAGATGTCGCGCCAGCGCGAGATCACGCGCAACGCCCTTGACGCCGCCGGCATCGCCACGGCCAGGCGCCTCATCGAAGGCGCCACCGACGACCAGCTCAAGGCCTATGCGAGCGACTTCTTCAAGGCCAATCTCGGTCCGGTGAAGCCGGCGAACACCACACTGGTGGTGACCCTGCCCGGCAACAATTCGGGCGGCGGCACACTGAAGCTCGAAGCCAATCTCAAATATGATCCTTATTTCGTGCCCGCCGCGGCAGCACTTCTCGGCAAGGGCAGCGGGTCGAACCAGATGGAATTTTCCGTCAAGTCGGAGATACGCCTCAAGAACACGCTCGAGGTCGCCCTCGTCCTCGATAATTCGGGGTCGATGAGTTATCTCGGGTCCGGCACCGGCCAGAAGCGCATCGACCTGCTCAAGGCCGCGTCCAAGCAGTTGGTCGACAAGATGGCCGACCAGGCCGCCGCGATGAAGCAGATCGACAAGCCGGTGCAGTTCGGACTGGTGCCGTTTGCCGCCTCGGTCAACATCGCGCCCGACAATGACGACCAGTCCTGGATGGATACGAACGGGCTGTCGCCTGTTCATCACGAGAACTTCGACTGGTCGAAGATGACGCAAGCCAACATGACGGCCGCCGACATCGCCCAAATCGGCGAGCGCTTCGCCGAATATTCGGGCGGCATGTGGCGCAAGAAGGGTGCCGGCTGGGGAACCGCGGTCGGCGAGCCGCTCACCAGGTTCAGCCTGTATCAAGACATCATCGCGCAAACCGACCGAGAGGCTGTGCCAAACACCGTCAGGCGGGTTTGCAAGCGCTACAGCAGCGGCAGGTGTCGCGAGTATACCAACGAACCAGAATACGAGTACACGGTCAGCCAATATACCAGTTGGCAGGGTTGCGTCGAAGCGCGCCCGGCGCCCTACAATACCGACGACACGACGGCCACGACGACAAAACCGGAGACGCTGTTCGTGCCGATGTTCGCCCCCGACGAGGCGAGGCACCTGTGGACCGACCTGGACGATGACGGCATTCCCGACCTCAACTCCGACAACTGGAACTACGACAACGACTGGTGGGCCGACTGGCAGGACACCACCACCAAGCCTCGCCAAGCCGACATGCGGAAGTATTTCCGTGTCAAGCCTTATGATGCGGCGGCCGCGCCTGACGGCAATGGTCCGAACTACTCCTGCACCACCAATCCGATCACCCCGCTGACCGACATCAGCGTGACCGCCGGGAAAGACGCCATCAAGAAGGCCATCGACGACATGGAGCCGTCCGGCAACACCAACGTGCCGGAAGGCACCGCCTGGGGCTGGAGGGTGGTGTCGAGCCCCGCGCCGTTCACCGGCGGCAGGTCTGAATCGGAAAAGGGCAACGACAAGGTCATCATCGTCCTGACCGACGGCGCCAACACCTACAGCTCGTTCGGCGACCAGAGCTATGCCAACAACCGCTCGACCTATGCCGCCTATGGTTATGCCGGCAAGGGCTACAACGGCACCAGCACGTCGCGCATATTCATGGGCACCAGTTCGTCGGTGAGCAAGTCTACCTACACCAGCGACAACTTCCAGGCGGCGATGGACGAGACGATGCAGACGGTCTGCTCCAACGCCAAGGGCGTCAATGCCCGCAAGATCGACGGCCAGGGCAATGACGCCGTCGTCGTCATGACCGTGTCGCTCGACCTCAGCGAAAGCAAGACCGCCGAGAAGAAGGCCATCGACGCGATGAAGGCCTGCGCCTCCTATTCGCGCACCACCATCGGCAAGAAGCTCTACTGGAACGCCACCGGCGCCAATCTGATGCAGGTGTTCAAGGAGATCGCCGACGAGCTGTCGAACCTGCGCATCGTCGGCTGACGACAGCCGCCAAACATGAAAAGGCGCCACCCTCGCGGGCGGCGCCTTTTTTCTTTTCGCTCTTCAAGCGCTGCCGGGCAGTTCAGTCCATATGCGCTGCCGGGGCAGCGCCGGCCGTCGCCTGCCCCTTCGGCTTGCGCAGCAAAAGCGCCAGCGGAATGGCACAGAGCGAGACGACCATCATCAGCTTGAAGTCGTCGATGTAGGAGATCATCAGCGCCTGGATGTTGACCAGGCCGTCGACCTGCGACAGCGCTGTCGGGTTGCCGGCGACCGCCCCCGGTGACAGTGCCATCAGGTTGGGGTTGAACGGCGTGATGTTGGCCGAGAGCTCGGCATGGTTGATCTGGACGTTGCGCGTCAACAGCACCGTGACGATCGAAATGCCGATCGACGAGCCGATGTTGCGCACCAGGCTGAACAGGCTCGCGGCGTCGGTGCGGTATTGCGGCGCCAGCGTCGCAAACGCCACCGTCGACAGCGGCACGAAGACGAGGCCGAGGCCGAGGCCCTGCACGACGCCGGTCGAAACGATCAGGAAGGCGTCCATCTGTGGCGTGAAGCCGGTCATGTAATAGAGCGACAACGCTGTCAAAATCAGGCCGGCGACGACGAGGTAGCGGTTGTCGACCATGCGCACCAGGCGCCCGACAAGCAGCATCGAGATCATCGTGCCGACGCCGCGCGGCGCCATGACCAGGCCGGTGGTGATGGTCGGGTAGCCATAGATGCGGGCCAGCATCGGCGGCAACAGCGCCAGGCTCGCCAGAAGGATGACGCCGATGACGAAGATGAACACCAGGCCGGTGACGAAGTTGCGGTCGGTGAAGATTTTTGGGTCGAGGAAGGTATTCTCAGACATCGCCATATGGACGGCAAAGACCCAGAAGCCTGTGATGGCCAGGCCGAGCTCGATCCAGATCTCGACGGCCGAGAACCAATCGACCTCGCCGCCGCGGTCGAGCATCAGCTGCAGCGCGCCGACGCCTAGGGACAGCATGGCAAAACCGAAGAAGTCGAAGCCGCGCAGGCGCTTGGCGACGGCCGGCAGATAAGCTGCCGAGCCGAGGAAAGCGACGATGCCGACAGGCAGGTTGATGAAGAACACCCAGCGCCAGTTGAAGCTCTCGGTCAGCCAGCCGCCAAGCGTCGGGCCGATGATCGGGCCGACCATGATGCCGGCGCCCCACAGTGCCATGGCCTGGCCGTGGCGCTCCTTGGGGTTGATGTCGAGCAGGAAGGTCTGGCTCAGTGGCACGATGGCCGCGCCGAACAAGCCCTGGAGGACGCGGAACAGCACCATCGTCTCGAGGCTCCAGGCGACGCCGCAGAGCATCGACATGATGGTGAAGCCGACGACCGAGACGAGGAACAGCTCCTTGCGGCCGAAACGGTCCGACATCCAGCCGGTCAGCGGCGTCATGATGGCGGCGGCGACGATATAGGAAGTCAGCACCCAGTTGATGGTGTCCTGGGACGCCCCGAGATCGCCGACCATCGAGGGCAGCGCGACATTGGCGATGGTGGTGTCGAGCACCTGCATCACCGTTGCCAGCATGATGGCAACCGTGATCAGGCCGCGATGCGGCACCTCGGTGAGGGATTTTGCTGCTGACTGGCTCATTCGACCAACCCTTGGGACCCTGTGGTCGTCAAGCGGCGACCAGAAGCCGGAGCGCCGGCCACGTCAGCGCGGCCGGATCCACTTCGAAAATTTCAAATGTGCACTGGGGCAGCGGTTCCGCCGCCCACTTGGATACGAACGGGCTGCTACGCCGCCCCGGGACGGCGCTTACTCCGCCGCCACCGCGTGACCGAAGATGCTGCCGAAGCCGCGCGACACGCCGGTGTCGATCGACACGGTGGCGCTCATGCCGGTGCGCATGGCAAGACCGGCGTCGCCGGCGTCGACCTTGATCCTGACCGGAATGCGCTGGGTGACCTTGACCCAGTTGCCGGTGGCGTTCTGGGCCGGCAGCAGCGAGAACTCGGCGCCGGTGCCGGCGCCGATCGCCTCGACGGTGCCGCGGAAGCTGCGGTCCGGATATGTGTCGAGCACGATCTCGGCTTCCTGGCCGACCTTCATGTGGGTCAGCTGCGTTTCCTTGAAATTGGCCTCGATCCAGGTGTCGCCCGTCTCGACCAGGCTGAACAGTGCTGTGCCGGTGCCGACGAACTGGCCGACCTTGAAGGACGCGGCCTGCGAGACCACGCCGTCGGCGGGGGCGCGGACCGTGGTCTGGGCCAGGTTGAAGGCTGCCTTGTCGCGGGCGGCGAGCGCCGACAGGACGGTTGGGTGCTTGTCGGTCTCGATGTCGGGATTGCCGCCGAGCGCTGCCTTGGCGCTGGCGATGCCCTGCACCGCCGCACTGTGCTGCTCCTGCGCCTTGTCGAGGTCCATGCGGGCCTCGTCGAGCGACGACTTGGTGTTGACGCCCTTGGTGACCAGACCGTTGCTGCGGTCGAACTGCGCCTGGGCATAGTCGAGGCCGCTGGCTGCGACCCGTTCCTGGGCGACCGCCTGGCTGTAGGCGGCGCGCAGCTGCTCTACATTGAGGCGGGCGGCGGCAAGGGTCGCGTCCGACTGGGCAAGCGCGATCTTGTAGGGCTCGGGATCGACCTCGAACAGGACGTCGCCCGTTTTCACCGTGGAGTTGTCCGTGACGTCGACCTTGACGATGCGGCCGGCCGCTTCCGAGGCGATGTTGACCTTGGCCTGGCGCAGATTGGCGTTTTCGGTTTCCTGGTAGCGGCCGCCGGTGACCCAGAAATAGCCGCCGCCGACCACCAAAGCGAGCGGCAAAGCCGCCATCAGCAAGACGCGGCCGCGCTTCTTCGGCGCCGGCTGAGGTGCCGCCGCCTGCTGCGGCACGACCGCCACGCCCTCGAGTTCGACCTTCGTGCTGTTCTCGTTCACTTTCGCCACCGCGTTCATGTCTTCGTCTCTCTCAAACAATTCGCATCCATGGGCTCGCCCGCGGAAAGGTTGTCGACAATGGTGCGCAGGCCATGGACCGTGGCGAGGCGCTGTTCATCGGAAAGTCCCGCCAGCGCCTTCTCGTACACTTCGCCGGCGACCGCCTTGACCTTGGAAAAGGCCTCCAGCGCCTTGTCGGTCGGAAAGATCATCCGCACCCGTCTATCGCTGGCGCCCTGGCGTCGCTCGATCCAGCCGCCCTCCTCCATCCGGTCCAGCAGTCGCGAGACGCTGATCGGTTCGATTTCTAGCAGCTCGGCAAGCCGCGCCTGGGCCACGCCCTCTTCCTTGACCAGCCGGACCAGCAGCCGCCATTGCGCCGCCGACAGACCGAACTCGCTGCCGCGCTGCTCGAAACTGCGGCGCATCAGCCGTGCGGCGTCGTGGATCAGGAAACCCAGCCTGTCGATGCCTTCATTTTTCATGAGCCGCATATATTATAAGCATGCTTATCATTCAAGCGGCGTTTTTTGCATGGCACGCCTGCATTCGCATCCCAGCCTTCACATCATCGTGTGCCGGCCTAGCGATTAGGCGACTGTTAATCATGCGGGCTCATCGTCTAGGACAACGCCACGACAAACAGGATCGATCGCATGCCCGACCGGTCGCCCAACCGGCGTCATATCCTCAAGGCCGTTGCTGCCCTTGGCGCGCTTGCCCCGCTGCCGCTCTGGGCCAATCCGATGCCGAGCGTCGAAGAGGTCGCCTTCGATCCCGACATCCCGGTGCTCGGCAATGCCGACGGCGACGTCACGGTGGTCGAGTTCACCGACTACCAGTGCCCCTATTGCAAGCTGAGCTTCCTGCAATTGTCCGAGGTGATGAAGGAAGACACAGGCATTCGCCTCGTGCTGCGCGACTGGCCGATCTTTGGCGAGGTCTCGCGCAATGCCGCCCTGCTCACCCTGGCCGCAAACAGCCAGGGCCGTTATGCCGACGCCGTGCAGACGCTGATGACCGCCCGCGAAAAGCTGACATTCCGCAGCACCGCCAATCTGCTTGACGAAGCCGGCGTCGATGTCGAGCGCGCCCGCGGCGATCTCCAGGCGAGGCAGGACGTGCTGGTCGGCGTGCTCCAGCGCAACGAGGCCCAGGCCAGCGCTTTGCAGCTCCAGGGCACGCCGGGCTTCCTGATCGGCAAGGCGCTTTATAAGCGCGGCATGACCTCGGACGACTTCCGCAAGGCCATCGCCCGGGCGCGCGCCTAGGCTCCCCAGAAAAGTCGCTGTCGCGAAGCTGTCATTCCCTTGACAGCTGAGGGGTGGCGGACTATCTCAGCGGCACGTTAGCACTCGCTCGAAGTGAGTGCTAACCAAGTCCGGTTCAGCCGGACAGAGGGTTCTCAACAGTTCACCGAGGAAGTTCAAATGGCAAAGTCGAAGTTCCGCCCGCTTCATGACCGCGTGGTCGTTCGCCGGGTCGAATCCGAATCCAAGACCGCCGGCGGGATCATCATCCCGGATACGGCCAAGGAAAAGCCGCAGGAAGGCGAAATCGTCGCCGTCGGCTCCGGCGCGCGCGATGAAGCCGGCAAGCTCGTCCCGCTGGACGTCAAGGCTGGTGACCGCGTGCTGTTCGGCAAGTGGTCGGGCACCGAAGTGAAGCTCAATGGCGAAGACCTTCTGATCATGAAGGAATCCGACATCATGGGCATCATCGGCTGATCGCCTGATATCCGCACCATCCCATCTGAAATTCGGGCCCTAAAGGCCCATCGAGGAGCTTAAAATGGCTGCTAAAGACGTAAAGTTCTCCCGCGACGCTCGCGAGCGCATGCTGCGCGGTGTCAACATCCTCGCCGACGCGGTGAAGGTCACGCTCGGCCCGAAGGGTCGCAACGTCGTCATCGACAAGTCGTTCGGCGCCCCGCGCATCACCAAGGACGGCGTCACCGTCGCCAAGGAAATCGAGCTTGAAGACAAGTTCGAGAACATGGGCGCCCAGATGGTCCGCGAAGTTGCTTCGAAGACCAACGACATCGCCGGCGACGGCACCACGACCGCGACCGTTCTGGCCCAGGCCATCGTTCAGGAAGGCCACAAGGCCGTTGCCGCCGGCATGAACCCGATGGACCTGAAGCGCGGCATCGACCTCGCCGTTGCTGAAGTCGTCACCCACCTCGTCAAGTCTTCGAAGAAGATCAAGACTTCGGAAGAAGTCGCCCAGGTCGGCACCATCTCGGCAAACGGCGAGAAGGAAATCGGCTCGATGATCGCGGAAGCGATGCAGAAGGTCGGCAACGAAGGCGTCATCACGGTAGAAGAAGCCAAGACCGCTGAGACCGAGCTGGAAGTCGTCGAAGGCATGCAGTTCGACCGCGGCTACCTCTCGCCCTACTTCGTCACCAACCCCGACAAGATGGTTGCTGATCTCGAAGACGCCTACATCCTGCTCCACGAGAAGAAGCTGTCGAACCTCCAGGCCATGCTGCCGGTCCTCGAAGCCGTCGTGCAGACCTCGAAGCCGCTGCTCATCATCTCGGAAGACGTCGAAGGCGAGGCTCTGGCCACGCTCGTCGTCAACAAGCTGCGTGGCGGCCTGAAGATCGCTGCCGTCAAGGCTCCGGGCTTCGGCGATCGCCGCAAGGCCATG
This sequence comes from Aminobacter ciceronei, assembly GCF_014138625.1. Taxonomy (GTDB): domain Bacteria; phylum Pseudomonadota; class Alphaproteobacteria; order Rhizobiales; family Rhizobiaceae; genus Aminobacter; species Aminobacter ciceronei. The sequence goes on from NZ_JACJHY010000004.1 coordinate 127,256, forward strand.
CTGGAAGACATCGCCATCCTGACCGGTGGCCAGGTCATCTCGGAAGACCTCGGCATCAAGCTCGAGAACGTCGGCCTCAACATGCTCGGCCGCGCCAAGAAGGTGTCGATCTCCAAGGAGAACACCACCATCGTCGACGGCGCCGGCAAGAAGGCCGAGATCCAGGGCCGCGTCGCCCAGATCAAGCAGCAGATCGAAGAGACCACGTCGGACTACGACAAGGAGAAGCTGCAGGAACGTCTCGCCAAGCTGGCAGGCGGCGTTGCCGTCATCCGCGTCGGCGGTGCGACCGAGATCGAGGTCAAGGAGCGCAAGGACCGCGTCGACGACGCGCTGAACGCAACCCGCGCCGCTGTCGAAGAAGGCATCGTTCCTGGCGGTGGCGTTGCCCTGCTGCGTTCGTCGCTCGCCATCAAGGCTGTCGGCGAGAACTCCGACCAGGCTGCCGGCATCAACATCGTCCGTCGCGCTCTGCAGGCTCCGGCCCGCCAGATCGCCTCGAACGCAGGTGCGGAAGCTTCGATCGTTGCCGGCAAGATCCTCGAGAACAAGACGGCTACCTTCGGCTACAACGCCCAGACCGGCGAATATGGCGACATGATCGCCTTCGGCATCGTCGACCCGGTCAAGGTCGTTCGTACGGCCCTGCAGGACGCAGCTTCGGTTGCCGGCCTGCTGGTCACCACCGAAGCCATGATCGCTGAAGCCCCGAAGAAGGACTCCGCCGGCGGCATGCCGGGCGGTATGCCCGGCGGCGGCATGGGCGGCATGGGCGGCATGGACTTCTAAGAAGTCCATAAAGCACGCCCATGAGCTAAAGTTGCTCAAGCCCGCTTGCGGGCTTGAGTGGCGGCATGGACTTCTAAGAAGTCCAGCTTCCAGAAGCTTACGAAAGGGCGCCCTCGGGCGCCCTTTTTGCTTTTGAACCACCCTCGCCTGAGACTTCGGCCTATGCGGCGCTAGTTATCCTACCCCGCGCGCAGGATTGAAACGCCGCTGCCGGCAAACGCCGCGATGCGCTCTTCCGCCGCTTCACCCTCGACGATCAGCGTCGAAATCTCGCCGATGCCACCGATGCGGAACGGCGACACCGCGCCAAGCTTGTCGCTTGTCGCCAGCACTGCCGTCTCGGCCGACGCTGACATCAGCTGCCGCTTGATCGCCGCCTCTTCCATGTCGCCCGTCGTCAGCCCCTCGCCGGCATGAACGCCGGTGACGCCAAGGAAGAAAAGATCGGCGCGGATGCGCGCAATCGCTTCGGCCGCCAGCGCGCCTGTCGCCACCATCGAGTGACGGAAGAGTTTGCCGCCGATGATGACGACGTCGACATCAGGCCTGTCCTCCAGCGCCACGGCAATCGTCGGGCTGTGGGTGATGGCGGTGAATCGGGCCTGCGCCGGAAGGTGGCGGATGATCTCCAGATTGGAGGTGCCGCCGTCGAAGACGACAGTCATGCCGTCCCGGATCATCGCGGCACCGGCCTTGCCGAGCGCCGACTTGGCGTCCCGGGAGAGGCTGCGCCGCTCGGCGATCGGCACCGCCGTCGGCGACACCGGCATCGCCCCGCCATGAACTCGCAATAGCAGGCCTTCCGCCGCAAGCTCCCTGAGGTCGCGCCGGATGGTGTCTTCCGACAAAGCGAGTTCGTGGCTGAGCTGCTTGGCGACGACCTGCCCGTCCCGGGCGAGGCGATCGAGGATCAGACGTTTGCGTTGGCTGGTGAGCACTTCGAACGGCTCCGTCAATTCAATGATGCCACACGATATTGCACGATGATGCATGAGGCGATATTTATTTCGTGCAGATTCGTGCAATATCTGGAGATATCATGAACACCCCTGGAAAACCGCTGCTCATCCTGATCGCCGGCCCCTATCGCTCCGGCACCGGCGACGACCCGGTCAAGATGGCGGAGAATCTGAGCCGCCTCGAACGCGTCGCCGTTCCGCTGTTTCGCGCCGGCCACCTGCCGGTCATCGGCGAATGGGTGGCGCTGCCGCTCGGGCGGCAGGTCGGCTCGAAAGGCGCCGGCGACCCGCTCTATGACGAATTCGCCTATCCGGTCGCCGACCGGCTGCTGCACCATTGCGACGCCGTGCTGCGGCTGCCCGGCACTTCCAAGGGCGCCGACGAGGACGTGCGGCTCGCCCGCGAGCGTGGACTTCCGGTCTATTTCGAGCTGTCCGACGTGCCCGGCATGGCCTGAGGCAACCGCGCCGCGCCAGGCGCCCGTCCTGTCGGGGCGCGCCCGCCGCCGAGATTGACAGCCGCTGTCTGCGGGCCTAGTCAGCGCCCAGGGCATGAAGCGCCCGCCGCCCGCAGCGCAAGCACGGTAAAGCCTTCACTGTGTCAGTCGAAACCGACGCATCAGACCAATGGCAATGCGGGCCCCATTTGATCTCCGTTTGATGCGCTATCGGAGACGACGAGATGACTTCCCCCGACGCTCGAGGCGCGAATGCCTTTCTGCATGCCCCCTTGCCCGGCCTGTTCCTCAGGACGGCGGCACCGATCATCCTGATCATGGCCACCAACGGCCTGCTCGCCATCGTCGATGCCTATTTCCTCGGCGAATATGTCGGGCCGGACGCGCTCGCCGCCGTGACCCTGATGTTCCCGGCCTTCATGCTGCTTGTGGCGCTTTCGACGCTGGTGGCGAGCGGCATGGCGAGCCAGCTCGCCCGCCTGCTCGGCGCCGGCGAGCGCGACAAGGCGCGTGCGACCTTCCTCGATGCGCACGGCCTTGCCCTGCTCGTCTGCGCACTGGCGATCGCTGCCTTCCTGCTCGGCGGCAAGGAGCTGGCCTTGCGGCTTGCCAACGGGTCGCGACCGCTCGCCGAGATGGGCTACGGCTACATGTCCATCCTGATCTGGGGTGCGCCTGTGATGTTTGCGCTGTCGCTCAACGGCGACGGGCTGCGCTGCGAAGGCCGCCTCGGCGTCGTCGCCGCGGCCAACCTTTTGACCTCGGTCGGCAATGCCGGCCTGAACTACGTGCTCATCGTCGGCTTCGACTATGGGGTTTCAGGCTCGGCCCTTGGCACCGTGCTGGCCCAGGCGATGGCCGTTGGGTTCGTCGTCGTCTACCGGCTGCGCGCCGGCACGGTGCTGCAATACGCAGCTGTCCCGTCGATGCGCTGGACCGCCGCCTGGCGGCCATTGCTGTCGCTTGGGGCGCCGCAGAGCGTGAGCTTCATCGGCATCTCGCTGCTCGCCGCCACGGTCATCTATTCGACCCAGCTCTGGGAAGGCGAGGCCTATGCGGCAACCGTCGCCGCCTACGGCATCATCACCCGCATCATGACCTTTGCCTTCCTGCCGATGCTCGGGCTGAACATGGCGATGCAGACGATCGTCGGCAACAATTTCGGCGCCGGGCAATGGCAACGGTCGGATGCCGGGCTGAAGCTGGGGCTCTTGCTGGCGCTCGGCTATTGCGCGCTGTTCGAGGCGGCGATGCTGCTCAGCCATGGCAGCCTTGGCGCGCTCTTCGTCGACGATCCGGCGACACAGAGCGAGGTCGCCCGCATCCTGCCGATGACCGTTTCGCTCTACATGCTGGCCGGGCCCGTGATGATGTTGTCGGGTTATTTCCAGGCCATCGGCGATGCCCGCCGCGCTTTGCTGCTCAGCGTCGCGCGCACCTATCTGCTGGCCATCCCGCTGACCATCGGCCTGCCTCATCTGCTCGGCGAACGCGGCATCTGGCTGGCCTCACCCATCGCCGAGCTGCTGATGGTGCTGGTGGTCTCAGCGCTGCTGCTGCACGCAAGGGCACGGACCGGCTTCGCCTGGGGCCTGTTCCGGGCCAAAGCCGCCATGGCCTGAAACGGCGTCGAAAAAACTTCGGATTTTTTTCGAAACCGGTGGAACCTTTCTGCCGCCCGCGCATTGAGGTGATGTCGTCGGTACCTGAAGAAGCAATTCGGACGGAACATCGAACGACGAACAGGACGCCTCCAGCACTGTCACAGGTGCGGGAGGCGTTCTTTTTTGTGCCTGCGGCGGACCTCGGGGGCAGAGCTCAGTTCGCGCCGCCCGAGGCGACCTGCTGCTGGTCGAGCACGCCGGCGTGCCGACGGATGTCGGCGACGGCTTCCTGGAAGCTGTCATTGGCCCGAAGCGCTTCACGCCCTGCCGCAATCGTCAGGTCGACCTGTTCGACGGGCAGTTTCAGCCGCGTCGGCACGCGGTTCAGCTTTGCCTGGGCGGCAGCATCGAGGTCCTGGAATGACAGGTGCTCGACCACCAGCCTGATGTCGCGGCAGTTCCAGCCGGCAAGTGTTCCGCGATACCGCCTGACCGTTTCAGCCGGCAGGCTGCAGCGATAGCGGATCAGTTCGCCGCGCCACTCGCTCACGGCAAAGGTGAGCGCGTCGAGCTGGTCGCGAACGGCAGCCGAGAAGGTCGTGTTGGTCACCGCCTCGAGCAGGTCGCCGAGGCCCGGACCGTGGATGGTCTCGCCCCAGTCGACATCGTCCTCACGACCGGCATCGGCGACGATGAACAACAAGGTCCGCAGCTTGACGGCCGCCGCCGGCGACAGCGGACCATAGGGTGTGCCGGCCGACGAACGCTCGATGGTGAAGCCGGTGATGCCGAGATTGTCGGTCAGCCCGCCATCGAGCAGCTTCACATAGTCGAGCCGGTCGGCATGCTGGTAAGCCTTCAAGGCGCCGGCATAGGCCTTGAGCCGCACCGAGGCATCGGGATCGGCAAGCGCGCGGCTCAGCCACGCAGGCTGGCTGTACCCGCATTTCGGCATGATTGCCGACAGGACGACGGGTGCAAAGACCACGGGAACCGCAGCAGATGCTGCAACCGCATCGGACAGCCTGACCTTGTCGAGATCGCTGCACAGGGCAGCGAAGGTGTCATAGGTGAACAGGAACGGCGTGCGGTTGTAGATGTCGGAGGCGTTTATCCAGACGATCGGCGCATCCGGTCGCCTGAAATTGGCAAAAGTCGCGCCATTGAAAAGATTGTCCTCGAGCCATCTGGCCAGGCCGTTGCGGTCGTTGACGCCGCCATTGAGCGCCCGCGCCAGGTTGAGCGGCGAGAGCGTCGAGGTCCTGAGATAGGCTTCGGCGTCCTTGATCAGGAAGCGCTCGCGGAAATCGCGATAGTCGTCCCGTCCCCTGTAGCCGAAATAGGACGCCGCCACCGCCCCGCCCGACGCGCCTGAAATCATGCGGATGTCGTCGACGAGGCTGCGCGTCGCCGGATGCTCGTCGATGATGGTGTCGTCGAGTTCGCGCAACACGCCATAGGCGAAGGCCGCAGCCCGCGTGCCGCCGCCGGAAAAACTCAGGCCCACCACCGTCGAGCCGTCATCGCCCATGTCGGGAATGAATTCGGGCGAGGCCTGGCCGACATGCGCGGTCAGCGTGTTGATCGGACCGACGTCGCTGGCGACGCAGCCGGCTGCCGACACTCCCGCCACCACGGCCCAGGCCGCGCGCATTGCCAACCGCATCCCCACCTCCGATGCCCGACAAGATCCGGCTGAGCCTAGCTCACCGTTTCACAAAGCGCATCCAGATTTGCCCTAGCCTTCAACGACTTCGCTGATCTGCACGATGGGGGCGATGTCGGTATAGTTGGCGACATCAGCGGCGATCTCGGCGCGGTGGGGAGCCAATGCTTCCTGGAAGGTCGCCAGGTCAGGCGAGTAGACGTGGCATGCTGCGACGAACTCCGGCGCGCTTCCGGCTTCGCGACCCGCAAGGCCCTTGTCGATCTCGTAGCGCAGGCAGGCATCGCCGAGCCGTTCCTGGAGCAGTGGCATATGACGGGTGCGGTAGTAGTCGTGATCGAAGGTCGAACCGCCATCGGCGCTATAGTAGACACTCATCTTGATCATCGTCATGCTCCTGCCTGAACGCCTCTCCGAGCGTTCGCCGGGCCTTTCTAGCTCGCCGACTGGTGACGCGCATCCCGATTTGGTTGAGCCAGTTTGGCGAGAGCATGGTGGCTGTGCTCTTCGAAGCGGTGGCCACGGCACGGAAGTTCCTGAGTTTGCCGAGCACGCAGTCGACGATGTTGCGGCACCGACAGAAGCAGGCGCTGAACGGCGGGCGGCGATTGCGGCTGGCCCATCAGCACCTCCCGTCACGACCAGAACCCTGCAACCGGGCGCCGGAACCGTAACGCATGCCGAACGTTGTGCTGCGCCACCCACCACAGGAGATGCGACATGGTGAACAAGGATCAGGTCAAGGGCGTTGCCAAGCAGGTCGCCGGTTCGGTCAAGGAAGCCGCCGGCAAGGCCACCGGCAACAAGACGACCCAGGCCAAGGGCACGGCCGAAAAGATCGCCGGCAAGGTGCAGAAGGTCTATGGCGACACCAAGGAAAAGATCAAAAAGGCGCTCTGACCGTCAGCGAACGCCAATCGCGCAATCCCAGCCATGGGCCCAGCCATGGGCCCAGCCACGGGCCAAGGCACGGACCTAGCCACGGGCATCCGGCAACTGTTGTCCCAGCCACGGCTATTCCAATGGAGGCGGCGCCATGCGCCGCCTTTTTGCTGCGGCTACGGCGCCGGCTGACATGAGGTGCCGCCTGGTCAGCCGTCTCGCCCCATCGGTTCGAAACCGGCCGCACAGGACCGCAGCACAGCTGCATGTTGTGCGGTCTTGGCCATCGACATGGCGCCGGAATATGTCGCGACTGCCAGGGCAGCGAAGCGATCCGGATCCGTCTGCCGATCTTCGACCCCGCTGTGCTGGTCAGCCCTGATCTTGTCGGCAATGGCCGCCTGCCAATCGGCAAAAATCCGCGCCAGTGCGGCGCGAAACTCCGGATCGGCGAGCGACAATTCATGCGCAAGGTTGTTGAGCGGGCAGCCGCGCACGAAACCCTGGCGCTCCAGTTGATCGGCGACGCCGGCAAAAACCTGTCGCACGCCCTGACGCGCCGAAAGCGCGCCCTCGACCGGCCGGATCCAGGTTTCCGCCACCGCCGCCGCCACCCTTTCGTTGATCACAGCCAGGCCAAGCGCCTTCTTGGTTGGAAAATGATGATGCAGCGCCCCGCCGGTCACACTGGCCGCCTGCATCAGGTCGCCGAGGCTCGTGGCGTGATAGCCCTGTGCCTGAAACTTCTCCTCGGCAACGTCCAGAAGCTTCTGGCGCATGCCTTCTGGGTCGTTGGTGCGGGTCCTTCGATCTGTCGGTTTTGCCATGCGCTGCTCCAGGATTGAGGATGCCGCAAAATACCAGTTTGACAAAACCGGGCAACCGGTCTTTTATTAAAACAGGTCAACCGGTTTGTTATTGAGAGGGAATGATGTCCGAACACCTGACCGTGCCGCCCCGGGCGGCCGCCGAACTCTGCTCGCCTGTTGTCGAACTCAGGCAATACACATTGCATCAGGGCCAACGCGACGTGCTGATCGACATTTTCGACAGCCATCTTGTCGAGAGCCAGGAAGCGTGCGGTATGAAAATCATCGGCCAGTTCCGCGACCTCGACCGATCAGATCATTTCGTCTGGTTGCGTGGCTTCGACGACATGGCTGCCCGAAAGGCGGCGCTCGAAGCCTTTTACGGCGGACCGGTCTGGGCTGCCCACAAGGATGCGGCCAACAAGACCATGATCGATTCCGACGACGTGCTTTTGCTGCGCCCAGTCGGCGGCGGTTTCGATCTTTCGGGCAAGGCGCGCGGCATGGCTGGCCAGGTGCAGCCGGGCGCGATGATCGTTGCAACGATGTTCCACCTCCGCCCCGCAGCCGAAGCCGAATTCCTCGCGCTGTTCGAAAGCGACGTCGTTCCGCTGCTTGCCCGCCTCGGCGCGCCGCTGCTTGCGACATTCATCACCGAACATGCCGAAAACAGCTTTCCGCGCCTGCCGGTGCGCAGCGACGTCAACGTCTTCATCGCCTTTTCCGCGTTCGAAAACGCCGAGGCGCATGGCCGTCATCAGACCGCACTTTCAGCCGAGCCGTCATGGGTCGAAGGGGTCCTGCCCCGTCTTTACGGCCAGCTCGGACAACCGATCGAGCGGCTTCGCCTGATGCCGACCTCGCGCTCACTGCTTTGAACCGATTAGGATTTCGGCACGCCCCAATCTCCGCTTGAAGCTGTGTGTGCAACGCGATAGGCCGATGCCCGCAACGAGATTTTTCGGAGACCTGATCGTGACAGCCCAGAAGACCAGAACCGAGACAGACACCTTCGGACCGATCGAGGTCGCCTCCGACCGCTATTGGGGTGCGCAGGCGCAGCGCTCGCTGGGCAATTTCAAGATCGGCTGGGAAAAGCAGCCGCTGTCGGTGGTGCGGGCGCTCGGCATCGTCAAGCGCGCCGCCGCCGAAGCCAACATGGCGCTCGGCCGCCTCGACCCCAAGATCGGCAACACCGTGGTTGCCGCCGCCCAGGAAGTCATCGACGGCAAGCTCAACGACCACTTCCCGCTTGTCGTCTGGCAGACCGGCTCAGGCACGCAGTCGAACATGAACGCCAATGAGGTGATCTCCAACCGCGCCATCGAGATGCTGGGCGGCGAGATGGGCTCGAAGAAGCCCGTTCATCCCAACGACCACGTCAATATGAGCCAGTCGTCGAACGACACCTATCCGACGGCCATGCACATCGCCTGCGCCGAGCGCATCGTCCACGACCTGCTGCCGGCGCTGAAGCACCTGCATGCCGCCCTCGACAAGAAGGCGCGCGAATTCGACCACATCATCAAGATCGGCCGCACCCACACCCAGGACGCCACGCCGCTGACGCTCGGCCAGGAATTCGGCGGTTATGCCGCCCAGGTCGCCTCGTCGATCAAGCGCATCGAGCTGACCCTGCCCGGCCTGCAGGAACTGGCCCAGGGCGGCACCGCCGTCGGCACCGGCCTCAACGCGCCGGTCGGCTTCGCCGAAAAGGTTGCCGAAAGCATTGCCGCCATCACCGGCATCGCCTTTGTCACCGCGCCGAACAAGTTCGAGGCGCTTGCCGCCCACGATTCGATGGTCTTCTCGCACGGCGCCATCAATGCGGCGGCCGCTGCCCTGTTCAAGATCGCCAACGACATCCGTTTCCTCGGCTCGGGCCCGCGCTCGGGCCTCGGCGAGCTGGCGCTGCCGGAAAACGAGCCGGGCTCGTCGATCATGCCGGGCAAGGTCAACCCGACCCAGTGCGAGGCGCTGACCCAGGTCTGCGTCCAGGTGTTCGGCAACAATGCCGCGCTGACCTTCGCCGGCAGCCAGGGCCATTTCGAGCTCAACGTCTACAATCCCGTCATGGCCTACAACTTCCTGCAGTCGGTGCAGTTGATGGCTGACGCGGCAATCTCGTTTACCGACAATTGCGTCGTCGGCATCGAGGCGCGCGAGGACAACATCAAGGCAGCGCTCGACCGCTCGCTGATGCTGGTCACCGCACTGGCGCCGACCATCGGCTACGACAACGCCGCCAAGATCGCCAAGACCGCGCACAAGAACGGCACCACGCTGCGCGACGAAGCGCTGGCGACCGGGCTGGTCAGCGCCGAGGACTATGACCGCATCGTCCGCCCCGAGGACATGACCCGTCCGGGCTGATTTCGGCCCGGGGTCGATCCCCTTGAAACGGCGCGGCAGTCACCTGCCGCGCCGTTTCTTTATGTGCAGCGCAGATCGTTCGGCCGACGGCTTCGAGCAATTCATTCTAACTGTGAACGATCTGTCGACACATCCGCACCTTTAGTGAACAGTCGAGATCGACTAGGTGTTGGCCATCGAATTTCAACGGAGCCCCAAGCCCATGTCCAACGCTTCCATTGCCACCGCAAAGTCCGGCCTCAGCACCAACGCCTCGGCCCTCACCCTTGCCGGCCGCGTGCTTTTGTCGATCATCTTCATCCTCGCCGGCTTTGCCAAGCTGACCGCCATTTCAGGCACCGCTGGCTGGTTCGCCAGCATCGGCCTGCCGCTGCCGACCGTCACCACCGTCGTCGTCGGCCTGGTCGAAGTGGTTGGCGGCATCGCCATCCTGGTCGGCTTCCAGACCCGCATCGCCGCGATCGTGCTCGGCCTGTTCACGTTGGCTGCCACCGCGGTTGCCCATCTCGACTTCGCCGACCAGGTCCAGGTGATGTTCCTGCAGAAGAACCTCGCCATTGCAGGCGGCCTGTTCGTGCTCGCCGCCTTCGGCGCCGGCGCCCTGTCGATCGACGGCCGCCGCCGCTAAGCTGCAGAAATTCCTCCCAAGAAATGGCCCGGGCTCGTCCCGGGCTTTTTTGTGCCCTGGCCCTGACGCCGGTTCGAGACGGTGATGACATCGAAAGTGAGCCGGTGCATCCTGCGGCTGCGAGGACACCTCCATGCTGAACAGCCTGCTTCTTCTTGTCGCCAGAATTCTGATCGCCGCGCTGTTCGTGCCGGCGGGCATCGGCACGCTGTCCAACATCTCGGGCACCGCAGGCTATTTCGCCGGGCTCGGCTTTCCCTTGCCGACGCTCGTCGCATTGGGCGTCGGGCTGTTCGAGCTGGTCGGCGGCCTGCTGGTGCTTACAGGTTTCCAGTCCCGCGTGGTGCCCGTCCTGCTCGCCGCCTTCGCGCTCGCTGCCGGCTTCATCGGCCATTACGGCCAGGGCGGCGACGACGCCGCCATGGCCTTCATGCACCAGCAGGCGCTGATGAAGGACATCGCTACCGCGGGCGGCTTGCTGGCGCTGTCAGTGGCGGGTGCCGGCGCGCTGTCGCTCGACCGGCTGCTCGCCCGCCAGCCTGTTTGACGGCGATGCTATTTGACTGAGATGCTGGGGCCGTCCTCGACCGCCAGCACCAGCTTGCGGCCGGTGACCTTGGCAAGCTGGGCCAAACGTCCCGCCGGCCGCTCGCCATAGAGCTGGCCGAACTCCGACGGGATCACCAGCGCCAACACGCCATTGCCCCTGTCTTCCCAGCGCAGCTTCGGCATCACCCCCGGCATCGAGGCCGAGAGCAGATAAACCACACGCATCATCGCGCCGAGGATGCGGGCGCGCTCGAGATAACGCGGCGTCGCCAGTTCCTTGAGCTCAGGCGCAAAACTGTCGTTGAAGACACCGTCATGGCGGAACAGATTGGCCAGCGCCAGGAAGGCACGGCCGGGATGATCGACGCCGATGAACGAGGCATGCGCGATGATGTTGAGCGACTGGCGGCCGCGATATTCCGGGTGCGCCCGCCAGCCGATGTCGGCGAGAAGGCAGGCGGCGTGACGGTAACGCGCCTCCTCTTCGGTTTCCTCGATGCCGAAGGCGGCGAAGGACTGTTTGGTCCACTCGGTCAGTTCATGGGCATGGCGCACCGAACGCGCCCGCAGCACGGCCAGCTCCTCGGCCGCCGAGATCAGCGGATCGGCGCGCTGTTCCTGCTCTTCGAGCAACGAGAACAGAAAACCCTCGCGCACGCCGAGCGCCGAGACCACGATCTTCTCCGGCTTCATCGCCGTGATGATCTCCTGCAGCACCAGCGCGCCATAAGGCAAAAGCGACCGGCGGTTCTTGGAGACGCCTTCGATGCCCTTGATCTTCTCGACCTCGCCGCGCGCCACCTGGCGCAGGAACGGCACCAGGGTCACCGGGTCCATCTGGTAGTGATGCATCACCTCCAGCGGATAATTCGAGGTGTTCATGTGCAGCCGGGCGAGGTTTCGCCAGGTGCCGCCGACGGCATAGAATGTCCTGCCCTGCCCGCCCTTGAGCAATTTGGCGCGGGCGAGTTCGGCATGCGCGATCTTGGCGGCCGTTACAGGCGAGCCCTTGGCCATGTCCTGCAGCCTGAGGCCGCCCAATGGCAAGGTGATGCCGTCGCCGATGGCTTCGCCCCTGACGTCGACAAGCTCGAGGCTGCCGCCGCCAAGGTCGCCAGCGATGCCGTCGGCGGGATGGAAGCCCGAGATGACGCCGAGCGCCGAATAATAGGCTTCCTCGCGGCCTGTCAGCACCTGGATCTTGGTGCCCAGCACGTCCTCGGCACGCTGGATGAAGTCGGGGCCGTTGATCGCCTCGCGTGCGGCGGCGGTGGCCAGCACATACATCCTTTCCGCGCCGGCCTGCTCGGACAGCGCACGAAAGCGCCGGAACTCCTCCATCGAGCGGGTCACGCCCTCGGGGTCGAGCTTGCCGGTGGAGACGATGCCGCGGCCGAGGCCGGCGAGCATCTTTTCGTTGAACAGAAGGGTCGGCGAGCGTGCCAACCCTTCATAGACGACGAGACGTATGGAGTTCGAGCCGATATCGATGATCGACAGCGGTCGGCGGTCCTTGAGCCGGCCCTGCGAAAGCTGCGCCATCAGCCGGCCGCCGCCTCCGCCTTCTTGCGACGCTTGAACTGGGCAATGCGTTTGGGCGCGTGAGACTTCAGCGCGTCACCCCGTCCGGAGAGGCTCGGATTGGTCATGAAATATTCCTGCGCATTGAACGGCTCTTCGCCCTCGTCGAGCGTTATCCGCCGCGAGGTTCCATCCGCCAATACTTCGAAACTTTGCTGGTTGTCCATGATATTTCCCAGCATGACCTGGCCCAGCACCTGCTCGTGCACGGTCGAATGTTTGGCGATCGGCACCATGGTTTCGACGCGCCGGTCGAGGTTGCGCGGCATCAGGTCGGCCGAGCTGATATAGACGATCGCCTCGTCCGACGGCAGGCCGTGGCCATTGCCGAAACAATAGATGCGGCTGTGCTCGAGGAAACGGCCGACGATCGACTTGACGCGGATATTCTCCGACAGGCCGGGAACCTGCGGCCTGAGGCAGCAGATGCCGCGCACCACCAGGTCGATCTCGACGCCGCTGCGGCTGGCGTCATAAAGCGCGTCGATGACGTCGGGATCGACGAGCGAATTCATCTTCATCCAGATCTGCGCCGGCCGGCCGGCGCGGGCATGTTCGACCTCGTCGGCGATGTGCTTGAGGATGCGGCTGCGCAGCGTGTAGGGCGACAGTGCGATGCACATCTCGTCGGCCGGCTCGGCATAACCGGTGATGAAGTTGAAGATATGCGCCACATCACGCGCGATCGCCGAATCGGTGGTGAAGAAGGACAGGTCGGTGTAGATGCGCGCGGTGATCGGGTGGTAGTTGCCGGTGCCGAGATGGACGTAGTTGCGCAGGCGGCCGTCCTCGCGGCGCACCACCAGCGACATCTTGGAGTGGGTCTTGAGTTCGAGGAAACCGAACACCACCTGCACGCCGGCACGCTCGAGATCGCGGGCCCAGCGGATATTGGCCTCCTCGTCGAAACGCGCCTTGAGCTCGACGAGTGCGGTCACCGACTTGCCGGCCTCGGCGGCGTCGACAAGGGCGCGCACGATCGGGCTGTCGTTGGAGGTGCGGTAAAGCGTCTGCTTGATCGCCACCACTTCCGGATCGATCGCCGCCTGGCGCAGGAACTGCACCACCACGTCGAACGATTCATAAGGATGGTGGACGACAAAATCCTTCTCGCGGATCGCCGCGAAACAGTCGCCGCGATGGTCGCGGATGCGCTCGGGGAAACGCGGATTGAAGGGCGGGAACTTCAGGTCGTCGCGGGCGATCGAGACGATCTCCGAGATCTGGTTGATCGCCAGCGGCCCGCTCAGCACGCTGACGCGGTTCGAGGCGACACCCAGTTCGCTGGCAACGAACTCGCGCAGCTCGGCCGGCATCAGGCTGTCGAATTCGACGCGGATCACCGAGCCGCGGCGGCGGCGCTTGAGTGCCGTCTCGAACAGCCGGACAAGATCCTCGGACTCTTCCTCGACCTCGATATCGCTGTCGCGGATGATCTGGAAGGTGCCCGAGCCCTTGACCTCATAGCCGGGGAACAGCTTGCCGATGAACAGGTTGACCGTTTCCTCGATCGGGATGAAACGCACCGAGCGCTTGCGGTCGGGCAAGCGGATGTAGCGCTTGAGCGCCACCGGCAGGCGCAGCAGCGCCGTCATTTCCTCGCCGCTCTTGCGATGGCGCAGTTGCAGGGCGATCGAGAAGCCGAGATTGGGGATGAAGGGGAACGGGTGCGCCGGGTCGATCGACAAAGGCGTCAGCACCGGGAAGACCTGCTCCATGAAATGATCTTCGAGCCACTTGCGCTCTTCCTTGGTAAGATCCGCCGAGGCGATGGTCTCGATGCCTTCGAGCTTGAGCAGCTCGAGCAGGCTGGCGAGGCTTTTCTGCTGGTCTTCCTGCAGCCGCTCGACCTCGTGCAGCAGCTGGTCGAGTTGCTGTTCCGGCGTGCGGCCGTCGGCGCTGCGGATGGTGATGCCTTCGCGCACCTGCCCGGCGAGACCGGCGACGCGGACCATGAAGAACTCGTCGAGATTGCCGGCCGAGATCGACAGGAAGCGGACGCGTTCGAGCAGTGGATGGTTGGGGTTCTGCGACTGCTCGAGCACCCGCCTGTTGAACTGCAGCCAGGAAAACTCGCGGTTGACGAAGCGGTCCGGATTGCCGTCGATCGCGCCGGTCGGCGACTTGTCGTTGACGAAATCGGTATGGACCGGTTTCAGCTGATTCATTTGGACAACCCTTCCCCACTGCCGCGTTCCGCCGCTTATCCGGCTCAACTTATCCTCTGACAGGCAATTGCGACAGTTTCATTTCAGCATCTTGCAAAGCCGCCGCTTATGATACAAACGCTCTGCAATAAGGGTCCTCAGAAGGGAAAATACCATGGCCGGTGGCTCCATCCCCCACTTCCAGAACGACGCTGGACATGCCGTGATCGAGATCGGCGTCAAGGAGTTCATGTGCGTGGGCGCCAAGGCTCCGTTCGACCATCCGCATGTGTTCCTCGACATGGGCGCCGATTCCGAGAAGGTCTGCCCCTACTGCTCGACGCTGTACCGCTACTCCGCCAAGCTGAAGGCCACCGAGACCCTGCCGGCGGGCAGCCTCTACGCCATCGATCGCGCCGCCTGAGGCCCAGGCACGATCATGCGGTCGCCGCCGGTCGTCATTGCAGGCGCCGGCATCGCGGGGCTGACCGCCGCCCTTGCCTTTGCCCGGCACGGCGTCCGTGTCCACGTCCATGAACGTTCGCCGGTGCTCGAAGAAGTCGGCGCCGGTCTCCAGCTTTCTCCCAACGCCACCCGCATTCTCGACCGCCTCGGCGTGCTCGATCTGGTCAGCAGGTCTGCCGTGCGGCCCGAGGCGGTGGTGCTGCGCTGCGCGGCAAGCCTTGTCGAGCGCGGCCGCGTGCCGCTGGGTGCTGCGGCCGAACGCCGCTGGAAAGCGCCTTACCTCGTTGCCCACCGCGCCGATCTGCAGTCGGCGCTGCTCAGCCGCGTCAGCGAAAGCCTGCTGATCTCGGTCGCCACCGGATCGACGGTCGACACGGTCGAGCCCAGGGCGGACGGCCTCAGCATCTCGATCACCCAGGACGGCATCACGTCACAGCAAGAGGCCGGCCTGTTCGTTGCCGCCGACGGCGTCTGGTCGGCCAGCCGGCGCCTTGTCGGCCCGCATGAAAAGAGCCGGTTCTCGGGCGAGCTGGCCTGGCGCACGACGATCCCGGTCGACAGCGAGCTGGGCCGGCAGTTCGCCGGAGTGACATCGCTGACGACTGTCACGACCTTCCTGCATCCGGGCTTCCACCTCGTCGCCTATCCGGTCCGCGCCGGCCATGCGGTCAATCTTGTCGCCTTCACCCCCGGCACGGCAATTTCCGAGCAATGGTCCGGTGAAACCGATGCCGGCGCCTTGGCCCGCGCCATGCAGGGCACGGCCCCGGCACTCTCCCGGCTTGTCGAGGAGGCCGGGCCGTGGACGGTGTGGCCGCTGCACACTGTCGATGCCTCCCGTCCCTGGACCTCGGCATCCGGCATCGTGCTGATCGGCGATGCGGCGCATGCCATGACGCCCTTTGCCGCCCAGGGTGCCGCCATGGCGATCGAGGATGCCTGGACGCTGGCCGACGCCGTGCTCGCCGCCCAGAACAAGGCGGATGCGCTGCAACAGTGGGAAGCGGTGCGCAAGGCGCGTGTCGCCAGGGTGGCGCGGCGCGGCGCGCTCAACCATTTCGCCTGGCATGCGAGCGGGCCGGTGGCGCTCGCCCGCAACCTGTTCCTCAGGTTCAAGTCGCCGGCGAGCCTCGCCGCCGACATGGACTGGCTTTATGGCTGGACGCCGCCGGGCTGGTCGCCGCCTAGATCATCCGACGACCGGTTGTAGAGGCCGAGCGAAAAATTCAAGGTCGCCGGCAGCGGGTTCCACCAGCCTGTCGTCAAGCCGGCTTCCCGGAGTGCCGCCGCCGTCCAGGTGTTGCAGCCGGCGAGTGCGTTGAACTTGCCATGGGCATCGAAGAAGCCGTCATATTCGCCATAGGCTACCCCGAAAATGCGCTGAACGGCCCCTTCGTCGCGCACGAAACTGCGCTCGATGAAGTCGAGCATGGCGGCAAAACCCGCCTCGCCGAGCTCGAAACGCTGGACGGCGGGCTGAGGCAGGTCGACGTCGCCGGCGAGATCGACATGCATGACCGAATTGTCGAGGGTCAGCGCCGCAAACACCGGTCCGGGCTTCAGCTCCGACCAGGTCGGCGTGCCGATGTAGAAGGCCTTGCTGCCCCAGCCGAACACCAGGTAACGCGCCGCCGGCAGGTCGGCCTGGATGCCGGCGTCGAGCAGGAAGCCGAATTTCTGCAGCACGGCATCGTCGATCGGCACGGCGATGTCGGTGTGGATCGGGTTGGTGAAGACGAGGATATGGCGGGGACTTGCCCCGTCCGGAGCACCGCCGAACAGCGGCCGTGGTACGAGCGTACCCAACGCGAACGCCGCCACGGCGACAAGCACGATAGCGCCCAGCAGACGTAGAATTCTTCTCACCCGCCGCCGTCCCCGCTTCCGCAGCACTTGTTGCAACAAAAAAGCCCGGCCGAAATACGACCGGGCTTTCTGATTTCCGGAATCCGATTCCTAGTGCAGGATCTGGCTCAGGAACAGCTTGGTGCGCTCATGGCGCGGATGGTCGAAGAACTCAGCTGGCGTGTTCTCTTCGACGATCTGGCCCTGATCCATGAAGATGACGCGGTTGGCGACCTTGCGGGCGAAGCCCATTTCGTGGGTCACGCACAGCATGGTCATGCCCTCTTCGGCGAGGCCGACCATGGTCTCCAGCACCTCCTTGATCATTTCCGGATCGAGCGCCGAGGTCGGCTCGTCGAACAGCATGATGCGCGGGTTCATGCACAGCGAGCGGGCGATCGCCACACGCTGCTGCTGGCCGCCCGACAGCTGGCCCGGATATTTGTTGGCCTGCTCCGGGATCTTGACGCGACGCAGGAAGTGCATCGCCTGCTCCTCGGCCTGCTTCTTCGGCGTCTTGCGCACCCAGATCGGCGCCAGCGTGCAGTTCTCCAGGATGGTCAGATGCGGGAACAGGTTGAAGTGCTGGAACACCATGCCGACTTCGCGGCGGACCTCGTCGATCTTCTTGAGATCGTTGGTCAGCTCCTTGCCGTCGACGATGATCTTGCCCTTCTGGTGCTCTTCCAGACGGTTGATGCAGCGGATCATTGTCGACTTGCCCGAGCCGGACGGACCGCAGATGACGATGCGCTCGCCGCGCATCACCTTGAGGTTGATGTCCTTGAGCACGTTGAACTCGCCATACCACTTGTGCATGCCGACGATGTCGATGGCGACGTCGGTATCGGAGATGTGCATCTTTGCCCCATCGACCTTGATGTCGTCGGCGCTGACTGCGTTTTCTATGGCCATGGGCCGTTCCCTTTTGTTGTTCGTTATCGCTTGTGCCCGGTGTCGAGGCGATGCTCCATATAAATGGAATATCGCGACATTCCAAAGCAGAACATCCAGAACACCAGCGCCGCAAAGACGAGCCCTGACGCCGGGGTCTGGGGCGACGCCCAGGCCGGATCCGAAAAATTCTGCCTGACGACGCCGAGCAGGTCGAACATCGAGATGATGTAGACCAGGCTGGTGTCCTTGAACAGGCCGATGAAGGTGTTGACGATGCCCGGGATGACCAGCTTCAGCGCCTGCGGCAGGATGATCAGTCCGGTCTTCTGCCAATAGCTGAGGCCGAGCGAATCGGCCCCTTCATACTGGCCCTTGGGGATCGCCTGCAGGCCGCCGCGCACCACCTCCGCCATATAGGCCGAGGCGAACAGCGACACACCGATCAGCGCCCGCAGGAACTTGTCGAAGCTGACGCCGGCCGGCAGGAACAGGGGCAGCATGACGCTGGCCATGAACAGCACCGTGATCAGCGGCACGCCGCGCACAGTCTCAATGAAGATGACGCTGAGCATCTTGACGACAGGCATCTTCGAGCGCCGTCCGAGCGCCAGGAGGATGCCGAGCGGCAGCGACACGACGATGCCGACATAAGACAGGGTCAGCGTCACCAGCAGGCCGCCCCAGAGCGGGGTCTCGACATGCGGCAGGCCGAAGAACCCACCGATCAGCAGGAAGGCCGCGACGATCGGAAACACCACCAGGAACAGGAATGCGTTCAGCCCCTTGCGCGGCACCCGGGGGATCAGCAGCGGCACCAGAAGCGCCACGAACATGATCGCCACCAGAATGACGCGCCAGCGCTCCTCGATCGGATAGCGGCCGAACATGAACTGGCCGAACTTGGCGTTGACGAAGGCCCAGCAGGCGCCGGACCAGCCTTCCGGCTGGATGCCGCCCTGGGCGACGGTCGAGCAGAAGGTCCGGTCGGTGCCGGTCCATTGCGCCTGGACCAGCGCCCAGTCGACCAATGGCGGCAGGATCATGATCACGATGATCATGCCGATGATGGTCAGCACCGAATCGAACGGGTTGGCGAACAGGTTCTTGCGAATCCAGGCCACCGGCCCGCGCTCGCGAAGCGGCGCTGGTTGCGGCAGCGCCATTTCGGTGCGGACGTAATGAAGGTCGTTTTGCGACATGTCCGCCTCCTTACCTTTCCACCAATGCCATCTTGGCATTGAACCAGTTCATGAAGGCCGAGGTGATCAGGCTGAGGCCGAGATAGACGACCATCCAGATGACCACGATCTCGATCGCCTGTCCGGTCTGGTTGAGCACCGTTCCGCCGACGGCGACCAGATCCGGATAGCCGATGGCGATCGCCAGCGACGAGTTCTTGGTCAGGTTGAGAAACTGGCTGGTCAGCGGCGGGATGACGATGCGCATCGCCTGCGGCACCACCACCAGCCTGAGCGCCTGGCCGGAGCGCAGGCCGAGCGCCGAGGACGCTTCGGTCTGGCCCTTGTTGACGCCGCGAATGCCGGCACGCACGATCTCGGCGATGAAGGCTGCGGTGTAGAACGACAGCGCCAGATAGAGCGACAGGAACTCGGGCTTGATCTGCAGGCCGCCGGTCAGGTTGAAGGTCGACTTCTGCGGCAAGTCGAAGCTGACGGGAAAGCCGGTGGCGACAAGCGCCAGAAGCGGCAGGCCGACGATCAGGGCCAGCGAGGTCCAGAACACCGGGAATGTCGCGCCCGTTGCCATCTGCCGCTGCCTTGCCTGCCGGGCGACGAACCACGACATGGCGATGCCGAGCAACAGGGCCACGCCGATCAGCCACGCGCCTTCGCCCCAGACCGCCTTGGGGAAATAGAAGCCACGGCTGTTGAGATAGGAGCCGAAGGGCAGCTCGATGCTCTCCTTCGGCAAGGGCAGCACGGAAAGCACGCCGAAATACCAGAAGAAGATGACCAGGAGCGGCGGGATGTTGCGGAACAGCTCGACATAGACCGTGCAGATCTTGCGGATCAGCCAGTTGTTGGACAGCCGTCCGATGCCGATCAGGAAGCCGAGAATCGACGCCGTGACAATGCCGGCGCCGGCCACGACCACGGTGTTGATCAGGCCGACGAGCAAGGCGCGCTTGTAGGTCGAATCGGAATCGAACTGGATCAGCGTGTCGCTGACGTCGAAACCGGCGCGGCCGTTGAGAAAGGCGAAACCCGAGGCGATGTTGGCGCGCTTGAGGTTTTCGATCGTGTTGCCGATGATCCAGTAGACGAAGGCGGTGAGCGCAACGACCACCAGGATCTGGAAGAAGATGCCGCGCACCTTCGGGTCGTAGAGCAGCGACGCGCGGCCGCCCCCTACGTCTTGGGGAATGTCCTGCGTAGCCATCGGAAGTCCCTTCAAAAGAGGAGCCGGAAGGCGGCAGCGCCGCCCTCCGGGTGAGACTTCGGATCAGCGGATCGGCGGTGCGTACTGCAGGCCGCCCTTGGTCCAGAGCGCATTGATGCCGCGGGCGATCTTCAGCGGGCTGCCCTGGCCGACATTGCGTTCGAAGACTTCGCCGTAGTTGCCCACTGATTTGACGATGTTGACGACCCAGTCGTTGCCGAGGCCGAGATCGGTGCCGATCTTGGTGTCGGCTTCGGTGCCGAGCACGCGCTTGACCTCGGGGTTACCCGACGCCTTCATCTCTTCGACATTGGCCTGGGTGATGCCGAGTTCCTCGGCGGTCAGCAGCGCGAAATAGGTCCACTTGACGATGTGATACCACTTGTCGTCGCCCTGGCGCACGGCAGGTCCGAGCGGCTCCTTGGAGATGATCTCCGGCAGCACGACGTGATCGTCCGGCGCGCCCAGCGTCAGGCGGATGCCGTAGAGGCCCGACTGGTCGGTGGTGTAGACGTCGCAACGGCCGGCGTCATAAGCGGCGTTGACCTCTTCGAGCTTCTCGAAGACGACCGGGTTGTACTCCATCTTGTTCGCCTTGAAGTAGTCGGCGAGATTGAGTTCGGTCGTCGTACCGGTCTGCACGCAGACGGCGGCGCCCGAAAGCTGCAGCGCGGAATTGACGCCCGGCAGCTTCTTGGCGTTGATCATGAAGCCCTGGCCGTCGAAATAGGTGACGCCGACGAAGTTGAGACCAAGTGCGGTGTCGCGATTGATGGTCCAGGTGGTGTTGCGCGACAGCAGGTCGATTTCACCCGACTGCAACGCGGTGAAACGCTCCTTGGCGGAGAGCGGCGTGAACTTGACCTTGGTGCCGTCACCGAACACTGCAGCGGCCACTGCGCGGCAGAAATCGGCGTCCAGACCCTGCCAGTCGCCCTTGTCGTTCGGCGCCGAGAAACCGGCCAGGCCGGTGCTGACGCCGCATTGCAGGAAGCCCTTTGCCTTGACGTCCTCAAGGGTGCCGGCAGATGCGGCCGTCGCCACCATGCCGAGCGTGGCTGCCCCGAGAATGCCTGAAATGATGTACTTCATGACCCACGAACCCTTCTGTTTTTTACAGGCTTTTTTTGCCTGCCTTTTTGAATTGTGAACTCAGCATCCCCTACCCGGCCCAAATCCGGATTGCGCGTCCTGTCCGGCGCACATTGCTGCAGTCCGGTTCACGGATGCATCGAAGGCGATAATTCTTGTGAGGTCAAGCAATAAAGGCCCGCTGCCGCCGGCTGCGCCTTTAGTATTAGAAATCAGCGGCAATGATTGCTGCGGCCGGTGTCCGCTTCACTTCGAAGACGTCAGCGGACGGCGCGTTTTCGTCTGCCAAAACCGACAGCCGCCGGCAGCAGCTTTCCCGCCACCAGCCTGAAGCCGACCCGCCGCACGGCGAAGAATCGGGCGGCGACGATGGTCACGATCAGGCCGAACAGGAAGCCGGCGGTGATGTCGGAGGGATAATGCGCCGCCGCCGGAATCCTGAGCGCCGACAGCGCCAGACCGACGATGCCGATCGCCAGCCAGTGACGCGGAAACCAGATCATCAGGATCGCCGCCACGGTGCCGATTGTCGTGGCATGGCCGGAGGGAAAGCTCGAGGAATAACGCGTCACCACGAAGGGGTCGAAATGATAGGCGCCATATTCGCCATAGAAGGCCGGCCGGGCGCGGCCGAAGAACAGCTTGACGATGTTGACGGCAATGCCTGTGAAGGCAACCATGCCGAAGACGAAGGCGGCCTGGCCGAACAGCGTCACCAGCCGCGCCTTCACGCCGTGACCGACGCCGCGCCAGTCGGCGGCGGCGGTGGCGAGATAGACCAGCAAGGCGGGCACGAGATACCATTCCGACTTGCCGATATCGCTCAGCCAGGCGAGCCAGGCGGTGAAGCCGTTTCGGTTGCTGAGCATGAAGTTCATCACCTTCGAATCGATGGTGAACAGAAGCGCGACGCAAACGGCGCCGCAGAAAAGCAGCAAGGTCAGCCCGCGCGACCACACCGGCTGCGGCGCGCCAACGGGGCGGCGGCGGATGCGGCGCGAGGAAAACGCCACCGTCTCCCAAAGACGCCCGGCAAAACCCTTGGGCCAGATCTGGCCCAGCCGAACGGGCGCCTGCGGCGGTTGCACGGCTCGGGGCGTCGCTTTATGGCTGGCGTCTTCACTGAAAGGGTGCGGATTCATGACTCGTGACAATGGCAGGATCAAAGGCGTCAACACGCGGCTGACGCATTCCGGGCACGATCCACACGGCTTTCATGGCTTTGTCAATCCGCCGGTCGTGCACGCCTCGACGGTTCTGTTCCCCAACGCTGCGACGATGGCCGGGCGTGCTCAAAAATACACATATGGCACGCGCGGAACGCCGACCAGCGACGCGCTGTGCCACGCCATCGACGAGCTCGAAGGCTCGGCCGGCACCATCGCCGTGCCCTCTGGGCTGGCCGCGGTGACGATCCCCCTGCTCGGCTTCCTGTCGTCGGGCGACCACATACTGATCACCGATTCCGTCTACTTTCCGACCCGCCATTTCGCCGACACCATGCTCAGGCGCCTCGGCGTCGAGGTCGATTACTACGATCCGCATGTCGGCGCAGGCATCGCCGCTCTGATCAAGCCGAACACCAAGGTGGTGTTCACCGAATCTCCTGCGTCCAACACCTTCGAGATCCAGGACATTCCGGCGATCTCCAAGGCAGCGCATGAAGCGGGTGCCATCGTCATGATGGACAACACCTGGGCGACGCCGCTCTATTTCAAGGCGCTCGACTTCGGCGTCGACGTCACCATCCATGCGGCGACCAAATATCCGGCCGGCCATTCGGACGTCTTGAGCGGCACGGTGTCGGCCAATGCCGCCTGCTGGCCGAAGCTGCACGAGGCCTATGTCACGCTCGGCTGCTGTGCCGGCCCGGACGATGTCTACCAGGTGCTGCGCGGCCTGCGCACCATGGGCGTGCGGCTCGCCCATCACCAGAAGAGCACGCTCGAGATCGCGCGCTGGCTCGAAGGCAAGCAAGGTGTCGCCCGCGTGCTGCATCCGGGCCTCGAAAGCCACCCCGACCACAAGCTGTTCAAGCGCGACTTCTCCGGCTCGAGCGGCATCTTCTCGGTGGTGCTTGCGGGCGGCGGCACTGACAAAGCGCATGCCTTCCTCGACGCGCTCGAGATCTTCGGCCTCGGCTATTCCTGGGGCGGCTATGAAAGCCTCGCCGTACAGGTCAGCCTCGCCGACCGCAAAATCGCCAACGGTCCTTATGAAGGCCCGATCATCCGGCTGCAGATCGGCCTCGAAGACGTCGCCGACCTGAAAGAAGACATCGCTGCCGGCCTGGCAGCGGCAAACGCCGTGGGGTGAGACCGGCGGCGGCCGGGCGCAGCTGCACCCGAAAGCTGACCGTGATACCTCTTCCTGCGCACGCGAACCAACAGGCAGCGTCGCCATCACGACGTTCGCCCTTATGAATGTGGCACGTTCATCGGGAGTATCGAGATGACAACCTCAGGCCGCCCTGCCGAAATCGCCCACTGGAGCGAGGTCGAAAAGCCCGACGGCGAGACCTTCATCGGCACCTCGGAGCTGCGCGGGCTCGGCGCGCCGCTCGCCCAGCATTTCGGCCTCGAACGCCTCGGCATCCACCATGTCCGCCTGCCGCCGGGCCGGCGCACCTCGTTTCCGCATGCCGAAAGCCTGGAGGAAGAATTCGTCCATGTCATCGAGGGCGAGCCCGACGTCTGGCTCGACGGCACCCTGCACCGCCTCAAGCCGGGCGATTCCGTCGGCTTCCCCGCCGGCACCGGGCTGGCGCACAGCTTCCTCAACAACACCGACGCCGAAGTGCGCCTGCTGGTGGTCGGCGAAACCAACAAGGACGAGAACCGGATCATCTATCCGGTCAATCTCGAGCGCAAGGCGATCCGCGAGGACTGGTGGCACGACGCGCCGAAGCGGCCGCTCGGCGACCATGACGGCCTGCCGGACCGGGTGCGTGCTGAGCGGGACACCGGCGAAAGCCGCGATTAGCCCAGGACCAGCTGTCGTCGGATGCCAGCAACGGGCTGGCCGGCGCAGGCGCGTCCACGGCTCAGCGGGCGCGCAAGACCAATGTCGGGCCGCCGATGCTGCCCGATGCTGGCCGGCCTTTCGCCGCCATTCCTCCCAAACGCAGGAAAAGCCACCTGCCTCCAGGCAGCGGGGGCGTTTTGAACGTTCCGATGGGACGCCACGGCGGAAGATCAGCCGTCTTGTCTTGCGTTGCCGCCCGTGATAGTCGCAAAAATGCATCGCGAACGCTGCCCCGTTCGCTCAACTTGAGCTTTAGTCGGGGCTATCAGAGATGGACCACAGTTCCACCTTTCGCCAAAACATCAGAAAACGACTGGTCGTACTGCTCTTGGGCGCGGCTTTGCTTGTCACCAACGAAACAGCCGATGCTGGCCAGAACGGCTCCGCGGTTGACTGGTCGGGCGTCTATATGGGCGGCATGGTCGGATACGGAACCGGTGATACGAGCGCATTCGATGGCGTACACTCCGATGACATCGGCTACTCGGGAGCCATCGGCGGCCTAACAGTTGGCTACAACAAGCAATTCGGCAACTTGGTCGTTGGCGTCGAGGGTGACGTTTCGGGGGCGCGCATGTCGGGTAAAGGCGACGGCGGCGACGACTGGGGCTGCGGTGTTGAGGATATCTGCACGTTCCGGGTCGATTGGGCAGCGACACTGCGCGCTCGTCTGGGGTATGCGGTCGGTCCAGTCCTGCCATTTGTTTCAGCCGGTGTCGCCATCGGTCGCGTCAGTGGTGAACTTGATGGCGGGTGTCCTGGCGACGTTTGGTGCGGCAGCGATACCAAGACCGGCTGGACCGCAGGCGGCGGCCTTGAGTGGGCTTTCAACGACAAATGGTCAGCCAAGGCCGAGCACTTGTTCGTCGATCTTGGAAGAGCCCGTTTTGGCGAAGGCAACGGCGATGGTTTCCTGGCCGACTTCAAGTTCCATACCGCGCGGCTGGGCGTCAATTATCACTTCTGATCGCCGTTCGACGACAACAAGTTGACGGCACCGGAAGGCTGCTCCCGTAAAGGCTGGAGCTAGCCCACAATGCTGCGCCGGCAAGTTTGCCATGAGGGAGGGTGATGGCTCTGCCATGCTGGATGGCGGCAAGAGCCACTTTCACTATGGCAAGGATGAGGCTTGCTACTATCCGCCAACAACGATCGACCGCGTCCTGCGTGAAGGAGACGTAATTCGCCTGGGCGAAATTGCAGTCACAGCCTTGAATATGGGCGGACACACGCGGGGCAACACGACATTTGTGTTGGATGTCGTCGAAGACGCCAAGTCCCCGTGAAAAGCGATCTCCGTTCAACGCTCGGTTTCGATCTTGCCGACCACGCCACGTGGCGCGATCACGCTGATCAAATACGCACCCCCAGCCGTGTCATCTTCTCCCAAAGCGTCGAACGACCGATGCCGAGCAATTCGGCAGCTTTGATGACCTGTCCGTCGGTCTGTTCCAGCGCGCGTTCGATCTGCCGCCGTTCGGCTGCGTCGCGGACGTCGGCGAGAGGAAGGAAACCAGGTACGGGCCGCCTTCCCGGACTGTCGGGGAATAGATCGCCCGGCATGATCCATTCTGAAGCCGAGAGTGCGACCGCACGGTCGACGCGGTTGCGCAATTCGCGCACGTTGCCCGGCCACAAATAGACGAGTGCTGCCTCCTCCGTTAGTGCGCTGAAGCCGCGGATGCGGGCGTGGGAGCGCGCGACCGCATTCTCGAGAAAGCGGTCAAGCAGCCAGACGATGTCTTCGGGCCGTTGTCTCAATGGCGGAATCTCGACAGGGAGCACGGCGAGCCGGAAATAGAGGTCCTCGCGGAATCCCGACGCCTGACCCGGCGCCAGGTCCCTGTGCGTTGCGGCGACGATGCGGGCGCGGAAGGGAACCGGCGTCTCGCCGCCGAGGCGCGTGAAAGACTCGCTTTCGATCAGCCGGAGCAGCTTGGCTTGCAGCGCGGCCGGCATGTCGCCGATCTCGTCGAGGAAGAGCGTGCCGCCCTTCGCGCGTTCGGCGTATCCGAGGTGGCGCTGGTGGGCGCCGGTGAATGCTCCCTTCTCGTGGCCGAAGATTTCGCTCTCCAGGAGGTCGGCTGGGATTGCGGCGCAGTTCACCGCGACGAAGGGCTGCTCTGCCCGCGCGGAGATCTGGTGCAGGAGCCGCGCCGCGACCTCCTTGCCGGACCCGGTTTCGCCGGTGATCAGCACCGGCAGATCGTGCACGGCATAGCGATGGATGAGATCCTCGGCGTGCTGGATCGTCGGCGACTGGCCAAGCACATATTCCTTCAGCCGCATGCCGGAGCAGGCGCTCCGCCGGCCTGTGGCGATGCGTTTCAGAAAGTCGTCCATTGCGAAGGGCTTGGTCATGAAGTCGGCCGCGCCTGAGCGCATGAGGCGAACGGCCTGGTCAATCTCGGCGAAGCCGGTAACGAACAGGAAGGGTGGCGCGTTGGGCTGCCGCGCTGCCTCTTCGAAGACAGCTTCGCCGGACATATCCGGCAGCCTTATGTCGCAGATCACGAGATCGAGCGCGCCGGCAACACGACCCAGACCTGCGACAGCCTCGCGCCCGGTCTGCCACCAGGTCACCTCCCAGCCCTCAAGTTCCAGCCGCTGGACAATGGAACCGCCCATGACGGGATCGTCCTCGACGAGCCCGACACGCGCGCGGTCAGGCGGCACGACTGTTTTCATGCTTTGCTTCCTCCCGGATCGGCAAGATAAGCGTAACGATCGACCCCGACGACTGAGCTGGCTCTACGGTGGCCTTGCCTCCACAGGCGTCGACCATCCGGCGGGCCATCCACAAGCCTAGCCCTCTTCCGACGCGGACGGCGGGGCCGGGATCGTCGTCGCTCAGCATGGAGATCGATTCCCTGGGCATGCCGGGGCCTTCGTCGGAGACCGATATCTTCAACCGGTCCGCAGTCCGCTCGACCTTAAGACCGATCCTGCCGCCCTCGGGCGTCGCCGCGCTGGCATTGAGCAGAAGGTTGAGCACGGCTTGCCGTACCGGGCCGCCGGGGATCGTTGCCGCGGCGTCCGCAGGCCAGTCGACCTGCCAGTCCAGCCGCTGCCTGCGCCTGCGCAGTTCCGGCTTCATGAGCACTTTGACGTCCTCGAGGTCGTCGGCGCTGAGCGGCCGGGCCGATCGCTCCGGCCGATAGGTAGCAAGCGCCGCTTCGACGACTTCCCTTATGCCGTGCAATCCCCGCTCGATCAGGCTGATGGAGGTGTCGCGCACACCGGGCGTCCTGCCGTGGGTCTTCAGCGTGTCGATGGCGTTGAACAGGCCGCCCAGCGGATTGTTGATCTCGTGCGCCATGCCCGAGGCCAGCCGCCCGAGACTGGCCAGCTTCTCCTCTTCTGCCAGCTGCATGGCGAAATTGGCGCGCTCGCGCTCGGCATGGACGAGGGCGTTGTAGCCGTTGAAGAGGCTCGCCACCTCGCCGCCGCGCGCCGGAAACTCGGCTGACGGAATGGGCTCGGCGACACCGTTCGCAGCGGCACGCATGTGATCCTCCAGCACGCGCATCGGTTCGATCATGCGGCGGACCAGCAGGAAGCCGCCGAAGGCGAACACCGCCGCCAGGATTCCGTTGGTGACGAGCAGCGTCACCAGGATCTCACGGCGCTCGGCGAAAATGTGGGAGGCGTCGAAGGCGGTGTGGATCGCACCGACCGGCTGCCCCTGATAGACGAGATCACGGTGAGCGAAGCCGGTGGCGGATTCCCGGTCGAAAGTCACCGTGCTCGCACCGTAGCGTGAGGCATAGGCTTCCGGCAGATCCGAGAAGGAGGGAATGCGGGTCGGGTCCGTGGCCGCCAGAACCTTGCCGTCGGCACCGGTGACCACCGCCTCGATTGGCGAAAGTGCCTCGTAGGATTTTCGCGAGCGATCGAGCGCGTCGAAGACCTCCCACACGTCGCCACGCAGCACCGCAGGCAGCACCGCCGCGGTCAGCCCGTCGAGATAGCTGCCGGCGAGACCGTCGAGGAAGGATTCCTGGGTGCGCGACAGCCGGTCGAGAACGCGCTCGGAAATCACCACGCTGATCGCCACCATCAGGAGCGCCACCAGCACAGGCACCCGATAGGAGACTGGAATGGTGCGCAGGCGGCCGAAGAACCTCATCCGAACCGCCTCACCGCATCGACCTTCGCCGCGATTGTGTCGAACAGCGCTGGCTCGGTGGCGAGGAAACCGTCGAGTTTCAGCAAGGCCAGCACCTTGCGGCCCTCCTCGTGCCGATCCATCGTCGTCAGCGCCTGCTTGAGCCGCGCGATGCGGGGATCGCCTGCCAGGGCCTTCGGCGACGCAACCGGCGGAAAGCCGAGCCATTCGGAACGGCGCACGATTCGTGTGCGGCCGACGAGGCCTGGCTCCATCTCGCGCATGACGTCCCAGACATAGCCGTCGACGCTGCCGGACTGGGCGAGCCCGGAGGCGACGGCGCGGATCACGTTGCGATGACCGTAGGTATAGAAGGTGCGGGCGAAAAAACCTTCGGGCTTCAGCCCGTTCTCCGCCAGAAGCGCTCGGGTGACGAGGAAGCCGGAATTGGAGTCCGGATCCGAGAAGGCGTGGATGTCTCCTTTCAGGTCTTGCCATTGGTTTGCGGGCCTGTCAGGGGCGGCGATCAGGTAGGACTGGTAGAGCGGCTTGCCATGCCAGGACGGGGTGGCGACGAGATCGAGCTCCGACTTGAACTGGACGTACGGATAGCCGCAGATCCATGCCGCGTGGAGCTGGCCCGCGACGAGCAGTGCGGTGATCTCCTGGTAAGTCCGGCGGCTGACCAGTTCCACGGGATGTCCGGTCGCCTCGGACAGATACGCGCGAAGGGCAGCGAGCAGTTCGAGATCGTTCGAGAGGAAGACGGGCGTCAGGCCGAACCTGAACCCCTCGTCCTTCGCGGAGGCGAGGCCCGGCGCGAACGCGACCGACGCCGCCGCCGAGCCGCACAGCGCGATGGCCGAACGGCGCGTGAGTACCTGGCTCGCGGCTGGGTACCGTGCGGTCAAGACGCGAAATCCTCCCTGCGGGATAGACTAGCGCCGCACGCCGTCAAAATCGACCGGAAATCCCGCACTTTCGGCCGTCCGGGTTTCCGGACCTTCGGCGGCGCAGCATGTCCGGAATTCCGGACATCGCGATCGACGGCATTTGCAAAGTCCCTGCAACTGCGGCGTCGGGGTGGCGAACGGCAGCTGGCATGCTCCTTGCTGCACGCAATGCGTACCCAGTCGCGAACCAGGGAGGAAAACAATGGATCGTTGCGACAAGTTGGTCGATGTCGGTCGCCGTCAGTTTCTGCGGGGTGGCGCGATTGCCGCTGCCGCTACCGCCACCGCCGTCGCGCTTCCAGCGGCGCCTGCAAAGGCCGCAGCGCTTGCGCGGGTCGACTATCCCTTGAACCGCCTCGGCAATGTCGCCGACCTCAAGCCGAACGAACCCCTGGACGTCGCCTATCCGGACGAGAACGCCCCTGGCGTGCTGCTCAAGCTCGGCACGCGCGTCGAAGGCGGCGCGGGACCGGATGGCGACATTGTCGGCTTCTCGACGATCTGCCCGCATAAGGGCTTTCCACTGAATTACGTTGCTGCCGACCGCACGCTGAACTGCCCCGGCCATTACTCCCGCTTCGACTGCGAGGCCGGCGGCCAGCAGATCTGGGGCCAGGCAACGCAGAACCTTCCGCAATATGCGCTGAGGGTGGACGAGAAGGGCGACATCTACGCCGAAGGCGTGGACGAACTTCTCTACGGCCGCCTGTCGAACGTGCTCTGAGGGAGGGAACCATGGCTTACAAGCGAAACATCGACCGCCTGCCGATCATCCCGGCGGACGCGAAGAAGCATAACGTCACTTGCCACTATTGCATCGTCGGCTGCGGCTACCACGCCTACACCTGGCCGGTGAACAAGCAGGGCGGCACCGACGCCGCCGCCAACGCCTTCGGCGTGAACCTCGCCGAGCAGCAGCCGGCGGAGACCGAGGCCTGGTACGCGCCGTCGATGTACAACATCGTCAAGCAGGACGGGAAGGACGTCCATCTCGTCATCAAGCCGGACAGGGGCTGCGTCGTGAATTCCGGCCTGGGCTCCGTGCGCGGCGCCCGCATGGCCGAGAACCGCCGCTCCGACAAGACGGGTACGCAGCAGCAGCGTCTGTCGGAGCCGATGGTCTGGCGCTACGGCACCTGGCAGCCGACGAGCTGGGCCGACGCGCTCGATCTGGTCGCCCGCGTCACCACGCGCGTCATCGACAAGGACGATGAGGACGACCTGTTCGTCTCGATGTTCGACCATGGCGGTTCGGCCGGCGGTTACGAGAACACCTGGGGCACGGGAAAGCTCTATTTCGGCTCGATGAAGGTCAAGAACTGCCGCATCCACAACCGGCCGGCCTACAATTCCGAGGTTCACTCGACCCGCGACATGGGTGTCGACGAGCTGAACTACGCGTACGAGGACTACACGCTGACCGACACGATCATGCTGGTCGGCACCAACCCGCTCGAATGCCAGACCAACCTGTTCCTGAATCACATGGTGCCGGGCATGCGCAACGGGGCGAAGGTGATCATCGTCGATCCGCGCCGCACAGTGACCGCCAATGCCTGCGAAGTGGAGGCCGGCGCCGACAATGTGCTGCACCTGGCGATCAAGACCGGCACCGACCTGGCGCTGTTCAATACGCTCTTCACCTACATCGCCGACCAGGGATGGGTGGACAGTGACTTCATCGCGGCATCGACCCTCCAGGGCGACGTCGCGGTGCCGCTGGACGAGGCGCACCCTGCCGCTCTGGGCTCGTTCGAGATGGCGCGCGCCAAGTGCAAGATGTCGCTCGCCGAAGGCGCGTCGATCACCGGCCTGTCCGAAGCCGACATCGTCAAGGCTGCCGAGTGGATCGCCAAGCCAAAGGACGACGGCTCGCGCCGCAAATGCACCACCGGTTACGAAAAGGGTATCATCTGGGGCAACGACAACTACCGCGTCATCGGCGCGCTGGTGAACATCGGGCTCGCAACCGGCAACATCGGCCGAGAGGGCGGTGGCGTGTGCCGTCTCGGCGGTCATCAGGAAGGCTACTTCCGGCCCTCCGACGCACATGTCGGCCGGCCAGCGCCTTATGTCGATCAGCTCATCATCGGCGGCCAGGGCAAGGTGCATCACATCTGGGCCAACGACCACTACAAGACCACGCTCAACGCGACCGAGTTCAAGCGCGAATACAACCGCCGTACCAACATGGTGAAGGACGCCATGGACGCCCATGCGGGGTCCAGCCGCGAGGAACTGGTAGACGCCATCGTTGGCGCGATCAACGCGGGAGGCTTGTTCTCGGTCAACGTGGACATCATCCACAGCCAAATCGGCCAGGCCGCGCACGTCATCCTGCCGGCGGTGGAGTCGGGCGAGATGAACCTGACCTCCATGAACGGCGAGCGCAGGCTGCGTCTGGTCGAGAAATACATGGACGGTCCGGGCAACGCCAAGCCGGACTGCCTGATCGCAGCCGCGATCGCCCAGAACCTGGAGCGGGTCTTGCGCGAGGAGGGTCGCGACGCCTATGCCGACCAGTTCAAGGGCTACGACTGGAAGACCGAGGAAGATGCCTTCATGGACGGCTACAACTCCGGCAATCCGGAGGTGACGTATGACCGCCTGCGGGCCATGGGCAACAACGGCGTGCAGGAGCCTGTGGTCGGCTTCGAGAACGGCCAGTTGGTCGGGACCAAGCGGCTCTACACCGACGGCAAGTTCACGCGTCACGGCCGCGAGGACGGCAAGGCGCTGTTCTGCGGCGGCGAATGGCGCGGGCTGCAGGCGCCGGGCAAGGCCTACCAGAGGGACAACTTCGCGTTTCTCATCAACAATGGCCGCGCCAACGTGATCTGGCAGAACTGGTTCCTAGACAAGGCGAACGACTTCGTTTCCGACCGCTTCCCGATCCCGTTCATCGAGATCAATCCGGACGACATGGCCGAACTGGGGGTCAAGGCCGGCGACCTGGTCGAGGTGTTCAACGACGTCGGTGCGACGCAGGCGCTGGTCTATCCGACGCCGACCGCACGGCGAAAGGAGACCTTCATGGTGTTCGGGGCGCCGAATGGCGCGCAGGGCAACATCGTCAATGCCGGCACGAACGAGCTGATCCTGCCGAACTACAAGCACACCTGGGCCAATATCCGCAAGATATCGGATGCGCCCGCCTCGGCTGCGGATCTTTCGTTCAAGTCGATGGAATACAGCGCGGGCTGACCCGTGCATCGCGCTGCCGGACGGAAACGCCCGGCGACGCTCCCCCTCTCCCGTCGCGAGGCCCCTTCCGGAGCAGCCATGACCTCGCCCTGCGCTCGCCTTTCAAAGACACTGCCAAGCCGACGCCGCCGCGGCAGTGATCCCGGTGGACATCGCTGCTGCGAAAGCGCTCGCGGCGGCGACGCCGGTCGCCAAGACGGAAACGGTCGACCTCCTCGCGGCCAGCGGGCGCGTGCTCGCCGCTGACATGACGGCGCGGCTCGATCTGCCGCCCTCCGATACCGCCGCAATGGACCGCCATGCGGTCAGGCTGGCCGAGCTGTTTGTACCGAGTCCCTGGCGGCTTCCGCGCCTGTCAAAGCTTCCGGACCATCTGGCCAGACAACACGGTGGCCGAAGACAGGGTGTTGAAGATCGTGCCATATTTGCGGACGTTCTTATGCAGAAGTTCGATCCGACGGTCGTGTTCGTCGGTATCGACGATGATCTCGTACTCCACCAAAACCATCCGCGGCGGACTGTCCTCGCGCACGCCGCGCAGGTGGACCTCAACCCCCCGGAATGCGAACTTCAGGAGCGGGGCCGCCCGTTCGATGCCCTTGATCATGCAGGCGGCAAGCGACGCCAGCAGCATCTCCGCCGGGTTGAATGCGTCGGCGCGTCCATCCATGTCAGTATCGAGACGGATCGCCGCGTCCTTGCATCGCGCGACGCTGCCGTGCTCGTCGATGCGCGTCGCCTGAATCGTATGTTCGAGCATCACTTGACCCTCTGGTGAACGGCGCAATATCTCGCGTTCGTTCCCAGAAAGCCCTGATCCAGATCAAACAGATCGTTTTCTGAGTCGCCGGCTGGACCATACGCGCCGGCGCGCAATATGCCCCCACCGACAACTGGTCGCTTCGCGCCGAGTATCTCTATGTCGACCTCCAGGACAGCCGGGGATCGTTCACGACAACGGCGAATAGTCTCGAGCGATGCTGCTGAACGCAAAGGCCCGCCGGCCGAAGCCGGCGGAATCGACGCGCCTGCCCAAAGATGGCCAGCCAAGAATGTTCAGATAGCGAATCCCGATCCAGCAGGTCACCGACGACGGAAATCGGCCACGCCTAACGGGTTGCCTGCCTCTGCTGCACTGTTGCCCGGCATCTGGGGCTCAGTTCATTGATCATCTTGCCAAGCCTGCAATCGGCGCCACCCTTGGATGATCCGCATAAACGGGCCCTATCGGCCGCGCACGCACCGTCACCCTTCGCCTCGCGCTGTTTCGGCGCCTTTCCTTTTGCCTCCCGCTGCTTCGGCACCTTTCCCTTTGCCTTCATTTCAGGCTCGATAACGGCCCTGCACATCGTAGAGAGTTGATCGACGTACCGCCCGAGTTTGCATTCATGCCTTGCCAAACCGGGGCATAACCGTGCCCGGTCGCTCTTGCAGCTGTCGAGTTTCTTCTCCGCTGTTGCAAGGCCCGGCGTCAGGGTGATCAATGCGAAGACGATGGAAGCTGTCAGCAGGACGAATGATCGCATTGCGCACGCTCCTTGCAGGATCGCTAAAATAGCACGGGCCGCACAAAGCCGCATCCGCAAGATCGGCCGAAACGACGAAAGCCCCGCGACCTTGCCGCGGCGGGGCGCCGTTTAGCTGTCAAATATCGCTGAACAAGAGCGATACCGCTGTCACGGCAGCTTGAAGCCCCCGCCCATCATGAAGGCGATGGCCAGGATGATGCCGCTGATGACCAGCTTGGCGATCCAGTTGAGCGTGCCGCTGACGCCGTCGATCCTGGCTGCCGCGACCGCTGGCTGAATAGTCAACCACCTTGCCCCTGATCATGACTCATGATAACCGCACGCTGTATGTTGAACGCTGCCCTGTTCGCTCGACTTGAGTCGTGAATGAGGGCAAGCCATGAACCCCACCATAATCAAGTCTATTCGCAAGGCGTCCTTTGTGACACTTTTTGCGAGTTCTTTGGCGCTCGCGGCCAGCTTGCCGGCAGCCGCTTCTGACGCCCTCTCCGCCCCTCCCGCAGGGTTTGTCTGGACAGGCGGCTATGCCGGCGTCCACCTCGGCTATGGCGGCGACCGAACCACGGTCACAGAGCTGGATGACTATTCCTTCTCGGCGTTCGGCGACACGCAGTTCAAATTCAACTCTAACGGCTTCCTTGGCGGCGTGCACGCTGGATACAACTGGCAGTCGGGTCAATTGGTATATGGCGTGGAGTTTGACTTCACCGGCGCAAATATAGACAAAACCGTCGCCAATTCCATGATGCCGATGTCCAACGAAAGCTTCTCGACCAAGATCGACTGGTTCAGCACCGCTCGTGTCCGTCTAGGATACTCGATCGACCGTTTCCTGCCGTTCGTGACCGGTGGTGCCGCCTTGGGCCACATCAGAAGCAGTTACGACGACAACGACCCTAGCCAGAACAATCATGCCGTTGCGGACGAAGTTGTGGGTGGCTGGACCATAGGTGCAGGCGCGCAATACGCCCTGACAGACAATTGGTCCGTCCGTGCCGAGTATCTGTTTGTCGACCTCAACGACAGCCAGGGATCATTGCTGGATGGAAATGACCGCTACAGATACGATTTCGACAACAACATCCATGCCGTGCGGCTCGGCGCGAGCTACAGGTTCTAGCGCGCGAGAGCGATCGCAAACCCCGGCCTCGGGGCTCCTGTTTGCGCGCACAAAAAAGGCCCCGGCAGCGCTGGGAGGTCAGTGGCGCCAGCATGGTGCCGGCGCCTGCGGGATGACCTGGTCAGCGTGAAGGCGCCGCCCGCCATCAAGATGATGCGCGCGTTCCGGGCGGCTACGGCTCTGCGGGATCGAGAATGTCAGGCGTGTCGTTCTTCGGTGACCCGACCTTGCGGCCGATCTTCCACATCGTCATCAGCCCGGCGGGGAACGGCTTCATCAGCTCGGCCGGATCGGCATCCGGGCCGATCCATCTCTGGTAATCCACTGGTGCCAGGATGACCGGCATGCGGTCGTGGATGGTGGCCATCAGTTCGTTGGGGGAACAGGTGACGATGGCGAAGCTGCGCAGAAGCTCGCCGGTCTCTGGGTTGCGCCAGAGATCGACGATGCCGGCGAGCGCGAAGGGTGAACCGTCCTTCATCGCAATGGCGTAAGGCTGCTTGTCCTTGCCGGTGCCGTGAATGTCGTGCCACTCGAAATAGCCGTCGATCGGCACCAGGCAGCGCCGGGAGGCATAGGCGCGCTTGAACAGGCCGTTTGTGGCGATGGTTTCCGAGCGGGCGTTGACCGGCGGCGGACGGCCCGTGCCGGCCTCCTTCTGCCAGGACGGCACCAGCCCCCATTTCGCCTGGACGAACATCGCGCTGCCCTTCTGGGCTTCGTCCTGCACGATGACCGGATAGACCAGGCTCGGGGCGCCGTTGTAGCGGGGAAAGCTGTTGTCGAGCGCGCCGACGTCACCGGGGTCGGCAAAGCTGAAGCCGCGCACCATCTCGGCAAGGGTCGATCTGACAAAGACACGGCCGCACATGCTCCAACTCTGCCGCAACGCGCCTGATAAAGCCAGCCAGACAGGAGAACACGCCGCGCCAAAGTTGCTTGGGGCGCTTGCACACCACCATAAGCTGCAGTAGACAGCCCTTTATCACCACGAACGCTGCCCTGTTCGTTCTGCAGTCGCCAAAAACAGGGAAAGCCATGACCACGACAAGATTCATCCGCCAGGCGTCAGTTCTGATGCTGCTGACGGGCTCGCTGCCTTTTGCCGCCTGCCTGCCGGCCAGGGCCGCCGACGCGGCCTCCGCGCCAGGGTTTGTCTGGGCAGGCGGCTATGCCGGCGTCCATCTCGGTTATGGCGGGGCCCGAACCACCGTCACCGAACTGGACGACTATTCCTTCTCGAATTTCGGCGACACCGAATTCAGATTCGATTCGGACGGTTTCCTCGGCGGCGTCCACGCCGGCTACAACTGGCAATCCGGCCGATGGGTCTATGGCGTCGAGCTTGATGTCACCGGGACCGACATCGACGCCACCGTCGCCAACTCGATGATCCCGGGCTCCAATGAGAGCTTCTCGACCCGCATCGACTGGTTCGGCACGGCCCGCGCCCGCCTGGGCTATTCGGTCGACCGCTTCCTGCCCTTCGTCACCGGCGGCCTCGCCTTCGGCCACGTCAGGAGCAGCTATGACGACAACGATTTCAGCCCAGGCAACCACGCCGTCGCCGACGATGTCGTCGCCGGCTGGACCATAGGCGCCGGCGCACAATATGCGCTTTCCGACAACTGGTCGCTTCGCGCCGAATATCTTTATGTCGACCTCCAGGACAACAGGGGATCGTTCGGATCTGGCGACGCCTACCGCTACGACTTCGACACCAACCTCCATGTCGTGCGGCTCGGCGCGAGCTACGGCTTCTAGGCCGTGACAGCCGTGCCGTTGCCCGCCTCGCGCAGATGCATCGAGGCGGGGCCACCCCAAAACCCGCTCCATCGAGCTACGCCATCCAGCTGACTGTCGGCCGGCCGCTGCCTCAAGTAATATCAAGCAATGGCAAGGTGGGGTTGCTCGCCGGCGCAACGCCTTACATCGACGAATGAGTGTTGCGTCGGCTGCCCCGCCAACCCATGCTACGCAACGAACGGCCCGACCTGGCGACGTCCAGGCGGGCCGTACTTGTTTGCGCTGGCGACTTTGCGCTCTCGACAAAAGCCCCGCGCCTTTCGGCAGCGGGGCAGGATGGGAGAGGTTCACGCACAGAGCATAACATGAGTCGTGCGGGTCCCGATGCGCCCCCTTGCCCGCCCGCCGACAGCAGCTATGCTTTTCAGTGTTCCGGGGACGTCCCTGGGGGCATTCCGGCGATCGGCAGGGGGGCTGAAGCCTAATGTGTTCGAATGCGAGACGAGCGGCGGGGAAGCCGTGACTGATCTGGCCGACATCAGACATCCGCGACGGCGGCGACCGCATCTGCGCAGCCTGATTGCAGCTGCAGTGCTGCTCGCCCTGCCTTGTCAGGCAGCGCAGGCATTTGAATTCCCGACCGATTCTACCGGATACTCCCAGCATCTGCGCGAGCTTTGCCTGATCAAGGCAAGGGTCGCCATGCCGGGCACAAGCTTTTCGGCTTCGCACCGCTTCTGCAGCCTGAATATCGAGATACCCATCGCGCTGGCCGCATCCTGCACCGAGGCGCTGGAACCCTGCACAAGGCGCGCCCTGAGCGACTATTTCAACGTGCGCCTGTCGAGGCCGATCGACAATCTGACGCGCTGCGACGACAGGGGATGCGCGGTCTACTACAATTTTCGCGACGCGGAGAACCGCTACGAATCCGCGACGCAATGCGGTTTCGACATCGGCGGCATCGCCCGGACCGACGAGCTGGGGAACGTGATCTCCCTGGTGTCGGTTTCCATTAACAGGAACTGCCTGAGAGAGGGATAGTCTCGCGGCCTGCATGAACGAAAACGAAAAAAGGCCCCGCTGCTTTGCGGCAGCGGGGCTCCTGGGAGGTCAGTGGCGCCAGCATAACATGTTTCCGGTGTCGGGCGCAGATCTGTGGGGCCGTTCGCCAGCTTCGCCGAACCGCACCCGA
Organism: Aminobacter ciceronei; assembly: GCF_014138625.1. Lineage (GTDB taxonomy): Bacteria > Pseudomonadota > Alphaproteobacteria > Rhizobiales > Rhizobiaceae > Aminobacter > Aminobacter ciceronei. Next base: position 165,279 of record NZ_JACJHY010000004.1, read on the forward strand.
TTTAAGGCGACCAATGACCCGCTCTACGGCGAGCACTGCCGAAATACGGCATGTGACGTATTTTTTCCGAAGCGTCCTCTGGGTAGACGGCCGACTTGGGAAACGTCTGCCGGGAGCTACCAGTGGGGGACTTGCATCGAACGAATGGGGGCATCTGGCTGGTACTGGCGACAGGTGCCTGGCTTTTTGCAATGCCCTTTGCCCACGCCTCGGACTTCGCAACGAAATGGGGCGCGCATCTGGAGATTGAAGGTCGAGTGAGCTCGGCTCGTACGCTGGGCGATGCCGCATTGTTCGCGCCGCTGTGGCAGAATGACGCCTCGCTTTTGTTCGCCGACGTCCGAGCAAGTTTCGACGACAACTCCAATCGCGAAGGTAATTTTGGCGTCGGTCTTCGCCACATGCTCGACAAGGGCTGGAACATTGGTGGGTACGGCTACTTCGACGTTCGCCGGTCGGTTCACGACAACACGTTTCGACAGCTGACCCTCGGCATCGAGGCACTCAATGCCGACTTCGAGCTGCGCCTCAATGGTTACCTGCCGATCGGGCAGCGCACCCACGACACAGGCCAAGCCGCCACCGCATCGATTTTCGGTACCAACATCTGGATTCAGGGCACGGAAGAGCATGCCCTCGCCGGCTTCGATGGCGAGATAGGCTGGCGTCTGCCCATTCTTGACCCGAGCGACGCCACCCAAATCCGCGCCTATGCCGGTGGCTTCTATTTCGACAGCGACAAGGTCGACGAGGCTATAGCAGGCCCGCGCGGCCGCCTCGAGGTCAGCTTCGACGGCCTGTCGGATCTCATCGGTATGGCCGAAGGTACCAGATTGACGGTCGGCGCCGAGCTGCAGCACGACAATGTCAGAGGCACCGAAGCGTCGGCCATTGCCCGCCTTCGCATCCCCCTTGGTCCAGCCGGCAGAAGCGGTCACCTGACCGCCCAGGAATCGCGGATGACCGAACGAGTGGTTCGGGACCTCGATGTCGTCACCCAGGTGACAGGTGGACCAGCAGAGCTGGCTACGCAAACGGCGGACGGTCGCTCGCTTTCGGTGATCAGCAGCAGCACGACGACTGGCGCAGATCTTGCCGGCGCAGTGGCCGGCGCAGGCGCCAACAGCCATGTCATATTGTCCGGCACATTCGACACCAATGCCCCGGTTCGACTTCAGACCGGCCAGACGTTGATGGGCGCCGGCGCCACGATCGTCAGCAGCGCTTCGGGCCGAAGCGCCACGTTGTACACCCAAGCAGCTACCATCAACTCGGCAATTTCAGGCAATCAGGCTGCGGTGGAGATGGCGGACTACAGCACATTTTCAGGAATGGTTGTTCATCGCCAAAATCCGGGAAGCTTTGGCAATCCTATCGCAATAGTCGCCAGAAACGTAAATCATGCAACAATTACCAACAACGCGGTGAGCACGACATCGGCGGGCCACACTGCTTTTGGTATCAGCGCTCGATGGTCTAACAATGTGACCATAGCCGACAACATCGTCGCCGTTGAGCACTACACCGATGGCAACGTTACTGGTGTTCAAATGTTCATGTCGAGCGGAACTGTCCGTGGCAACTCCATCGACGCTCGCGCATCTGACGTCGTCAACACGCGCGCCGTGCACATCTATGAGGCAAACATCTTCACCGGCTCGACAGGCAATACGATCGTCAACGGCAGATGCGACGCTGCGGCTCCAGGCTTCGGTGTCGCCGTTGAATTCACCAATGCCCCGGCCTGCGGGCCATGAGCACCCGCGCCAGCTTGCACAGAAAAAACTCGCCGCCTCCAGGCAGCGGGGCTCAAGGAACGTCGGCTTTCGGTCCATGATCAGGGCAGCTTGAAGCCACCGCCCATCATGAAGGCGACGATGGCGAGGATGATGCCGCTGATGACCAGCTTGGCGATCCAGTTGAGCGTGCCGCTGACACCGTCGATCTTGGCGTCGAGCGTCGAAAACCGCATGTCCATGTGCTTGAACTGTTCGTCCTTGCGTGCCTCGGCGATATCGCTCTGGCGCTGCCGGGCTTCGAGTGCCGCCAGGCGCTGGTCGCGGCTGGCGCCCTGATGCTCGAGCGCCACCAGCCGGGACCGCAGGTCGCCGTCGATTTCCGTGTTCCGTTCGTTCATGTCGGTGCCCCCCGCCGCCAGCCGGCCACCGCCAGCCAGCCGATCGACAGACCGAAGCCGATCAGCAGCACGTCGTTGATGGTGAGAAGCGTGGCCTGGATGATCATCTCGACCTCGGGCAGAGCTGTTCGCGCAGCTTGAGGGCGGCCAGGTGGCGCGCTGCCTCGGCTTCGTTCATGGCGTCATAGACCTGTTGCCGATAGCGGAGGTCTGGACCCAGGCAGATGCTGCCGCGCGCGGCGGTGCAGGCGGCAGCGCCCGTCAGCACGACGATCAGAAGCAGGATGCGGGTGATCAGGTCGAGCAGCCGGCGCTTCATTGTCGTGTCCTCATTGCCATTTCCTTATGGTCGTGTGGTTCTGGCCGCGCCCTCATTGTCGTGTCCTTCTGGCGAGCTCGGCGCGCAGCTGGCCGGGAGACATGACGCCAATGTCCGACTGCACCTCGCAGGCGATGTCCCTCGCCTTCTGCTCGGCCCTGGCCTGCCGGTCGCGCTCACGGCGGGCGCCGCGGCTGTTGCCTTTGAGGAAAGCGACCAGTGCGGCCAAAAGGCCGCCCATGACCGCCAGAAGCGTCGGGTTGGAGAGCAGGAAGCCGGTCATGAGCCGCCCCTTCCCCAGCGCTGCCGCGTGGCATGCATTGCGAGCAGGATGACGACGGCAACGGCCAGCCCCAGGACAGAGCCCATGACAGTCAGCGCCTCGCCTGATGTGACGGCGCGATCGGTCATTTCGTCCATCCGAAGCGGCGCGCGCCCCAGTACCAGCCCTCGGCGACCATCGAGGCGACGAGGCCAAGGCCGGTGCCCAGCCATTCGACAAGCTGCGGATCGGCGACGAGCGCCTGCTGTTCCTCGGGCAGGATCAGGCCGAGCGCCAGCAGGGGAAGCGAGACATAACGCAGCAGGATGCGGATTATCGGTGCCATGGTCGGTGTCCTCTGATGAACCAGGCGGCGATCGCCCTGGTGATGAGTTGCAGGAATGAAGCCAAGCCGCTCCCGCGCCCGGCGGGATGAGGCGCGGGTCTGGTGGGGGCTGTCGGTTGCTTGTCGTCCACTGGGTGCCCCACCGGCGCGGGTGACGGCGGCGCGTGTTCAGGCGCGTTGGGCGCGGCCAGCTTCAGCGCCGCCGACCGAACGGCGGAGACACGGGCCGTCCAGCCCTTGCCGAATGTCGGCCAGGTGGCGAGGCCGCGCAGGAAGGCCATGCGCCTGTCGCACAGGTCGTTGATGATGGTGGCGCGCATCATGGCGCTGACAGCGTTCAGCGTCGCCGGGCCGATCCGGCCGTCCTGGACGGCACCGACGACGCCTTGCAGATATCTGGCCGCCCTGCCCGGCCCGCTGTTCACGGCGAAGTCGAAGACGGCATGATCGACGCCGTCGGGCAGCTCGGCGCCATGCACGGCGTCCCAGTAGAAACGCCGGTAGACGGTGGCCAGCTGCGCGTCGGTGATCCCGCGCAGATCGTCCTTGGTTGCATCCGCCTTCACGTAGCGGCGGAAATTCGCCAGCGTCACCCCCTTCATGGTGGCGCCGCCAGGATCGGCCGGATGATCCGACCAGCCGCCTTCATGCTTCAGGACGAGCGTTAGCGCCCGCGCGAAATTGCGGTCCATGAAAAATTCCTTCGGTTGGGGTTGGTTTGAGCAGCCAGCAGGCGCGGTGACGCGACGTCGCGTTCGTCCGACGATCTGACATCGGCGGAATGGCTTGATCACTTCGGGGTCAGGCACCATATTGCGATTGCGCCTCTCACCGTTTCGGGAGTGACGCTTTCGGTTGCCGGCTTTTCCGGCATGCCATCTCAATCAGCGCTGACGCATTTCAAACAACCGCCAGCGCTGTACTCAAAATTTGGAGGCTAAATGTCTATTGCAACGCCCTTCGCGCTGCCGGCGCAAGTTCTGTCAGCAATTGCAAATGGAACGCCCGCCATCCAGGCTTACCGCCAATATTTGGGCTATTCGATCGGCGCCGTCGCTGTAACAAGCGGGCTTACGGTTGATGAAGTCGAAAGCATCGAGGCCGGACATCGCTTCGAAAAGGGATACCGGGACCGCATTGCGCGAGCCCTCGGCCTTCCGGATGGCATTTTCGACCAAATGTCGGACGTCTCGGACGCCGCGTAGTCCTGATGGGCCCCGCAGCAGTGAGCGGGGCCATCCCTCTTCCTCCACCGGGGGTGGCCCGGCGCCAGACTGCCCCGCACTGGCATGGAACGGTCAGCCGTCCAAGGAGTTAAGCAATCTTCTTGGGAGGCGAATATGACGGCCGATCTGAAGTCGTCCCGCAGCGACAATGACCTTGAAAGACGCGCTCTATATCTCCGTGGCTCAGGGGGCTCACGCGTCGAGCACATGGCACCTGTCGACCATCTGAGCGACGTTCCAGGACCGCAATGGACTGACCTGTTCTACATCGCCGTGGCGTTCGGTGCGGCTAGCGGCATCTTCTGGCTGGCCGGCTACTAGCTAGCGGCCATGGCATCCGGATCACGGTGCGATCAGCCCCCCTCACGTTTCAGGACGAGCGCCGGTGTAGATTGCGGCCACTGGTGATTTCCTTTGATGATGAAGTCGTTCAATCTGCCAGCATCAACGGGAGGGAGGGCTGAATGAAGTGGGTGATCCTCATCGCCGGCGTGTTCCTGTTCTTCAACGGAATGTTCACGCGAACCTACAGCTTTGACAACGAAAGCCCGGCCAGACATTGCTACCAGATGGATTACATCGGCCTCTATGGATGTTTCGGCAGTCCGATGATGCCGGCGCTGATCGCCTGGGGTGCAAGCCTGATCGGGGCCGGCCTGATTGCCTGGTCCGTATTTCGCGGCAGGCACAAGTCGGCCTGACTGCTCCGGCCACAGTTGAATGCGCACGCCAGGCCAGGTGCCGGAGCATGTGGCAGGCAATGCGAATGCATGGCGCCGAGGTGATCTTGCCGGCCGCAACGCAAATCGCGCCGACCGCTTGTGCGGATAGATCGAGCTCGATCTCTAACGCCACCAGATATGGGTGATCGCCCGGGCTCACGTCGCGGCGGACGTTCGCCAGCGTCACCCCTTCATGGTGGCGCTGCCAGGATCGGCCGGATGATCCGACCAGCCCCCTCATGTTTCAGGACGAGCGTTAGCGCCCGCTGGAAATGCGGTCCATGGTGATGCTCCATTGTGGGTGTCAGCCGGCGGTATTCCGGGTTGTGGGGAACGACGAGCCCCGCTAGGAAGTCCCGTGAATAATCAAGGGGCTTCGGACTGATGAATTTCCAGAGAATCGCAGAGCTTTACTCGGCCTATGACCTGGCGGCAGGACGTATCAAAGGTTCTTGACCTTCCCTGTGGTCACGGGCGGGTCTCCAGACACCTGAAGCTGCTTTTCCCGACCGCGGAAATGTTCTACTGCGACATCGACGCCGAAGGGGCAGATTTTTGCGCTCGGACTTTTGGCGGAACGGCCATCCACTCCCAACCGGATCTTCTGCAGGTCGGGCTCCCGCGCTCACTCGACGTCATCTGGATAGGGTCGTTGTTCACCCATGTGGACCGGAAGCGCACGGCAGATTGGCTGGGCTACCTGGCAGATCACCTGAGTGAACAATGGCGTGTCGCTGTCAAAACCGTCGACAATCCTCGACATCGCCGACAGTCTGCCTGGCCTGCGAGCCGGCTACATCGAGCGCGGTTGGGCCAACAACCACGATGTCCTCGTCCTTTGCAGGAACGACAGACTGGCGAGCTTCTAGGCCGTTCTCGCCTGAGCGCGGACTGGATCACGATTGCCTCGGTCGACGAGCCTGCGGCCTTGTTGCGTATGTCGAGGGTTGCCTATCCTGCCGCGCAGCGATCCCGCAGCGATTGGCCGCGACTTTTTGAGGCCACAACAGACTGACCCGTTCTCCCTCGCTTTGGCGTACGGGGACGCGCGGACGCTTCTGACTGGCCGCAGGGGCACGCACTGGCTAAAGTCGTCCGGGGTACAGATGGACGCTTTTGAGGAACTTGCCATTCTTGTGTCGACGGGCCGGACCCCGCTGCCAGTCGCGCGCATCGAGCGCCTGGTAGTGGAGGCGACCGCGCCCGTTGCAGCGGAACCCGACATCGCCAGCGCTACCGAGGAGTTTCTGGCGGCGGTAGGGTTCCTCGATCTCACGATGGAGATGAACCAGACAGACGATCCGCACCTTCGAAGAGAGGTGCTTGATATTCTGGCGGCGCTGAAGTCGGCATCCGCCGCCGCGGCGCGGCAACAACGCAGCTTACCCTGCCCGCCACCAAGGACGACGCTCCGGCCACTCGGCGCCATGGACGCGTCCCATGGTGCGTGTCGGCTGCCGTCATTCCTGCAGAGATGCGGCAGGTCACCGCGAAATTCGAAGCCGGTCTAAAGCGACCGGCTAGGCCGGGAGGGCTATGCGCACCAAGGCTTCCGCAGCGTGGCGGTCCGTATTGTTCGCCAGCACCCATTCACGCGGGGCGTAGCCGTCCATGCCGGATGCCAACAATTGCCGAAGCTCATCGCTGGTCGACCAGAAAGCGCCGGTCGCGTCAGTCAGATAAGGGGCTGCACTGCAAGGAGTGCCCTCGTCGGGGATGACATCAAAGCGCCGGACGAATGTCGGCACGTCCATTGACCACGCCTCGGCTAGTGCCAGGCCTTGGCTTTCGCTCTGTCCGACCACGACACATGCAACAGCTTCGTCCAGCGCTCGCTTGAATTCCTCGGGCTGGTAGTTGCCGTAGCGGATCGTCACAGGCTCGTAGCCTGCCGCTCGGATCACCTCTGCCGCATTGGCTGCCGCTTCGGGCTGGCGCTTCTCATAGAGTAGAACAGTACGGCGCTCCCCTCCCGAGGGCGCCCACTCATCGGCGTCCACACCTGCCGGCCAAACCGCAATCTTGCCGATCAGACGCGGCTCATCAGCCTCATATGCGGCTTTAACCCACCGACTTGGCACCAGCACCATATCGATTTCGGGAGACGCCAAGACCGCGTCGTCTTCAAAGGCACGAACAACAATGTTTGGCCCAACGATCAGCCTGTCACATAGACCGTTCCGCTTTGCTGCTATGCCGGTGCGCACAGACCGGACGTCCGCGACAGCATGTACGGTCTTGGCCCGAAGACTGCCGTAACGCCGCGCATAGAGCCAGTCGACGCCGGGAAGCTGCTGCAAGCCTTCGACCAGGCTGCGTGTGACGGCCGGGTGGCCACCATATTGCCGACCTTGGCCGCGCAGGCGCTCCTTAAGCTGAAGCACCAGATCGTTCAAAAGCGGGCGTTGCTTCCCCGTGAGAATGACTAAGTCGTGGCGCTTCATTTGCTACGCCATAGCTGGTCCCATTTTCGGCGTCAAAGCTTAGATGCGGCAGTGAAGAATGCATCCACGCGTTGCGAAGAGTAGCCGAGCGCAGCAAAGCCCGATTGCAACATGGTATCGTCTCGATTGAATGCCTTGCTCTCTACATAAGCGATCTGAACAAGCTTGGGCTGCGTGGCGATCCATGCTTCGACAGATGTGGTTAGACCGTCGATCTCAAGCTGCATCTTGAACCGCCGAGAAGAGACAGCGTCGGGGACAGGCGGCGGCGGTGCTGCCCGAATGGTGATGACGGTCATTTGCTTTCCTCGAGACCCAGTTCCTCAGCGTGCGCGGCGGCAAGAATTGCCTCCTGCTCGGCTAACCATGCGGCCGCCCCGATGCCGTGGCCGTCAGGGCTGCTAAAATCGGCGGTCCAAAGTTCACGTTGCGATCGATCAGTAGGAACATCGGCGGTCGCGACTATTCGATATGGCACGCCTTCAGGCACGTCTTTGCGAGCGATTTCCTCTATGGGAAGGCCGCTCTTTTCAGCCGGGATAATCACGGCCACGCCGTCGCCATTTGGATAAATAATGCGTTGCATGTTAGTCTCCGAAGATAGCCAAGCCCACAGTATCACTGTCGATGGCGGTGTTGTTGACAGCACGAGTACGTATCTGGCAAGACGTGGTTAGCTGAGTGATGGACGTGATACACACAACGTTATAGCTTCCTGCACCAGCATCGTCACGACCGCAGCCAACAACAGCATAGTTGGCGTTAGCCAATGCTATTGTGAAGTTCAGAGTGTAGTCACCAGTTCCGTTGTCTGTGATCGACGTAACATTGTAGCTGTCACGAATTGCGACAGTGCCGTCACCATTGAAATTGATCCATGCTTTGGCAACACCCTGATGGCTACCCATGGTCAAAACAGATGGCACCCTTGCAGCATCAGTTCCTGTGGCGACCTCCGGCCCAGTGGCGAGTTCTACAACGCCGGTTGCAGTGTCGCTTGCCGCCTGCTTCAGAGCATTGAACGCATTCGCCGCAGTGCCCTGTCCCGTGCCGCCGTCGGCAATAGCGATCACGGCCGCGCTGTCCTTGATCACCTTGCCGGTCGTGCCATTGAAGCGGGCGAAGCCGTTGTTGGTCGAGGATCCCGGCCCGGTGACATCACCGGACGCATTGTCCCCAGTCCTATTGAAGATCAGCCAGTGCCCCGCGCCATTGGTCAGCGCGCCCGAGCCTCCGATATAGGCAAGGGTGAGCTTGCGATACCCCGTCCCGTCGACCACGGAGCCCGTCACGTTGTAGGTGTGGCGGATCGTGGCGTTCGCCTTCGAGCGGATGGTGAGGACACCGCGCACCGTGCTCGTACTGTCGTCCCAGTTGTCGAGCACGCCCGTTGCCGAGACACCATCCGCATCGACGTTGTCGATGTAGGCAGCGGTTGCCGAGCCGGGAGCCACATTATTGAGCCGGAAGATGCCGGCTCCGGGGTCTGCATCGGTCGTCGTGGTCGAGAAATTGTAGGGCAGCGCTGCCACCGCGTTGGCCGCAGCGGTCGCGCTGTTTGCCGAGGCAGTCGCGCTGTTCGCCGCATTGGTAGCAGAGGTCGCTGCATTCGACGCCGAAGTCGACGATGAGCTTGCCGAAGCTGCCGCAGCGTCAGCCGACGCCTGTGCGGCCAGCACGGCAGACGACAGACCGCCGAGCGGAAACACCACCTCGAAACGAACCCCGGTGAAGAACAGCACCGCCTGCCGTCCGGCGCTGAACTCGGTCGCGCCGATGTCGGCACCGTTGCCATATTTCACGCCATAGCTGCCGACACCCGCGACCGTGATGGTGGCAGCGGCACTGTTGTTCTGCGTCGGCGTCATCAGGTATAGCCGGTTCGCTTGGAATCCCACCGGCTGGGATACCACGACGGCATTGCCGGTGCCGCCCGTCACCGTAAGCTTGTCCACGGCGGCGCGGCCGAACAGCCTGCCATAGCTCATCGGCACCCATGACGCCCCGGTCGCGTCCCACTCCTTGAGCACGGCCGGATCGACATTCTTGTCGAGCCAGAGCTTGTCGGTTGCGGGTGCGACGATGCCGTCGACCATGTTGCTGAACACGCCGGCCGCGCGAAGCGCCGACAGAACCAGCTCGGACACCCTGACATATTTTCCGGTCTCGCTGGTCAGCGTGGTTCCGGTGAGGAACAGGCCCCAATGCAGCGAATTGTCGAATTCCGTCGCCATATCTTGTCCTCAAGGCAATGCGGCTCGCCGCGGCGAGCGGTTCAGGGTGGTGATGCGGAGAGACAGGCCGATGCTTTTGCGCCTGGCGCGAACCACGCGCCGTCAGATCGATCGACGTCTGGGACGATTGTTGCCATCAGAAGTCAGGGCACCGGCGCAGAAGCAGCGCAGGTCGAGACGATCTGCGCTAATCTTGTTCGTCGCGGGCAGAACCGGCATGAAACCGCTGGCGCGAGCGAGCTCGGACCGCAGCGACCCTAGGGGCACCAATGCTTGTTCGTTTGTTTGACCGATGGTCGGAATGGCCGGCCTGGGCGCGATGGACATCCGGCATCGGCGACATCGTGCCGCTCGGTTCTGTCCGTGCGGCATGGGGCGAGCGCGATTTCGTGGCCGAGAGCCGGCCTTGAAAGGGGCGGCAATTTCAGGTTGAATACACGTTATACGCGAAAATAAGCGAAGCTTGGACGATGGGCCTGTTTATCGATCTGTTGATTGACCCTGCACGGATTGCCTTCATGGCATTTCTGTTGGCGACCGCTCTCGAACTCAAGAGCAGGATTGCGGTCGGATTGACGATCACTCTCGGGGCGATCGTGTTTGCAGTCCTGATGCCCTTGGTCAGGCCGACCGAGGCTCCCGGCATAGCGTTGGGCCTGATCGCCAACCTTTTCCTGCTGGCGATCTTCTACCGTTTTCATACCCTGGTGTTGCGCCGCCTCAACCCAGGGTCAAACCGACCTTCGACTGGGCTTCTCATGGGACTGTTCGATCTGCTTCGCAGCAGAAAAGCCCGCAGGGAGCAAGCACTCCTCGCGGAGGCGCGCGCCAGAGGCCAAAACCTCGCCATGCTGCGCTCGGCCATCTCCACGATCGGCGGCGAGATGATAGCCGCCGGGTCCGATACCCAGCTTGCGCCGCGCTCGGCAGCGCTTCTCGTAAGCCACATCATTACACCCCGCTCGGTCGTCGACAGCGACGTGCGCTTGCTCGCGGGTCTGTTCGCCATGGTGGCCGCGAGACATTTCTCGTCCAAGATCGGCACGAATTTCGAGTATGCCAGCACGCACGCGGTGCTCGAAGTGATCGGCCTCCGCAATCGGGATGAGCTCGCCACCATCATCGAAAATTACAACAAGCCGTGTGTGACCAATGCCGATCCGGTCGCGATGGTCGGGTATTCCGTTGGCGTCTGGATGGCCTGTCCAACGCAGGAAAATCTGGGTTTCCTCAGGGGCCTGTTTTCCCTGCTCTTCGGGTGGATGGCCAAAGAACGAGGTTCGGCGCCGCAGCAGCCATCGCCTGCGTTGCAGGCCGGCGCAATCCCGGAAGCCGGAAGTGCACCTCCTCCAGACACGAAACCCTATAGGCGCGGCGCCCGATTGGTGGATTGGGACGGCTGTCCGGCGATCTTCGGTGAAGCTGGAGCATTCGCCATGCTCAAGCCAAACTCCCTCTGGGTGCCGGTGGACTTCGTAGATGTCCAGTGGTCCGGTAACATACTCCCCGAAGAGATCTGGCGCAAACGCTTCAAGCGCTTCGGCGAACTCGACCCGCCGATGTTCGACCAGGTTTTGCCCCGAGCGCAGGAACCGACCGGCCGGCCGGCTGCGGAGCCTTCTGCCTCGGCGCCGCCATCGCCTGCGCTCCCGGCCGGCGCAGCCGGGGAATCCGCAAGTGCTGCATCACCGGACACGGAACCCTACAAGCGCCGCACCCTTTTGGTAGATTGGGACCGCCGTCCTGCGATCATCGGTGAACGCGGAGCATTCGCCATGCTCAGCCCCAACTCCTATTGGGTAGAAGTGGACTTCGTCGATGTCTGGTGGAACGCTGACGTGCTCCCCGAAGAGATCTGGCGCGCACGCTTCAAGAGCTTCGGCGAACTGGACCCGCCGATGATCGACCAGCTGTCGCCACCCGGACCGCTGGATCCGATCGTCGGGCCGCCTGATCCAGACCGGCGCAGCCCCGGAATTCAGATATGGTACCCCAAACCCGAAACGCCATAGCGGCCCTCCAATTCGTGAGCATCGCCTGTTGTAAGGCCGCCGGACGTGTCCCCGTCCGGTAGAGAGCTGGCGGGCGGGAATCGGGCACAGCGGCACCCTCTTTTTCCCTCGACAGTGTCCGTCCACAGTCCAGCCCCGACATATGTCGAGATGAGTTGCAGCCAGTTGCCGTCCCCTGAAAAGCGCCGCCCTATGCGGCCAGGGAGGTGAGCTCAGGTTCGACACCTCTGAAATCGTCCGGCAACCCGAAGCCACCCTCTATGATCCAGCGCCAATAGGGCAGCGTCAGGAACGGCGCCATCCTGGAGCGGCGGTCAACATCACCAGACAACATAGCGAGATCACCTGATGAGGCGTGAGCGGGAATGCCGAGCAACCGCGCCGCATCTGTCCCAAGCCGGAATGACGGGCCGAGCCGAGAGCCGTAGGCGTCCCGATCGGCGACGCGCGCGGCGGGCCGGCGCGCCTCGGCTGTCGGATCGGGCAATTGCCCGCCTGCCGAGGCCAATGCATGGAAGCCGGGGCCGCCCAGCTTTTCCCAGGCGTTGTTGATCTCCATGCCGACCGACATGATGCCGGAGCGGTCCAGCCCTGCGGCAATCCATGTTTCGGAATCCTCCGCAAGCTCGCTGCCCGATTCCATGGCCTCGAGCCAGTAGACCAGCATGCCCAGAGCAGACATGCCCAGCGTGCCCGAGACGAACGAGCCCGGACCGTCTTGCAGGCCGTGCATCGATGCACGCTGATTGGCGGCCAGCGCGAAGCTCGTGAATTGTTGCAAGGCCCTGCCCTCCGGCGTGTGAGCAAACAGCGGCACATCCGCCAAGCTCTCGGTGACCACCGTGGTGTCGACGTCCTTGTTGACGGCGGCAGTGAAGGCGCGGCGCGCTTCGTCATCGGTCCAGCGCCCGATCAGCGGAATGTGGACAGTCTCTTCGATCTGTCCGAACAGTGAGTACTGGGCCGCAATTCTTAAGGCCATATCCTCGTCGATACCGACGAATTCCATGTATTTGCGGTCGGCCGCAGAAAGGCCCGCATAGCCCCGGATTCCCGGCTGTGTTACACTTTTTCCAAACAAGGAATCCGATATGCGCCCCACCAATTTAGTGAATTGGGACAACCGCCCAGCAGTCATCGGTGAAGCCGGAGCATTCGCCATGCTCAAGCCCAACTCCCCTTGGGTTCCGGTGGACTTCATGGATGTCTGGGAAACCGCCGACGTGCTCTCCGAAGAGGCCTGGCGCGAACGCTTCAAGAGCTTCGGCGAACTGAACCCGCCGATGTTCTCGCTCGACCAGGTCTCGCCTGCAGCAGCCCGCGCCGCCGAATAGAGCTTCTCGGCCTCCTTCTCCAGCTTGAGGAATTCCTCGGACGTGGGATCAAGATCTCGCGCGAGATTGTACAGCTCTTCCCCGCGTCCGAACTTCGCGTCACGCAGGTTCGATTCCCATAGCTGGACCTCACCCACCGTTCCATCGTCAAAGCGCAGGATGACCTTGCGGTCGAAGTAGCCGTTGGTCTTTTTCTTCCAGCCTTCGTCCAGAACGTCGTATCGCTCCGCCAGCTTCGCAACCACTTCGTCGGCCCGGGCAGGTGTCTCGACCACGAAACCGGCCCGGACCACATCCGTCAGGTGGGACGCGTCGTCATATCCCTTGCGCGCAATCTTGACTGCCGCTTTCTCCTTGTCCTTGAATCCAGAATTTACGAAGGTCGAGCCGGTTGCCTCGGCGACTTCGCTTCCCGCGGCGACGAGTTCGGCCTGCCGTTTGCCGACCACCGCATAGAGCTCATCAAGCGATACAGTCGGCTGCTCAAAGAAATCGCCAATGACCAGCTCTCGGGCCGGCAGGGAAGCGCCATCGCTCGCCGCCAGCACATTCTTCAAGATGCGGTTCTGGACCAGCGCTGAAGAAACGTGCGTGTTCACGTCGGTCAGGAACGGCAGCAGCGTCATTCTGGAGAAGGTGGTGCCCATGTTGTCGATCAGTTGCTCGAAGGGCGGAATCATCGCATGAGGATCGGTCAGCCCGGCCATGGCGGCGATACGCGAGCGCAACAGGTGTTTCACCACCGTGTAAAGGCGCCTGGCATCGGCGGCCGCGAACTTGATCGCGCCGAGATTGGTGACCAGCGGTGCGATACCTTCGTTCATATACCGGCCCAGCCCGTGGACCATCGCCGGCCGCACGGCATCTCCCAGCGACGAAACCAGCATGCCGCCGAGCCGGCCCATGACCTCGAACAGCCCCGCCGTCCGCAAGACGCGGGCGAAGTCGGTGTGCCGGCTGTCGAGCCCGGACTGCCCGCGCAGAAGATCGCGCATGGCGGTGACGTCCGCGATGTCGCTGCTTTCCCGGCGGGTCAGGTCCTGGAGTGCCTTGGCCTTGGCTGCTTCGTCCATGTCGGATGCCTGCACCTGTTCACGCAGTTGCCGGTAATCGTCTTCCAGCCGGCTCAGCTGGCTCTGAAGCGTCGGCTTGCCCGGCCCGCCAAGGCGCCTGTCCAGGCGTGCCAGTTGGACGTCGGCCGCAACGACGCGGGCAAAGCGCCGGCCGATCAATTCGACATCGTGTTCAAGAAACTCCTCGATGAGATCCAAATCGATGTCGAAGGGGCGTCCCGCCAGCAGCCCGTGTCTCGACATCACGATGTCATAGAACGGCATGTCCTGGTTTGCCCGACTGGTGACCTGGGAAAAGATGTCGTCGACAACGCCGTTCACATAGTCCGCCCGCTCCCCCGGCGACCGAAACCGGTGGCTATTCGGCTCGGCCTCCGGCGCCAACTGGTCGAGCGCGTCGGGTTTCACGCCCTTGATGCGGGCGGGCTTGCCCATCTTGTCAGCCTCGCGCTCGAGGCGCGCAAGCTGTTGGTCAACCCACTGCCTCACAATGGTCTTGAAGCGGACTTCGCCGGCTTTCAGCCGCGGGGCGTTGCCGAAGCGGGCCAGAAACAAAATAGCGCCCTGGTCGCTCACGCCAGCCGGCAGCAGCCCTGCCTTGATTGCCAGCTGCTTCAGCGGATAAAACACCGCCTTGCGCCAGGCAACGCCGGCTTTGTGCACCGCCTTGTTGTCGCTTTTATCTCCCTGACGCATGGCCTTGCCGACGGCGATTTTGAACTCTTCCCAGCCCATGTTGAAGCCGCGGGCCTTGCGCGCTTCGTCATAGATGGAGCGCATTCTGGTCAGGGCCTTGGCGACCCCGGCGCGCCCCCAGAATTTCACTTCACTTTCCAAGGCAATCTCACCCTCGCCGCGCGCAGTGTTGTCGAAATGGGAGCCGGTATCGACCAGGTCGGCCATGAGTGAGCGATGAACGGCAGACGGACTGTCCAGGGCGCGCCGCAGCGGCCCGAGATGATCGCTGGCCGGGCCAGCCGTCCCGGCCTCTGCGGCGTTGTCGGCATCTTTGATGTTGCCGTCCGCAGCGACGCCCGCGCTCTGTGCTTCGGCAATGCCCGCCCTGAAGTCAGCCGGCGCCGCGCCGTTGGTGTCGGCCTCGGCCAAGACACTGTCGACCGTGGCCAGCGGCTTTTCGCCCACAGCGTTGTCGACGTCTTTGATGTTTCCGTCTTCAGCAATGCCCGTGACCTGTTCTTCGGCAAGGCCCGCCCTGACTTCAGCCGGAGCCGCGCCGCTGTCGTCGGCCCCGGCCAATACACGGTCGACCGTGGCCAGCGGCTTGGCGCGCGCAGCATTGTCGACGTCTTTGATGTTGCCGTCCGCTGCAGCTTCCGCGAGCTGTTTTTCGGCGACGCCCGCCCTGAAGTCGGCCGGCACAGCCCCGCTGCCGTCGGCCTCCGCCAAAACACGGTCGACAGTGGCGAGCAGCTTTTCGCCCGCAGCGTCGTCGCCGCCTTTAATGTTGCCGTTCGCAGCAGTGCCCGCGACCTGTTTTTCGGCGACGCCGGGCCTGAATTCAGCCGGCACAGCCCCACTGTCGTCGGCCGCGGCCAAAACACTGTCGACAGTGACCAGCGGCTCGGCGCGCGCGGCGTTGTCGGAGTCTTTGATACCGCCGTTCGCAGCAGTGCCCGCGACCTGTTCTTCAGCAATGCCAGCCCTGAGTTCAGCCGGCACAGCCCCGCTGTCGTCGGCCTCGAACAAAACACGGTCGACAGTGGCCAGGGCCGCCTTGCGTTGAGATGCCGAAAACAATGCGCCGACACCCCCACCAAGGAGCGCGCCGAGAACCGCACCGCCACCGATGGCAAGCACGCTCTCTTCGAGAGGCCGCGTCTGCTGTGTTGCCTGCAGCGCCGTTTCGGACACGGTGGCCCCGAGCGCACCGGCAAAGCCGGTCGAGAGCGCCGTACGGGCGATGGTTGCACCGGTCGTTGCGCCACGCACCAGAGCCCCGCCCGGGAGGAGCGATGGCCAGTCGAACGCTTGAGCGCCGAATTGTGCAATTGTCGCAGTCCACCCGCCAGCTTCGAGAATGCGGTCGTCTTCCCGCTCCATGTCGATCTGGCTTTTCATGGCTGCGTGCGCGCGCCAGTTGCGCAGCGTGGTGAAGCGCTCCCAATGCGGTTCGTAAGCCGTGCCGCGAATGTCATTCCAGGCAGCTTCGCCTGTATAGCTCGCTTCGGGCGTCGTCCGATCGATGCCGGCCAGCTTGTTGTTGGCTGCCGAGCCGAACGTATTGCCATCTCGCCACGCTGCCCCGATCACCGTCGCCGTGTCGGGATCAAACTCCGGCTCGTCCATCTGCGTGTAGTCGAGCGCGCGGAAGGCGCCCAGCACAGGACGCTCATCGGGATACTCAATCTGCGGCATCGTCGCTCCACATGGCGTCGTTCATCGCATGACCGAAGGTGATTGGCAGTTTCTCGGGATCGAAGGTTGGCTTTGCCGGAGTCTCAAGCGGTCGCTTTCGGATTGTTTCGGACTGGGATCGGCCAAGCTCGCGGGCAGCTTCGGCCGCGCGTGCCTTCATCCAGTCGGGGCCGACGGTTGCCTCGAGCGCACGCATCGCTGCAGCATCGCCGGCGCGTGTCGCATCACTCGCAGCATCCTGGCGCGCGCGCTCGGCCATGGAGAGCTTGCCGAGCTTGTCGCTGTATCGCTTGAAGGTCGCAGCATCGACACCCCATGGCGGGCCGAAGACCTCACTGAACTGCGTCTGGCCGCCTGACGTGTATTGATAGAACAGGCGATAGCGTGGGGGGCGTTTTGCCTCGATGTCGGCACGCGTCTTGTCGGACGCCAGGATCGCGACGTTCTCGACCTTCCGGCCGAGCTTGGCGGCGTAGTCGCTG
This sequence comes from Aminobacter ciceronei, assembly GCF_014138625.1. GTDB lineage: Bacteria > Pseudomonadota > Alphaproteobacteria > Rhizobiales > Rhizobiaceae > Aminobacter > Aminobacter ciceronei. Next base: position 182,246 of record NZ_JACJHY010000004.1, read on the forward strand.
GCGGTCTTCATGGCATCTTCGCGCAGATAGTCGAGGCTGCCGCCGATCGCCGGATAGTGCAACTCGGGCGGCATCCGCATCAGATTCGGAGAGCCCGAAACGTTGCTGACGTTCCAACGGCGCTTGAGGTCGGTGAGCGCCGCGGCCTTCGCCGCAGCGGCATCGCCGCCATATTCGTAGAACTTTTCTTCGGCGATCTCGCGATATTCGGCCAGCAGACCGTTGGGCTGTTGCGGGACGATGCCGGCGCCGGGCGCCGAAGACAACCAGCCCGGGTCAAAGGAGCTCGTCACATCAGAGACGCTCAGATACTTGATGAACCTGGCCGCCTTGGTCTTCAGCACTTCGCGATTGGCCATCATCAACGGATCGGACGCGGCGAGAATGCGGGTTGCTGCTTCTTCGCCGCTGAGGCCGAGATCAACGACCATGTGGCGGAAGACGCCGAGCTTTTCGCGCGCCTGTGCACCACCTTCGAAGGCGCCGAACGAAACGGGCGCAAGAGGTTCGAGCGTGTCGGCCTTCGACATGGCCGCCGCGAAAGTCGCCGGATCGGTCGACGCCACACCCTTGCGAATATCAGCCTGCACGCTCTTCGGGATGTAGCCGGTGCGCGCGACAAACTCTGATGTGATTGCATTCTGCTGGACGGCATCTTCGGCTGCGGCAAAGAGCTTGTCATAGGTCTTGTCGGCAATGCTGGTCTGGTCGCTGTCGAAGCTGTCGACGTCGACCTTGCCGCCGGCCAGGGCGCCGATCATCGCATTGACGCCGCCGCTTTCCTGCTGCGCGACGCGGAGGGTCGTCACGAGGTCGGCCTTGTCGCTGCTTTCGAGCGTCGCGTCGGCCAGGATCACGCTTTCCCGAACCGTGTCCGGCTCGGTGGCAATCAGGTCATTATAGCGCTGCTTCGTCGTTGCGCGCTGCCGCGTGACCTGCTGGCTGTGTTCCGTCTCGCCCCATGACGCCAATTGGTCCCGGCGGTCATACGGAATCTTGTCGAGGTCGGCGTCTTCAGCCTGCGGGTTCTCGCCTGCAATACGAAGCGCGTTGTCACGCCGCCCCGTCCAATTGTGCGCGCCCCGCGCATTGCTGGCAGACCATCCCGCCGGTCGCTCGTAACCGGTGAAGGCTGCAGCGGCGTCTTCTGCGTTCGTCGACCGCGCGAGATTTTCGCCTGCCGCGCGCTCGCTCGTGCGCAACTCGTGATCAATGAAATCGATCTGGGTATCGAAGTCGTGCCAGTCAGTGCCTTGCGATGCAGCGAACGCCTTGAGCGCCTGCGCGCGCTTTCCGTTCCATTGGGCAATGCCAATGCTGTCCGAGCCGTCGCTTCCGTCGCCAGCGTTGCGGGCCTGTGTATTGAGGCTGACGCCGGACTCCGCTTGCAGGTTGCCGACGATGCCTGCCGCCTGGTGCGGCGCCCAACCCTTCGCAATCAGGCGCTGATAGGCTCGCCCGACACGCCCGCCAACCGGAGCGCGCATCTGAGATACTGCAGCGGCCGGATCCTGCTGGAATGTCCAGCGCCACTTGCTTTCGGCGGCGTCGGCTTCCCACTGCTGCCGGCGCGCCGCCTTCCACGGCTCGGGCATGTCAGTCGAATTGATCGCCTCCAGCCCCGCGCGCTTGAGCTGTACAAAATCGGCGGCATTGTTCTTAATCTGCGTGCGGTAAGCGTCGAGGTTGGTGTTGGTGGTGCGGTCGTAATAGGCGCCCTTGGCGTTTCGCTCGTATTCGTCAGCCTTCTCATAAAGCGAATTGCCGCGGGACAGAATGTTGTTCAGGTATCCCGTCTGGGCGTCCTTGGTCAGGCCTTCGAAATTGGCTTTGGCGAAGTCGTTAGCGCGCTGCTGGTGGCCTTCCATGAACTGGCGGGTGAAGCCGATGCCGCTTTCCGAGCTGTCCTCACGCGCCTTGAGGAAACGCTGTTCCTCATCGGCGAGAAACCGGGTCAGGCTGGTCGAGACAGCGTTGGAACGGTCGTGGGCGACGTCGATCTTTTCGCGCTCGGCAAGCTCTTGCAGGCTGTAGCTCGCCTGCACGACGGCCTGGCCGGCGTCGGCAAGGGCAGCCCCCACCATCGGCGTCGGCCCGGCATTGGCGATGCGGCCCGAACGCGGATCGGCGTAAGCGACGTCGCGTGCTGTGGGAATGGTCACCATGCGCTGTTCACCTGGGGGCGTTGTAGGGGAGAGAGACCGAGCTCCGGTCCTGCGTCTTCTTGTTGCTTTCGCCGAACCGGCTGAACAAAGACGACATGCCGGAGAACAGCGAACCGGCCGCCCGGATGCGTGCCGCGCGCATGGCGCTCTCGGCGTTGTAGCCGGCGACCTTGGCGGCGTCGTTGTAGCCGCGCGCCTGCTGGTCACCCTTGTAGATGTCGGTTTCCGCCGCGAGCCGCACCCGCTCCGACGTGTCGTCCATGATGTCGATGACCGAGGGATCGGTCATGTTGCCGCCCGAGCCGGCAATGGCCGCCTGCTGCTGCGACAGAAGCTGCCGGCCATCGCGATAGCGGGCCATGGCGTCGCGCTGGCTTGCCGCCGCAGCCTCGTCGGCCTGCTGGGCAGCAACCTTCTGTTCGTACTGGAAGCGGGCCTTCTGTTCGCGGCCCTCCTGCATGGCGCCGGCAACCGACATGATCGTGCCGCCGATGCTGGCGATCGTGCCGATCGCCCCAAGAACAGGTGTCAGGAAACCCATTGCCAAACCACCTTTCCATCCAAGATCTCGTCAGTCGGCCTGAAGCCGAGCTTCAGCATCAGCGCTTCGGCGCGGGGGATCGCGGTGTCGCATGTCGCCTTGATGACGCGGGCACCGCTTGCCTTGACCTCCGCCAGCACCTGAAGGATGTGGCGGAAGATGAATGGCTTGCGCATGGCCGCCGGCACCTCGAGGAAGGCCATCCACTCGCCCTCACCCGTCTCGATGACGCAGCCGAAACCGGCGAGCAGGCGACGGCGCCACAGCGCGCGGCCGACCCACCGGCTTGTTACCTGCACGCCGCCATAGAAGCGGGCGAAGTCGATGTCGTCGGCGGGCCTGATGTCAGCCATTGGTCTTCACATCCATCACCAGCGAGCCGGCGGTGAACGGATAGGGCGAGCGATGTTCGAGGCAGAGCCGGCTGTCGGTGTCCCAGTCGCTCGACACCGACATCATGTCGGCGTCGAAGCTGGTGAACAGTCTGTTTGCCGCGATCGGCTTGTCGCCCTTGGTCACCGTCAGCCGGTGCAGGCTGTCGAAGGTGTTGCCCACGTGCAGGCCGTCCAGCATGGTGTAGACCAGATACATGCCGAGCTGCGACACGCGTTTCTTGCGGAACAGTGCGGTGCCGTTGGCAGCGCCATAAGCCAGCTTGGTCGACTGCCAGCGCCCGACATAAGGGAGGCCGATCACCACTGCCCGGCCGGCCGGCTGCGGCGGCAGCACCACCTGCCCCGAGACAACGGGATAGAGGTTGTCCTGGTCATGCAGGGCCGCACCGTCGAGCCAGACGGTGACGCCCTTGCCGTTGAGATGCGGCACGGCAAATGTCGTCTGCCCCGCCGTGGTTGTGAAGCGCCTGAAACCGTCGGCCAGGCAGTTCACCTTGCCGCCGCGGCAGTCCTTCAGGTCGGCCAGCCTTTCCAGGCGTTGCGTGCCGTTGCGGAGCATGGCGAAATAGACATTGTCCTGGCCCTTGCCGCGACAGGCGATGACCTGCTTGAACGCACCGTCGGTGACGACGCGCGACCAGGCGACCACCTTCTCCGAAGGGCGATAGGTCAAGGCGCGGGCCTCGCCGTTTTCGAGGATGAACCAAACCACCGTGTCGGGCTGGCGCTGCACGGCCATGCTGACGATGGGCGAGCCGCCGCAGACCTCCTCATGCATCGCCATCAGGTCCATGGCGCTGTAATCGAGCGTGCCCTGCTCGGCGATCAGCGCAAAGACCCTGAGGCCGGTGCTCTGCACGAAGATGCCGTCCTTGTCGCATTTGACCGCGCGCAGGTCGTAGCTGCCTTGCGTCGAGCCATCGACGGGAAACCAGCTCGACGCCGTCAGCGGCTCGTCGAAGCTCGACGACTTGATCGAGATCTCGGAATTGTCGGTGCCGGCGATGAGCCGCTGCAGGCCGAGCAGCCAGAGGATGCCCCTGTCGGTGCTGGCGCCGATCGAGCGGTAGATGGGCGCGCTGTCGCCCTCGACATTGTCGTTGAAGCTGTGGAAGGCATCGGGCACAGAGCCGTGCACGAAGTCGCCCTTGCCCCAGTAGAGCCGGCCGCCGAAGGCCTCGATGCCCCACGGCCAGCCGTCGAAGTCCGACCAGGTCGAAAAGTCCCATTCGAAGGTCGGGCTCAGCGAATAGAAGCGGCTCAACACTTCGACGTTGGCAACGGTGGCGCTGCCATAGGCAGTCATGCGGGCAATGCCGACCTGGCTGCCGCCGGTGTAGACCAGCGCGGTGTCGATGGTGCCGCTGGTGAAGGTGACGGCGACGAAGCGGAAGAACTTGACGACGTTGTTGTCGGGGTCGCGGTAGTTGGTCGGGCCGGTGTTGGCCGCATAGGTGCTCACCGTGCTCCAGGCGCCGGGATTGCCGCTGCCGTCATCGGTGGCGACCTCGAGCCGGACCGAACCCGCCCAGATGCCGGAGACCTGGAAGCTGAAATCGCGTGCCGCATTGACGCCGGACACGCGGATCGAGGCGCCATTTGCCGGGGCGGCGGTGAAACTCTCCTGCACCGTCTGGCCGGACTGGAACAGGCGGAACAGGCGGCCGACCATGCTCGCTTCGAACAGCGGCCGGCTGGCCGTCAGCGTGCCGTTGCCGGTGTAGACGGACGGCGTCAGCGCCACCGTGCCGTCGGCTGACACAAAGGGGCCGTCGTCGACCTTGTAGCGCTGGATGCCCCAGCTGGTGTCGCCACGGCGCTGGATCTCACGCTGCTGGAACTGGCGCGAGGCGAGATAGAGCACGTCGATATTCTGCTTGTGCCGGGGGGCTGCGAGATCGGCCGTGGTCCATGGCGTCGAAATGACAAGCGTTCCCGGCGCATCGATCTGGCAGCGGGCGACCAGCGCCTGGCGCGCCTTGTCGGTGTAGATCTCGAGATGGATGCTGGCGCTGTTGGGCGTGAAGGCGATCGAATGGTCGCCGTCGTCGAGGATCGACAGCGGCAGGATGTCGCTGGCGCCTGCGGACGAGCCGATATGCACCCAGACCGGGCCGCGGACAATTTCGACACGCAGGCCGTGTTCCTTGCCCTGGTCGCCGGCTGCCACCGATATCGTCTGGCGCGCCGCCGCCCTGCCCTGGGTGGTGCCGGTCAGCACCAGATTGCCGCCCGCGACATTTGCCGAAGCGCCGACGGCGCTGGCATTGGTCCAGCCGGTGAAGGAATTGAAGTCGCCATTGGTAATCGTGGTCGAGACGGCGACACGCGAGACGAAGGCATTGTCCTTCAAGACCCGCATCTCGTTGTTCGACAGGATCGGCACCAGCATCGAGGCATTCGAGCCGGCGAAGGAATATTCGAGCAGCCGGACATCCCCGAGATCGATGTCGGCAATGTGCTCGAGGCCGGGCCGCAGCGTCATCGAGCCGACGACACGCGGCAAGATGTTGGAGCTCAGCGCCGAGGCGAACTGCATGCGCTCGAGGTCGAGGCGCGACAGCGCTTCCTCGCCGATCTCGCCGCCGTTCAGGGAATAGACTGGGGCCGAAACGCGCGGCATCAGACCTCCCCCTCGCCAAAGCTGATCTGGCCGCCGACGAGTGTCGCGCCGCCGTCATGACGGCCGCCGACACCACTGCTGCGCCGGGCGCGCAGCCAGCTGCCCGGCTCTATCAGCTTGTTGTTTTCGTTGCGGGCATCGATGTTCTTGGCCTGCACCAGGGCACGCTCCATGCGCTGGCGCAGCTTTTCTTCCAGCGTATCGCCCGACGTCAGCTTGCCGCAGGTGTCGAAGGCGAGCTTGAGGGCGACGTAGCGCCAGAACATCGTCGGCCAGGTCACGACCTTGTCGTCGGCGGCATTCGCATCGCTGATGAAGCGCAGATAAAGCGCCGGCGTCTGCGCATGCAGGCGGCCGCCCTCGTCGGTATAGTCATGGAAGGTCGCGAAGTCTGATGTGTCCGAGACAACAAGCGTGCGCAGCCAGCCCTGGGGGTAGTCGAAGGCATGGGCCCAGCCCAGGGCTGGTGTTGCGGCCGCGTTGGGCGACAAGGCAATGGAGGCCTTGGCAAAGTTCCAGTCGCCCGAATTGAAGGCTTCCTCGACAGCACCGCCCCAGGCGTTGGCGAAGACATAGGTGGCTTCGACATCGTCGGTGAGGGTTGTGATGGCGGCCTTTTCCAGGTGGACCAGCGCCTGCTTCCAGATCTCGAGCTTTGTCGCCATGGCACAGTCAGCCCTTCATCTGCTGGACATACCGGTCGGCTGCTTTTTCAGCCGCGTCCCTGGTGTCGAAACCGGTCTGGATGACGTTGCCGCCATGCAGGAAACGCCATTTGTGGTGCGGGCCGCCGAAGCTGACCTCGGCCGGGCTGACCTCGGTGGCGGTCGCCCTGGGGGCGCTGTCCTCGTCGAACAGCCTGATGACGCGGACAACCGCCGTGGTCTTGGTGACGGCGAGCACACGCAGCGTGCAGTCGAGGCCGAAATCATCCGAAACGATGTCGATGGTCATGCCGCGCCGGAACACCGTGAGGTGGTTGGCAAAGAATTCGGGGTGGGTGACGTCGGCGAGCGTGGTGTCCGACGGCACTGTCGCTGCATAACGGCCGATGGCGTAGTCGGCCTGGGCGAAGCGATGCCCGGCAAGCTTGGTGACTTCAGTCATTGTTTTCACCTGGGATCAAAGGGAAATGAAAGGGGAAAGGGAGGCCCGCAGGCCTCCCCCAGTCGCTTCGAGTCAATCGGTGTCGGTCGCGGTGATGGCGAGGCCGTCGGTCAGGTCGATGCCGCGACCGTCGCTGCCGGTCTTCTCGTCGATCACCCAGCAATGGTGGATCGCCGTCACCGGGCCGGCCAGCGTGGTCGTGCGCGTGCGCACGATGACGATGTCACCCTGGCGGGCGCCCTTGGCGTGGCCGTCGCTGACATAGTTGGAGGTATTGACCGTCGCGATGGCGTCGACCGAATCCAGCAGCCACGTCTTCATGGTGCTGGCGCCGGAAAGACCATCGGTCAGGAGCTTGAAGCCGTTCGTTTCATAAGCCATTTCCAAGCCTCCTCAGGAGAACGCAGCGGTGTCGTCGGTGACGACCTTGATGACGCCGGCCTGCTGCAGGATGGTGCTGCCGTCGTAGATCGTGGCACGGTCGTAGGAGTAGTCGTCCTCGCCGTTGAAGCCGGCATCGACCTTCACGTCGCCGGCGATGGCGTGACCCACGGCCGGCTTGGCGAAGATGAAGTTGGACGCGGTCGCCGTGCCCATGCCCGGCAGGTCGGTGTGCATGATGTGCTTGGCGCCGAGCCAGAGCTTCGGCCGGTCGAGCGTCAGGCCGACGAGCGGCTTGGCGTCGATATAGTCGGCCGACTTGAACTCCTGGAAGGTGAGCAGGCGGGCCCAGGCTTTCGGCGTCCACAGGCAGGTGATCTCGTTGCCGGCCATGACGTCGAGCTCGAACAGGTCGGACAAGGCGTCGACCGTCTTGCCGTAGGTCAGGGTCTGGGCCGCACCGCCGGCATAGGCGTTGGTGGCGGTCGACAGCGCCTCGATGATGGTCATGTCGATTTCGCGCGAGGCGGTCAGCGCACTGGCGTTCTGCATCGCTTCACGCAGGTTGGCAGCCGCGGTGAACACGTCGAAGCCGGGACGGGTTTCCTTGGTGTGCTTTTCTTCCAGCGTGATCGTCGGCTGGCTGTCGGTGCGGTTGCGCGACGGGATGAGACCGTTCGTGCCGCGCCTGGTCATGCGCCCGGCAGCGCCCTGGAGCGCGAACGAGGCGGTCAGGCCGCTGACCATGAGTTCCTTGGTGACGCAGTCCTTGAGGTAGGTTTCGCCGCGCTGAAAGGCGACGACCCACTCATCCCGGTACTGGGTTTTCGTGATGGCATAAGGCATCTCGATATCCTTCGATGATGATTGGAGGGTCTTTCAGCCGTGATCGGGGTGCAGCAGGCAGGGCTTTCGCGGGATGCCGTGCCGGGGGCACGGGGCCGCTACTCACCCCGTCGCGGGGCGTCACATCAGCTTTTCTTGTTGGAGCGTTTTGCGGGGCCGTTGCCGGGGTGCCGCGATAAGTCTTGATCCGCCCGGATCACTTCCGGGCGTTTATCTTGTCGAGCTGGGCATAGATCCTGGTCAGTTTGCCCTGGACGGCGTCGCTCTTGTATTTCTCCGGGTCGGAGACGCGCAGCGCCAGGAGCTCCTGCTGCTGGGCTTCGAGCGTCTTGCCGGTCGCCTCGATGTCGCCGGTGAGGATCGCCGTCGAGCCGTAATAGTCGGCGCCGATGGTCGCCATCATCTTGACGAAGCCGAGATTGTCCTGCAGGCGCGAGCCATCCATCAGGCGCAGGCCCATCATCTGGCCGAAACCGTCGTCGCCGAGATGCGCCCGCATCAGCTCCTGGGCGGCGCCGATCTGGCCGTCATAGTCGCCGCCCCATTCGCTGCGCAGGGTCTTCTGCGTGTCGCCGGCGACCTTGGCCAGCTGGGCATTCAGCTCCTGGGCCTGGGTGGCGGCGAAATCCTGGTACCAGTCAAGCGCTGCGGCTGCCACCTTCGGCGGCACGTGGCGCTCATGCATCGCCGCCTTGAAGTCGGAGAGGATCGCCCTGTCGGCGTCGGTGACCTCGAAACCCTCGCGGAACGCGCCGGGATATTGGGCGGCATCTTCCGGGATGCCGTTGGCGGCGCGATAGGCCTTGACGTCTTCCGGCGTCGACTTCTCGGTCAGTTCGACCTGCCGGCCGCCATTCTTGGCATTCCTGTAGCCCTCGCGGAAGGCCTTCGAAATCTCGTCGGTCGACCTGTAGCGCTCGAGCTGCTTCATCATCGCGGCATCGCCGCCGGCCAGCTGTTCGCGGAACGACTGCAGTGCCGCGTCGGCGCCAGGTAGCGGCGAATTTGGCGCCGGCGACGTCGAACCCGGCGAATGCGACACCGGCGCCGGGCTATTGTCTGGCGCGGTCGGCGTTGCGGTCGTCGGCTGGTTTGCCTGTGCGTCGGTCATGGGCTGGTCGGTCATTGCTCTCACCTGTCAAAATGGAAAGGGAATGGGAAATCAGCTTCCGGATCTGGAAGCCGACATGCTGCTTGCCGGCGGCAAAAGAACTGTCGCGCTCGCCGCCATGCTCCGACGGCATCCAGGAGGGTTGATGCAGGCCGCAAATATGCAGCACCGCGCCCAGCGCCCGCTTCTGCTGCTCCTCATTGGCAATGCCGGCGGCCAGCGCCTGGAGCGCTGCGCAATCGGCCTTGCGGATTTCCAGATCGCTGCGCGGCATCTCGTTGTCAGGGCGCACCGTGACCGGGTGCCAGGGGCGATAGGGCTTCTGGCTCATTGTCCGAGTGCCGCCCGGATCGACTGCGCGGCATCACCGACCTGGGTGGCGACAGCGGCGCCAGTGCCGACCTGCTGCATCTGCTGCTGTTCGGCCATGGCCTGCTGGCTCTGCTTGAGATTGGCCGCCGCCTGCTCGGCATCGAGCAGCCAGTCGGCGCGGCTGTTCGGGATCGCGGCAAAGGCGTCGCGAAACATGGTGCGGGCATCGACCTCGCCGGCCAGCGACGGATCGAGCGACACGCCTGCCTGCAGGATGGCGGCACTTTCCTGGAAGGCGTTGAGCACCTGCCGGTCGCGCGCTTCCTTCAGCGCATTGTTGAACTCGTACTGGATGTTCTGGCCGAGCAGGATGTCGGGCATGTCCAAGGGCACGCCGTTGCGGTCCACCGGGCCATAACCGCCGGCCCGCATCACCTTTTCGGTGGTCAGGTCGAGCACCGCACCGGTCCATTCATGTTCGATCGGGCCGAACAGCGGCATGGCGTTGCGGATCCATTCCTGGACGCGCTGCGCTGCCTCGTAAGCCGTCATCGTCTTGTCGGCCTGGGCGATCGGCTGCAGCTTACTCAGGAAGAAGGCGTCGCCGAGCTGGTTGCGCTGGTCGTTGATCAGGTCGATGCCGAGGCCGACATTCTTGCCCAAGTCGAGCACGCGCAGTGCCGCCCCCAGGCGTTCGTCGTACTGGCTGTCGATGAAGGTGATGCCGTTGGCGCCGAGATCGACCGGCGACAAAAGCGCATCCTGGGTGGCGACCAGCGGCGGGTCGACCTGCTTTTCGCCGGCCTCGATGATCGTCATCTTCATGCGTTGCAGCATGCGGCTTTCGGTCAGGCCGATCGACGCCGCCGTCGACACGGCGTAGAACTTGCCCGACAACAGCCACCAGCGCGGCACGACATAATCGAAGGTGAAAGCAGGCAGTTCCTGCAGGATGGTGCCGTCTTCGCTGACATAGACATCCGCCCACTTCGCCCCCTTGGGGAATTTGCGGCGCGGCTCGTAGAGCTCCAGCGGGATGAAGATGTGGCGGACCTTGAAGGTCGTCTTCGTATCCTTGTTGCGCAGCGCGTTCTTCACCTGCTGCGGCAGCCTCGCCTCACCGAACAGATGGGCCATGGCGGCAGCGGTCATGTCGCATTTGCGGTGGACATGGTTGACCTGGCCGTCGGGCCCCTCCTGCCCCGCCATGTTTTTGGGATGGTGGCAGCGGTAGATGAGGTTGTCGCGGTTCCTGTTGTAGCTGACCTGCAGCCAGCCCATGCCGAAGGCGGCGAAGTCATGCTCGACCTGCTGTGCGGCGCGGCGAAAGCCGCTGTCGCGCGAATTCAGGATGGCGCTGTTCACGTCGGTCATGAATTCGAGGAAAGACGCAGCATCGCGGTCACGGCCGATGCGGTTGTTGGAGGCCGCCGCCTTGAACCATTGGCGCCCATCGGGCCGCACCATCGAGCCGATCTGGTCGCCAAGCTCGCGCCGCATCAGCACGGGCGTGGCATCGGTCAGATGCGCGGCGAACTCCTGGCCGAGCACGATTTCCGTCGTGAAGTCGGCGCGCTCGGGGAACAGGAATTCGGCGATTTCCTGATACAGGCTGTCGAGCGCACCCTTGGCGGAAAAGAGGCGCGCATCGATCGCCATCAGGTCGCGGCCTGCCTGGTCGCTCATCAGCTCGCTCCGAGCGTTCCGCGCGAGAACTCACGCCCGATCGTACCCGGAACCTGGGCCAGGCGGTCGGTGGCGGCGCTGCTTTTGGCCGCCGGGGCCAGCGAGCGCGTCCGGCTGCGCTGGCGCTTGGCCAAGGGATCTTCCGGGTCGGGCATCGTTGCCGGCGGCTCCGGCTCGGGCATCGGCTGTTTCTTTCCGAAAAGTCCACTCATCGGCGTTTTCCTCGCAGTTTGGCCTTCAAGGCACTGTTTGACGTCACGGATTGCAGCCGCAGCCTCGATTGCTCGCGCCGCTCCTGCGCGGCCTTCGGGCGCTTCAGCCCGCTGATGGCAGACGCCGACAGCATGATGGTGGTGTCGCCCTTGTCGGGGGAGCGGCCGAGCTGTTCGCGCATGACATCCTTGGGCAGGACAAGGATGTCCTCGCCGCCGCCCCCGACGCGGATTTCATAGCGATAGGCGGCGAGATCGACTTCCAGCTCGGCATCCGGCGGCAAGGCGATGCGCGCGCCATAGGCCGGGTCGAGCTGTTCGCGAAACTGCCAGACGGCCTGGGCCCGGAGATTGGCAAAACCGTACAGGCCGTCGCGTGTCGAAGCGGTCGAGCCGCTGCCGCCCTTGAAGCCGAAACAGTCGACATCGGCATGGGCAAGCTGGGTCAGCGTGTCGCCGCCATAACCGCCGCCGGCATCGACCACCACACGACAACGGTCGCGCATCTGCCTGACGATCAGCCCGGCTGCCGTCGGCCCGTCGGGCGTTTCGCTGCCCTTGTAGCTGGCAAAAGGCGAATACCACCACTCGCGCCGGCTCTGGATCTGCGTCTTGTCGGATCCGCCCTGGGCGATGTCGGCGGCCACTGCCGTCATCGGCAGGTCGGGCGGAGTGGCGAGCCACCGCGCCTGCGCCTGCCTGATCCAGCCGGTCGGGATCACCTGCCAGGGATCGTCCTTGCCGCCTGCCTCGAACGAGCCGTAGCGCAGCCGCTCGCGGATCTCGTCGGGCAGGCTTTCGAGCTGGGCGGCATAACCCGTCGCCATCAGCTCCGGATTGTCTTCCAGCATCGAGCGGATGAAGGTTCTCGACCTCGGACGTTCGCCCTTCGGCCCCTCATAGTCGGCATCGACCTCGCGGTCCTCGCCGCCGATGGTGGTGAACCATCGGAGTTCGCCAGAAGCCGCAGGCTTTGGGTGGCTTTTGTCGAGCCATGGCGCCCAGTACCTGACCACCCACATGCCCTCGGCCGAGGTCGGCGGGTTGCCTGTTGCAACGACCCGGCAGCGCCGGCCCCTGGCATCGCGCAACCAGCCGATGATGTAGCGGTACTGGCTCTCGGTGAACTGGGTGATCTCGTCGAAGGCCTTCAGCCTATGCGCCCGGCCCTGGTATTTTTCCTTGTCGGCCTCATGCGGCACGCCGCCGAGCTCGATCTTGCCGCCATTGGCCAGGCGCCAGACATGCGACTGGCTGTTGTAGCCGCCGCGGCCGCCGAGCATGCGGGCGAGCTCGTCCTCGATGCCCTTGAGCTGGGTCGCCTGTCTGCGCAGGATCAGTGCCGGCTGGTACTCTTCGAGCGCCAGGCCGCAGATCAACGTCGTCTTGCCGCCGCCGGCCGCACCGCCATAAAAGGTCTCGTCGGCCTCGGACAGCCACGCCTCGGTCTGCGGCCCGGGGTTGGGGATCATGTAGCGGCCGACCGACGCCTTCACCGCCTCGTCGATCACTTCCTGGCGCGCCTGCGCCGGCAGGGCGTCGAGGGCCGCCAGCACCTCACTGAGCTGCACTGTTCAGTCCCTGCGCCAGGAGGAAGGCGACGCGGCGGGCAATGTCGTTCTTGGACAGCTCGTCCACCGCAGAGGTCAGCGCAGCACCGCCCTTGCCGGTTACCTCCGCCTTGTCGGCAAGGCCGAGCTCGCGGGCGACAATCGTCGGGTTCAACAGATCGGCCGCCGCAGCCTCGAATTTCTGCGTCCGGATGACCGCCTCGGCCCGCGCGGTGACCTCGTCATAGCCGTCGCGCTCGCCATAGCCGTCCCATGTCGCGCGGCCGATGCCGAGAAAGATGCACAGGCCCGAAATCGTCATCGCCCGCATCCGCTCGATCTGTTCGACCTTGACCTCGCCCTGATAGGCAAAGGGCCTGGCTTCAAAGAGCGGGTTGGCCTCGACCCAGTCGAAATATTCGCTGCAGGCCGCCCACAGCGCGTCGGGCGTGGCAAAGACCGCGCCATAAGAGCTGCGCGCCTTCCAGAACGGGGTGGGTGCGGGCATGGAGGTCCTTTCGCCGGGCGATCGGTTGAGGGCGAGCGCGGCGCGCTGGCTGCGAGGGGCGGCGCCGGTCAGGCTGACAGGTCACAACGCGCCGGCCCGCAAACATCCACCTGTGAACCAGAGTTGACAATCATCTGCCAACTGCAGTACACAAATCTCGTGATCGAAATTCGCAGGACCGCTGAGTTCACAGGCTGGCTCACCGACCTCAAGGACCTCAAGGCCAGGTCCCGCATCCTGACCCGTATCGACCGGCTGGAGTTGGGCAACTCAGGTGATGCCAAATATTTCGACGGCATCGGCGAGCTTCGCGTCGACACTGGTCCTGGCTACCGCGTCTACTTCGTCAAGCGCGGCACAACTGTCGTCATCCTGCTTTGCGGTGGCGATAAGTCGACGCAGGCTTCCGATATCAAGAAGGCCATTGCGATGGCAAAGGAGGTCAAATGACCATCAAGACCACAAAATGGGACGCCGCCGAGTTTCTGAACTCCAAGGAGGAAATCCTTGCCTATCTCGAGGCGGCATTCGAGGACGGCGACCCGTCCGGGATCAAGCTTGCCCTCAACAATGTTGCCCGGGCCCGAGGCATATCCGACCTGGCGAGAGAAACCAAAATCTCCAGAGAGGGCATCTACAAGGCGCTGAGTGAGGATGGCGACCCAAAGCTGTCCACACTGCTCAGTATCGTAAAGGCGTTCGGGCTCAATCTATCGGTCAGAGACCTGGAACACGCTTGAATGCTGGCGTCGCATCGTCCGGCTCGCAGTCCCTCGGCGCATGAAAAACCGCCCCGGCTACGAAGTGGGAAGGTGCCTTCGCCTCTATCGGCCCGGCATGTGCTGCCCTGGCTTTTGGCCTGCCCGCCTGGCGAAAGCCGTCACTTCCGCATCAGGTCGGGGTGACGGTCGCCAAGCCACTGCTTGCCATCCTTGTCGGAAGCCCAGGGATTGCCAAACAGCCGAACCGTGGGGCTGTCGTCGCCGGCCTTGATTGCCGACCTGACGATACGCCGCTCGCGGCGATGTTCAGCCACCTTGAAAGGCTTGTCGCTCTCAGCGGTCGTCATGCCGACGATGGGCGTCCTGCGCCGGGACCGTGACATCCGCTGCTCCTGATCTGGCCTGCCTGCCCTGCCGGGCAATCTGAAAAGCAAAAGGCCGCCGAAGCAGCCCCCAATCGACGCACTGCGCCATGTTGAGAACAGCATGCCGTATCGGGTAACCCGACGCAATCCCGTTTTGATCGACGGCGAGATCAGGTGGTCCCTCACCCCCAGCTGCAACGTCGCGTCGCCGGGGGGCAAAACGGCGCTGCACCAGCTGCCCCTATTGCCGCGGCGGGCCGGCTTTGCTTTGCTGCGCCGGGGTCTTTTCAAGGGGGCTGATGTGGCGGAGGCAAAGGGGGCCGCGATCCTGATGGCCATCTGGGTGCTGCTCGGCGTCCTGCCTGTCCTAGCCCAGATGCCATGATTGAACGAATGCGCGCTTCGCGCGTTGCGGAAGGCAACGATCAAGCCATCGAGCCCAGCCATAGAGCAAAGGGGCAGCCCGTGACCGCAGTTGTTACACGTTTCAGATGTATCCAGGAGCCGAACGGATCATGGCAGGTCTGGGATGATGCCGAAGATCAGCCCGCAACACTTGGCAATACCGTCCTTGTCGAGCGCTCGTTTGAAAGCGCCACATCTGCGTGCTCGATCCTGAACCGGATCTATGACGGCGACTTTCAGCTCAAGGTCAGGTCTACCCGTGGCGGCCCATCGCGCAGCCTGTGACCAGCCGGTGAATACGTCCCTCATGAGCTGATGGCCCGGGGGGCGGCGTTCTGGGGCCGGTGCGCCTGGGCAGGCCGCGCCAGGCTGGCGCCCTGCCCCGCTGAAACGGAACCTTACGCCGCACCGCATGTTGTCTCCGGGACAGCAGGAGACCAATCATGCCTCACGAAAAAGCAATAGCGGCCCGCAAGCCGGCACCAAACTATCGCGACCCCAATGACAGTCCAAAGCCCGATGACAGTTCAAAGCCCAATGACAGGCAAAAAGATGACGGCGTCAGCCAGGAAGCCGCCGAAAACAGGAAACCCGCCGACACATACGGCAACACCGAGCCTGTCGACGAGACCAACGAAAAGACCCGTCACGCCGACGGCCAGAACCCGCCGGGCACTGAGCGGCCAAACCCCGACCCGCAAAACCCCGATCAGCCTGGCATCGAAAAGCCAGGTGGCAGCGAGCAGGCCGGATACCGCATGAAGCGCGCCCGCTTCTGGCAGTCGTGACGAAGCCTGTGGCGAGTTTCGACCTGCACCAACCAGAAATTCGAAAAGGGCTGCCGAAGCAGCCCTTTTCGACGTTATGCGCCATCGTGAAGACAGCAGGCCGCCCGGTCATCCGTGGCGGGATTGACGTATGGCATCGTCAGTTGACCCTGGACGTGTTGACCCGCACCGCATATTGAAACGTCGCATCATAAGAGGCGCTCGGGGTCAGGTTGTTGAAATAGCTGACGACAACAGTGACCTTGCCGGCCGCGATGGTTGCCGACTTCACCATGGCAACGAACGATCCGTAATTGCCGCTGAAGCTGCCGACCCATTTCGACCTGTCGCGATCCGAGAAAATGTAGATCACGCCCGACGTGCCGTTGGTCGGCGGCAGCAGCACGGCGGCTTCATCGCCGGGCTGGGCGTCGAGCTGGCCGCTCATCACCCCATTATACGGGCGCACCGCGAAGGGGGAGTTGCGCAGGCTGACGGTCGCCCGATAGTCGTACTGGCGGAACGCCGGCGACGGCAGTAGCGAAAAGACGTGAAAATAATAGGATTCGTTGCCGGCGAAATCGACGAAGCTGCCCAGGGCGCTGATGTCGGTGCCGGTCTGGCCGTTGTAGTCGGTGGCGTTGTAGGCGCGGTAGCCGATCGCACCATAGTCGACGAGATAATAGACCCTGGCGCTCTGCTTGATCACCCTCGTCGGATGGCTCCAGGTCGGCGTGCCGCCGACGCTTCCGCCCGGCCGCGGCCGCACGACCAGCTCATTGCCGGCAGCGCCATCCATCTGCAGAGCCGATACGGTGTAGAAGGCGTTGGGATCGCCGGAGAGACTGTCGTCCAACGGGTAAAAGGTGCAGCCGGCCTGAAAGTCGAAGACGACGATATGGTTAGCCCAGTTCCCGAGCGCGGTCTTTTCGTAATAAACCCACTCATTGGCGCCGTCGCCGCTCAGGTCCCATTCGCCGATCTTGAACGGCGTGATCAGGTTGCACGAATTCTGGTGGCTCTTGTATGGCTTGGCGGGCACGGCCACATCGGCCGAAGCGATGCCGTTGAAGGCCAGACAGCCGAATATCATCAGCAGCAAAGTGCCGAGCTTTTTCATGTCGTCCTCGTTGTCAGGGATTGGGAATGCCTAGGCCGCCGCCGCGCGGCGATGTGGCTGCCGGTTATGCTGGCGCGGCACGACGTGTCTGCGCTCAAGACGGACGGCCATGCCATGTGGCTCGGCCGTGACATCAGCCAGGTCGTTATCGCCGGTCAGGCCTGCAGCAGATGGGTCTCTATAAACGCGAAAAGGGCCGCCGAAGCAGCCCCTGACCACGCAGCATATTGTCGACGCAAAGCACCATCGTGACCACAGCATGACGTTTCAGGTTACCTGAGGCAATCCCGTTCGCCGGCCCGTTCGTTCCCGGTCGGTTGCCTGCGAACGGCCTGTGAATTGACAGTCGGAGACTGCAGCACGATGCGCGCCGGCTCGTGGCTTGCTGATGGATCAGCTATTCACACTCGTCGCAATCGGCCACGCCGCGCGCCATCGGACTTAGTCCCCCAACGCCGTCCCTGGCCAGGAAACGCTTGACGAAATTGATGGTGGCCGGCGACACTTTCACAGCCTCGCCCGCGCCCGGCGTCGCGACCATCGCGCCGGCCCAGCCGCCGCGACGAAGCCCGTCGAACAACTGATCGCCTGACATCAGCCCTTCAGCCCGGGAAAGTGCGGCGGCGGCGGAAGCCAGCACGCGCACCTGGATGCCTTGTTGCCTGCAGGCCTCGACAAACTCGTCAGCCCGGCCACTTTCCACGATGGCCTGATAGGCATCGGCAAGCCGCCGCATCGGCACCGTCAGGTGCTTGCGTCCCCTCGCCAGAACCAGATCATCGTCGTGCCTGAAACGTTGAACCATGCCCCTCTCCCCAGCAGCTATTCGATCAACCTGTCGATGGCCGAAGCCTTCCTCTCTTCGCGGGATTCGCGCTTCGCATCGGCGATCGCACTCAGCGACCGCTGAACGGCAATCAGGTTGCCACGCGCCCGCTGGTCGTTGGGGTCAAATGGCAAGGTCAGGCCGACCACGACCTTGTGCTTGTCGATGCGTTCGCCCGACAAGGTGATGTCGGCGCCGTTGATCCGCAGCGCCTGGCTTATCGGCTCCAGCTGGACCTTGGGTGAAACCGACCCGGACACGGTGGTGGTGAACTCGATCGTGTCGACGAGCGTCGGTATGTCGGGCGTCTTGTCGGGTCCGACCAAGTTTGCCGACTGGTTCAGGCTGATGAATGTCGCCAGCGTCTCTCTGAGGCCGATCGAGCCCGAAATGGGATATTGCCAGTTGGTCCCCTTGCGCACCTCGCTGCAGAACCGCTCCGGCATCTGCGTCGCCAGAAACAGGAATGTGTCGGCGCTGCGGAACGTCCGGGTGTTCTGTCGCTCGAGATTGTTGTCGGCCCTGAAGCCGATGGTGAGCGGACCTGTCGAGAAGCCGCGCCGCAAGCCGATTCCTCCGCCGGCCTTGTTCTTTTCCGTGATGTCGAAGGTGAAATCATAGCCGATCGCGCCCTGGTCATAGCGTTCGAAGACCCGTCGCGTCGCCTCGTCCAGCTTCCTGAAATCCAGCCCGATGAAGTCGGCCGGGTTGTTCTTCAGATGCGCGGACAATAGCGGCTGATGTTCTGCAAGCGAATTTGTCGCAAACGCCCTGATGGCATCGCGCGCCTCACACCTGATCTGCTGAACAATTGCATAGCTGGTCAGGCCGGTTACATCGCTCGGAACAGGTTTTGTCGCACACCCGGTCAATACAGCGCAAAACAACCCCGCCCCGCACATCAAAGACGTGCGATACACTTTTATCCCCCGCAGTAAATTCCCCGCGGTGATATATTCACAGAATCTTAACAATGTCCAGATGGCTTCCAATCTGTACAGTATTGAACTTATTCTTCAAGACACGCGCTCACTACTCCAATCGGCCTTGCAATGGCGCAGTTGATCTCAGCTCGCGCGCCCAAGCAGAGCTTCGGGCGCAGCATCACAGGCCAGGCAAATGCCTTGGCATTCTCGAAGGCTGAGCTGGCGCTATGCACCGCTGCCGGTGAAAAGCACCAGAGAGCAGTTGCCGTCACTGGCAGCTTAGGCTTCAGTGATGGTGAGGGCGGACACCAGCATGGAAAACAAGGGCTAATCCCGTGCTTCGGTGTTCCCAGGGGGGGGGGGGGTGCAATGAAACTAAGACTTTTCGCAGTATTGGCTGCCGCATTTTTGGCCGGCTGCCAGACGCCATATCAGGAAATGGGGGCGACCGGCGGAGTGGTCGCCATGCCGATCACCAACGACACCTACCGCATCTCGGCGCGCGGCAACGGCTTTACCGACCCGACAGCCGTCCAGGACTACAGCTTGCTCAAGGCCGCGGAAGTCACGCTGCAGACCGGCAACACCCATTTTGTCATCCTCGGCAGCCAGGACACCACCAGCCGCGACTACGGACGGACGGCCGGCACCATGCAGACGAATGTCTATGGCAACACGGCATTCACGACCTACAACCCGGGTGTCACCTACGACATCGTCAAACCGGGGCAGGATCTTCTGGTCCAGGTCGGCAAGGTCTTGCCGGGCCAGCAGCCTCCAGCCGGCGCATTTCCGGCACAACAGGTTTACGACAACATCGGCCCGCGGGTGTTGAGGCCGAAGAAGAAGTAGCGGCAAGGCACCGACCGCCACGGTCCCGAAAACAGAGTGGGATGCCGGCCCTGCCCGCCGGGCAGGTTTCGGCGCGCCATTAGCTCGGCGCCAGGGACGCTTCCGGCTGGCTATCGGGTCTAACCGGGTTGGAACGGACGATACTGTCCGTTCCTTTCATTTGCCGGCATGTGGCACTTCCATTTTCTCAACCCTTTCCAACATCCGTTTTCGGGGTCGATTTTCCGGCTGACAACTGCCGTGCTGCCAGAAACATCACCGTGTACGCTGCCTTCCGCCGGTCCCAGCCCGCGGATTCTGCCGTGTCGAGCACCTCGGTCAGCACCGGCTCCAGCACGACTCTAAGATCGGTCTCATAATCGAGTTCGGTAGCCGCACGTTGCGGCGGCGCAATCTTGTTGATGTTGGTCGTATCCATGCCAATCACCCGTCCGTCTGGAGCCGTGTCCGCGCCTCGATGGACGCGGACACGGCCTCTCTGTCTGTCTCTTAGAAGTCCATGCCACCGCCGGGCATCGCCGGCAGCGGCGCGTCCTTCTTCGGCTTCTCGGCCACCATCGCCTCGGTGGTGACCAGCAAGCCAGCGACGGATGCCGCGTCCTGAAGTGCGGTGCGCACCACCTTCACCGGATCGATGACGCCCTGTGTGTAGAGGTCGCCGAACTCATTGGTTTGTGCGTTCCAGCCATAGCCGAACTCGGCCTTGTCGCGCAGCTTGCCGACGATGATCGAGCCTTCGGCGCCAGCGTTTTCCGCAATCTGTCGCACCGGCGCTTCGAGGGCGCGCCGCACGATCTCGATGCCGTGTTTCTGGTCGGAATTGTCGGCCTGGACATTGTCGAGCGCCTTCACTGCGCGCAGCAAGGCAACGCCGCCGCCCGGCAACACACCTTCTTCGACGGCGGCGCGGGTGGCATGCATGGCGTCATCGACGCGATCCTTGCGCTCCTTCACCTCGACCTCGGTCGAGCCGCCGACGCGAATGACGGCGACGCCCCCGGCGAGCTTGGCCAGGCGTTCCTGCAGCTTCTCACGATCGTAGTCCGAAGTGGTCTCTTCGATCTGGGCCTTGATCTGGGCAACACGCCCCTGGATCTCGGTCTTGGAGCCGGCGCCGTCAACGATGGTGGTGTTTTCCTTCTCGACGACCACCTTCTTCGCGCGGCCCAGCATGTTCAGCGTTACATTCTCGAGTTTGATGCCGAGATCTTCCGAGATCGCCGTGCCGCCGGTCAGAATAGCAATGTCTTCCAGCATCGCCTTGCGGCGATCGCCGAAGCCAGGCGCCTTGACGGCCACGACCTTGAGGCCGCCACGCAGCTTGTTGACGACGAGCGTGGCAAGGGCCTCGCCCTCGACGTCCTCCGCGATGATCAGCAACGGCTTGCCGGATTGGACCACCGCTTCCAGAACCGGAAGCAGCGCCTGCAGGTTGGACAGCTTCTTTTCGTGGATCAGTACGTAAGGTTCGTCGAGCTCGACGCGCATCTTGTCCTGGTTGGTGATGAAATACGGGCTGAGATAACCGCGATCGAATTGCATGCCCTCGACGACTTCGAGCTCGGTCACCGCGGTCTTGGCCTCCTCGACGGTGATGACACCCTCGTTGCCGACCTTTTCCATGGCCTCGGCAAGGAAACGGCCGATTTCGGCGTCACCATTGGCCGAAATGGTCCCCACCTGGGCGATCTCGTCGTTTTTGGTCACCTTGCGCGCATTGACCTTGAGTTCCGCGACCACGGCGTCGACCGCCTTGTCGATGCCACGCTTCAGGTCCATCGGGTTCATTCCGGAAGCGACAGCTTTGGCGCCTTCCTTGACAATCGCCTGGGCAAGCACGGTCGCCGTTGTGGTTCCGTCGCCGGCGATGTCGCTGGTCTTGGACGCGACCTCGCGCACCATTTGCGCGCCCATGTTCTCGAATTTGTCCTCCAGCTCGATCTCCTTGGCGACGGTGACGCCGTCCTTGGTGATGCGAGGGGCGCCGAACGACTTGTCGATCACGACGTTGCGGCCCTTGGGACCGAGCGTGACCTTCACAGCGTTGGCGAGAATGTCGACACCGCGCAGCATCTTCTCGCGGGCTTCGGTGTGGAATTTGACTTCCTTAGCAGCCATTTTTCTTGCTCCTTCTCAAAACGGCAGGTTCCACTCAGGCGGCCTTCTTCGCCTGGACCGCGGCATCGATCACGCCCATGACGTCGGACTCCTTCATGATCAGGAGATCCTCTCCATTGAGCCTGATCTCGGTGCCGGACCATTTGCCGAACAGGATGCGGTCGCCAACCTTGACGTCGAGCGACAGCAACTGGCCGCTGTCGTCGCGGGCGCCCGGACCAACGGCGATGACCTCGCCTTCCTGCGGCTTTTCCTTGGCGGTGTCGGGGATGATGATGCCGCCGGCCGTTTTTTCCTCGGCCTCGATGCGGCGGACCAGAATACGGTCGTGCAATGGACGGAACGTCATGTCGTTCTCCTCATGGACAAACAGATTTTTGAGGTTCCTCCGCGCCGCATCCGAAGCGGTGCCGGCGCGGGGTGCGCGACCCTCTTCGGCATCGCGCGCAATCGATCTGGGTGAGGTGTTTTTGAGTTTCAAGAGGTGGCTGCAAAAATTCTAGCCCCCGGCTTTGCCGAGTGCTAGCGCGCTGAATTCATGCAGCTATCCGCCGCGAAGCCGCGAAAGCGGGGCTTGCAATTTCGTTCGAATCCTCCAAATTTTTCTGTCCGACGGTGGTTCGCCTGGGACCAACGTCGGGTCGTCAACGCAAGGAGATTTTTGTAACGGAGGACCATCGATGGAACGAACTGTCCCGACGATTATCCCCTCGATCGCCCCTGAAATCACGGATCTGTCACTGGACCGTCTGCTTTTCCCGGCCCGGTTCTTCAGCCATCCCGACGACGTGATAACGGACGATCAACTCGGCATTGAGGAAAAGCGCGCCATTCTTGCCTCCTGGGCATCGGATGCATGCGCGGTCGAATCCATACCGGCCCTGCGCAAGCCGCCAGGCATTGCGGCCCCGGTGACTTTCGATGCCGTCATGGATGCGCTTCGCCGGCTCGATGAAATCCGCGCCGACGTCGCTTGCAAATTCGACCAGAGCGGCAACCGCGAACGCCCGGAAAGATTGGACGCTTGATGGTGACCGAGAAGAAGCTTGTGGTCAGCAGGGAATTCCGGCTCCAGATGGAGGGTTACGGCCTCACGACCGCGGAGATCCATTATCACCTTCCTGATTACCCGCGGTTGTTGCAGCTTTATGTCTGGCAGGAATACGACCTCGCACCGGAATTCCCAACGCTGAGAGGTTTCCTGAGCTACTGGGAACAGGAACTTGAAGGTGCGCTGCATTCCGTGCGCGTTGCCCACCACCGCCTGATCAAACCTGCCGAGTGGCAGGCAGTGGATGGGGTATTTACGATTCAGTGAGCACCGGGGCCCGGTGCAGCCGGGCCCTCTGTCTCGTCATCGTCGGGTTCAATCAAGTCGATCAGTGCCGCAACCCGCGTTCCGGGCAGAGGGCGGCCTTGCCCCATCAACGCGTCGTCGCCGAACGCCCACCCCCACGCCTCCCTGAGTTCCGCGAGCGAAGCGCCGGACAGGATCACTTGTGCAATCATCGTATCGTCCACCGGCCCGAGGACCGAGACAACGTCTTCCCGCGTCATGGTCATCGCTAACTCCATCGATTTGCCAGCAGACTAGATGGGCATTGGACGGAGCGCTTTCCAGCGGCCCCAACCTGTGAACCCACCACCACGCCGTCAAAATGTCGGCTCGATTGCTCGCCCCTTGACGTCGCTCAAATCGCTTCCCAACTCATATTCCGTCGGCCGCTGCAAAGGGTCGACACGGTCAGGGAGCGCCAGGCTTCTTGGCGCGCCCTCGTACCTATGTTGCTCCAAGGAGGATGTAGCTATGAGAACAAATATGGACTTCTCTCCCTTCTACAGGTCGAGCATCGGCTTTGACCGGATTTTCGACCTGCTCGAAAAATCCAGTTCCCCACAGGCCGACAATTGGCCGCCCTATGACATCGTCAAGCTCGGTGAAGACACCTATCGCATCGCGCTTGCGGTAGCTGGGTTCGCAGAAGACGAGCTTTCGATCACCCATGAGCCAAACCTGCTCGTCATCAACGGCTCGAAGACGGAAAATGGCGACGTTTTTTATCTCCACCATGGACTGGCGATGAGGACCTTTGACCGTCGTTTCGAACTCGCCGACCATGTCAGCGTCATGGGCGCCAAGCTCGAGAACGGCCTGCTGATCATCGACCTCAAGAAGGAAATTCCCGAGGAGATGAAGCCGCGACGGATCGCGATCAACGCCGGCGCTGACACGAAGTCAGCCTCGAAGCGGATCGAAGGCAACGTAGCGGCATGATCTTGACTGAACCGTCCAGCGCGACACCCCATCTGGGGTGGGGTGTCGTTGCGACCAAACGAGAAAGGACAAACAAGAAAGACGAAAGGAAAAAGGCAATGAGTGTACGTGACCTGATCCCATGGAACCGTGGCAACAACCAGGCCCCGGCGATCAATCGCAGTGAGGACATGGATCCGTTCATGTCGCTGCATCGCAACGTCAACCGGCTGTTTGACGAGGTGTTCCGGGACTTTGACACACCGTCGGTTCTTGGCCGCATGACGCCTCGCAATGGCACCTGGCCAAGCGTCGAATTCTCGGAGAACGACAAGGAAATCCGGGTGGTCGCGGAAATGCCCGGGCTTGACGAGAACGATGTCGAGGTTCTGCTTGAAGACGGTGTTCTCACACTTCGCGGCGAGAAGAAATCGGAAACCGAAGACAAGGATCGTCAGTTCAGCGAACGCTATTACGGGCGTTTCGAGCGGCGCCTTGCTCTTGGCCGCGAAGTCGAGGAGGACAAGGTGGAGGCGGCATTCAAGAACGGCGTCCTCACCGTGACCCTGCCCAAGACGGAAAAGGCGCAGGCGAACGCCAAGCGCATCACAATCAATACCACCAAGTGACAGCTGACTGACCGGCCGGGTGCCCAAGCCCCCCGGCCGGCATCCTTCAGACGAGGAGGAGTCGATGGCGGAGCGGCTGACACCAAACAAGGAGACGAACCGCATCCGGTCGAATTGCGGGCGGGCAAAGCCTTTGCCATGGCCGAGGCCGTGGTGACGTTGCGCAGGCGCCTTGCCTGGGCCCATCATTTCGATCCCGAGCGCAGCCTGTCCGCGACCTTCCAGACGCTGCCCGGCGCCACTTTCGTCGTCAATGGCGCTGCCATGGCGCGCGACACAGCACTGGTCGGCGCTGCGGTCGAGACAAGATAGCAAAACGGCTGGTCGGCGACGGCAGGCTTCGAAGGCGAATTCTCCGACGTGACGCGGTCCTGTTCAGGCAAGGGCGTGCTGCGTTACGCCTGGTGAAGCGAAACGAGCCGCTGCGCGCGCCTGCCCGCCGGACCGCGCCGCTCGAGCCATGGCGGGGGCACAATCAGGCCGGCACATAACTCAGCCGGATGACGTCGCCGTCATAGCGCTCGGTTCCGGTCAGGCGCAGCGGCGGCCGGGGGCCGGCGAAAAAGGGCGTGCCGTGGCCGAGCACGACCGGGTGCAGGTAGATCCTGTATTCGTCGATCAGGCCCCATTCGGTCAGGCAACGCGCCAGTTCAGGGCCGCCGACCTCCACCTCGCCCTCCAGCTCGACTTTTAGCCGGCGGATTTCGGCTTCGGTCTCCGTGCCGAGCAGCCTTGCGTTGGGTCCGACCGTCTGCAACGTCCTGGAGACCACCCATTTCGGGTTCTTGCGCCACGCCGCCGCAAAGGCGCGCCTGTCCGCGTCCCAGCCGGGCTGGTCCTCGTCCCAGTAGCGCATCGTCTCATAGAGTCGGCGGCCATAAAGGCTGCCGGCGAGCTTCTCCGTCTGCTCGACGAAGCGGCGATAGAGTCTTGGGCCCGGGGCGAAGGGGAAACGATCGTGATCGACAAAGCCATCCAGGGACTGGTTCATGCCAAAGAAGAACAACGCCATGCAAAGGCTCCCTGAAACGGGCCATTCGACCTCGCTGCATCCTGCAGCGTGACCGCGGCAGGCGCAACGTCAACCCTCGCAACTTTGGTGGCCATCTCCGGCACGGCCGAGATGCACAGCACGGTCTACGCCAGTCTTGAATGATCGCGTTCGGCTGCCGAACCTTGGCAAATGCATGGCGCTTGGTCATCTCCACAAGCCTGCGGGAGCGATCCGTGCGGCGACTTGGGAGGTTTCGCCTGTCAGCGCGAAGCAACAGCAGGTGGGCCGCTTGCCGAAGGGTCGTTGTCCTTTGAGTTGGCCCAAAACCAGTCAGTCTGCCATCGGCCCCTGGTCAGCCATGCAGTCGGCTTCAATGAAAATCTGAGGCAATCTCGCAGATCCTGGGCACCAATCGCCCGTGGATGATCTGGACCATTGCCAAGGTGATGGGCAGCCTGAACCTGCGCGGGCCTGCACTGCCCGGGTTGAGATAAATGGCGTCATCGCGGCTCTCGATACTGGCACGATGCGAATGACCAGAAATCACCAGATCGATGCCCATCATGGCTGGAGCAAACGTCATATCCTTTCGGTCGTGGATGACGAATATCTTCTGCCCGAACAGCGTCACTTGAAGGGTATCCGCAAACAGAGACGCCCACGGCTCGACATCGACATTGCCGCGAATTGCCGAGACTGGCGCAACACGTTCCAATCTCTCGATGATGGTGGGGTTTCCAATATCGCCCGCATGGACGATGTGGTCGACGCCTTGAAGAAGCGCAACGGCGTCCTCGCGCAGAAGGCCGTGCGTATCCGAGATCACACCGAGCGTGTTCATGGAGCCCAGAACTATCAGTCCTCGCTGACACTGGCGAGATGCCGACTTCGGCGTCGCTGGTCTGCGCCACCCGGAACGAGGACGACGTCAAGAGTACCCATCAGACCCTCGGCCGCCCGCTTCCTTCCAGATATGGAATGGGGCTACGGCGACAACTGACAGCAGCTTCCTGGTGACAGCAGCTTCCTGGCTGGACGCCAACATCGGAAACTGCGATTGGGTTGCGACTTAACAGCCCCTCTCGAATTGCTGGCCCGCGCCTCGCGGCATCCCTATCTAGCCGGTAACCTGAACAAACTCCGAGTTGTCATGCGCAGCCCCCGGTTCCAACACACTTATGCCGCCGACCTCCCCGAGCGGCTTTACGTCAGTCCGGATCCATCCCAGGTTTCGACACCGCGTCTGCTCGAACTGAATGAAACCTTGGCGACGGAGCTGGGCCTCGACATCGGCTGGTTGCGTGGTCCCCAAGGTATCGACATGCTGGCCGGAAACCGCTTCCCCGCTGACGCGCGTCCCATCGCCCAGGCCTATGCGGGTCACCAGTTCGGCAACTTCGTGCCGCAGCTTGGCGACGGTCGTGCCGTCCTCGTCGGAGAGTTGCTCGATACAACAGGCCAGTTGCGCGACGTTCAATTGAAGGGCTCCGGTCCGACCCGGTTTTCCCGCAATGGCGATGGGCGCGCAGCGCTCGGACCGATGATGCGCGAATACATCGTCAGCGAGGCGATGCACGCCCTCGGCATCCCGACCACGCGAACCCTGTCGCTGGTTGCCACTGGCGAGCACGTCTTTCGCGAGACCAGGCTTCCCGGAGCGCTGATAGCGCGCGTTGCCGCCAGCCACATCCGCGTCGGCACGTTCCAGTACCTTGCCGTACGGGAAGACATCGACGGCCTGCGGGCGTTGGCGGACTACGCCATAACGCGGCACTATCCGCATCTCGCCGAAGCCCCCCGTCGCTACCTCGCGTTCCTCGATGCCGTTGTAGCAAGGCAGGCGAAGCTGGTGGCGCAGTGGATGCTGGTCGGCTTCATCCATGGCGTCCTCAATACCGACAACGTCGCAATTTCCGGCGAGACGATCGATTATGGTCCATGTGCGTTCATGGACGCCTATCATCCGGCGACCGTGTTCAGTTCCATCGACCATCAAGGCCGCTACGCCTTTGCCAACCAGCCCCGCATCACCGTCTGGAACCTGGCGCGACTGGCCGAAGCGCTGCTGCCCATTCTGGGAAGCGAAGCAGGCGGAGACGATGAAGGCTTCGAGCAGGCGAAAGCGGCGATCGGATCGTTCCAGGCACGCTACGAGGCTGCGTTTCATGAAGGCATGCGCCACAAGATCGGGCTGTTAACCGAACAGCCTGAAGACCTTGGTCTTGCTGCCGAACTGCTTGAGCTGATGGCGCGCAACGGGGCGGATTTCACCCTGACATTTCGCGATCTCGCCGATGAGGTCGACGGCTCCGGCCGCGTGCGCAACCACTTCATCGACCCTGCTGCTTTCGATAGCTGGGCTTTGCGCTGGCGTGAACGACTGGCTCGCGAGCCGGAGACTGCAGCCGACCGGACGGCTCGTATGCGCAGGGTGAACCCGAAATACATAGCACGCAATCACCGCGTCGAAGCCGCCATCGCCGCCGCCACCAATGAAGGCGACTTTGGCCCTTTCCAGAGCTTGCTCACCGTGCTGGCGCGCCCGTTCGACGAGCAGCCCGGGATGGAGGACTATGCGCAGCCACCGGCAGACGAAGAACGCGTCCTGCAGACATTCTGCGGTACGTAACAGCAATACGCTCCAGGTGCCGAATGGGCTGTCTGACCCATGCATGGTTCGGCGAGAATGGGTTGGGGAGGAATGGCAGCTGTCACCCCCAATCTGTCGGGCAACAGCCGGTCGATCGGGCTGCGGCCGGAAATCTTGCAGGGCTCCTGAGCCCCGCGAGACAAAGGCACGGGTGCATGGCTGGGCGCTTCGACATCTGCCGATCCCAGCCTGGCGCCGATCCGCCCAGGCGTTTCAGCCTGTGGGCAGCTGCTGCGGTTGGCCTGCCCCGCCGCGGCGAAAGGCGCTTGGCGGGGTGGCGTTGAAGCGGCTCCAGGCGCGGCGCAACTGCCGGCTCGAGCTGTAGCCGACGCGCTCCGCCACCCGCTCGATGTCGAGCCGCGTCTCGCTCAGAAGCTGCTGGGCGAGAGCCACGCGCAGCCGGTTGAGATAATCCGGAATGCTCATGCCGGCCTGGTCGTTGAACAGGCGGCTGAGATGGCGGGGGCTTGATATGGCGATGTCGGCCAGGGTCGAAAGCGACCAGTCCCGCGCCGGATCGGCAGACATGGCGTCCTGCACCCTGTGGATGGCGGTGTGGATGTGGTTTCGCCCTTCGAGCCAGGGCGACAGCTGCGGGTCGCTGCCGAGGCGCCTGATATAGACGACCAGCGACTTGGCCACCGCCGCCGAGACGGCAGGATTGGTCAGCCGGCCGATGATGTGCAGCATCAGGTCGATGCCGGCGGTGATGCCGGCGCTGGTGTAGCGTTCGCCATCCTCGACATAGAGCCTGTTCTCCTGCACCCGCGCCAAAGGTGCCAGGCGGGCAAGACGGTCGCAATCGCTGAAATGGGTGGTGCATCTGACCCCGTCGAGCAGCCCGGCCCTGCCGGCCAGAAGTGCACCCGAGCAGATCGACACCAGGAGCATGCCGGGCCTTATGCTGCGCCTCAGCCAGCGGACCAGCTCGTCCGAACCCTGACCGGCCGCCTCGACCGGCTGGCCCGTATCCATCGGCTCGTCGGTGTCGCCCGACACCACGATCATGGCGTCCGGCTCGATGGTCTCGGGCAGCGGCGAGATGCCTGAAATGCGCAAGCCGATCGAGCTCGTCACCTCGGGCAAGGCGCCGATATAGGCGACGTCGAACCTGACGTCCTTTTGCAGCAGATTGGCATAACGCAGGGCCTCCATCGGCCCGGCGACATCGAGCAGAAGCGTGCGCGCCGGCATCACCACATAGGTCGGAATCCGGCGCGGCTCGGTCATGCTGCGGCTGCCCTGCCCTCGTCGGCCAGAGATTCGTAGGCCAGCGCCTCGGATATGGTGCAGACGCGGGCGAAACGTCCATCGAGCACGGCCGCCGTGCGCGCCTTCAGTTCGTCGGCCGTCCAGGTCTTTCCGGTCGCATCGGTCAGCGGCATTGTGTGCGTCGCCTCGGTGACATAGTCGACCTGCCAGCCGAGATCCGAGCCATGGCGGGTCGTCGTCTCGCAGCACTGTTCGCTGCGAATGCCCGAAATGACGAGACGGCGGATGCCGTTCTCGATCAGGAACACTTCAAGCGGCGAGCCGACGAAGGCGGAATGCCGGAACTTGTGGAATTCGAGGTCAGGCCTGTCGAGCCTGAGTTCGGCCAGCGGCCTGACGAAACCGGAAGCGAGCGAAAAAATGCCTTCAGGCTCGGCATGGAACACCCGCACGATCTTCCAGCCCTTCTTCACCGCGCCGTCGATCAGCGCCTGCTGGTTCCTGAGATAGGTCGGGCTGTCGACCTCGTGCCAGCTGGCGCGCTGCCGGAAACTTTCCTGGGCATCGATGACAAGCAGGGCGGTATCGGTCATTTCTGGACACTCCGTGGACCATGATGTGCTTGATCCTAGCCCTCGTGTCCAGCCGCGCCAGCCATGCAGCGGACAAGGATCGGACAAAAAAGGACAACCGCCTGCCGCCGGGTCCGGCCGCTGGGGCCGCTGCCCGGCAGCGGTGATGCGCCGGCGCCGCCGCGGCGGCGGGCGCAGAGGGCGGCAGCCGGTGGCGTCCAAGACCTGCCCGCAGGCAGGGCCGTGCCGCTCTCACCCCGCCCCGACGCCGGGATTGCGGCGCAAGATGCCGCACCGCCGCGCCATTCGCCGACGCCGCCGATCGGCTCGAACAGCCGGCAGAGCTTGGCACGGACCTCTGTTCAATCCACCTCTGAAAAGCGCCGAGCTACCCTTTTGCGAGCGCTGTCTCACATGCAATCGCAACCTCGGAGAGCGGTTTGTCGGACCCAAGTGGAGTGGCCCAGCCGGCGCGTTCAATGACCCCACGGCGGTTGAAGCCTCGGCTGGTCTCCAGCTCCGACAAGATTTGAGTGGAAAGCGGGTCGGATCTTGAGCGTTCCAGGCAATACGGCGTCAGCACAGACGCCACAGCCATTTGCGATGAGGCCTCGGCCATCAAGAGGGCCGTGCTTTGGGTAACCCATCCGCCAACGGTGAAGCCGATGGTTGCTGTAGCCAGAGCGCCGATGGCGGCGCCGTAAAGCACCGCTATCGAGAGCATAGGTGATCTCATGGTTTTTCCGATCAACGGAAATGCAGGCATGGCGCCCGCAATGGGTCAGTCATACTTTAACACAAAACAAGCCAGAAACCCATCACGATAGTATATTGCGTCTAGGTTTCGCCATATCTCCTGCTATGGCGAGCGCGCCTTCCAATGTCTCGGAGTAGCGCGCAGTGTTCTCGAGGCCGCCAAAACTGTTTAACCGGATTGTCGTCCCTCTCTTGCTCATGACTATACCAAGCGGTCGAAGGTACTCTTGAAGCTCACGATATTTCACGTCGATCTCCCTCATTGAGGATGTGCACATGCTGTTCGTTGGAATCTCGGTTCCGATATCGCGGACCATTGCCTGGGAGCGTCGACTGAAACTTGCCGGCCATGGAAATATTGAGCAAGTCGCTGGCGTCTCGAGAGCGGACGTAGCGAGCGGTCCGAGCCATGCCCGATCCGCGTCATCGTCCACTTCCTTCTGGCCAGATTCAACGGACAGAGCGCTCAACGTCGCTGGTCGTCGGGCACGATGGGCACAATAGCCTAGACCAGCTGATGTCGCGTGTGCGTTTCTCTTGCCCTGCGCCTGATGCCGCTCGTGTCGTTTTCGCTCCGTCGCTGGGTTTCGGTTCTTGGTCCTCTCACGGCGGCGCCCTCATCGTCCGATTTTTCGATATCCATCACCTTTGCGGCATCATCAGAATTGACGCTGGGCCCAGCCTTCGATGCTTCACTTGCGGTGGCGTATGCGAGCCTCATGCCTGATGTATCGAGAGGGAACATTCGCCTGGCCGCTCCAAAGACCTCGAGCATAGCGAACGGACGAGCTGCCTTCTTGCATGTGTTCAGCAGAGTGCGGCTCGCGGCTCGCGCGTCTTGTGGGAAGCTGTTGATGACGAAACTCCAGACCAGATTTTGAGTTGCTCATATTGGCTGCATCGACTTTTCGGGTTGCGACCCAATCGGCAGCCAACGGCGTGAACGCCTGGGACAGGATCGTGCGCAGGCACGATCGGTCCCCGGGGCATTGGCTGTCTCACCGGAAATCGACGGCAGTCAGCGTGTAGTAGGTGCGGCGACCATGGGAATAGGCTTCGCGCGC
This sequence comes from Aminobacter ciceronei, assembly GCF_014138625.1. Classification (GTDB taxonomy): domain Bacteria; phylum Pseudomonadota; class Alphaproteobacteria; order Rhizobiales; family Rhizobiaceae; genus Aminobacter; species Aminobacter ciceronei. The sequence continues at coordinate 213,915 of NZ_JACJHY010000004.1, forward strand.
GACATCGTAGATTGACTTGCGCGCTACGTCGAACGCGGTCAGGCATTCTGACTCGGACAGCTGTGTCCCGCTTGCACAGGCCCCTGCTCTCGCCAATGCGCCGGCTTCGACGAAGAAGCGCACTTCGAACATGCCGTCGTGACCGATGAAGCGGACGGCATTTTTTGCTTGGTCGAAGCTGCGGCTCGGATTGAGAAATGCAAGCGTCACGTGTTGCCTCCTGTTGCGCTCAGCCCAAACGCTTCCGGCCCGCTCCGTCCCCTGTGGCGGCCTGTATTGCGAAGATTGAGAAAAATCATCCCGCTCGTCGCACGAGACCGGGTCAGCCCCGTCATCGCCTGGCCGTCGATATTGACCGGGATGCCCGTGAAGACATGATAGACGGTCCAGGAGCGATCCGCTTCGATGCGGCGGCCAACTTGATGTTCGATGGAGTAAGGCGCCCCGCCTTCATTGTCCCAGATGTCGATCGCGGCGGCATCGCGTCTGGGTTGGCTTTCGGTGCTGCGGTCCGTCATGGTCGTGACCTTCCTTCATAGAGTGCGTCGGCATCTACGTCCCCGGAATAGAGAACCCTGCCATCCGCGTCGGTAATCGTGATGCCGTCCGGCCGCTGCGGCAGGTCGAGGGTTTGCGACAGGCGCAGTGCAAGCTCTATCGCCCCCTCGACGTCGGCGACTTCATCTGTCTCGCGGCCCACGACCGCATGGGCGTCGTCCTTGCCGCGGGTGCGATAGAATTCGATCACGATCTTCATCTGCCGCCCGCGGTCACCTTTCTGGCGAGCTTTATCTGGCTGCCGAACGTGACTTCACGCATCGGAGGTGTTTTCACCTGGGCCTGCTTGGGCTTTCGAATCTCGCGACTGCTGCGCTTTTGTCCCTTAGCCATGGCCGAATGCCCTTTCGATGAGACTTGCGTCGTCCTGCCCCAGTGGCGCGCCGAGCAGTTCGATATTGTCTTCGGACGTCACGCGCTCATGAAGTTCTCGTTCGTTGCGGATGCGGTACTGAGGCGAGTCTTCTCTCGCGGGCAACGTGCCCGTAATGCGGTATGCCTGCGTGCCGAAGCTTCGCTTCAACCGTACGGTCTGCCCTATCGAAAAACGATGGATCGTCGGGTCGCGCCGGGCAGGATGCTTGCCTCGCATGAGGAAGGTCGCAGTCATGATTGCCGGTCCCTTTCCAGTGCGGCTTCGAGGTCTGCCGGATTGATCGGCACCATCTGTTGTTTAGGCCCCGGCGTGTCGATCGCCGGCAGATGGAAGAATGTCTTGGTTCGCAGCCAGGCCACTCGGGAGACGCTTTCGATCAGTTCTTCGTCTCGATCGACACGGTAGGCTCCCGCCGGTTGCTGTCCGGCGATGCCCGCGAATGAAAATGCGGATGCGAAGTGGACGACGGTTTCTATGGTTCGGCTGGTCACGGCTGCGTTCTCCGCAGGATTGCGCGGGATACGTCCCGCAACGCTCTGACGCCACATTCACGGTCAACGTCAGAGATCACTCCAAGCTCCGCTTGAGCTGGATTCATGTGCCATGGGAAGGACGATCGCCCGCTTTCCGATGATGCCCAGTCCGCGGTGGCCACGACCCCGCCCGGCGCTCTAATGCTTCATCATCATCGGCAGCGTGCTATGCGACAACAGGTAGTGGGTGACGCGACCGAGCAGCAGCTCCAGGAAATATCCATGCTTGAAGGCGCCGATCAGCAGGCAGGTGGCCTTCGCGGTTTTCGCGAAATCGAGGATCGTTTCGCCGACGGAGCAGTTGCCTGAGCTGGTCGTGACAACGTCGCCGTCCAGCTCGAGCTGCTTGAGCAGTTCCCGCGCCGTGAACTGATTACGTCCGTCGGTTTTGTCGTTGATGCATAGAACGGTGATGTGATCGGCTGCCGCCAGCCAGCGTCTCGCTGCGACGACGGCGCGCTGGGCATGATCGTGCTGCTTCCAGCCAACCACGATGTGACCCATCAGATCACCGGCATATTGGCCGGGCGGCGGCGCCAGGACGAGCTTGTGTTCGTTGAACAGAAGGTCGTGAAACGCATCGCGGGCATCTATGTTGCCATGGCAGGGGGCGACGGCGAGTGCCGTCTCATGGCATTCGCTCGTCACGCAGCGATTAAGGTCGCCGCGGCAATCATCAAGACGAAGACGGTCTCGACCCGGCTTGCCTCGCTTCCAGTCTTCGAATGCGGAAGTGACCCGCTCCAACCGCTGCGCCGGCGAGCCTTCGTCGAGGTCACGCAGCATCTGCAGGTCGATCTCCTCGGCGGCCGCGATCATCCTTTCAGGATCGGCGCCGACATGGGCGGCGGCCATGGTGCCGCCGACGGCACACGCTGCGTCTTCGGCGATATCCAGGCAAAGCCGCGTGGTTGCCGGATCGGCTAACAAGGCGAGAACGTCGGCATGGACGGTCAGCTCGTGGACAGGGTCTTTGAGAATGACGCCAGCCTCCGCCGCCGGCGGTTTTTGTGGGTTGTCGTTCGAGGGCGCTTCCATGCCGGACCTCCTTCCGCAATGCTCCCGCATCGCTTCTGGTCCATCGGGTGTAAGTTTACTCCGGCGTCTCCCCGCTCGCAACGCCGCTGGCATGCCGGTTGGCGGCTGCGTTGGTCGGCTTCCGCTCGCTTCAAGCCGGTTGCGCGCACAGGCAACAGGACGGAATTTTTCGGTTCGGCCGTCGAGGATCGCCGCCCCGCAGAACCACTATTCGCTCAGCCGGAAATTGCGGATCCTGTCGAACAGCACGGCAAGCACGATGGCGCTGCCGATGAATGTGCCTTGCCAGAAGGCGTTGATGCCGAGCAGGCCAAGGCTGTTGCGGATCACCTCGATCAGCGCCGCACCGATGATCGCGCCGAAGGCAGTGCCGACCCCGCCGGCCAGGTTGGCGCCGCCGATGACGGCGGCCGCGATCACCTGAAGTTCCATGCCTGCGCCGATATTGGTGGTGACGGCACCGAGCCAGCCGGTCTGGATGATGCCGGCGATGCCGGCCGACAGCGCCGAGATCATGTAGACGGCGACCTTGATCTTGCGCACCGGAACGCCGGTCAGCGTCGCTGCGTGCTCATTGCCGCCGATGGCAAAGACGTAGCGGCCAAATCGCGTCCAGCGCAGCACAAAACCGGTGAGCAGCGCCAGAACGATCATGTACAGCACCGGATTGGCGATGCCGAAGAACCAGGCGCCGCCGCCCAGCGCCAGCAGCTTGTCGTGGTCGGGGCCAAACTGGAAGACGACGGTGTTGTTGGATGCGACCATGGCCAGGCTGCGTGCGATCGACAGCATGCCGAGCGTGACCACGAATGGCGGAAAGTCGAGATAGGCGATCAAGATGCCGTTGAACGCCCCGATCACCAGCGCGGTGCCGATGGCCGCCGCAATGCCGACCTCGATGCCGTATCCGGCATGCATGACCACCGCCAGCACCATGCTGCACAGGCACAGCACCGAACCGACCGACAGATCGATGCCGCCGGTGATGATGACCAGCGTCATGCCAAGCGCGATGATCGCGACGAAGGTGACGTTGCGGGTGATGTTGTAGAGGTTTTTCGTCGTCGCGAATGAATCGGTGGCAAAGGACAGGAAGATGCAGGCCAGAATGACGGCAATGAGGACCCAGAAGGTCTGGCTGCCGAGAACCTGCGCCATCCAGCTCTGCTGTTTCTGTGAAATGCTCTGGTCAAGGGTAACAGCCATCATCGACCTTCGTTTCGTCACTGCGCGACCGGCAGGGTTGATCATACCTGTTCGATGGCACCGGTAATAAGCCCCGTCACTTCCTCCGGCGAACTCAAGGCAATCGGCTTGTCGGCAACCTTGTGGCCACGCCGCATGACGATGACCCTGTCAGCCACCGTAAAGACATCAGGCATGCGGTGGCTGATCAGCACGACGGCAATGCCGCGATCGCGCAGCTGGCGGATCAGGTTGAGGACTTCCGCCACCTGACGGACCGAGATCGCCGCCGTCGGCTCGTCCATCAACACGATCTTGGCCTCGGAAAGCATGGTGCGGGCAATGGCCACCGCCTGCCGCTGCCCACCCGACATCTGCCGGACGAGGTCGCGCGGCCGCGTCTCGGACTTCAGGTCCCTGAAGATCTCGCCGGCCCGCTTGTACATCGCCTTGTAGTCGAGGACGCGCAACGGTCCAAAACCGCGGCGCAGCTCGCGGCCAAGGAAGACGTTCGCCGCCGCCGTCAGATTGTTGCACAGCGCGAGGTCCTGGTGGACGATCTCGATGCCATGCTGCCGCGCTTCCACCGGGCGATGCATGACCAGCTCGGCCCCCTCCAGCCGCATGCTGCCATGGCTCGGCCGAAAGTTGCCGGCGATCATCTTGACCAGGGTCGACTTGCCGGCGCCGTTGTCGCCCATCAGGCCGACGACCTGTCCCGCCTCGAGCGAGAACGACACGTCGTTGACCGCCTGGATGGCGCCGAAATGCTTGGAAATGTTGGCGAGTTCGAGAACTGCCACCAGCCTCTAGCCTCCCGAAACATGCAAGCCTCGCAAGCCGTCCCGCACGCGTCACGCTCGGGCACTGCGCATTCACGTTCCCCGATCTCCTCCCGGGAAACGCGAAGACCCGCATTTATGCAAAACGCCTCGACAGCGTCAATCAATTGTCGGGTGGACTCGGCACAAATGTCTCAAAAATCTGTTTTGTCGGACAAATAGCATTGACGACGACGACGCCAGGATATTAGCTGGGCATCGGAGGAAGAGCATGCTGATCCTTGTTACCGGTGCAACGGGCAAGGTCGGGCGGCACTTCATCGCTGGGCTGCTTGACGATCCGCGATTTTCCGAGACCCGCATCCGCGCGCTTTGTCACAACCGCTCCGTCGATGAAGGCGACCGCATCGAGATCGCCCGCGGCTCGATCGCCGATCGCGACGTCGTTGCCAACGCGCTTGCCGGCGTCACCCACGTCGTGCACCTCGCCACATGCAAGGAAACGCCAGCTGACGTGATGGACGTCGCCGTCAAGGGCCTGTTCTGGCTGCTCGAGGCGTTTCGGCTCAGTCCAACCGCCCGACAGTTCATCCTCATCGGCGGCGACGCGGCGATCGGTCATTTCCACTACCGCAACGATGCGCCCCTCACCGAAGCGGCACGGCATCGGGCCTATCCCGGCAGCTATGCGCTGTCGAAGGTTCTCGAAGAGGTCATGCTGGAGCAGTTCGGCATCCAGTATGGCCTCAACTGGTGCTGCCTGCGCGCGCCGTGGATCATGGAGAAGGACGACTTCAGATACACGCTGTCTTTCGGTGACGACGTCTTTGGCGGCCCGGACTGGAAGACACTGGTGCCGGAGGCAGACGCCAGGCGCCATGCCAGGGCGGGCACCGTGCCGCTGTTGCGTGATGCCGACGGGCAGCCGCTGAAGCGCAACTTCGTCCATGTCCACGACCTGGTGTCGGCGATCCTTGCGGCGATCGACAATCCGCGCGCCAGGCAGCAACTCTTCAACGTCTGCATGGATCGTCCGGTCGATTATGGCGAGGTCGCCGACCATCTCGCCCGCACCCGTCACCTCGCCTCGATCGACATAGCGAGCCAGTACCACTCGAACTGGATGGACAATGCCAAGGCCAGGTCCCTGCTTGGCTGGCACCCCCGATACGACCTCGAAATGCTCATCGACTCGGCCTGGCGGTACGAGCGTTCGGACAATGATCCTCGCACCGTCTGGTATCCGGGTTGATTTCGTCGCGGGCACGCCGTGCCCGTTTGTTCAAATGGGAGGAAACAATGAGGAAGGCATTATTGCTCGCTACCGCTGTCCTGGCACTCAGCGCTGGAAACGCGCTCGCCAAGAAGCAGCTCGTCATCGTCGTCAAAGGCCTCGACAACCCATTCTTCGAAGCCATCAACCAGGGTTGCCAGAAGTGGAACAAGGAAAACGCCAGCTCGGAATATGAATGCTTCTACACCGGGCCGGCATCGACGTCGGATGAGGCTGGCGAAGCGCAGATCGTCCAGGACATGCTGGGCAAGGCCGACACGGCTGCGATCGCCATTTCGCCTTCGAACGCCAAGCTGATCGCCCAGACCATCAAGACCGCCAACCCGACTGTTCCGGTCATGACGCTGGATGCCGATCTCGCCGCCGAGGACGCCGCATTGCGCAAGACCTATCTCGGCACCGACAACTACCTGATGGGCGCGCGCATCGGCGAATACATCAAGAAAGCCAAGCCCAGTGGTGGCAAGATCTGCACCATCGAGGGCAATCCGGGCGCCGACAACATCCTGCGCCGCGCCCAGGGCATGCGCGACACGCTGACCGGCCAGAAGGGCCTGACTGAACTCAAGGGTGAAGGCGGCTGGACCGAGGTTGCCGGCTGCCCTGTCTTCACCAATGACGATGGCGCCAAGGGCGTCCAGGCGATGACCGACATCCTCGCGGCCAATCCCGACCTCGATGCCTTCGGCATCATGGGCGGCTGGCCCTTGTTCGGCGCCCCGCAGCCCTATCGCGACCTGTTCAAGCCGATGGCCGACAAGATCGCCAAGAACGAGTTCGTCATCGGCGCTGCCGACACGATCGGCGACGAAGTGGCGATTGCCAGGGAGGGCCTTGTCACTGCGCTGGTCGGCCAGCGGCCGTTCGAAATGGGCTACAAGGCACCGACTGTCATGATCGACCTGATCGAAGGCAAGACGGTCGACGATCCGGTCTTCACCGGCCTCGACGAATGCACCAAGGACACGGTCGATACCTGTATCCAGAAATAGGTGCAGGCCAGAAGTAGGTGCAGCTCGGAGCGCCCGGCTCGCCGGCGCTCCGACAAGCCTGCGCGGTTGATGTCGCGCGCGGACGGTTCCGCCGCCCGAGCCGGCTTTTGCTGCACCAATCAGAACGGAATTGATCCAGCAGAGATCAACTCGGTCGATGGCAGACGGAACGTCCAAAAGGCCTGAGGAAACGGTCGCCGACCGCCCGCCGGCAATGCGTCGCCCCAACGCCGCGCGCATGAGCGGCTCGAGCGTGCACGCCTGGCTCGCCAGCGAGATCGGCCTCAGGATCGTGCGCGGCGACTATCCGCCGGGCACCATCCTGCCGAACGAGGCGAAATGGTCTGAAACCTTCGATGTCAGCCGCTCGGCCGTGCGCGAGGCGATCAAGATGCTGATGGCAAAGAGCCTTCTGGCATCGCGCCCCAAGGTCGGCAGCTGGGTCGAACCGAAGGATCGCTGGAACCTGCTCGATCGTGACGTGCTGAGCTGGTATGCGGCCTCGCCCGATCGCGAAGCCTTTCTGCGCACAGTGCAGGAGTTCCGCCACATCATCGAGCCGGAAGCCGCCGCCTTTGCCGCGGAACGCCACAGCGAAGCGCAGATGGGCGAGATCAGCCAGAGCTGTCGCGACATGGGCCAGGCGACATCATTGCAGGAACGCACCCAGGCAGACACGCGCTTCCACCTTGCCATACTGCGTGCATCCGGCAACGACCTTCTGGTGCCGCTGGGCGTGCTGATCGAATCCGCGCTCCATCACCTCTTCACCTTCGTGACGCAGGAGATCAGGGACGAACGCGCCCAGAGCCTGCATGAGGCGATCGAGACGAACATCCGGCTTAGGCGCCCCAGGGCGGCGCGCAACGCCGTGCACAGGCTGCTGGCCGACACCGACGACGTGATCGCCCGCTCGGGACGGTAGACACGTGTCCCGCCCGGGCTCACTCAGCTCTTTTCCGGCGGCGCCAGGTCGACGCCGTTGATCTGCCCGATATGTGTCGCCAGCATCGGCACGTAGCGCTCGCCTCCGCCGGCGGCGACGGCGCCGGCAAACGCGTTCTTGGCGGCATTTCCCAGCGGGTTCACCATGCCGACGGAATCGGCCATCGATTCGAGATAGGTCAGGTCCTTGACCGCATTGGCCAGCGTAAACTTGTGGGCGTCGCGATCCCCTTCGAGGGTCCAGCGCATGAAGGTCTGATAGAAACCGCAGTCCATGCGGCCGTTGCGGATGACGCTGTCGAAGCGGGCGGGCGAGATGCCGACCTTGCCGGCCAGGGCCAGGGCTTCGGAATAAAGTGCTGCATAGCCGAGCGACAGAAAATTGTTCAACAGCTTCATCCGGTGGCCGTCGCCGGTTTGGCCGACATGGACGGCACGCCCGGCCCAGGTGTCGAACACCGGTTTCAGCCTGGCAAACATCGTATCGGAAGCGCCGACCATGGTGTCCAGGGTGCCCTCCCACGCCTCCTTTGGCGTGCGGCTCAACGGCGCGTCGACCAAGGTGACGTCGACGGCGGCAAGCTCGGCCGCCAGCGCCATCGTCGACACCGGGTCGGACGTCGAACAATCGACAACCACCGAGCCCGGCTTCAGCGCCTGCTTCAACCCGCCTGCGCCGCGAACGACGTCTTCGACCTGCCGCGAACCGGTGACGCAGATAAAAATGACGCTCGAGCGGGCGGCCACCTCCGCAGCAGTGGGGACCTCGACGGCGCCGCGGGCGATCATGTCTTCGGCCGGGCCGCGGTTCCTGCGGCCGAGAAAGGTCAGCGGATAGCCCTTGTCGACGATGTTCCTGGCAATGCCATGCCCCATCAGGCCAAGGCCGATGAAACCGATCTGCTCGGTCGATCTGGTGCTGTTTGCCATCTTCCGTGCCCTCCGGTCGCAGGTTGAATTCGGCGCAGTCGTCACCGATGATATTGTCTGACAATATCCAATGATCTGGCAGAATGTGGAGGACAAAATGTCGAAGCGGATCATCTTTACCGGCGGCAGCGGCAAGGCCGGCCGCCACGTCGTCCAGTACCTTGTCGACCAGGGGCATCAGCTTCTCAATCTCGACGCCAGGCCGCTCGACAATCCAAAGGTCCGGACGCTGATCACCGACATCACCGACAGCGGCCAGCTCTTCAACGCGCTGACCAGCTATATGGGGCTGCACGAGTTCGACCCGTCGTTGCGGCCGCAGCCCGTCGACGCCGTCGTGCATTTCGCCGCCATTCCTCGGATCATGCTCACACCTGATAACGAGCTGTTCCGCATCAACGCGCTCGGCACCTACAACGTCATCGAGGCGGCGGTGAAACTCGGCATCCGCAAGATCATCATCGCCTCGAGCGAGACGACCTATGGTCTTGTCTTCGCCAATGAGCCGCGAAACCCGCACTATTTTCCGCTCGATGAGGACTATGACGTCGATCCGATGGACAGCTATGCCCTCTCCAAGGTCGTCAATGAAAAGACGGCACGGGCCTTTGCACTGCGCAGCGGCTTCGACATCTATGCCTTGCGGATCGGCAACGTCATCGAGCCGCACGAATACGAGCTGTTTCCGAAGTGGTTTGCCGATCCGGGTTTCCGCAAGCGCATCGCCTGGAGCTACATCGACGCGCGTGACCTGGGTCAGATCACCGACCTCGCGGTCAAGACCGACGGCCTGGGCTATCAGGTCTTCAACGCGGCCAATGACGACACCTCGTCCGACCTGCCGACACAAGAGCTGCTCGAGCGGTTCTATCCCGGCGTGCCGTTGAAGCATGAACTCGGCGAATTCGAAACGCTGCTGTCCAATCGCAAGGCCAAGGAGGTCCTGGGTTTCCGCAGCCAGCACAGCTGGCGAAAATACGTCTCGCAAAACTGATTGGCCGGCGCCGGGAAGCGACGCTTGACACTTGGGATGGCGCACCACTCTGTTGCGAAGGCGGCCCGAAATTCCAGCATCGGCCAGACGACAACAGGAAGACGACAACAGGAAGACCAATGGCCTCGAAGCCGACAGACGCACTCATCGCCGACAAGCCGCTGGCGAGCCGCCGAACCGACGCCACGCGTATTTCGGGCGCCAGCGTACATACCTCCCTTGCCAGCGAGATCGGCCTCAGGATCGTTCGCGGCGACTATCCCCCCGGAACGATCCTGCCCAACGAGGCCAAGTGGACCGAAATCTTCGATGTCAGTCGTTCCGCGGTGCGCGAAGCGATCAAGATGCTGATGGCCAAGAGCCTGCTGGCCTCCCGCCCCAAGATCGGCAGCTGGGTGGAGCCCAAGGAGCATTGGAACCTGCTCGACCGCGACGTCCTGAGCTGGTACGCCGCCTCGCCCGACCGCGAAGGCTTTCTCAGGACGGTGCAGGAGTTCCGCCACATCATCGAGCCGGAAGCGACGGCACTGGCCGCCGAGCGCCGGACCGAAGCGCAGATGGCTGACATAAGCCAGGCCCTTCACGACATGGGCAATGCCGCTTCGCTGCAGCACCGGACACAGGCCGACACACGCTTTCACGTGGCAATCCTGCGCGCATCGGGCAACGACCTTCTGGTGCCGCTCGGTGTCCTGATCGAATCTGCCTTGAACCACCTGTTCGTTCACGTGACCCGCGAGGACAGCAGCCTGCTGCGCGCGCAGAAACTGCACGAGAACATCGAGAAGTGCATTCGGCTGCAGAAGCCGAATGCCGCGCGCAACGCGGTCCGCAAGCTTCTGGCGAATACCGATGAGATCATCGCTCGACGAGCAAGATAGGGGCTGCAGTCACCTCGCTCTTTGGCGCCAAGATCCGCCATTGCCTGTTCCGGACCTTCGACCCGGCCGAACGCATCGACACCGGACTGCATGATCTCTGGTATCCAAAGAACGCCGGCTTCCGCGAATAACGCAGCGGGCTCAACCTCTATCATCTGAAGATGAACGACCCGGCCCGGCGCAGCGTCCGGCGCGACCTCCTCTCGACCCGCACCGCCGCGACCAGGCCGTCGGTTACCTCGCCGACGAAACCGGCGTGCAGCTCGAGCCCATCCCGGCCGACCGTCCTTATCATCGGCCTCATGTCGACGATGGCGGCCTGTGGATGTTCGACCTCCGCGACAAGGCCGGCGCAGAAGGATGGCAGGGCTAGGCTTGTCCAGCTGAGATCACTCTGCCATTCAGGCCTGCGGCGGCCGGATGCCGCCGAAACAACCACATCACAAAGCGGCTTCTCATCGGCCGACGAGCTTCGGCGGCAATGCGCCCCGTTGCGGTCGTTCAGCTGCCCGCGATCGGATACTGAAACTTGTCTTTTCAAGTTCATGAGAGGACCGCGCAGGGCGCCAAAAGCGTCAGGGGTGGTGTCGTTTCTGCGCTGTTCGTGGTGCCGTATCAGAGACAACTCGACCATCCTCCAGCACAAGGATACGGTCTGCGCGTTCGAGTATCCGGCTGTCGTGGGTGACAAGGAGAGTGGTCGTGCCGCGGCTGCGGCCGAGGCGCTTGAGGAGATCCACGACTTCGGATGCACTGTCGGCGTCGAGCGCGGCGGTGGGCTCGTCAGCCAGCACGAGTGCCGGGTTGCCAACGAGTGCGCGGGCAACGGCCACGCGTTGCTTCTGTCCGCCCGAGAGGTTGGCGGGCAGATAGTTGATTCGATCGGACAGGCCCACGAGTTCAAGGACATGGACCGCTGCCTTGTGTGCGAGTTCATCCGAAACATCACCATGAACCTGAACGCCCATGATCACGTTCTGCAAGGCCGTCAGGCTCTCATGCAGATTGTGCGCTTGGAAAATGAAGCCGAGGCGCCGTCTCAGCGTCATCAGCGTGGTTTCACGGGCACCGTTCAGTTGCTCCCCGAGCAGGCGCACAGATCCGTCCTGCACGCCGCGAAGACAACCGAGCAGGGTAAGCACCGTCGTCTTGCCGGAGCCGGATGGCCCCATGAGCACGGTGAAGCTTCCAGCCTCGATCGCGAAATTGAGATCGTAGAGCGCCTGCTTGCGGGCATCGCCTATGCCGAACCAGTGGTTAAGCCCACGGACTTCGATGACGTCGCGATCTGGCGTTTCCATGATCAGAAGAGGTCCGCCGGATCTGCGGCTGCGACGCGTCTGGTGGCGATCGCGCCCGACAGGGACGAAACTGCGATCGTTCCGACGAAGACAGAAGCCGCCATAACGAGCGTCATCGATAGCGGCAGCGTCGTCACCTTTGCCATTACAGTCAGAATTGTCGTGCCGACGATCAGGCCCGGGATGAAGCCGAAGACACCGAGGATCAACGCTTCCTCGAATACGATGCCCAGAAAGAACCGCGAGCCATATCCCATGGCCTTGAAGGTCGCGTATTCCCGCAAGTGGTCCGCCACATCGGTGGAGAGTACCTGATAGATGATGATCAGGCCAACCAGTATGCCGATAAAGACGCCGAACCCGAATATCACGCCGGTTGGACGTCGCGTCTGCTGGTACCGCAAATCCTCGGCCATCGCGTCTGCATAGCTGCGGATGCGCAGCGAGGAATCCGAGATCTGGCCGCGCAGCTGTTCCGACACTTCGTCCACTGACGTGCCGGGTCTCGTGCGCAGGAGGATGTGATCGGGCGCGGCCGAGCTTCGCGCGGGAAACAGCGACAGGAAGGTCTGGTCGGAGACCAGCATGTAGCCGTCGCCGCCGAACCCTCCACCGCCGGAAAACGTGTTGTAGGCCTTGATGGTGCGGCCGTCAGTCTCGAAGGAGAGCGGCGTCTGCGGCCGGATGGCGACAGCTTCGTCTCGCGTAATTCCGCGCGCGAGCCTGTCCAGGATCGCCGCGTCGTTCACCTGCAGCAGGTTCAGGTCGGCCGCAATCTTGGGCGAGATGAAGTCCTGCTTGAACGGATCTATCCCGAATGTTGTGAGGCTGATGTCCGTCTGTCCGCGGTCCCAGGGCACATTGGCGACAAAGAGGCCCATGCCTGCGATGACGTCCGGATTTGCCAGCGCCTGCAGCATCCACTGGCGAGCAACGTTCCCCCCGTCCGCGATCGCATTGGCGTCGGCCGCCGAAATGATGATGTCGGCCCGAAAAAACTCATACGGTCTGAGCGTCGCAACGGCCATCGAGTTCATTATGCCGAGTTGGACGAAGACCAGTACGTTGGCGAAGGCGACACCCGCGATCGCAGCCGCGAAGCGGGTGCGATTATGGGTCAGCTGCAACCAGCCGATAGGGAGCCGCCCAAAGAGCCGTTGCAGCAGGCGGCTCATCGTGCGGCCCGTGTCGCCGCTGACGTGTCGATGCGGGCAATAGCCTCCAGGTTGGTATAGCCCGAAGCCAGCTTCGTCGACGAGGCGTCAAGAGCCACGAGGATGCGAATGACCCTCGCATCGGTGTTCGCGGCGGCATCGTCGGAGATGAGGCCCTGTCGGCCAACAGTCAGGCCGATGCTTTCCACCGTTCCCAGCAATGTCCGCCCCAGCGCGCTGGCGACCAGTTCCACCGGCTGGCCGGCTCGAACGCTGGCAATCCGGTCCTGATAGATCTCGACCTCCGCCATCATTTGGCTGGTGTCACCCATCTCCATGATCCCTTCCGTCGGTGGTCGCTGCCCCGGCGTCGCGTGAATATCGAGGATCGTTCCTGCAATAGGCGCGACAACGAGCGCCCGCTGCGTGTCGAGCTTCACCCGGGCAAGATCGGCCTCGGCGGCAGCAACGTTGCGGCCGGCGACAACCACGTCCGGCTGCTCGTCGGGGTGAACCGAGGAAAAACGGGCGAGCGTTGCCTCGGCACGCGTCACGCTGAGCGCGGCACCCTGGACGGCCGCGCGCGCCGTATCGAGCGTAGCGCCGGTCGCAACCCCGCTACCGGCAAGCTTCCCGGTGCGATCGAGATTGGCTTCGGCTTCACGCAGATTTGAGCGAGCCTGGTCGAGCGTCGCCTGCGCCTCGTCGCGGCTCGACAAGACGGTGCTGCGGGTCTGAAGCAGTGCAGCCTGACGTACCGCCAGATTTGCCTCAGCGAGAAGAACGGCGCTTTCGAGTGCGTCGCGGTTGTCCAGGCGCGCCAGTGGCGTGCCCCGGTCGACCCAATCGCCGACACCGACGAGCAGTTCGGAAAGCCTGGCATCTCCGGCCCCGTAAGGCGCTGCAACGATCGAGACGTCACCGCGCGGTATCACGCGGGCGAGCCCCACGACGTCGGACGGCAGCATCGTTTCGGCCAACTGCGCCGGCAACTCGATATTGGGAGGCAGCGCGATTGGCGAGGCTGATCCCGCACCCGGCGTCAGCCCGGTAATCTCATAGAATTTCTGGAGGGGTACGGGCTGGAAATACATACCCAGGACGCCGCCCAAGAACATGAAGACCGGTATCAGCAGGACGAGCAAATATCGTTTGTGGAACCACCGGCCGCTGCGACGCGGCATGCCATCCGCAAGCTTTAGATCCATGGGCAGATCGCTGCCCGGCGTTGCTGACATATCCCTTCCTTTTTCTGCGTCCGGCGAGTGGCCGACGCTTTGTCCAGTTTGCGTGCGAGACGGCGCGTAGGCACCACAATCCGACGCCAGCCTATCACCTGGCCTGCGGATCCGAATTGACGCAGAGCAAGCGCACGAAAACGCGGAAACGAACGATTTTTGAGAAGGCAGACGATCCCGACCGCCGCGACCAGGCCATTGGCTACGATGACCTGGCCGCCGAAACCGGCGTGCGGCTCGAACCGGCCGGCCGCAAGCTCGAACGTCCGGCGACGCGATTTTGATTTCGATCAAGGACAGCTTGCGGGATGGCCTTATCGTGTCAACATGGTTTGGTTGTGCGACGAACTCCGGCTTCTGGCGACGGCGCTGATTTTGAGCCTGGCGTTGGCGCTTGGCGTCGGCGCTGCGGCGGTTGCCGCTTTGCCCGGCACGTCCGTCGAACAACTGCACCATCTGGCCATCGTCCATCCTGCATCGATCGCGCACGACGCCAACGGGCAAGAGCCGTGCGATGATCGGTTCGCCGATTGCTGTTCAAGCCTGGCGCATTGCAGCGGTATTGCCCTCGTGGCGCCGGCTGACGCGCCCGGCTTTGCCGGTTCCGCGCACCGGACCTGGACCTTGGCAGGAGCGCAATGCCTCCACGGGATCGATCCGCTCGTCAACCGCCATCCGCCCCGCGACCTCGGCTGACACAAGCGACCTTGACGGCCGCGGCGTTTCGCTTCTCGCCCGCGCACTGCCCTGCATTGCACCGTTGTCCGGCGTCTCGTCACCACCCATTCAATCCAGCACAACGCAAAGGGAGAAGACCCATGCGCGTTACCAGGCCCCTGTTCATGGCGGCGCTGTTCCTCAGCCTCGCCAATCCTGCGATCGCCCAGACCGACCCGCATCACCCCGAGGGGGCCGATACCCCCTCTGCCACGACCGGGACACCGGCAGGCAACATTGCCCAGCTTCCTGCCCCGCCCGCGGCCAACGCGACGGCCCAATGCCCGGACATGATGGGCATGATGAAGGGCGGCGGGGGAGCAGCCATACCGATGATGCAAATGCACATGATGACGATGATGCAGATGCACCTGCAACTCATGCAGCAGATGCAGAGTGGCGGGATGATGCAGCCAGGCGCCGGCGGCTCGCCGCAGATGCAGATGATGGAGATGATGCGGTCCATGCAGATGATGCAGATGGACATGATGCGGATGATGCGGCAGATGCAGATGGACATCCCCGCACCCGAGGCCCCTGCTGAGGGAGACATGCCATGACCGACATCGTCAATAGACGCACGCTGTCGATGCTGGGGCTGGCAATGGCGGCCAGCGCAGCGCTGATCGTGCTGTTCGTCCTGTGCGCGCTCGTGGGAGTGCTGTTTCCCAGCCTGCAGGTGACGCATGCCTGGGTAGGACTGTTCACGCTCGCACCCGTGACGTCGCCCCAGGCTTGGCTCGAAGGCATTTTCTTCAGCCTCGTTTTCGGCATCATTGCAGGCGCGATCGTGGCTGCGGTGCATAACGCCGTCGCGGCACGCGGACTGTGAGACGGGCCGGCCGCAGGGCCGGCGCGGTCTCAATGACCAGCAGCGGCAGTTCCATGCCATCCCCCCAACCGCGACCGTCCAGTCGCGGTTGGAACAGCATCAGACGACTGCAACCACCTCTCCCACAAGGCGGCCGGCATGATTCGACCTTCGGCTGCCGACCCCGAGGTCCGAGCGTGAAAACCGTCACCCTCGAAGTCACCGACCTGCAGAGCATATGTCTCGGCAAGTTTCGCATGGCTGACCATGCCTGCCTCGCGGGACTGGGAAGAGAGGTCTGGACCGGCACGATGCCTGTGCTGCCAATTGATCCCGATCAAGGGCGCGATCGCCGCCGCGTGTCAGGCTGCCGTCCATGACAAACTGGTACGTGATCACCGGCGGACCGAGTTCAGGCAAGACGACGACCATCGAATTGCTCGCCAAGCGTGGCTATCGCACCACGATCGAGCACGCACGGCACTTCATCGACACGCAGCGCGTCACCGGACGGACGGTCGCCGAGATACGGGCCAACCAGCGCGAGTTCCAGAAGGGCGTTCTCAAGATGCAGATCGAGCAGGAAGGAATGCTCGACCCGGACGAGGTCTGCTTCCTCGACCGCGCGCTGCCCGATGCCTTGGCCTACTACCGCTTCCTGTCGCTCGAGCCGGAGCCGGAACTGATCGAAGCGCTGAAAACCGCCTCCTACCGGAAGGTGTTCGTCCTCGACCTGCTGCCGCTCGCCAGGGACTATGCGCGGACCGAAGACACCGGTGCACAACACCGGATCCATGCGTTGCTGATCGACGTGTACCGGTCCCTCGGCTTCCCTCTCGAAACCGTGCCGCCATTGCCTGCCGATGAGAGGGTGGAGTACATCCTGCGGCGGCTCGCTGCAGCACCGGACGCAGGCCGACACACGCTTTCACATGGCAATCCTGCGCGCTTGGGGTCCTGATCGAATCGACCCTGAACCACCTCTGTTCGTTCACGCGACCCGATCGAGCGCTTCCGCCTCACATCGACGACGGCGATCTGTGGATGTCCAGGCTTGTCCGGCTGAAATCATTCACGCCTGCGGCGGCGGCGCAAAAGCGGGCTTCGCGCCCCTCGGACCGTTACATCAGGAACAGACATCTGATGCGAGGTTCCAGGCGGCCGGCCGGCGGCGCCCGGATACCGACTGGCTGCGCCAGAAAATCGTCGACGACCATCTCCGCAACCTTGACGAAGCGCGTCGCCGCACCGCCAGGCCCGGCGCTGCGCCAGTTGGTCCGCGCGCGACCGACGGCTTCCGCCCCCCCCAAAAAATCCGGCCCAAAGAACCGACAGCAGACGGTCTGGGTCGACTGATCCGCTTAACCGGGCGCAGAAACTGTACCGTCGGCAGGCTTCGTGGCAGCTTGGCCGTATGAAGCACGCTTCCACCGGCCGCCCCAACCATCGGCTCGGGGGTCAGCAGGCCAAACGCCCTGCGGTCGATCAGCGCGAGCGCGACACATCGCTCAGCGAAGCTGACGCGTGCCGTCATCAGTCAACTCGACGTGTCAAAACCTCGTTCGCACGCCCCAAAGGGCGCGCCGCGCTGCTTAGAACGTGAACCACAGTGCTGGAGGATAGGACGGGTCTTTGCTGGTGTTATCTGTGATTGCATCGGATGCGGGCCTGACCGATCCGGTGGGCCTTTTGTCGAGAGCCGGCGGGCTTTCCTCTGATATGACCGCTTTCTTTTTGACGATAACCGTTTTCGTATCCGCCTGTGCTGCATGCGACAGTACAAGCAATGCAAGAAGTGCAGGCAATGCAAGAAGTGCAGGCAATGCAAGAAGTGCAGATAGCGCGCGTTTCATGATCAGCCCTCCCTAAGCGAACTGGTAGTTGCGGTTGGTGTCATAGTGTCGGTTGCCTGGCAGCCGCAGGGGCGGCTGCGCTGCTCAACGGCAAGAGAGCCGGACTGAGCGCGACAGGCCTAAGTTAACGCTACGTTAAGGCTGCGTTCTATGCGGAAAGCGAAAGAGCAGGACAGATCGCGCAAACATCGCGACAGCGGCAACCGCCCACGGGCCTGCGTGGCGCCTAAATCACCGGCCGCGTCGTCGATGTCCTGAACCGCGACGCAAGGCGTCGCGCGGGGCCTCACCGAATGCCGCCTTGTAGTCGTGCGCGAAGCGGCTGGGATTGGTGAAGCCGAACCGAAGGGCGAGGTCGGTGACCGTGCCCGCGATGTCGCCGGTCCTGAGCGCGTCGCGCACCGCGACGAGGCGGGCGAGGCGGACCGCTGCCAGCGGCGTCGTCTCGCGGAACCGCCGGAAGCCAAGCTGCAGGCTGCGCACACTGCACCCCGCCGCCGCCGCCACCTCGTGCAGCGCGATGGGCTCTTCGACATGGGCGTGGATATAGGCCTCCGCCCGCCGTATGATTCCCGGGACAGCGGGGCTGCCTGCCCGGGCAAGATGATCCGAATGGTTGTGAGGGAGTGCGCGCAGCAGTGTGTAGAGCATGAGGTCGATGAAAGAACGGCTGGCGAGTTCGCTGCCCGCAAAGGGTGTCGGCGCGCGAAGCTCCTCCACCATCAGCTCCATGAGGCGCCTCAAGCGCTGCGCCGGCACCGAACCCCAGTCGAAGACCGGCTCAAAGGCGATGTCCTTCGTCACGGGCCCACCCAGCAACGCAGCCAATCGCTGGTTCAGGCTCGTCGCAGGGATCCAAACCGAAAGTCGCTCGTGGCTCCCGGTCGCGGACAGCGTCGTTCCGGGCTCGCCGCGGTAGACCAGGCCCACGCTGCGGTCGATTCCAGGCACTGTCCGAGCGCCCGGCGCGCCGCCGAACTTCAAGGCGCCCCTGCTCACGGCGGTGAGGCAGTAGTCGGGTATGCCGGATCCGGTGACGGTCAGCGTCGCGGCGAGCCGATCCGCAACATAGGCGACATCCAGATCGCCGACCCCGCTCGCGCCCCGGACCGAGAAGAATTTCGGGGTCCGGTCGGCCCCGGTCCCTTCTTCAATCTTGTAGCGCAACAGCTTGAAATGAGGCTTGAGGAAGTGCGGCCGGAGCCGCGGCCAATACACGCCGCCTTCCAGATCCTGCAGGTCGCCTATGCGTGCGAGCCTGAATCCTTCCGGCTCCTCGCCATGGGGCAAAGCAGGATTGTTCGGATCGGTCCCAGCCTGCATTGCCCACCGAAATCGGTTCGAGCCCGGATCGGTTGCAGATGACAGGATTCCGATGTCAGCAAACCGAATTGTGACAACCATATTACAGAGACAGCTAAATTGCCATTGATGAGGACAAGCACGCAATCCTCGTCCGCCGCGATGAAGGCGATGAGGGAGGCCCACGGCGCCGTTCCATTGGAACAGGTTGCGATCGAGACGGCGGCCAGCCGGTCTGCTGCTCCGGCTTCATGTACCGAAAAACGCATGCTTATTGATGTCGAGGCGCCTTGATCGGACTGTCTGGATCGGCCCAAAGCTGCCGCCAGCCTACGCCAGAAAATCGTCGACGATCATCTCCGCGACCTTGACGAAGCGCGTCGCAGCGCCGCCAGGCCCGGCGCTGCGCCAGTTGGTCCTGGCGCCTTCGACCAGAAGCGTCAACGCATCGACCATCAGCTCGGCGTCGGCAGCACCGGCAGCACGGCAGAGCTCGACCAGGCGCACGCGGTACAGGTTGCGAAGCTCCTCGACGAACTGCCGCGCCGGATGGTCGATCTCGACCAGCTGGGCTGCGGCATCCAAGAGCTCGCAATTGCAATGTTCGACGGTGACGAATTCGCCGGCGCAGCGGACCCAGTCGCGCAATTGCGCCTTGGCATCACCGGGATTGGCGGCCTTGATGCCCTCCCAGAAGGCGTCGGCCTCGGCGGCCGCCTCCTTGAGGCAGACGAACACCAGGTCGTCCTTGGAGCCGAAATGGCGGTAGAGCGTCATCTTGTTGCTGTCGGCGGCCTCGGCGATGGCATCGACACCAATGCCCTTGATGCCGTGCTTTCGGAACAGGTCGCGCGCAGCGTCGATGATCCGCTCTCTCGGGGGACATTTGACAGCAACTGTCATCAACGTTTCCTCGCTTCCAGTCTTGTCGCTGGAACGCCCTTGACAATGTTACCGATCCGTAACATTTATCCTGTTACTAGATAGTAACATCCATCGTCTGAAGTCAATATCGGGTTGTTCAGGAGCAGCGCACGGTTCCGTGCGCTGCATCGGTTTTTCGTTGCCATCTCCCAGGGCAGCCATCGACCATCACGAGCCGCCTCGGAGAGAACCATCATGGTCAATTTCTTCATCCTGCGGCCGATCTTCGCTTCGGCGATCGCCATCATCATGGTGCTGGCCGGCGCCATCTCCTACTTCCTTCTGCCGGTCTCGCAGTTTCCCGACATCACCCCGCCGCAGATCGTGGTTGCCGCCAACTATCCCGGCGCCAGCGCCCAGGTCGTGGCCGATACGGTGACGACGCCGCTGGAGCAGCAGCTCAACGGCGTGCCGGGCATGCTCTACATGTCGTCGACGAGCTCGAACGACGGCTCGGCGCGCATCACCATCTCGTTCCAGGTCGGTTATGACGTCGACATCGCCGCCATGGACGTGCAGAACCGCGTCTCGCAGGCGGCCCCTTCCCTGCCCGCTTTGGTCAACCAGACCGGCGTCACCGTCATCAAGCAGAACCCGAACTTCAACGTGCTGGTCAATCTCAGCTCGCCGGACAAGTCGGTCGATTTCACCACTTTGTCGAACTACGCCTATCTGCAGATCCTCGACCCGATCAAAAGGCTGCCCGGCGTCGGCGACGTCCAGTTCTTCGGCGAGCGTCGTTATTCGATGCGCGTCTGGCTCGACCCCGACAAGATGGCGAGCCTCGGCGTCACCGCCGTCGATGTCCAGAACGTCATCCAGGAGCAGAACATCCAGGTCGCGGCCGGCAAGATCGGCCAGTCGCCGGCGCCGTCGGGCACGCCCTTCGAGATGCAGGTCAGTGCCGTCGGCCGCCTGAGCGACCCCAAGCAGTTCGGCGAGATCATCCTGCGCGTCGATCCCGAAACCCACGCCGCGATCCATCTGCGCGACGTCGCACGCATCGAACTCGGCGCTTTGTCCTACTCCTCCTCCTTCAGCCTCGACGGCGAGGACAGCGTCGTGCTCGCCGTGCTCCAGGCCCCGGGCTCCAACGCGCTCGACCTGCAGGGCAGCGTCAAGGCCAAGATGGACGAGCTGTCCAAGCGTTTCCCCGCGGGCATGTCCTACAACATGTTCTACGACACCACCCGCTTCGTCTCCGCCGCCATGGACGACGTGATCAAGACGCTTGTCGAAGCGCTGCTGCTCGTCGTCTTCGTCGTCTTCATCTTCCTGCAGAGCTGGCGCGCCACCATCATCCCGATCATCGCGATACCAGTGTCGCTGATCGCCACCCTGACGGTGATGTATCTCTTGGGCTTCTCGCTCAACATGCTGTCGCTGCTCGGCATGGTGCTGGCCATCGGCCTTGTCGTCGACGACGCCATCGTCGTCGTCGAAAACGTCGAACGCCAGCTCGAAGACGGCCATCCGCCGCTCGAGGCGGCAAAGATCGCGATGAAGGAGGTCACCGGCCCGATCATCGCGACCACAGGCGTGCTGCTCGCCGTCTTCGTGCCCGTCGCTTTCATCCCCGGCGTCGCCGGCCAGCTCTACAACCAGTTCGCGCTGACGGTGGCGATCTCGTTCGCCATCTCGGCCTTCAACTCGCTGACGCTGAGCCCGGCGCTGAGTGCGGTTTTCCTGCGCCATCGCGGCGCGCCGAAATTCGTCCTGTTCCGCTGGTTCAATTCAGGCTTCCGCTGGCTGTCCAACGCCTATGCCGGCAGCATCCGCAGCTTCGTTAGATGGCGCTGGGCTTTCATGGGGCTGTTCGCGCTCGCTCTCTACGCCACCTACGCCCTGTCGCAGCGCATCCCCTCCACCTTCCTGCCGGTCGAAGACCAGGGCTATTTCTTCGTCGTCCTGCAATTGCCCGACGGCGCCTCGGTGGAACGCACGGCGGCCGTCGCCAAGAAGTCGGAGGAGGTCCTCCGCGCCCTGCCCGGCGTCGAATCCGTCGGCTCCGTCGTCGGCTTCTCTTTCCTCACCTTCGCCAACCAGTCCAATGCCGGTGTCCAGTTCGCCGTGCTCAAGCCGTGGGACGAGCGCGGCCCCGGCGAAAGTGCCACCGAACTCAAGAACATCGCCCAGGGCAAGCTGATCCAGATTCCGGAAGCGCTGGTTCTGGCCTTCGACCCGCCCTCGATCCAGGGTCTGGGTGCGACGGGCGGCTTCGAGTTCCAGGTCGAGGACCTGACCGGCCGCGGTGCTGTCGCCCTCGACGAGGCGACGCAGGCGCTGCTTGCCGAAGCGCGCAAGCAGCCGGAGCTGAACCCGTTCACTTTGTTCACCACCTTCAGCACCTCGACGCCGCAATATTCCTACGACCTCGACCGCAACAAGGCGAAGCTGCTCGGCCTCAACCTGCCCGACATCTTCTCGACGCTGCAGATCTATCTCGGCTCGCTTTATGTCAACGATTTCAACCTGTTCGGCCGCACCTTCCGCGTCACGCTGCAGGCCGAACAGCAGGCGCGCGCTTCTGCCACCGACATTTCACGGCTCTATGTCCGCAGCAATACGGGCGACATGGTGCCGCTCAGCACGCTGGGCGCGCTGAAGGCGGTGTCGGGACCGGAAACGGTCACCCACTACAACAACTACCCTTCCGCCCTCGTCAATGGCGCGGCCGCCGAAGGCTACAGCTCGAGCCAGGCGGTCGCCGCCATGGAGCGTGTCGCGGCAAGCGCCCTGCCCCGGGACTTCGCCTTCGAATGGACCGGCATCACCTATCAGGAGATCCGCGCCGGCTCGATCGCCAACCTCGTCTTTGGCCTCGCCATCGTCTTCTGCTTCCTGGTCCTGGCCATGCAGTATGAAAGCTGGTCGATGCCTTTCGTCGTGCTGCTCGCCGTGCCGCTCGCCCTGCTCGGCGCGCTGCTGGCGATCTGGCTGCGCGGCCTGCAGATCGACGTCTATTCGCAGATCGGTTTCGTCATGCTGATCGGCCTCGCCGCCAAGAATGCGATCCTGATCGTCGAATTTGCCAAACGCCGGCGCGAGGAAGGTGTCGAGATCGTCGCCGCGGCCGTCGAAGCCGCGCGCCTCAGGCTGCGCCCGATCCTGATGACGGCCTTCGCCTTCATCCTCGGTGTCGTGCCGCTGATGCTGGCGTCGGGCGCCGGCGCGGCAAGCCGGCAGTCGATCGGCACCACCGTCTTCGGCGGCATGCTGATCGCCACCGTGCTGACGCTTGCTTTCGTGCCGATTTTCTACGTCGTGCTCGAAACCTGGCGTGAACGTTTCGCCCGCCGCTCGCAGCATCCCCATGCGGTCGAGCCGGCCGAATAATCAGGAGTATTACGATGCGCATTTTCAAACTCGGTCTGAACGGCAGCCTTCTCGCTCTGGCTGTGGCGGGCGGCTACCTGCTCGCTCAACAGGGCTGGAACGTCGGCAGCACCTCTGCCGGTGCCGCCCCTTCGGCCCCGGCGCCCCAGGCCATGCCGGTGCCGGTGGTCGGCGTCGTCAAGAAGACGATCCCCATCTATCTCGAATATGCCGCGCGCACCGAGGCCATCCGCAATGTGACCTTGCGCGCCAAGGCGTCGGGCTATCTGCAGGAACAGCCGGTATCCGACGGCGCCGACGTCAAGGCGGGCGACCTGCTCTACCGGATCGAGGCCTCGGACTATCAGGCAGCACTCGACCAGGCCAAGGCGCAGATCGAGCGCGACCAGGCATCGCTCGAATACCTCAACTCCAGTCTCAACCGCGGCAACAAGCTCGCCGACAACGGCTATCTCGCCAAGGACGGCTTCGATCAGCGCCGCAGCGCCGTGCGCCAGGCGGAAGCGGCACTCGCCATATCGCGCGCGGCCTTGCGGACCGCCGAGATCAATCTGAAGAACACCGAAATCCGTGCCCCCTTCGACGGTCGCCTCGGACGCAACCAGGCGCCGGAAGGCACGCTGGTCACCAGCTCGGCCGGCACGCCGCTGAACAATCTCGTCCAGCTCGCGCCGATCTACATCACCTTCAACCCCGGCGAAACCGAGCTGGCCGAGATCCAGAAGGCCTTTGCCGACGGCACTGTCGACACTGAGGTCATCATCCCCGGCAGCGACGAGAAGCCGCGTCAGGGCAAGCTGACCTTCATCGACAATGCGGTGGAGCGCAACACCGGCACCATCGTCGCCCGCGCGACGATCGAGAACAGCGACTTCTCCTTGCTGCCCGGCCAATATGTCCGCATCCGCCTGCATATCAGGGAACTGCCCAACGCCCTGATGGTGCCGCAGACGGCCCTCGGCTCGAGCCAGTTCGGCAAATATGTCTATGTCGTCGGCAAGGACAACCTCGTCGAACAGCGCGTCGTCGCCCTCGGCCCCACCGACGGCGAGCTGGTGACGCTGACGTCAGGCATCGTGGAAGGCGACAAGATCATCTCCGGCAATCTGCAGAAGATATTCCCCGGTGCTGCGGTTCAGCCGCTCGATGGCGGCGGCAGCTGATCCTTTTGCCTGACGCGGGCGCTGGAGCTGCTGTTACCGCACTGACGGACGGCTTCGCGCTTGATGGCGGTCGTCGAGCCGCGACGCCATCGATGCACAAGCCTCGAGTTCGACCACCAGCCTGCCCGGATGACGGGAGGCTGGCGTTGGGCTTGAGGCCCAACTGCTTCGCACGTCTAAGCCAAAACTGATCGCAGCTTGATCGCGGCCAGGAGGGCTCTCTCTGAGCCTTCGGTTCAATCTCTCTTTTGAACGATCAGCGCTGACCGATAAGGCTCGTCCCATGCTGCGGTGCTTTTACCAAATACAACGCATACCTTGGCCTCGTCGCGCTCCAGCATGTCCGCCGCAATTTGCTCCATGGACTTTCGGACGTCCAAACCGCCGTCGGGAGAGTAAACGAAGAAGGCAATTGTCGCTTTCCGTTCGAGCGGCGGAATAATCTGCATGATGCAATCATCGCCGGGTATGGTCCGCTTGTTCAGAACAGATTTGCGGAGCCGCTCCAGTCCCGCCGTAACCTTTTTCTGCTCCTCGCCATCGACGGAATTCAGGAGGTGAATGCCTATGGTCGTCCAGCCTGGCGGCTTTCGAAGCGTCAGCCGATCAACGATATCGCGGAAGGTGCGATTCAGGTTGGACTTCGGACGGGGAAGTTCCAACCCAACTTCTCGGCCTTGGTAGTAGCGATCGATTACCTCCGACAGGCCGCTAAGCGCAATGCGTTTCAACTGCTTTTGCGCCTGACCAAGATTGAACCCGTTTGCGAGATACAAACCCAGAAAATCGAGTTCATCCCCGAGAAGCTCGAACGCCTTCTGAAAATGAAATCGCTCTGCGAGGTAGTGCAAGAACTGCAGCTCGTTAACTAATATCTCGGCTATGCAGATTAGATCGGCGATGAGGATGGTAGCGGCAAGCTCATGCCCCTCCGGTATCCATCCCACCTCTTTTAACTCGTCCTCTGACGAGCTCATGATCGAAAAATCATCAAGCGTCACCGACAAGCGAATGATGTTGTCGATCTGTCCCGCATCGAGTCCCAGCGGAGCGATAATCGCTTTGCTCACCGTGTCACCGGCTCGGGCATTAACTACCAGCGACTGAAGCCGTTCCGATTGCACTGACGGATCAACAACAAGATCGACCAGGTGTTTCCTCAGGCGATCGGGAGCACCACGAAGCGCTTGCGAGGAAACTCGGTGCGACTTGGCTTCCACGATGATCAATGTCCGATCGACGACGCCGAAAATATCCGTCTCGTACTGAACGCCGTCGACTGACCACTTCTTGTTCTTCTCGATACGGGCCGTTGGCAGCACCGCTTTCAGCACTTCCTCCGTCTTGTTTTCAAGATAGGCGGCGCGGCGGTCGCTGAGCGCATTGTCCAGTTTGGCGCTCTCTGCCAGTCCCCGCATGATGTTGTTGATATGGCTGAAGACCGCCTGAGGCAGCGGAATGAAGTAGCCGTCCATCAGCTTGATAGCGGGCCGCGTCCAAACCGGATTGGAGAGAAAGAGGTATTCAACATTTGCACCGACCAGAGCGCCTGGCTCCAGGGCGATCGCGTCCAGAACCTTCTCGACGGTGCTTACTGGCTTGTTGGTAAGGGTTGCCAACTCGTTTGGCGTGAACGTCATCAGATCCACGTGGCGGAGATCCGCGTGGGACATCAGGAAACCCTTCACGCCTTGGAGCGATGTGCCGGGGGGTATGGACTTGATAAAATCACCCGGCGAACCCTGTATGTTGGGCATATGCTCGAAATATAGATTCACAATCTGGGGAATGGTTTTGCCCCGCAGAAATTTTCGCATAGTCTCGAAGTGAAGGCGGGCGCGCCTCTCAAATTCAGACACTAGCGCTTCCGCCACATCGATGAAGTCGGTCGCTGAAAAGCCCAGCACCTCATTGAACTTGCCATCAAGCGGGCAATATAGTTCGCGGCAAATTTTGATGACTTCGAGATAGTAGCCCCAATTCCGTACCGCCTGGGTATGAAGTCGGATTTTCTCCTGTAGCGACAAGACCGCTTTCTTTTGAGCGTCGGTCTCGTCCGCCTGTCTGACGATCCGAATTCTCAAAAACGTGTCGGAAATCTCCGGGACCGTGTCGAAGACCGCTTGCATTTTCTCGCCCGTACTAGGCGCTCCGCCCCATTTTTCGCGAGGCACCATCAGAGCCAGCGCCTGCAACAACTCGACATGGTATTGTAGTATGCCCCCGGCCATGGGCTTTTGATGGCCCTGATCGTCGATCGAGCCCTGGCAACCGTAAAAGGCAAACGTACTCAGGAGGTTGGGCGGATAGGTCGATTGGAATAGGTCGGAGATACGACCCAAGAGCTTTGGAAACTCGTCAACCCCTTTCCGGGCGGCATCCATCATCGCCGCCTTGAACTCCGCATGATTGTCGCCGCCAATCTCTATCTGCCTGAAAACGATTTTGTGCGGATCGCTGGATTTGACCGGCTGGCCCCTCTTTTTTCGCTTTCTCGATACCGGCATGATGACTTCGCTTAGGTATTTGTTGCGGGCAGTTTATAGGGCTCCGGGCCTGTTGATAGGGTGTAGCGAACATCACGCAGCAACATGCCCTACTTTCTATGTGCTTCCCATTGGGCCACGCCTTGGCAATCTCACCTTTATCAACAGATGTTGTCGAACTGCTCACGGCACATTCCCCCGCCACTCCAAGGTTCACATCGTCAACCCCCGCTTTCGTACCGGAGGTGGCTGAAAGCCGCCGCACCGCAACCGCCCCCGAGACGGACCATATGGTGCAGCCCTCGCGTCGTCAGACCCGGCCGCGTCGGCGACGCCGGGCATGCATTGACTCGGCCGACGCGCGATAAGACCGTGCGATCCAAGGGTTAGGATGTCTTTGTGTCGCAAGTTCCGATTCGCTCGATCTGGGTGTTCCACCTGGTGGCCCGCAGCCGCAGCATTACGCGTGCGGCAGGCGAACTGGGCGTCACGCCGTCGGCCGTCAGCCAGCAGATCCAGTCTTTGGAAACACAGCTCGGCGTGTCGCTGCTGGCCAAGGTCGGACGCGGCGTCGTCTTGACCGAGGCCGGGGAACGCTTCTTCGAGTCCATCGACGAAAGTGCCGAACTGATCACCGAGGCGACCAACGCCATCCGCGGCTACCGCTCGGTGACGACACTGACGGTGCGGGCGACACCGACGCTGTCCAACAAATGGCTGCTGCCGCGCCTCGGGCAGTTCCTGGCCGCCAACCCGGATCTCGAGGTGCGGCTGGACGGAACCAACGAACCGACCGATTTCAACCGCGAGGCTGTCGATGTCGAGATCCGCCATGGCGACGGCAAATGGCCCGGCCTGTTCGTCGAGGGACTGACCGAGGAGAGCTTCATTCCGGTCTGTTCGCCTGGACTGGCCGGGCCCGGCAGCCTCGAGGCTGGGGATGTCCTGGGATATCGCCTGATCCACTCGGTCAAATCGCAGGCGCAATGGCCGCGCTGGTTTGCGCTTGCCGGCGTCGAGCCCAGGGAACGCTGGCGCCGGGTGCTGTTCGATCGCAGTCACATGGCAATCGACGCTGCCGCCGGCGGCATGGGGATCGCCCTCGAAAGCACGCTGATGATGCAGCGCGAGCTTGCCGCCGGCGCCGTCGTCTGCCCGGTCAAGAGCCCGCCCGAGATCCGCATCGTGACACAATGGATCGTCTGCCCGCGCGACCACCTGCGCCACAAGAAGGTCAGGACGTTTCTCGACTGGCTGCGCACGGAGCGCAGCGCCGGAGCCATAGCCTGAACCTGAAGCTGAGCCGGAGCCTGATCAAGCGAAGGCTGCGGCGGCCGCGTCGACGATGCGATCGGGGCTCCAGGCGATCGGCAGGGCGATGAAGCGTTCGTCGGTTTGCGGGCGCTCGAGCGTCGCCAGCTGGCTCGCCAGAAGCGACGGTCCGGCAAAATGGTCGGCGCGGTCGCCGAGCCGCTGCCGGATCAGCTCGGCCTCGCCGTCCAGAAACACGAAGGCGACATCGCCCAGGCGCTGGCGCAGAAAATCACGATAGCTGCGCTTCAAGGCGGAGCAGGCGACGACGGCCGGCCGGCCGGGCAAATCAAGGGCGGCTGCCGCCACGGCCGCGAGCCAGGGCCAGCGCAAACAGTCGGTCAAACCCTGGCCGCTGCGCATGCGTTCGACATTTTCAGGGCTGTGATAGCTGTCGGCCTCGATCCAGTCGACACCGAGCCGCTCGGCCAGGCGGCGCGCGATCACCGACTTGCCGGTGCCGGAGACACCCATCACGACGATGAAGTCGGGCTTTTCCATCAGCAAGGAGGCCATCAGTGGGGGGCCATCAGTAGAGGCCCATCAGGCGGATCGGCCCGAGCGTCAGCATCGGAAACAGCACCAGCGCCAGGATCGCCAGCACCAGGATCGACATCGGCGCCATCGCGCCCCTGATGACGTCCTCGATCGACATCTTTGCCACTTGCGCTGCAGCGAACAGGCAGACGCCGACCGGCGGCGTCACCAGCCCGAGCGTCAGCGTGATGACGGTGACGACAAGGAAATGCATCGGATCGACGCCCAGCGAAACCGCCGGCGGCAGAAGCACGGGGATGAGGATGAACATCGCCGCGATCGCGTCCATGAACATGCCGACGACGATCAGGAACAGGAACACCAGGATCAGCACCGTTGTCGGGCCGGTGCTGACGGCGCCGAGGAAAGCGGCGACCTGCTGCGGCAGGCCGTCGAAGGTGAACACCCAGGCGGCCAGCTTGGCGGTGGCGGCGATGAACAGGATGGTGCCCGAGGTGCGCGCCGTCTCGACGACGATGCCCGGCAGCTCGCCGATGCCGATGGTCCGGTACAGCACGACGGCAAGAAACAGCGTGTAGAGGGCTGCGATCGCCGCCGCCTCGGTCGGCGTGAAATAGCCGTCGACGATGCCGACCAGAAGGATGACCGGCGTCAGCATCGGCAGGATGGCACCCATGCCGGTGACGATTATCTTGCGCAGGTTGATCGGCGATGGCGGATTGTAGCCGTGCCGCACGGCATAGACATGGTTGAACACCATGAAGGCGAAAGCGATGAACAGGCCCGGGATCAGTCCCGCCACCAGCAGCGTGCCGATCGACACATTGGCGATCGAGCCGGCGATGACGATCAGGATCGACGGCGGAATGATCGACGACAGGGTCGAGGTGCACAGCGTCATGCCGACGGCATAACCTCTGGGATAGCCGTGGCGTTCCATCGCCTTGATCTCGATCGCGCCGATGGAGGCGATGTCGGCGACGGACGAGCCGGATACACCGCCGAAGATGACCGACGAGACGACGTTGACATGGCCCATGCCGCCCGGCATCCAGCCGACGCAGGCTTCGGCGAAGTCGAACAGCTTCTCGGCGACCCGGCCCCGCTCCATCAGCACGCCGACGAAGATGAACAGCGGCACCGCGACGAGCAGAAACGAGTTCATCGCCGAGAACATGCTCTGCGACAAAAGGTCGATCGGGGTCGAGGTGAAGGCGAAGATCACCGCGACGGCTGCCAGGCCGAGCGCCACGGCAAGCGGAACGCCGAGCGCGCTCAACAAAAGGAACAGGACGAGCAGTGCGATGCTCATGGCTTCGGCTCCGTGTCGGGAACGTTGACGTCGACGTCGACTGCCTGCCCCACCTGCAGATCGAGGTCAGGCAGCTCGATCTGCCTGCGGCGTGTGCGAAGCGACTCGAAAATGGCTGCGATCGCCAGGATGGCCGATATCGGCATGATCGAGCCGATCACCCACATCGGCACGATCAGCGTGGCGGCGGTTTCGTTCATCATCCATTGCTGCTGGACCAGTTTCCAGCCGGTCCATGCCATCAGCACGAAGAACAGCACCGACGAGGCGACATAGATCGGAACCGCCAGGCGGCGCAGCCCGCCCCTGAACATGCCGATGAAGACGGTGACGCGGGCCGTTTCCACGGTCCGGAAGCCGGCCCCGATGCCGAGAAAGATCATCCAGACGAACAGGAAGCGCGTGGCTTCCTCGGTCCACGACAACGGCACGCCGAGCAGGCGGCTGGCGACCTGTGCCAGGACGACGACGATCACGCCTGTCATGGCGAGGCCGGCGAGGCCGTCCAGCAGGACGTGAAGCGTCGCATCGCAACGGCTGCGCGGCCAGTCCACCGGCTTGTCCAACGGCTCGTCCATGGGCTTGTCCATATGCTCCTCCCAGAAGCAGCGGCGGGCCCCCTCTTCCCGCCGCCTTGGCGCCAGCTGTTACTTCTTGCCGACGAAGGCAACGCTCTTGTCGAAAAAGGCCTGGTCCTTCACCAGGCCGGCGAACACCGGATAGAGCTCCTTCGACACGGCGACGAAGGCGGCCTGCTGTTCCGGGGTCAGGCGATTGACCTTCATGCCATGGCCCTCCAGCTCCTTGAGGATCGTCTCGGCCTGGGCGGCGTCGTTGTCGGCCTTCCAGGCTTCCGTTTCCTTCGCCGCCTCGTTGATCGCCGCCTTTTCGGCGTCGCTCAGGGCGTCGAACTTGGCCGGGTTGATGCCGAGCACCCAGGAGTCGGCCATGTGGTTGGTCATCGAGACGAAGCCCTGGACTTCGTAGAACTTGGCCGCCAGCGGCACGCTGATCGGGTTTTCCTGGCCATCGACGACCTTGAGCTGCAAGGCGTTGTAGACTTCGGCGAAGGCCATCGGGGTCGGTGCGGCGCCCATCTTCTTGAAAAACTCGACCCAGAGCGGGTTGTTCGGCACGCGGAACTTCAGCCCGGTGAGATCGGCCGGCTTTTCGATCGGCAGCTTGGAGTTGGTCATCTGGCGGAACGGGCGGGTCCACAGGCTGAGGCCCTTGATGCCGATGCCGTTCAGGTCGGCGACCAGCTCCTGCCCCTGCTCGCCGGCCAGATAGGCGCGCAGCTGTGCCTCGTCGTCGAACAGATAGGGGATCGAAATCGCCGAAAACTTCGGATTGAAGTTGGCATAGAGCGATCCGGCAAGCACCAGCATGTCGAGCGAACCGCTGGCAAGCTGCTTGACCGCCGCCGAGGGGTCGCCGCCATAAAGCGTGCCGTTCGGAAACACCTTGATCGTCACCTCGCCCTTGGTCTTGGCCGCCACCAGTTCGGCGAACTTGTTGGCCGCAACGGTGATCTCGGCGGCATCCGGATCGGGCGTCGACAGCGTGAACGTCGTCGCTGCCTGGGCAACGCTTGCCGCAAGCATCGCGGCACCGGCAAGCAGGCCACGAATGGCTTTGTGCATGGTCATGTCATTTTCCTCCCTTGACAGATCTTAGAGGGCGCCAGCGCCCCCGGCTTGGTTCATGTTTTGCAATGTCAGAAAAACCGCACTGTGGTCGAGATCGCCGCCGCCCTCCTCGACGAGCCGGCGAAACAGCGCGTCGACCGTCTCGGCGATCGGCAATTGCAGCTTGAGCGCGCCGGCCAGTGCCAGCGCGGTGCCGGTATCCTTGAGCTGGTATTTCGCCGGTCCGCCCGGGATGAAATTGCCGTCGACCATGCGCTGGCCGTGCTGGCGCAACACCGTCGAGTCGGCGAAGCCGCCGAGCAGCGCCTCGCGCACCATGGCCGGATCGGCCCCGCCCCGCTCGGCCAGCACCAGGGCTTCGGCGACCGCACAGATGTTCGAGGCGACGATCAGCTGATTGGCGAGCTTGGCCAGCTGGCCTGTGCCTGCCGGGCCGATATGGGTGAGACGGCCCAGCGGCGCAAAGACATCGGCAAGCGCCGCAACCTCTTGCGCCGCGCCGCCGGCCATGATGGCCAACGAACCGTCGCGGGCGCCGGTCTCGCCGCCCGAAACCGGGGCGTCGATGTAACGGACGCCCCTTTCGGCCGCCTGCCCTGCCTGGCTGCGCGCGGTCTCCACCGGAATGGAGCTCATCACCACCAGCGTCGCGCCGGGGCGCATCGCCTCCAGCACACCGCCTGCAGCCAAGAGGACCTCGTCGCAGACCGGCCCCGAGCTCAGCATGCAGATGACCACGTCCGCCGCGCTGGCGGCGCCGGCCGGGCTACCGGCCAGCTCGACGCCTGCTGCGGCCAGTGCCGCGGCCTTGTCGGCCGTCCGGTTCCAGGCCGTCACCCGGAAACCCGCTTCGGCGAGCCGGCGGGCCATGTGGCCGCCCATGATGCCGGTGCCGACGAACCCGATATGCCTGTTGCCCATTGTGCTGCCTCCCCTCACCTTTTAGCCATTCTGCAAGGCGGCAAAACGGACGCCCGTTTCGTCGACGCCGAGCGTCTGCATCGCCGCCTGGAAGCGTTTGAGATGCGGTGTCTCAAGATGCGCTTCGAAGGCTGTGCGGTCGTCATAGACTTCGTAAAACACCACCGTCTCCTCCACGCCCTCGGGGCAGACCACGTCGAAGCGACGGCATCCCGCTTCGTCGGCAAGCGAATGCCGCGCGTCGTCCAGGGCAGCCTCGAGGAACGCTGCCCTGGCCGCCGGCCTGACCCGGAATTCCGGGATCACCACGAAAGGCAGGGCCTCGGCCATCGGCTTTCCCTCCCAACGATCAGGCGGCCACGCCCGGCTTCGGCGCGAAGCGGCTTTCCATGTCGCGGCGCAGCGCCACGACATCGAGATCGTCGACCAGTTCGACGTCGTCGAAGCTGACGATCTGGTCCTTTTTGATCGCGCGCTTCAGCCTGACATTGTGGGCAAGGCCGATCGGCAGGGCGCGATGGGCCAGGCTGCGCGTCGCTGGAATGGCATTGGCCCAGACCGCAAAACCGCCCTCGCCATCCAGCATCTCGCCCGGCTGCATGTCCTTCTTGGCGGTCGCCACCGCATCGCCGCGGAACTCCTTCGAGCAGCCGGTGGCTTCGCCGCGCAGCACGGCCGACAGCACGCTGATCGACGTCTCCAGGCCGATGATGTGGAACGGACGCCACATCGAGGCGTACCAGCCCGACGGGTCGGTCAGCAGGCCATACTGGTTGAAGCAGGCTTTTGAATATTCATTGTGCGCCTTGAAGGTGACGAAGACGCCGTAGCGGATGTTGTTGAACACTTCGCGGCCGTCCGGCTCCTGGCTGGCGGCGATGTCGACGAGACCGCTGCGGTCCATGCGACCGCCGTCGGCTGCCGGCCGGAACACTTTTGCCAGGTCGTGCAGGCCGGCCGGCGGGAAGGCCAGGCCATTGTCGGGGCAATCGAGGCCGGTGCCGTTGGCCACCGCAGCCATTTCGATCGCCGCCTTGGTGCCGTCGGTGAACGAGTTGTACATCTTCGGATTGAAGTCGCCCTTGGCGACATATTCCTCCGACCAGCCGAAGAAGCCCCAGACCGTATCGGGGGTCGAATAGCGGTAACGCGGCTCGAAATTCATGCCCTTGCCGGCAGCGGTCACCTCGAAGCCGGTGGCGCGGGCCCAGTCGACCAGCTCGCAGATCAGCGCCGGCTGGTCGCCATAGGCCATGGAGTAGACCAGTCCCTTGGCCGCCGCCTTCTGGGCCAGGATCGGCCCGACCATGACGTCGGCCTCGACATTGACCATGACGACATGCTTGTTCGCCTCGATGGCGGCAAGCGCGTGGCGGGTGCCGGCAATCGGATGGCCGGTCGCTTCGATGACGCATTCGATCTCGCCGCAGGCCAGGAGCCTGGCGACGTCGTCGGTAACGAAGGTCGTGCCGTTCTTGACCGCATCGGCGGCACTGGTCGCCGCAAAGCGCTCCTTCGGCCAGCCGACACGCTCGAGCGCGTCCCGCGCCTTGCCGACATTGAGGTCGGCAACCGCGACCATGTGGTAGCCGGGAATGCGCTGGGCCTGCGCCAGCACCATGGAGCCGAACTTGCCGGCGCCGATCAGTCCGACCCGAACCGGCT
Source organism: Aminobacter ciceronei (assembly GCF_014138625.1). Lineage (GTDB taxonomy): Bacteria > Pseudomonadota > Alphaproteobacteria > Rhizobiales > Rhizobiaceae > Aminobacter > Aminobacter ciceronei. The sequence continues at coordinate 248,064 of NZ_JACJHY010000004.1, forward strand.
TGCCCGCGGCGGTGCGGGCGGCGAGAAGTGAGGCGAGATTCATGATGGAAGGTCCCTTTTGTTCGCGAGCGGTCGCGCGAAATCCATCCGTCGCCGCAGGCAGTCGGCCGCCAGGTGCAACAGGACGGAAACGCGCAACGATCCGGCGGCTGCGCCGGACGGTTGAAATTCCAGAATATGCTGGGAGGCTCCTCCCTCCAGGCCGGCGCAGGACTGACCGCGTTCCGACCCGTCCTGATTAGCGCGCTTGCCTGTTTAGCTCAATTTAGAACGAAAGCTCGTCTGTTTAGGCAGGCTACCAAATCAGCAGCTTGTTCCGGCGCAGCGAGGCAGTTCAGCGCGCAAGGTCGCACGCGCCAGCGTTTGCGGATCGCGGCGGCAGCGGCGGGCGGAGCAGCCGCCCACCGACCGGGCGTGTCCGCGGCAGCCCGCATCGTTGGCCATCGGCAGGCGCGTGGTCGTCCAGGCACTCGGGAGATCGCGTCGACCCGCCTGTTGCGGGTGGAGCGCAGCACGACGCCGGCCTTGGCCAAGGCTTCACTCCACGATCTTCCAGTAGGAGTCCTTGCGGATCACCTCGCCGTTGCGAAACGTGTAGAAGTCGCAGCCACGGACTTCCTTTCGAACCCCATCCGGTGTCGTGCCCGTCAGCGTCCATTTCGAGATGCCGGTTTCAGCCGCCGCATCGACGAAATGCTCTGTGTTGCCGTAGTGGACGTCAGGCAGCCCTTGAAAGCGCGATGCCAGTGCCTCCCGCACCTTCGGCTTGCCTTCGAAGCGTGCGCCCCACGGCGCATTGCCCCTCGGCATCTCCAGAACGCAATCGTCGGCAAACAGCGCGAGGATGCGATCGAGATCATGGGCGTTGAAAGCGTCGCTCAGTTCCGTCAACAGCGACCGGATATCCATGGCGCGTCTCCGACCTTCCAGAGCCCTGCCCTCTGTTCGCCAGGCAACGGCTCGGGCATGTCCTGATTATGTGCGGCTTCTGCGTCCGGCGCCATCCCCACGAACCCGACCTCTCGTCACAGCCCCTCTGCCCCACGACTTTATGCTCGTGCCGGCCGGCGCAGATTATCGAAGTTTTAACCATGATCCTCCCAACCTCGCTTGGTATTTGAATCATTTCGGTTTTCCATGTTGAAGCATCGCCGCCCGTTTGGGGCTTTCCAACTGTCCCGCCATTGCCTGCTTATGGTCGCAGCACCTTTGGCCTTGATGCTGGCGAGCGCGCCCGTGGCGGCGCAGCAGGTCATCCTCAGCGGCGACGTCGATCCTTCCGATCCGACTGTTATCACCAGCGCTGACGATCTGCAGATCGGCCGCACCGGCATCGGCGCCCTGACCATCCAGGATGGCGGCACGCTGACCAACAGGCAGGGCACGCTCGGCAGCGATATCGGCGGCAATGGCACTGTCATCGTCAGCGGGCGCGACGGCGCGGGCACTGCCTCCAGCTGGACCAACACGGATTTTCTCACTGTCGGCGGTCAGGGCAGCGGCACCCTCGACATTCTCGATGGCGGGGTGGTGACCGACAGCGGCGGCTTTGTCGGAGATGCGGCTGGCAGCACCGGTTCGGTTACGGTTTCCGGCCAGGGCTCATGGTGGAACAATCTCGGTGACGTCGTCATCGGCCAGTCCGGCGATGGAACGCTCGATGTTCTCGCCGGCGGGCGCGTCAGCAGCGCGTCGGGCTATGTCGGCGCCAGCCCCGGCAGCGTCGGTGTCGTCACCGTGTCGGGCGACGATGGCCAGGGCAACGCCTCGACCTGGACCCAGCAGAACGACCTCAATGTCGGCTATGAGGGCAGCGGCACATTGAATGTCGCCCAGGGCGGCCGCGTCGTGACCACAGGCCGCATCAACATCGGCACTTACGGCCAGGGCGAAATTGCCATCTCGGACGGCGCCACCGTCTCGAGCCACGACGCGATCGTCGGCGTCGCCGGCTATGGCGAGGCGCTGCTGACATCGGCCGGGTCCTGGACCATGACCGACCAGCTGACGGTCGGCCTGGGCGCCCAGGGCGTGCTGCGGATCGAGGGCGGCGCCCGGGTGAGCAGCAACCAGGGTTATGTCGGCGCCAATGCCGGTGGCGACGGCTCCGTCACCGTGACGGGTGCGGGGTCGAGCTGGGAGATGACCGGCTCCAATCTCAACTTGGGCAATTACGGCGTCGGCGCCATGACCATCGCAGACGGCGGCCGGGTTTTTGCGCAGGGCGGCGTCTATCTCGGCATGTCGGATGCGGCGGCAAGCGGCACGCTTGACGTGCTGGGCACCCCAGGTGCCCGCGGGGTCGTGGAAACCAGCGGCTTCCGCGGCGGCATGGGCACGGCACATCTCACGCTCGACGGCGGCATCATCCGCGCCATCGCCGACAACGCGACCTTCTTCCGCAACTACGGCGCTCAACAGATCAGCCTTGGCACAGCCGGCGGCATCGTCGACACCAATGGCCACGATATCGGCATCGCCCCCGAAATGACCGGCGCGGGCGGCCTGACCAAGGATGGCCTGGGCAGGCTGACGCTGAACGGCGCCAACAGCTATGCCGGCGGCACGACGGTTGCGTCAGGCCTGCTGGCCGCAGGCGCTGCCAACGTCTTCAGTGCCGGCTCGGCGCATATGGTTCTCGGCGGCGGCACGCTTGCGCTCGACGGCTTCGACCAGTCTGTCGCCTCGCTCAACAATGCCGGGCGGGTGACGTTCGGCGGCACACCGGGCACCACGCTGACGGTTGCCGGCGACTATACCGGTCATGGCGGCACGCTCGAGATCGCCACCGAACTCGGCACCGACACCGCGCCGACGGACCTGCTGGTCATCGGCGGCAACAGCATTCTCGGCAACGGCACCACGCTGGTCAGCGTCGTCAATGTCGGCGGCACAGGTGGCCTGACCACCGCCGACGGCATCCGCGTCATCCGGGTCGACGGCATCTCCGATGCGAGTGCCTTCGCGCTCGCCGGCCCGGCCATCGCCGGCGCCTATCGTTATGGCCTGTACCACAACGGCATTGCCGACCCCGCCGACGGCGACTGGTATCTGCGCTCGTCCGGCCTGGCGCCGACCTTGCCTGTTTACGAAACCTATCCGCAGCTGCTGCTCGGCATGGTCGAGCTGCCCACCCTCAAGCAGCGCGTCGGCGCCCGCTACGGCACGGCGCTGGACGGTGCCGCGCCGATCGGCGGCACGGCTTCGGGCGGCGCCGCGCCGGGCCCCATCTGGGCCCGCATCGAGGGCGCGCATGGCCGCGTCAAATCAGGTGGGTCGACCAGCGGCGGCACAGGCTTCGACACCACGGGCGCGCTGTTGCAGGCCGGCCTCGACGGCCAGCTGGCGGCCAACGCCCAGGGCATGTGGATAGGCGGGCTGACCGTGCAATATGGCCGCGCCGGCGCCGACATCTTCTCCGGCATCGGCGACGGATCCAACGCGACCACCAGCTACGGCATCGGGGCTACGCTGAGCTGGTTTGGCGAGAACGGCTTTTATGTCGACGGACAGGTGCAGATGGCCATGTTGCGCAGCGACCTCGATGCCACGGGCATCGGCAGGGTCGGCGACGACATTCACGGCAGCGGCCATGCGCTCAGCCTGGAGGCCGGCCGGAACATCGCGCTCGGCGACGGCTGGTCGCTGACGCCGCAGGCGCAGCTGGCCTGGTCGTCGGTCGACTTCGACAGCTTCACCGACCGCTTCGGCGCCGTCGTCTCTCTCAAGGACGGCGACAGCCTCAAGGGCCGCATCGGCATCGCCGCCAACCATGAAGCGGCCGGAATGCAGCTCCACGGCATCGCCAACCTGACCTACCAGTTCGGCGACGGCACAAGCGTCATGGTCTCAGGCCTCGACACGGCTTTTGCCGCGCAGCGTTTCGGCGCCGAACTCGGCTTGGGCGCAACCTATCGCTGGGCCGGCGGCACCCTGCACGGCGAGGCGCTGGCCTCCACCAGCTTCGCCGGCAGCTACGGCGTCAAGGGAACGGTGGGGTTTGCGATGAGTTTTTGAGCGGCGACGTCGGGTCGCGCTTCGGCCGACACCGGCCTGCATAATCTGTGGCACCCCAAAAATGCCGGCTTCAAGGAATTGCGCAGCGGGCTCAATCTCTATCATCTCAAGATGATCGACCCGGCCCGGCGCAGCGCGCGCCGCGACCTCCTCCTCGACCCGCACCGCCGCGACCAGGCCATCGGCTACCTCGCCGACGAAACCGGCGTGCAGCTCGAAGCGATACCGGCCGACCGGTCCTATCACCCGCCGCCCACCGACGACGGGGGGCTGTGGATGTTCGACGTCCAACGTAAGGGTGGGCTGGAGGGCTAGGGTTGTGCAGGTGTCATGAAGGATGCGGCGGGCGGGTGCCACCGGAACCTGCGGCGACATCGCAAAGCGGCCACTCATCGGGCCGGCGAGCCTCGAAGGCAATGCGCCGGGTTTCGCCATTCAGGGTGGGAAATGCTAGCTACGAAGGCGGCGGCTCCATCTCAAGGCCAGAAGTATCGATGCGTATGGAAAGAACCGGCTAAACGCAGTCGTGCTGCCCGAGACATCGATGCCTCGTCCCAGGTATCAACTACGTAGATCATATCATCACCGCTCGTGGACGAATGCATCGCCGGTAGTTAGATGATCAGTATCCGTTCAACGCAAGAATATGCCGCGCCCAGCTGCTCAGTAACAAGGTCGCTTCCTCAGATGGCTCTCCCCGACATCGACATGTACGAAATTCGCCAGCATCGCGGCAGCCAGGCAGACGCGTTCGAGGAGCTTTGCTGTCAGCTAGCCAACGAAGAGCCCATCAAAGATAAGATTCGCTTTGACCGGAAGGGTCGCGGAGGCGATGCCGGCGTAGAGTGCTTCGCCACGCTCGCAGACAGGTCGGAGGTCGGTTGGCAGGTCAAGTTTTACTCGAGCTTCGACAGCATGATCGGGTCGCTGGAAAAGTCGTTGACGACCGCGCTCAACAAGCATCCCGTGATGAACCGTTTCGTTGCCTGTTTCCCATTCGATCTCTCCGATTCCCGGAAAGAGGACGTCAAGACCGCGCTTTCGAAATGGGACGCATGGAAGGATGGAAGGATCGAGGCCGCCAAAGCAGCTGGCCGCACGATCACGATCGACCGGTGGGACGCGCATGAGATCAAGCTCAGGCTCACCGAAAGTAACATCCGGTCAGCGGGGCGCATAGCGTTCTGGTTCGACAAGGAGATGCTGACCGGCGAATGGCTCAGCAAGGCCTTCAACCGCGTCGTCGATAGCCTCGGCGAGCGCTACAGCCCCGAATGCCACATAGACCTTCCCGTCCGACGGACGATCCTTGCAACCCTCCGCGACCCTAGTGTATTCGACGAGCTGCTGGCCTTCGCCGCGAGGATCGAAGGTAGGCTTGAGAAGGTGCCCGCTACTGGCGACAGCGGAGCAAACAGCGCCGCGTTTGCCGCAGCCGCGGTGCTGCGGCAGGCGGGACTGGGGCGACCGGAACCGTTCCCCCTTGTCGACTTGACGGAATCGGTCGACAAGGCCGCCGAGTTGGCCTTGACTTGGCATGACAATCTTGAGCTCAAGCGCACTTCGATGGACAAGCCGGATCCCGAGGTCGCAGCTGTCTCCAACCTCGTCGGCGCGCTGCGCTCTGCGGGCCGCGGGCTGAGGTCCGATCGCTGGGCGTACCTCGATAGACGGGCGCTCCTGATCCTGGGCGAAGCCGGCACAGGCAAGTCTCATCTTCTTGCGGACGCATGCGCGCACCAGATTCAGCTAGACCGCCCCACTCTCATGATCCTCGGCGGCAAGCTGCCCGACGCCGAACCCTGGGGAGAGATCTTGCGGGATCTCGACCTGCCGAAACATTTGCAGGTGAAGCAGTTCCTTGGCGCGCTGAACGCGGCCGGTGAAGCGGCTGGCGTGCGTACCCTTGTCGCGATCGACGCTTTGAACGAAAAGAACGGGCAGTCGATCTGGCCGACGCGGCTACCCGGGCTCCTGAGTGACTTGCGCGAGTTTCCCTGGATCACCGTTGTTCTGTCGTGCCGGTCCACATACGCCGACGTCGTGATCCCATCCTCCCTGGACGAGAAGAAACTGCCTCGGATCGAACATCTTGGCTTCGACGACGAGGACGTCGTGCGCTATCTCGCCAAGCGTGGCATTAGTGTTCCTGAGACGCCGCGCCAACTCGACGAGCTTCGCAATCCGCTTTTCCTACGCATCGCGTGCGATGCGCTCAGGGCCGATGGCCAAGCGCTCATGCCTGACAGCCTTGTTGGCGTTTCCGCTGCACTGGAGCTATTCACCACTGAAGCATCGAAGCGGGTCGAAGCTACTCTAGGCGTCGCGCCAATGCGCAGGATCGCTCGAAAGGCGATTGCCGCGCTGGCGGAAGAGATGGCCAACGCTGGCCGCGGGCAGGTCGGCCACGCCCGTGCCGACGCGCTGATGCGGTCGATCCACGACGGCCAGGAAATGGCCCGTGACCTTCTATTCCAGCTAGCGAATGAGGGATTGCTGGCGATCGAACCTGACCCCTACTCGGTCGCGGGCGACGACGAAGTTGTCCGCTTCGCGTTCGAGCGCGTCGGCGATCATGCGATCGCGGCGAACCTGCTGGATCGAAGCGCGCAGCACGGGACGAACAAACTTTGCGAACCCGGATCGCCGCTCAATGCAACGCTGTCAGATGCCAGGTCAAGGATTGTGCCCGGCCTTCTCGAAGCGCTTGCAGTCCAGCTGCCGGAACGGTTCGAAGTCGAGCTTCCGGACCTCGCAGGATTGCCCAGCATCGGCTGGATCGATAATGCCTTCGCGAAAAGCCTACTTACCCGCTGCGCTTCGGCCTTCTGTGACCGAACTTGGCAGCTGGTTGAGGATAAGTGCGACAGCTATTTTCGATACGAGACGCTGATCGCGCTTGCGTCCGAGCCGGGTCACCCTTTCAATGTGAATTATCTCGACGCGCAACTCCGAACGTTCCGCATGCCGGAGCGCGACGCTGGGTGGAGCGCACATCTAGCGAGATCCGATCGAGCGAACCACCTTGTCAACTGGGCTTGGAACGCGGACCAGTCGCGCATCACGAAAGGCCGCGCCGAGCTTGCGGCGGTCCAACTCACATGGTTCCTGACGGCCACGCACCGACCGCTGCGCGACTGCGCGACTAAAGCGCTGGTCGTGCTGCTGGCGGGTCGCCCGGAACTGGCGGTCACGTTGTGGGACCGGTTCAAGGATGTCGACGACGGCTATGTGACGGAGCGCGTTGTCGCTTCGCTGTACGGCGCCGCGATGCAAGGGCGCTGGAAGCCGAACGCGCTGACTGCCGTCGCGCGCAAGCTATACGACGACCTGTTCGCCGACCGCTCGCCCCCGACCAACGAGTTGCTTCGCAATCACGCCCTCGGACTGATAGGCTACGCCCAGCACCACGGCGATCCAAGTGCCATCGATCCGGCAAACCTTGAACCTCCATTTAAGAGCCCCTGGCCGATCGATCATGTGTCCGATGAGACCATGGACACCTATTCGCAGGGTTGCGGCGAGAGCGGAAGATGGCGCGACCAGATAGTCAGCTCCTGCCTAGACGGCGACTTCGGCCGATACGTGCTCGATTACGCCGTGCAAGATTGGAGCCCGGCTCCGATCGGCACCGTCGAGCTGCCGACAGCACTCGGTCTGCGTCAAGAATGGTATGCCCAGTTCAGCGCTACGGCCACCAAGGAGATGAAGGATGCGCACGATGCGCTCGTCGCGACGATAGCCCAACAGAACCTCAACGGGACGTTCATCAATCGCGAGAAGCGCGACCATATCAACAAAGCCAAGGCAGCATTTCGAGCCCTCGTGGGGTCGGATGCCTTCGAGGAGTGGCGCGAGAAGGCAGAGTATTGGCGTGCCGAGGGCATGTATCAGAGCTTCGCGAGGCGCGGGCCCACTGAATTCAACCTTGCTTGGGCGCGGCGCTGGGTCGTGATGCGCGCCCACCAACTCGGTTGGACCGAAGATCTGCACGGCGCCTTTGACCAGGGCATCCGTAGCAGCCGCAGCAAGCATTCGCTCGAACGCATCGGCAAGAAATATCAATGGCTGGCGCTCTACGAGCTCGTTGCGCGGATGAGCGACAACCTGGCACGTCTGCCGGACCGGGGCGAGGACCGGCTCCGGCTGCGCAACCTGGATCCGTCCCTGCTCGTCACTCGCACCTCCGACGACGGATGGAAGCAGTTCGAGGTCAACGCGTTCTGGACGGGCACGCCACCGGGGCTACCGGCCAAAACGCCCGCGACAGCAATCGCGTGGCTCCACTCGGACGAAGACATTCTCGACGGGATCGACGTGGTCGCCGTGACCTCGCCTCACGACAACCGCGATTGGCTGGTCCTCACCGGCTTCGAGACTTGGCACGCATCTGCTTCACGGATCAGCACCGAAAGCTGGCGGCGTGTGTCATGCGTGGTGGTCGGGGCGAGCGACATCGGGAAGGCGATCAACATCATGTCGGGAAGCCATCTTACCGCGAACCACGATCTGCCGACCGCAATAGGGGGCGGATACCGCGTGCATCTAGGCGAGTTTCCGTGGCACACGCTCGACGAAAGTCATGACGACTGGATCGACGAATGGCGTCCCGATGGATCGTCCGAGCGATCCGGCGTCAAGATCCCGGCGCTCCCGACTACAGCGGAATACTCGGCGGAATCCGCCGGCTATGACGGGTCAATCAGCGACAACATAAATCTTCATTTACCTGCGCGCTGGATCATGGACGGATTGAATCTTCGGCTCACGGACGGCCAGTCGATCGTCTATCAAGATGGTACGGACATCGTGCGCTTCTGGGATCCGTCGGTAAGCGAGGCAGGACGAAGCGTTGCCCTTGTCGATCGAACCGCCTTCCTCGACCTGCTCAGGCGACAGGGGCTCGTTGCAATCTGGGCGATCGCCGGCGAAAAGAATGCCTATGGTGAAGGCCATGGCGATCGCTTTGGAGGCCGGTTCACCTTCACCCGCCTCTATCACTCGGACGGCGACCAGATACGGGAGCTGCCCCGCTTCCAAACCTACGACGAGCCCCACGAGGAGCAGCTTGCCGAATTCTTGGATGGCGGGGAAGAGGCGCCCGAGGAAGAAGAAGCCTGCTGAGCGAAATTCGCGTCGGGAGCTGTGCTGCCTGACCACGGTTCTAGGTCACATACCCATAAACGGGATTCCCATTTGGCATCGGTTGTGATTCCCTTCCTGCAATCAGCGGGAGGTGATCATGGCGCGTTTCGATCTGTCGGATTTCGAGTGGTCGGTGATCCAGCCTCTGCTTCCGACGAAGGTGCGCGGGGTGCCGCGCGCCGATGACCGCAAGGTGCTGAACGGCATCTTCTGGCGGCTTCGCACGGGTGCTCCCTGGGCCGACATTCCGACGCGCTACGGTCCGCACACGACCTGCGTCAACCGCTTCAACCG
>NZ_JACJHY010000005.1 GCF_014138625.1 Aminobacter ciceronei
TCGATCGCCCGGTCGAGCTCGCCCCAGTAGTCGGCACGCGACTTGGCGACCATGGCAAGGTCGTACTTGCCCTTGTTGGCATTGGCCTTCAGGTGCGTGCTGTCGGTGTAGAGCACCGTGCCGTCGACCAAGCCTGCCCCGATCGCCTGCTCGACAATGCGGTCGAAGATCGCCTGCGCGATCGTCTCGTCCTGGTAGCGCCGGCGTCGGTTCTGCGACAATGTCGAGGCGTCGAACACCTTGTCCGTCAGCTTCAGCCGCAGGAACCACCGGTAGGCGACATTGACCTCGATCTCTCGCACCAATTGCCGCTCCGAGCGCACCCCGAACAGGTAGCCGATGAACAGCGCCTTGAACATCAAGGTCGGATCAAGTGGCGGGCGACCATTGTCGGCGCAGTAAAGCGGCGCTGTCAGATCGTGGATGAACGAGAAATCGATAACACCATCGATCTTGCGCAGAAGGTGATCAACTGGAACCAGTTGATCGAGCGTGACGATCTCAAGTGCGGTTTGTTCAGGGCCGGCTCGCTTCAACATCACCCACTGAATCACAAACCCCCAACTCTCGCCAGGGGTTTGTCAGCAGTCTGACCCGCCTTCATGGCGGGTTTTTTGTTGCCGGCGGACGGGATATTCATCTCGCTTCACGGGGTGAACGTCATGCTGAAGTCGAGTGATGAACGATGGTCTCGCCTGACTGGCGGATACAAAGTCGCTTATGACGCCCGTCAAGCCTTCGCTGCACTTTCCAGGAACTACCGCGACAGCGCCGCCTGGGAGGAACTTCTGAATGAGCTGCATCATCAGGGGGATGTCGGGGAGGCGTCCTACGCAGCTATTCCTGAGCTTGTCGGCATCTCTGCCCAACACCGTCCTGCACACTGGGCGCTTTACGGTCTGGCGGCAACGGTCGAGGAAGCGCGGCTGGTCTTTCCACGAAATCCACCGGTTCCCGAATGGCTGGAACGCGACTATGCCGAGGCATGGCAACGTCTCTTTGAGTTCGCCTTGCGCGACTTGGGGACCGAGTCGGAGCCAACGATCGTGACCTGCGCGCTGGCCGTCGTCGCGTTGCACCGCAAGCAGTTGTCACTGGGACGCCTTGCTCTTTGTGACGACGATGAACGAACCGAAATGCTTCAGCACCAGTTCGGCGCGGTCTAGTCGCAGTTCCACCAGCGTCTTCTCAGGCTAGGTCGCCCCGATCTCCCGCAGTGCCATCGCCTTGTAGTCGGCCACCAGCGTGTCGCCTTCGGCGCGGTCGACCGAAATCGCCAGCCGCATCGTGGCCTCGCCCAGCGACATGATCAGGAACGCCTTGCGCTCTATGCCGGCAGCATCTGAAGCGGGCGCGACCCGCTGCCACGCCTTTGCCAGCAGCGCGCCATTGGCCCTGGAATCGCGCAGGTCGATGTCGCGCAGCGCCTTGTCGGCCTGGGTGCCCGACCAGATGTCGCGCATCACCGGTTCAGCGAGGAAGATGCCGTAATAGACGTCGATCAGCCCGCCGAAGGCGTTGATCAGCCCCTTCATGTCGTCCACGCCCGCCAGCCCGTTTGAAATGCAGGCGCGGCCTTCGGCGTTGTAGCGCTCGGCCAGGGTGCGGATGATCGCGCCCTTGTCGGGAAAGTACTGGTAGAGCGAGCCGATCGACACGCCGGCGCGTTCGGCCACCTCGCCCATGCGCATGGCGTCGCTGCCGCCTTCCGAGATGAGCGCGCTCGCAGCCTGCAGCATGCGCTCGACGCGCTCCTGGCTGCGCTTCTGGCTCGGCGCGCGCCGCAGCGCCTGGCCCGAACTGTCTTCGATCGCTTCCATGGTTCTTCCGCCCGCTGCGAATCCGCTTGACCGCCATAATATGAGGGTTTATCACATTTGCAAATGTGAGGATTACTCACGTTAACGAAGGAGGCCAAGATGACCGCATTTCAGCATGACCTGAAGCCCATTCTCATCCTTGGCGGCACCGGCAAGACCGGCCGCCGCATTGCCGAACAGCTTGCGCAGCGCAATCTGCCTGTTCGTATCGGTTCGCGCGGCGCCATCGCCTCCTTCGACTGGGAGAACCGCGCCAGCTGGGCAGGCGCAGTCGAGGGCGCCTGTGCCGTCTACATCTCCTACTATCCCGACCTCGCGGCCCCCGGCGCTGCCGAAGCCATCGGTGCCTTCGCCGACCTCGCCGTCGGCATGGGTGTCAAGCGCCTGGTGCTTCTGTCCGGTCGCGGCGAACCCGAGGCGCAGCGCGCGGAGGAAAGGGTCCAGCAATCCGGCGCCGACTGGACGATCCTGCGCTGCAGCTGGTTCATGCAGAACTTCAGCGAGAGCTTCCTGCTCGACGCCGTGCTTTCAGGCGAGGTGGCGCTGCCGGTGGGCGGCGTCCGCGAGCCCTTCGTCGATACCGACGACATCGCCGATGCCGCGGTCGCCGCCTTGTCGGACGACCGCCATATCGGCCAGCTCTATGAACTCACCGGGCCGCGCATGCTGACCTTCGCCGAGGCAGTCGCCGAGATATCAGCCGCCGCCGGCCGCGAGATCCGCTTCGTCGAGATCAGCGCTGCCGACTTCAAGGCCGGCCTCACCGAACAGCAACTGCCCGCGGAGCTCATCGACCTGTTGATGATGCTGTTCACCGAGGTGCTCGACGGCCGCAACCAGCATGTTGTGGACGGTGTCAGCCGGGCGCTCGGCCGGCCCGCGCGCGACTTCACCTGTTATGCCAAGACTGTCGCTGCAACCGGTATCTGGGGAGACAAGACATGATCGCTGCCGCCTTCACCGCTCTCATCTTTCTTGCAGCGCTCGGCAGCGGCATCGCCGCCGGCCTGTTCTTCATCTTCTCCAACACCATCATGGCGTCGTTTGCCAAATTGCCGGTGCCCCAGGGCATCGCCGCCATGCAGCAGATCAACGTCACCATCATCAACCCGCTGTTCATGCTGGTATTCATGGGGATGGTCGTACTGTCGCTGGTTCTCGGCGCCAAGGCGATCTTTAGCTGGAGCGAGGCGGGCGCGGCCTGGCTGCTTGCCGGCAGCGTTGCCTATCTCGTGGGCTGCTTCCTGGTGACGATGGTCTTCAACGTGCCGCTCAACGATGCGATCGCCGCCGTCGACCCGGCAAGTGCTGAAGGTGCCGCCATGTGGACGCGCTATCTCAAGGAATGGCTGCCGTGGAATCACGTGCGCACGGTTGCCTGCCTGGTGTCGCTGGCCTCGTTCGTCATGGCCTTTGCCCGCACCGCTTGACGCATCGGCTCGGAGCTCGCGTTCGATCTTCGCCAATGCGCAAAGCAGGAAACGAAAAAGGCCGGGCGTGTCCCGGCCTTTGCTGTTTCAAGCCTGGCGCTGCCAGCGCGCCACGGCGTGTTCGATCAGCTTTCCGACCAGATCGGGGTAGGGCACGCCGGAGGCTGCCATGGTCTTCGGATACATGCTTATGTTGGTGAAGCCGGGGATGGTGTTGACCTCGTTGACCAGCGCCGACCCGTCCGCCTTCACAAAGAAGTCGACGCGCGCCATGCTCTCGCAGCCGAGCGCCAGGAAGGCGCTGCGGGCAACCTCCTGCAGCCTGGCCTTGGCCGCATCGGGCAGGTCCGCCGGGATGCGCAAGGCAGCGCCGTCGGCATCGATGTACTTGGCCTCATAGGTGTAGAAGCCGTGGCTCGCCGCTGGTGCGATCTCGCCCGGCACGGAGACGGAGAGCGATCCATCGGGCGCCTCGAGCACGGCGAATTCGACCTCACGGCCGTCGACGAACTCCTCGATCAACACCTTGCGGTCATATCTGAAGGCCTCGGCCAGCGCCTTGTCCAGCTGTTCCGCCGTCTCGGCCTTGCTGACGCCGACGGATGAGCCTTGCCGTGCCGGCTTGACGAAAACAGGCAGTCCGAGCTCGGCCTTGATGGCGTCGAACGTGGGACGGACACCGAAATGCACGGTCACGCCACGCGCCACCGGCACCCCGGCCTCTCTCATCAGCCGTTTGGCGACGTCCTTGTCCATTGCGTTGGCCGAGCCGAGCACGCCCGAGCCGACATAAGGAATGTCGGCCACCTCGGCCAAACCTTGGACCGCGCCATCCTCGCCGAACGGGCCATGTAGCACCGGAAACAGCACGTCGACCCTGGGCAGCTCGAACGGCACTTCGCCGGCTGGCAGGGCGATCAGCCGCCCTTTGCCGCCCGGCACCAGCGCCACCTCGGCGCCCCCGATGGGCACGGCCTTGGGCAGTGCGCCGTCGCGGTCGAGTTGGGCCAGGAACCAGCGGCCGTCGCGGGCGACGCCGATGGGCACGACCTCGTATCTGGACCCGTCGATCGCCTTGACGACGTTGCTTGCCGACATGAGCGAGACGTCGTGCTCGGAGGAGCGTCCGCCGAAAAGAACTGCGATGCGTGGTTTGGTGGTCATGGGTGCTTTCCGCTCTGCCGCCAGGTTCGCGCCATGCCGCGGCGCGATGTCCCTGCTTGCTCAGCAATTCGAGTTTATCTGTGGCGCCGTTTCAGGGCGCGGTGTTCTTGCGCGATTTTCGCCGTGGGCATGCGCTCAGGCCTGGTCCTTGGCCTTGTGACCCTTCCTGTCGGAATGGCCGAGATCGCGCTCGGGGTCGATGATGTCGCGCACCAGCTGTTTCAGCTTGGCCGCATCGGGGAAGCCGCCATCGCGCTTACGGTCCCACACCAACGTGTCATTGCAGGTGATGGTAAACACGCCGCCTGTGCCCGGCACCAGCGTCACCTCGCCAAGCTCGGTGCCGAATGTCGACAACAGCTCCTGCGCCATCCAGCCGGCACGAAGCAGCCACATGCACTGGGTGCAGTAGGTGATGCGGATCTGGGGCAGGAGGGAGTCGGTCATTCGCAACCCGGTGCTGTGTTGTGCGTCTTACGAGCCCCGCTTCGCGGCACCTCAGGATGAGGGAGGTTCGTGCCATCCGCCCACTCTTCGACGTTCGGACAACTGGCAGCGCATAGTCGTGCCGGACGCCGCGGTCCTCTTCCTGAGGTGCCCGCGGAGCGGGCCTCGAAGGAGGCTGGAGAAAGGCCTCAAACGAAAACGCCCCGGGTTTGCCGGGGCGTGTCAAAAATCAAGCCGCGCTGAGCTTGGCCATCGTCGCCTCGTCGACCTCGAAGTTGGCGTAGACGTTCTGCACGTCGTCGTCGTCTTCGAGCGTGCCGACCAGCTTCATCAGCGACTGGGCGCGTTCTTCGTCGACGGGGATGTTGTTCTGCGGCTTCCAGATGATCTTCACCGACTCGGCGTCGCCGAGCGAGCTTTCGAGCGCCTTGGACACTTCGCCGAGGTTTTCGAAAGCGCAGGTGATGGTGTGGCCGTCTTCATCCGACTGCACGTCGTCGGCACCGGCTTCGATGGCCGCGTCCATGACCTTGTCGGCGTCGCCGGCGCCTGCCGGATAGACGATTTCACCGACGCGGTCCCACATGAACGACACCGAACCTGTTTCGCCCAGTGCCCCGCCGGCCTTGGTGAAGGCTGCGCGCACGTTGGACGCCGAACGGTTGCGGTTGTCGGTCAGCGCCTCGACGATGAGGGCCACGCCACCCGGGCCATAACCTTCGTAGCGCACTTCTTCGTAGTTCTCGGCGTCGCCCATCGAGGCCTTGGAGATGGCGCGGGCAATGTTGTCCTTGGGCATCGACACCGCCTTGGCGTTCTGGACGGCAAGGCGAAGGCGCGGGTTCATCGAGGGGTCGGGCACGCCGGTCTTTGCTGCAACGGTGATTTCGCGTGCAAGCTTGGAGAACATCTTGGACCGCACCGCATCCTGGCGGCCCTTGCGGTGCATGATGTTCTTGAACTGTGAATGGCCGGCCATGGGACCCCTGTTTGTCGCTTCGGCAGTGTTTGAATGGGCCGCCTTATAGATAAATCGGCTCAATACGTCCAGACTTCAAGGCTTCCCGGCCCTCGCGAAAACGTGACTCCGCGCGTCACGCCGCTGCTGGGATAGTGCGTTTCGCCCCGAACGCCCGAGAGCGCCATGCCCCTTCGCCTGTTCGCCGCCTGTCTTGCCACCCTGCTTTTAGCGTCGATCCCGACATGGGCGGCGGACGATCCGGTGCCGAGCAAATGCATGGCTATCGCGCAGGCGCTGCCCGACGTCACCTATGCCAGCTTCTATCAGGCCCAGACGTTCGTCGATGGCGACGTCTCCATCACCTATGCCGGCCACTCGACCTATGTCATCGAGACGCCTGGCGGCGTCCGCATCGCCACCGATTACAGCGGTATTTACGGCTCGAGTCCGTTGCCGCGCATCGTCACCATGAACAAGGCACACCGCACCCACTACACCGACATGCCGGACCAGGCCATCGACCATGTCCTGCGCGGCTGGAACCCCGAGGGCGGGCCGGCCAGGCATGCGCTGGTCGTCGACGATGTCTATGTCCGCAACGTGCCGACCGATATCAGGCGCTTTGGCGAGATGGAGCGCGACGGCAATTCGATCTTCATCTTCGAGGTCGCCGGCCTGTGCATAGGCCATCTCGGCCATCTGCATCACCGGCTCGAGGACGCACATTATGGTGCCATCGGCCGGCTCGACGTCGTCATGGTGCCGATCGACGGCGGCATGACCTTGTCGATCGATGCGATGACCGAGATCACGACCAGGCTCTATTCGTCGATGATCCTTCCGATGCATCGGCATTCCACCCCGATTGGCGAGTTCACCGGCATGATGGGTGATGGTTTTGCCGTCGAATTCCGCAACAGCCGTTCGCTCACCGTGTCACTGAGGTCGCTGCCATCGCGGCCAACCATCGTCATTCTCGACGGTGTCTGACCTCAGCGTTCAGTTCAAGGTCGGCGATGTTGCCTCGGGCTGCCGGGCGCCGACCCGAACCATGTTGCGTCCAGCTTCCTTGGCTTCGTAGAGGGCGCGGTCGGCGGCCAGCATCATGTCGTCGAAATCAGTGTATTCCCCCGGCGCGCGCGTCGCCACGCCGATACTGACGGTGGCCCACACCTCGCCGCCCGACGGCATCTCGATCGCCCGCATTTCAAGTGCCTGGCGGATGCGCTCGGCGACGGAGGTTGCCGCGATCATGTCGAGGCCCGGCAGCACCACGGCGAACTCTTCGCCACCCATGCGGCCGAACAGGTCGGCCGGGCGCAGCAGACGGGAGATCAGGACGACAAATTCCTTCAGCATCGCGTCGCCGCCGGCATGGCCGAATCGGTCGTTGATGTTCTTGAAGTGATCGATGTCGAGCATCAGCAGCGCCGTGCCTTGGTCCCGGTTCGCTTGCAGGCAGGCTTCGCTTCGCTCAATGAAGGCACCGCGTGACAGCGCGCCGGTCAGCGAGTCGTGGTTGGCCGCGCGCGACAGTCGTTCGATCAGCTCGACGCGGGCGGCGTTGATGCTGGCAACAGTCAGCGGGCAGAGCGCCATCAGGGCGATGCCGAGCCGCAGCGGGTCGAGCGAGCGCAGCGGGTCGGGCAGTTCCGGCAACGGGATGAGGTTTGCCGGGATCGAGATCAGCAACCACACGCTCAGCAGCATGGTCAGCACCGAGGTGGTGAACGTCTTGTAGGTCAGCGAGCACCAGAGCAGGGCAGGGATGGGCATCGCTAGAGCACCTGGTCCGCCCAGCATGATGGCAAGCCCAACCGAAGCCACCAGCACCAGCGCCGGCAAGGCATGCTGGAAGAGCGCGGGCGAAAGACCGGCCGGCCAATGCTCGCGCAGCCTGCGGAAGCCGGGGAAGGTCAGCAGCACCGGAAGGATGATCAGGCTGTTGACCAGTTCGGTGATGAACCAGAAGGTGATGCCGCTGAAGAAGTCCTTGCCAAACAAAAGGCGTGCCGCGCCGCCGCCGGCGATCGAGGCGGCCAGTGCCACCGCGCAGCAGATGGCGAAGAGGTGCAGCACCGATGACGGCCGTTGCAGCCAGCGGTCGCTCTCCGGCACCAGCCGGAACAGCAGGTACCCGGTCAGCGCACCGGTGATGTTGGCAGTCGTCAGCCACAGCGTGACGAAGAAGTTTCCACCTGTTGAAAGGTCAGCCACGATGTAGCCGACGAAGGCGGCGAGCCAGCCCAGTGGCGTGGCGTAGCTCGGGTTGCGCACCATCATGCCGAGCAGGATGGCGTTCGCCGGCCAGACCGCGGCGAGGAAGCCGACCGGCCGCGTCAGTATGCCGAAGAACGATGCGAGGAAGACGATGCCGGCAACGATCAGAGCAATCGCAAGTTGCGGTTGTGTGTCTGGCCTGACAGGCAGTTCCCGGGTGGCAGTCAGCATTCCCCGTCCGTATGCAAGTTCCTGTTCGGATTGTTGGCCAACAAGCGTTTATCCGAGCTTAATAAGTTCCTTCTGATGTACATTGAGATGCTGGCCACGTCCAAGCATTTCGCTGGCCGCGTTGATGCCTCCGCAACCGATGGGTGCGAGAGACGTGACAGGTCAAGCGGCGATGCGCGGCTCCAGCTCCTCGACCGTGGCGTGACCGCGGAACCCGCCCAATGACACGGCTTCCCGCTCCTCCTCGATGGCATGGGCGAAGATCACCGCCGGGTCGGCTTCGAGTTTTTGCATGTGCTTGTGGATGCCGGGGAACTCGCTCGCCATGTCGAACAAGTCGAGATCCGAGCCCCAGCGCGCGATGCCGATGAAGTAGGCGTCGGCCACGGTTCTGTGGTCGCCAATCAGCCATTCGCTGTTTTCGAGCACGCGCTGCAGGAAGGCGAAGTCCATGGCTGCCTTTTCGCGCGCCATCTTGCGCAGCATGTTGCGCCCGGCGTCGTCGTCTTCGACCAGCTTGAAGGCGTTCCAGCCATAGCCGAGATCGGAATGCAGCGTGGTGTGCAGGTGGGACAGCATCCAGTTCAGCCGGTCGAATTCCTTGCTGCCCTGGGCAAAGCCGAGGCCATTGTCGAGGTCGCGCGCGGCGATGTTGTGCAGGATCGCCAGGCTCTCGGTCAGCGTGCCGCCATCCTCGGTGACCATCGCCGGCGTCTGGCCGAGCGGGTTGACCCTGGCGAAGGTGCGGGAATGCTTGGCTGTCATGTCTATGCGGTGCAGGCGGTAGGGCTGGCCGAGCCATTCGAGTGCCACGATCGAGCCGAACGAGCAACCATGCGGCACGCCGTAAAAGAGCACAGGTTCCATGTCATATCCTCTTGAAATCGGACCGCGAGACAGTCGCGGCGTGCCGCAGAACCTATGCATTGAACTCGTTCCAACAAGTACCTACATTTCGGTAAGGTACTGACTTCAAAGTGAGAATTGAGGATTTCTTGGCGAAGACGCAGCCAGAAAGTTGTGGCCTCGGCCCCGCCTTCCAGGTCATTGGCGGCAAATGGAAGGCGTTGATCCTGTGGCTGGTGCACACCGAGCCGCGCCGCTTCGGCGAGCTCAAGCGGCTGGTGCCCGACATCAGCGAGAAGATGCTGATCCAACAATTGCGCGAAATGGAGGCCGACGGTCTCGTCCACCGCGAGATCTTTCATGAGGTGCCGCCGCGCGTCGAGTATTCGGCGACGCCGCTCGGCCAGTCGCTCGATGAAGCGCTCGGACCGCTCGCCAGCTGGGGCAAGGAGCATGGCGCCGCCATCGAGGCGCGGAAGGCGAAATCGCCTGGTCACTAGCTGACATCAAAGCACGGGACGCGCCTCAGCCTTCCAGGTCGAGCTTCAGCCGATCGAGAATGCTCATCGCGTGGCTGGCATATTCGCTGATCCAGCGGTCGTGAATCTCTTTGATCGGCATCGAGTTGAGGTGGTTCCAGCGTTCGCGGCCTTCGCGCCGGGCGACCACCAGCTCGGCCTCCTCCAGAACCTTCAGATGCTGCATCACGGTGCAGCGGTCCATGTCGTCGAAACGCTCGCACAGGGCGCCCGTCGTCAGCGCGCCATCCTTCAGCACGTCCAGCATCAATCGCCGGCGCGGATGCGCCAGAGCCTTGAAAACATTGTCGTCTTTCGAATCGCTTGACATGTTATAATTTTATAACACATTGTTGCCGCGTGCAAGCATAGGAGGCTGACAATGTCCTTGGGGTTCAAGGTTTCGGGACGTATCGCCAAGCCCGTCCACGAGGTGTTCGACGCGGTCGTCAATCCGAAGAAGCTGAGCGGCTATTTCACCACGCTGAACGGCGCCAGCGCGCCGCTGGTCGCCGGAACCACCGTCACCTGGTGGGGTTCGGTGCCGGTCGAGGTCGACGAGATCGAGTTGGACAAGCGTATCGTACTGCGCTGGGACGCCGAGGTGGCCGAGGGCCAGCCGGCCTACAAAACCCGGATCGAGATGGGCTTCGACGTGCTCGAGGACGGCTCGACCTTCGTTACCATCGGCGAATCCGGCTGGGTCGAGGACGCGGTCGGGCGCAAGGCGTCCTACGGCAACTGCGAGGGCTGGGCGGAAATGCTGTCGGCGATGAAGGCCTGGCTCGAATACGGCATCAATCTGCGCGAGGGTTTCTACCCCTCAGAGATGCGCGGCGAGTTGCCGACGACAAGCGAACGCAAGTGAGGAGAAAGACAATGGGTGCCAAGATCGAAGGCGGCATGAACATCGCCATGAAGGTGCCGAGCCACCAGTACGAGGCGACCATCGCCTTTTACCGCGACGTGGTCGGCCTCGAGGGTATCCCGGAGAAGCTGCCCGCGGTTGGCTTCAAGCTCGGCCCGAACCAGCTCTGGATCGACGAGGCCCCGACCATGAGCCAGGCTGAGGTCTGGCTGGAGCTGTTCACGCCCGATTTTGCCGGCACGCTCAAGCAACTCGGCGATGCCGGTGTGGTGCGCTGCGACCCGATCGAGCCGCTCGGCGAAACCTTCCGTGGCGGCTGGATCATGAACCCGGCCAACATCGTGCACATGGTGCGCGAACCCGACGCCTGGTGAGGCTGGAACAGTTCGGGCGGCGGGCATTCCCGCCGCCCGGTCTTGTCAAACCGAGTGGATTCGCACTTCGCCATTGGCTAGGAAGCAGGCCTTGTCGAACAGCTTGAGATCCAGCGGATTGGGCAGCCTGACGTCGCCGAGGTCGGGCATCGTCTTCGTTGCCGGGTCGTAGGAGCGGTCGATCTGCGAGATCATCACGACGATCAGCCCCTTGTCGCGCGCCAGTGCTCTCAGCGCCCGCACCTGTTCCATCAGCTTCGGATTGTCGCGCTTCTGGTCGAGCAGTTGCAGGTAATCGACCACCACCATCGTGCCGCGCGGCGCCGAAGCCATGCGCCCGGCGATATGGGCCGCGCTGATGATGTCGGAGCTGTCGAGCTCAAACAGGCTGCCAAACTGCGCCCGGTCGGCGCCGATGGCGCGGAAGCGATCGAGCACTTCCTTTTCAGTGTATTCGAGCGTGAAGAAGCTGCCGCGATGGCCCGATTTCATCGCCTCGACGGCGAGTTCGAGACCCATCAGCGTCTTGCCCTGGCCGGGCCGCGCGCCGAGCAGGACCATGTCGCCGGGAGCGAGCCGTGCGAACAGTCTTGCCGCCGGGCGCACGGCAGCGGCCTTGGCGGCAAGCAGGCTCCAGCCGGCAATGCCTTCGCTGGCTGCCACTTCGTCGAGTGCCTGATGAAGTGGGATCGTCTTCGTCCTGGCCAGAAGCCTGGCCTTGCGCTTCAGCACAGGAATGGGCGCGGATAGTTTCATTGTGCGAACCTCCAGATACGAGCTGTCGTCGCAACCCCTCCTTATGCACGTGCTCGAACAGATGGTTCGGTGATTTAGGCACCCTGCACGATCAGTACTTTCCCGCTGGAGGGGGGAGGCGTGGGCCGCGCCAGAATCAGATGATAGCCCGGTTCCGGTCGGTGTGAAATCGCTGGCCGAGACGAAAACGGCGGGCTTTTGGCCCGCCGTCGTCATGTTCATCAGTGGCCGCCACTTTTCCTGCGGCGGTTCCGCTGCAGCATGTTGAGGCCCTCGACCAGCGCCGAGAAGCCCATGGCGGCGTAGATGTAGCCCTTGGGCACATGATAGCCGAAACCATCGGCAATCAGCGTCATGCCGATCATCAAGAGGAAGCCGAGCGCCAGCATGACGATCGTCGGGTTCTTCTCGATGAAGGTCGCGAGCGGCGTTGCAGCCAAAAGCATCACGGTCACGGCGACGATCACGGCGATGTACATGATGCCGATCTCGTCGGTCATGCCGACAGCGGTGATGATCGAGTCGATCGAGAACACCAGGTCGAGCAGCAGGATCTGGAAGATCGCAGCGCCCATCGAAAGCTGCAGCGTACGCGATACCATCTCGTCCTTGTGGTCCTCGGGATCGACCGAGTGGTGGATTTCCTTGGTCGCCTTCCAGACCAGGAACAGGCCGCCAGCGATCAGGATCAAGTCGCGCCAGGAGAAGCCGTGGCCGAAGGCCGTGAAGACGGGTGCCGTCAGCGCGACGATGAAGGAGATGGTGGCCAAAAGCACCAGGCGCATGATCAGGGCCGCCCCGATGCCGAGCCGCCGCGCCTTGGCGCGCTGGTGCTCAGGCAATTTGTTGGTCAGGATCGAGATGAAGATCAAATTGTCGATGCCGAGCACAACTTCGAGCGCGATCAGGGTCAGCAGTGCCACCCAGGCGGTCGGGTCGTTGATGAAGCCGAAATACGGCGCCAGGAATTCGATCATCTAAGTGTCCCCGTTGTTCTTCTGGATACGATGCGAGCGGCCGGCGGCCGCTCGTTCACATGCTACAGTGCCGAGACATGGTGCATCCGGATAGATGCATCATGCTCTAACATATGCTGACGTGCGGCGGGCAAGTAGGTTTCGACTGGCCCCACGTCAATGTCAGGACCAGAAGGATGGGACGGTTTCTTCGAGCCTAGGCCCGCGACGCAATGGCGCAACCCGTTCGGCGAGGCCGGTGCGGTCGGAAATGTCGACGCCGACGCCGCAGATGGTGGCCGGGCCGTTGGCCGCCTCGAAGCGGCCCTTCGGCACCTTGGACAGGAACCGGTTGAGCGGTTCTTCCTTGTCCATGCCGAGCGAGGAGTCGTAGTCACCGCACATGCCGGCGTCGGTCAGATAGGCGGTGCCGCCATTGAGGATCTGGTGGTCGGCTGTTGGCTGGTGGGTATGCGTGCCGACAACCAGGCTGGCGCGGCCGTCGACGAAATGGGCAAAGCACATCTTCTCGCTCGTCGCCTCGGCGTGGAAGTCGATCACCACCGCATCCGCCTGTTCGCCCAATGGGCAGGCGGCCAGTTCCCGCTCGCCGGCCTGGAACGGGTCGTCGAGTTCAGGATGCATGAACACCCGGCCCATGATGTTCGAGACGAGAACGCGGGCGCCGTTCCTGGCGATGTAGAGGCCGGAGCCGCGCCCCGGCGTGCCCTTCGGGAAATTGGCCGGGCGCAAGAAGCGTTCCTCACGCGGCGCAAAGGCCAGCGCCTCGCGCTGGTCCCAGACGTGATTGCCCGTCGTCACCACATCGGCGCCGGCAGCAAGCGTTTCGCGGAAAATCTCCTCGGTGATGCCGAAGCCGCCGGCGGCGTTCTCACCGTTGACGATGACAAAATCGAGCCGGAAATCAGAAATCAGGCCGGGCAGCTGATTCCACACCGCAGTGCGTCCGGCCTTGCCCACCATGTCGCCAAGAAAAAGAAGTCTCATGAAAAATGCTTCTACAGGGCCATTGCGAAATCATGCAAGTGGAGCCGGCCGAATTTGCCCGGAGCGGATTCGCGCCGGCTGATCACCTCACGCCGGCTCGAAACGGCGCAGCCCGCTTTCCGTCAGTATTTCGGGGATGATGACGTCGTGGTTCTCGTCGGGAACGCGCTCGACCTCCTGGCAGTCGAAGGCGATGCCGATCAGCCTGGGCTCTATGCCCTTGTCCTGCAGCTTGGAGATCGCCCGGTCGTAATAGCCGGCGCCATAGCCGATGCGGTGGCCGCGTTTGTCGAAAGCCGCCAGCGGCACCAGCATGATCTGGGGATCCAGCACCTCGGCTTCCTCATGCGGCCCGACGGTGCCAAAACCCATATCGACCATCGGTGCGCCGCGCACCAGTTCGCGGAAGACGATCGTGTGCTTGTCGAGGATCGCCGGCAGGCAGAGCCGTGCACCATGCTCGCGCAGGGCAAACATCATCGGCCTGACGTCCACCTCCGATCGCATCGGCCAGAAGCCCGAGACGATCGTGCCGGGCTCGAACTGCAGATTGTCGCGCGCCGTCTCCGCCATCTCCAGCGACGCTTCGATGCGCCAGAACTGATCGAGCGCGTCGCGCCGGGCCAGCGCTTCCTTGCGCAGCTGCTTCTTGATTTCGCGATGGGAAGTCATGCCGGTGTTCGCCCGTTCTGCTGTCGTTCGCCACGTGTTTGGCACATTGGCCGTTGCACCGGCAACGCGGAAACCGACGCTTTCAGGCGTCGGGTGGGCAGGTTTTATCCTGACAGGGAGGTGACGATCCACACAACCGGTGAAGAAGTCGATCCCGGAGACCTACAAAGTAGGTGGGCGCCGTATGGAAGAACCCACGGGTCCTCCCAGGGACAGCTCCCTAAGGATCGTTAAGGCCCCGGGGAAAATGCTCTCCTGCCGGGAAGCGCAGACCGTCACCGCCAATATAGGCGCTGTGGCCGCAATGCGCCATGGCAGTGGGACGCTTCGTGCAAGGATATTTGCGGAGCTGTGGTGTGGAGGGGTTTTTTCATGCTCATGCGCTTTGTTGTCTGTTCGAGCGAGAGCTCTGCCTCCTGTACCGCGGCGGCCCCGAACGCCTATCACGACGGGACGTCCCGCTTGCCCCACCGGCCACACCTCCCTAGTGTCGGCGCCGACGAATTTGGAGTTTCGCATGCGCTTTGAAGGAACGTCGGCTTATGTCGCCGACAAGGATCTGATGGTGGCGGTCAATGCGGCGATCGCGCTGGAGCGGCCGCTGCTGGTCAAGGGCGAGCCGGGTACCGGCAAGACCGAACTCGCCCGCCAGGTGGCATCCGGCCTCGGCCTTGAAATGATCGAGTGGAACGTCAAGTCCACCACCAAGGCACAGCAGGGTCTCTACGAATATGATGCCGTCTCGCGCCTGCGCGACAGCCAGCTCGGCGACGGCCGCTTCAACGACATCAAAAACTACATCAAGCGCGGCAAGCTGTGGGATGCGTTTGCCGCCGACAAAAAGGTCGTGCTTCTGATCGACGAGATCGACAAGGCCGACATCGAGTTCCCCAACGATCTGTTGCAGGAACTCGATCGCATGGAGTTCTTCGTCTACGAGACCGGCGAGACGATCAGCGCCAAGGTCAGGCCGATCGTCATCATCACCTCGAACAACGAGAAGGAGCTGCCCGACGCCTTCCTGCGCCGCTGCTTCTTCCACTACATCCGCTTCCCCGACGTCGACACGCTGCACAAAATCGTCGAGGTGCATTATCCCGGCATCAAGCAGAACCTGGTGCGCGCCGCACTGACCCAGTTCTACGAAGTCCGCGAGGTTGCCGGCCTCAAGAAGAAGCCGTCGACCTCGGAAGCGCTCGACTGGATCCGCCTGTTGGTCGCCGACGATGTCGCACCGGAAGACCTGCGCGCCGACCCCAAGAACGCGCTGCCCAAGCTGCATGGCGCCCTGCTCAAGAACGAGCAGGACGTGCATTTGTTCGAGCGCCTGGCATTCATGGCGAGACGGCAGGGGTGAAATTTTGGCGGCATCGTCCGGTGACCTCAGGGAAGTCGAGGTCTCGATCATTCGCTGGGTTGACGACGAACCGCAGCCGGGAATCATTGAATTCGTCTTGAGCGACCGATCTGGGCGCCAATGGCATTTCCATGAACATGCGCAGTGATTTCGGGAGAGTTGGTGGATGCGGCCAGCGTCCGTCCGAAACCCGGCACATTGCGTTGCACGGTATTGTCTCAAGGCTGCGATCCGGAAGGACGATCAATAGCGGAAATCGATACGTATCGACCCTGGTTTGTGGAATCTCTGGAGGGCACCAGTCGATTTGAAGTCATTTCCAGCCAACTGTTGCCCGAAAGCCAGGAGCAGCGATTTGGCAGCCTTGGACCCTTGTCCCATCAGAGATTTCTGAGGACGCTGGTGAATCCAAGGAGAGAGAGCTTCATGACCGACATCACCATCCGCCCGCTCGAGCTTGCCGACCACGAGGACTGGCGCCGACTGTGGACCGCCTATCTCGATTTCTACAACACGGTCCTGCCTGAACACATCTACAAGCTCGCCTGGAAGCGCCTGTTCACCGAGGGCGAGTTCGAGCCCAAGGGGCTGATCGCTCTCGTCGACGGCAAGGCGGTCGGCCTGACGCACTATCTCTACCACCGCTCGGGCTGGTCCGAGGCCAACAATTGCTACCTGCAGGATTTGTTCGCCGACCCGGAGGCGCGCGGCAAGGGCGTCGGCGCCGCCCTGATCGAAGCCGTGAAGCAGGAGGCCGGCAAGCTCGGCGTTACCAATGTCTACTGGATGACCCACGAGACCAACGCCACGGCGCGCAAGCTCTACGATCGCGTCGCTCGCCGCACCGGGTTCATCGAGTACGACCTGCTCTGAGGCGACAGGCAATCACTGGCCAGGACCCGCGGGCGATCAGCCCGCGGTGCGTTCCAGCCACTGGTTCCACTGGGCTGCGCTGCCGCGGAAGACGTTGAGGTCGATCTTGCCCTCGACACCATGCGACAGGCCCGAGCCCGAATACTGCCAGAACACCCAGTTGCGGCCAGGATAGACCTTGGACGGCGGCTCGGCCACGGCGCGTAGCCAGAACGGATAGTTCTGGAAGTGGCCGCGCAGATTGTCCTTGTAGAAGTCGGGTGCGGTGTAGATGACCGGGCGCTGGCCGTAATGGCGCTCCAGCTTGTCCATGAAGACCTGCATCTTCTCGCGGATCTTTTCGGGGCTGTGGCGGCGCTTGCAGCTCGATTCGCCGTTATATTCGACGTCGATGACCGGTGGCAGCGCGC
Organism: Aminobacter ciceronei; assembly: GCF_014138625.1. Taxonomy (GTDB): domain Bacteria; phylum Pseudomonadota; class Alphaproteobacteria; order Rhizobiales; family Rhizobiaceae; genus Aminobacter; species Aminobacter ciceronei. The sequence continues at coordinate 16,912 of NZ_JACJHY010000005.1, forward strand.
CGGGAACCTTGGGCACGTTGCGGATGAACCAGTCGGCCTGTTCGCCGGCGGTGCGGCACCAGTAGAAGAAGTGATAGGCGCCACGCCTCAGGCCGGCGGCCTCGGCCGCGCGCCAGTTCTTGCGGAACATCGGGTCGAGATGGTCGCCGCCGTCGGTGGCCTTGATGTAGGCGAAGTTGGCGCCCTGGGTGCGCAGCTTGGGCCAGTCGATCTCGCCCTGCCAGCGCGACACGTCGACGCCGTGAACGGCGAAATTCTTGGGCGACATCGTGCGGCCGAAATTGATCGGCTTGGCGTCGCGGAAGCGGCGGCCATAGATCTTGCCCGGCGCGAACGGCGTCGCCTTCATCGGGTTGGACGGCGCCACCAGCGCAATCGGCTTGGCGTCGGGCGTGGGCATGTCCTCAAGTTCGATGGCAGGCTCCATCGGCGCCCGCGGCATCGGTGTGGGCATTGCCATCGCCACCTGTACCGGCGCTGCCGTCATCGTGGTCACTTCGACCGGCGCTGCCATGACAGGCTGGGGCATTGGTGCCTGCGCGACCATTGGCGCGATGTCGGCCGAGGGCCGTATCACCGAACTCGTTGTTTCAGGAGATGGCGACGCCTGTTCCATCAGGCTACCGAGGCCCGAGCTCGAGGTGCAGCCGGCAAGGGCCAGGCTGGCGAGAACGATCGCTGACGCCGCTGAGAAACGCATAGGTACCCGTACGCAAAACAAACTCGGATCGAAGGCAGACTCGGCCCTCGCCCCCACTGACGGCAATTGCTAACGGGAAATTACCAAGAAAGACTGAATCCGATTTTTACTTTAGTTAGATTTCGGGTGTTGCAACGCTGCCAATGCGCCCATCGCCTGATTGTCGGCACGGCTGCGGCATCGGCGGACTTGCCTGCGCGAGCGCGCCGAAGCAAAGTGCCCGCCATGTTCATACCCTTCTTTCTCGAGCTCAAGGCGGCCAAGGTTCCGGTGTCGCTGCGTGAATATCTGGCCTTGCTGGAGGCACTCGACGCCGACCTCGTCAGCTATGACGTCGAGGGTTTCTACTACCTCGCCCGTGCTGCGCTGGTGAAGGACGAGCGCCATATCGATCGTTTCGACACGGTTTTTTCCCATTACTTCAAGGGGGTCGAGGCCGTTGCGGGCGAGGGCAGTGTCGACGTCGCCAACATCCCCGAGGAATGGCTGCGCCGGCTTGCCGAGAAGACGCTGACCGATGAAGAGAAGAAACTGGTCGAGGCGCTGGGCGGCTTCGACAAGCTGATGGAGACGTTGAAGCAGCGGCTCGAAGAGCAGAAAGGTCGCCACCAGGGCGGGTCGAAATGGATCGGCACCGCGGGCACTTCGCCTTTCGGCGCCTATGGCTACAATCCCGAGGGCGTGCGCATCGGCCAGGAGGCGAGCCGCCATCGCCGCGCGGTGAAAGTGTGGGACAAGCGCGAGTTCCGCAATTTCGACGACTCCGTCGAGCTCGGCACTCGCAACATCAAGGTGGCGCTGAAGCGCCTGCGCCGCTGGGTGCGCGAGGGCGCCGAGGAAGAGCTCGACCTGCCCGGCACCATCCACGCCACCGCCGACCACGGCTATCTCGACGTCAAGACCAGGCCCGAGCGGCGCAACGCGGTGAAGCTCCTGATGTTCTTCGACGTCGGCGGCTCTATGGACGACCACATCAAGGTGGTGGAAGAGCTGTTTTCGGCGGCGCGCGTCGAGTTTCGCCAGCTCGAATATTTCTACTTCCACAACTGCCTCTACGAGGGCGTCTGGAAAGACAACCGCCGCCGCCATGCCGAGGTCATCCCGACGCTCGACGTGCTCCACAAATATGGCCACGACTACAAAGTCATCTTTGTCGGCGACGCCTCGATGAGCCCCTATGAGATCGCTTATGCCGGCGGTTCGGTCGAGCACTGGAACCCGGAGCCGGGTGCTATCTGGCTGCGCCGCGTGCTCGACCAGTGGCCGAACGCCGTCTGGCTCAATCCGACACAGGAAAAGCACTGGGGTTACACCAGTTCGATCAAGATGATCTCGGAGATCTTCGCCAACCGCATGTACCCGCTGACGCTGGCCGGGCTGGAAGCGGCGACCAGGCAGCTGTCGCGGAAGCACTAGCGGGCCGGGTTGCCCGAGCGTTGTGGCTCACCATCAAGTGATGCCCTGTCAGTCGGCACCTTTCGTAACTATCTGTGCGAAGACCACGAACAAGAAGAACAATCGAGGGAGATACCCAGAATGGACGCCAAGACCTTCCCCGTCACCCGTACCGATGCCGAGTGGCGCGCGATGCTGACGCCCGAGCAATACCAGGTGATGCGCCACCACGGCACCGAGCGGCCCGGCAGCTGTGCGCTTTTGTACGAGAAGCGCGCCGGCACCTTTGCCTGTGCCGGCTGCGATCAGCCGCTGTTTGAATCCAAGCTCAAATTCGAGAGCGGCACCGGCTGGCCGAGCTTCAACGACCCGGTCGAGGGTTCGGTCGAAACCACCGTCGATCGCGGCTACGGCATGGTTCGCACCGAGGTGCATTGCGCCAATTGCGGCAGCCACCTCGGCCACGTCTTCCCCGACGGCCCGCCGCCCACCGGCCTGCGCTACTGCATCAACGGCGTGGCGCTGAATTTCGAGCCGGCAGCTTAATTCGCTCTTTTGACAAGAGACGCCGCGGGTGCTGCCCGCGGCGCGATCGTCTGATGGCAGCACCAGTGTTGCTCAGAGCAGGCTGGCGAGGATGATCCACAATGTGGCGCTCAGCTTGACAGCATTGGCATTCGGCGTGCCAGCCATGTCAGCCGTCCTCAGTACGCTGCCATAGAGGAACAGATTGTAGGGCAGCGGGATCAGGTGGACGACGACTGCGAGCAGCGCTGACATTTTTGCGGCCAGGATCAGCAGCGCGACGATCGTCGTGGCGACGTTGATGATGCTGCCAACCACCACCATGTCCCACCAGAACAGCTGGCCGAGCGGCACGTCGCCGTTCCAGCGGCGCGAAAAGAATGCGGAAAGTCCGCTCTGTCCGCCCAGGGGATTGTCGGAGGGGTGGAAGTGCCCGGTCTGTGTCATCGCTGGTGACCCCGCGCCATTGCCGCTGATGTGACAGTCTAGCTCACAAATAGGGCATCAAATCTGCCGTGTTTACAAGTGCGCCGATAGTCTCGTTTCACAACAAGGTGAACGCCGTACGACGGCTGCAAGTTCCTCAGCCCGCCGCCTCAATCTCTGCAAGCAGTCGCTTCGATGTGGCCAGGCCGCGCCTCGCCCTCTCCTGCGGCAAAACCGTGTTCGCCAGCCGCAGCATCGGGATCTCGATGCTGAGTGGCCGGTCAGTTGGCAGAGCGGCGAGATAGGCCCTGAGCGGCAATGCCCCTTCGCCGGGCAGGTCGCGGTCGAAGGCCGAATGGCGCACCATCGTTTCAAGATCTGCTGGTTTGGGCGGGGCGTCGCACAGATGGACGTTGTTCAGCAGGCTACGGTCGAGCATCGCCAGCTCAGCTGGCGAAATGCCCATGCGGTCGATATGCAGCATGTCGAGGATCAGCCCGGCACCATGGGGTGCACCCGCCGCTACCACCGCCAGCGCCTCGTCGAGCGTTCCCGCCGCGCGATGGGCAATCGGCTCGAAGTCGACGCCGAGCCCAAAGCCCGAGGCCATTTCGGCGAGACCTGCGAACCTATCTTCGATCTCGGCCTGTTCGATCGCGCCGCGCATGTCAGCTACGGCGATCAGGCGTGGTGAACCGAGTTCCGCTGCAGCCTCCATGGCGCCGGCACTGTGCGACAGGTCGAAGCCTCGGCGGATCATCCAGCTTTCGACCTCCGTCACCGTCAGCCCGCTATTGTCGAGCCGCCGCCTGCACTCGGCGGCCAGCGCCTTGTTGCCGAGCAAGGGCGATGGCGCGTCGGCCGCCGCTGTCGGATGGATGCGCAACCCCAGATGATCGTAGCCAACGTCAGACGCGATGCGGATCGACTCGAGCGGCGAGACGACTGGGGCCGTCAGATACGACATCGAAAATCGTCTCATGGCCAATATCCTATCTGCGATGCGTTGAAGCTGGATGATCGTGGGCCGTGCGCGGACCCGCGCCCGTCACCTTTTCGCGCAGGGTGCCTTTTGCGTATTCGGTCTTGAACATGCCGCGCCGCTGCAGTTCGGGAACCACCATGCCGATGAAGTTTTCCATCGTCTCGTGCGCCAGGATGCGGGCGATGTTGAAGCCGTCGACATCGGCGTGCTCGACCCATCTGGCGAGCTCGTCGACGACTTGTCCGGGTGTGCCGACCACCAAGAGATTGCGGCCACTGACCACCATGCTTTCGGCTGCCTGGCGCACCGTCCAGCTGCCCTTGCGCGTCAGGATCTCCAGCTGCGAATGCGCCGCGTCCGTCTTTTCGTAGCGGATCGGCTCGTCCAACGGATATTTAGACAGGTCGATGCCGAGTGCTGCCGACAACTGGCTTAGCATGCCTTCGACGCTGGTGTGGCGCTTGTAGTCCTCATAGCGGGCGCGGGCGAGCGCTTCGGTTTCGTCGACGATGATGGTGGCGCCGGCGAAGAATTTCAGACTCCTGGGATCGCGGCCGAGCGCAGCGGCGCGCTTGCGCATGTCGGTCACCTGCGGCGCCACAAGCTCCAGCTTCGGCCCGTTGATGAAGATGCCCTCGGCATGGGTTGCTGCAAAGTGGCGGCCGCGCGGCGAGCCACCCGCCTGGAACAGCATCGGCGTGCGCTGCGGCGAGGGTTCGGCAGCACTCACCGCCCGGATTCTGTGATGCGGGCCGTCGTGATCGAGCTCGGAGATCAATGCCGGATCGGCATAGATGCTGCTCGCCTTGTCGCGCTTCAGCGCATCGTCGGCCCACGAGCCTTCCCACAGCCCGTACATCACTTCCATGAATTCGTCGGCGGCGTCGTAGCGCGCGTCGTGCTCGGCCAGTTCGTCGCGGCCCATGGCGAGTGCGCCGCTGCGCAGGAAGGAGGTGACGATGTTCCAGCCGATGCGTCCGCGTGTCATGTGGTCCAGGGTCGTCATGCGCCGGGCAAACAGATAGGGCGTCTCGTAGGAGGCGCTGCCGGTGATGGCGAAGCCGAGGTTTTTGGTCACCAGAGCCATGGCCGGTACGATCACCGCGGGATCGAGGCTCGGCGCCAGCGCGCCGCTGCGGAAAGCCGATGCGAAACTCTGCTTGTAGGTGTCGGGCACGCCAAGCGAGTCGGCCAGGAACAGCGCTTCGAACAAGCCTCGTTCCAGCAGGCGGGCATAGTCGGCCCAATAGTCGATGCTGGTGAAGTCGAGGGCCTTGTCGCGCGGATGGCTCCACAGGCCGAAGGCGAGGAAGCTCGGATTGCACTGGTCGAGCGCGTTGAGCCTGATTTCCCGGGTCATGCGGCGGTGTTCTCCACTTGCGTTTGTGGCACAACTTCCCGGAGGCGAGAGACTGGATCAAATGACCGTTTTCGACGAGGCGATCTCGAAATCAGGCCACACCTCCCGCGGTCCCGAACTGCGCCGCCAGTGTCTCGGCAAAACGCAGCAGCACCGGCGTCTCGATCTCCTCGCGCCAGAACAGCTTCAGCGGCAGCGGCACCGAAAATCCGGCGACGTCACGAATGATGACATTCGGCGGATGCCGCCCTGCCTGCGAGCGGTTGACGAAGGCGATGCCAAGCCCCGCGGCGACCAGGCTCAGCGTTGCTTCGGTGCTGCCGGTCTCCATCAACACGCGGATGGCGACGCCGCGTGAGTGCAGGGCCAGCGCGACCTTCTCCGCCATCAGGCCAGACTGGGCGAGGTCCATGCCGATGAAGTCGGCACCCTCGAGGTCTTCGACCACAAGCTTTGGCCGTGAGGCGAGCGGATGATGCTCGGGCAAAGCGAGCGCCAGGTCGTCCAGCACAAGCTGTCGCGACTTCAGGCTGTGCGGGTAGCCGAGATCATAGGCCAGGCCGAGGTCGATTGTTCCCGCCGCCAGCGCTTGGAATGCCTGCTCGGACAGCATTGGCGTCAGTCGGAGTTCGACCGTCGGATTGGTGCTGCGGAACGCCTGCAGACCGTCGGGGACCGGCGCAAACATCATCGCAGCACCATTGAAGCCGACGCGCAGCAGCGACACCTGGCCGCTGTCGATGAGGTCGAAGCGGCGGATGGCGAGGTCGACCTCGCGCAGGATACGCGATGCGTCTTCCAGCAGCGCTGCGCCGGCCAAGGTCAGCCGCACGCCGGTTGGCTCGCGTTCGAACAGCCTGCCGCCGAGCTGCGCCTCCAGATCGCCGATGCGCCGCGACAGCGCCGACTGCACGATCGCCAGCCTATCGGCCGCCTTGTGGAAGCTGCCGAGTTCGGCGGCGACGACGAAGTGCTGCAGGTTCTTCAGGAGCTGGGCCCGGCGTATGCCGAGCCGGCCGAAGCTGAGGCTGTCGTTCGGGGTCTGAGCCTTTGGCTCGTCCGCACTGCCGGTCATCTGGGCACCACGCGCAAATGTTTGGTCGTACCGATTGTGCCGATGCCGAAACCAGATCGCCTCGTCCGAAAAGGTCATTTGCCGCTAAATGCCGTTGTCTGTCTCCTGAAGGCCGAAACAGAGATGCCTCAGGAGGACAGAATGGCTGCGAGACCCCTAATCGTCGGGATCGGCGGAACGACACGCAACGGCTCGTCTTCGGAGCAGCTGCTGCACCGGGCGCTGGCAGCGGCGCAGGCGGCAGGTGCCGATACGCTGGCCTTCAGCGGCGAAGGGCTGGTGTTTCCGATCTATGGCACTGTCACGCCCGGCGCGGCCGAGCTGGCGTTCGTCGAAACCCTGCGCCGCGCGGACGGCGTCGTCGTTGCATCACCGGGCTATCACGGCTCGGTGTCGGGCATGGTCAAGAATGCGCTGGATTACGTCGAGGAGTTGCGCGGCGATATCAGGCCGTATCTCGAAGGGCGGCCCGTTGGGCTGATCGCCGCAGCCGCCGGCTGGCAGGCTGGCGGCTCAACGCTGCAGCATCTGCGCTCGATCGTGCACGCCCTGCGCGGTTGGCCGACGCCTTTGGGCGTCATTGCCAATTCGTCTCTGCCGGGCTGTGATTGTGGAGACCAGATCGCGCTGATGGTCAATCAGGTCTTGAACTTCGCGGACGCGTTTGGCATGGGGAAAGCCAGTATGGCTGCGCCGTTGCAGTCCCGGATCGTGGCGTAGATTGCTTGCCACGATGGCTGCGGCGGGGTCGCTTGGATGCGCCGCAGCCATATTGGCCTCAGCTCATGCCGAGAGCGGCTTTGTAGAGGTCGAGGATTGCTTCCGCCTCGTCGCGCTCGGCCTGGTCTTGCTTGCGCAGGCGGATCAGTGTGCGCAGCGCCTTGGTGTCGAAGCCGGTGCCCTTGGCCTCGGCGTAGACGTCCTTGATGTCGTCGGAGATGGTCTTCTTTTCTTCTTCAAGCCGCTCGATGCGCTCGATAAAGGCGCGCAACTGGCCGGCGGCAACGGTCTGGCTGGTATCGGTGATTTCGTCGGCCATGGGGCACTCCGCAATTGTGATTGGACCAGCGCGACTCGGCGCGCCATGGGGCATTTCGGCCCGGTTCGATGCCCGATGACGGCAGGAGGGTCAAGGGGACCTGGCGGCGCAGCTGACACGACGCGACGTAATATCGCCTAGTGATCCTTGGGTCGACTGGCCTCGAAGGCGGTCTTTTGCGCATCGCTGGCGTCGCGCTGATACTTGGCCTGCCACTCGGCATAAGGCATGCCGTAGACGATCTCGCGCGATGCCTCCTTGGACAACTCGACGCCGGCGCCGGCGGCTGCGTCGCGATACCAGTTGGACAGGCAATTGCGGCAGAAACCGGCGAGATTCATCATGTCGATGTTCTGCACGTCGGAGCGCTCGCGCAAATGTTCGAGCAGGCGGCGAAAGGCAGCCGCCTCGAATTCGCGCTGCTGCGCCTCACTGAGTTCGGCCATGGTAACCTCCTTCACAGCGGCCCGGTGCGCGAGCCGAATTGTCTGACTTCGTGTATGTCGGCACGGCGGTTGATCGCGTCAACGATCGGCGCCAGCCGATCTGCCCAGGCTCCGGCTCCGGCGTCGTCGCCGATCAGGTCCTGCCTGATTTCGATCAGCGCATGGGCAAAGCCATTGACGATGCAGTGCTTGTACATGGTGTCGCCGCGCAGCGCCCCATCATAGGGCTCGTTGTCGCCGACGACCAAGCCGATGTCCTCGGCCAGCATCTCGATCAGCGGCCAGGCGGCACGATGGTCCATGTCCCACAGCACGCCGGCATGCCACGGCCGGATACGGCCCTGCATGACAGGCGTGAAGGAATGCACCGAGAGGATGAAGGGTGCCGTACCGGTCTGCCGGTGCACCGAGGCGATCATGGCGCCGACAGCGTCATGATAGGGTCGGTAGAAAGTGTCGAGCCGGCGCTCGCGCTCTTCCCCGGGCATCGGGTAATTGCCCGGGATGACCGAGCCGTCATAGAGCTGGCGGATCAGGGTCGGGTCGTCCTCGCCGCGATTGGGGTCGATCAGAAGGCGCGAAAAATTGGCCATCACCGCCGGCGCGCCGATCATCGCCGCCAGCTTGCGGGTTACCTGTTCGGCGCCGATGTCATAGGCGATGTGGCGCTCGAACTCCTCGGGCGGCAGGCCGAGATCACCATATTCCTGCGGCAGGTCGCGCCGGGCATGGTCGCACAAAAGCACCAGCCCCTGGGCGCGGTCGCCGTCGATGATTTCGAACGGGGCAAAGAGAGTGTTTCGCGTCATCGGAGGCAAATTGTCCTTCGGCACGGCTTCGGTGTAGGTTTTGACGCCGTTGCAGCTGTGGGGATATGTGCTAACGCCGTTGTTTTGCCAACCTTTTTTCGAATATGCCAGATGGGGCGGCAAATCACGGCGGCCGAGCGCATCTAAATCGATTGGATAAGCGCCGTGCCATGCGTTGACATGCGCTTGCACATTGCCGAAAAGGGCACCAGAAGATGAAAAATACGTCGAAGAGGGGCTTGGGGATGGAACTTGCCGGGGGGCCGCGCGTACGCTCAGCCTTCGCATTGCTTTTCCTTTTCCTGGCGGTTCCCCTGTTTGCCTCCGTTGCCGCGACGCCTGCGCGTGCCGATTTCAGGGTCTGCAACGCGACGCAGAGCCTCGTCGGCGTCGGCATCGGCTATCGCGCCAAGGCGGGGTGGATCACCGAAGGCTGGTGGCACATCGAAGGGCAGACCTGCAAGACGCTGATCGAAGGCCCGCTGTCATCGAGGTTTTATTATCTCTATGCAGAAGATGCCGAGCGGGGCGGACGCTGGGACGGCCCCATCAACATGTGCGTGGCTGAAAAAGAGTTCAAGGTTGCCGGGGTCACCGATTGCGTAGCACGCGGTTTCCAGCGTGCCGGCTTCCAGGAATACGACACGGGCGAGCAGGCGAACTGGATGGTCCAGCTCACCGACGAGCCCGCAACGGGCGGCAATGCGGCCGCCTCGGGAACGAACGGTCAATGAGACGTAGCCGCAAGGTCAAGATACTCGCCACACTCGGTCCGGCCTCTTCCGACGAGGTCATGATCCGCAAGCTCTTCGATGCGGGCGCCGATGTCTTCCGCATCAATATGAGTCATACCGACCACGATTCGATGCGCACGCTTGTTGGCCGTATCCGTTCGGTCGAAGAGGCGGTTGGCCGGCCCATCGGCATCCTCGCCGACCTGCAGGGACCCAAGCTCCGCGTCGGCAAGTTCGCCAATGGCAAGGAAGAGCTATCAGTCGGCCAGACCTTTACCCTCGACGACAACCCCGACCTCGGCACGTCGAGCCGTGTCCACCTGCCGCATCCTGAAATCCTCAAGTCGGTCCAGACCGGCCACCGTCTGCTCATCGATGACGGCAAGCTGGAGCTCAGGGCAACCAAGACCGACGGCAAGTCGATCGTCTGCACGGTCGTTGCCGGCACCAAGATTTCCGACAAGAAGGGCGTCAGCCTGCCCGACACCGACCTGCCGGTCGGCGCGTTGACTGAAAAGGACCGCAAGGACCTCGACGCGGTGCTCGAAACCGGCGTCGACTGGGTCGCGCTGTCCTTCATCCAGCGTCCCGAGGACCTCGCCGAGGCGCGCAAGATTGCCCAAGGGCGCGCGCTCCTGCTCTCCAAGATCGAGAAGCCGCAGGCGGTTGCCCGTCTGGCCGAAATCATCGAGCTGTCCGATGCCTTGATGGTCGCCCGTGGCGATCTCGGCGTCGAGATGCCGATCGAATCCGTGCCCGGCATCCAGAAACAGATCACCCGCGCGGCTCGCCGTGCCGGCAAGCCTGTGGTCGTCGCCACCCAGATGCTGGAATCGATGATCACGGCCCTGGTGCCGACCCGTGCTGAAGTTTCCGACGTCGCAACGGCGGTGTTCGAAGGCGCCGACGCCGTCATGTTGTCGGCCGAGTCGGCTGCCGGCCAGTACCCGGTCGAGTCGGTCGCGACCATGGACCGGATCGCCCAGCAGGTCGAAAAGGATCCGACCTATCCCGGCATCATCAACGCCCAGCGTTCGCAGCCGGAAGCGACCGGCGCCGACGCCATCTCACTTGCGGCGCGCGAAATCGCCGAGACGCTGAAATTGTCGGCAATCGTCACCTACACCGCCTCGGGCACCACCGGGCTGCGCGCGGCGCGTGAACGGCCGCAGGTGCCTGTCATCGCGCTGTCGCCGATCCTCGCCACCGCGCGCCGCCTGTCGCTGCTCTGGGGCACGCATTGCGTCGTCTCGCCGGATGCGGTGGATCTCGACGACATGGTCGACCGCGCCTGCAACGTCGCCTTCAACGAAGGCTTTGCCGCTGGCGGCGATCGCGTCATCATCACCGCCGGCGTGCCGCTCCGTACCCCTGGTTCGACCAACATGCTGCGCATCGCCTATGTCGGGCCGGAAGGCAAAGGCAGCAGGTAATTCATGGGAGTAGGGGAGTAGGCGGCTCAAGCCGTCCTCCTCGTTCTCGATGTTCCCTTACTCCCCTATTCCCCTACTCCCTTAGTTTGGCGCCTTCTCGTTCACGCACATATCCGTCCCGAACGCGTCGCCGGCAATGCGGGCCTCGACCTGCCGCGCCATCGCCTGCAGGTCACGTGGTTGGCCGGCGAGCCTTTCAACCGCTGCCGCGACCAGATCAGGTGCCACCCAGTCGGGTTTGTGGCCGAGGTTCCTGACCCAGACCAGCTCGGCATCAGGAATGTCGCGGGCAAGGCCGATCGAATGGATCTCCTCGTAGACGACTGTGTCTGCGTCGCCCGACAGCACCACAGTCGGCGCCTTGATTTCGGGATAGCGAGGCGCCGTCTTCAGCGCGTGCCGGTACAAGCCCTCGACATCAATCGCATTGGCGCGAAACGGCTGCGGCCGCAGCACCAGCTTGATGGAGGCTTCGTCGACATAGACATCGGGCGCCTTGTTGGGCGAGAAGACGCAGGTCGTGGCCGCATCGATGTGCATCAGCCCGGCCGGATTGGCAACCATCGCGGCGAACAGCCGCCCGACCACCGGCCTGGCGCTCAGGCTGTAGTACCAGGAGGTGTCGCCGCCCGGCCAAGGATGCGTTGCCGCCGACAGGAACAGCAGCCCGCGCGTCTTCTCAGGGTGCTCCAGGGCGAAGGTCGCCGCGATCGAGCCGCCGAACGAATGGCCGATAATGATGGCGTCCTTGACACCGAGCCTGTCCATCAGGGTAGCGATGGTCGCGGCCTGCCCTTCCTGCGTCTCGTTGCTGCCGGGCCCGCGTTCGGACCAGCCATGGCCGGGCCGGTCGAAAAACAGCATCTCGGCGCGGCCTTCGAATTGTGGCCTGAGCGGCAGCATCTGGTCCTTCAGGTTGGCGGATGCGCCGTGGATGAAGACCAGCGGCGGCAGCTCCGCGCCAACAGGCGCCGGTACATGGACGTAATGGATGTTGGCGCCCGCAATGTCGATGAAGCTGCCCACCGGCGGATTGAGGCGCTCGATCAGCCATGAGGCCACGCCGGTAAAGCCGGCAAGCGCAAGCACGATCGCAACGAGCAGGACCAGGACAAAGGTGAGGATGTTCATGCGGCTCGTTGGAGGGGAGTAGCGAAGTAGGGGAGTAGGAGAATAGGGCAGTAAGGGAGTAGGGGGAATGGGGCATCAATCGGCGACTTACTGCCCTATTGCCTTACTCCCCTCTCAAATCCCTTCGCCCGCAAGCTCTTCCTCCAGCCGCGAAACCTCGTTTTGGGCATTTCGCAGCATCGGGTAGATGACCAGAACGCGCTGCCAGGCCTGCAGTGCCAGCTCGTTGTGGTTGGTGGCAGCCATGATCTGGGCCATGCCGGAGAGGGCGCCGAAATGGCGCGGCTCGAGCTCCAGCGTGCGTTCGATGTCGGTCATCGACTTGCGGAAGTTGCCCATCATGAAATGCACGGTGGCGCGGCGGTTCCAGCCTTCGGCATATTGGGGCTGCAGGGTCACGACCTGGTCGAGGAAATCGAGGGCAACGTCGAACTTCTTGGCTTCCAGTGCCTGCTGCGCCCACAGCATCATGAGGTCGACGGAAGCGCTGCCAGACCTGTACCAGGCTTCCCAGATCCGGTTGGCGAGGCGTTCGGCGGCCTTTTCGTTGCGCTCACGCTTGAGGTCGGAAAACAGCGAATCGAGCTGGGTGTCGGCCTTGGCGACGACGGTATCGCCGCTCGTCTGGGCAAACGCCTGGAGCGGCAGCGGCGTTGCCGCGATGGTCAGGACAAAAAAGGCAAAAACGCTCCGCATGCGGAAATTCTAGACCCCCGCATGGGAACGTCAAACTGAAATTGCCGTGATGCGCCGGCCGTGAGTGGCCGGGCGAGCATCAGCCCTGGCGGGCCTTGTAGCGCGGCGCAGTCTTGTTGATGATGTAGATACGGCCCTTGCGACGAACCAGCTGGCAGTCACGATGGCGGCCCTTGAGCGCCTTGAGCGAATTCTTGATCTTCATGTCACTAACCCGTCAGATGGGGCCCATCTTCCGGGCCGAAACCAAAAGCACGCCCAAAGTGCGCGCCCAATTTGTGTGAGTAGCTCTTAGACGAGGAGTCTTGGCCAGTCAACCGCGACAGGGCACAGCATGGCGGATTGATTGGCTTTTTTGCCGGCAATGGTCGTGGCCGTGCCGGGACGGGGACTTGCCAGTGGACAGCCTCGCTGGAATCCTCCCGCTCGTCAGACAACGGAGAGGCAGATGCGGCATTCGATTCTCTTGATCTCAATGGCCGGCGTGATGGTGGCATCGGTGGCGTCGGCCGAGGAGTGCGACCGCAACGACCAGACCCAGATGGGCATGAACATCTGTGCGGCCCAAGACTACGCGGCGTCAGACGCCAAGCTGAATGTCGCCTATGGTGACATCATGAAGCGCCTGTCCGACAACGCCGGCGCGCGCAAGCTGTTACAGGATTCGCAGCGCGCCTGGATCGCCTTCCTCGATGCTGAATGCAAGTTCGCCTCCTCCGGCGTCGAAGGCGGATCGGTCCAGCCGATGATCCATTCCGGCTGCCTGCAGGGACTGACCGACGCGCGTGTGACGCAACTCGGCAGCTACCTCAAATGCGAGGAGGGCGACCTCAGCTGTCCAGTGCCGGGCCAGTAGGCCGGTAGTCCGCGGCAGAGGTCTCGTCTCAGGCGTATTCGGCTTTGTTCTTGATATCGCAGGGAAGACCGAACTGCGCGCCCCAGCGGCATAGTGATTCTGCTGCCGCGTTGAGGGCTGCGCCGCGTTCGGTGAGCGAGTAGACAACCTTGGCCGGCAATTCCGAATAGACCTTCCGGTCGACGAGCCCATCGGCCTCCAGTTCGCGCAATTGTTGCGCCAGCATCTTTTCGCTGATCCCGGGAATCGACTGCCTCAACCGGCCGAATCGGCGTGATGCCGTTCCGAGCTGGCAAAGAATGTCTATCTTCCATTTGCCTTCGGTCATCCTGACAGCCGCTACAAAGCCATTGTCCGCCGTCTTGTCCATGCTGCTCTCCTTACCGCCAGGTGACTACTTACGCCCGGGTTCGTATTGTGTGCCGCCCATCTCACCATACCTCCACGACGTCGCGACAGACGTCGCGTCGTGGCGCCGCCAGTTGATATGGAGAGTTGGAATGAAGCGTTCAATCGCCGTTTTGGGAACCGGACGCATGGGCTCGGCCCTTGCCCGCGCCCTGCTTGCATCGGATCATCGCATGACGGTCTGGAATCGTACAAAAGACAAGGCCGAACCGCTCGCCTTGCTCGGCGCAACTGTCGCATCTTCAGCACTTGAGGCCGTGACTTCAGCTGAAGTCATCATCGTGAATGTCAGCGACTACAAGGCGACTGCAGGCATCCTGCGCGACGATGCAGTCGCTTCCGCCGTCCGCGGCAAGCTGATCGTCGACCTGACGTCGGGAACGCCACAGGGTGCGCGCGATGCCGCCGAGTGGTGTGGCAGGCACGGCGCCGGCTATCTCGATGGTGCGATCATGGCAACGCCTGACTTCATCGGCACCGATGCGGGCACCATCCTGGTCTCGGGGCAGGGACAGGCCTTTCGGGACAACGAGGCCGTCTTTCGCGCGTTGGGCGGTAATGTCCAGCATGTCGGACAAGACCCTGGACGTGCCAATGCGCTTGATAGCGCTTTGCTGGCCCTGATGTGGGGTGCATTGTTCGGAGCGCTCAACGCCATTGCCGTGAGCCAGGCCGAAGACATCGATCTGGGCGAACTGAGCCGGCAGTGGACGGCGACAGCGCCCGTTGTCGAGGGGCTCGTCACTGACCTCATCAAGCGTACCGATGCCGGCCGTTTTGCCAGCGACGAGGAGACCCTTTCGTCGATTTCCATCCATCACAGTGCGTTCCAGCACCTCCTGGAACTCATGGATGCGCGTGGCATCGACCGCGCCGTGGTTGACGGTTACGGCTTCTTCTTTCAGCGGGCGATTGCAGCCGGCCAGTTGCATGGAGATTTCGCGGCGTTGTCGCAGTTCATGGGTAAGGCCGCCTGAGAGCCAGCGCAGCGAGGAGGCTGGCCACCTGTCGGCCAGCCTCATGCCATCACTTGATATGAAGGAAACGGAATGTCTCTGACGCTTCTCGTCGACACCTATTGCTCTGCCTGGTCCACGGAGAATGCCGGGCAGCGGCGAGCCCTGCTGCTTTCGGTGTGGAGCGAGGGTGCAACCTACACCGACCCCTCGGTCCATGCCGAAGGCGTGGAAGAGCTGCTTGCGCATATCGCGGGAATTCAGGCCAGGCATCCCGGTGCCCGCATTCTGCGCACCAGTGACGTCGATGTTCATCATGGCATCGCGCGCTTCGCGTGGCAGTTCGTGATGCCCGACGGATCATCGCCGCCCGAGGGCCTCGACATCGCCTTTGTCGATGGCGACCAGAAGCGCATAACGCGCATCATCGGCTTCTTCGGTTCGATGCAAAGGCCTGCTGCGTGAGTTTGGCGGCACGACGAGCCGGCGCAGCCACAGGTGCAGTCAGCCCATTGCTGGCGGCTGTCTTTTAGCGGCGCGGCAACAGCCGGGTGAAATGGCCCATCTTGCGGCCGGGGCGGGCCTCGGCCTTGCCGTAGAGATGCACAGCGACGTCGGGCTCGGCCAGCAGGGCCGGCACCCTTTCGATGTCGTCGCCGATCAGGTTTTCCATGATGCAGTCGGAGTGGCGGTTGGCGTCGCCGAGCGGCAGGCCGGCGACGGCGCGGATGTGCTGCTCGAACTGCGAGACCACGCAGGCCGCCTCGGTCCAATGGCCTGAATTGTGTACCCGCGGCGCCATCTCGTTGACCAATAGCGAGCCGTCGGCAAGGACAAAGAACTCGACGCCGATGACGCCGACATAATCGAGTGCCGTGAGGATCTTGCGTGCCGCGTCACGTGCTGCCATGGCTGTTTCGCTGCCGATCGTGGCCGGCAGCGTCGAGGTCGCCAGAATGCCGTTGCGGTGCACGTTCTCGGCCGGGTCGAAGACGGCGATGCTGCCATCGGTGCCGCGCGCCGCGATGATCGAGATTTCGCGCTCGAAGGCAACGAAGGATTCGAGCACCAGCGGCACATTGCCGAGCGAGGCGCAGGCGCCGTCGAAGCCGCCTGTCGTCACGTTGCGGAAGACCATCTGGCCCTTGCCGTCATAACCCATGCGGCAGGTCTTCAGCACGCCGCTGCCGTCGAAGGCCTTCAGCGCCTCCGCCAGCTCGGCATCGTTGTCCACAGGCCGGAAGCCGGCTGTGGATATCCCGATCCCGTTCATGAATGTCTTTTCGACGAGCCGGTCCTGGGCAACCTCGAGGGCGCGTGCTGGCGGGTGGACGGCGATCGTGCGGCCCAGCCGTTCGGCAGCGACAACCGGCACGTTTTCGAATTCATAGGTGACGACAGCACTTGCGCGCGCCAGTTCGTCGAGAGCGGCGGGGTCGTCATAGGCGGCGACGATCTGGCGATTGACGACCTGGGCTGCCGGGCAGTCGGCCTGGGGCTCCAGAACGATCGTCCGGTAGCCGAGGCGAGCCGCCGCCATGGCCAGCATGCGGCCGAGCTGGCCGCCGCCGATGATGCCGATGGTGGCGCCGAGGGGAAGGGGCGCGCTCACGCGTCGTCCGTCGGCTGTTCGGCGACCCGTGCGGTCTGGGCAGCGCGCCATTCGTCGAGCCTTGCGGCGAGCGCGTCGTCGGACAGGGCAAGCACGGCCGCGGCAAGCAGTGCCGCGTTGGCGGCACCGGCCTTGCCGATGGCAAGCGTGCCGACGGGGATGCCGGCCGGCATCTGGACGATGGAAAGCAGCGAATCCTGGCCCGACAAGGCCTTCGATTCGACCGGCACGCCGAACACCGGCAGAGAGGTCATGGCTGCAGTCATGCCGGGAAGATGGGCCGCACCGCCGGCGCCGGCGATGATGACGCGGAAGCCTGCTGCCTTGGCGCCCTTGGCGAAGTCGTAAAGACGGTCGGGTGTGCGGTGGGCCGAGACGATGCGTGCCTCAAAGGCGATGCCAAGCACTTCGAGCAATTCGGCGGCATGGCGCATGGTCGCCCAGTCAGACTGGCTCCCCATGATGATGGCGACGTCGACCCTGTCTTTGCTCACGCGCGGCACCCCTGCTTGATAAGCCTGCGCTTAACCGAAATGCGCTGCCATCGCAACCAAAGGCCGTCCGAAAATGGCGGTTTCTCAGGCGATGATGTCGGGGATGATGCGGTCTTCGATCTGGCTGATCTTGTCCTTGAGGACCAGCTTCTTCTTCTTCATCCGCTGGATCTGCAACGTATCGCAGCCCATCGCGATCATCGCGTTGATTGCGGCATCAAAATCCGCATGGTCCTGCTTCAAGCGTGCAAACTCGAGACGAATCTCGGCTTGTTCCTGTTCCGACATGTCTACCGTCTGCAAACTCACTGGCGCACCCGGGGCGCTCCTAAGGCGGGGTCGGCGACTCCTTGTCACCGGCGCGAAGCCCTTATCACATTTCACGCTGTCAGGAAATGCTACCACACTTTATTCGACATCGCCGACGGGGGATGGCAGACTGTCATGGTTCCGTCACAGAGCACTGTCTGCGGTGGGCAGGGCTGTGCCCGGAGCATCGAGGAAACCATGAAAGGGAGAACCAATCATGTCTCTTGCTTCCCATCTTGAAGAACTCCAGCGCAAACATGGTGACGTCGAGCGCCAGCTCGGCGAAGCAATGAATCATCCATCCATGGACGACCTGCAAATCGTAGCGCTGAAGCGTCGCAAGCTGGCTCTCAAGGACGAGATTGAAAAGCTGAAAGGTGACCCGACGCAGCACTAGGCTCAGTCACAGCACTAGGCTCAGGCACGAGGTCTCCAGCAAGGCCCTGATTTTCGGCAAGGGCCCGACAGCCGGCGGCGAAGCAACATCGCCGCCGGATCAGGGTGATCTTTATCAGCCAAATCATCGCATGACCGGAACAGCGCATCCGCAGCGGGATGCTCGTGCGTATCGGTGGTTGAGCCGGCGGTGCCGCCAGGCCATTGCCGCGATCAGCCACATCATTGGTACGTCGCGTTATTGCCCGGCATAGGACTGGCGCATCCATTCTCCTGGGCATGACCGCCTCCGAGGCGGCACCGGACAAAGCCTCAGGCGTCCCAGAACTGGTCCAGCCAGATGTTGAGCTTGCGGAAGCCGGCAACGCTGACCGCATAGACCCGGCGCGTGCCTTCGGCGCGGGCGCTGACAAGGCCGGCGTCGAGCAAGACCTTGAGGTGTTGTGACACCGCCGGGCGTGAAACCGGCAGGCCGGCGGCAAGTTCGCTGACGGTCTTGGGGCCACGCCGCAATTCTTCCAGCAGATGGCGCCGGTTGGCATCCGATATGGCGAGGAAGGGCGCGTCAGTTGTCATGGCTCATTTGTGCCGCAACATCGGCGAAATCTCAACTACCGGTCGCAATCGCCGTACTGGCGTCTCGTCGCACCACCTTGCTGTCAGGCGGCGTCCTCGTGCCTGGGGTCGAGGCGCAGCGATTCCGGCGTCGCGCTGCGGTCGGCCGGCTGAGTCTTGAAGGCCTCGCGATCCTCGATCGGCACCGGCGCACGCCGCTTGATGCGCAGCGCGGTGTAGCCGGCGAGCATGAAATGCGCGGCAGCTGTCGCGAGGAAAAGCGCTTCCGGCCGCATGTAATCCATCAGGCCGGCGCCAAGCAGCGGCCCGACCATGGTGCCGAAGCCGTAGAGCAGCAGCAGCCCGCCCGAAACCTTGACGAAATCCTCAGGCTTGGCGTGGTCGTTGGCATGTGCCACCGCCAGCGAATAAAGCGTGTAGGCAAAGGCGCCGTAGCAGGCGGTCATGGCGATGACGAAGGCGCCTGAGCGCGGCGCCATCAGGAAGATCAGCACGGCGGCTACCGCCGAGGCGAGCGAGGCGCCGATCAGCACATAACGACGGTCGGTTCGGTCGGAGACCTTGCCGATCGGGATCTGCAGTGCTGCGCCGGCGACGACCACGAGGCTCATCATCAGCGCGATCTCAGGTGTCGAAATGCCGATGCGTGCGCCATAGACGGCGCCGAGCGTGCCCCAGTCGCCATTGGCGACACCAATGAGGAAGCAGGCGACGGAGGCGACCGGCGAATTGGCGTAAAGCCCCTTGATGTCGAGCGAGACGTCCTGCAGCGGCTTGGGGTGGGCGGCGCTGGAGACGGCTGTCGGGATCAGCGACAGGCAGAACAGGATGCCCGTCACCATGAACAGCGAGGCGCTGGTAACGTCGCCGCCGGCGACCATCATCTGGCCGGCCATGATCGAGGCATAAGTGACCATCATGTAGAGGCCGAAGACGGTGCCGCGGTTCTCGTTGGTGGCGCGCTCGTTGAGCCAGCTCTCGATGACCATGAAGGCGCCGGCCATGGCGAAGCCGGTGAAGGCGCGCAGCAGGATCCAGACATATTCGTTGACGATCAGGCCGGTCAGCAGCGCAATGATGGCGGCCGATGCGGCGAAGGTGCCGAAGGCGCGTACATGGCCGGCGCGGCGGACGACACGCGGGGCAAAATAGCAGCCGGCAACAAAACCACCGGCCCAGGCAGTGCCCATCAGGCCAAGTGCGGTGGTGGAAAAACCTTCTTCCTGGCCGCGCAGCGGCAGCAGCAGGCCATGCAGGCCCGATGCTGCGAGCAGGAAGGCGGTGCCGCGGAGCAACGACAGGATCGGCCGGTAGGTTGCGAGCATCTGAAGTCCCACCACGAATCAATTAGGCACTGGCACCTGAT
Source organism: Aminobacter ciceronei (assembly GCF_014138625.1). Classification (GTDB taxonomy): domain Bacteria; phylum Pseudomonadota; class Alphaproteobacteria; order Rhizobiales; family Rhizobiaceae; genus Aminobacter; species Aminobacter ciceronei. The sequence goes on from NZ_JACJHY010000005.1 coordinate 36,639, forward strand.
GATAACCCGTTTGGGGCATATCGGTGGCGGTGCGCGGTTCAGCCGCGCTTGAACAGCGCCTCGGCGGCCGATTTGGTCGAGCCCTTGACGGTGAGCTCGGCCTCGAGCCGCCCGATCTCGGCGCGCAGGGCCGCGATGCGCTCGCTGAGCTCGCCGACCGACAGCAGCGACAGATCCTGGCCGATCTCATGGACGGTTTTCTTCTTCACCGGCTCGTCGTCGAACAGCGCCATCTCGCACACCTCCATCGCAGACAGGCGTTTGCCTGACTTGCCAATCCGAATACATAGTGCGTTCAACCACATGTAAAGTCCGGGGCGCGCCGGACCAGCGGAGACCGAAAGACATGGCCAAGCCTGCCAAACTTCCCGAAAAGATGCTGGCCGTGGCGATCAGCCAGCCGGGCGGGCCCCGCGTGCTCAAGGCCGAGAAGCGCGACCTGCCGGAATTGGGCGCCGGCGAGATCCTGATCCGGGTGCATGCGGCGGGGGTCAACCGACCCGACGTCCAGCAGCGCAAGGGCGCCTATCCCGCGCCGCCGGGCGCCTCCGACCTGCCCGGGCTCGAAGTGTCGGGCGAGGTAGCAGCACTTGGCGAGGGTGCCACGCGCTGGCGCATCGGCGACGCGGTCTGTGCGCTGACGCCGGGCGGCGGCTATGCCGAATATGCCAGGGTGCACGAGACCAACGCGCTTCCCATGCCCACGGGCTTCACCTTCACCGAAGCTGCGGCGGTGCCCGAAACCTTCTTCACCGTCTGGCACAACGTGTTCGAGCGTGGTGCGCTGAAGGCGGGTGAGACGCTTTTGATCCATGGCGGCTCGTCGGGCATTGGCACCACCGCGATCCAGCTCGCTTCGGCCTTCGGCGCTTATGTCATCGTCACCGCCGGCTCCGACGACAAATGCGCCGCCTGCCTCAAGCTCGGGGCTGACCGGGCGATCAACTACCGCAACGAGGATTTCGTCGAGGCGGTGAAGGATGCCACCGGCGGCAAGGGTGCCGACGTCATCCTCGACATGGTCGGTGGCGACTATGTCGGCCGCAATTACAATGCCGCTGCCGTCGACGGCCGCATCGTCCAGATCGCGACGCAAGGCGGGGCGGTGGCGAGCGCCGATTTCTCGAAGCTGATGGTCAAAAGGCTGACCCATACCGGCTCGACGCTGAGGCCGCGCACGACCGAGTTCAAGGCCGGCATCGCCGCAGCTCTCGAAGCCCAGGTGTGGCCGCTGCTGGCCGTCCGCCGCGTCGCGCCTGTCATGGACATGATCTTCCCGCTCAAGGAAGCCTGGCGGGCGCATGAACGCATGGAAGAGGGCGAGCACATCGGCAAGATCGTGCTGGATGTCGGTTGAAGGGGCTTCGCCCTCCCTTTTGTCGGGAGGGCGGCGACGCCCTGCGTTCCCAAGAGCGACCAGCGCGTCGCCGGTGTTTGCCCTACCCTCATGGTCAGTCCGCCGAACCAGGTGGTTCCGTGTCGGCAAGGCAGCCTTGTGGTGCGACAGTACTTTAAGGACTGAGGAAAGCCTCTGTCGCCCCGTTGTATCTGCCGGCGTCGATTCAGCTCACAGTCCCGCGCACGGCCCAGGCGATGTTGGCAAAGGAGCGCGGGCCGTCGGGGCGGCCGGCCTCGTAGGCATCGCGAACGGCAGCTTCGGCGCTCGCCTTGTCCGCCTGGTCGAGCATGGCGATAAATTTGCCGATCGGACCTTCGCCTGCGCCGATGGGCGCCCAGAGATCGTCGAAGTCCGCATAGTCCATGCGCAGCAAAAGCTGGGATTCCTCGACGCCTGACAGCCGCTGCGCGGCGAAGGCGGCTTTCATTTCGCCCGGCTGCATCATCGGTTGGAAGCAGTAGCGGGCGCGCAGTTGCCGGCCGGCTTCGCTGAGCGCTGCCAGCGAGTCGACGACCATGCGCATGCCGGGCATGCCGCCATAATGATCCCACACCGCGGCCGCGACCACCCCGCCCGGCCGCGTCACCCTGGCCATCTCCGCGATCGCCTTGGGCGCCTCGGGCACGAAATGCAGCACCAGAAGCGCGAGCGTGCGGTCGAAGCTGTTGTCCGGGAAGGGCAGGGCGCAGGCATCGGCCTGGCTGATCTTTATGCGCGGATCCGTATTGCGCGCCTGAGCCGCAGCGACAAAGACCGGCGAGAAGTCGATGGCCGCGATTTCCCCGAGATTTGCAGCCTTGGCCAGCACGAAGGTCAGGCTGCCGGTACCACAGCCGACGTCGAGCACTTTCTCGCCATCGGCGAGGCCGGCAAAGTCGATGAAGGGGATTGCGAGTTTCTGGCTCCAGCGGCCCATCAACTGCTCATAGCCGGCCGCATCCTGCACGTTGAAGCTTGATGTCATCGAAGCCTCCTATGCCAAAAGGCATGGTAAGCCGCCGCGAAAGAGATGGGAAGAAAGACTGTCGACTGATCCACACAGGCTAGCTCGTGAATGACCTGCGCCCATTCTCGCCGTTCAGGCAGACGCTGCAATTTCCAGTCATCGGCTGACAGCCTTGGCACACCACTAGGTCGGTGTGGAAAGCAGCCATTGCGATGGTTCAAAGCCAACAGCATTTGGTAAACTAGGAGTGCTCGCAATCAATCCCGCCGACGCGGCAAGCGCGCAGTGGCGCTGGAATGCCGGGCGTCCCGCCTGCTAGGGCTGGACTCCAGTCTTGAATGGAGAGGCGGGTGCCGAACACATCAGGTGGCCGACCCAGTCGATCGCAATGTCTTTGGTCCTGGCGCGCCATGTGCGGAAAGGCTCGCCGTCTTCGGCCATGCCGACGCGAGCCCAGTCGCTCCATTCCCGCATGGCCCAGATAAGCACGACCTCGGAATCATTGCGCATGGCGGTGCGAAAGGCGCCGACAAGCTGCAGCCCCAATTCCATTGCCTGGCCAAGCCAATGCTCCGACACCAGCCGCAAATAATCCTGCGCCAGGCCTGGCTTGATATTGACTGTCTCGTGCAGGAATACCTTGGCGCCGACCACACTGCCGTCGGCACAAAGTTGCTCTATGTCGGGTGAGTAAGGGGCTGCGATCAACAATCGGTCGAGGCCCCCACTGCGGTAATTTTGAGCCGTGAGCCACCACATCTCAAGCGACTTGTCCTGCATCGTGTCCGTGCCGGTCTCATGCGCGAAACTGGCAGCCAGGCTGTCCCAGTCTTCGTACTCCCACAGGTTCACCACTTGTGGCCAACGGCCCGTGCTGCCGAGCGTCCCCCAGACGCCGAAGCATTTTTGAAGGCGTTCGGCACTGTGCCGACCCCAGTCGGTCGTCATGTGTTTGAAGTAGTTAGCCCGGTTGGCGCCGATGATGTCGATATATTCGTGGATATAGATCTTGGAATTCATTCGGGCCTCCCAAAGGTCAGCTAGCTGCCACGCCCTGCCGGGTGGCACTACAAGGGCAGACGAAGAATGATGCCCATCTCGCCGAACGGCCCCGAAGCGCGCTATCGCATTTCGGGGCAGTTCGGATGCTGCGTTGGATCTAGCGGGATCCTTTGGTCGAGGACGCCGTCCAGGGCAGCATCAACCGTCCGAGCCAGCGGACCAGCGAGCTGAACAGGAAACCCATGAGGGCTACGGTGCAGATACCGACATACATCCGGTTGGCCTGAAACAGCGACCACGAATGCCAGATGCGATAGCCTATGCCCTGGCTTGCCTGGACGAACTCGACGCCGACGATGACCAGCACCGCCGTGCCGATGGCGATGCGCATGGAAATGAACAGCTGTGGCAAAAGTGCCGGCCAGGTGACGTGCCTGAACATATTCCAGCCCTTGGCGCCGAAGGAGCGGGCGGCCTCGTGATAGTTCTCGGGGATGGCAAGCACTGCCTCCATGCACTGGATCCAGACCAGGAAGAACACGGTCATGCCGACAAGCAGCACGCTCGGCAGTTCGCCAAGTCCGAAGATCAACAGCAGCAACGGCAGCAGGGCGAGCTTTGGCACCGTGTAGAGCGCGGTAAGGAACGGCTCCAGCGCGGCGCGTGTCAGGCGCGACAGGCCGAGCAACAGGGCGGCGCCAAGGCCTGATGTGACGCCGATGGCGAAGCCGGCGAGCACACGCAGAGCACTCGCGATCACATCCTGCTGCAGCATTCCTGTGCGCAGCATTTCGACCGCTGACAGGAAGATCGCGCTCGGGGCGGGAAAAAAGCGTGAATCGAGAAGGCCGGCGCGGGCGCAGATCTCCCACAGGATGAAGAACACGACGGGCGTCGCCATCGCCAGCACCTTTTCCTGCCTTCGCGCCCGCAGCGCATAACCACGTGGGTCGCGCTCGGCTTCGCCCGGTCTGATAGCGATGGTCTTTTCCATGCTCGTCGCCTCCTCCGCGTCGATGTCTGTTTCAGGCAGCGTGCTTGCCGACCTGCTCTCGCAACAGGTTCCAGATTTCCTGCTCGAGCTTGGCGAACATGGGCTCTCCGCGGATTTCCGGCGCGCGTGGTCGGGCGAAAGGCACCTCGAATTCGGCGATGATGCGACCTGGCCGCGCCGACATCACCACGACCCGGTCGCCGAGCAGCAACGCTTCTTCAAGGCTGTGGGTGACGAAGACGACTGAGCGTCTGTCTTCTTGCCAGAGCGTCAGCAACTCGTCCTGCAGGATGCGACGGTGCTGGGCGTCGAGCGCGGCGAAAGGTTCATCCATCAGAAGGATTTCAGGCTCGACCGCCATGGCGCGAGCGATGGCGACACGTTGCAACATGCCGCCGGAAAGAGCCGGCGGATATGCATTGGCGAAGTCGGCGAGGCCCATCTTGCCGAGCCAGGCCGTCGCGCGCCTGTCGGCCTCGGCGCCAGACATGCCTGTCATCTCCAGACCGAAGCGGACATTGGCCTGGATCGTCTTCCACGGAAACACATTGTAACTCTGGAACACCATGGCGGTGGGAACCGCGCGCGTGCCACTGGCATGGACGAGGACCTCGCCCTCGCTCGGCCTGTGCAGGCCGGCAATCATCCTGAGTACCGTCGACTTGCCGCAACCCGACGGACCGACGAGGCAGACGAATTCGCCACTCCTCACCTTGAGATCGACACCGGCAAGCGCTTCGACATTGCCGTTGGCGTCATAACGCTTGCGCACCCCTCGCACTTCTATCTTGGCAGGGGCCTCGGCGACCAATGGCATGGCAGCTGATATGTCGGTTCTGCGCAATGAGTTCATCTGTCGCTCCGTGAGGAAGTGCAATCCAGCGAGCGCCAAGGGCATCCGCGGACGGGAGGCTAGGCCGATAGGCGAAATCAAAACAATCGCTTCCGCAGATTTTCCGGATAGCCGGAAAAGTGCCGGTTGCGTTTGACAGCTTGTTCCGTTCGACGCCTAATCGACGTGTCTCAAGTGGCGGAAATCGTTGCCGCCTTGGAGAGCGGCGGCGGCTTTCGTTCCCCGCAGGATTGTTTCAATTCCGTGCCGGATTTCCGGCGTTCACGGCAGGCCACCAACGGCGAGCGCCATGCGTTCGACGGACGGTGGACTGCGTCCTGAAGAGTGATTTGCGAGTTTGCATATGCAGATCGTCGGCATCGACACTGGCGGCACCTTTACCGATACGGTCATTCTTACCGGCGACGGCAGGATCGGGGTCGGCAAGGCACTGACGACGCACGGCCGCCTGATGGAAGGTGTGATCGCCTCGCTTGCTGTCGCCTCCCGCTCGCTTGGCAAGAGCCTGCGCGAAATCCTCGAGGTGACCGACATCCTGTCGCACGGCACCACCGTCGGCCTCAATGCCCTGCTCACCAACGCCGGCGCCAAGGTTGGCCTGCTTGTGACCTCAGGCTTTGAGGCGACACTGCCGATGGCGCGTTCCAACAAGGTGCACGGCCTGCCCGACGAGGACAGCATCAATGCGCTCAAATGGCGCAAGCCGGATCTGCTCGTTCCCCGCCGCCGCATCATCGGTGTACGCGAACGCATCGACGTCGATGGCAACATCATCGTGCCGCTGGATGAAGAGCAGGCCCGGCAGTCGATCCGCCAACTGGTCGCGCGCGGTGCCGAGGCGATCGGCATCGCGCTGATGTGGTCGCCGGTCAATGGCAGTCACGAGCGCCGTCTCGCCGAACTCGTTGCCGAGGAGGCACCTGGCCTGCATGTGACGTTGTCGAGCGAGCTCGCGCCACGTATCGGCGAATATGAGCGCACCGCGACCGTTGCCATGAATGCCTATGTCGCACCTCTTGTCGGCGACTACCTGACCTCGCTCGACGAGGCGTTGCGCGATGAGGGATTTTCGGGCCTGTTCCTGATCGTGACCATGGGCGGCGGCGCGCGTCGCGCGAGTTCGCTGCACGACGCCCCGATACATCTGCTTCAATCCGGACCCGTCGGCGGCATCATGGCCGCCCGCCAGATCGGCGCGCGGCTTGGGCATGCCGACGTGCTTGCCACCGACGTCGGCGGCACGAGCTTCGATGTCGGCCTCGTCGTCGGTGGTGCCCTGCCGACCGCTTCCCGACCACGCATCGACCGGCATAGCCTGGCCGTTCCCGTCATAGACCTGGCCTCTATCGGAACGGGTGGAGGCAGCATTGCCTATGCCGATCCCGAACTCGGCGTGTTGCGGGTCGGACCGCAAAGCGCCGGTTCGATGCCCGGCCCGGCCTGCTACGGCCGCGGCGGCACGCAGCCTACAGTGACGGATGCCGCTGTCGTTCTGGGCCATCTCGATCACCTCGGCGGCGCGCTCATCCTGGATCGCGACGCTGCGCGGTCGGCGCTTGCGCCGCTTGCCGGCAAGCTCGGCCTTGAAATCGAAGAGGCGGCCGAGGGGATCTTGCGCGTCGCCAATGCACAGATGGCCGATCTCGTCCGCCGCGCCAGCGTGCAACGCGGCCATGATCCTCGCAACTTCGTGCTTTATGCCTATGGCGGGGCAGCACCTCAGCATGTCGGGCGCTATGCCGCCGAGATCGGTGTGAAGGCAATCGTCATACCGCGGCTGGCGCCGGAGTTCTCCGCCTGGGGGGCAGCCTCCAGCGACATGCGGACCTCCTATGAAATCGAGCTGCCCGCCCGGCCGCTGCAGGACTTCCGTGATGGCGAGATCGACGCCTTCGGTCGGCTTGAGCAGCGCGCCCGAGGCGAATTCGAGGGGCTGGCGGAGGCGAGCCTGGCAGGTGCCGTTGAGATACGGCGCAAGATCGGTCTGAAATTTTCTCGCCAGCTGCACCGGATCGACATCGAAGTGCCGTCGTCACGGCTTGGTAGAGCCGAGATTGCCGCTGCCGAGGCCGCGTTCCGGTCCCGCTACGAGCAGATCGTTGGTCGGGGTTCGGCCCATGCAAAAAGCACGATCGAACTTGCGGCCGTCGTCGTTGAAGCGCGTATGCCGATCGTCATGCCCGACAGCGCCCCGACGGGGATGCGCGGCGCGCTCCGGCCCAGCCGGCAACGGCGGGCCTGGTTCGGGGGGCGTGAGCAGGAGACGCCGGTCTTCCTGTGGGCCGAGCTTGGCGTGGGTGTCGTGATATCGGGACCTGCCTTCATCGAATCCGACCAGACAACGGCAGTCATCTATCCCGGCCAGACGGTGACGACCGACGTGGACGGCAACCTAACCATGACCGTGCCTGCGGTGCACAAGCGCTCGCCTTCGCCCAGCATCGGGGAATTCGCATGACAATCGGTCCGATCGAGCTCGAAATCATCCGCCACCGACTTGAAGCCATCAACGCGGATGCAGGCGAGACGCTGGTCCGTGTCTCGGGTTCGCAGATCGCCTCCGAGGCGAGTGATTTCAACACCGCGATCATGACGGCCGACGGCACCGTGATCTCGTGCAGCAAGTTCATTCTGGTGCAGTCGACATCGCTCAACCTTATCGTTCGCGACATCCTCGATCGCTATGGCGAAAACCCGGGTATTGGTCGCGGTGACCAGTTTCTTACCAACGATCCCTATCTCGGGACGCTGCATCAGCCCGATGTGACGCTGGTGGCACCGATCTTTCACGGCGACAGGCTGATTGCCTGGGCGGGGTCGACGGTGCACGAACCGGATGTCGGCGGCCCGGTCAGTGGCGGCTTCAACTATGCAGCCCGCTCGATCTTCGACGAAGCGATCCCGATCCCGCCGGTCAAGATCGTCGAGGCAGGCAGCGTCCGCCGCGACATCGAGCGCGACTACCTTGCCCGCACCCGAACACCCGAGCTCAACGCGCTCGATTTGCTCGGCCAGATCGCGGCGAACCGCGCATCCGAACGTCAGGTGCTGGAACTCTGCGCCGCCTATGGCACCGATGGTCTCGTGCACGCGATGGACAGGCTGCTTGCTTCGACGGAGGCAGCCTTCCGGCGCCGCCTCATTGAGCTGCCAGATGGCATTTGGCGCGAGAACTCGTTCATTCAGCATGAGCAGCGTAGCGGCGCCGACTATTTGCCGAACCAAGTCTACGCCGTCCGCCTCGCCATGGCCAAGGCAGGCGACAAGCTCAGCTTCGACTTCACCGCCAGCGACGACCAGGCTCCTGGCGCGGTCAACTCCACCTATCCGACGCTGGCCAACTTCACCATGGCGGCGGTGCTCGTCCACATCTGCCAGGGCCTGCCCTGGATGCCCGGCGCCATATGGCGCACCATCGACATACATACTCGAAAGGCTTCGATCGTTGATGCCGAGTGGCCGGCCGGCGTCGCGATGAGCACAGGCACCTCGGCACAAGCGATCCGCAACTGCGTCAGCGGTTGCCTCGCGCGCCTGCTCGACGGATCGGCGGCGCATGCGCACATGGCCATGGCCTCGTCGCAGTCCTCGGGCGCCGGCGGCATGTCGATTTCGGGACACCGGCGCGACGGCACCCCGTTCACCACGCTGTTTCTGGATGAGCTGAGCGGCGGCGGCGGCGCCACCGTCCGTGCCGACGGGAGCGACACGTCGGGTACGGCGACGTCGCCGGGCGCGACGCCGTCGAACCTCGAAACCAACGAAGCATACTATCCCGTGCTCTATCTGACGCGCCGCGAGTTGGCCGATTCCGGCGGTCCCGGCATGCGACGCGGTGGCGTCGGCGCAATGCATGCCTATCGCCCGCACCAGACCGACCGATCGATCGCACTCTTGTCCATGGCGCAAGGCTTGCAGCATCCGGCGACAATGGGCGCAGCAGGCGGTGAACCCGGTTTGCCCAGCGGCTTCGCCATCATGAGTTGTGACGTGCCGGTGGCCGTTTCAAGCGGCTGGGCGGAGCTTGCTGATGCCACTGATTTTCGGCTGCCCGATGCTGCAACCAGGCTCTATCCGGATCAGATATTGGTCACGTCCTCGCAAGGGGGCGGCGGCTTTGGCGATCCGCTCGAACGCGATCCGGCTGCGGTTGCCATGGATGTGCTCGATGGTCTCGTCAGTGTGGGCAATGCCTTGCGCGACTTTGGCGTGGTCCTGCGTCTCGACGGCGACCAGGTAGAGATCGACCGTGACGCGTCAGAGGCCGCGCGAAAAGCACGGCTCAAGGTTCGGCTCGGCGGTCGCGATCCGCGCACGATTGAAGGTCCGGTCAGCGGACGTCGCCTGTCCAGCCATTTCCGGGCCGTCGCAGTCTCCGGTGGCGAGCAGGTCGTATGCGCCGTCTGCGGCCATGGTATCTGCGACGCTGGCGAGGACATCTACGCATCCCTTGCCGTCCATGAAGCCGTCGCCGGCGAGCGATCAGCCATCACCGACCGCTATCCCGGCAGCGAACGCTTCCGCATCCGCCATTTCTATTGTCCCGGTTGCGCCCGACAGGTCGACGTCCAGGTCGCGCTTTCAGGCGATCCGGTGCTTGAGGCGATTGAATTGCCGTTTCCCCGCAATCCGACAGAGACAAGACCATGACAGCCATCCCTTTGCCCTATGCTGACGATCCCGACACGGCGGGCTTCTGGGACGCGGCACGCGAGAGTCGCCTCGTCGTCCAGCGCTGCAAGGCCTGCGGCCATTGTCAATTTCCACCACATCCGTTCTGCGCCGCCTGCGCCCATGCCGAGACGGAATGGGCCGAAACGTCCGGTCGAGGTTCTGTCTGGTCGTACGGTGTTGCGCATGGTCCGACGCTGCCTGGTTTCCAGGATGTGGTGCCGTATCCAATGATCGTCGTCGAATTCGAAGACCATCCGCATATCCGCATGGTCGGCAGCCTGGTTGCGGCACCCAACGCTGCCATCAACAGCGTACCAGTTTCGGCAATCCGCATCGGCATGCCAGTCGACGTCACCTTTGCTGCCGTCTCCGACGACATCACCCTGCCGCGCTGGATGCCGCGCGTTTCCGAGAGCCTGAAGCCATGAGCGATATGATCTCCCTCAAGGACCGGACTGCGATTGTCGGTATTGGCGAGACCGCCTTTGGCAAGGCCATGGTGCAAAGCGAGGAGCAGCTTGCCTGCATGGCGATCAAGGCGGCGCTCGACGACGCCGGCATCTCGCCGTCGGAGGTCGACGGCCTCTGCTCGCTCAATATGGAGAACGTCTTCCAGCACGACATCGCGCGTGATCTCGGCATGAAGGAGGTGACCTATTATTCGCAGATGCCCGCCGGCGGACATGGCGGCTGCGGTACCGTCGGCCATGCGGCCATGGCGATTGCCACCGGCCAGGCCAAGGTGGTCGTCGGCTGGCGCTCGCGCAAGCGGAGCGGCCGTGCAAGCCGTGTCTGGGCGCAACTGGAGCAGCGCATTCAGGGCAGCCGTGACACCTGGCTGAGACCCTGGGGCATCATCCGGCCTGTCGACGAGGTCGGCGTGATGTACACCCGCTATATGCACGAATTCGGCGCCACCCGCGATCATCTCGCCAATGTCGCATTGGCGTTCCGAAGCCATGCCAACCGCAATCCCAAGGCCTTCATGCATGCCAAGCCGATGAGCCGCGAAGACTATTTCGCAGCGCGCTGGATCAGCGAGCCGCTTTGCCTATTCGATTGCTGCCTCGAGACGGACGGCGCGATCGCCTTCGTCGTCACAGCAGTGGATCGCGCCAGGGATTGCCGCAACAGGCCCGTCTACGTCCACGCCGCAGCCCAGGGGTTCGATGGCGGCAGCGCCATCCTTGCCAACTACTTCACGGCCGATCCGATGCGCTCGCAGGCTGCGACCTGCGCGAAGTCCCTGTGGCGCCAGAGCGACTTCCGCGCTGCCGACATCAAGGTGGCGCAGTTCTACGACGCCTTCACGCCGGAGGTGTTCTTCACCCTCGAAGGCTACGGCTTCTGTGGGCGAGGTGAAGGCGCTGCCTTCACCGAGGATGGGGGCGTCGCGCTCGGTGGACGCCTGCCGGTAAACACCGGCGGCGGCAGCCTCTCCGAGGTCTATCTGCATGGTTTCAACATGATCACCGAAGGCGTGAAGCAGATGCGCGGCACCTCCACCGGTCAGGTCGAGCAAGCCGACTGCTGCTTCGTGAGCTCGAGCGATCTGGGCCCGACCTGTGCGGTCGTGTTGCGCAACTGAGAGGGGGGCATTGATGCACGATACCATTGTCTGGATCAGCGGCGCGACGCAGGGTGTGGGCCTCGGGCTTGCTCGCAACGTTCCGTTCAAGAATGCCCGCGTCATCAATCTGTCGCGTCGGAAGCACCCCGACTATGAGAGCGTCACCTTCGACCTGACCGACCCCGCGTCATGGGATCGCGTCCGTGGGCATTTCATCCGGGAGCTGGCTGCCTTTCGCGGCAAGCGCGCCATATTCATTCACAACGCATACTATTCCGAAGCGATCGGCGTGGTCGGCAAGGTCTCCTCTGAGACATACGAGAAGGGCGTTCTTGCCAATCTCGCTGCACCCTTCGTGCTTGCTGAAGCGTTTCTCGACGCTTGTCGTCCCGGCTATGAGGCAGGGCTGGTGATGCTCTCTTCCGGAGCCGCAGTGGCAGCGCTCGAAGGGCTGGCCACCTACTGTGCGTCCAAGGTTGCGGTCGAACACTGGGTCGAAGTCGTCGCACGCGAACGCGAAAGCCGCGGCGGAACCGGGCCATGGGTGGTGGCGGTACGGCCGGGCGGCGTCGATACGCCGGCCCTGCGCGCGGCAGCCGAAGTCGATCCCGAACTCTATCCGCGCGTGGCGAGCCTCAAGCGCAACATTCCAAATCGCGTCGACATAGACACGGCGGGCAGACGGATCTGGGCAGCACTGCCGCCGGCTCCGGATACCGCGGTCATCTCATTCGCCGAGCCGCCTGATGACCCGGCATTCCAGTTTGGTGGTCCGCGCATAAGGCAACTCGCCGGGTCGAGCTGGAAGCTGGTCTACGACGCGGGCTGACAAGCGCATCGGTCCGAATCCGGAACGCTTTCCGGAGAGCACGAGGTGCAGGGGCAATGGATCAGGGCGTCCTCTTGCGTCCGTTCGGACGCACGACGCTCCAGGAGGTTGCCGACCGGTGGAGGACCGGCGGCGAAAAGAAGCAACAGGGAGGAAGCAATGAAATCTCTATGGAAGAAACTGGCACTCGCCGCCGCCGTGATCGGGGCAAGCTTCGGCGCCCGTGCCGAAGGCTCCGACGCGCCGAAGCCACTACCGCAGCGTGAGAAGGTGATCGTCGCCATGACCGCCAAGGTCGAGGCCTACATACCGATGCTGCTTGCCGACCGGATGGGGGAGTTCGACAAGGAGAACATCGACATCGAATACACCTTCGCCAAGTCGAGCGACGGCATCGTGCTCCTGTCCACGGGGCGCGCAGACGTGCTCGGCGGCCAGCCGAGTGCGGCCATCTTCAACGCCATTGCCAGTGGCGCAGACATTCGTGTCGTGGCGCCGCTCTTCGTCCAGTCGCCCGGCTCGAAACAGGGCATCTGGGCCAATAATGCCTTTCTCAACGGCCGCAAATTCACCGTCGACCTGTTCAAGGATCAGACGGTTGCCAGCGCCATCGGCCTCGGCTCGACGGCCTCCTACTTCCTGCAGACAGAGCTGGAAAAGGTCGGCCTGTCGCTCAAGGACGTGAAATTCCAGACCATGGCTTCTGCCGACATTCTCGTGGCCCTGGAAAACGGTGCCGTCAATTTTGGCTACCTGATCGATTCCATCTGGCAGAAGGCCGACGAATCCAAAGTGTCTTTGGCCTTCGTCCAGGGGCCTGAGATGTCAGCAGGCTCGTGGAGCTTCGGTCCGCGCCTGCTCAAGGAGCGGCGCGACGTGGGCGAGGCGGTGATGCGGGCACTGGTGCGCACGACGCGCACCTACCTGCAGGGCGACTACCACGCCAATCCCGCGGTCATGAAGATCATGCTCGAGGAACTGCAACTGCCCGAGGAGACGCTGAAGAAGGGCGTATCGCTGACCTTCGATCCCAATCTGTACATGCCGGCCGATCTCGCCGCGCGCCTGCAGAAGACCTACGCGCTCATTCCCGAGGTGCTGTCCTACACCGAATTGATGCCGGAAGACCGTGTCGTCGACCAAGGCTTCATTGCTGCCGCGGGAATTCCCATTCCGGCGAAATAGGCAGGTCGTCATTGGCCCGGTGCAATTCCGCAAGGCGTTGATGCCGGGAAGCTATCTGCCGGAGGGCGGATCCCAAGGCCGCCGTGGCGGGACTTTCCTCGGGATCGGCACTGACGAGCCCGACGGCGACCGGAACACGCATGAACTTCGACTGGAAGGGTGCAGCCACTGCGGTAGCCCCTTCCGCCGAGAAGCCGCGGGAGGTGGCATAGCCTTGTTTGCGAACCGATCTGACCTTGTCGAGCAACGTGGCCACACTGGCCACGCGCCTTGCCGGCGGTTCGGTGCGAAACATGCGCTTGGCAATCTCCACCACCACCTCCTGCGGCTTGCCAGACAAAAGCGCCATGCCGGCCGCTGTCGACCAGTCGTAGTCGGTGAAGCCTTCGACATGGACGCCGGCGTGAAAGTCAGAGCCGGCGATGATCGCCGAGCACTGGACCCAGCGATCGTTCTGCATGCACAGCCATACCGTCAGGCCGGTGTGGCGATGCACTTCGTCCATCAGGTCGGAGACTGCCGTGCCGCCGAAGAAGGAACCTTCGATGCGCCGGGCCAGAGTGACGATCCGGTAGGAAGGCAGGTAAACCTTCTGACGCGGGTCGAAGGCGAGGTAGCCGGTGCGCACCAGCGTCTTCAGAATGTCGTCGGCGCTGGAATTGGGAATGGCAAGCGCACGGCTGATCTCGGTCGTACGCGCCGGCCGCGGATTGGCCTGGAAGTATTCGAGCACGGACAGCACGCGCAGGCTGGATTTCACCACGCCGCCAGAGCGGTCATTGGTGACGCCCCGCAGCAATTCGTTGGGCTCCTCGAATCCCAACTCCGCCCGTCTCGCCGTGTTGGCCGCGGTTCCCATGGCGCTCTCCTCTCCTTGCGCCGGCGTGCCGGCACAGAGCGTTTCGCCGCCAGTTTGGCACCTTGCCGAGAAGCTGAATTCGGCCATTTGGCCTAGGCCAATCGCCCGGAAATCCGACAAACCGAAAGACCCGACATCATGCAGACCATCCCAAAGGCAATCCAGCACGCCCGCGAAGAACTCGACCGCAGCCTGGTCGATCTCCAGCGCATGTTTCGCAAGAAGAGCGGCATTGCCTATGTCGGCCGTGTCGACGCGTCGCCGCAAGCGCATAGCTGGTTTCGCCGCTTCGGCGATGACGTGCGGTTTTGCTACGTCAATCCGCGCGGCGGTGAGGCCGGTGGTGTGCCTGTCTTCACGTCGATGGCGGAGGTGCCTGATCATATCGACCTCGCCGTGGTCAAGGTGGCGCCGGCGATCGTTCCGCAGGTAATCGCCGATTGCGGTCGTCGCGGCGTGCGCGATGTCATCGTCTTCAGCTCCGGTTTTTCAGAAGTGGGTGCCGAGGGTGCCGCGCTCGAGGCCAAGGTCGCCGAGGTCGCACGTGAACATGGCGTGCGTGTCATCGGGCCGAACACCAACGACAACACATTCGAGCAGTTTCCCGTGCCGGAGCATCATCGCGGCGGCCTCGTCGGGTTGGTCACCCAGAGCGGCTTCAACGGCCGGCCCATCGTCGAAGGCATCGCCATGGGTGCTGCCTTCCGGCGTTGGGTGACGGTGGGCAACGAGGTCGATCTCGAGGTTGCCGACTTCATCAACTACTTTGCCCATGATCCGCAGACGTCCGTCATCGCAGCCTATGTCGAAGGCTTCAAGTCGATCGCTAAGCTCAGGCTGGCGCTTGAGGCTGCCAATGCAATGAAGAAGCCAGTGGTCATGCTCAAGATGGGATCGACCGAGCGTGGTGCGCGCATGGCCGCGTCGCATACAGGCCACCTCGCTGGAGCGGATGCGGTCATCAACGGCTTGTTCCGGCAGTATGGGGTGATCCGAGTCCGCGATCTCGACGAGTTGCTCGAGACGGCCAACCTGCTCGCCAAGCTGCCGGCGGGCACCGGCCCGAACTGTGCGCTCTACTCGGTTTCGGGAGGCTCGACGACGCTGATGGCCGAGCTGGCCGACAGCTATGGCGTGAGCTTTCCCGATCTGTCGCAGGCGACGATCGAAAAGCTCTACGCCTACCTGCCCAACTACGTCACCGTCTCCAATCCGATCGACAATGGCGGCGGCTTTGTCATCGCTGCCCCGCAGCAGCAGCGTATCGAGGTGCTTGAAGCCATTGCCGCCGACGCAAACGTCGATGTCATCGTGGTCGGGCTGACGGCGGCCCTTGGCCTGCTGTCCGACAGCTTTGCCGCCGACGTGCTGGCTTTCGCACCACGTTCGCCCAAGCCTGTGGTCGCGGTGTGGGGGTCGGTGCTGACCGACAGTCCCGGCTATCGCGACCTGGTCAAGTCAGGCGTGCCGATCTTCCGCTCATTCCGCAAATGCTTCCGCGCCATGCGCGCGCACGCTGACTACGAGGCCGCAAAGGCGGCGTTCCGCAGCCGCTCCTGGGATGCAGCAGCATTGTCGGCCAGCCAGCAAGGCGCGCTGAAGCAGGATGGAATTCTCGACAGCGGACAGGTGGCCGCATTGCTCGACGGCTCAGGCATCTGCCGTGCTGGCGAGCGCCTGGTTACCTCGTCCTCCGAGGCAGCAGAAGCGTTCGCGGCCTGGGGAGGGCGCGTCGTCATGAAGCTGGCTTCGCCCGACATCGCCCATAAGTCAGATGCGGGTTTGGTGCTGCTCGACATCGGTGACGCTGTGACTGCCGCAAGCACTTACGAGAGCCTGGTGGCAAAGGCGAAGACCCATTTTCCGGCGGCTCGGATCGAGGGTGTGCTGATGCAGGAACTGATCGGCACCGGCGTCGAGATGATCGTCGGACTGACGCAGGATCGCGATCTTGGCCCAACCATCACCGTCGGCGCCGGGGGCATCTATGCCGAAATCCTGAAGGATGCGGCTACGCGACCGTTGCCTGTCGACAAGGACGATATCAGCGACATGATCGCCAGCCTGAGGCTCTCCCCTTTGCTCGATGGCGCCCGCGGCGCGGAACCCTCGGACAAGGAAGCCCTTGTCGATCTGGTTTTCAAGCTGGCGCAACTGGGGCTGGCCGCCGGTTCCGCGATAGCCGAGCTTGACCTGAATCCGGTTATCGTGCTGCCGGACCGGGCTGTGGCTGTCGATGCGCTTGTCATCGCGGCCAACTCATCGACATAGCCGCACGATGGCGCAATTCTGCGGCGTTTGAAGGGAGAATTGGGATGCGCATCCAACAAGGGTAGGAGGTCTTCAAATGCGATCGGGCGACCGACCGCGAGCCTCGTGTTGACCCCCACGCCGGTGATCGACGGTCAAGTTAGCCCCTGCCGGCTACCTGATGTGCCAGCATTGCGCCCCAACTCGCCGCAACCGGACCGACTGGTATTAGCGCCAAGCAGGGCATCGCGCCATCGCTTGATAAGGTAACCCTTTTCGTTGACAGACGCGCCGTTCCCTTCTGCTTATCGCGTAACCATGGTGGTGCCGACTTATGCCCATGCCGACACCCCTCCATCCCTGCCTCTTCGGCCTCGCGCATTGGCTCGCCGCACTTATGGCCTTCGTCGTCGTGTCGATGGAGAGGTGACGGGGCGGACGCTGCACCGACCTGATCTCGCAGCGTGCGGCGCAGCCCTGTCTGACCACGCTGATCGCGCTGTCGAGCGGGGCCGAGTCTATGGCTGAAAGGGATGTGCGCCGTTGATGGCTAGCATCCCACAGTCTTATCCGCGCATCGTGTGGCGCTACTTTCGCTTCAGCGCGAGAGGTAGCGTTGCCGAGGAGCCTGAGCCCGAAGAGCTTGGAGCGTTTTCGTTAGTCGGTGATCAGGAACGTCCTGTTGCTGGCCACGTCGAGCAAGGGCAGTTCCTTGTTGCCGGTGACACTCTTGCTCGCCGCGTTGCCGCCAAAGCAGGCAATGCCGACAGAAGCGCTGAACTGCTCCTGGCCTGAGCCGAGTGGGCCGGAGGGCGTGCGTGGCGCCAGAAGGCGCAATTATCGCTTCTTCCCGCGCTTGCACCCGCACTCCCGTTGGTCAAACAGAGCCCTCAAACGACAGCTAACGCTTGGTCTTCGAATGGAAGCTTCCAGTCCCCTCCCGGCCCAATCTGATCATTCCGATGCGAAGTCCTCTTGTCCTGCAAGCATCCAGCAATCGCAGCCGGGGTGCGGAGCAACATAAGTACGAAAGAGACTTGCGTGATCTAGCGATCCCCCGAACAAGATTGGGATAGCGACCGCTGTATCGTCTCGAAAACCCTGCTGTTGCCGATTTGTGAGACGTTGAACCTCATCAGGTCTCCTGCCGTCTGGGCAGGGCTGAAAGCGTTCCCGGGCGCCAGGACGACACCATCGACAAGTGCTGCCCTTGCCACTTGTGCCGACGATCGAGGACCAGGAACTCTACACCAGAGAAACATCCCCGCCTGCGGTTCCAGCAAGGGCACGATGCCTATCTCCCGCAACTTCGCTCCGACTTCGTGGCGTGCTCGAGCAAGGCGCATCCGCAGTCCCTCGAGATACTTACGATGGCCACCGTCACTGAGCACGCTGAGGACGAGCTCCGCGTTGAGACGCCCGCCGCCGAATGTTGTCGCAATTTTCAGGTCGACGATCCCGTCTATCCAATCCTTTTTCGCGGCAATGAACCCGCATCGGGCTGAAGCAGAGAGGGTTTTCGAGAAGCTGCCGATGTGGATGACTCGGTTCAAGCCGTCGAACGCGGCGAGCCGCGGTCCGGGCACGTGCTCAAAGTCGGCGAATATGTCGTCCTCGACGATTGTCAGACCATGCTGTTCGGCCAGCATCAGGACACGATGGGCGATAACAGGAGAAAGCGTCGCTCCCGTCGGATTATGGACCGCCGAGTTCGTGATGTAGAGGCGTGGCCGATGCTCTGCGAGCACGGACGCGAACACCTCGATATCGGGCCCATTTGGGGTGTAGGGAACGCTGACGACCTGAACCCGGTGCGCTCTCAACAGCGCCTGGAAGTTGAAGTAGCAGGGATCGTCGAGAAGCACGGTATCGCCAGGGTCGATGAGATAGCGACAGAGAAGGTCGATGGCCTGGGTGCCGCTTTCGGTCAGGATGACCTGGTCCGGTGGCGCCTCAATGCCCTTCTCTGCCATTCGCCGGGTGATCAATTGCCGAAGGGGTGGCAAGCCCAATGGCGATCCATATTCGGCCAGGGCAATCCCCGAAGCCCTGGAAAGTGCGCGTAGACCGCGCCGGAGGCCAGCCTCGGGAAGCCAGTCAGGGGGCAGCCACCCGCAGCCCGGCTTCTCGGTATTGTCGGTGGCTTCCAGCGATTGGCGGGACACCCAGAACGGATCGATAGCTCGGTCGAGCTTCGGACCAACCTCGGACAGCAACAGTGGGGCGGTCTGTGTCGCCACGTAGAAACCGGAACCAGGACGGGATAGCACCACCCCCTCGGCAACGAGGCGGTCATAGGCTTCTACGACTGTCGAAACCGAGACGCCTGACGTCTTGGCGTGTGCCCGTACGGACGGAAGCTTGCTGCCTGGCAAGAGGCTGCGTCCGGCGATTCGACGCCTGATCTGCTCCATCACCATTTCGATACGGGTTGTGTCCATCTGTATTGCCTTTGTGGCCATAACAGTAATGTCAAACTGTACCTTACCGTATCTGGCGGTTGCAAGCGGCTGCCTGCATAGGTCCATGGACAAAGGGGGTGCCATGGAACGGTCGACAAGCGGTTGGTTGTACGGATTGATAGGTGTGATCATCTTCAGCGGGTCACTGCCCGCCACGCGCGTTGCCGTGCAGTCTCTTGATCCGGTTTTTCTGACGGTTGCTCGTGCGGCAATTGCCGGCATTCTCGGAGTTGTCTTACTAGCCGCCTTCAGGGAGCGCCGCCCGGAACGTCGCGATCTTGTTTCCCTGGTGGTCGTTGCCCTCGGCGTGGTGGTTGGTTTTCCGCTTTTGACGGCTTTTGCCCTTCAGCATGTCACGTCGGCCCACTCGATCGTGTTCATCGGCCTCCTTCCGCTCTGCACTGCGATCTTCGCCGTGATCCGCGGCAATGAGCGACCCAAGCCGATCTTCTGGCTCTTCTCGGTTCTCGGAAGCGCATTGGTCGCCGGGTTTGCGATTAGCCAGGGGCTGTCTGCCTCGCCTGTCGGCGACGCGCTCATGCTGGCCGCGATCATCGCTTGCGGGCTCGGTTACGCCGAAGGGGCGACGCTCTCGCGCAAGCTCGGTGGATGGCAGGTCATCTGCTGGGCGCTGGTGATATCCCTTCCGGTGATGCTGATGCTCACGGCGATCTATTGGCCTGCCACATTTGAGAACGTGACGATTCCGGCATGGACAAGCCTGGCCTACGTTTCCCTGTTCAGCATGCTCATCGGCTTCGTCTTCTGGTATCGCGGCCTTGCGCTTGGCGGCATCGCCTCGGTCGGACAACTTCAGCTCCTGCAGCCATTCTTTGGCCTCGTGCTTGCCGCCACATTGCTCCGCGAGCCCGTGACCCCCGTGATGTTGGTCGTCACCGTCGCTGTCATCTGCTGCGTCTTCGGGGCGCGCAGATTCGGCAAATGAGGAAGAGTTGGATGTGTGCGCCAGCCGCTGCAAGGAGGCTGCTCTGCCGGGCGTTCATCGTAGGGCATACCGCAGTCGGCCCCATGGTGGCCGCGCAGTGGCGCTGTTGATCAAGGCCAACCCCATTCCGACCAGCGATACCGCCGTTGTATCCATCAACACTGCGAAAAGAGCCGACAACGCATACGAGGCGAACTCGCACCGCGCTGTCGGCAGGCGGGGGCCGAGGCGAACGGGCTTGGCCCAAGTTAGTCAAGGCTGCGTCCAGCCCGTCGATGCTGCCTGGCGGATCAACGGAACGGCTGCAGGTGCAATTGCGATGCCCGCGCAGCCAGGGGGCGCCAGCCCCGCTGGAGTGCGCTTGTCATGCTCTGACTACCAGAGCGGCTTATCCAGCTTCGTGCAGGCTATGGAGTTTGCCTGGCTTTCAGGCAGATGCTTGAAGAAATTCAGGTTGGTCACGCAGATGTCGCCATTGCCGAAGGCGATGCTTGCGGGTGCCCCGAGAGGCGCCTGGAGCGGGTTGCCCAGCTGCTGCCGCTTCTTGGCGTCGGCACTGACCTTCCAGACTTCGCTGCGCGTGGTCTCAGTCAGGTAGAAATTGCCGTCCTTGTCGACCTCCAGGCCATCCATGTTGTCGTAGCCGAAGGCGAGCATTTCAGCCTTTCCGGCACTGCCGTCATCCTGGATCGGCACCTTGACCAGCAGCGGGATGCCGCCTGTCACGCCGTAGAGCGACTTGCCGTCCGGCGCCAGCGCTATGCCATTGACGCCCACCGGATAGCCGCTGAGAGAGCGGTCTCCCGGACTGAACAGTGGGTCCTTCGACCACAACTCAGCTGATTTCTGCTCGGGGTCTATTTTCCAGATGGCCTGGAGGCTGAGATCTGACAAGTAGATCTTGCCGTCCGATGCTATGACCGGGTCGTCGGGGAAGCAGAACGGATATCCGTCGGCCCGTGTCACCACCGGCTCGACCTTGCCCGTCGAGATCGTGACCTGGTACAGGCCGGACTTGGTGACCGTTGCATCGCCGCACCCCTCGACCGCCAAATCGGCCTTGGCAGGCCACGGAAAGCGTTTGGAGTATTCGGAAAAGGCGACGTAGAGGTGATCTTTGCCGTCCCAGTCGATGCCGACGGTGCTTCCTTTGGCATCTCCGATCACCGTCCTCAGATCGGCGATCTTGGTCGAGGTGCCGTCGGTTGCGACCTTCATGACCAGCGCGGAATGAAACAGGCTGACATAGAAATTGCCGTTGGTGTCGCCGACGAGCCCTTCGGGCGCATCGTTGAACTGTGCAAGAATTCGCCAATCTGCTGCCATTGTCTGTGATGCAAGAGACGATGCAAAAAATGTCAGAAGTGCGCCACGACGCAACATTTCTCTCTCCCATTTTGTAGATGATAGGTCCTCGCCCAATAAAGGGTGGCCGCGTTCAAATGCTCTGCATCGTCTGTTCGGACTAATGTTCTGACGTGCTTTCGCAGCTCCGCCTTGTTCCGAAGCGCATGAATATTTGCTTCGTCACGACTGCCCGGCAGCTGTTTCGGTGGGCGTCCTCAGATCGCCGTTGCGAACTTCCAGGCGGGATCGGCCGCGCGCCCCCGGGCAAAAACAAGCAGGTCCTCGGCCACCTGGCTGACGGCGGCGGAATGCACGCGATATCGGTTGACCGCGAGTGCCCAGGTGACATCGAAGCCCTGGATCACCGCCATCGAAACCTTGTCGTCGCGCTTGTGTTCGTAAATGGACGAATAGGGCAGCATGGTGTAGCCGACGCCGGCGCGCGCAAGCTCGTAGCACATGGCAACCGACTCGACTTCGACAACAGTGTTGATCGAGAGATTTCCGGTTCCGAGCTTCTGCTCGAGATATCGCCGTATCGGATTGCCGGACTCAGGCAGCACCAGCTTGTGCTGCACCACGAAGTCGGCCGACACCATCCCTTCGACGCCCAGTTCCGCGCTTTCGGTTCCGAGAAGCATCATCGGCTCGCGAACAAGCGGCGTCAGGCTGAAACGCTGCGTTCGCGGCTGCAGCGCAGTGATGGCAACGTCGAGGGTCCGCCGCTGCATCCACACCTCGAGTGCGTTGGAGACGATTTCGCTGACACGCAACGTGTAATGCGGATGTTCGCGGACGACCTTCTCCAGAAAGGGGATGGCCAGCAGGCGGTTCAGCGAAGAGGGCAACGCCAGCGACACGGACGTCGAGCTTTCCTGGGCGATCTCCTCCTTGATCAGGACGGCCTCGCGCAAAAGCTGCGGCGCACGTCCGGCGAGCAGCAAGCCGGCCTCGGTCAGCTTGGTTCCTGTCGTGTCCCGGCGGAACAGCGAGGCTCCGATTTCGCCCTCGAGAAGGGCAATCTTTCGGGAAAGCGAGGGTTGGGACAGGTTCAGATCGGCAGCCGCACGGTTCATGCTGCCGAATTCGGCGACACGCAAGAAGCACTCGAGAAGCCTGAGATCCATTTGTCCTCGTTATTCAGAAACCGTTGAAGTCATATGACCATTATAGGAATAGTGGAGGATAGGTTCTCGCGCTAGCCTCCGGGACAGTTGAAATCGCTGAGCCTTTTCCGATGCCTGAAGCCTACATCATCGATGCCGTGCGCACGCCCGTTGGGCGCAAGAAGGGTGCTCTCGCCAGCATTCACTCAGCCGATCTTGGCGCCCATCCGATCAGGGAACTGGTCAAGCGCAGCGACATAGATCCGGCAGGCATCGACGACGTCATCTTCGGCTGTACGGAAACCATCGGTCCGCAGGCCGGCGACATTGCTCGAACCTGCGCTCTGGTGGCCGGCCTCCCCGAACATGTGCCGGGGGTGACAATCGACAGGCAATGCGGATCGTCGCAGCAGGCAATCCACTTCGCCGCCCAGGCCGTCATGAGCGGAACCCAGGATCTTGTCGTTGCCGGCGGCGTGCAGAACCTCAACCTCATTCCGATGGGGGCGGCCATGTCGGTCGGCACGCAGTTCGGTTTCGACGACCCGTTCAGCAGCTCGCCGGGCTGGCAGGCACGCTACGGTCAGCAGGAAGTCAGCCAGTTCAGGGCCGCCGACATGATCGCTCAGAGGTGGAGCTGCAGCCGCGAAGACATGGAACGATTTGCGCTTGAAAGCCACAGGCGCGCCATCGATGCCATCGATCGGGGACTCTTCCAATCCGAAATCGTTCCCATCGGCAGCTTTTCCGTCGACGAGGCGCCACGCGGTGATACCAGCCTCGCTAAGATGGCTGCCCTGGCTCCACTGCGCGCCGGCGGCCGGGTCCATGCTGGTGTCGCCAGCCAGAACACCGACGCTGCCGCTGCCATACTGATTGCGTCCGAACAGGCCGTGAAGGACCACCGGCTCAAACCGCGCGCACGAATCCACCACATCTCGGTCCGCGCTGCCGATCCTGTCTGGATGCTGACCGCCCCTATCCCGGCCACCCGGCATGCGCTGGCCAAGACGGGTATGCGGATCGACGACTTCGACCTGTTCGAATGCAACGAGGCTTTCGCTTCCATCCCCATGGCCTGGATGCGCGAGCTCGAAGTGCCGCACGAAAAGATGAACGTCAATGGCGGCGCGATCGCGCTCGGTCATCCGCTCGGTGCCACCGGGGCGCGCATCATGACTTCGATGTTGTTCGAGTTGGAACGACGCAACGGCAAGTTCGCCCTGCAGACCATGTGCGAGGGCGGAGGGCAGGCAAACGTCACCATCATTGAGAGGATGAACTAAGCAGAATCAATAGAGCACCACTTCAGCACGAGCAACATGAGTGATCCGACCAGGTTTTGTCGGAGATGTATTTCTTTTATTGCTTGAATTTATTTAAGTAATGTCAAATATATCGTCCAAATAGACGATTTATGATTAGATGTAGGAAAATATTGTCGTCGATGGCATCCCGAATATTCCGAGTCCCGATTGGAGACTTGCCTACTCGCCCACATCCACATCTGGCCTCGTCAATCGCTTAGGAGACCTTGATGATTTCGAATACCACGGACGTACTTGTCATCGGCGGCGGACCGGCCGGTTCCACTGTCGCAACCATCCTTGCCCGGCAAGGGATCAAGACCACTGTTCTGGAACGCGACGTGTTCCCGAGATATCACATCGGCGAGTCGCTTCTTGCCTCGCTGATGCCGATGCTCGACGCGATCGGCGCCGGGGAAAAGATGAAGAAGCATGGCTTCGTCGAGAAGCCTGGCGGCTACTTCAACTGGGGTAACGAAAAGTGGTCGTTCCGCTTCGACGAGATCGAGGGCGCACCGAACCACTCCTACCAGGTCAAGCGCTCGGAGTTCGACAAGCTGCTGCTCGACCACGCTGCGGAAAATGGCGCGAGCGTTCACCAGAACGTCAAGGTCAGCAAGATCGAGTTCGACAATGGCCGGGCGGTCTCGGCGAGCTACCTCGACCGAACCTCAGAGACGAGAGGCAACATCAGCTTCAAGTACCTGGTCGACTGCTCCGGCCGCAGCGGCGTTATCGCCAACGAGTATGCGAAGGACCGGCATTTCCACAACGTCTTCAAGAACGTCGCCATCTGGTCCTACTGGTCCGGGACCAACCTCTTTTACGACGATCTGCCCGCCGGCTCGACCCGTATCATCTCGGTGGAGGCCGGCTGGATCTGGTTCATTCCGCTCAACGACGGCACGGTCAGCGTCGGTACGGTGATCACCCGCGATCAGCTGCGCAAGGAACGCGATGCCGGGCATAGCGCCGAACAGGTCTATGACCGGTTGCTTGCCGACAATGAGGAGGCGCGCATCATCCTGAAGGATGCCAAGCGCACCGACATCAAGATGGAGACGGATTATTCGTACACGTCGGAGCGCTTCTCGGGGCCGGGCTACTTCATGTGCGGCGATGCCGCGTGCTTTCTCGACCCGCTGCTCTCGAGCGGCGTACACCTTGCGATGGTCTCGAGCCTTGTTGCCGCCGCGTCGATTGCGAGCATCCTGAAAGGCCATGTCGACGAGGCGCGGGCGGTCAATTTCTTCGAGACCAGCTACCGGCAGGCCTATCTCAGATTCCTGATGATGGTTTCCTCCTTCTATGACCTCAACAGAGGACAGGCAGGCTACTTCTGGGAAGCGCAGCGGCTGACCTCCAAGGACTATTCGGACCGCGACATGAAGAAGGCGTTCGTCAGCATCGTGTCTGGCGGCGCCGACTACACCGAGGTCAGTGATGGCCGCTACGGCGAAATCGTTGCCAAGCAGGTTGCCGAAAAGCTGAGGCAAGGTGTCGATATGCGCCGCGGAACGGGCCAGATCGGCGACGAGACCAAGCGCGAGAACATGCAGTTCATGGATGCTCTCAACGGACTGCAGTTCCTGCAGGCCAACGCGGCGATCGACGGCCTTTATGTGGTGACGCAGCCAGAGATCATGCTGGCTCAGACCGCAGCCTAAAGAGCCAGGGCCGGGCAACAGCCCGGCCCTTTCCCCGACATCTGTCCTGGGCGCCGAGGCGACCAGGATCTTGCGATGCTATGAGGTCTTGCGATGGAGAATTGGCTCGCATTTTCGGCCGCTACGATAACGTTGCTTTTCGTTCCAGGACCGACCAACACGCTGATTGCAAGCAACGGTGCGCTGCTCGGCTGGAAATCTGCGCTCAGGCTTTTGCCTGCAGAGCTGGTCGGATACCTCTGCGCCATCCTTGGCTGGTCGCTCGGCCTGTCGCTCGCCACCGGCTTCGTTCATTCGGCCGCATCGTTTGCTGCAATAATCGCTGCGGCTGCACTGCTTGTGTCGGCGCGCAAGCTTTGGAGCTGGGATATGGCGCGTCAGAGCCGTCGCGGCTCACGAGCCCTCGACATCTTCATCGTAACGCTTTGCAATCCCAAGGCGCTGCTGTTTGCACTCACCATCGTTCCACACCTGCGTGAAGGCGATGTTCCGGCCGCGCTGCCATATCTGGCGTACCTGTCGCTGCTGATCCTGACCATCGGGTCCATCTGGACCCTGATCGGTGCAGGGATCGCCCGACGCTTCCGGCATTTTGCCTCGTCTCGGCTTTTCGCCCGCTTGGGGGCGGCCGTGCTGGTGTTTTTCGCCACTTCGCTTTTCGTGACGACCCTTCTGCGGGCCTTCGAGCTCTAGCAGCCCATCGATCCTCACGACAATTTCCAACCAGACTCGTTCGCCCCGCGTGGGGCCAACGACGACCTTCATCGTACCCAAGGCAATCAGATGATCTCAGAAGACGCCGACTGGAAGTTCACCACCATTCCTGCCCTCTGCGCGCGGGCGGCCGAGCTCTATGGCACACGCACGGCCGTTGAAGACAACGGCGTCGTGCTGAACTTCATTGAGCTCGACACGATGCGCAAGCGCGTCGCCAAGGCGATGATCGCAGCCGGTGTCGAGAAGGGCGACCGCATCATGGTCTGGGCGCCCAACACCTGGAAATGGTTCGCCACAGCCCTTGGCCTCGTCACCGCAGGCGCCGTGCTCATTCCCGCCAGCACCCGCTTCAAGGGCGCGGAAATCGCCGAGCTGGTGAAGCGCAGCGGCACCTCGGTGCTGTTTTCGGTCGGCGACTTCCTGGGCACCTATTACCCTGACCAGCTCCGTGCCGAGACGCGCGACCTGCTGCGCGAAGTGGTCGTCATCGGCGACGGCAGCAAAGGCGATCGCGACTGGGAGAGCTTCGTTGCATCGGGCGACAGCATCAGCGATGCCGAGCTTGCCGCACGCGAGGCCACTGTCGGCCCGGACGATCTCTGCGACATGCTGTTCACCTCGGGCACCACGGGTTATCCCAAGGGCGTCATGTACGGTCACCAGCAGTGCCTTCGGGCGATCGATGCCTGGGCGACGCGTGTCGGTATCCGCGAGCATGACCGCATCCTGGTCATCCCGCCGCTTTTCCACGTCTTCGGCTATCGTGCCGGGGCAATGGTGGCACTTATGCGCGGCGCCGTCTTCATGCCGCATCTCACCTATGATGCCGGCGAAATTCTCAAGCGCGTCGCCGAAGAGAAGATCAGCGTCATCCCCGGTCCGCCCGCCATCTTCCAGGGCATGCTCCAGCATCCGGGACTGGCAAAATTCGACACCTCCAGCCTGCGTCTGGCCGTTACGGGAAGCACGACAATTCCGCCTATTCTGGTCCATCGGATGCGAACAGAACTTGGCATAGCGGGCGTGGTGACAGGCTATGGCCTGACCGAATGCGGCGGCTATGGCACGATGTGCCTGGCGACCGATCCGGATGAGGTGATTGCCAACACCGCCGGCAAGGCGGCTCCCGGCGTCGAAGTCCGTATCATGGCCGACGACGGCCATTTCCTGCCCGACGGCAAGCCCGGCGAAGTGGTGATCCGCGGCTACATCGTCATGAAGGGTTACTTCAACGATCTGGAAGCCACTGCCAGGACCATTGATCCGGAGGGGTGGCTGCACACAGGCGATATCGGCTGCTTCGACACGGATGGCAACCTGCGCATAGAGGGCCGTCTCAAGGACATGTACATCACCGGCGGCTTCAACTGCTATCCGGCCGAGATCGAGCGCATCCTGAGCCAGCACCCCGCCATCGGCATCGTTGCCGTCATCGGCGTGCCTGACGAGCGTCTCGGCGAGGTCGGCAAGGCCTATGTCGTGCTGCGCCCGGGCACCAGCGCCACCGAAAAGGACATCATCGACTGGTCGCGTGCCAACATGGCCAACTACAAGTGCCCGCGCAGCGTCGAGGTCCGATCCTCATTGCCGACCAGCCCGCAGGGCAAGGTCGTCAAGGACCTGCTCGAGGCTACGCTTACAAAATGTGCCTGAAGGGACCTCGTTTCTCTCGTCTCGTGTGATCGCCGTGCCAGCGCCCGTCGGGACTGAGCGCAATAGGTCTGCATCAATTGGCCTTTGCGTCGAACAGACACGCCGTTCCCTTCTGATTGGTCCGCGACTATGGTGATGCCGACTTCTGGCCAGCATCAACCCGACGTGACCTCACCCCTCTCCAATCCCCGCCTCCTTGGCCTCGCGCTCTGGCTCACAGCCATGGCGGTCTTCGTCGCTCTATCGGTGGAGACGTCGCGGACGCGCATGGCGGACGAGCTGGAGGTGGCGGCACGAACGTTGCACCGACTGATCTCGCAGCGCGTGGCGCAGCACGACGCGCATCTGACCACGCTGATCGCCCTGTCGAGCGGGGCCGAGCCGGCGTCCGGCGGCGCCGTGCGGCAGGTGATGGAGAGCATTTCGCGCTTCTATCCGCGCATCGCCTGGCTGTCGCTTGTCTCGCTCGACGCCCAGACGGCGGCCGGTGGCGAGATGGGCGGAAGTCAGGGAGCAGCGACGTCCGGCAGTTCGGGAGCATCGTATCCGGCAGGCACTTCGGCCGTTCTTGTGCGCGAGGTGGTCGATGTGCCCGCGGGCGGCGGGCCCGAGTTGACGCCGCTCGCCGCGGAGATTGCCGCGCAGGTGCGCGGCAGAGCGAGCGTCTACGCCGCCGGCGCGGGGCGCTATCTCCTGGCCAAGCGCGCGCCGGCGCCGTCCGACCACGCCGTGGTGCTGATGATCGAAGCGGCCAGGCTTGTGGAGCCGGAAGAGCGACCAGGCTTTGCGCATCTCCGGATCAGCCTCGACGATGCTGCCCTGGTCGACCTCCCTGCCGATGCTTCATTCGGCCCCGGCGTGTCGTGGCTAAAGCCGCCGCATTTCGAGAAGGTGATCGACGGCGAGGGGCAGCGGCTGTTGCTGTCGCTCGACCGATCGCTGCCCTTGGCAGCCCTGGTGCCGCCCGGGCGGCTGCTGGGTTTTGCCGTGGTGGCGGGGCTGCTGGCGGCTGCCCTGAGCTTCGGGCTGGGGCAGAGGGCGGCGGTGAAGCGCTCCGAGCTTGTGGCGCAGGCGGCCGAGGCGCGGGCGCTGTTGCAGGAGCGAGAGACGCTTCTGGCGCATGCCTCGCGCGTCAACGCCATGGGCGAACTGGCGTCGGGCATCGCGCATGAGCTGACGCAGCCGCTGACCGCGCTGCTGAGCCGCAGCCAGGCTGCCCTTCGGCTGTCACAGGCGGACAGGCCTGACATGGCGATGATTTCGCAGGCGCTCGACGTTAATGTGCGCGAGGCCAAGCGTGCCGGCGAGATGCTGAAGCGGATGCGCGACTATGCCTCCAACAAGGCGCCTGAACGGGCGCGGCAGGACCTGAACGCCATCGTGGCCGAGGTTGTGGCGCTGACCTGCACCGACCTCGAGCGGCGCGGGGTTGCCCTGGTTCTGGAACTCGGGCAACCGGCGCCGGAGGCGGTGGTCGACGCGATCGAGATGGAGCAGGTGCTGCACAATCTGATCCGCAACGCGGCGGAGGCGACCGGCCGCGGCGGGACAGTGAGGATTGCCACCCTGCGGGAGCAGCGCGAGGCGAAGCTTGTGGTCAGCGACGACGGGCCGGGCATCCCCGACGAGGTGCTGCCGAAGCTGTTCACGCCGTTCTTCACCACCAAGGCCGACGGCATGGGGCTGGGACTGTCGCTGTGCGCGTCGCTGGTGGAACGGGTGGATGGACGCATCGCCGCGGAAAACGCAGCGCCGCGCGGGGCGCGCTTTACGGTGACATTGCCCCTGGCAGGGGAGGCCAGGGGAGCGCGGGCGGCGGCGGGCAACGGGTCGCCGAGCGCGGAAGGCAGAGATGATGCATAAGGTCTATCTGGTCGACGACGATGAGGCGGTGCGCGAGGCGCTGGCGTTCCTGCTCTCGACCTACGGGATTACGGCGGAGACCTTCGGCGACCCGCAGACATTCCTGGCACATGTCGACGAGAGCCGGCCGGGCGTGCTGGTGGTGGATCTGCGCATGCCGCTGGTGTCGGGCCAGCAATTGCACCAGAAGCTGCGCGAGCGCGACATCGACTGGCCGACCATCATGATCACCGGGCATGGCGACGTGGCTGCCTGCCGGCGGGCGTTCAAGTCGGGCATCCAGGATTTCCTGACCAAGCCGGTCGACGGCGAGGTGCTGGTCGATGCGCTGCAGCAGGCTTTTGCCAGCCTAGACGCTGGGCTGGAGAAGCGCGAAGCCCGGGCGCTTCTGGCCAGGCTTACAGAGCGCGAGCGCGAGGTGCTCGACATGGTGGCGCGAGGCTGGGCGAGCAAGGAAATCGCCGCGAGCCTCGAGGTCTCGGCCCGCACCATCGACGCGCACCGGGCGAAGATCGCGGAGAAGCTCGGCACCAGCGCTGTGGCCGAGCAGGTGCGGCTGGCGCTTCTCGCTTAGCGAGGCGGCGGCTCTCCGGGAAACGGTCTACGCGATCAGTGATGCACGGCGGGGTCGGCATAAGCGGGTGACTGCGCCTTGCGCGGTCCAGCGCTTGCGGAAAAATGTGCCGGCATCCGAAGGCAGTAGGTAATCCTACCTAGGGCAGGTGGTGGCATCGCGGATTCTGCCCGGCGGCGGTTCGGCGTAGTTCTGGCATCGGACAAGCAAGACGCTTTCTCCCGAGCAACATCAGGACAGGAACCCAGTCATGATCAAGAGCATTTTCCTCGCCGCCGCTGCCACCGTCGCCATCTCCGGTGCTGCTTCCGCACAGGTGCTGACCGAGAAGAACATCTCGTCGAGCCTCGCCGTCGAGATCGCCCAGAACGCGGTCGCAGCCTGCGCCGCCGACAAGTACAACGTCACTGCCGCAGTGGTTGACCGCGCCGGCGTGCTGCGCGCCCTCGTTCGCGCCGACAATGCCGGCACGCACACCGTTTCGGCTGCCCAGGACAAGGCCTTCACCTCGGCCTCGTCGCGTACGCCGACCTCCAAGATGGCCGAGAACGTGCAGAAGAATCCGGGCGCTGCCGGCCTGGTCGACATTGACGGCTTCCTGGTGCTCGCCGGCGGCATGCCGATCAAGGCTGGCGACGCTGTCATCGGCGCCATCGGTGTCGGCGGCGCGCCGGGCGGCAACTTCGACGAGGCTTGCGCCGTTGTGGCCATCGAAAAGGCTGCCGACAAGCTGAAGTAAGCCTGTCCGGCACATTGCCGGCAATAACGAAGCCCCGCTTCCCATCTGGGGAGGCGGGGCCTTTTCGTGTGCTGGCGCGGGTCAGAAGCCCATGGCGAAGGTGCCGCGCAACTGGTGCGCTGCGGTACCGTCGCCGACGGCACCGGCATAGCTGACATCGATGCGGGCATTGTCCCTGACGGCAAAGCTCAGGCCGGCATCGTAGACGAAGGCATCCGACGCTAGGCTGTCGCCGAGGACGGAAAACGGTGCCGTGCCGGCAAACGCGAGGCGCGACAGCGGTGCGTCGCTGTCGGTGTGACGCCAGCCGAGCATGCCCTGCAGCGTGACGGATCGCGCGCCGGCCGGCAGTTCGGTGCTTGCCCTTATGCCGAGGGTGGAGATAGTCGCATCCTGATCGCCGGCTGCCCCGGTCAGTGCCGCGGCGCCGCCGGTCTCGGCAAATCCGTCGCTGCCGGTCCTGACATAAGCGATGCCGGCAAACGGCTCGACATAGGACGCGCCGAGGCCAAGGCGGTAGCCGACGTCGCCATGGACGAGGGTCGTTGTTGCGTCGTAGCCGGCGGCGAGACTGTCGGAGAAGCCGCCGAAGGCGACGCGGCGTTCGGTCGACAGATCGTGCCACGCCTGGATGGCACCGAATTGCAGGCGAAGCGCACCAAGTTCAGCCCCGGCGTAGATGCCGGCATGCAAGGTGTCGGCGGTACCGGTCGAGGCCTGCCCACCCCGAGAGATGCTGCTCCTGGAATAGCCGGCCATGGCGCCGAGGCGGATGCCTTCGGCGACTTCGCCGTCGAGGCCGCCGAACAGTGCCGCGGCCTTGACCTTGAAGCCTTCCGTGTCGTCCACACCGGATAATTCCGAGATATTGCCCACACCCTCGACCCAAAAGGCACGCGACGGCTTGCCGGCCGCCGCGTGGCTGTCGAAGGTCTGGCGGATGCGGTTCTGCACGGCATCCTGTGCCAGCGTCGAGGCAATGATGCCGGCGTTCATCAGCGAGGGGTGGATGTCGCCCGACAGCTGGTCGAGCGCGTCGCGCGCGCCGCCGAAGGAAAGGCCAAGCAGGCCGCCGACCATCGGGTTGCCGGCCGAAAGGTTGTCGAGAGCGCCGGCCACGGCATGCTGGTTGTCGGTGATGGCGACGGTGCCGAACGCGGCACCGTTGAATTGCAGGGTGAGCCAGACCTCGCTGGCGTTCCTATAGTCGAGTGCACTGTCGAGGAAGGCAAAGTCGTCGGTGACGCCGCCAAAGGCGCCGGTCAGCGCTCCGGAGGTCGACAGGATCAGATACTCGTCCGACAGCGCATCCATGCCGTTGGCGACGACATTGACCGAAGACGTCGCATCGATGGTGGCGGTGCCGGCGGCGATGCGGCTGGCTGCACCGCCAATGCCGACTTCATAGAGCGAGCCTGCCTGAAAGGCGAAATCGCCCGCCACATCGAAGGTTCCATCGGGCGCGACGATTGCACCGGAGCGGATCGTGACGTCGCCGAGATCGCCGCTGCCTTCAAGCCTGGCGGTCGAGAAGACGTCGATCCCGCCGCCGAGGCCATCGCCGATCCATAAGGTCCCGCCAAGCACGTCGGTTGTTCCGGTGAAGCTTGAGCTGTTGGCGAGCAGGCGGCTCGTTCCGCTCAGATGCCTGATTGAGCCGTCGCCCGAAATGGCCGCGGCAAAATCATGGGCATCGTCGGTATGATTGAAGACGAGCGTGCCGCTGCCTGGTCCGAAAACGATTTTCGGTGCAGCGATGTTGCCCGCAGCGACGGCCGCGTCGCCCTCGGCTGCGCCGATGTTGAGCGTGCCGGTGGAACCGCCGGCGAAGCCGATCTGTATGCCGGCAGCTGCCGTTGAGATCGTGCCGCCGTGGCTGACCGTGGCGGTACCGTCGCCATTCCATCCCAGCATGACATATGTGCCCGACTCGACGCGGGAGCCCGAGCCGGAGACGATGAGGTCGCCCACGCCGGATGCGTCGGCCCCGACGATCACAGCTGCGCTTTGCAGTTTGCCGCCTGCAGTGACGCTGACCGAACCAGCCGATTTGACGCCGATCCTGATGTCGACTGTCGAGGTGAGGGCAGAGCCCGTGCCGCTGATGGTCAGTGTGCCCGAGGAGCCGGCTCCGCTGCCCAGAAAGGTACGATTGTTGGCCGTAACCTTCGCGCCGCCAGAGATATGCAATTCACCGACGCCGGACTGGCCGAGGACGAGGTTGGCGTTGGTGATCTGCCACAGCGTATCGGTCCCCGAGACGTTGGCGATGCCGTGGCCGCTCGCCTGCTGGCCCAAGGTCGCCACATAGCTGCTCGCACTTGCGCCTTGGCTGACATTGAAGGTTCCCTCGCCGCCATCGCCGACGATGGTGCCACCGTTGCCGGTGTTGAGCCATTTCGAGTTCGCTCCGGTCACGTTGACCAGGCCGACGCTGCCCTCCTGCGTGGCAAGCGACGCCTGCGCGGCTTCAACACTGCCGCCAGCCGCGATGTTCAGTGTCCCTGATCCGTAGAAGCCGACATCGAGTGTGTCGGTCGTCCAAGTGGAGCCGCCCGTGACCGTCGCTTCGCCTGTCTGGCTGCTGGCAGGCGGCGCGCCGTTGACCGATGAGTTGCCGATTATCGCCGATGTCGAGGTCAGGCTGCCGCCATTGACGATGTCGAGCGAGGCACCGGTGACGCCGCCGATGAAGATGGTGCTCGTGCTGGCCCCGGGGGTTCCGATGCTTGGGGCATTGGGTGCGCCCGGCTGGTTGACTATGACGGCTGTTCCGGCGGGGGTGCTGCCGGCCGACCAGTTGTCGCCGTTGAACCAGTCGCTGCTTTGATCTCCCTCCCAGGTCTGGGCATGAGAAGCGGCGGCAAGGCCGCACAAGACAGTGCTGGCCATGCCGGCAATCGCAATAGCGCGCAAAAATCCGCGCTTGGCCATGCTGTGGTCAGTTGTCATGATAGATCCCCAAAAAAATCGCTGTCTCAAAAATGGTGCTCCACAGCAGCAGGCTACCGCTCGAGTGGAGTGTTCAAATATGCCACCAGCAATTCCGTCCAAGTGATGACGTCGCCTGCGTATCGCAAGAGCTGAATACCGGACGAATAGCTTTCAGAAAATTCGCATTGCCCCTTTCCACTAAGTAATAAGCTTTTGCTTATAGATCAATCGGCTCAAGGTCGGTTTCTACACTTGGCGGCTATTCATTTCGGCCCGGGGCATCTGCGGCCTTGCCAGAGGGCGGCCCGTATTCGGAATGCGGCTCCGAAGGCCGCTTCGGGATGGTTCCAAAATCGTTGCGGTGGCGGGCGAATGCGTCTATATACGGGCCGAATTTCCCATTTTCTGGTGGTCTGACCACCGCCCGCGTGAGGGACGCGGGCGAGCGAAGAGGATATATCGCATGGCCAATACGCTGCTTATGCCCAAGGCGACCGCTGTCTGGCTGGTCGACAACACAGCGCTTTCGTTCGACCAGATCGCGCAGTTCTGCTCGCTGCACCCGCTCGAGGTGAAGGCGATCGCCGACGGCGAATCGGCCCAGGGCATCAAGGGCATGGACCCGATCATGACCGGCCAGCTGACGCGCGCCGAGATCGCCAAGGGCGAGGGCGACATCAATCATCGCCTCAAGCTGTCGGATCCCAAGGTCCGCGTGCCCGAGACCAAGCGCAAGGGCCCGCGCTACACGCCGCTGTCGAAGCGCCAGGATCGCCCGAACGCCATCTACTGGCTGGTCAAGAACCATCCGGAGCTCAAGGACGCGCAGATCTCGCGCCTCGTCGGCACCACCAAGGCGACGATCGAGCAGATCCGCGAGCGCAAGCACTGGAACATGGCGACGCTGACGCCGCTCGATCCGGTGGCGCTCGGCCTGTGCTCGCAGATCGACCTCGACATCGAAGTGCAGCGCGCCTCGCGCGGCCGCGAAGCCGCCGCCCCTGTCGGCGACACCTTGCTGCCGGCCTCGCTGACCGAGCGGTTGACGCCGGAGCAGGCCGCACCCAAGGACGAGGACAAGGAACTCGACGCCAACGCCGTGTTCGCCAAGCTCTCGGCCCTTCGCTCGAAGACGCCGGACGAGGACGAAGACGACAAGTTCTGAGGTTTTCCTCACACAAACTAAGGCCCCGCATTGCGGGGCCTTTTTCGTTTCCGGGTTGCTCCGATGTCTGCGGTCAGCAGGTCAGTCCGACAGCCGGGATGCCGGCATGTCGCGGCCGAAGCGGTGCAGGGTGAGGCCAGGTGATCGGTTCGATGCAGGGGCTGCGAAGGTGATGGCCGCCTCGACTTCCTTGTAGAAGAAGCGGTGCTCGCCTTCGGCGAACAGCCGCAGTTTCGGCTGGCCGCTGAACTGGGCGTAAAGTGCGTCGTCCTCGCGCAGGACGGTGAGAACCACGTCGGGGGCGAGTTGGTAACGGCCGACATAGGTGTCGAACAGGCTGGGATCAACGGCGGCCTCGCTGT
Organism: Aminobacter ciceronei; assembly: GCF_014138625.1. Classification (GTDB taxonomy): domain Bacteria; phylum Pseudomonadota; class Alphaproteobacteria; order Rhizobiales; family Rhizobiaceae; genus Aminobacter; species Aminobacter ciceronei. The sequence continues at coordinate 72,042 of NZ_JACJHY010000005.1, forward strand.
GCCGTGGCTTGACCCTTGTCAGCGGGATCTCGCGATTGAGCAGATGAAGGCCGATGTCGCTGACGCCTGTGTTGGCGTTGGACAGGACGACGACACCTCTGCGCGAGCCGGGATGAAAGCCGATGAAGGCGCTGTAGCCGCCGGTGCCGCCATCGTGCCAGGCAATCTCGCCATTGCTGCTTTTGATGACGATCCAGCCGAGCGCCGCCGAGGTCTCCTGTCCGCCGATGGCCCGCCGTGTCGCCAGCGTGCCGGCCAGGGCAATGGTCAGCGGAGTCTTGTTCGTGCTGACCGTCACCTGCAGCAGGTCGAGCAGGTCGTTGGCGCTTGAATGCAATGCGCCGGCGCCGGCAAAAGCGGGCATCTCCCAGTTGGGCGCAATCTCCAGCATGTCGTTGTGGCCGGTGGCCAGGCGCTTGCCGAGGCGAGGTGGCAATTCGATCGCCGTGCTGCGCATGGCCAGCGGGCCGCTGATGCGGTCGTGGACGAGGGCCTCGAAGCTCTTGCCGGCGCGGTGGGCAAGAGCCTGCCCCAGCAGCGCTGAGCCCAGGTTTGAGTACTCATATTCTGTACCGATGTCGCGTGGCAGCTTGTAGCCTGACACGAAGGCATTCATTTCATCGACCGTGTAGTCGGCATAAGGATTGGTCTCATCGACCGGCTCGATGTTGTCGGGCATGCGCGGCAGGCCGGAGGTTTGCGTCGCGAGGTCAACGAGGGTGATCGCCTTGCCGCCCCGTTCCGGCACGGCGACGTTCATAGGCAAGTACTTGGCCACCGGGTCGGTCAGGGCGACTTCGCCGCGCGCTGCCATATCGGCCAGCAACAGCCCGGTAAATACCTTGGTCACCGAGCCGATCTCGAAGACGGTGTCGCCGTCGACTGGTCGCGGATCGAAGCCGCCGAGGTCGCCATGGGCAATGATGCTGCGCCCGTCCGGACCGATGGTGCCGACGACGATGCCGACACTTCGCCTTTGGACGTCGATCCGGTCGGCGAGGATGCGGCGGATCTCCGCACCGGTTGGCATCTGACCCGACCAGTCGCCGGCAACTGCGGACAAGACAATGGGCCTGTCTTGCTTGCGGTCGAGATAGAGCAGCCCGCCGGTCACGGCCGCTACGGTGAAAATGACGGTGGCTGCAGTCAGTGCACCTGAAAATGCGGAGGATATCCTGAGGCGTCTCATGGCGATGCTGTCTCTGGGCGCTTGTTCGGCGCGACTGGCAAATCAAACAGCACTGTCTGGTCCCGGCAGATTGCGAGAGCATTGCGGCGGCCGCGCTTGGCGCGGGTTGGCGGCTCGTTGAAGACGTCGCTTGCGTTTGCAGACGGCGCGTCGGTCGCTGCCGCTCCCTCGTTCTCGTCGGGCCAATCGTTGACGTCGCCGCCTTCAGATGAACTCCTCTTTCAACTGCCGGCTGGACAGCCGCCAAGCGCTCCGGGAAGATGTGGGCGCAAAGCGTTTGGGCGTGTGGTTGTGAATCCCAGGGAGGCGGCCATGAGCAGCGATACCGAATATCTACGTCTTGCCGTGAAGATCGCCGGGGAGAGCCGGGCCAGCGGCAACCATCCGTTCGGGGCGGTCCTTGTCGGGCCGGAGGGCGACGTGCTGCTTTCCTCCGGCAACACCTACGCGCAGGATCGCGGCGTTGGCCATGCAGAGGCGAATGTGGCCCGCGCGGCCGCTCAGCAATACCAACCGGCCTTTCTCGAACGATGCACCTTGGTGACCTCGATGGAGCCGTGCTGCATGTGCGCCGGGGCCTGTTACTGGGCTGGCATCGGCACCGTGGTTTATGGGCTGAGCGAAAAGCGGTTGGCCGAGCTCACCGGAGACAACCCGGAAAACCTGACGCTCGACCTCAGCTGCCATCAGGTGTTTGCCGCCGGACGGCGCCATGTCGCGGTACGTGGTCCATTCCCTGAGCTCGAAGACGAGATCGTCAACGACCATAAGGATTTCTGGTGACAGAGCACGTCAAGCCGGGTTGATGGAATAGTCAGCCTGATCACGTCATCGCCAATGCGATTGGTGGCAATCAGCACGAACTGCGCGCCGCCCGTTTGGCGTGACGGGTAGCCAAAACGACAGGCGCGCTGCGCCAAGTGGATCGGCGGCCACGCGCCGGAGGCGTTCCCGGCTCCCCGCCCCAAAGCGAAAGGCCCCGCGTCGACGGGGCCTGTTCTTTGCTCACGGGCAGGTCAGTCGGTCACGCGCGGGGCTGAAATGTGCTCGCCGAACTGATGCAAGGTCAGGCTTGGCGAGGGGCTGGCATCGGCTTGTGTGAAAGTGATCGCGGCCTCGACGTCCTTGTAGAAGAAGCGGTGTCCTCCCTCGGGGAAGAGACGGAACCTGGGTTGGTCGGTCAGCTGGGCAAACAGCTTGTCGCCATCGCGGGTGATGTCGAACACCATCTTCGGTGCCAGCTGATAGCGGCCGACATAACCGTCAAGCAGCTTCGGGTCGATGACGGCCTCGACCGGCTTCGGCTTCGGCTCGGAAAGCGGAATGTCCCGGTTGAGCAGGTGCATGCCGATATCGTTGACGTCGGCGTCGGAATTGGACAGCACGACGACACCCGTTCTGGAGGCCGGATGGAAGCCGAAGAAGCTGACGAAACCACCGGTGCCGCCGCTATGCCAGACGATGTCGCCCGATGAGCTTTCGGTGATCATCCAGGCGAGGCCGACCTGCGTGCCGTCGTTGACCGGCTTGCGCTTGACGCTCGCCGCGGCAACAGCGTCGCTGAGCGGCGACTTTTCAGTGCTCACCGCCATGGCCAGCAGGTTGAGCAGATCGTTGGCCGACGAGCGCAACGCGCCGGCACCGGCTATGGCCGGAAGATCCCAATTGGGAACAGGCTGCAGGTCGCCATTATGGCCGGTGGCCATGCGTCCGGCGAGTTCGGGCGAAAGCGTGATGGCCGTGCTCGACATGCCGAGCGGGTTGGTGATGCGCTGGGTCACCAGCGTCTCGTAGTCGACGCCGGCGCGGCGAGCCAGCGCATGGCCGAGCAGGCCGAAACCGGTGTTGGAATATTCGAAATCGGCACCGATGTCGCGCGGCAGCTGATAGCGCGACAGGAAGCGATAGAGCTGTTCGGTGGTGTAGGCGGCATAAGGATTGAGCGTGTCCGGCGGCTCCAGGTCGTCGGGCAGGCTCGGCAGGCTGGAGTGATGGGTGGCCAGGTCGGCAAGGGTGATCGACTTGCCGGCGCGCTCGGGCACGGTGACGCCTTCAGGCATGTATTTGGCAAGCGGGTCGTCGAGCCCGACTTCGCCACTGGCCACCATGTCGGCGAGCAGCAGGCCGGTGAAGCCCTTGGTGATCGAACCAATCTCGTAGACGGTGTTGCCGTCGACCTTGCGCGGATCGTTGGCGCCAAACTTGCCATGGGCAACGATGCTGCGGCCATGCGGCCCGATCGTGCCAACGACGATGCCGACGCTTTCGCGCCTTATGTCGATACGCTCGGCAAGGATCTTGGCGATCTCCTTGTCGGCGGGGAAGGAACTGGACGGCATGCTGGCCGAGGCTTTGGTCACGGCAAATGGTCCTTCGATCTGGCGGTCAAGGGAAAGCAGGCCGGTCAAGAATGTGGCGACGGACAGGATTGCGGTGGCGGCAGCAATGGCGCGTGAGCGCATAAAGGATTTTCTTGCGGATTTCATCGGCTTGCTTTTCGAACTGGCGTTGTCGCTTGGGAACTGGTGCCCATCTGGCAGGATGAGATTGCAAGAGCATTGCGGGGGCATGCCTTGTCCGATGAGCAAAAAAGACCGCGCCTGGGAGCGGAGCCTTTTTCGTTGACGCCAATGCTGGAGGTCAGAGGCTGGTCAACCGGGAATGGGGCCATTGGCGGGCAGGACGAGCGACCTGAGCACCTGCACGCCGATGTCCTCGATGCCGACATTGGTGTTGGACAGGATGACGACGCCGACCTTCGTTCGGGGGTGGAAGGCGATGAACGAGCTGAAGCCGCCGGTGCCGCCATTGTGCCAGATGACCTCGCCGGTGGCGTTCGTGGTCACGACCCAGCCAAGGGCGGTGGCTCCGCCGTCGGTGATCTGTCTGCGTGTCGCGAGCGTTGTGGCAAGCGTCTTGGAAAGCCGCACGGCCCGGGGTGTCTGGCGCTGGCCAAGCGCCATTTCGAGGAAGACCAGAAGGTCGTTGACCGACGAGCGCAGCGCGCCCGCGCCGGCGAGCGTGGGGAGGTCCCAGTTGGGAACGCCGGCCAGCGCGCTGTCATGTCCGCGCGCCATGCGTTTCGCGAGGTCGTGGGTGAGCGTGATTGCGGTGCTGGACATTCCGAGCGGGTCGGTGATGCGCTGCCTCACAAGCGTTGCGTAGTCGACGCCGGCGCGGCGGGCGAGCGCATGGCCGAGCAGGCCGAAGCCGAGATTGGAATATTCGTACTCGACGCCGATCCTGCGCGGCAGGATGTAGCCCGACAGGAAGGCGTAGAGTTGTTGGGTGGTATAGTCGGCATAAGGATTGGCCTCATCGGCTGGCGCCAGATTGTCGGGCAGCCGCGGCAGCCCCGACATGTGGGTGGCAAGGTCGGTGAACGAGATCGTCTTGCCGTCGCGTCCGGGCATTGTGACGTCTTCGGGCAGGTATCTGGCAACAGGGTCGTTCAGGGCAACTTCGCCACGCTCGGCCATGTCGGCAAGCAGCATGGCGGTGAACACCTTGGTGATGGATCCGATCTCGAACAGCGTGTCGCCATCGACGGGACGTGGATCGGCGATGCCGAACCTGCCATGCGACACCACGCTGCGGCCCTTGGGGCTGACGATGCCGACGACGATGCCGACGCCTTGCTTGTGTTCGTCGATACGCTCGGCAAGCAGCGCGCGAACCTTGGCGCCTGCCGGGATGCTGCCAGCGGCATTCGCCGTCGAGGTGACCAAGGGGCGCTCGATCAGGCGGTCGAGATAGAGCAGGCCGCTCGAAAAGGCGGCGATCGTCAGGATCGCGGCGGTGGCTGTCATTACGCCCTGGAGCGCCGTCTTCTTCTTGGCTGGGCCAGTCATTTGCACATGTCTCGTAAATCATCCGGGACCGCTTGGTGGCTGGTCCGGGTTGCGAGAGCATTGCGTGTGGCGGACCGTCTCGCGGAGACGGTCCGGAACGCGCCAAAAGTCGAGCCGGCTTATGTGCTGGCGATGAATTTCAGGATGCCGGCAATGCCCGAGCCCGTGGTGCCGTCCTTGCGGTCGGACGGATGGTTGATGCCGTCCATGACCGGGACCTCGATGAAGTCGAACGGGCTGATGCCCTGAAGGACAGCGGCATTGACGCCAAACTGGTTGGGGTTCGAACGGCGCTGGTGATGGGTGTAGATGCCGCATTTCGAGCAGAAGTAGTGCTTCGCCGCCCGGGTGTTGAATTCGTAGGTGGTCAGAGCTTCCTGGCCGGCCAGGACATCGACGCCGCCGAGATCGGCCGACAGTGCAACCGCGCCTCGCATCCGGCAATAGGAGCAGGTGCAGCGCCGAGCGCTGCGCAGGCCGTCCGACAGCCTGACGCGCAGGCACACCGTGCCGCAATGGCATGCGCCGTCGATTTCTCGGATATCCATGTCCATGTGCAGTCACCTCTTCCGCCTCGTATCCCGAACCTAGCGGCATGCAGGATGGTTGGGTATGGCTGCGGGGCACAAAAGAAAAGTCCCGGCGCGTTGCCGGGACAGTTTGGGAGGGGCGGGGAGGGAAACTGCGGTTGTCAGCCGCCGGAGCTGCGGTCGTGTGTGCCATAGGATTCGCTGCGTTCGACGCTGCGGTAGTAGTCGACAAGCAGCTTGCCGCGCTCGGGCTTGAAGCCGCGGCCGGCAGAAGTGACCGCCGAGATGCGGTCGATGCGGAAGGCGCGGAAGTCGTTGCGCATCTCGCACCAGGCGATCAGCGTCCAGACCTTGCCCCAGAACCATAGGCCGAGCGGGCGGACCTCGCGGGCAGAGCCGCGGCCGGCTTCGTCATTGTAGTCGAGCTTGAGCACCTGGCGCTTTTCGACGGCGCGCTCGATCAGGTCGATCGCCTCGCGGTCGGCGTCTGACACCACCCACATCGGCGTGTGGATCTCGGTGCGGGCGATGCGGTCCTTTTCCGAGTCGGGCAGGACCGCGCCGATCTTGACCAGCGCTTCGTCGGCGGCACGCGCCATGGCGGCGCCACCAAAGGCGCGGACCATGCGGGCGCCGGCAACCAATGCTACGATTTCGTCCCGTGTGAACATCAGCGGCGGAAGGTCGAAACCCTCCCTCATCATATAGCCCACCCCGGCCTCGCCATCGATCGGCACACCCGTCGATTGCAGGTCGGCGATGTCGCGATAGATCGTGCGCTCGGAAACCTCGAGCCACGCGCCCAGCTTGTGCGCGGTCACCAGGCGGCCGCCGCGGAGATGCTGTACGATCTGGAACAGCCTGTCGGCGCGTCTCATCGATTACCCCTCAAGTCTCGCGCTGTTCTTGGCCAAGTGGGGGCGCCTGGCGTCGATGACAATGCGCGTCGTCAAAATCTCAGTCCGGAATGTCGCCAAGCGCCTGGCACAGGGCGACCGATATGCGAACCGTTCATCCTATCATCGCACAAGGCTCCTGACAGCGTATTGTCAGGAGCCGTCACCATGTCCGTGCGCTGCCCCGGCATGCTCGCGGGCAAACATGGCGCGCATCTCGCCGATCTGGCCGACGAGTTCGGGGTAGAGCATCTCGAGGAAGGCGGCGGCGAAGGTGCCGGGCGCGGAGCCGGGGGCGGAGACAATGTTGCTGTCGGCGACGGCGTGCGGCACGTCCTGGTAGCCCTGAGCGCCGGCGTAGGCAGGCTCATGCCCGAGGATCCAGTCGCGGCCGTTGCTGGTGTGGGAGACACCGTCGAACAGGCCGGCACGGGCGAGCGCAAGGGTGCCGGCGCAGATGCCGCCGACGACGCCGCCGCGCCCGGCGACAGCCTTCAGCAGTGGCGAGACATCAGGCGCTTCCTTCGACGCCCAGCGATCCGAGCCGATGACGGCGACAGCGTCGAGATCCATGTTTTCCGCGGGGTTGGCGCCGCGTGTCGGCGACAGGCTGAAGCCGGCGATCGAGGTCAGCGGTGCCTCGTGCGGCGAAATCGCGATCGCGCGCGCGCCGAACCACTCGGCCGCCGAAGCGGCCAGAAGGCCATACTCCCAGTCGGCATAACCTTCGATGAACAGGACACCGATCGTCTTGGCTGTGGTCATGGGCGTGTCCCCTCTGTCGGGTGTGTCAATTGCGGTCGGTACGGCGGGCGTCGAAACGGTCGGGCCAGCCGATATCCTTGCGGATGCTTGTCGGCAGAGAATTCATGAGGCGCTCGGTGCGGATCTCATTGTGCATGGTCCTGACCTTGCCAGCATAATGCCTGATGGTGCGAAAGATGACAGGCGTAAACGTGTTCATGGCGGGTCCTCCTTATCTTGTACGGGAGGAGTATCGCACACCCCTCCTGACAGCAGTCTGTCAGGAGCACGCGGTCGTCCGCGACTATGTTTCCGTCAGGCTTTGGCAGCAACCGTGCCGTTGAGCGCGAGGCGCCCGCCATCGGCGAAAATCGTCTGCCCGGTGATGTAGGAAGCATCGTCGGAAGCGAGGAAAGCGGCGATGGAAGCGATCTCTTCAGGTTCGCCGATGCGGCCGAGCGGGGTGCGCGACAGGATGCGGGCCTTGGCCACCGGATCGGCCTTGGCACGGGCCAGCATGTCGGTCGAGATCGAGCCGGGGCCGATGGCGTTGACGCGGATGCCATAGGGCGCGAGGCCGAGCGCCATCACCGTCGTCAGCTGGCCGACACCGCCCTTGGACACGGCATAGGGCACCTGGTCGGGATGGGCGACGACCGAATTGATCGACGACATGTTGATGATCGTGCCCGCGGGCCCGCCTGCCTTGACCCTGTCGGCCATGATGCGGGCGACGGCCTGGCCGGCTAGAAAAGCACCCTTGAGATTGACCCTCAGCACGCGGTCGAAATCGTCTTCGGCAAGGTCGAGGAAACTGACCTGGTGGTCGATGCCGGCATTGTTGACCAGCACGTCGATGTCGCCGAAGGCGTCGATGGTCGAAGCGACGAGATTGTGGACGTCGAGGCGCTTGCCGACATCGGCGCGAACGAACCGCGCCTCGCCGAGCTTTTCCAGATCGCGCTCTGCGGCATTGCCCTCTTCCTGGTCGATGTCGGCGATGACGACACGCGCGCCCTCGCGCAGGAAGCGCTCGGCGATGGCATGGCCGATGCCCCTGGCGCCGCCGGTGATGATCGCCGTCTTGCCGTCGAGCTTCATTGTCCGCTCCTGCCCTTGTCGCCGGAAAGGCGAATCCAGTGGCGGACACTGGCGGGAAGGCCGGGCGCGGTCAACGGGGATGGGTGACGACCGCCGTCCTGCTCAGCCGCCCGATGCGGCGATGAAGACCGCCAACTGAGCGTCGAAGGCGCGCTCGTATGCGGGGCGGGCCTGGCCGCGGGCGACATAGGCGGCGAGGTTTGGATAATCCTCGACGATGCCGTCCCCCTCCAGCCGGCGCAGCACCATGACCATCATGAGGTCGCCGGCGCTGAACGCGCCGTCGAGCCACTCGGCTTCGCCAAGCCTGTCGGAAAGCTGGTCCATCCGGACACGGATGCGATCCTTGAGCATGGGGATGCGTTCTTCGAGCCAGGGCTTGTCGCCTTCCAGGAAAGGCGCCTGTTCGAGCTCGACGATCGGTGGCTCGACAGTGTTCAGCGCGGCGAACATCCAGGTGATGGCGCGCGCCCGGGCGTTGGCTTCGCTGGGCAGCAGCCCGGCATGGCGCTCGGCGATGTGGAAGATGATCGAGCCCGACTCGAACAGGACGAGGTCGCCTTCCTCATATGTCGGGATCTGCCCGAAGGGATGACGCGCCAGATGCGCCGGCTGCTTCATCGCCTTGAACGACACCAGACGGACGTCGTAAGGCTGGCCCACCTCCTCGAGCGCCCAGCGCACGCGCATGTCGCGCGCCAGGCCCATGCCCTGGTCGGGCGAGGCCTCAAAAGCGGTGATGGTGGGGATCATCGGCAGGCTCCGGGTTGGTGCATATCCTTGCTTGGTGCCTCCAGAGGACGAATGGCAGGCAGGGTTTCCGACAGGCGCCCGAAATTTCTTCGACAGACGTGGCAAGTTTCACAATGAAATCAGTAATGTATTTCCCGTATTCCGTTTCGACCATCCAGCACGGCTAGTCAGCCAACACCAAAGGCGCCCTTGTGACCGATGACAGGCCTGCCGCTCTGCCAAGCGGTGAAGGCGCCAAGGAGTTCGATGCCGCTGCGTGGGTGGGTGAGCCGGACAACCGAACCAACGATGAATTCATGGTGGCACGCGCCAAAGTCACGTTCTGGATGTTTGTTCTTATGACATGTGGGTTGGCTATTTACGTCACTGCACGGCTGGCCCTTCGAATTGTAGAGCTTCTGTACCAAGCTTGACAAAAGCCAGCCTCCAAGCTGTCGATTGGCAGGCCACGCAATCTTGCCAGTGGGCTGGACAATGGCCGCCGCGCCCCTATGTCGGAAGGGCGGGAAGGTTACGCCGAACTGGCCACATGCGAGAGGAGCGCACAATGCCAACTGCCAAGAACACGATCTGCCTGTGGTACGACAAGGATGCGGAGGCCGCGGCCCGATTCTACGCTACCGTGTTTCCCGACAGCAAGGTTACGGCCGTGCATCGCGCGCCGGGCGACTATCCCTCGGGCAAGGAGGGCGACGTGCTGACGGTCGAATTCACCGTCGCCGGCATTCCCTGCATCGGCCTCAATGGCGGCCCTGTCTTTACCCACGACGAGGCTTTCTCGTTCCAGATCGCCACCGACGACCAGGAAGAGACCGACCGCTACTGGAACGCCATCGTCGACAATGGCGGCCAGGAAAGTGCCTGCGGCTGGTGCAAGGACAAATGGGGCCTCAACTGGCAGATCACGCCGCGCGTGCTGACCGATGCCATGGCCGCCGGCGGCGCTGAAGCCAAGCGCGCCTTCGCGGCGATGATGGACATGAAGAAGATCGACGTCGCCGCGATAGAGGCGGCGCGGCGGGGGTGATGCTGACGCAGTAGGGTTTGTCCAACCGGCAAGGCAGGTTAGCAAAGGTCCTTTTCCAGCCGGACGGCTGATGCCAGATCCGTCTGCACGGATGCGGCAAAGCGGAAGCCTGATGTCTCGTAGAACGGGCGCGCCCGTTCGCCGGCCGCGACCTCGAGCGTTTGCGCGCCGAGCGTTTTGGCGCGTCTTTCGGCTTCGGCGACAAGCCGGGTGCCGATGCCCTTGCGCCATGCTTCCGGTGCGATGAAGAGATCCTCCAGCTCGGCCCGAGCGGCGTCGTCGCCCGGAAGAACCGTCACGAAACCGACGATCTCCCCGGCCAGTTCGGCGATGGCGACATACGGCAGGTGCGCAGCCGGAACCTCCCTTGCCCCCGGCATCGCAAGCAGCGCCTCGACATGGTCTCCCCAGGCCAGCGAAGAGCGCAGCTTGAGCGCGCCGAGGGCATCCCTGTCTTCGACGCGAGCGGGTCGAATACTGACGGTCGGTCCAAATCCCTCGGCCGGTGACATCATTCGAGCACCAGTTGGACGTCGTCCTCGGCCTCGTCTCCATCCGGGCCATGGCACCGAATGATCTCGACCAGCCAGTCGAAGACTGTCGGGCCAATGCCGGCACGGGCATCGGCAAGCTTTTGCTTGACGTTGACCCTATTGGCTGGATGGCACTGTGCGAGCTGGAGCTCCAACTGGCGGGCCGTCTCCGGGTGCCCGAGGTTTAGCCTCGATTTCTCGGAATGCCTCCACCTCAGCGCAATCCGCTCAGGCGTCCCGAAGCCGCCTTTCAGGATGTCGTTGAACGCGTCGAGATTGCGGCCCCAGCGATGGCCGGGGATCAGCACACGGCTGATCTCGTCGTAGAATTCTTCCAGCGAGCCGATGCGGGAGCCGTCGATCGTGTATTCGGTGGTCACGCGGCTACCTCGAACTGTAGAGCGGTTATCGAATGGCCGACGCGGTCGATATGCTTGCTGACATGCAAGTTCCGGAGTTCGCAATGGCGGTTGAACGATCGAAACACTGGTTGATTGCGAGCGATGTCGCTGACCGGGACGGCATTGGCGTCGAACTTTATGTCAATGGCAATCTTGTAGTTGAGATTTTCCGCGACGACACCAAGAAAACACGTGAGGTAACACTCTACGAGAAAGATGTTCCCTTGGAATATGTTGAGGAAGCCATATCAAAGTTCAAGACAGAAACTCCATGGGAATTCCTGGATTGATGCAGCAGGTCGAGCAGGGCGTGTCTTTGCGTGCAAGCCTCACATCTTCTCGCCAGGCAAGGCACTTGCCTGCCTGACCCAGTCGGAGAACTGGGCTTCGTCGAAGCGTCTGTCCTCGTAGATGTCGAGATAACGCACGTCGGCCTGCTTGGAGGCGCCCGGCGGCAGCGGCACAAGCTGCGCGCCCTTGAAGAAGGCGACCTTGACGTATTTGCTCATGCAGTGGAAGCCGAGGAACCAGACGTCCTTCTCCATGCCGTAGAAGGGCGAGTTCCACTTCACCGCCTTGACCACGTCGGGGACCACTGCGGTGACGAGGGCGTCGATGCGGCGGCCGACATCCTGTTTCCAGCCGGGCATGGCGTCGATGTAGGACTGGAGGACGGCGTCGCCATAACCCTTCGCGATCTGTGGATTGCCGCCCGACAACAGCTTGGGTGCCGCGTCCCTGGCCATCAGGCATGGCCCTTTGCCGCCGGCAGCGTGTCCTGTCGACCGCTGAAATAGGGCGCGAAGAACATGTAGATGCCGGTCGGGATCAGCACGAAGAGCGGCGGCAGCGGCAGGTAGTAGTACCAATCGGGCAGGGTGGTGACGGCCATGCCGACAAAGATCGAGGCGACGACCAGGCTGAAGAGGAGCGAGGTCCAGCGATGGATGATGCGGATCACTGAGTTCATTTGCATTACTCCCTGAAATCGACGTCTGCTCAGTCGAGCTTCGAGACGACGTTGCCCAACTGGTCGAAGAAGCGCGGCCAGCCGACTGATGCACCCTGGAAGTAGGATTTCTGGGCGGTGGTGAAGCCGCGCTGCTCCATGCGCAGGCTGGTGCCCGCCGCGGTCGGCGCAAGCGTCCATGTGACGATGCTCCTGAGGTCCTTGGTGTCCCAGCGATAGGACAAAGCGCGGTGCTCCTCGACCGTCTCGACCTCGCAATCGACCTGGCCCCAGTCGGCGGACAGTGTGAAGCGGCGGCCGGCGACAGGGATGAAGTCGTTGTTCATCAGCCATTCGGCGATGAGGTGCGGCTGGGTCAGCGCGCGCCAGAGCTTTTCCGGCGGATAGGGGAAATCGCGTTCGACCACGACCGAGCGCGTGGTTTCCATCGTTTCGGTCATTGGTCCATCCTCTTGAGTAAATTGTCGAGATCGTCGAAGCGGTCGTTCCAGAAGCCGGACATTTCGGACGTCCAGTCGATCAGCGTCCGCAGCGCATCGCGCTCGACGCTGTAATAGGTGTAGCGGCCCTGCTGCCGGTCGCGCACAAGTCCGGCCGTCTTCAGGATCTTCAGATGCTTGGAGACCACCGGCTGAGAGACACCGGCCTCGCCCAGCAGGCCGACAACGGTGGTATCGCCATTGCGGCAGAGACGCTCGAACAGCCCGCGGCGTGTCGGATCGGAAAGCGCGCGAAAGATCGCGTCCTGGGGTTCGGTCATGAGTCATACCCAAATGGCTATGAGTTAATGCATAGCCATTTGGGTATGGGATTGTCAATATGGGATAGAAATGTCATGCCGCCGCCCATGTCGGCGGCGGCGATCTGCGTCGGAATAGGCTGGCCCCTGAGCCAGATCAGCCTTGTGGTGACGCGGTCTCGACGTCTTCGATGTCGTAGGCCTCGACAAGCTCGGGCTCGGCCTCGGCATAGACGGCGGTGGGCGTGACGAGGTCTTTCAGGCTGCCGCCCGAACCATCCATGCCGGCGGCGGCCAGGAGCGCGTCGACAAGCGGCTTGTTGCCGGTGAATCGCAGCAGCTGGTCTGCGAGGTCGCCGGCGCCGGAGCGGTTGGCGCCGTCGCTGCCGGAGCGACCGGCGGAGAAGCCCTGAGTGTCGAACACGCGGATGCTCTCGATGCGGCTGGCCGGCTCCATCAGTGCCTTCAGCGCCTCCGGCAGCATGCTGATGCGAGCCTGCGTCAGCTCGAACTGGATCATCTTGTCGGACAGCGTGTTGGAGGCTTCGTTGCGCGCCCGGATGGTCTGGGCGTGGGCTTCGCCCTCGACCTGGATGCCTTCGGCGCGCACCTTCATCGCCTCGGCACTGGCGCGGGCCTCGACGAGGGTCGCCTCGGCCCGGTCCTCGGCCGCGGCCTTCTCGGCGGTGGCGCTGACGGTGACGGTGATGGCTTCGGATTCGGCCGCTTCCTGTGCCTGCAAGATGGCGATCTGGCGGTTACGGTCGGCGATTTCGCGCTCGCGCGCCGTCTGCACCTTTTCGTGGGCGGCGACGCTGAGCGCCTCGGCCTCGCGGGCCTTGGCCTCGGCGCGCAAGGTCTCCTCGCTCTTCTTGGCAATGGCCACCGCCATGGTCTGGCGGCTCAGCTCGACGTCGCGCTCGGAGTTGATGCGGGCCTCTTCCTTGGCCTTGCTGGCCGCTGCCGAACGCTCGGCGATCTCGCGCTCGCGCTCGATCTGGGCGCTCTGCTCGGCAAGCTTGGCGTCTTCCTCGGCCTTGGCCTTTTCGGCGCGGGTCAGCGCCTCCTTGTTGGCGACGTCGCGCTGCTGGTCGAGGCGGGCCTCTTCTTCCTGGCGCTTGAGCGCGAAGCGCTGCTTGGCGGCGGTCATGTCCTGCTCGGCGATCGCCACTTCGGTCTGGCGGGTGATTTCGTTGCGCTCCTTGCGGCGCTGCTCGGTAATGATGGTGAGCTTGGCCAGGCCGACGGCGTCGAACGCGTTGGTTTCGTTGAAGAACTCCTTCGGCGTCTGGTCGAGGCCGGTGAGGCTGACTGATTCCAGCTCGAGGCCGTTGGAGCGCAAGTCGGTCTCGACAGCGTCCTGCACTGCCTTGACGAAGTCGGAGCGGCTCTCGTGCAACTGGTCGAGCGTGTTGCGGGCCGCCACCGAGCGCAGCGCATCGACCAGCTTCGCTTCGACCAGGTCCTGGATTGCCTTGGGGTCGTTGACCCGGTCACCCAGCGTCTGGGCGGCCAGGCCGATGCCGTCGTCGGTGCCGTCGACGCGGACGTAGAACTCGGCGCGGATGTCGACGCGCATGCGGTCGGCAGTGATGAAGGCGTCCTCGCGGCGGCGATCGACCACCAGCTTGACGGTGTTGAGCTTGACCCGCGCCAGCGCATGGACGACCGGCAGGATGAGCGCGCCGCCGTCCTTGACGACGCGGCGGCCGCCGACGCCGGTGCGGACGAAGGCCTCATCGCGCTCGGCGCGGTGGTAGAGCCGGCCGAAGGTGAAGCCGATGGCGGCGACGACGACCGCTGTTATGGCGGCCCAGATCAGGAATTCCTGGATAGCTTCCAAAGTCCGCTCCTATTGTAATGTGCAGCCGGCGGCTTTGCCGGCCAGGAAAACCAGTCCTTCAGGCGATCTCAGTCGCTGGTGAAGGGGATAACAAGGAAGATGCGGTCGCTGCCGGGTGCCGCCGAAACCACGACGACCTCGGCACCCTTCTGGATGATGCTGCCCTGGTCTGCGGGGCGCGCCTTGATCGTGTGAAGGTCGCCATGTTCGTCGCGCACGCGGATCGCGCCGGGAACGCCGTCATCGAGCGGGCCGAGTGTGACGACGCCACGCCGGCCGATCATGTGTTCGCGTGTCACCGCGTAGCTTTCGTCGCGTGGCAGCACCTTGGCGATGCCGTTGCCGACGAGCTTGGTGACGGTGACACTGGCCGGGACGGCAACCACCAAGTAAGCCCAGGCCGGCAGGCCAGGGATCGTGCCGTCGACCAGCATGCCGGTTGCGCCGAAGGTGGTGAGCAGCAGCATGCCGAGGATCGAGAATGGCACGCGACCGAAATTCAGCCAGTCGAACAGCTCGCCGATGCTGGTGCCGTCGATCATGTCGGCCACGGAATCGCCGAGCGATACACTGCCGGCGAAGTAGACGACGATCTGCAACGCACCGAGGCAGAGCCCGGCGAGCAGAGGATAGAGATAAAGCGCTGAGGCGGACGTGAAGTCCTGGAGCATCGCTTATTCCTTGTCCTTGATCTGGTCACGCAGGGCGGCGAGCCTCTCGTCGATCCGGCGGTCGCGCCCGAATGCCTCCAGCTCGGCTAGGTCGTCGCTGCGGGACGCGCCTGCGGGCAGTTCGGTCAGGCGGCCGACGGCGCTGAGGGCTGCGGCGATCCTGTCCTCCGGCGACGGATGCCGGATGCCGGCGGGTGTCGGCTGGCCCTGCGCCCGATGCTGGTTGGCGCGGCGTGCGATCTTGACCCGTTCCTCGGCATCGCGGCGCGCGGCGGCGGCGGCATTGAGAGCGGCGCGTGAATCGGCGATGCGGATGTCGACGTCGTCGATCAGCTTGTCGATCGAGGCAACCTGGGCGTTGATGTCGTCCTGCCGGCCAACGCCCGCGCGCGCCAAGTCTTCGCGGCCGGAACGCAGAGCTACCAGAATATTGGCCTCCAGCGCCGTGTGCTCCTCAAGTAGATCGTCGCGCTGCATGGCGTAACGCTTGCGTTCGGCGATGAGGGCGGCCAGACCCGACTTCAGCTCGTCGGCAGCCTTGTCGATCTCGCGGATGGCCTGTTCGGCGACGGCCTCAGGTGCCTTTTGCTCCAGGCTTTCGATCACGGTGGTGACGAGGCCTGCCGCGAGGCGGGAAACCCGGCCGGAAATGGACTCGGTCTGCATGGCGTCGATCTCCTTGTTTTGCATTTCTCGGGAAAGAGGCACGGATAGCGAATAGGTCCCATCCTGTCGGATGAGGTGAGAAAGCGAAATCTTTTCAGGAATGTCGCTGTATCCTGTGACCAGGAAGCCGGCGAGCACGCGGCCGTGGAGGCTGGCCAGCGAGAGGGTGTCGACGCCCTTGAACGACATCAGCTTTTCGTCGAGCGGCAGCCTGTCGGCCGACCACGATCCGGCTGCGTATTCGCGGATACCGTTGGTCACCAGACGGGCCGGCAGACCGGTCTGCAATCTGATCTGCTCGTAAGCGAGGCGCTGCAGCTCGAAGGTATCGGCGCGGTTTGACGGCGTGTGGGCGTCCAAGATGTCGCGAATACCGGCATAGGCGCGAAATGTGTCCGCAAGATCATTGCGGCCGCTTTCATCTAGGATAAGCTTGTAGTTCGCAGACTTCATGCTTGCCTCCTTACTTCAATCACTTAGGAGGTGATTTCGTCATTGTCAAGAAAATCACCAAATCGGTGATTGAGGAATTTTTCGTCGGGCTCCGTCAGGTTGTGCTCGTGGCTCGCCGGCCGTTTCGGCTGGCTGGCGCCCTGTCCGCACTGCCGCGCAAATATGGACTGCGTCCCGGCGTGGCCGGCATCGCCAAGGCCCTGGCCGACCAGATGGTCCATTTCGCCGGGGGCGACCGGATCGTGCCGGCATCTTGCGAAATGCCGGGACCCTGTTGCACAACAGGGCATGTCGAAGACCACTCCCGCCACGCTCGCCTTGACCAGATCAGGCATTCCGTTTGCGCTCGCGACCTATGAGTATGACGCCGGGGCGGAGCGTGTCGGGCTGCAGGCGGCGGAGGCGATGGGGGTCTCGCCCGGCATCGTGCTCAAGACCCTGATGGTCGAGGTCGACGGCAGGCCGGCTTGCGTGGTGGTGCCCTCCGACAAGGAGGTCAACATGAAGAAGGTGGCGGCCGCCTTCGGCGGCAAGGCGGCGCAGATGATGAAGCCCGACGCTGCCGAGCGACTGACCGGTTACAAGGTCGGTGGAATCAGTCCCTTCGGCCAGCGCAAGCAGGTGCCGACGGCGGTCGAGGAACTCGCGACGCTTGAGGACGAGATCTTCCTGAACGGCGGGCAGAGGGGCCTGCAGATTCGCATGCGGCCCGGTGACCTGATCGCGGCACTGGGCGCCAAGGCCGCCGACCTGATCCGCTGACGTTTCGATCCGGTAAGCTTCTTTCTGCCAAGTCGATGCAAGTCCGGCAGCACCGCTGTTTTCAGGGCCGCACGGGTCAATCGCTACTTCCGCTTGTCGGCAAAATGCTGCTTTAGCCTGGCGATCTCGTCAGGCGACACGTCCTTGATGTCGGCGACCTGCATCCAGGCGTCGATATAGTGCTCGGCGGCGTAGACGTGGCCATAGCCCATCGGCGCGGTGGTCGCCATGGCGAGGTCGAGCGTCAACTGCAGGAAGGTGACGACGGGGTACCAGCGCAACTCGGGCGAGACGTCGGGGCCGCGTGGCGTCTTCATCCAGTCCGGCTCGCTGTAGAGCGCGTGGGTTTCATAGAAGGTGATCGGGTCGGAGGCGTATTGCAGGTAGACCAGGCGCAGTGGGCCCCATTGAGCGCCCGGAATGTCGAGCGCGTTCTTCTGTGCGGTGAAGCGGACATAGGAGCCGTCACGGAATTCGGGTAGCCACTCCGGCGAGCCGGGATTGCGGTCGTCGGTGATCGAGTGCCAGATTCGGCTGGCGAAGGGCGGGCCGCTGAGCAGCGCGCCTTGATAGGGATCTCCGAGGACCTCGAACAGCTCGTTTGACAGTTCGGTGCTGAGCGCACCAAGGCTGAGGCCGAAGAGATAGAGTTTCGGGCGCGTATCCCTGGGCAAGGTGTGCCAGTAGCCATAGATTTCGCTGAACAGAGCGCGTGACTGCTCGGCACCGTAGCCGGGCTCGACCAGGAGCGACAGCCAGCTGGCGAGATAGGAGTATTGGGCGGAGACGCTGGCGACGTCGCCATTGTGCAGGAACTCGATCGGGTCGATCGCCTGCTCGTCGACCCAGCCGGTGCCGGTGGGCGTGACGATGACGAGCGTCGAACGCTCGAAGCCGCCGGCGCGCTTCAACTCCTCCAACGCAAGTTTGGCGCGCTGCTGCGGCGTGTCGCCCGACTGCAGGCCGACATAGACGCGGATGGGTTCCTTGGCCGGTTTGCCGGTGAGTTGGCCGATGTCGGCGGCAGTCGGGCCGGAGGCGATGTAGGAGCGCCCCATGCGGCCGAGATCCTGCCAGCGTACTAGCGACGCGGCGCTGCCGGTCTTGCCAGGCTCGGCGGGCTGGCGGGTTTCGGCTGGCATCAATTCATCGAGGCGCTGGAACGAGCTGTCCATCACACGCAGGCCGTAACGGAAGATGATGCCATCGGCGGCCGACCAGAACAGGAATACGGCAATCGTGGTGCCGATGACGTAGGAGACGCGCGTCGGCACGAAGCGGCGCAGCTTTTCCGAGACGAAGACAAGGGTCCGCTTGAACAGACGGCCGAACGCCACGAGCACGACGAAGGTGACCAGCGCGATGGCGCCAACCTCAAGCGGATGGGCGGTGTCGACCGGGGCAAGCTGCATCAGCCGGCGGATCGAGTTCTGCCATTCCGACGCCTGCCACAGGAAAGCGAGACCGACGATGCCGCAGGCGATGGCGGCGATCAGCTTGCCGGCGATCAGGATGCGGGCGCGGAGTTCGGGCAGCTCGAGATAACGCCAGAGCCAGCGCAGGAAGAAGCCGCAGCCATAACCGACGGCAGCGGAAAGGCCCGACAGCACACCTTGGGTCAGGTAGTTGCGCGGGATCAGCGTGGGCGTCAGTGACGCTGCGAAAAACAGCGTGCCGAGCAGCAGGCCGGTGGTCGAGAACGAAAACCAGTAGCGGACGGCCCAGTTGCGCAGCATGCCTATGCCCCCAATCCTATCAGGCCAACTTGCCGCGTGCCTTGTGCTCAGGCAATGGCACAGCGTCCAAATCTGAGGGAAAGGCAAAGCCTTAGCTGGGAGCGAGCGCATCCATATTGCGGTCCGCTGGCATCTTCACGTTTCGGGCGCAGTTGAAACTGCAGCCTTTCGGGATCTTGGCGTCGCCCACTCAAATCCTCATGGTGAGCCTGTCGAACCATGAGGATTTGGTGCCGTGAGGGCCGTCAGGCCACGCCGATGCCGCGCGCCTTCAGCGCCTCCGTGATCTCGTCGAGGATGAAGGGGTCGTCGATGGTGGCGGGCATCTTCCAGTCCTCGCGGTCGGCAATCTTCTGCATCGTGCCGCGCAGGATCTTGCCGGAGCGCGTCTTGGGCAGCCGCTTGATGGTGACCACCATCTTGAAGGCGGCGACGGGACCGATGCGGTCGCGGACGAGGCTAACGACCTCCTTCTCGATCGCTGCCGTGTCGCGGGAAACGCCCGAGTTGAGCACGATGAAGCCGCAAGGGATCTGACCCTTCATGGCGTCGGCGATGCCGATGACGGCGCATTCGGCGACATCTGGGTGTTCGGCCACGACCTCCTCCATGCCGCCGGTCGACAGGCGGTGGCCGGCGACGTTGATGATGTCGTCGGTGCGGGCCATGATGAACAGATAACCCTCGTCGTCGATGTAGCCGGCGTCGGCGGTCTTGTAGTAGCCGGGGAACTCGGCGAGGTAGGCGTTGAAGAAGCGCTCGTCGGCATGCCACAGCGTCGGCAGGCAGCCGGGCGGCAAAGGCAGCTTGACCACGACATTGCCGAGCGTGCCGCGCCCGACCTCATGGCCGGCATCATCGAGTACGCGCACGTCGTAGCCAGGCATCGGCACGCAGGGCGAGCCGTATTTGACCGGCAGCAGACCGAGCCCGACCGGGTTCTGGCTGATCGGGTGGCCGGTCTCGGTCTGCCACCAATGATCGATGACCGGGACCTTCAGCTTGTTCTCCGCCCATTTGATGGTTTCTGGGTCGGCGCGCTCGCCGGCGAGGAACAGGGTGCGGAATTTCGTAAGGTCGTATTGCGGCACGAAGAGGCCTTGCGGGTCTTCCTTCTTGATGGCGCGGAAGGCAGTGGGAGCGGTGAACAGGGCAACGACCCCGTGTTCCGAAATGACACGCCAGAATGTGCCAGCATCGGGCGTGCCGACCGGCTTGCCCTCGAACAGGATGGTGGTGGCGCCGTGTAGCAGCGGGCCATAGACGATGTAGGAGTGGCCGACGACCCAGCCGACATCGGAGGCTGCCCAGAAGACTTCGCCCGGCCTGACGCCGAACTCGTTTTCCATCGACCATTTGAGCGCGACCATGTGGCCGCCATTGTCGCGCACCACGCCCTTGGGCTGGCCCGTCGTGCCCGAGGTGTAGAGCACATAGAGCGGATCGGTGGCGGCAACGGGGACACATTCGACCGTGCGGCCGGCAGCCTTGGCGGCACCGACCGTTGCGGCATAATCGAGGTCGCGCCCGGCGACGAGATCGCAGGCCAGCTGCGGCCGCTGCAGGATGAGGCAGTGTTCCGGCTTGTGGCTGGCGAGCTCGATGGCACCGTCGAGCAACGGTTTGTAGGCGATGACGCGGCCAGGTTCGATGCCGCAAGAGGCCGAGATGATCAGCCTCGGCGTGGCGTCATCGATGCGGGTGGCGAGCTCTTTGGCGGCAAAGCCGCCGAACACCACCGAATGTATGGCGCCGAGCCGGGCGCAGGCGAGCATGGCAAAAGCAGCTTCTGCGACCATCGGCATGTAGATGATGACGCGGTCGCCTTTTTGCACGCCCTGGTCCTGCAGCACGCTGGCGAGCGCATTCACTTCGGCGAGTAGCCCGGCATAGGTGAATTTCTGCTGCGTGCCGGTGATCGGGCTGTCGTGGATGAGGGCCACCTGTTCGGCGCGGCCGTCCTGCACATGGCGGTCGAGCGCGTTGTAGCAGGTGTTGCATTCGGCCCCTGCGAACCACTGGCCATAAACGCCGCCCTCGGCGTCGAAGACCTTGTCCCAGGGCTTGAACCAGTCGATCGCCCGCGCAGCCTCGGCCCAGAACCCCTCGGGATCGTGGGCCCAACCGTCATAGACCTCGTGATAGCGAGATGGCATGGCGTTTCCTTCCCAGGACAGTGGCCCTTGAGGCCGTCATTGTTGGCTTAGTTTGTACCCGCCGGCTCGACCGGGCGTCCATTTGACCTTGGTTTAAGAGGCTGTCCGCAAATGCCGTTTTCGACGCGTTTTGGTGCACTGCCGCTGTTCTCAAATCGTAGTGCTTGCTGCCGCACTGTAGCAGATCGGCTCATCGCCTTTGACAGGCACGCGCGAAGTTGATCAAAGACGGCATGTCCAAGGCGCTGTCGCTCCTCATCCTCGCCATCATGGCGATCCAGCTGGTCAAGCCGCTCGGCCTGCCCGGCCTGAGGCGGCGCCGCGATTTCTGGAAACTCGCGGTGCTGGCGCTGGCGGCGATTTCTGCTACCGCGCTGCTGGGGCACTAGAAAGCCGGCGCCAGGCCCTGCCACGAAATATGCGCGCCGAGCAGGGCCAGGCCGGCAAAGAACCAGCGCCTGAAGGTTTCAGCCGCGATGCGACCGCGCAGCCAGCCGCCGAGCCACATGCCGGCAAGCGCCGGCAGGATCGCGAAGGCCGACATGCCGACCTGATGGAGCGGAACCGCATCGTTGGCCCACAGGCCGATACCGAGCGCGACGGTCGAGACGGTGAAGGACAGCCCCAGCGCCTGCACCAGATCGTCGCGGCCAAGGCCGATCCCGCCGAGATAGGGCACGGCCGGGATGACGAAGACACCGGTGGCGCCGGTCATGATGCCGGTGAGCGCACCGACAACAGGGCCGGCCCAAGGTTCGGCGACCGGCGGCACCGACATGTTCAGCTTGAGCAGGCCGAGCGCTGCATAGGCGAGCAGTACAAGCCCGAGGCCCGCGGTGACGATTGATGTGTAGCCGCTGGTGATCAGCCCGGTGAAGGCGAGCGTTGCCGCGGACACGGCTGTCATCATCGGCCACAGGCGCCGCACGAGTGCTGCGACATCGGGGCCGGCGAGCAACTGCCAGATGTTGGTGACGAAGGAGGGCAAGAGCAGGATGGCGGCGGCTTCCGCCGGCAGCATGACGAGGCCGAGCAGCCCCATGGCGACTGTCGGCAGGCCAAGCCCAACCACGCCCTTGACCAGCCCGGCAAGGACGAAGACGGCGCCGACGACGATGATGAGCAGGTAGGGCTCAGGCATGGCCGTGACCATGCAATGGTGCCTGACATACAGGCAAGTGCCCCCCACAGTTATGGGGGGTTCGCCGGGGCAAAACCCCATCCCAACCCCGGCGAACCTTACCTGACCGCAAGGGTCAGGCTCCGGCCATCGCCGGCAGCTCATATCAAGCAGGATGCGTGCCAGCTGTTTCTGTGCCGGATTGGGACAAGGCGCCGGGCTGTCGCCCTACAAGTTGACGACGTAAGATCCTGGCGATCGGCTGATGGTCCGTCATGAAGGGCGAGGGGATGACAATGACCGATGGCGATGTAAGACGCAGCAGCCGCGTTTTGTGGTATCTTGATACGTCCAGCGTTGGGAGCGGGGGATGAATTCCCAAGGTGTTGCCAAGGTGCCGTTCGGGCCGACGACCGCTGCGGCGATCGTTCTTTCGCTGATGATCTGCACGCTTGTCGCCTATTTCGTGATGGCTGCTTTGACGATTGCTGTCGGGTGGTTGCCGATGCTCGATGATCTGATGGCGGGCACGTTCCAGCAGGCGCGCTACATCAGGATTTTTGCCGCGATGATTGGCGCTGCCGCGGGCGGGTTTTCCGGTGTCTGGGTGGCGCGGGCGGTCTGCGATTTCGCCTTCGCCGCCTATGTGCCGCGCGCGGTGTTTTACGCCATGGCCGTGCTCGCCGCGGCCGGCCTTGCCAAGTGCTGGTACTCGGGATCGCTGGCCGAAAGCGCCGTGGTGCTGGCGCAACTGGTCGCGACCGTCGTCGGCGCCTTCATCTGGTTCTGGCCCGATCGTTCGCCGATCACCATGGGCAACGGCATCGTCAGGTCCGATTGATCGGGGAGCAGCCCGATCCGGCCTGACGCGTGACCTGCCGTACCATCGGCAATCGGGCGCGAGCTGCTGGACTTGCCGGCTGCCGGCAGCTACCTGTGGCTGATGAAGCAGAACAATCTCTATCTCATCATCGGCGTACTCGCGGCTGCCGTCATCGCGCTCGGCATCTATGTCTATCGCCAAGAGACCAAGCCCAAGGGTGTCGAGTTGCGCATCGACGAAACCGGCATTTCGGTCCAGGAAAAGTAATCACGGTCTTTGCCGCCAATGCCGGCGTCGCCTCGCTGGCGAAGGCCATGGCAGTGTGTTGACGTTGGCAAGATCTGCGTTGCTGCGCTCCAGGCTTGATGGAATGATGGGTTATGGCGAGATTGACGAACACGGCTCCGAACCGGGTGTTGGCCGTCGACACGATGGTGGTGAACGAAGAGCCGCTGCTGGCGCTGCTCAACCTCGAGACCGATGACGGCGCCGTCGAGCTTGCGATCAACCGCACGATGGCCGAACTGATCGTCGATCAGCTGCTGACCCTGCTCGGATACGACGAGGAAGAATAACCCTCCGCCTCGGCCATCATGGCGTTTTGAACGCCGTTGATGGAACGCTCTGCCGCATCAGGGGTTGTCTCATGACGAGACGAAGGAACCTGCGATGTACGAGCTTTTGCAGAATCTTCTGGCCGCGACCTGGTACGGCCAGCCCGCCGAGGGAGTTGGCGACGCCTTGCCCGACGAGGCGGCCACCGGGGGCGTCAGCGAGCGCCTGCATAGCGATCTTGATACCTGTTTCCAGGCGATCCACGAGCAGTTTTCCGAGCGCGAGCGATGAACTATCGCTACGACGCCGCAGGCTCCCTGATCAGGGCATCCCTGGAACGATGGAGAGGGCGGCCAATCACGTTCGGAAACCAGAATGGCCGCGAAACGGGTGCACGCGCGCCGCGGGTTTGGCCCCGATCCGATCCTGGTGGCGCGGTTTCTCGGCACGCAGCGAGGAACAGGAAGCCAGCGGACGAATATGGCAACACGGAACGGGTCGTTGAGGCGCCGGAGAAGGTCTCGGACGGCCGGAACCCGCCGAAATCAAAGCCGCCCACCGGGTCAGGAGAGGAGTGAGCCACGTGAACGTCGCTAACCTGCAGCTCGAGGGCCTGCTGATGGCCATCGCCACGATCAACAACGTGCTGGTTCGCAAGGGCGTGGTTTCCAGCGAGGAGATCGACATCGCGCTACGCAAGGCCGAAGCCGGCGAGACAGCGGCAGAGCGCTCCGGAGAGTTGTCGCCGGCAAATCGCGACGCCGTCAATTTTCCGATCCGCCTGCTGCAACTGGCCAACCAGTGCCAGCCGGAAGCCGACATCCCGTCGTTTTCGGCGCTGGCCCGCATGGTTGGCCAGATGAAGGAGCCCTATAACGACCAAAGGTGAGCTCTGCCTCAACCCTTTTGCCGTCGTGCCACATGCTGCGCTGCTTCGATTGTTTTCAGATGGCGCGGCGTGAGGCAGCCGCGGGGGCAGAATGAAGATCCTTGTTTTCCAGCATCTCAGGGTCGAGCATAGCGGCATCTTCGCCGCGTTCTGGCGCGAGGCTGGACATAGCGAGCATGTCGTGGAGCTGGATGAGGGCGAGGGGATTCCCGACCTCGAAAACTTCGACATGCTGGCCGTCATGGGCGGACCGATGGACGTCTGGCAGGAGGAGGCGCATCCGTGGCTGAAGCCGGAGAAGGCAGCGATCCGGCGCTGGGTGCGCGAGCTCAAGCGGCCCTATCTTGGCATTTGCCTCGGTCACCAGCTTCTGGCTGACGCGCTAGGCGGCAAGGTCGGGCTGATGAAGGCGCCGGAGGTTGGGCTGGCAACCGTCGAGCTGACGCAAGCCGGTCGCACCGACCGACTGTTTGCGGGCATCGGCCCTGACATCGAGACGCTGCAATGGCATGGCGCGGAGGTGTCTGTGTTGCCGGAGGGTGGCGAATGTCTCGCCGCCAACCTTGCCTGTCCGATCCAGGCGCTGCGTGTCGGCGAAAGGGCCTACGGCTTCCAGTATCACATGGAAATCACCGACCGCACCGTCGGCGACTGGTCGGAAATCCCGGAATATGCCGCGAGCCTGGAGCAGGCGCTGGGGGCCGAGGAAGCTGCACGCCTGGCGCAGACGGTGGCGCCGCACCTGCCGGTATTCCGCAAGACGGCGAGCCGCATCAACGACAATTTCTTCGCCGCCATCGGCGGCTGAGATACAGCCGATTCCGTCCCTCTTGTCGGCCACAAACCAACATGGCCGGTTGTATTCGCTGGCGTATCGCCCTAGGCAGGCATGAACCAGAAAAAGAGGACAGAACATGCCCAGGCCAACGAACTACAATCAGGACCGTCGCGACCGCGACCGCGCCAAGGCAGCGAAGAAGGCCGACAAGTTGGCCGCCAAGGCCGAAGCCCGGCTGCGCGGCAAGGCCGGCTCGGAGCTCCAGTCGGAGCCCGAAAGCGAAACCGAAGAGTAAGGTGCTTAATGCGCCCGACCGGGCGCATGTGAAACACGAACCTGCGTATCCGGCCTTGGTCGGTGCGCCGGTCAGTCCTTGTCGTTGATAAAGATGCTGGCTTCGCGCGCCGCGGCGACAAAAGCCCGCCGCGCCGCCATGGCCGGCTTTTCGCCCGAAATAGCGTCGGAGCATGCCTGAAGGGCGGCCCGATGCTTCGGGCTTTTCTTGCCAGACCAGCTGTTGAGCAGGAAGGCTGAGGCTTCCTTGGCGCTGCGAAGCAGCAGGGGCGTACCGGCGGGGTCGCCCTTTACGGTGATGGGCGTTTCGAACCTGATGTTTTCCATGGTCGCTCTCATACGCGAAAGTGCTGGGGGAAGCGAGCCGCATAACGCCTGGTGGTTGAAGCGTGGCCAGCATGCGGCGCAGCGCCTCCACATTTGGTTGAGAACAGACTGGCACTTGTGAGGCTGGAGCTGGCATGAGAGAGGAGGCGGGCTCGGCATGCATCGTGCCCGACGAGGGGGAGCAATGACAAGCAAACGGATACTGCCTGCTGTTCTGGGCCTGTTGATTGCCAGTGCCGCGCCGGCATCGGCCGAAGGCGACCGCTACCGGGCCTTCAGCACGACCGCAGAGAGCATCACCGGCGACATCTCGATGGACGATTTCTCCATCACCTTCGCCAATGGCCGATCGCTGAAGTTCGCCGCCTTGCTGGGCGACCATTTTACTGTCGACGGCGAACGGGTGAACGCCTCGGTCTACAGCGTCGAGGACCCCTCGGATCCCGAGCTGGAAAACGGCAACAGGCTGTGCGGCGCCGGCGACGTGACTTACCTGGCGAGTTGGTCCGGCGGCGAGGGCCTGACGACCGTTGCTGTGTTCACCGGCGACGAACCGCCGGAAAGCAGCGCGGATATGTGCGCGTCGTATACGTATCAGGATTGATGGGAGTTGGTGGGGGTGCCCGAGCTACTGTTTCGGTGGCGCCTGCTGGTTTGAGGACAGCGCGCCAGCAGCACGGTTTCCCTTGTTGCGGCGGCGATCCTCTTGGTCAGCAATTGTGAAGATGACGGCATAAAATGCCGCCAGACCGATGCCTGCTCCAAGAAACCAACCGACCGCTCCGAACAATGTTCCAACCATCCAGACGCAAGCGCCAACAACAAGCATGACAAAAAATGCTTGGGCCGTGAATTTGGGGTCTCCGGGCATGGAGAAATTCCAGGCGATCAAGGAGGCGCCTGCAATTGTGCGACATTGACGTTCGCGGCGCATTCTTGCCGGCATAAACAAAAAAGCCCCGGATCGCTCCGGGGCTTTCGCATTTCTGCCTGATGGCCTGGCTTACGCGGCCTTTTCCAGCGCGGACTTCCACTGGCCGAGGGCGGCCAGGTGGTTCATGTGGGCGCGGTGGGTGAAGGCGGCCTGACCGGCGGCGAGGTTTTCGGCCTTGCCCGACCATGCCTTCTGCGGCGCTGCCTGCAGCGCGCGGCCGTAGGAGAAGGTCAGCTTCCACGGGTGCGGGCCGATGGCGTTGATGGCGTTGAGGTTGGCGGTAGCCTCCTCGTCGGACTGGCCGCCCGAGAGGAAGGCAATGCCCGGGACCGCAGCCGGAACCGTCTCACGGAACAGCTTGATGGTCTTTTCTGCGATTTCCTCGGCGCTGGCCTGCCTGGCGGCCTTCTTGCCGGAGATGACCATGTTTGGCTTCAGGATCGTGCCTTCGAGCACGACGCGGGCGGCGTAGAGCTCGTCATAAAGCTTGACCAGCGTTGCCTTGGTGACGTCGTAGCAAGTGTCGATGTCATGTGCGCCGTCCATCAGCACTTCCGGCTCGACGATCGGCACGATGCCGGCTTCCTGGCAGAGTGCAGCGTAGCGGGCGAGTGCCTGGGTGTTGGCCGAGAGCGAGTAGGCCGACGGCACGTTCTTGCCGGTGTCGATGTCGATTACGGCGCGCCATTTGGCGAAGCGGGCACCGAGCTTGTAGTACTCGGCCATGCGCTCACGCAGGCCGTCGAGGCCTTCGGTGATGGTGTCGCCGGGGAAATTGACGATGGCCTTGGCGCCGGCGTCGACCTTGATGCCGGGAATGGCGCCCGATGCCTTGATGAGATCGACCAGCGGCGTGCCGTCGGCGGCGGACTGGCGAATTGTCTCGTCGTAGAGGATGACGCCGGAGATGTACTTGGTCATCGCCTCCTTGGTGCGGAACATCATCTCGCGATAGTCGCGGCGGCTGTCGGCCGTCGACTCGACGCCGATGACGTCGAAACGCTTCTTGATGGTGCCGGAGCTTTCGTCCGCAGCCAGAATGCCCTTGCCGTTCGCCACCATGGCGACGGCGATGTCTTCGAGACGTTCGCTCATACAATTACCTCCTGGTCAGATGCGGCGCGCATAGCAGATGGTTTTCCTGAACGGAATGCCGGCAACAAGCCTATAACCGATTGAAATTATTTCAATCGTTTTAGCTCGCGGGCAAGATTTACGACCGGTTGTTACAGATTCGAACTTATGAATAGACGAATAGCAAAAAGTACAGGATGCGAGGTATCGGAACCGGTCAATTCGACTCGGTCTGACCATACGTGTTCGGGTCATCTCGGCCGACCGTGCCGGCGTCTGTCTATCTATTATATCAGTGGATGCTAAAATATTGGCTTGCCGCATGCGCCTGTGCGCATGACGATGATGGGAGGCTGCCATGGCTGATGGCGCAATGAATGTCTCGAAATTCGAGTTCAAGTCCCACAATGAGCCGGACGAGATCCGCTCGCCGGACAAGACCCGTGTCGAAGTGGTGCGGCTGACAGGCTTCACCCTCGGCCGGCTCAATATGGAGCCGGGCTGGCGCTGGTCGGAATGCGTGAAGCCGGTGGTGAAGACCGACAGCTGCCAGGTCTCGCATGTCGGCTATGTCGTTTCGGGCGCGCTGACGGTGAGGCTGAATGACGGGACGCAGAAGACGCTGACCAAGGGCACCTCCTACACCATTCCGCCTGGGCACGACGCCTGGGTCGAAGGCAATGAACGTTTCACCTGCATCGAGGTGATGAGCGCCGAGCAGTATGCCAAGCCGGCGTAAGCGGGCGTCGGTGCGCGCAATCGGCGTCTCTATCTAGCGGCAGGTGTTTCGATACAGAGCCGCAGGCGTATCAACATAGCGCAGGTGCCTCACCTGGCCGCATTTGGCGAGCCGTATTGGTGCCGATGGCCAGCCCTTGCAGGGCCGGCTTCCTCGCCCCTTTGGGGAAAGGTGCCGAGCGCAGCGAGGCGGAGAGGGGTGCCTGGCGCCGACTAAGCTGGCGTCGCATGAAAAGGGTTCTCCCTCGCGATCGCGAGGGAGAAAGACTGCTGCACGTCAGGCCTTGAGCACTTCGACGCCGGGCAGTTCCTTGCCTTCCATCCATTCGAGGAAGGCGCCGCCGGCGGTGGAGACATAGGTGAAGTCGTCGGCCACGCCGGCATGGTTGAGCGCTGCCACCGTGTCGCCGCCACCGGCGACGGAGACCAGCTTGCCGGCCTTGGTGCGGGCGGCCGCGTGCTGGGCGGCGGAGACAGTCGCCTTGTCGAAAGGCTCGATCTCGAAGGCGCCGAGCGGGCCGTTCCAGACCAGCGTCGAGGCGCGGTCGATCCAGTCGTTGACTGAAGCGACGGTCTTGGGACCGACGTCGAGGATCATGGCATCGGCAGGCACTGCCTCGATGGCGACGACCTCGTTGGCGGCACCCGCCTTGAACTCGCGGGCGATGACGCCGTCCGACGGCAGGATGATTGCGCAGCCGGACTGGGCAGCCTCGATCATGATCTGCTTGGCGGTAGGGGCGAGGTCATGCTCGCACAGCGACTTGCCGACATCGGTGCCGCGCGCGGCGAGGAAGGTATTGGCCATGCCGCCGCCGATGACGAGTGCGTCGACTTTCTTAACCAGGTTCATCAAGAGGTCGATCTTGGTCGAGACCTTGGCGCCGCCGACGATGGCGACGACCGGCTTGACCGGGTTGCCGAGGCCTTTTTCCAGTGCCTCGAGCTCAGCCTGCATGGTGCGGCCGGCAAAAGCGGGCAGCTTGTGGGCGAGGCCTTCGGTCGAGGCATGCGCGCGGTGGGCGGCAGAGAAGGCGTCGTTGACGAAGATGTCGCCATTGGCGGCGAGCTGCTCGACGAAAACAGGGTCGTTCTTTTCCTCGGCCTTGTAGAAACGGGTGTTTTCGAGAAGCAGGATGTCGCCGTCCTTCATGGCGCCGACGGAGGCGGCGGCCTGTTTGCCGATGCAGTCGGCGGCAAAGCCGACCGGGCGCCCGATGACCTGCGATGTGGCGGTCGCGATGGGCGCCAGCGACAGGGCCGGATCGGGGCCGTCCTTCGGGCGGCCGAAATGGGCGAGCAGGATGACCTTGGCACCCTTGCCGGCAAGCTCGGTGATGGTGGGTGCGACACGCTCGATGCGAGTGGCATCCGTCACCTTGCCGTCGGCGACCGGCACGTTGAGGTCGACGCGGACGAGAACCCGCTTGCCGCTGACGTTGCCGATGGTGTCGAGAGTCTTGAAGGCGGCCATAAGGTTCCCTTTCCTATGGAGAGATTGCGCGGACCATACAAATCGCGGGCGCGGATGCAAGGTTTGCGCGGCGGAGTGGGTGAAATTTTGATGCTCACGGCCCTTCCTGTTGCGGTCGTGAGCGGCTATCGCCGGAGAAACGAGGGGAAGCATGCGCATCGCGGTCACCGGCACGCACGGCAGCGGCAAGACGACCCTCATCGACGACTTTGTCGCCGCACATCCAGCCTATGAGCACGAGCAGGAGCCCTATTGGGCGCTGGCGCAGCATGAAGGCACGCCATTCGCCGACGGTGCCACATCGGCTGATCTCGAGGAGCAGCTGGAGCAGAGCTGCGCGATGATCCTGGCGTCAGTTGCTTCGCCCGACATCGTCTACGACCGCTGCCCGCTCGATTTCGTCGCCTATCTGGAAGTGGTCGCAGTCCGGGAGGGCTTCGAGTGGGTGCCGAGCGGCAAGCTGCTCGGCAGGATCGAAAAGGCACTCGCGTCGCTCGGCCTCGTCGTCTTCCTGCCGCTGTCGCGGCCGGACGAGATCGACGTGACGATCGAGCTTCCACGGCTGCGCAGCAAGGTGGATACGCGGCTGAAGGCGATCATCCGCGACGACAAGCTCGGGCTTCTCGAAGGGCGCCCCAAAATCCTCGAACTGCGGGGCACGCGGGCGGCGCGGCTTGCGGAGATTGTGGCCGGGTGAAGACGGCGCTGCTTGCCGCGCAGTCTGCCGGCAATCTGCGGGATGCCGAATCCGCGCACCGTCCGGCCTTAGATGTTCTTGATATGTTCCAGTCCTGCTGATACATTTCTGCGGAATGCTGGAGGATAATGACGATGAGTGCTTATGCCACTGTTGGTGCGATCGACAATGCCAAGTCGAACGCCTTTTATGACGCGACCTTGGCTACGATCGGCTGGAGCAAACACACGGAGTTTCCGGGTTGGCGCGCCTATTCGGAGGGCGGCAAGGGCGATGGCTTCGTGCTTTGGGTCTGCAAGCCGTTCGATGGTGAGCTCGCCAGCGGTGGCAACGGCTCGATGGTCGGCTTCATGGTCAATTCCACCGCAGAGGTGGATGCGTTCCACGCGGCGGCGATGCAGCATGGCGGAACCGATGAAGGCGGGCCGAACCCGCGTCCGCACTACGGGCCGGACTGGTATTCCGCCTATGTGCGTGATCCCGCCGGGAACAAGCTTGCGGTGGTCTACAACGGGTGAGGTTGAGGACGGGCGGTTGCTGTCAGGCGATCCTTCCAGGGCGCGGCCCCTGTCGCAGACGGGCTGCAAGCAGAGCGGCTGAGTGCTTGATAGGCGCGACGTCGATGCCCTCCTACTCCTTGTGGGGAGGGCTGTAGGGTGTTTTGGGGTGTCGCGCGACGTGTACCCCACAAGCGGAGGGGTGCGCCTCACGCGTCCTCGGATAACCCCTCGGAGGTCGTCGACGCTTCCGTCTTGGCCTGCTTCTCCGGCCGCTTGGCGAAGAAGCGCCTGATGCGGTCGCTGATCTCGCCGCCGCTGAGGAACACCGGAACCGGCGGCGGGGGCGGGGCGGGCTCGATCGACAGGCCGACAGAGACGATGCGGCCCTTTTCGTCGACGTCGCGGACGATCAGGTCGATCAGGCCGAGCGAGACGCGGTCGGCATATTCGACATGGCCGCGCAGGCGCAGCTTGATCAGCTCGGCGATGGTGAGCTTGCGCTCTTCTTCCTTGACGGTCGCGCCGTAGGCGGCTTCCAGCTCGCCGGCGAGATGGGTCTGGTCGACGGTGAAGGCGCCGAAGAAATCTTCGTCCTCGGCATCGACCTCGGCACGGCTGGCGAAGAGCCGGTCGAGCAGGCGCGGGTAGCGGTCGGGCACGAAGATGTAGACGTTGTCTCCTGCCTGCAGGCGGCCCATGTCCTGGAAGCGCATCGAGCGGCCGTCGCGTACGACCAGCGAGGGCCGCGCCCAGCGCGGGATTCGCTGCCCCTTGGCTACCGGCGAGCCCGGTACGACGCGATAGGCGAGCAGCTCGTGGTGAGCGGAGCCGGGCAGTTCGAGCTCGACCTTGTCGAGCGGGCCGAAGCGCTGCGGCACGATGAGGCCGAGGCGGCGGGCGAGCGGGCCGACCGTCCAGCCCTGGATGACGAGCGACGTCAGCACGATGATGAAGGCGATGTTGAAGATGTCCCTGCCGTTCTCCAGTCCGCCGAGCACGGGGGTGATGGCGAGCAGGATGGAGACGGCGCCGCGCAGGCCGACCCAGGAAATGAAGGCCGTTTCCTGGCGCGGGATGTTGAACGGGATGAGGCAGAGCCAGACCGCCACGGGGCGTGCGACGAACATCAGGAACAGGCCCAGCACCAGTGCTGCGACCAGGATTTCAGGGAACTGCGACGGCGTGGCGAACAGGCCAAGCACCAGGAACATGATGATCTGGGCGAGCCAGGACATGCCGTCCTGGAAGCGCTTGAGCGTGGATACGGCGCGGATGTCGGAATTGCCGGCGACGAGGCCGGCGAGATAGACGGCGAGGAAGCCCGAGCCGCCGACAGCACCGGCTGCGGCGAAGACCAGCAGCGACAGCGTCAGCACGAAGATCGGCAACAGGCCACGGTCGAGGTTGAGCCGTTCGACCAGCTTGACGATGAGGAAGCCGCCGAGCAGGCCGATGGCAGCACCGAGGATCATCTGGACGAAGAAGCCGACGACGAGATCGACAAGCAAAAGGTCGGTGTCGGGCTTGGCCCCGAGCGCGATGATCTCGACAAGGGTGATGGTCAGGAAGATGGCGATCGGATCGTTGGTGCCGGACTCGATTTCGAGGGTCGAGCGGACGCGCTCGCGCAGGTTGATGTTGCCGGCGCGCAGCAGGAAGAACACGGCGGCAGCGTCGGTCGAGGCAACGGCGGCCCCGAGCAGGAAGGATTCGAGCCAGGTGAAGCCGGTGAGATAATAGGCGGCGATGCCGAAGACGACGGTGGTGATGCCGACGCCGATGGTGGCGAGCGTAAGAGCCGGCATGCCGGCCTGGCGCAACACGCCGACGGGCGTGCCGAAGCCTGAGTCAAACAGGATGACGGCAAGTGCTATGGCGCCGACGAAATAGGCGATGTGGGCATTGTCGAAGACGATGCCGAGGCCGTCGACGCCGCTGGCAAGGCCGATGCCGAGGAACAGCAACAGCAGCGGGGCGCCGAAGCGGAAGGCGATCAGGCTCGAAAACGCCGCCGCCACGACCAGCGCGGTGCCTACCAGCGTGATGAGATATACCGCCTGTTCCATCCCCGACCCGTCTGCGAACCACCTGTTAGCTGCGTCGGTTGAGAGTGCGGCGAAGAAAAGGCCATGTCCAAGCAAGAATGGATTTTTGCCGGCTTGGACCAAACATTTTTGCATTGCGGTAGAAATGAAAACGCCCGGCCGAAGCCGGGCGTTGCCAATAGGTTAGTGCATGACCCCGAAATCGAAAGTCGATTTCGGAAAGGATCATGCAGCCGTTAAGTGCTACAGCGTCCTTTGCGCGTCCTGGCGGACGCGCGGCGCTGTAGTCGCCCGAGGCGGGCGCGGCAATCAGCCGATGGTGCGGCCCATCACGACGGCCGTGTCAGCCATGCGGTTGGAGAAGCCCCACTCGTTGTCGTACCAGGACATGACGCGCACGAGGTTGCCCTCGATGACCTTGGTCTGGTCGAGCGCGAAGGTCGACGAGGCCGGGTTGTGGTTCATGTCGATGGAGACCAGCGGCTCGTCGGTGAAGGCGAGGACGCCCTTGAGCGGGCCGTTGGCGGCAGCGATGAGCACCGCGTTGACCTCTTCGACCGTGACGTTCTTCTTGGCCAGGAACTTGAAGTCGATGCAGGAGACGTTCGGGGTCGGCACGCGGATCGAGACCCCGTCGAGCTTGCCCTTGAGTTCCGGCAGCACCAGGCCGACGGCCTTGGCGGCACCGGTCGAGGTCGGGATCATCGACATCGCCGCGGCGCGGGCGCGGTAGAGATCCTTGTGCATGGTGTCAAGCGTCGGCTGGTCACCAGTGTAGGCATGGATCGTGGTCATGAAGCCCTTTTCGATGCCGAAGGCATTGTTGAGGACCATGGCGACGGGAGCCAGGCAGTTGGTGGTGCAGGACGCATTCGAGATGACGATGTGGTCCTTGTTGATCTTGTCGTGGTTGACGCCGTAGACCACGGTCAGGTCGGCGCCGTCGGCGGGTGCCGAGACGATGACACGCTTGGCGCCGGCGGCGAGGTGCGCCGAAGCCTTGTCCTTCGAGGTGAAGATGCCGGTGCATTCGAGCGCGATGTCGACGCCGAGTTCCTTCCACGGCAGCTGCGACGGGTCCTTGATCGCGGTGACCTTGAACTTGTCGGTGCCGATGTTGATCTGGTCGCCCTCGACCTTCACTTCGTGCGGGAAGCGGCCATGCACGCTGTCGTAGCGCAGCAGGTGGGCGTTGGTCTCGACCGGGCCGAGATCGTTGACGGCGACGACGTCGATGTCCTTGCGGCCCGACTCATAGATGGCACGCACGATGTTGCGGCCGATGCGGCCGAAACCATTGATGGCAACTCTAACGGTCATGTTGGTTCTCCTGGGGGACGTCTTATGCCTGAAGCCGAGCCGTGGCGGCCTTTGCGGCAGCCTCGGCGGTGATGCCGAAATGCTTGTAGAGCTCTTCGATCGGGGCGCTGGCGCCGAAGCCGTGCATGCCGATGAAGACGCCGTCGGAACCGATGAAGCTGTCCCAGCCCTGGCGGATGCCAGCCTCGATGGCGACCTTGACCTTGGCATTGCCGATCATCGCCTTGCGATATTCCGGGCTCTGCTGTTCGAACAACTCGAAGGCGGGGACCGAGACGACGCGGGTCGGGTGGCCGGCGGCCTGCAGCAGCTTGCGGGCGTCGAGCGCGATCTCGACCTCGGAGCCGGTGGCGAAGATGGTGACTTCGGCATCGCCGTCGGCAGTGGCGAGTTCATAGGCGCCGTAGCCGCAGAGGTTTTCCTCGACATATTCGGTGCGTACCGCCGGCAGGTTCTGGCGGGTCAGCGCCAGCGTCGAAGGGGTCTTGCGATTCTCCAGCGTCAGCTGCCAGCACTCGGCAGCTTCCGTGGCATCGGCCGGACGGAAGACGATGTGGTTGGGGATGGCGCGCAGGGCCGCCAGATGCTCGACCGGCTGGTGGGTCGGGCCGTCTTCGCCGAGACCGATCGAATCATGGGTCATGAC
Organism: Aminobacter ciceronei; assembly: GCF_014138625.1. Classification (GTDB taxonomy): domain Bacteria; phylum Pseudomonadota; class Alphaproteobacteria; order Rhizobiales; family Rhizobiaceae; genus Aminobacter; species Aminobacter ciceronei. The sequence goes on from NZ_JACJHY010000005.1 coordinate 107,277, forward strand.
GAAGCCGACGCGGATGCCCATCAGCGACGCCAGGCGCATGGCCGGGCGGGCATAGTCGGAGAAGCACAGGAAGGTGCCGGAGTAGGGGATGACGCCGCCATGCAGCGCCATGCCGTTCATCGCCGCGCACATGCCGAGCTCGCGGATGCCGTAGTGGACGAAGCGCTGGCCGTAGTCCTCGGCCGTGATGTTCCTGGTCTGGCTGGTCTTGGTGTTGTTGGAGCCGGTCAGGTCGGCCGAGCCGCCGATGGTTTCGGGCACGACGCCGTTGATCACCTCGAGCGCCATTTCCGACGACTTGCGGGTGGCGACCTTCGGCTTGTCGGCGGCGAGCTTCTTCTTGTACTCGGCGATGGCGGCGTCGAAGCTGGCGGGCAGGTCGCCGCGCATGCGGCGCTCGAACTCGCCACGGACTTCCGTGCCGGCCTCGGCGAGGCGCTTTTCCCAGTCGACACGCTTCTTGGCCGAGTTGAGGCCGGCGAGACGCCATGCGTCGAGGATGTCGGAGGGAATTTCGAAGGCCGGGTATTCCCAGCCGAGCGCCTTGCGGGTCGCTTCGATTTCGGCGGCGCCCAGCGGCGAGCCGTGTACCTTGTTGGTGCCGGCCTTGGCCGGTGAGCCGAAGCCGATGGTGGTCTTGGCGGCGATCAGCGTCGGGCGGTCGGAACGCTTGGCGGCCTCGATGGCGCCGGCAATGGCTTCCGGGTCGTGGCCGTCGATGGCCAGCGTGTTCCAGCCCGAGGCGGCGAAGCGCGCCAGCTGGTCGGTCGAATCCGACATCGAGATCGGGCCGTCGATGGAGATGTTGTTGTCGTCCCAGAAGACGATCAGCTTGTTGAGCTTGAGGTGGCCGGCAAGCGACAGCGCCTCCTGCGAGATGCCTTCCATCAGGCAGCCGTCACCGGCGAGCACGTAGGTGTAGTGGTCGACCAGCTTGTCGCCGAACTGGGCATTCATGATGCGCTCGGCGAGCGCCATGCCGACGGCGTTGGCGAGACCTTGGCCGAGCGGACCGGTGGTCGTCTCGATGCCCGAGGCGTGGCCGTATTCCGGGTGGCCGGCGGTCTTCGAGCCGAGCTGGCGGAAATTCTTGATCTCGTCGAGGCTGATGTCCTCGTAGCCCGAGAGGTAGAGCACCGAGTAGAGCAGCATCGAGCCATGGCCGGCCGACAGCACGAAGCGGTCGCGGTCGTGCCAGTGCGGGTTTGCCGGATCATGCTTGAGGAAGCGGGTGTAGAGCACGGTCGCGATGTCGGCGGCGCCCATTGGCAGGCCGGGATGGCCGGAGTTGGCCTTCTCGACCGCATCCATGGACAGAAAGCGGATCGCATTGGCCATCCGGTCGTGTTTTTCGCGCGAGGACATCGTCCCTCCCATAGTCGAGAAAAGGGGCCGCCGACGGCCCCAGAAAGGTGGGGGGACACATAGCAGGCACAGGGCTTGAGTCAACAAATCGGTGCGTTTTCGCGCCCTCGTTGCGGCGCGAAGTCACGCCCCGGCCGCTTCGCTGTGTCGGCTTGGACACGCTTAGTGGGGGAAAGACAAAACAGCTTTGTTGACGCCTCCTTCAACCGGTGCCTAATGTTTCCTTGATAACGCGTTCTGAAACGTGCGCGATTCGGTGATGGGCGGGGGTCTACGAGAGCCATGACCGGGGATACGACACTCAGGGAAGTCATTGGCCGGCTAGGCAGGGCGATCGATACGCTCGAGGGTGCGGTCGCCGCGCGGCTCGAGCACGATCAGGACTACGGCGAAGCCGAAGCCGAGGTCCAGCGCATGAATGCCGACCGGGCGCGGCTGGCGCAGGAACTCGACAATTCCGAAGCCCGGGCCGAACGGCTGGAAGAAGCCAACAAGGAAGTCTCGCGGCGGCTCGTGACGGCGATGGAGACGATCCGCGCCGTGCTGGACAGGTAGGGTGGAGATGGCGCAAGTCACCGTTACCATCGATGGCAAGCAATACCGCATGGCCTGCGACGAGGGACAGGAAGAGCACCTCATCGACCTTGCCAACCGTTTCGACCGCTACGTGCTGCATCTCAAGGATTCGTTCGGCGAGATCGGCGACCAGCGACTGACCGTGATGGCCGGCATCATGGTGATGGACGAGTTGTCCGAGCTGCAGAAGCGCGTCAAGGGCATGGAAACCGAAGTGCTGACGCTGCGCAAGACGCGCGACGATGCCTTGACCAAGGCCGATAAGAACGATGCGGCGCTGACCGGCGCGCTGGGCTCGCTGGCCGAGCGCATGGAGCAGCTGGCGCTGAGCCTGACGAAAAAGGCCTGAGCGCGGGGAAAGTTCTGGGACGGGCTTCCACCTTCGGGGGAAGATGGAGACCGAAAGAAGAACGCGCCGGCATGCCGGCGCGTTTTTTGTTTCAAGCTGAGGCCGATTGTCAGGCGTCGATGGTGCGCAGCGCCTGGGCCTGCTTCTTGGCAGCGGCCTTGACCGCGTCCTGGACCTTTTCGAAGGCGCGGACCTCGATCTGGCGGACGCGCTCGCGGCTGATGTCGAATTCGGCCGAAAGCTCTTCCAGCGTCAGTGGCTCGTCGGCAAGGCGACGCGCCTCGAAGATGCGCTTTTCGCGGTCGTTGAGCACCGACATGGCGCTCGCCAGCATGCCGCGGCGGTTGTCGAGCTCGTCCTGCTCGATGAGCATGGTTTCCTGGCTGTCATGGTCGTCGACAAGCCAGTCCTGCCACTCGCCCGACTCGCCTTCGCTGGCGCGGATGGGTGCATTCAGCGAAGCGTCGCCCGACAGGCGGCGGTTCATCGACACCACCTCGGCCTCGGAGACATTGAGGCGCGTGGCGATCTCGGTGATGTGCTCGGGCTTCAGGTCGCCGTCGTCGAGCGCCTGAATCTTGCCCTTGACCTTGCGCAGGTTGAAGAACAGACGCTTCTGGTTGGCGGTGGTGCCCATCTTGACCAGCGACCACGAGCGCAGGATGTACTCCTGGATCGAGGCCTTGATCCACCACATGGCATAGGTGGCGAGACGGAAACCGCGCTCCGGCTCGAATTTCTTGACGGCCTGCATCAGGCCGACATTGCCTTCCGAGATGACTTCGCCGATGGGCAGGCCATAACCGCGATAGCCCATGGCGATCTTGGCCACGAGACGCAGGTGGCTGGTGACCAGCTTGTGGGCGGCGGTGGTGTCTTCATGCTCGTTGTACCGCTTGGCGAGCATGTACTCTTCCTGCGGCTGGAGCATCGGAAAGCGACGGATTTCTTCCAGGTAGCGGCTGAGGCCGCCCTCGCCGGAAACGATACTGGGTAGTGACTGGGCCATAAAGCACCCTCCCTCTTTGCGAGATATGCCCCCTGATCCAGGCGAGCATGTGGCGCGGCTGCCGAATGCCTGTCGCGCTATGGGTCTTATACAGGAACAAAACCAGAAAAGACACTATTTGTTCAACGCGAAACAGAGTGTCACGCCTAAGTGAACAATACGAGTCAGGTTTTCTGATCGAAGGTTCAGAGATTGCGAAAGCCTTCGACCAATTCCCCCATGTCGCGAGGCAAGGGCGCCTCGAACCGCATGATGAGATGGGAAGCCGGGTGGCGAAATGCAAGGAGGCGGGCATGCAAAGCCTGGCGTGGAAATGCCTTTACCGCGGACTTCAACGGTTCGGGCAGCCGGTTCGACTTGGTCCGGAAGGCCTGGCCATAGTCGGGATCGCCGACGACGGGGTGGCCGATATGGGCCATGTGAACGCGAATCTGGTGGGTGCGCCCGGTTTCCAGCCGGCATTCGACAAGGCTTGCCGTGGTGAATTCGGCCTGGTCCTGGCCGAACCGCTCCTGCACGGTGAAATGGGTGATGGCGTGGCGGGCGTCGTCGCGGTGTTCGGGCACCACGGCGCGGCGGACACGGTCGGCGTGGCGGCCGAGCGGAGCGTCGATGGTGCCGGTCATGCGCTGCGGAAAGCCCCAGACCAGCGCGTCATAGGCGCGTTCGAGGTCGCCGGTGCGGCCATGGTCGGCAAAGGCCTCGGACAGCGACTTGTGGGCGCGGTCGGTCTTGGCAACGACCATGACGCCCGAGGTCTCCTTGTCGAGGCGATGGACGATGCCCGGCCGCTTGACGCCGCCTATGCCCGACAGGCTGTCGCCGCAATGGTGGATCAACGCATTGACCAGCGTGCCGGTCCAGTTGCCGGCGCCGGGATGGACGACGAGGCCGGCCGGCTTGTTGATGACGATCAGCTCGTCGTCCTCATAGAGAATGTCGAGCGGTATCGCTTCGCCCTCGGGTTCGGCCGGTTCGGCCTCGGGCATGTCGATGGCTATTTCGTCGCCGGCAGCCAGCTTGCGCTTGGCCTCCTCGACGACCTTGCCGCCGATGCTGACCGCACCCTGCTTGATCAGCGCCTGGACGCGGCTGCGCGACAGATCGGGCGCAAGGCGGCCGGCCAGCCACTGGTCGAGCCGCACACCTGCGGCATCGGCGTCGGCTTCGAGCACTATCAAAGTGCCTGTCGCTTCGCTATCTGATGCGCTCATAACAATTGTTCCGGAAGTTTTGCCATGTCTCGGCCCGCTATCGAAGAAGAAGACAAGCCGCTCGACCCATCGGTTGAGCGTGTCCGCAGGAAACTGGTCCGCTTCTTCATCATCAATATAGGGCTGTTGTTCATCGCCCTTATGGCCGTCCTCGGCGGCGTTGTCTACAAATCGCGGACGCCGGAGGCAGCCGCTCCGGTGGCGAGCGGCGACATCCAGGTGCCGGCGGGCGGCCAGATCAGCGGCGAGATCATCCTGCCGGTGGGCGCCAAGATCATGTCGCAGGCGCTGTCGGGCAACCGCATCTCGATAGACGCCGAACTCGTCGACGGCAGCAGGACCATCTTCCTCTACGACATGTCAGAACGGCGCCTGATCGGCCAGTTCCAGGTCCGCACCAAGTGAGCGGCTTCGCCGCCCGGCGCCGCATCGCCACCGTCTCGGTGGTCGTCGCCGATTACGACCAGGCGATCGCCTGGTATGTCGGCAAGCTCGGGCTTTCCCTTGTCGAGGATGTCGACCTCGGCGGCGGCAAGCGCTGGATAACTGTCGAGCCGGGCAGCGGGCAGGGCACAAGGCTGCTGCTCGCCAAAGCGGATGGCGAGAGCCAAGTGGCGGCAATCGGCAACCAGACCGGAGGTCGCGTATTCCTGTTTCTGGAGACCGACGATTTTGCCCGCGACCATGCGGCGATGCTGGCCAATGGCGTCGAATTCCGTGAAGCGCCGCGCCACGAGGCCTATGGCACCGTCGCCGTGTTCGCCGATCTCTGCGGCAATCTGTGGGATCTGATCGAACCGAAACGTTGATGCCCCTGCGGCAGCCTGGACAAGTGCAAATAACGCGTGCCGGGCTGTTGCTTTTTCAAGAACGCCAGCCTATATCGCCGATCTCGGCTGCGCCCATCGTCTAGCGGTCAGGACACCGCCCTCTCACGGCGGGAACAGGGGTTCGATTCCCCTTGGGCGTACCAGTTCTTCCAAGCACATACTGTAACTCGAGCCGCTGCCGTCAAACGACTGTCAAGCAGGGCCATTGGTCTGACGCTCTAGATCCTGCGATCGCGCCTGGCTGGCCCATTCTAGTTGTCCGGCCAGTGCGCAGGAGCGTTTCGCATGCTCATTCCCGAAACGCCGACGACGCTCCGGGCATTGTTTGTCGCGGTCATTCAATTGCCCTTGGTCACTTAGCGGTCGCGGCCTACTCGATGATGGCGGCAACGGCCTCGGGCTTCGAGACGGCGTGGCTGCCCGCCGTTTCGGAGACGGTCGCGCCCGCGCGCTCGGGCGTCATGCGCTGCGCTGCCGGCGGGATCATGCGGTCGTCGGGCGCGCCCAGGTAATAACTCGGCCGACGAGCGCAAGAACCTTCCGACCTTCGGCGGGTATCTCGCGACCGATCTCTGGCAGGAACTTGCCGAACTCGTGACACCGGTCACACCCAACGCCCAGGCTGTCGTCGGCACGGTCGAGGACCTGGAAGCGCAGACGCGGATCAAGGCGCAGAAAGCCAGGAAGGCGATCGACACGTCGTTCCATCATCTTGCCCATGACCTGCTCACCGCGAGAAACTGGATGGATGTCAGCGAAGCCCAGAACCCGGGCAGGCAGTTTGGTGCGGCGCCGACAGCCGCGGCGAGCGCGCTGCGGGAGGAAGTGTCATGGCAGCAGCCTGCAGCGGAACGGCCCAAGCGGCCGCTCGGCTTGGTGGTCTATGACTTCATGCAACAGAACCCGGCGTCCAATTTCTATTCGGGCGGGCCGAAGGCACCCGACCTGCCCACGCTGCCAAAGGCAGCCGTGTTTTCCGCAGCCAACTATTGGCTCCAGACGGTTGGCCGTCGCGTGGACCAGCGCGACGCCACTGGTCCGCGCGAAACCCTGTGCGGTGACAGCCGCCGCGCCAGTGACGACCGACCTGTCCTGGTCTTCGACGACCTCCTGGCTTTCCGGACTACAGCCCCGTGCCGGAATGCCCACCTAAGGCCTGACGTACCGCGAGATGTCAGGCCTTTCTTTTGGTGGCGACATGCATTGCCGGCATGTCGCGTGGCCGCAGCGTGTGACCGCCGCTGCCACGTCGCTGCGAAAACGCCATGTGGAACCTTGCCTGCCCGTCGGCGTTGCGGTGACAAAGGAGAATGCCGTCATGCTTCGAACACTAGCACTGTTTGTCGTCGGTTATGCAGCATACAGGATCGTCGAGAGTTCATCGCCAGCGTGCCGTCGGATTTCGATCCCGTGCCGGCAGCGCCGAAGCGTCGCCGCAAGCCGGTCGTGAAGCCGAGCGCCAAGACCGCCACGGCGACCACGCACTGAAAGCCCTCGGAAATCAGGGCGGGTCCCAAACCCGCTGATTTCCGCGACTACGCTTGCTTTCTCAAAGCGCTACGTTCGGCGGGGGCGGTTTCGGAAACAGCGGCCGGCGGCTGACGGTCGTGGTCGAACTGCTGCGCCTCGGGCAGAGGATGCAGCCAGTTTTCCCGTCGGCCAGTCCAGAGTTCATATTGAGGCGTCAGATCGGAGGGCACCACGTCGAGACTGCCGAGCATGACTTCGGCCTCGTCGTCGCTGACGAAGGTGACGCGGCTGCCGCAGGTGACGCAGAAGCTTCGCTTGCCATAGGTATTGACCTGGCCCGTCTGTTCGAGGGTCGAAACCGGCCAGACGGCATAGGCGGAAAATGCCGAACCGCTGGTCTTGCGGCAATCGGCGCAGTGGCAGATCCCGACACGCAGAGGCTCTCCGGTCACGCGGAATGTGACGGCACGGCAATAGCAGCTGCCGAATCGGATTGTCTCGCTGCGACGGTTTACCATGGCAGAGCTCCTTTCCGCTCCAACGGAAAGCCACAGGCAAACGTTCCCTGGGTTAGAGGGGCATGCGGCCGCGTTTCGGCGTTGCGATCCATGGCTCGATCGACACCGCTTCGGTTTCGCGGATGCCGACGGAACGGGCAAAGCCGGCGAAGGCATTTCGGGCACCATCGACCGACAGCCGGTCCTCGCGTGCCGCATGGCAAGCGCGCATCGCCGTGTTGTAGATCGGTCCGCGCCTTTGTTCGGGCCACCTTGCGAGGAAGCCGAGCGCATCGGCGACACTGGCAATCTGCAGGATGGCCTGATCGGCGTCCCTGACGAAGATCGGGCTGGAAAAGGTTTTGGCTGTCATCACTTCCTCCCGGGTCATGGACCGTCTTTCGAGCAAGCGAACCTGCCGGCTTTCGGCGCGACAGGCAGACCAGGAAAATGGCGACGGCAGCCTTTCCCGTCAAGAATGGAGTTCAAGCCGCATCCGGCGACGCGGCCAGTATTCCGGCCTCGTTGCAGAAGCTTTCGAAAGCTTCCCTCGCCTCGTCGACAGGGATCGAGCCGTTGATCGCGGCCTGCATGGCGTTTTCTGCGAGATAGAAGAACGGATTGCGCTTGTCTTGCGGCCAGCCGTCAAGAAACTCGACGGCATCCGACACCGAGACGACCTCGCGCAGCGAAAACTCTCCATCTTTGACCCAGACGTTCGGTGTAAAATCCATCCACCAGAACGCGCCCGATGGCGGAGAGTTGCATCGGCGGCCTCAGTGCGCAGTCGATCGATAGCATTTTTTCTTAACAAGAGAGGGCATCGGCCGACAACGCTCGAGGTGCCATGCCGCCGCGAAATCATCCTGTGCTATCGGTTCTCCTGTAGGGATCAGCAAGGTTCAATTCAGGATTGCTTGATATCAACTGGCCGAGTTACTGACCGGAACTGGAGCCGCCTTTGAAGGGGGCTCATTGCCAAAAATGCAATTGCCATCGCGACTTTCATGCACATGCCCGCCCAGAATCCGCCCCGCCGCCCGACAGAGCCGATGAGCGCAGCGGAGCTGACTGCGCATCCGCTCTTTCCACGCATCGACCGGCGCCTGGCTCTCCATCTGATCGCCATCCACGAGCAGACGCCAAGGCTGGCGCGGCTCAAGGCTTCGCACCGCAAATGGCTGATGACCCAGTCGCTCTATGCGCTTACGCTCGAGCGCACGGAGGACGACCCTCATTCCGGCCTTTCGCAGTCGCGCCTGGTCGACATCGCCACCAGCATCGGCGCTGTCAGCCACAACACGGCACGAGCCTTTCTGCAGGAATTGCTGACCTATAAGTTTCTGACCGAGATCCCCACCCCGCACGACAAGCGGCTACGCCTGCTCGACACGACCGAGGCGAGTCGGAAGGCGATGACCGGCTGGTTCATGGGGCATATGAGCTGCCTCGATGAACTGGACAATGGCGGGCGGCACGCCCGCTGCACCGCCGACGACAGGATCTTCCGCGCCGCCCAGCCACGCGCAGCCCGGCGGCTGATCGAGAACCCGGTGTGGCGTTATCCGGCCGAAAGCATCAATTCGTTCCTGCAGTCGGAACTGGGCGGGATGATCCTGCACGAGCTCATATCGCGCATCGAAGATTTCATCCCGCAAGACGGCAAGGTGATCGTCGGTCCCTCCAGCCTGGCGGAACTCGCCGCGCGATACTTCATCTCCGTCACGAACCTGCGCAGAATGTTCAAGAAAGCGGAAACAAGCGGGCTGATGGGCTGGTCGGAGGCATCGGACCAAAGGGTGTTGTGGCTGTCGGCGACGTTCCTGGACGACTATTTCCTGTGGCAGGCGCAGAAATTCGCCGCCCTTGACGAGGCCTATTGCTGGGCGGTCCAGAACATTGTCGGGCACAACCACTCTGCAACCGGCTGATCCAAGCGCGACGATGTAGAAATGCCGCGACATCAACAGGCGGCAAGATAGAACCAGATTTGGTCGTTTCCGGACGCGCAGGCAGCCCTTATCAGGCGCTGAAGGGCGTGCGGCAGTCAGGTTCAGGGCAACGAAAGGTTGTCGTGCCGTGCCCCTTCATTCCAGGGGTTTTTCATGAAAACAGTTCTTCTTGCTTCGACCTTGATGCTTGCCGTTGCGGGCAGCGCGTTTGCCGCCGATGTGGTTGCCCACGAGCCGGCGCCGGCGGAGGCGCCCGCTGGTTTTGTCTGGACCGGTGGCTATGTCGGCCTGCATGGCGGCTACGCCTGGCTCAATGGTACGGTCGATGTCGCCACGGCCGAACGGCCCTTCGATATCGATGGCTTCGACAACGGGCTGCTGGGTGTCCATGCCGGCTACAATTGGCAGCTTGGCGGCGGTTTCGTCGGCGGTATCGAGGTTGACCTCTCGCATGCCTGGACCAAGCGGGACTTGGTCGTCCGTGTCAGCGTTCCCGATTTCCCGCCGATGGACATTCCCGTCGAAGCCGGGACCAACTGGCAAGGCAGCGCGCGCCTGCGCGCCGGCTATGCGATGGACCGTACGCTGCTTTTCGCGACGGGCGGCGTTGGCTTCGCCAATACCTACGTGAAGATGCAGGCCTATGACGAGAGCAAGACGTTCCTCGGCTGGACAGTGGGTGCCGGCATCGAGCACGCGTTCACCGACAACTGGATCGGCCGCCTCGAATACCGTTATGCCGATTTCGGTTCGGAGACGTTTCCGGGCGACATCAAAATCGGTCTCAACGAGCACACCGTGCGCGCCGGCATCAGCTACAAGTTCTGACCGGCACTGCCCGACTAGAAAAGAGCCCGGCTTCATCGCGCCGGGCCTTTTTTCGTCATGGAACGGCTGGTCCGGCTGGACCTCACTCGGCTGGCAGGCTGCGCACGAATTCGACGCCGTCGATGACAAGCAGGTGTGGCTCGGGTGCGGCGGCGATTCGCTGGACGCCGTCGCTGCAGGTAAACACCGGCCAGCCGCTGTCGGCGCACAGGATCTCGACGAACCAGTTGCCGAGCTGGTCGGTCAGGCTGATGCGCAAGGCGCCGTCCTTGAGGCGCCGGGCATGGGAGCCGTTGGTTGCAGTCCAGGTCCAGGGTCCGCCGAGAGGCGGCCGGGAGAACATGACAAAGGGATAGGTCCTGGGCGGCAGGTCTTCATATTCGGCCGCCAGGCGATAGCGCATCATCGCGGTGGTGTAGTCGGCGGCGATGGACGGCCAGCGCGCATAGAGCATGCCGACGCCGTGCAGATGCGGATCGACAAGCAATTGGCGAGCACGGCTCTCGGCAGCATGGGCCGCCGTTGCCATGGCGACGGCGGCGATGGCAGCAAGCAGCATTGCGATGCGTCGCGACATGTGCCCGGGCCTCAGAGCCCATCCCGGATAGGAACGAGCGCTCGTTGGAGCGTGACCTTGCCCGCGAACCTGTTTCCCAGTTTTCGGGAAAGAATCAGTCGACATCATTGTCGCCGCTTGCCGTAGCGGGATCAATGGCGGGATGATTTCTGCCTTCGGACCGCAACAGGGCAGGGCCGATCGGAAAAAATCTTGGAAAAATTGAATCGGGGTGAAAACCCCGAACGCCTCCTGCGTACGGCATCAGGTCGACGCCAGAACCTGGTGAAGCGCGCCAACAGGCTGGCGTCCAATTCACCCGGTCCCGAAAGCCTGATGCTTTCGGGCTAGCAATTCGGGGTTGCAGACCGCCTTTTCGTCAGGCGGCGGCTCTTGCCCTGAAACGGGGTATGCTTGCCAGCAGCAGATCCTTGTCACGCACGCCGCTACGATAAAGCTTGAGGAGCGTCCTCGCTATCTCGCTTGCCCAGACGGAACTCGGGTCTTCGCCGCGTTCGTGGCAGATCTGGTCGAACACATGCTGAAGAAGCGCGAGATCCCTGGGATAAATCGGGGAGTTAGGCTGGGTGAAAAGTACGTGCTCCATAGTCTTCTCCCATATGGTGCTTGTTCTTTTGTCTTATGCTTTGCTGCTGAGTTTTTGCCTGCTTGCTGCCGCGGTCAGCAAAGCTGATCGCGATCAAGAACCAAATCCGCGCTCATGCCCTTGGGTATAGAACGAGGATAGAGTTCAGCATCGTCACGTATGTGGAAGCATCTGCCGCAGGCGATCGCATCAATATGCCTCCTTGAGGCAAAGGTTGCATGCAGGCGTGGGTCATTTCAGGGCGGAAATTCTGCTCTACAACCTGTGTGATGTCGAGTCACTCTGGGTTGCAACGGAGTTGCAGGAAAAGGTGCTCAAATGAAGGTGAAAGGGCCCGCCAGGAGGGGGACGGCAGGCCCTTTCTGGACGTGGCTGAAAGGAAAAGACCACGCCCGGTGTGCCAGAACGCAACTCTTCGGGGTGGGAAATGGTTCCCTTCAGGCGCGCTTGCTTTACATCAGGACATCGACAGTGATCATTTGCCTTCATCATTTGTTCACCATCAACTCCCCACCATTCATGTGCGCAATGTATCGAGTGCGCGTCTTTGGCAACGCCCGGCGGGCTGCACAACCCTTCGCCCGCCGGTGCGCCTCAGGCCCCTGACATGGCCTTCCCAACGCTGCCTGCATGACTTAGCCTGACGCTATCGCCGCTGCCCACTGGCTCGCCGGCGGGATCGCAGGAAAGGCATAAGCTCTTGGCTGAAATGACCATCATCGTCGAATTCGAGACAGTGGACGGGGCGGAGGAGCAGTTCCTCGACCTGATCTCGGAACACGCCCGTGCCACGCTGCAGGAAGAGCCGGGCTGCCTGCGCTTCGAAGTCATCAAGCCGGTGGAGCGCGACGGCACGCCGATCGCGAACAAGGTGATGGTCAACGAACTTTATGCCGATGAAGCGGCTGTTGCCGCGCATGAGCGGAACCCGCGCATGCCGGATGTGCAGGCGGCACTTTCGCCCTTGCTCAAGTCGCGCCGGCTGATCCTGGCGCGGTCGCTCGGCCTCGTCGATCCCAATGGCGGCATGCGGCCGGAAGAGCTCAACGCGGCCAATGACGATTAGCGCGGAGGTTTCAGGCCGACCTGGCACCGCTCGTGGCGATTTCCCGGTTGCCCGATGCTGACGTCGCGGAAAGTAAGCGCAGGTCAGGTGTGGTTTTTCGTGGTTTCTCGCTCCAGTTACATTTGCAATTGCTGATGTGCGGCGCTGCGATGTTAAGGTTAGTCAGTCGTTAATGCTTCTGCGGCAAGGTTTGTCGTGGCGGTCTGCGGGGGAGCAGCATCGCTCCATGCATGCAGGGCTGACGGATGCGGAAAATTCTGGGCTCGGACGTCAACGATCCGACCGGCGAGCCGGCCAATGAGCGGGGGCTGACGAACGAGGCTGGCGGCGCGCGGGCCCTGGACGATCTCGACCTGCCTTATGCCGATCTCGAACGCACCATCGAATCGATGAACATGGGCGTGGTGCTGGTCGATGCCGGCCTCAACGTGCAGTTCATCAACCGGGCTTTCCACGACATCTGGAGGCTGACAGTCGGCCAGGTCGCCGTCGGCTGCCCGTTCAGGGCGTTGATGGACATCAATCGCTACAGCGGTGTCTATGCCGTCGCCGACGCCGACTGGGAAAGCTACGTCGCCCTGCGCGAGTCCGAGATTGCGGCCGGTGATGTCGCGCCGCGTGAATTCCGCCGCGCCGACGGCTGTACCATGATCTATTCGGTCACTGCCCTGTCCGGCGGCAAGCGGCTGGTTTCCTATTACGACGTCAGCGAGATGAAGCGCCGTGAGGTCGAAGCGGTCGAAGCCCGCCATCGGCTGGCCGAAGTGCTGGAATCGCTGCCGGCCGGCGTCGTCATCTATGACCGCGACGACCGTTTCGTGCTTGCCAACCGCAAGCTCAAGAGCGCCTTGCCGGCACTCCATGACGTACTCACCGAAGGTCGCACGCTGCGCGACAGCATGGTGGCAGCGCAGCGCTCGGGCTACTTCCGCGACACCAGCGACGACGACCTTGATGCCCTCTATGACGCCGATCCTGAGGCGTGGGTCGAGGGCATGATGGAACGCTATCACTCCAGCCAGGCGGTGCGGGAGCGGCGCAATCCCGATGGCCGCTGGTACCAGATCTTCGACCAGCGGCTGGCCGACGGCACCTTCATCGGCGTGCGTGTCGACATCACCGAACTCAAGCAGCGCGAGCGTGCGCTGCAGGACTCGATGCGCGAGAATGAGGTTTTCCGCAGCCTGATCGACAATGTTCCGGTGTCGATCTACGCCAAGCACCACGACCTCAGGCTGATGTATGTCAACCAGGGTTGGTGCGAGCTGACCGGCTATTCCAAGGAAGAGGCCATCGGCAAGACCGATCTCGAGATTTTCGGCTCCGAAGGCGAGCCCTTCATGGAGGCCGACCGCGAGGTCATGCGCCGCGGCACGACGGTTGAGATCGAAGAGACGGCGACATGCGCCGACGGGACGATGCGCCACCAGTTCGCGCGCAAGAGCGCGATGGTGGCCTCCGACGGTTCGCTCTATTTGATCGGCTCGACAACCAACATCACCGAGCTCAAGCAGCGTGAAGTCGAACTCGAGGAAGCGCAGCGCCGGGCCGTGCTGGCCGACCGCGCCAAATCCGAATTCCTTGCCAATATGAGCCACGAAATCCGCACGCCGATGAATGGCGTGCTCGGCATGGCCGAGCTTCTGGCGAAGTCCGACCTCGACCCGAAGCAGAAGACCTTCACCGACATCATCGTCAAATCGGGCAATGCCCTGCTGACGATCATCAATGACATCCTCGATTTCTCGAAGATCGACGCCGGCCAGCTGGTGCTCGACCCGATCCCGTTCAACCTGTCGGAAGCGATCGAGGACGTCGCCACGCTGATGTCGACGCGGGCCAAGGAGAAGGATCTCGAGCTGATCGTCAGGATGCAGCCCGATCTCCGGCATCTCTATGTCGGCGACGTCGGCCGCATCAGGCAGATCATCACCAATCTGCTCGGCAACGCGGTGAAGTTCACCGATTCCGGCCATGTGCTCGTCGACGTGACAGGCCGCAGCGACGGCGAGCAGACCAAGCTGCATGTCGCGGTGACCGACACCGGCATCGGCATCCCCGAGGCCAAGCTCAAGCTGGTGTTCGAGAAGTTCAGCCAGGTCGACTCGTCGTCGACGCGGCGGCACGAAGGCACCGGCCTCGGCCTTGCCATCACCTCGCGCCTCGTCGACATGATGGGTGGCGAGATTGGCGTGGAGAGCGGTGAGGGGGCGGGTTCGACCTTCTGGTTCTCCTTGACCCTGCCCAACGCCGGCCGGCTGGAGACGCGGCCGGCAGCACTGATCGACGTCACCGGTGCGCGCGTGCTGATCGTTGACGACAATGCCGTCAACCGCACGATCCTGACAGAACAGATGCTGTCGTGGGGCTTTGATTCCTGTGCCGCCAAGAGCGGCGCCGAGGGACTGCAGGTGCTGCAGGCCGCGCAGGCGATGGGCATCAATGTCGACTGCATCGTGCTCGACTACCAGATGCCGGGCATGACCGGTGCCGAGATGGCCCGGATCGTGCGGCAGTCGCCGACCCTGTCGGACACGCCCGTCGTCATGCTGACCTCGGTCGACCAGTCGCTTTCTGGTCCTGGGCACCGCGATCTCGCAATTGATGCCCAACTGATCAAGCCGGCGCGCTCGTCTGCTCTGCTGGAGGCGCTGGTCGCGGCGATCCAGCGCAAGCGGGCGCCCAACCTCACGCCGGCGCAGATGGTTGAAGCGCAGGTGCCGGCTAAGCTTCCCAGCAGCCCTGCGCCGCAAGCAACGCGCCTCCGCGGCGGCCAACGGCCGGGCGGCGATGGCGGGCTCGACATTCTCGTTGCCGAGGACAACGAGGTGAACCAGATGGTGTTCAGCCAGATCCTGGCCGAAACCGAGCTCAGCTTCGAGATTGTCGGCAATGGCAGGCGCGCGGTTTCAGCCTATGGCGAGCGTCGTCCCAGGATGATCCTGATGGACGTGTCGATGCCCGAGATGAACGGGCTCGAGGCGACGAGCGAAATCCGCAAGCTCGAACGCGGCACCGGCATGCGCGTGCCGATCATCGGTGTCACTGCGCACGCACTCAAAGGCGACAAGGAACGCTGCCTCGAAGCCGGCATGGACGACTACCTGCCCAAGCCGATCAGTCCGCGGGCCCTGCTCGAAAAGATCGAGCGCTGGTCGTGGCAGGACGAGGAGCGCCGCGGCGCCGTCTGACCCGGATCCGGAACACGCGCCGGATCGGCTCTGAAAGATTGTGGAAATGTGACAGTCTGCGGCGACAAAGACCGGCCTGCCGTTGCGTAGGCGGCTTGCTTTCGTTGCCTGCCTGTTGTTTGCCTCGCGCCGGCAAAGGACCGAGGAAACGACCCCTTCAGCGCCATGCACAGCAACCGTTACAGGGGTGACACGAAACTGTCATGCAACTGTAATAGAGGGGGGCTATTGGCTCACCGGGCGCCGAGGAAAGGCGTCATAAGAGATACTCCAACAGGAGCAGGCCCCAATGAAAAAAGCTCTTCTCACTGCGTCGGCTGCTGCCTTCGCGATCGCAGCCTCGGTAGGCTATGCCTCGGCCCGCGACCAGATCCAGGTTGCCGGTTCCTCGACCGTTCTGCCCTATGCAAAGATCGTTGCCGAACAGTTCGGCGAGACCTTCACCAACTTCAAGACCCCCGTCGTCGAATCGGGCGGTTCGGGCGCTGGCATCAAGGAATTCTGCAAGGGCGTCGGCGAGAACACCATCGACATCGCCAACTCCTCGCGTCCGATGAAGAAGGACGAGATCAAGTCCTGCGTCGACGCCGGCGTCAAGGACATCCAGGAAGTGAAGATTGGCTATGACGGCATCGTCTTCGCGACCGACGTCAAGGGCCCGGACTGGGCGCTGACCCCGGAAGACGTCTACAAGGCGCTCGCGGCCAAGATCGCTGTCGACGGCAAGCTGGTCGACAACCCGAACACCAAGTGGAACCAGGTCAACCCGAACCTGCCCGACTGGGACATCGCTGCCTACATCCCGGGCGAAAAGCACGGCACCCGCGAAGTGTTCGAAGAAAAGCTGCTGATCGCCGGCTGCAAGAAGCTCGGCGGCGTTGACGCCGGCAAGGCTTCCGGCCTCGACGACAAGGCCGCGGAAGCCGCCTGCAAGGCCGTGCGCAAGGACGGCAAGGCTGTCGACATCGACGGCGACTACTCCGAGACGCTGGCCCGCATCGACTCGAACAAGACCGGCGTCGGCGTGTTCGGCCTGGCCTTCTACGAAAACAACGCCGACAAGCTGAAGGTCGCCACCGTCGGCGGCATCACGCCTTCGGTCGAGACGATCGCCAAGGGCGAGTATCCGGTGTCGCGTCCGCTGTTCTTCTACGTCAAGAAGGCGCATCTCGGCGTTGTTCCCGGCCTGAAGGAATATGTTGAGTTCTTCCTCGACGACCAGATGGTCGGCCCGGAAAGCCCGCTCGCCGACTACGGTCTGGTTGCTGCTCCGGACGCAGAGCGCGCTGCCCAGCGCGAAGCCTTCGGCGCCGGCAAGACCATGTAATCAACGAACTGCCACGGGGCGTCGGAAAAATCCGGCGCCCCGTGGAATATTTCGCCGACTGTCCCGTTCGGCACAAAGAACCGAATTCACCGAGGCCGGCCCATGTCATTCCTGCTTGTCTTCGCCATCGTGCTCGCAATAGGCTTGGCCGCCTTCGTGGTTGGCCGGCAAAGGGCGCGCGCGCAGGATGATGGAACCGTCAAGCCGCACTCGCGGGCGCACTACCATGGCTGGTGGGCATTCCTGACCGGCGTCGTGCCGGCGGTGCTGTTCCTCGCCGCCTGGGACATCGGCGCCAGCGCCTATCTCAACAGCCACATCCATTCGTCCCTGCCGGCCGATGTCGCAGACGGCACCGTCGCGCATGAAGATCTGTCCGCAGGCCTGGTCAAGAGCCTCGCCAGCGGATTGCGCAAGCTCGACAGCCAGACGCTTGCAACACTGCCCTCGACCTTTACCGAGCTGCAGCCGATGCTTGCCGCCAAGGGCGTGGCGCTGGCTCCCGACACACAGGACTACATGATTCCGATCGCGACTGAGACCAACAGCGTCTCCGACCGCCTCGGCATGATCTCGGCCGTCGTCTCGATCGGCCTCGCCCTGATCGGCGTCGGCTTCGGGCTGAAGGGCATCAGCCCGCGCGCCAGGGCACGCAACAATGTCGAGAAGGTGATGCTGTGGAGCCTGCTCGGCGCCTCGACGCTCGCCATTCTCACGACCATCGGCATCGTTTTGTCGATGCTGTTCCAGACGATCGCCTTTTTCGAGAAGGTGCCGCTGACCAACTTCTTCTTCGGCGCGGTGTGGGATCCGCGCTTCGCCGCTGCTGGTGCGGGCGCCAGCGAAGGCCAGTTCGGCCTGATCCCGCTGCTTGCCGGCACGCTCTACATTGCCTTCGTCGCGCTGCTGGTCGCAGTGCCGATCGGCCTGATGTCGGCGGTCTACATGTCGGAATACGCAGCACCCAAGGTACGCGCGGTGGTCAAGCCGGCGCTCGAGCTGCTCGCCGGCATCCCGACAATCGTCTATGGTATCTTCGCGCTCGTCACGCTTGGGCCTTTCCTGCGCGACATCAGCGCGGCGCTCACCGGCGGCACCCCGTTCATCCAGGCGCAGTCGATCCTGACCGCCGGCCTGGTCATGGGCGTGATGCTGATCCCGGTGGTCTCTTCGCTCTCCGATGACATCATCACCGCCGTGCCGCGCGCCATGCGCGACGGCTCGCTCGGCCTTGGCGCCACGCGCTCGGAAACAATCAAGCGCGTCATCCTCCCAGCCGCTCTCCCGGGCATCGTCGGCGCCATCCTTCTGACCGCCTCGCGCGCCATCGGCGAAACGATGATCGTGGTGCTGGCAGCGGGCGTTGCCGCCAACCTGACACTCAACCCTTTCGAGGCGATGACCACCATCACCGTCAAGATCGTCAACCAGCTGACCGGCGATCTTGAATTCAACACGCCGCAGACGCTCGTCGCCTTCGCGCTCGGCATCACGCTGTTCGCGCTGACGCTGGTGATGAACATCGTCGCCCTTTACATCGTCCGGAAGTACCGGGAGCAGTACGAATGACCGATATTTCGCTCGACACGCTGACCGCGTCAGCTGCCCGTCCGCGCCGCGACATCGGCCTCAAGAAGCGCTATGCCGCCGAACGCCGCTTCCGACTCTATGGTGTGCTGGCGATCGCCATCGGCCTGGCCTTCCTGGCAGTGATGCTGACCTCGATCGTTTCCAAGGGCTACACGGCCTTCTGGCAGACGACGGTGACGCTGCCGATCAACTTCGACGAAAAGATCATCGACCCGTCCAACAAGCGGGCGACCGATCCGAATGTGCTGATCACTGCGAACTATCCCAAGCTCGCCGAACAGGCGCTGATCGAGAAGCTCGGCATCGACCCGAACAACAAGGCCGATGTGCGCAAGCTCAAGGGCTTCCTGTCCGACAGCTCGCGGGTCCAGCTCCGGGCGATCGTCGCCGCCGACCCGTCGGTCATCGGCACGACCCGCAACGTCGACATCCTCGCCGCCGCCAATCTCGACTCGGCCTTCAAGGGTCAGATCGACCTCGACGTGCCGGAAAGCCGCCGCAAGGTGTCGGACCAGCAGGTCGAGTGGATGAACAAGCTCAAGGCCGAAGGCGTGATGGCCGAGCACTTCAATACCGGTCTGTTCAGCTACGGCGCATCAAGCCGTCCTGAAACCTCGGGCGTCGGCGTAGCCCTCATCGGTTCGTTCTACATGATGGTGATCGTGCTCTTGCTGGCGCTGCCGATCGGCGTCGCCGCCTCGATCTATCTCGAGGAATTCGCCAAGAAGAGCCGCTTCACCGACCTGATCGAGGTCAACATCAACAACCTCGCCGCCGTGCCGTCGATCGTCTTCGGTCTGCTCGGCCTGGCCGTGTTCATCAATTTCCTCGGCCTGCCGCGTTCGGCATCCTTCGTCGGCGGCCTGGTGCTGACGCTGATGACGCTGCCGACCATCATCATCGCGACGCGCGCCGCCTTGGCTGCCGTGCCGCCGTCGATCCGCTCGGCAGCGCTTGGCCTTGGCGCCTCGAAGATGCAGATGGTGTTCCAGCACATCCTGCCACTGGCCGCCCCCGGCATCCTGACCGGCACGATCATCGGCCTGGCGCGTGCGCTCGGCGAGACAGCACCGCTGCTCTTAATCGGCATGGTCGCCTTCGTTGCCGACTATCCCAAGACGCCGTTCGATCCCGCAACCGCACTTCCGGTGCAGATCTACATGTGGGCGAACGAGGCCGAACGCGCCTTTGTCGAGCGCATGTCGGGCGCCATCATCATTCTTCTCATCTTCCTCATGGCCATGAACATCGTCGCCATCGTCCTGCGCCGCCGCTTCGAGCGCCGCTGGTAGGGCATGGACAAGGAGCATCCTGCTATGAACATCATGACCGAAAAATCCCTCGACGACGCGGTGAATGCTGAGATGAACGCCAGAACGAACGAAATCATCAAGATGCGCGGCGACAAGGTGACCGTGCACTATGGCGAGAAGCAAGCGCTGTTCGGCGTCGATCTCGACGTTCGCCAGAATCAGGTGACGGCGCTGATCGGCCCGTCGGGCTGCGGCAAGTCGACCTTCCTGCGCTGCCTCAATCGCATGAACGACACCATCGACGCAGCCCGCGTCGGCGGCAAGATCACCCTCGACAGCGAAGACATCTACGATCCCAAGATCGACGTCGTCGAGCTGCGTGCCCGCGTCGGCATGGTGTTCCAGAAGCCGAACCCGTTCCCGAAGTCGATCTACGAGAACGTCGCCTACGGCCCGCGCATCCATGGTCTCGCCAAGAACAAGGCCGAGCTCGACGTGATCGTCGAGAAGAGCCTGCAGAAGGCCGCTCTGTGGAATGAAGCCAAGGACCGCCTCAACGAGCCGGGCACCGGCCTGTCGGGCGGCCAGCAGCAGCGCCTGTGCATCGCGCGCGCCATCGCCGTTTCGCCCGAGGTGATCCTGATGGACGAGCCGTGTTCGGCGCTCGACCCTATCGCCACCGCCAAGGTCGAGGAGCTGATCGACGAACTGCGCGAGAACTACACGATCGTCATCGTCACGCACTCGATGCAGCAGGCGGCGCGCGTGTCGCAGCGCACGGCGATGTTCCACCTCGGCTATCTCGTCGAGGAAGGCCCGACCGACAAGATGTTCACCAACCCCGACGACAAGCGGACGCAGGACTACATCACCGGCCGCTTCGGCTGAGTGGGTTTCGTCGCGGCACACGATACGAGGAAGAAATCATGGGCGAACATACAGTCCGGTCCTTCGACGAAGAACTTCAGCACGTCGACCAGCTCATCCGCGACATGGGCGATCTTTCCGGCGCAATGGTGGCCGGCGCCATCCGCGCGCTTCTCACATCCGACCAGGCACTGGCGCAAAACGTCGTTGCCGACGATACGATCATGGACGCCAAGCAGCGCGATCTCGACAATTCGGCGATCACGCTGATCGCCAAGCGCCAGCCGATGGCGCAGGATTTGCGCGCCGTGGTCGGTGCCATCCGCATGGCGGGTGACCTCGAGCGCATCGGCGACCTCGCCAAGAACATTGCCAAGCGCGTCGGCGCCGTCGGCCAGTCGCCGACCCCGCGCAATCTCTCGCATTCGATCGATGCGATGGCGCAGCTGGTGCTTGGCCAGGTTCGCGGCGTCGTCGATCTCTATGTCGCGCGTCAGGCCGAGGGCCTGAAGGATCTGCGCGCCGACGACCAGAAGATCGACATCCAGTACACCGCCGTGTTCCGCGAACTCCTGACCTACATGATGGAAGATCCGCGCAACATCACGGCCTGCACGCATCTGCTGTTCTGCGCCAAGAACCTCGAGCGCATCGGCGACCATGTCACCAACATCGCCGAGAACGCCTATTTCGTCGTGACGGGTACGCAGCTGCCGCTGAACCGGCCCAAGGTCGACGAGACCACGACGACGGTTCCGGCCTGAGCATTTCCGCAACCGCATGCGTTTGGCGCGGGGGCGCTGCATAGGTTAAATCAGCGCATGGTCCAGAAGCGGCCATGCGCAAGGACAAGGTATAGCCAATGATCGCTCCCAAGGTCATGGTCGTCGAAGACGAAGAGCCGCTGGGCGTGCTGCTTCGCTACAATCTCGAATCCGAAGGCTATCAGGTCGAGGTCGTCACGCGTGGCGACGAGGCCGAGATCCGGCTCCAGGAAAACGTGCCCGACCTGCTGGTGCTCGACTGGATGGTGCCGGCGCTGTCGGGTATCGAACTGTGCCGCCGGCTCAGGATGCGTCCCGACACCGAACGCCTGCCGATCATCATGCTGACGGCGCGGGGCGAGGAAAGCGACAGGGTGCGCGGGCTTTCGACCGGGGCCGACGACTACCTGGTCAAGCCGTTCTCGACGCCGGAATTCATGGCGCGCGTCAAGGCGCTGCTGCGCCGGGCCAAACCCGAGGTGCTGTCCTCGGTGCTCAAGGTCGGCGACATCATGCTCGACCGCGAGTCGCACCGCGTCTACCGCAAGAAGAGCGAGATCAAGCTCGGGCCGACCGAATTCCGCTTGCTCGAATTCATGATGCGGCACCCGGGCCGCGTGTTCTCGCGCAGCCAGTTGCTCGACAATGTCTGGGGCGAGACGATCTATATCGACGAGCGCACCGTTGACGTGCATGTCGGGCGCCTGCGCAAGGCGGTCAACAACGGCCGCATGCCTGACGTGATCCGGACCATTCGCGGTGCCGGCTACGCCATCCGCGAGGACTGAGCCGCTTCGGGCTCTTTTCCGCTCAGCTAGGCGACGTCGGCACCGGCACGGCGTGGAGCCGTGCCTGCGGCAAAAATCTCCTGATCAACGGCAAGCAGCGCGCGCATCATCGCGCCCTCGCGTTTGAGCGGAACCTCGTTGGGTTCGGTGTCGAAGGAGATCGCCTTCGAGTGCAGCCCGCCCGCCGTCTTGGCGATGGCCGCGCGCACATGTGGCTCCATGATGTCGAAGGCGGTTGCGCCGACGCCGACGAAGGCGAGGGGGGCCGGGTCGAACAGCGCAAAC
Organism: Aminobacter ciceronei; assembly: GCF_014138625.1. Taxonomy (GTDB): domain Bacteria; phylum Pseudomonadota; class Alphaproteobacteria; order Rhizobiales; family Rhizobiaceae; genus Aminobacter; species Aminobacter ciceronei. The sequence continues at coordinate 129,661 of NZ_JACJHY010000005.1, forward strand.
ATCGAGCCGAGTCCAAAGCCGATGGCTTCGCCGGCCTTGCGAAAGGCCTCGCGTTCGGGGCCATCATGGTCACGTGCCGCATCGGCCACGGCCCTGATGTCGTCGTCGGACAGGTCGGCCAGCGGCTCGGCATTCTCGTCGCCAACCCTTGCGTTGCGCCAGATGGCGTAGTTGCCGGCATAGGCCTCGATGCAGCCGCGGCGGCCGCAGCGGCAAAGCGCGCCGTCCGGGCGGTGGATCATGTGGCCGAACTCGGCACCCGACGACTGCGTGCCGGTGAACAGCTCGCCCTTGATGACGAGGCCCATGCCGATGCCGTGCGAGAGCAGGATGGCGATGAAGTCGTCGCGATAACGCACCGGATCTCGCCAGCGCAGGGCCTCGGCGATCATGTTGCAGTCGTTCTCAACCGAAACAGGTACGCCGAACTCCTGCTCCAGCCGGTCGGCGAAGGGGATGTCGTCGTAGCGGGTGATCGGAGACCACAACAGCTTGCGCGAGGCGGCGTCGGTGATGCCCTGGACGGCGATGGCGATGCGTAGGACGGCGCCGCCCGAAGCACCGGCGCTGTCGATCAGGCGCCGGACCATTCCGACGCATTCGTCGACCAGCGCCTCGGCAGGCATCTGCTGCGTGACAAGCCGCCGGGTCTCTTCGGTCACGGTGTTGCCGGCATAGTCGATGATGGCGGCGGACAGGCTGTTGAGCGAGAGCACGACCGCAACGACAGACGCAGCGTCGGCATCGAGCATCAACCCGACCTGCGGCCGCCCCCGTTTCATGGAGACGGGTTCGCTGAACTTGGCCTCGGCAAGGATGCCTTCTGATATGAGATCGGAGGAAATCGTCGAGATCGTCGAATGGCTGAGGCCGGTGGTGGCAGCGATTTCGGTGCGCGATGGCTGGCTGGCTCGGCGAACCGCGGATATAACCATGGCGCGGTTGCGCCGTCTCAGATCGTCGTGACGTATGCCGACCGACATGTGCTCTCTTCCTCCCGGCGAAGCGCTGCCCTTCTTAAGCGGCAGTCCCTTACGCGCCAAGTGATTGTGACAGAGCCAGCGCCAAATGTCTCTATTTATTTCGGGCTCCGAAAAAAATAAGGAGCGCTCGCGAAACCATGTTGACAGTGGCCGGGCATTGAGTCAGTATTTTTTCGAGGCTCGAAAAAAAGAGCTTCTCCAAGGGCTATCGCGAAGTAGGCGCGCCCATTGGGCGCAGGGAGGAAATAATGAAAAAGTTTACCACCGCCATCCTGGCGGGCGTTGCCATGACTCTGTCGCTTACGGCAGTGGCTTCGGCAAAGGACAAGGTCATCGGCGTCTCCTGGTCGAACTTCCAGGAAGAGCGCTGGAAGACCGACGAAGCCGCCATGAAGGCCGCCATCGAGGCCGCCGGCGACAAGTACATCTCGGCTGACGCGCAGTCGTCGCCGGCCAAGCAGCTGACCGACGTCGAAAGCCTGATCTCCCAGGGCGCCAACGCCCTGATCATCCTGGCTCAGGACGCCTCGGCCATCGGACCGGCTGTCGACAAGGCCGTCGCCGAAGGCATTCCTGTTGTCGGCTACGACCGCCTGATCGAGAACAAGGACGCCTTCTACCTGACCTTCGACAACAAGGAAGTCGGCCGCATGCAGGCCAAGGGCGTGTTCGCCGCCAAGCCTGAAGGCAACTACGTCTTCATCAAGGGCAGCGGTGCAGATCCGAACGCCGACTTCCTGTTCGCCGGGCAGATGGAAGTGCTCAAGGAAGCCGTCGACGCCGGCAAGATCAAGAATGTCGGCGAGGCCTATACCGATGGCTGGCTGCCGGCCAATGCCCAGAAGAACATGGAACAGTTCCTGACCGCCAACGACAACAAGATCGACGCGGTCGTGGCTTCGAACGACGGCACCGCCGGTGGCGCGATCGCAGCGCTTCAGGCACAGGGCCTTGCCGGCTCGGTGCCGGTGTCGGGCCAGGACGGCGACCATGCCGCGCTGAACCGCATCGCGCTCGGCACTCAGACCGTCTCGGTGTGGAAGGACGCGCGCGAGCTCGGCAAGAACGCCGCCGAAATCGCCTCGCAGCTCGCCGATGGCAAGAAGATGGAAGAGATCGCCAACGTCACCAAGTTCAAGACGCCTGGCGGCCTCGAGCTGAACTCGGTCTTCCTGACGCCTGTTCCGATCACCAAGGACAACCTCGACGTCGTCATCGACGCCGGCTGGGTTGGCAAGGACGTGGTCTGCCAGGGCGTGGCGGCCGGTTCGGTCGCAGCCTGCAACTGAGATCGGTTCGATCCGGTCGGTCAAACGCCGCGGCTTGCCCGCGGCGTTTTTCAAAAGCGCCCGCTTCATGACATGGCGGATTGACCCTATCATGCGCACACCGGCTGCCGCTTAGACGGCTATCCGGTCGGGAGGTAACAATGACAGACACGACAACCAACGCGCCGGCAGACCGAGCGCGAACGACCGAACTCGGCCCGGTCGGACGCTTTCTCAAGGCAACCGAGATCGATACGCGCATGCTCGGCATGGTCGGTGCGCTGCTCCTGATCTGGGTCGGGCTGCAGGTGATTTCGAGCTTGCGCCTTGGCGTCAACCCGTTCGAATTCGACAGCCGCACCTTCCTGACCGCCCGCAATCTGTGGAACCTGTCGGTGCAAGCGTCTGCCGTGGCGATTATGGCGACCGGCATGGTGCTGGTTATCGTCATGCGCAATATCGACCTGTCGGTCGGGTCGGCCGAAGGCCTGATCGGCATGGTGATGGGCTTTGCCCAGGTGCATTTCCTGGTCAAAGCCGTCGGTCTCGAACTTGGTAATCCGTGGATCTGGGCGTTGGCACTTGCCATTGGTATTGCGCTTGGCCTGATGATAGGCGCGCTGCAAGGTTTCGTCATCGCCTACATGGAGGTTCCTGCCTTCATCGTGACGCTGGGCGGATTGCTGATCTGGCGCGGGGCGGCCTGGTGGGTCACGTCAGGCCAGACGATCGCGCCGCTCGATGCCACCTTCCAGCTCATGGGTGGTGGTCCGCAGGGCGCCATCGGAGCGACGTGGAGTTGGATCGTCGGCCTTGTCGCATGCCTGGCTGTGGTGTTCCTGCTGCTGCGTGGCCGCCAGCAACGCAAGCGCTTCAAGTTTCCGCTGCGGCCGGTCTGGGCAGAGGCATTGCTCGGCGCCGTTACCTGCGGGGTCATCCTTGGCGCGATCTGGATCGCCAACTCCTACCCTTGGCCGATCGGTATCGTGCGTCGCTACGCCGAGGCCAACGGCATTACCATCCCTGAAGGCGGCCTGTTCATCGCCCACGGCATCGCCATTCCCGTCCTGATCGCGGTGGCAGTGGGCATCGTCATGACCTTCGTCACCAACCGCACACGCTTTGGCCGCTATGTCTTCGCCATCGGCGGCAACCCGGAAGCAGCCAACCTCGCCGGTATCAACACGCGCTGGATCACCATGAAGGTGTTCATGATCATGGGCGTGCTGGCGGCGATCTCAGCGGCAGTCTCCAGTGCTCGCCTGAACTCGGCTACCAACTCGCTCGGTACCCTGGACGAACTGCTGGTCATCGCGGCAGCGGTCATTGGCGGCACCTCGCTCGCCGGTGGCTCCGGCACCGTTGCCGGTGCCATGCTGGGTGCGCTTCTGATGCAGTCATTGCAGTCGGGCATGGTGCTGCTCAACATCGACACGCCGCTGCAGAACATCGTCGTTGGCCTGGTGCTGGTCGTGGCCGTCTGGCTCGACACGCTCTATCGCAAGCGCGTCTAACGAAATCCGGGAGCCAAGATCATGGAACAGACCCGTATCCCGCTCGTCGACCTCAAGAACATCTCCATCGCCTTCGGCGGCATCCGTGCCGTCGACGATGCTTCGGTCGACCTCTATCCCGGTGAAGTGGTGGCGCTGCTCGGTCACAATGGTGCCGGCAAGTCGACGCTGATCAAGATCCTGTCGGGTGCCTACAAGCGCGACGCCGGCACCATCATGGTCCGGGGCGAGGAGGCCGCGATCTCCAACCCGCGCGACGCCAAGAAATACGGCATCGAGACGATCTACCAGACATTGGCGCTGGCCGACAATGTCGATGCCGCCGCCAACCTCTTCCTCGGCCGCGAGATCATGACCGCCTATGGCACGCTCGACGACGTCGCCATGGAAGCCGAGGCGCGCAAGGTGATGGGCCGGCTCAACCCGCGCTTCCAGCGCTTCAAGGAGCCGGTCAGCAAACTCTCCGGTGGCCAGCGTCAGTCTGTGGCGATCGCACGTGCCATCCTGTTCAATGCCCGCATACTGATCATGGACGAGCCGACGGCAGCCCTTGGACCACAGGAGACGGCGCAGGTCGGCGAACTGGTCAAGCAGCTCAAGGCCGATGGCATCGGCATCTTTCTCATCAGCCACGACATCCACGACGTGTTCGATCTCGCCGACCGTGTCTGCGTGATGAAGAACGGCCAGGTCGTCGGCACGGCCCGCACCGAGGACGTGACCAAGGATGAGGTGTTGGGCATGATCATTCTCGGCAAGTGTCCGCCTGGCGCAACGCCCGGACCGGGGGCAATGCAGATCGCTGCCTGAACAGGCCCTTTGCCGGCTCAGGCAGGCCGCACGTCTGGCTCAATGCACGATCGCGAAAAGCAGTTTCACCTTTGCGCGATCGTGCTTTAATGGTGCGTGGGTGACGCGAGCCAGCCGGAATTGAGAAAGTACTTCCCCAGTCTGATCTTTATCGCCGTGACCCTCGTCAGCCTGACGATGGCCGGGCTCGTGTATCTGGCGACCGTGGAGGCGGCGCGGATCAAGTTCCAGTCCGTCGCCGACGACGCGCTCAACCGCATCGAGGGCAGGCTGGAATTCGACCTTGCCTTGCTGCATGCGACGCAAGCGATGTTCGTGGCGCAGAAGGGCCATCTTTCGCGCGACCAGTTCCGCGACTATTTCGCTTCGCTCGATGCGGAGAAGAATTTCCCCAGCCTGCGCGGCATAGGCTTCCTCAGGCTGATCGAGACCAGCCAGAGCGAGACGGTCATGCGCGAACTGAAGGACGGCTACGGCATCGACCGGGCGCTGTTTCCTGAGACGACGCTGAACTGGCGGACGCCCATCGTGCTGTTCGAGCCGATGAGCAAGGCCAGCCTCGATGCGATGGGCTACGATATGGCAACCGACCCGCTGCGCCGGCCCGCCATCGAATCGGCAATGGCGGCCCAGGGCCAACCCAGGGCGACGGGCAGGGTGCTGCTCGGCCAGGGCGACAACGAGAAGCAGCCCGGGATCCTGGTGCTTTCACGCGTCGACCGCCCGGCGGCAGAAGGTCCGGCACCCGCTGGTTTTCTCTATGTCGCCTTCCGCACGTCGGAGCTTTTCCAGGCAGCACTCGGCAAGGCGCCGCTACTGCCGGTGGCGGTGGAGGTATTCGACGGGACGATGGGCGATGACACGCTTTTGTTCCGCTCGCAGGTGCCACCCGATCCCAGCTATGGCAACGAGTTTTCGGTGACGCGCGAGGCCAATGTCGCCGGCCGCAGATGGACCGTCAATTTCAGGCCGAGCACAGCGTTTGCGCCGCCATCGCCGCGTGCCGCGCCGCTGATGCTCGGGGTTTTCGGTCTCGTGCTGGCGGGTGCGATCGCGCTTGTCGCGCGCTATCAGCAGCGCGCCTATGAAGCCGCGGCGCAGTTGCACGAGACGACCGAAAAGAGCCTGCTGGAAAAGGACCTGATGCTTCAGGAAATGAAGCATCGCATCAAGAACTCGATTGCCCGCGTGCTGGCGATGGCGCGGCAGACCGCGGCGCACTCCGAGAACATCAATGACTTCTCGTCGTCCTTCTCGGCGCGGCTTCAGGCAATGGCAGCATCGCAGGACATGCTGACACGCTCGCGCTGGCAAAAGGCCGATCTCAGCGAATTGCTGCGCATCGAGTTGGGCCAGGTGTTCGGCAAGGAATTGCCGGAGGACATGATGAATGGTCCGACGGTCGAACTGGACGAGACGACGACGCAGGCACTTGGGCTGACCTTCCATGAGCTTGCGACCAACGCGTTGAAATATGGCGACGGCGACAACTCGGTTGGCGGCCTGAAGGTGAACTGGCGCATGAACGGCCAGGGCAAGAAACGGCGGCTGGTGCTCAATTGGGCCGAACGCAACGGCAATGGCGTATCGGAGCCTGAGAGGACCGGCTTTGGCACCAAGCTTATCGACATGAACATCACCCGCGAGCTCGATGGCAAGATCATGCGCCGCTACGCCAAGGACGGACTGCTGGTGGAGATCGACATACCCTATCGCGGCTGAACGCCGCGACATCGGCAAGAAGACCCGGTTCACAAAGAAAAACCCGGCGAGGCCAGAGCCTTCGCCGGGTTTTGTCTGCAAAGCCGTTTAGCGGCAGCGCGCTGTGTAAATCTGGCCACGGCTGTTGCGGTATTCGCAGTAGCCATTGCGCAGGTTGCGGACCAGCAGGCCCGAGGCCGCGCCGACGGCACCGCCGATGAGTGCGCCCCGGCCGCCGCCGATGAGAGCGCCGGCAACAGCACCTACGCCCGTGCCGGTGGCTACGTCGCGCTCGGTCGTCGTGCAGCCTGAGATTGCAACGACGGCTGCAACGACAAGGATAAGCTTCTTCATGTGGTCAGTCCTCTCACTTTAACATCGCCCGGTGAATACTTAGCGTATCGGTCCAAAAATCGGAATCGTTTTTCCGCTCGCCGCATCAATTCAACGGCTTAGCGTATCCGCATGATGTCGGCTCCTCGGTCTGAAGGGGATAGGCTGATACGCTTGCGCATCAGTGGAGATATGCCGGCTTGCCGCTCGCCGCATCCGCCGCCACGACGACGCTGGAAACCGACAGCGACGCTTCGAGCATACCGTTGGGCAGCACATTCCAGGTCAGTTGGTCGTAGTCGTCCTCTAGCGCGGGATCGACCTCGAGGCATTTGGCAAAGGCGCGTCTGTCGCGCGATGTGAACGCGGTCAGAACCTTCGGCAACTCGGCCTGGCAGGCGTCATATGCCTCGAACAAGGGCGCTGGCGCCGGTGTCTCGCGGCAACCCGTCAAATCCTGCGAGCAGGAAACGACCAACAGAAACGCTGCGATGTGTTCCATGACAAACCACCTCGGCCAAGAAACGGCGCGTGGCGGGCAAAAGTTCCGTGATCCAATCGAGCTAAACCGTTTGAATCTCCGGTGTCATGTGGCGACGGCTAGTCCCTGTCGATTTCGAAGTTCGCCTGGGGCATGACGAGGCGGTATTGCACCCTGTCGACGCCGATTTCGAGTACGGCACTGCCGCTCAGCGCCGCCGGCACGACGCGCTCGAGCGCGACCGAGCCGAAGCGCTTCTTGCGTGTCGTCGCGTCGGCAGTCGGGCCGATTGCTTCCGACCAATGCAGCGCCAACTGCCCTTCGCCATCGGGACCGGATACCCTGCTGGCCGTCACCTCGACGTGACCGTCTGCACGCGAAAGCGCGCCAAAGCTCACTGAATTGACCGCCAGCTCGTGCACGGCAAGACCGATATGCAGGGCGGCATTGGGGGTGAGATAGGGATCCTCGCCAAGGATGTGGACGGCATGCTCGGTGTCGCTACTGTAGCGTTTGACCTGGCCGATTACGAGTTCGCGAAAGCCTGCGCCGCGCCAGTTCGACGACGTGACCAGATCCTGCGACGAGGCGAGCGACTGCAGCCGGCCGCGAAAACGCTCGAGGAAGACGTCGATGGAGCCGGAATAGTGACCGGTCTGGCTGGCAATGCTCTGGATGATGGCAAGCAGGTTCTTGGAGCGGTGGCTGACCTCGCGCAGCAGCGCCTTCAGCGTTTGCTCGCGCCGCTTCTGCTCTGTGGTTTCGATGACGGTGACGACGACACCCTGGACCTGGCCGCTCGACGAATGGTCGGCGTCGATACAGACATCGTACCAACGCATGCCTGCCGAGTTGTCGGCGATGCTGACCTCGAGCCCGTCCGAATTGCCGGTGGCAAGGACGTTCTTCTTTGCAGCCACGAGCCGGTCGGCCTGCTGTTGCGGCAGGGAGTTGGCCGTCCCGGACTGCTCTTCCAGCACCTCCGCCCAAGGCGGCTGCAGATTTTGTGACCACACCGTCTGCAGGGTGTGATCCTGGTAAAGCACGGCGATGCCGGCATTGCGGGAGACGTGGAGAAGAGCGGCGTCCAATCGTGAGCTCGGTCCCATTGATGCTGAGGGATTGGCCATGCCACGAGAGCCTTTGCTCTGCTTCTTGCGGTTCAGCCGAATGATTTCGGCTGGAACCAAATGGGACCGCCGGGTAACGCGTCAGTGCTGAGCGCTACCCGGCGGCGCTGGACTCCGACTGAGGGGGCCGGCTTCCAGTCTCGGGTTGGTTCTTCATGTTACCGACGTCATCACGTTACCGACGTCATCACGCGCGCCTGAACAGGCCCGCAATGAGCGAGATGACAAGAAACGCCAGGAAGATGAAGAACAAGATTTGCGCGATGCCGGCAGAAGTTCCGGCGATACCGCCGAAGCCGAGGGCGCCGGCGATAATCGCGACGACAAGGAATACGAGCGCCCAATACAGCATGATCTATCTCCTTCAAATGATGAATGAAAAACGTGCCGCCGCAAGGATGGTTCCCTGAGGCGAGGCCAAAAAGCCCTATGCCGCAGCCTTTGCCTGTCTGTCAAAGAACAATGCCTGACTTATCAGCGCCTTGACCATTTCAGGGTTGAACGGCTTGGTGACGAGGAAGGCCGGCTCGGGGCGCTCGCCGGTCAGCAGGCGCTCGGGGAAGGCGGTGATGAAGATCACAGGCAACGGCGCTGACGACAGCATCTCGTTGACGGCGTCGATGCCCGAGCTGCCGTCCGCGAGCTGGATGTCGGCCAGGATCATCTTCGGGCGCGTCCGCTTGAACAGCGCTATCGCTTCCGCACGGGTGCGCGCCGTGCCGACGACGCGGTGGCCGAGGCTCTCCACCATCTCCTCGATGTCCATGGCGATCAGTGGTTCGTCCTCGATGATCAGGATGTCGGTCGCGACCTGGCGCGAGATTTCGCCGCTCGCTTCATGGAGCAGCTTGGTGAACTCTTCCTCGTCGGCGTCGAGCACTTCGGCAGCTTCAGCCTCGTTGAAACCTTCAACGGCAACCAGAAGGAATGCCTGGCGCGGACGCGGCGAGAGTGCGGAGAGATTGGCGGCAGCGCGCTTTTCCCAGGCCAGGCTCGGGCCATCCTGGGGAACGCGGATGGAGACTGAGGTGAAAAGACGGGCAAATATCTTGTAGAGCGCAATGCGATCGTTGGAAGCGGACGGGAACACATCGATGTCATCGATCAGTGCTTCGAGCATCGCAGCCACCAGCGCATCGCCGCTCTCCTGGGATCCTGCCACCGCACGCGAGAAGCGACGGAGATAAGGCAGGTGGGGGGCGATTCTCGTGGATAATGTCATGGTCGACGTCTCCCTCATGTGACGTTGCTGAAACTGTTGTGAAGCGACACACAACGCTTGGTCTGTGCAAAAGTTCCTCTTTTGTGGAACCTATCCGCATTTGAGGAGTTGGGTGCAAAATTCGATAAACCGCAAAGGTTGTTGCGCGCCGTTTGGGGCGGGACGTCCGACGGGGCAAAAGGGCAAAGCAAGCATATGACAAGGCAGACAAGTGGCGCCGCCAGCGCCAGGCCGAACCGTCTTCGCGACGGTGAGCCCCTTGGGGCAAATTCAGAAATCGGCCGCAAGCTCAAGCAATATTACGATGAACTGGTGTCCGACGAGGTGCCGGATCGATTTGCCCAGCTGTTGAGCCAGCTGGAACAAGCCGAACCTGAGCAGCAGAAGGACTGACCGGGCATGGCAGCTTCCCAAGGTTTCAAGGGCGACCTGCTCGCGACCATTCCTGGCCTGCGCGCTTTCGCCATGTCGCTGTCGCAGAACGCCGACAGGGCCGACGACCTTGTCCAGGAAACGCTGGTCAAGGCGTGGGACAAGCAGTCGAGCTTTCAGCCCGGCACCAACCTCAAGGCGTGGCTGTTCACCATCCTGCGCAATGAGTTCTATTCGCAGATGCGCAAGCGTGGCCGCGAGGTGCAGGACAGCGACGGCCTTCTGACCGCACGGCTCGCCGTGCATCCGAGCCAGCCCGGCCGACTTGATCTCGACGATTTCCGCAAGGCGCTCGAGCAACTGCCGGAAGACCAGCGCGAGGCGATCATCCTGATCGGCGCGTCGGGCTTTTCCTATGAAGAGGCGGCGGAAATCTGCGGCTGTGCCGTCGGCACCATCAAGAGCCGGGTCAGCCGCGCCCGCAACAGGCTGCAGGAGATACTGGACATCTCGGGCGAGGCCGACTACGGCCCCGACGCGATCGCGGCCCAGGTGATGGGCTCAACTGTCAGCTGAGCGCGCGCGCTTGCGAATGCTCTCGGTGACTGCCTCGATGAGATCGGCGCCGGCGTAAGGCTTGCTCACCAGGGTCACGTCAGGGAAGTCGACAAAGATCTCGTCAAGCTTGTCGTAGCCCGAAGCGAATACGAACGGAACGCCAGCCGCTTCCAGCGAGCGGGCGAAGTCGAAGGTCGGCTCGCCGCCGATCATGACGTCGATGATGGCGGCATCAAAGGGCGCGGAGATTTCACGTGCTTCGCGGAGATTGCCAGCGATGGCGACTTCGCCGGCGCCGTGGTCCCTGCAAAGCTGCTCGACGTCGAGTGCGATCAGCGCCTCGTCTTCGAGAACAAGTATACGCAGTCCTGAAAGCGGGCTCGACACGTCGTAGGGCACTCCATGGAATCGAAGCCGAACATGACGGCAGTCGCGGCTGCTGTCATTTAAAAAAGACATGCTGCGGCAGCGGCGCACCCGTGAGGAACCTTCGGCGCCATTAAGGCGTTGCCGGTCACATTTCTGGAGGAATTCATGGCCGAGCAAGGCATTCCGACCGACACTGTGCGGCAGGTTTCGTGCGAGAAGTGCCCGCTCAGGCCATTGCCGACCTTCCGGCCGTTCGACAATGACGAGCTGGCTTTTGTCAGCAGCTTCAAGCGCGGCGAGCTGTCCGTCGACAAGGGCGCGACGCTGCTTTCCGAAGGCAGCAACAGCGCCCATCTCTACACTGTGCTGGCGGGATGGGGGTTTCGCTACAAGCTGCTGGAGGACGGGCGCCGCCAGATTCTCAACTACGTGCTGCCTGGCGACATGATAGGCCTGCAGGGCAGCCTGATGGGCGAGATGCAGCACTCGGTGGAGGCGCTGTCGCCGATGCTTTTGTGCATGTTCGAGCGCGACAGGCTGATGGAGCTTTATCGCGGCTATCCGGGGCTGGCCTACGACATCACCTGGATCGCCTCGCGCGAGGAGCGCATGCTCGACGAGAACCTGTTGAGTGTCGGGCGCCGGTCAGCCCTGGAGCGAGCCGCCTATTTGCTGGCCTTCATTGCCAGCAGGGCGCGGAAGGTCGGCATGGACGGGACCGGCAAGGTGGAGATTCCGATCACCCAGCAGCACGTCGCCGACACGCTCGGACTGTCGCTGGTCCACACCAACAAGACCATCCGCAAGCTGATCGACCGCAAACTCGTGCAGTGGCGCGATGGCGGCTGCAAGGTGCTCGACATCGAGGGATTGATGGCGCTGGCGAACTGGGGCGGCCTCGACGAAGGTGTCCGCCCTCTGCTTTGACAGGAGCGTTGTCTTCTTGTGCTTGCGCAATTCCGGACGGGAAAACGCGGCCAATTTTTCCTGGAACTGCGCTTAGCGCCCGTATTGTCGGTCGAGTTCGTCGACGCCCCAGTTCACGCCGGGCAACACATTGCGGATGATGGCGTAGCCGACGAGCAAGGCCGGGATGGCGATGAAGCCGCCTACGGCGCCCCACAGCCAGATCCAGAACGCCAGTGCCAGCAGCACGACGAAGGGATTGAGCGTCATCGTCCTGCCGATGACCAGCGGGGTGACGAACTGGCCCTCGACGGTGTTGACGCCGAGATAAAGGATCACCGGCAGCAGGCTCGCAGCCAGCGTGTCGAACTCGGTCAAGCCGACGGCGAACAGGATCGCCACCATGGCCAGCGGGCCGATGAAGGGGACGAAATTGGTGAGGATGGCGAGCGCGCCCCACAGCGGCGCCGAGGGCACGCCGAGCAGATAGAGGCCGATGCCGACGGTGATGCCCTCGGCGATGTTGATGACGGTGATCGACAGCAGATATTGCGACACCAGTTGCTCGACGTCGCGGAAGATATGGGCGACGCGCCAGCGCAGGCGACGGTTGAAGCAGACCCTGAGGATGGCGATCCTGGTCTGGTCGCGCGTGGCGACGAAGAAATAGAGGCTGGCGAAGAACAGCAGGATCTGGGCGATGACCGCGGGCGCCAGTGTCGCCATCGTCTCCACGCCCATGCCTTCGTCGACCGAGACCGACACGCCTTCGCCGCCGGTGACCTGGCGCAGCTGGTCGCGCATGCTCTTGAAGGTCTCGAGCGGCCCCTTGAGGTCAGCCAGCTGGGTCGCGAGCTGAGACCAGATCTGCGGCAGGCGTTGGAGCCAGAAGCTGAGCGGTGAGCTGACCAGCAGCGCAAAGACGCAGACCGAGACGATGAACAGCAGGACGACGATCGCCGCCGACAGTGCCGGCGGCACCTTGAAGCGTTCAAGCCGCGAGGCAAGCGGACCAAGCATCAGGCCGACGACGACGCCAAGTACGATGGGGGTGAGGATGAACTCGCCGGCATGCAGGGCGAACACCGTGACGACGACGCCGATGAAGATGATCGATACCTGTGCACCGCGCGTGAGAAGAATCTCGAAGTTGGATTTCGGCGGAAGGCGCACGGTCGGCGCCTTCTTGATGGTGCGAGTTGGCATCGAAGATTTTCCAGCTGAATGAGGCTGGCAAAACGTCCGGTGGTCGGCGATGGTTCCTTGGAACGACGGAACCGACAGGCGCATGAGGCGTTTCGACCCCATCGAACGCAAGGAGCAATGACATGGCTGCAGCTGCAGGAAAGGCCGGCAACGGCACTAAGACGACGCCGGACCTCGAGGCCGACATCAAGCAATTGAAGGCCGATATCGAGGCGTTGGCCAAGCAATTGGCGGCGACCGGCGAACATGGCTATGGCGCTGCGCGGCGTGCCGCGGCGCTGGGGGCAGAGCAGATGAAGGCGCAAAGCGACGCAGCCGTCGAAGCGTTGCGCAGCAATGCCCGTGACATCGAAGACCAGATCATGACCACCGTGCGCGAGAAGCCGGTGACGTCGCTTGCCATCGCCGCCGGCGTTGGTTTTCTCGTCGCGCTGCTGGCGCGGCGCTAGCGCGCCGATCGGAGATCAACCGATCTTCGATCGGCGATGCGAAATTTTCAGGCACAAGCCGGGGGACATATGCTGGCATCACTGATTGCGAGTTTCGCGACCGGCGAGACGACTTTGGCACTGAGGCGGACACGTCGCGCGGCGGCTGCCTACCTGGCGGCCGGGATCGCTGGCCTATGCGGCGCGGGCTTTCTCGTCGGCGCCGCCTTCATCTGGGCGGCTGAGAAATATGGTCACCTCGAAGCGGCAATCGGCTTTGGCCTCGGTTTCCTGCTGCTGGCGGGGTTGATCCTGCTCGTGCACAAGCTGATGGCCGGGTCGCGGGCACGCGAAGACGAGCGTCGCCGGCGCGCCGATATCGCGGCGCTGGGTACGACGGCCGTGATGGCAGTGCTGCCGACATTGCTGCGCAGCAAGGGTGGCATCGGCGCGCTGCTGGGACCGGTGGTGGCGCTGGCCGCCTATGCGATCTATCGCGAGAATCGCAAGCCGGACGACGGCGATGGCGTGGCGGGCGAATAGGCCCGCCAGATGTCAGGCTTCGGCCGTTTCACCCAGCGGCATCGAAATGTGGGCACGCACGCCCTCGCTCGGAAATTCGTGCGTCACCTCGCTGGAGATGACTTTTGCCAGGCTGCGGCGGATGAGGATCGAGCCGAAACCGTGATGGCTCGGCGGGACGACCTCCGGTCCGCCGCTTTCAGTCCATTGTAGCTCCAGCCGCTTGTCGCTGGTCACTGTCCACGACACCACAACGCTGCCACCCGGCGCCGACAGCGCGCCATATTTAAGCGCATTGCTGGCCAGCTCGTGCAGGATCAAAGCCAGGCCCAGCGTCTGATCAGGGCTGAGCAGCGCGTCGGGGCCAGAGATTGAAATGCGCGGGGCGTCATCGTCGTCGAAGGGCGAGAGTTCCAGCCGCGCGAGGTCACGGATGCCGATGCCGCGCCATTCATATTCCGACAACAATCCGTGGGCGAGGCCAAGCGCGCGCAGGCGCTGGATGAAGGCGTCGAGGAATTCACGCGGCTCGCGGGCGTGGCGCACCGTCTGGGTGGCCAGCGCTTGCACGGTGGCGAGCGTGTTCTTGACCCGGTGATTGATCTCGCGCAACAGCAGGCGCTGGCGCTCCTCGGCACTGCGGCGCTCCGTGATGTCGTAGTTGACGCCGAAGACCAGCGTCGGACGGCCGTCGGCGTCACGCTCGACGACGCGGCCGCGGGCGGCGAGCCAGCGCGGCGGGTCGAAGCCGCGGATGCGGTATTCGCCGGAATAGTCGTCGCTGCCCTCAAGCGCTTCCTGGAAAATCTTGCGTGTCTTGCCGATGTCGCGACGGTCGATGGAAACGACGATGTCGCGCGCCCGCATTTTTGCAGCCGACGGCATGTTGAAGAGTTCGGGCAGCAGCGTGTCGCATTCGACGATGCCGGTGCGCGGATCCCAGACCCAACTGGCAAGGGCAGCGGCTTCAAGTGCTATCGCGCGGCGGGTTTCGGCATGCACAAGCGCGGCCTCGGCGCGCGCGCCGGCTTGCGAGCGGTCGCGCAGGACGACGAGGCTGCCCGCAAGGGCGGCGACGTCCTGCAACTGCGCCTGCCTGTCCGGATCGGGCGCAGGGCGCCGTTCGTTGTCGAGCACCAGCAGTGCTCCGAAGGTGCGTCCTGACATGACGATCGGCGCGCCGGCATGCAGAAAAAGCGTACGGTTGACTGCTTCGGCAGGGCCGTTTGCGAGGAACCCTTCCGCCAGATCCAGTGCCTCAGTGATCTGAGCGGAGGACAGTCCGACGTCCGCCTGGACAAGCTGTCGTCCGTCCTGGTCGGCGAGGGTGAGCAGTGCTGCCGGTGCCGACATCAGGGCGGCTGCAAGCTTTGCCAGCCGGTCGAAATCAGGATCGCGCTGCGCGCGCCCTTGGGCCTCGTCGGCGCTGTCGTCGGCGTCGTTGCTCGCATTGCTTCTGTCGTCTTGCACTTGGCCATCCCTCTTGGCCTGGGGAAACTAGACGGGTGCGGCACGCTTGAAAAGCCTTGGCCGAAACTTGGGAACCATGCCGTTATGCTGTCGTTAGCCCTCCTGGAACCATTTGGGAGAGCAGCGATGAGCAAGATCATTCCAGCCCGAAAGGCGCGTCAGGGAACGCGCGGCCGTCACGTCCTGCTGGTGCTTCTGGCAGCGCTGATGCTGGCCATGGCGGCATGGGGTGCCGCAGAATTCTATGGCGAGATGATCGATCAAGATGCCAACCAGACGACCACGGCTCCCGGCTAAGTATCTTGGTTTCCATGGAGATTTCGTCTCGCCCGTCCAATTGCGGGCGACGGTTTCGAAGGCTAGGCCGGCCAATCCCGACAGGGGAAAAATTCGGAACCATGGCGGGGTCACGGCGTTGTGAACCCGTAGGAGGCCGCGCCCGACCGTTCCGGCAAAAGACAGGTCAAGGCGCGGCATGCATGAACAACACGCACGAGGAGACTTTAACATGATCCGCAACCTCTTGGCCACGACCGCCATTGCAGCCCTGCTTGCGACGGGCGCCTATGCCCAGGACACCACAGCACCTGCACCGGCTCCGGCAGCCCCTACGGAAGCTGCCCCCGCGACACCTGAGGTGATCCCGCATGCCGAGGGCTTCCTTGCCGCCAACATCATTGGCGAGAAGGTCTATAACGGCACCGCCGACGACGCCGAGAACATCGGCAACGTCAACGACATCGTCCTGACCGCCGACGGCAAGGCCGACCAGTTGGTGATTGGTGTCGGCGGTTTCCTTGGTATCGGCGAAAAGAATGTCGCCGTCAGCTTCGACAAGTTCGACTGGGCCGAGAAGAACGGCGACCGCTGGCTGGTGATGTCGACGACCAAGGAGCAGCTGCAGGCGCTGCCCGATTTCAATCGCCGCGCCTATGATCCGGCTCCCGCAGCCGTAGCGGCGACCGATCCGGCCGCGCCGGCCACCGACCAGACGGCGCAGGCGCCGGCAACGCCCGAGGCGACGCCCCCTGCGACGGAACAGACCGCCCAGGCGCCGGCCGCCACGCCTGATGCGGCGACGGCCGACGACACCAAGACGGCGGCGATCGACAAGTCGACTCTGAAGGAGCTGCCGGCGGCCGATCTGCGCGCCGAAGAGCTGATGGGCACCACCGTCTATGGTGCTGACGATGCCAATATCGGCGAGATCGGCGATATCCTGATGACCGCCGACGGCAAGATCGATGCCTATGTCATCGACGTTGGCGGCTTCCTTGGCGTCGGTGAAAAGAAGGTCGCGGTCGGCAGCGACAACCTTGCCTTCATGGTCGATGCCGACGGCAAGAAATATCTCTACACCACCTTCACCAAGGAGCAGCTCGAAGGCCATCCCGTTTATGACGCGGGCAGCTGGGCCGAAAAGCGCGACGAGCAGCGCCTGATCATCGTTCAGTAGTTGCGGCGTACCTGAGAGGAGGGGCCCGCGCTTCGGCGCGGGCCTTTTCGTTGAGGTTATGGCAAGCGCAGGAAATGGCCTGTCGGGCCATTCTCGGCCAGCTCCGATAGCGCCAGTGACTGGTCGAGATGCTTGGCGCGCCAGGCCAGCAGCCTTTCGGCAAATTCCAACCGCACGGCCAGCCACTCCGGATCATTGGCGAGGTTGCGTGTTTCGCCGGGGTCATTGGCGAGGTCGTAGAGCAAAGGCGGCAGGCCGCCGCCGAAATGCACGTATTTGACCGTTTCGGTGCGGATGACCGACAGGTTGAGCTGTCGCGAACCGGTGCCGAAATAGGCTTCCGTGGTTCCGTTGGCGACCGAGCGGAAATCGTATTCCCAATGGGCGGCGTCGCGCCAGTCGGCGGGCTCGTCGCCATCGAGGAAGGGTTTCAGCGATTGGCCGTCGAGATGCGGCTGCGCCGCTCCGCCGACCAGCTCAAGCAAGGTCGGCATGATGTCGACGGCAGCGGTGAAGCGGTCGACGGTGCTACCGGCCGCCCGCTCATGACCGGGTGCCTTGACGATGAGCGGGATGTGGTAGGAGCCGTCGAACCAGCCGCCCTTGCCGAGCATGTGGTGTTCACCCATCATTTCGGCGTGGTCGGAGGTCAGGATGACGATGGTGTTGTCCCAGTCGCCCTTGTCGCGGATGCCTTGCCAGATGCGCCCAAGCTGGGAATCGACCTCCGAGATCATGCCGTAATAGAGCGCGCGGATCTTGCGGAATTCGTCCTCGCTCCAGTCGCCGACCTTGCCGGGGGCGCCGGGGATGAAGCTCGACTTACCCTGGTGATGCTCGAGGTGGTAGGCGAGGAAGGGGTGGCTTGCCTTCTCCGCTTCGAAGCTCGGCGCCCTGTTGTAGGCCGGGCCTTCCGCCGGATCGTACATGGTGTTGAACGGCTCTGGCACGATGAAGGGCGGATGCGGGCTGAGGAAGGAGACATGGGCGAACCAGGGCTCGCCCTTGTCCTGTTCGCCGAGCCAGCGCAGGAACTCGCCGGTGAGGAAAGCGGCCGGCGTTTCGTCTTTCGAATAAATGGGAACCGCGTTGCTGACCTCGAGCGCATCGGCATTGGACGGCCGGTGGACATCGGGGAAGCCGGCGCTGGAATCGATGCCGCGCTGGGTGAGCCAGGAAAGCCAGCCCTTCTGGTGCTCGGGCAGAAGCTGGCGCGTGGTGAAGCCGGGCAGGACACCTTCATAGCTGCGCAGGAACGGGTCGCCCGGCGCGCGGTTGCGCGGGTCGGGCGAGACGTCGGTGTAGCCGAACAGGGTCGGGTCGTAGCCGACGCGGCGCGCGGCACGGGCGATGTTGTCGTGGCGATCGTCGAGCGGCGTGCCATTGCGGCAGACGCGGTTGTTCATCTGGTAGAGGCCGGTGTAGAGGCAGGCGCGCGCCGGCGAACAGGGGGCCGCACCGGCATAGTGGCGGGAAAACAGCACGCCCTCGCGCGCCAAAGCGTCCGAATTTGGCGTCTTCACCACGGGATGACCGACAGCCGACAGGCTGTCGCCGCGCCACTGGTCGCAAGTGATGAGAAGAATGTTCTGCCGTCTGCCGGTGCCTGCCAAGCTCGCCCCCTGGAACTGAAATCGCGGGCCAAGGAAGCCGGATTCACCGCCATGCGCAAGCGTCCTCTCTGCCGCAGCGGGCATACCAGAAAGTGTGAACGAGCTCGCCTTCATTGTTCACTTTTTGAATACTGACCATTCTGTGACCGGCCACTATGACGCGACAATCGATGCGCCCATATTCGGCCCAACAGAGCGGCAGGGGCCGCGGCAAGCGAAAGGAGCAAGACGATGCTCAACCAGATCAAGGGCCTGCACCACGTTACCTCGATGGCTGGGGATGCGGCTGAAAACAACCGGTTCTTCACCCACAAGCTCGGCCTGCGCCGGGTCAAGAAGACAGTCAATTTCGACGCGCCCGACGTCTACCACCTCTATTATGCCGATGAGCTGGGCACGCCCGGTTCTGTCATGACCTATTTTCCGTTCCCGAACATCGGCAAGGGCCGTCCCGGGGTCGGCGAGGTCGGCACCACTGTGTTCTCCGTTCCCGAGGGTACGCTGCCCTTCTGGGAGAAGCGCTTCACCGAGCAGGACGTCAGCGGACTCGCGCGTGACGAGCAGTTCGGCGAGAAGCGCCTGAGCTTCGCCGGTCCCGATGGCGACGGTTTCGCGCTTGTCGAGGCCAAGGGCGACAGCCGTGCGCCCTGGATCAAGGGCGGCGTCGGCAATGACGAGGCGATCCGTGGCTTCCACTCGGCTTCGCTCAGGCTGCGCGATGGCGGGGCGACCGAAGAGCTTTTGAAGTTCATGGGCTATGAGACGGTCGACACGTCAGGCAACATCAAGCGGATGGCGTTGAAGGACGGCAATGGCGCCGACGTCATCGACATCGAGACGTTGCCGGGTGCGTCCTTCGCCGGTCTCGGTGCGGGATCAGTGCACCACATCGCCTTTGCTGTCGAGAATCGGGCCAAGCAGCTCGAGGTGCGCAAGGCGCTGATGGAGACGGGCTACCAGGTGACGCCGGTGATCGACCGCGATTATTTCTGGGCGATCTACTTCCGCACCCCCGGTGGCGTGCTGTTCGAGATCGCGACCAACGAACCCGGCTTCGACCGCGACGAGGACACCGCCCATCTCGGCGAGGCTTTGAAGCTGCCGTCGCAGCACGCGCATCTCAGGGATTATCTGGAAAACAACCTGCAGCCGCTGGGCGACTGAGGAGGGACCGATGAGCAAGGACGCTTACATCCACAAGGTGCTGCCGGGGGAACCCGGCGGACCGCTGGTCTTTGCCTTCCACGGCACCGGCGGCGACGAGAACCAGTTGCTTGGCTTTGCCCGTGAGCTGGTGCCGGGGGCGACCATCGTGTCGCCGCGCGGCGACGTCTCCGAAATGGGTGCGGCGCGCTTCTTCCGCCGCACCGGCGAGGGCCTCTACGACATGGAGGATCTCGCCAGGGCGACCGGCAAGATGGCCGAATTCGTCAAGACGCATGTCGCGGCAGTGGAGCCGTCGCAGGTGCTGGCGCTCGGCTATTCAAATGGCGCCAACATCCTGGCCTCGGTGCTGTTTGCCGAGCCCGATTTGTTCGATGCTGTCGCACTGATGCACCCGCTGATCCCGTTTGCGCCTGACGTGAAGGGCAGCCTCAGCGGCCGGCATGTGTTGATCACGGCGGGGCGGCGCGATCCGATCTGTCCGCCTGACCTGACGAGCCGGCTCGACGCCTGTTTGCGGCAAGCCGGCGCCGATATCAGTCTCGAATGGCATGACGGCGGCCACGAGGTGCGGCCCAACGAAATCGAAGCGGTGAAAAGCCTTTTCGCCGGCGTGACAAAAGGAGCGGCAGCATGACTGAAGAACTGGCGGCGATCGAGCGCGAGGACCGCGGCAGCAAGGGACGTTATGTCATACGCGGTGCCGGCGGCGCCGATGCGGAGATGACCTACAGCAATGTCAGCGAGACGCTGTTCATCATCGACCACACCGAGGTGCCCGATGCGTTCCGCGGCCAGGGCGCCGGCCTGAGGCTGGTGACGCGGGCGGTCGAGGACGCGCGCGCGGCGGGCAAGAAGATCATCCCGCTCTGCCCGTTTGCGGCGGCGCAATTCCGCCGTCACCCCGAATGGGCCGACGTGCTCAACAGCTGACATTGAGAGTTGTTGTCTGGCGTCGGCCAGGCAGCAGCATAGCGATCGCGAAAGGCCGGTGCAGGCGACTGCATCGGCCTTTCGTTTCTTTTCGAATGTGCCTGAATTTCAGGCAGGCTGTTACAAAGGCGATTCTGTCTGTTTCTCGAAATGGTACAGCCTCCAGGTGGAAATGACTGAAATGGCGACTGTTTGTGACCGATTAGACAGAAATGCTGACTGTTTGTGATGTTTATCGGTTGTTGCATTAGGCGTCACTGATCAGCATCGCTGTGTTACAAAGCGCGATTACATTCACATTAACAGGGGAATGAAATTTAACGAAAAGAGCTGCCCAATGTCCGGTTCCACCCAGCTTGCCGAGTTCGACCACAAGTTCCAGCCGCGTTCACACATCTATCGCCGCCCGCGCCTTGCCATCCGCCAGCGTGCCAACGAGCACCCGATGGCAATGTTTTCGATTTTCGTATTTGCCTCGCTGGCGTCGATGGCCCTGGCGCCGACCAGTGGTCCGGCCTTTGCCTCGATGGGCACGCGGCTCGGTGCGTTCGAGGGCGCGCACACGACCGCCAAGACAGACCGGCTGCCGCTGTCCGAGACCGATATCGCCTGCCGCGGGCAGGCCTGGGGCGCCGAAAGCAAGATCTGCGTCGAGACCATCGCCAAGGAAACCGGCATGCGCGAAGCCCGTAAGGTCAGGCTGATCGCCAGTGCCGAGCCGGTCCGCACCACGCCCAACATCTTCTAGCGCTCTCCGAGCGCTGCCACCTATCCCCGCGCCTGCACAGATATCCTCCAGCGCGTACCTCCCCCGCGGCCTCGGCTGCGGGGGCTTTTTTTGTTCCGGTGTCGGCCGGCCTTAGTCTCTCGGGACGATGCAGCAACGACCGTCGTCGCGCGACCGTCGTACCCTCAAGCGAGGGGAGCAGCGATGGGCCGCGTCGAAGGAAAAGTTGCGATCGTCACCGGAGCGGCGTCAGGCATGGGCGAGGCGAGCGCCAGGCTGCTGGCCCGCCAGGGTGCCGCCGTCGTCGTCAGCGACCTGCAGGCCGACAAGGGCCGCCAGGTCGCCGAGGCGATCAGGATCGCCGGTGGACGCAGCCTCTATGCCGAACATGACGTAACCTCGGAAGCAGGCTGGCAAGAGGTGATGGCAAGGACGCTCGAAGCATTCGGCGGGCTCCACATCCTGGTCAACAATGCCGGTGTCGGCGCGCCCTTCGGCAGCGTCGAGGACCTCAGCCTCGACGACTGGCGCCAGGTGATGGCCGTCAACATGGAGGGCGTGTTCCTCGGCACCAAATATGGCATCGAGGCGATGCGAAGGACCGCCAAGGGCGGGTCGATCGTCAATTTTTCGTCGACCATGGGCCTTGTTGGAAGCCCGTCGACGGCTGCCTATGTCGCGAGCAAAGGTGGGGTGAAGCTGTTCACAAAGTCGGCCGCCTTGCACTGCGCCAAGCAGCGCTACGGCATCCGTGTCAACTCGATCTGTCCCGGCTGGATCCGCACGCCGATGTCGTCGGGCGCGCTGGACAAGCTGGCTGCGAGCGGCGAAGGCAACAAGGCGGTCGAGCTGACGCCGCTCGGTCGGGTCGGCGAACCCGAGGACGTCGCCTACGGCGTGCTCTATCTCGCTTCGGACGAATCGGGCTTCGTGACCGGTACCGAACTGGTCATCGACGGCGGCTACACGGCGCAGTGAGCTCAGGCTCCGTCGGCGACCTGTTCGCTGACGGCGCTGAGTGCGCTGCGAACGTCGAAAGTGCTGAACGGCTTTTCCAGAATATGCGGCTTGAGGTTGGGCGGCAGCTGCTCAAGCTCGGCTTTGGCGCCGATCAGGTCGCCGGTGACGAGCACGAAGCGTGGCGCCATCTCGGGCTGTGTCGCGACGATGTCGCGGAAGATGGTGATGCCGCTGCGGTCGGGCATGCGCAAATCGGAAAAGATGATGTCGGGCTGATCGGCGAGCGCCTCCGAGACCGAGTCCCAGGTCGAAACGATGCGCGACTTGACGCCCATCAGTTCGAGAATGTCGGCCAGCGAAGCGGCAACGTCGGGCTCGTCGTCGATGATGACGGCATGGCGCAGCCCGCTCGACTTCGGCGTCGCTTCGAGCATCGTGCCGTGGCCGTCGCCCATCGGCGGCAGTTCGACGACGAAGCGGGCACCCGTCGGCATCACCGGCTCGAACCAGACCTTGCCGTTGTGGCGGTCGACGATGGCCTTCGAGATGGACAGGCCGATGCCGGTGCCGACGCCGACCGGCTTGGTGGTGAAATAGGACTCGAAGATGCGGTCGCGGATCGCCTCTGATATGCCGGGGCCGGTGTCCTCGACCGAGAAGCCGGCGCTGCCGTCGGCATTGCGGAACGTCCTGACGCGAATGATGCGGTCGCCGGGTGCCGCGGCCAGCGCATGTTGGCTGTTGACCAGGAAGTTGGCGGCCACCTGGGTCATGTGGTCGGCGTCGGCCATGACGCTCAGCGTGCCCGGCACCAACTCGGTGGCGATGCTGATGCCGCTGGAACGCGCGCCATAGGCGGTGACTTCGAGGGCGGCGCGGATGACCTGGTTGAGGTCGGTCTCGGCGCGTGAGGTCGGGTGCAGACGGACCATGCCGAGGAAGCTCTTGACGATGCGGCCGCAGCGTTCCGCGGCCGCCCGCACTTTCTCGGCGCGGACCTTGGTCTGAGGGTCGTTGGCAAATTCATGCAGCAGCGTCGATTGCGCCACCACCACGGCGAGCGGATTGTTGAGCTCGTGCGAGACGCCGGCGAGCAGCGAGCCCATTGCCGCCATCTTTTCGTTCTGATGCAGCTTTTCGCGCTGGCGGTTGATTTCTTCCTCGGCGCGGTGCTTTTCCCTGAGGTCGCGGATCGAGCCGAGCACGAGGCGACGGTCGGCGAGCCGCATCTCGTTGGCGGTGAGCTCGATCGGAATGATCTCGCCCGACGCGTTCTGGGTCACGGTCTCGAGCCGGTGGCCGACCATCGGCGAGCCACGCCCGGCCAAATATTCGGCACCGTTGTTGTAGCCCTTGCGGTAGTAGGTGGGGATCACCGTGTCGAGCAGGTCCTTGCCCAGGATTTCGTCGCGGGTCCAGCCGAACATCTTCTCGGCCGCCGGGTTGAACTCGATGATCGAGCCGGTCTCGTCGACCACCATGATGGCGTCGAGCGAGGCCTGCAGCATCGTCCGGCGGATGATCTCACTGACATGATACTCCGACAGCGAACGCTCGATGGCATCGCCAAGGGCGGCCGCGATGATCTCGAGTGCTGCGATTTCGTCGTCGTTCCAGTGGCGCTCGACGATGCAGTCATTGACGGCGAGCGTGCCCCAGAGATGGCCATGCGCCGACACCGACACCGACAGGAACGACTTGATGTGCTGCTTTTCGAAGTCATTGCGCAGGAAGCCGCTGAGGTCGCGGGTCAGGCCGGTGAAGATCTTGCCTTGGCGGCCTTCCTCGGCGAGGCGTTCAAGCAGCGGGTCGGAATCGACAAGCGTCTGGTTGATCGTCGTCGGCGGCGCAGCGACGGCGTCGATCTTCGGGTCGACCCAGAATGCGGCGATCGACTGCGCGAAGCCCTGGCCGGGCACGTCGCGCAGCCGGAACAGGATGGTGCGATGACCGCCGAAACCTGTAGCGAGACTGCGCAGGATCGTGTCGATCTCGATCTGCCAATCCTGGGCTGCGCGCAGCCGGCGCACGATCTGCCCGGCCACGATGGTGGGGCTCGGCGTGCCCGACGGGTTGTCGGTGCGGGAGACGGTCAACAATGTCATCGCGGTTCCTGGCGGGGCCCGGAGGCTTTGGTGCGCCATGCGTCCAATAGGACGCACAAAGTACGCTCCAGTTTCATAATCTGCGCATCGTGCTTTCCGAAAATCGACTGCGATTATCGGGTCGATGCGCTAGTAGCCTTCGCTGCCGGGCAAGGAGAAGATGTAGCCTTCGCCACGCACGGTGCGCAGAAATTTCGGGTTCGCCGGATCGTCTTCGATTTTCTTCCTCAGGCGCATGATGCGAATGTCTACGGCGCGTGAGGATTCGGGGTCTTCGGCAAAGCCGATGGCCTCGGAAATCGTGGTTCGGCTGAGCAGCCGGTTGGGCCGCGTCAGGAAAACCTCGAGCATGTCGAATTCGCTCTTGGCGAGATCGATGATGGCGCCACTGCTGCCGGTGACGAGGCGACCGTCGAGGTCGGCCTGGAACGGCCCGAAGGCGATGGTGCGGCGCGGCGGCTGGGCGGCCAGCAGCGACTGCCGGTAACTCTCGGGCTGCGGCACGCGCCGGATGACCGAGCGCACGCGGGCCAGAAGTTCGCGCAGTTCGTAGGGCTTGACCATATAGTCGTCGGCGCCGATCTCGAGGCCGACGATGCGGTCGAGAGCCGTGCCTGCGGCGGTGGCGTAGATGATGCCGATCGGCATTTTCGCTCTGAGCCAGCGGCCGAGCGACAGCCCGTCTTCGCCGGGCATGGCGATATCCAGGATGGCAAGCTGGAATTGTTCGGTTTCGATGATGCTGCGCAGGGCAGCGGCACTCTCGACAGCAGTCACGTCGAAGCCGTTCGCGCCGAGATATTCGGCGACGGCATCCCTCAGGTCGGGCTCATCTTCGACGATGACAATCCGAGCGCGCAGTTTAGTCTCGCCTCCGCTACCGGCGGAAAGTAGATTGGGTATAAACATGATGTCCAGCGATCATTTCAGGTGGGCAGTTGCCAATGGCTTCCTGCCTCGTTAGGGGCGATTTTGGGCTAGGGGCGAGGCGACTGGGGACCCATCCCCGGCCGAGCGCATCCCTGGGCATTTTTTTGCCACGGCAGGCGCCGCGCAGTCCGCGCCGGCAGGCCATGGTCGCACTGAGGCTGACGATGCGGGGTGGAACGTGGCTGGAAGATCGGTCGTAGCGCTTATCGCCATTGCGGAGGTGATTGCCTCCGACCTGACCGATCATCTCGAACGGCGCGGCCATGACGTGCGTTGTGCCAAGCGGCTGTGGGAGGCCGAGCCGCTTTTGTCGGCGAAGGGGATCGATGTCGTCGTTGTCGGCGACGGCGTGACCCCGGCCGAGGGGCGTGACCTGCTGCGCCGTTTCGGCGGCGAGGGCGGTCCCGACTTCGTGCTGATCTGCCGACCCGGTGAACTGGTCGACAAGGTGCTGGCGCTCGAACTTGGCGCCGCCGATGTCGTGGAGAGCCCTCTCGTGGTGAGGGAGCTCGCCGCGCGCATCGGCGGCCTCCTCACGCGCCGGGGACGCGGCACGCAGGAATTGGTGGTGCTGGAGAATTCGACGGTCGACCTGCGCTCCGCACTCGTCATGCACAGCACCGGCGAGGAAGAGCAGCTGTCGCCCGGCCAGATCGCGCTGCTCAAGCTGTTCCTGTCGCAACCAAGGCGCGTGCTGACCCGCGACGACATCATGGCGGCGGCGCCGGCTGAAAGTGCCGATGCCTTCGACCGCTCGATCGACTCGCGCATCGTGCGCCTGCGCCGCAAGCTCGACACCGAAAGCATCACGACCATCCGGGGTTCGGGCTATCGTTTCGACCCCCCGACAAGGACGGCCGGCCAGGAGGCCGGCACAACCACTCCAACCGAAAACCCGAACTGATGACGCCGAGTTGACCAAAATGTCAGCTTGCCGGAGCAACGACCGCCGGCGCGGCCATCTCGACAATCGCCGTCTCTTCGGCATGGGCCCTGTCCTTGAGGAGCACGCTCGCTACGCCCGCGAAGCCAAGCAGCCCCTGGGCATAGAGCAGTGCCGAAAGCACCGATGCTACGAACTGTCTCTTCATTGCAGTGGCCCCGTTTTCCGTTTCAGGGGTTCAATCAAAAAAGGCTACCGAGATACCCGCGCCGCCTGACCTGCCGTGGACGGCGCGGGTATCCTGTCCTCGCTGCGAATGACGCGCGAGGGTCTGCTCACCCAGGCCAGGCACCCACGCCCATGGACCCGGCCGATGTGCAGAGTTGCGACGAACAAGGCTGCTGCGAAGAATATGGCTGCGGAGGCCACCGGCGCCATGTCCTGCACCGGTGGCAATTCAGCTGCCATAGCGTTGCCCGGACTGGCCAGAAAGCCGATTCCTGACAGAATCGCCGTAGCGACGCCCACCCGCAGGAACCATTTCGCAGCCAGCCGTTTCGCGCCCATCCAACCTTCGCAACGTTCGTTTCGTCGTGGCTGAATGTGCCGGCCGGCTGTATCGGGAAGATGCCGCCGGATGGCCTTTAGTGCTTCCGAATGTTTCAAGGACGTTGCCGGGCCAGCCGGCGCTTGCCTTGCGCTTTCAGCGGCATACCCCGACGTCATATCAAATGAATCATAAGCGGCGGCGGCCTGCGAGCGCTGCTTCAGCCCAGTTTGCGTCGCCGCGCGGCTGTTGCAAACCTAGGGACGTCAATGACTGCGAAACCAAACTTGGCAATTTGGAAACGAATATGAAACGTAAAGAATATCTAAACGAAATATGTCTGAAACACGGCTCTGGCAAAAGACGTCCATTCCGAAAATGCATTTTTACTGCCGGCGCGGCCGGCTCAAGGGGGACGTCATGAATTCCGAACTGAAGAAGCGCATCATCAACATGGCCGCCATCGCAATGACCGGCGCTGCACTGCTGCTGGCTGCCGGCCAGGGCAGCGCCTTTGCCGCGAGCAAGATCGTGGCGCGGGTGTCGATCAGCCAGCAGCGCATGCATGTCATCATCGATGGTCGATCGGCCTTCATCTGGAAAGTGTCGACTGCGGGCCGCGGCTATGTCACGCCGAAGGGCTCCTACAAGCCGACGCGCATGCACGAGATGTGGTATTCGAAGAAGTACGACAATGCGCCGATGCCGCATTCGGTGTTCTTCAATGGCGGCTACGCCGTGCATGCGACCAACCACATCAGCCGCCTCGGCCGCCCGGCCTCGCATGGCTGCGTGCGCCTGCACCCCGACAATGCGGCCGACTTCTACGAGCTGGTCCAGGCCTATGGCCCGTCCAACACCAGCATCCAGATCGTCAACTAGGCATTCGGGCCAGCCCGGGCGGGCGCGACCCGTCTCGGCTAAAGCGCGTTGTTGACAAACCAGTCGTAGGTCGAGCGGATGCCGCTTTCGAGTTCGATGCGCGGGCGCCAGCCGAGATGGGCGAGCTTGTCGCCGCTCATCAGCTTGCGCGGCGTGCCATCCGGCTTTGACGTGTCGAGGGCGATGCGGCCCTCGAAGCCGACGACACGCGCCACGGTCTCGGCCAGTTCGAGGATCGTTACGTCGGTGCCGGAGCCGACATTGACGTGCTGGTCGCCGGAATAGGACTTGAGCAGGAACACCATGGCGTCGGCGGCGTCGTCGACATGGAGGAACTCGCGCCGCGGCGTGCCGCTGCCCCAGATCGTCAGTTCGGCCGCACCAGACAACTTGGCCTCATGCGCCTTGCGGATCAGCGCCGGAAGGACGTGGCTGGACGTGAGATCGAAATTGTCGCCCGGGCCGTAGAGGTTGGTCGGCATCGCCGAGATGAAGTCGGCCCCATGCTGCTTGCGATAGGCTTCAGCAAGCTTGAGGCCGGCGATCTTGGCGATGGCGTACCACTCGTTGGTGGGTTCGAGCGCGCCGGTGAGCAGCGAATCCTCCGCGATCGGCTGCGTCGCGAATTTCGGATAGATGCAGCTCGAACCGAGGAACAAAAGCTTTTCCACGCCGATCTTGTGCGCGGCATGGATGACGTTGGTTTCGATCGCCATGTTCTCGTAGAGAAACGCGGCGGGATAGGTGGCGTTGGCGAGGATGCCGCCGACCTTGGCGGCAGCGAGCAGCACCGCTTGTGGGCGGGTCTCGCCCAGCCAGGCCTCGACCTCGGCCTGCCGGGTCAGGTCGACGGTGTCGCGCCCGGCGGTGATGACTTCGCAGCCTTCCCGTGCGAGGCGGCGCACAAGCGCTGAGCCGACCATGCCGCGGTGTCCGGCGACCCAGACGCGCTTGCCGGCGAGCGGATAGAGGATGTCAGCCATTGCTGCGCTCACCGGTTTTTGCCAGCGCGCGACGATCTTCTCGAACCATCTCGGCCACCAGCTGGTCGAAGGTGGTGTTGTGGTGCCAGCCAAGCGCCTGCCGTGCCTTGGAGGCGTCGCCGAGCAGATAGTCGACTTCGGTCGGGCGGAAGTAGCGCGGGTCGATCTCGACGAGAACGCGGCCGGTGGCGCTGTCCATGCCGGTTTCGCCGACACCCTCGCCGCGCCATTCGATGCTGGTGCCGATCTCGGCGAAGGCCTTTTCGACAAAGGTGCGGATCTTGTGGGCTTCGCCGGTGGCGAGCACATAGTCGTCGGGCTTGTCCTGTTGCAGCATCATCCACATGCCGAGCGCGTAGTCGCGGGCATGGCCCCAGTCGCGCCGGGCGTCGAGATTGCCGAGATAAAGCCGGTCCTGGATGCCGGCCTCGATCGCCGCCACGGCGCGGCTGATCTTGCGGGTGACGAAGGTTTCGCCGCGCAGCGGGCTTTCATGGTTGAACAGGATGCCGTTGGAGGCGTGGATGCCATAGGCTTCGCGGTAGTTGGCGACGATCCAGTAGGCGTAGAGCTTGGCGGCGGCGTAGGGCGAGCG
The DNA here is from genome assembly GCF_014138625.1 of Aminobacter ciceronei. Classification (GTDB taxonomy): domain Bacteria; phylum Pseudomonadota; class Alphaproteobacteria; order Rhizobiales; family Rhizobiaceae; genus Aminobacter; species Aminobacter ciceronei. Next base: position 158,712 of record NZ_JACJHY010000005.1, read on the forward strand.
CGGGGCGAAACCCGAAGTCTCGTTCTGCGGCGCCGGGATGTTGCCATAGAGCTCGGAGGTCGAGGCCTGGTAGAAGCGCGTCTTGCCGACGAGACCGAGCAGGCGGATGGCTTCCAGCAGCCTGAGCGGCCCGAGCGCATCGGAGTTGGCGGTGTATTCGGGCGTCTCGAAGCTGACCTGGACGTGCGACTGGGCGCCGAGATTGTAGATCTCGTCCGGTCGCGTTTCCTGCACGATGCGGATCAGGTTGGTGGCGTCGGTGAGGTCGCCATGATGCAGGATCAGCCTGGGGTCGGCGACATGCGGGTCTTCGTAAAGATGCTCGATGCGGCCGGTGTTGAAGGACGACGAGCGGCGCTTGATGCCGTGGACGACATAACCCTTCGATATCAGGATCTCGGCGAGATAGGCGCCGTCCTGTCCGGTTACACCGGTGATCAGCGCCACCTTGCCGTTCTTTGCCGGCGCTGATTTCTGCTCGTTCGACATTCCGTTTCCTTGCCCGATTCCTGCGGTTCCTGCGTGCGGCGCACCCTAGAGATGTTGAGTGCACTGCGAAAGAGGCGGCGTTGGGGTCATGCGCCGAGTGCGCTTTCCCGGGCATTTCTCCATGTTTTGCCACAGCAACATTTTGTGCATTGCACGGCAGTGCATATTTGCGGCATGCAAGGGTTGTCCAATCGAGGTTGATGAAGCCAGCATGGGCAAAATTTGGCCATTTCAGACAAAATCATATGTTTTGCACGCCTGTGCAAATTTTTGCAGAATCTGGATTGACATGAACGTACCGTCGATGGAATGAATATGCCAACAGGCACGGGAATGTGCCGCACCGCCGGGAGGCGGCGGTGGTGTCGGAAGCAGGACGGGTGAGGTGTGTCCGGGCGGCTCAAGCTGCGGGGCGCAAGGTCCGCTTCGAGGCGCCCAACGGAGGAGAATTCATGCTCATGCCATCGCATGCAAGCCATGCAGTGCATCTGCGCCGGGTCGTCCCCGGTGACGTGTGCAGCAGCCATGACGGAATCTGCCGGCGGGGCGTGACCTCGTGAGCGGCCAATCGCAGAGTTCTGTCCAGACGGTGGTGAAGCCGGCGACCGTAACCCACGGGACTGTGGCTACCCTGAAGTCGCCGACCCGCTCACAGCGCCTGCGCTACCGGACCAAGGTGGCGCTGCGCGAGCCGACGACGATCATCGGCGTGCTCGCCGCGGCACTGTTTGCCTATCTCATCGTGGTGCCGATCATCTCGATGCTGTCGGATGCGATGCGGGTGCAGTTCGGCGACGAACGCCGCATCAAGCAGGATGTCGGCGAACTGACCTGGTACTACATCGACCGCGTCTTTCTCTCGCGCATCTCGCACGACCTGTTCTGGGAGCCGCTGGTCAACACGCTGAGCGTGGCGGCCGGCGCTATCACGCTGTCGATGCTTGTCGGCGGCACGCTTGCCTGGCTGCTCAGCCGCACCGACATGTTCGGCCGCCGCTGGTTCGCCACCGCCCTCATCGTGCCCTACATGCTACCGGCCTGGACCTTCGCACTGGCCTGGACGACCCTGTTCAAGAACCGAACCGTCGGCGGACAGCCCGGCTGGCTGGAATCGATCGGTTTTTCGCCGCCCGACTGGCTGTCCTACGGCCAGTTGCCGGTGACAATCATCCTGGCGCTGCACTACTCGCCCTTCGTCATCCTTTTGTTCGGCAACGCGCTGCGCCGCTTCGACTCGCAACTCGAGGACTCGGCCCGGATTCTAGGCGCCGGCAGGCTGACGGTGGCCCGCAAGATCATCATGCCGCTGATGCGCCCATCGCTGATGTCGGCGATGGTGCTGATCTTCGCCAAATGCCTCGGCGAGTTCGGTGTGCCCTACGTGCTCGGCCTGCCGGTCAATTTCGACGTCCTGGCGACCTCGCTCTACCAGAACATCTCGTCGCGCCAGGTCGGCGTGGGAGCGGTGCTGGCAGGCGCCATCATGCTGATCGGCATCATCACCATCACCATCGATGCCCGGCTGATGCGCGAGGCGCGCCGCTTCGTCACCATCGGCTCGAAAGGCTCGATGAACCGGCTGAGCCCGCTCGGCATCCTCAGGCTGCCGGCGACCGGCTTTGCCGCGCTGATGTTCCTGCTCAGCGTCGGCCTGCCCATCGGCACGCTGTTCCTGTCGACTGTTATGCGGGTGCCCGGCCAGTTCAACCTCGACAATTTCACGCTCGACTACTGGATCGGCACCAACCTCAACACGGTGGCGCTGCAGACCGGCATCCTGCTCAGCCCGGATCTTTGGAACGCAGCCTGGAACAGCTTGCGCATCGTCGGTGTCGCCTCGATCACCTCAGGTATCCTCGGGCTGCTGGTCGGTTATGTGGTGGCGCGTACTCCGGTGAAGCCGCTCGGCACCTTCCTGCGCCAGGTGACGTTCCTGCCTTATCTGGTGCCCGGCATCGCCTTTGCAGCTGCCTATCTGTCGCTGTTTGCCGTGCCGCGCGGGCCGATCCCGGCACTCTACGGCACGACGCTGATCCTGATGCTGGCGCTGATCGCCGACCAGATGCCCTATGCCTCGCGCGCCGGCATCGCCGCCATGACACAGCTCGGAAAGGATCCGGAAGAGGCGGCTCAGATCGCCGGCGCCGGCTGGTTCCGCCGCATGATCTCGATCGTCATCCCGATTCAGAAGGGGTCGCTGACGACGGGCATCCTGTTGCCCTTCATCTCGGGCATCAAGGGCCTCAGCCTGTTCGTCGTGCTGGCGGTTCCTTCGACCGACGTGCTGACCACCTATTCGCTCCGGCTCGTCGACTACCACTACACGCAGGCCGCCAACGCCGTCGTGCTGATCATCGCCGGCCTCGCCTATTTCGGCGCGCTGCTCGGCCAGAAGCTGACCAAGACCAATCTCGCGCAAGGACTGGGGAACTGACATGCCGAAGATCAACCTGAGCGGCGTCGAGAAGAACTACGGCGGCAACTCGGCCAACGCAGTGGCCGATCTCGATCTCGAAATCGGCGATGGCGAGTTCATGTGCCTGTTGGGCCCATCCGGCTGCGGCAAGACCACGACATTGCGCATGATCGCCGGGCTGGAGCATCTGACGGCGGGCGAGATCCGCGTCGGCCAGCGTGTCGTCGATTCGGTCGTCGATGGCGTGTTCGTGCCGCCGGAAAAGCGCGAGATGGGGTTGGTGTTCCAGAGCTACGCGCTGTGGCCGCATCTGACCATCGAGCGCAACACCGACTTCGGCCTGCGCCTGCGCAAAATGCCCAAGGCCGAGCGCGAGCAGCGCGTCGACCAGGTGATGAAGACGCTTGGCATCGAGAAGTATCGAGATCGCTATCCCTCGCAACTGTCTGGCGGCCAGCAGCAGCGCGTGGCGCTGGCCCGCATGCTGGCGGTCAATCCGGAGGTGCTCTTGCTCGACGAGCCGCTGTCCAACCTTGATGCCGCTCTTCGTCTTGAGATGCGGGCCGAGCTCAAGCGGCTGCACCGCGAGTTCAAGACCACCATCGTGTTTGTCACCCACGACCAGTGGGAGGCAATGACGCTGGCCACCACCATCGCGGTGATGAGCGAGGGTGAGTTGCAGCAGGTCGGGACGCCCAACGACATCTACGAGCGGCCGGCCAACCGCTTCGTGGCGCAGTTCGTCGGCAATCCGCCGATCAACATCGTCGAGCTGGGTGATGGAAAATCGGAGGTGTCGCAGCTCGCCAATGCCTATCTCGGCGCACGTTTCGCTGAGTTGCGCGACGCGGGCTCGATCGGCATCCGACCGGAGGCGATCCGGCTGGCTGATGCCGAGCGCGGCGTGGCCGACGGCGCCGTTGCCGGCCAGGCCGAGGTGACCGGCATCCTGCCCACCGGCGGCAGCTGGATCATCGAGCTCACCGCTGGCGGCGAGAAGCTGTTCATGACCACGCACCAGTCGCCGGAGGTCGAGGTCGGCGAGGCCGTGACCTGGTGGGCCAAATCAAAGGCGCTGCATGTCTTCGACAAGGCAGGCCAGCGCATGGAAGTGGCCGACAGGCTGATGCGGCCGGCGAAGCTGCATTGAGGAGAATTCCCTTCGGGCGGTGGAGGACTGCCCCGGGGCGAAGCAAGCAGGACCATCGGGAACGACACGGCCGGCATGGCGCCGGCCTGACAAGGGAGGAGAGAATGAGCAGGGATTTCAGTGTGAAACGGCTCCTGGCGGCGACGGCACTGGCTGCCGCTGTCGGATCGTTTGCCGGCGCGACACAGGCCGAGGAATTCGACCTCAACGCGCTGGTCGAGGCGGCGAAGAAGGAACCGCCGATCAATGTCTATTCGAGCACCGGCAAGATCGTGAAGCAGGCCGAGGCCTTCACCAAGAAGTACGGCGTGCAGGCGACCGGCACCAAGGCCAATGCCGCGGCGCAGCTGGAAATGGTGATCCGCGAGGGCCAGGCCAAGAACGTGCAGGGCGACGTCATCCAGATCAGCGACGTGCCCGCCGGCGTGGCGCAGCTGGTGCCGCAGGGCTTCGTCGAGAGCTGGCTGCCGCCGGATCTCGCCGCCAAGATCCCGGCGCAGTACCAGAACCCGCTGACCGTCTCCAACGAGGCCAACGTCTTTGCCTACAACACCCAGCTCAACGAAAGCTGCCCGGTCAAGAATATCTGGGAGCTGACGGAGGCCAAGTGGAAAGGCAAACTCGCCATGCAGGACCCGCTCAACAAGGCGTCCTATGTCGACTGGTTCAACCAGATGGCGACCAACGCCGATGACAAGGTGGCTGCCGCCTACAAGGAGTATTACGGCAAGGATCTCGAAGCGGGTGAGGACGGCGCTACCGGCGCCTGGGTCAAGGCGCTCGCCGCCAACGGCCCGTTGCTCACCGATGCCGACGAGGCAGCTGCCCAGGCGGTCGGCGCTCCCGACCAGAAGGAGCAGTTCATCGGCCTGATCAGCTCGGCCAAGTTCCGTAACAACCAGGACGTCGGCTCCAAGCTTGGCCTGTGCAAGGATTTGAAGCCCTTTGCCGGTTGGATGTATCCGAGCCTCGGCTTCATCGCCAAGGGCACCGACAGCCCGAACGCATCCAGGCTGTTCATCCACTATCTGATGACCGAGGAGGGCATCGCCCCGCAGGCGGCCGACGGCAAGATGTCGACCAACAGCGACGCCAAGCTGACCGACGACGAACCCTCTGGCATCGGCAAGGTGCTGGACCAGATCTTCCCCTACGACTCGGCGTCGGCCCAGAGTGACTGGGACGCGCGCCAGGATTGGCAGGACCTCTGGCGCATCAACTACAAGAAATAGCGCTTGCGATTGTCGCGCCCGGCACTGACGCCGGGCGCGTTTCAGCCGGATTTTTGGGGAGGAAACGATGAAACCGGCATTTGGAACGAGCAGGAAAGTTGCACTGGCAACGACGGCGCTGGCCGGGCTGATGACGGCCATGGTGATGGCGTCGGCTCCGGCGCGCGCGGAAACCTTTGACCTCAACGCGCTGGTCGAGGCGGCGAAGAAGGAAGCGCCGATCAACATCTATGACAGCACCGGCAAGATCGTCGAAATGGCCGAGAACTTCACCGCCAAATACGGCGTGAAGGCAACCGGCATCAAGGTGTCGGCGAGCGCGCAGCTCGAGATGATCGTGCGCGAGGGCCAGGCCAAGAACGTCAAGGGCGACGTGGTGCTGATTACCGACGCGCCGGCCGGCCTGGCGCAGTTGCTGCCGCAGAAATTTGTCGAGAGCTACCTGCCGCCTGACATGGCCGACAAGATCCCGGTCAAGTTCCAGAACCCGCTGGCGATCACCACCAATGCCGCTGTCTGGGCCTACAACACCGAGGCCTACGATGCCTGCCCGGTGAAGAACATCTGGGAGCTCACCGATCCCACGTGGAAAGGCAAGGTCGCCTTCTACGATCCGCTGTCGAAGGGCACCTATCCCGACTGGTTCAACCAGACTGCGACGCATGACGACGACAAGATGAAGGCTGCCTACAAGGCGCATTTCGGCAAGGATATCGAGGTCGGCGAAGACAGTGCGACGGCTGCCTGGGTCAAGGGCTTTGCCGGCAATTCGCCGCTGCTTGCGGATGCCGACGACGCGATCTCCGAAGCTGTCGGCGCGCCCGGCCAGAAGGAACCGTTCTTTGGGCTGATGAGCTCGGCCAAGTTCCGCGACAATGCCGACAAGGGTTTCAAGCTCGGGCTCTGCGAAGGGCTCGATCCCTGGCCGGGCTGGACCTATGTCAAGCTCGGACTGATCGCCACCGGCACCAAGAGCCCGAACGCGGCCAAGCTGTTCATCCACTACATCCTGACCGCGGAGGGCATCGCGCCGCAGGTGAAGGACGGCAAGCTGCCGACCAACCCCGACATCGGCCTGCCTGCCAACGAGCCGTCGGGCATCGGCAAGGTGCTGGACAAGCTGCAGCAATACGACGCCTCGACCGCACTCGAAGATTGGGACGCGCGCCAGGATTGGCAGGACCTCTGGCGCGTCGCCTACAAGAAATAGTTTCCCGGTGGGCTAGGGACGGGGCCCTTCTCCTTCGGCTCCGTCCCGCTTTTTTCCGCTTTCATCGGGAACAACTGGAGACGTGATGATGTCTGACAATTCGGGGCGAAAACTCGCGCCACCCAGGGCATTGCTGCTCGACTTTGGCGGCGTGATCGTATCGACGACGCACCTGCCCGGCTGGCGGGAGCGGCTGGCCTTGCATGTGCATGGCCTGCTCGTCCAGGCCGGCGCGCAGGCGTCGGCACTTTCGGTCGAGCAGATCACCGCCGACATCAAGGCCGGCGGCATCGCCGACTCGCACTGGAAGGATGCGATGTCGCGACCACTTGCGCCGCGCGAGCTGCGCCACGAGGAATTCTGGGGCGACTTCGTCGCCGGCGACTGGCCGCAGCAGGCGCGGGATATCGTCGTGGCCGAGGCCTACGACCTCTGCCGCAAGATGGGCAACTGGAAGAGCGAGCGTGTCTTGCGCACCGGTATGCTCGACCTGCTCGACGCGGCAGATGGCGCAGGCGTGCCGGTCGGCATCGTCAGCAACGCGCTGTGCGGCCAAGTGCATATCGATTTCCTCGACGCGCATGGCCTCACCGCGCGCTTCGCCGCCATCGTCCACAGCGACGAGGTCAAGCTGCGCAAGCCCAATCCGGAGATGATCTGGCTGGCGACGCGGGCGCTCGGTGTCGAAGCAGGCGAGGCCTGGTATGTCGGCGACAATTTCGACCGCGACGTGCTGTGCGGCAAACGCGCCGGCATCGGCGGCAACATCCTGATGGAAGCCAAAGGTACATACGACCTGCCTTATGACCTCAAGCTCAAGCCGGATGCCATCGTGGCGGATCCTGTCGGGCTGCTCGGCCTGTTCCGCGAAGCCGGGCGCGGGATCGCGGCATGACGAGCATCGAAGAGTCGAAGCGCCTGCGGACGGTTGCCGAACAGGCGGCGCAGCTGATGCGCGCCCCGCTGCTGGCGGCATTTCGCTCCAACATGGCGGTCGACTACAAGGTCGATCTGCATGACGTGGTGACCCAATACGACAAGGAAGCGGAAGTGGCGATCCGCGCCTTCATCCTGGCCGAGGTGCCCGGTTCCGTGGTGATAGGCGAGGAGGCCGGCGAAAGCGGTGCCGGCCGGGTGCGCTGGTATGTCGATCCGATCGACGGCACCTCCAACTTCGCCCGTGGCTTTGCCTTCTGGTGTGTGTCGGTCGGCGTGGCGATCGAAGGGCAGGTCGTTGCCGGCGCGGTTTATGACCCCGTCGCCGACAAGCTGTTTTCAGCCGATCTGACTGGCGCCTGGCTGAATGGCGAGCCACTGCGCTCGTGCGCCATATCTGACGAGCGACATGCGACGCTGATCACGGGCTATCCCGTGGCGCGCGACTTCCGGCGCGACGGGCAAGAGCAGACGCTGGCCAATTTCGCCGAACTGGTCGAGACGTTTTCGACGTTGCGGCGGCCGGGCAGCGGCGCGCTCAGCCTCTGCCATGTCGCTGCCGGCTGGGTCGATGCGTCAGCCGGCTTCGGCTCCAATCCCTGGGACGTGGCGGCAGCGGTGCTGATCCTCACACAGGCCGGCGGCAGCTATCACCCGCTGACCCTTGGCAAGGTCGATGCCGGCGTGCCCGCCTTCATGTGTCCCGGTTATGTCGCACTCGGTGAAGGTGCCGACTATCCGACGTTGATGCGGGTGGCGCGGCGCATCTCCGACGAACGCGATGCAGCCCGTGCGCGAGACGCCGCATGATCGTTGGAACGCGTGTGCATCGATGTCAGATCACGGGCTTTCTGCGCTTCTGTCGACTGCAGAAATATTATCCAACTTAATGCGTTGACGATTTTGCACAGCTGTGCAATCTGACGTCAACCACACCACAGGCGGCATAGAAATGACGGTTCACGCAACAGCCACCACTGCAGAAACCGGCCTCGACCGGCGTGCAGCATTCTGCCGCGACATTGCGCGTTCGGCGGGCGCGGTGGCGCTCGACGGGTTCACCAATCGCGTGGCCGGTTTCGACATGAAGGGGCCGCAGGATTTCCTGACCGAGACGGACGCGGCTGTGGAGCGGCACCTCAAGGCGCGTATCGCCGAAGAATTCCCCGAGGACGGTTTCCTCGGCGAGGAAGGCGGCGGGGCGATCAAGGCGGACATCTGGGTCGTCGACCCGATCGACGGCACGGCGAATTTCGCCCGCGACATTCCGCATTTCTGCATTTCGATCGCGTTCGTCAGCAATGGCGAGACCGAGATCGGCGCGATCTACAACCCGGTGTTGGACGAGTTGTATTTCGCCCGCCGCGGACATGGTGGCACCCGCAATGGCAAGCCGTTGTCAGTTGCCAAGACGCGCGATTTCGATGCTGCCTGCGTCGAGTTCGGCTGGTCGAATCGCAAGACCAACACGCGTTATCTCGACGTGCTCTCCAATATCCTCAAGCGCGGCGCCAACGTCCGTCGCGGCGCCTCGGGCGCGTTGGGGCTCGCCTATGTCGCCGATGGCCGCTCGGATGCCTATGCCGAGCTCCACATGCATGCCTGGGATTGCCTGGCGGGGCTGCTGATGGTCAGGGAGGCCGGAGGCGTCGTCGCGCCGTTCCTTTCGGTCGGCGGCTTGACCGAGGGCGGGGCCGTTCTGGCTGCGGCGCCCGGCGTGGCGCTCGGCATGAGCGAGGCGACAGGCATCGCGCTCGAGGCCGGCAAGTGAGAGTCCCAGATACCCTCAAGCGTCAAGGCCGCCAGATGGACAGCAACAGCCCGCGATATGAGCGCCCGGCGCTCAGCCTGATCGAGCGTGACATCGCCGGCTACGGCATCGACATCTATGTCGGCGGTATGGACGGCGCGGGCGACCTCGAACTGCTCAGGGAAAAGAACATCACCACGGTGGTGAACTGCGCCGTCAATCTCGACTTCAACTACGCCACCGAGCCGTTCGGCGAAGGGGAGGCGGCTGACGCGATCTACGGCATCGGCGCCGTGCGCTACTACAAGCTCGGCCTGATCGACGGCCACGGCAATCCCGAGACCATGATGTTGTCGGGCTTCTACCTGCTGCGCGGAGCGCTGAGCCAGGTGCTGCCTGACAAGGCCACCTACAAGCGTCGCGAAAAGGGCAATGTGCTGGTCAACTGCCGTGGCGGCCGCAGCCGCTCGGTGTCGCTGGTGGCGCTGTTCCTGCATGTCGAGATGCCGACCAAGTTCCCGACGCTGGATGCAGCGCTCGACCATGTGCGCACCCGGCGTGATTTGCGCCGCGACGAATGGCATGAAGCGCCCAAGCCGATGCTGGTCGAGGCCGCACGCAAGGCAGCGCAATGGATCGCCATGATTGACAAGGGCTTTCCTGCGCCGGCCCTGGCCTCCAAGGACTGACGGCGCGCTCGTTTTGCTGTGAGACTGACATGAAGATTGCCGTCATCGCCGACCCGCATTTCCACGACATCGACAATCGCCAGAGCGTGGGGCGTGGGGACAGGGTGGCGTTGCGGACGCTTGCCGACACCAATGCCTCGACGCGGGTGTTCAACGAAAGCTTCCATGCCACGCACGCACTGCTCGACGACATAGTCAGGCGCGGCATCTCGCTTGTCATCATCGCCGGCGACCTGACCGATGACGGCCAGCAGTCGACGATGGCCGCGGCGACGGCGCTGCTTGCCGAGTATTCCAGGCGCTTCGGCCTGCGCTTCGTGGCGACGCCCGGCAATCACGATCTCTATGCGATCCACGGCCGCCACCAGAGCAAGCGCTTCCTCAACCCGGACGGATCGCACATGCTGGTGACGAGCGATCCCTTGGCGGAGCAGGGCGGCTCGGTCGAGCGCATCGTCTCGGACGACATGTATTGCGGCGGGTATGGCGCAGCTATCCCGGCACTGGGTGATCTCGGCTTCTTCAGGCGCGACGGCGACCTTCATTGGGAATGCCCGTTCGGCACCGACGACAGGCTGGAGGCGCGGACCTTCGAGATCGTGTCCGGGGATGGGCAGACGATGCGGCGGATGATTGACGCCTCGTTCCTCGTCGAACCGGTCGAGGGGCTGTGGCTCTTGTCCATTGACGCCAATGTCTTCGAGCCGAAGAACGGCGACCTCGATCCGACGCTGGAGAAGAGCTACCACGACAGCACGGACGCCGGCTGGAACGCGATGCCGCGCAACAAAGGTTTTGTCCTCGACTGGATGAAGGACGTTGCTGCGCGCGCCGAAGCGTTGGGCAAACGGCTGGTCGCCTTCTCGCACTACCCTGTTATCGACCCGCTCAACGGTACCTGGGCGGACGAGGCGAGGCTGCTCAACGACACCAGTTTCCTGCGCCGCACGCCGCGGGCGGAGGTGTCGAAGGCGGCAGCTGCCACAGGCATCAACGTGCATTTCAGCGGCCACCTGCACATCAACGACACCGCCGTCTTCCGCGACGGCGACGACTGGCTGGTCAACATCGCCGTGCCGTCGATGGTCGGCTTTCCACCGGCCTACAAGGTCGTGGAGATATCCGGCGAAAGACTTGAGGTCGAGACGGTGGTCGTCAGCGACGTGCCGTCATATGACACTGCCTTTGCCCTCTATCGTGTAGAGGCGGAGCAGGAGGGAACGTCGGCTGCCGTGACCGAAGCGACCGGCCATGCCGATTTCCTCTGCCGGCATCTCGCCGAGATGGTCAGGCATCGTTACCTGCCCAAGGAGTGGCCGCAGGACCTGGCTGCGCTCGTGCCGCAGCTTTGCCTCGGCGACCTGGAGATGCTGGCGGGGACCGTGGCGCCGCTGACTCCGAAAGATCTACCCTCGGTCGTTGCTTCGGTGTCCAGAACCGGACCGACGAAGCTGCAGGACTTGCCGTTCTTTGAGATGATCGTCGACTGGTACAGGCTGCGCAAGGGCCGCGAGCTGGCGCTCGACTTCATCGAGCCCGCGCGCATCGCGGTCTATCGTCATCTCGCCGCGCGTTTCGCCGCCGGCGCCTGGCCGGCGGGAAGCCTTCAGGACAGGCTGGCATCGTTCATGCGGATGCTGAGCGACTGGCTGGCCAGTGCCCCGTCACGCGACTTTTCCGTCGACCTCGCCACTGGCGAGGTGATGCCAAGGGATCATTTGGGCCGTACGGTCCGGCGCCAGACCGGGTCGGCGTGAAAGCTGACGCTGCCGCCACGCTGGCGCAGCGGATCCTCGCCGTCGAGCAGCATGGTGATGTGATCGGCCACCTGCACGATCGGTTGGCGGAAGGTGGTCAGCTGGTATGACGCCCAGCCTGCCTGCTCGATGTCGTCGAAACCGACGACGCAGAGTTCCTCCGGCACATTCATGCCGAACTCGACGCGTGCCGCATCCATGAAACCGCAGGCCAAAAGGTCGGTGACGCAGAAGGCGGCGTCCGGCCGGTGCGAGCCGCTGAGCAGAAGTCGTCCGGCCTCGAAACCTGCGCCGTAGCCGGTGGGGCCGGCGCGCGTGATGGTAACATCCAGCCCCGCTTCACCAGCGGCCGTCTCGAAGGCGCGCTCGCGCGCCACCAGGCTCGGCGTTCCGGCCTGCGACGACACCACAGCAATGCGCCGGCTGCCGGCACGGTGCAGCATGTGGAAGGCCTCGCGGGCGGCCGCCGCATTGTCGACGCTGATGTTTTCCGGCCCGTCGAGATGATCGTCGCGGTTGATCAGGATGACATGTTGGCCGCTGTTGAGGCAGGTGTTGATCAACGATGTCGGGGGCGTGCCCGACAGGACGACCGTCGCGTTGGCGCGGTAGTTCAGCGTCTGGCGCAGCGCTGCTTCGACGCTGTCTGTGTCGCCAGAGGTGTTGATGACCATGGCGACGCGGTTGATCGCCTGCAGGCGCCGGGTGATCGCGTCGATCAGGCGCGAATGGTAGGGCGTGTTGATGTCGGCGCCGATGAGGCAGACGATGCCGCTGTCCTCATGGATCAGGCTGCGGGCGAGGTGATTGACGTGGTAGCCGAGCGTTTCGGCGGCCTCGAGCACCTTCTTGCGCGTGGTTTCGGAGACGCTGGCGCCGTCGGTGAAGGTGCGGGACACGGCCGAGCGTGAAACGCCGGCCAATTCGGCGACCTGCTGTGCGCTTACGAATGACCTGCCCGGCTTGAGTTCGGACATCGGCGGCTCCAGTTTGGGTCGGTCGTCGACCGCATTGGGCTGCTTGCACAAATGTGCAAGGACTGATCCCCTGATACAATCGGATCGGGCAGTCTGCAATCCTGGAGCCCGGAATCTTGCAATGTCGGCGAGCCGAAATCCCGCCGCCCGCTGTCAGGCAGCGACGGGCTCGGGCTGGAGGAGATCGGCGAGCGTGAGATTGCGGATCAGGGTCGACAGCTCGGGCTCGTCGATGAGCACGGCCGCGTCGGTTGGCGTCAGCCAGGCGCGTTGGCGGGCACCCGCTTCCTGCCAGGCTTCAAGTTCCTCGGTCACCTCGATAAGATAGGCCGTGACCACGACGTGGACGAAGCTGGTCGACAGCCGCTTCCAGTAGCAATAGCTGCCAGCGGGCTTTTTCAGGGCTTTGCCGCGCACGCCGGCCTCTTCGCGCGCCTCGATCAGCGCGGCCTGGCGCCCGCTCTTGCCCTTCATCGGCCAGCCTTTGGGGACGATGAAACGGCGCGTGCCGCGCGACGTCACAAGCATGACCTGAAGCTCGCCGCCCTCGTTCACGCGGAACGGGATAGCAGCGACCTGGGCAATGCGCTCGCCCTTGCTCGCCTTGCGGATGGTCTTCTTGTCCTTCGGCATTTTCGCCCGTTCATTCCTTTGTCGGTATGAAGCACTGTCGGCTTCGATTGTATCGCCTCGGCCCGTTAGGGTTCATGACGCTCAAGATAGTGCAATGAACACGATTGCAAAATGCGCAAAAAGCACTCACTCTGCAAGTGACCAAAGCGACAACAGATCGTTAGACGGCGAATAATTGTGTGGAGGGAATCGAGATATGAAAACTGCCCTTTTGCGTTCGGCCGCGCTGGCCGGGTTGATGATGGCCGGCGGCGCGTCGGCGCATGCTGAAAGCCTGACGCTCTATTGCAGCGCCGACGAGGCCTGGTGCCAGCAGATCAAGACCGGCTTCGAGGAAAAGACCGGCATCACCGTCGATATGACCCGCAAGAGCTCGGGCGAGACCTATGCCCAGGTGCGCGCCGAAGCGAGCAACCCCAAGGGCGACGTGTGGTGGGGCGGCACCGGCGACCCGCATCTGCAGGCAGCCGAGGAAAACCTGACCGAGGAATATGTCTCGCCGATGCGCGGCGAGTTGCACGACTGGGCGATCAAGCAGGCCGAGGCGGCCGGCAACAAGACGATCGGCGTCTACTCTGGCGCGCTTGGCTTCGGTTACAACAAGGACTTGCTCGCCAAGAACGGCTTGCCTGAGCCGAAGTGCTGGGCCGATCTGACCAAGCCCGAATTCAAGGGCCAGATCCAGATCGCCAACCCGAATTCGTCGGGCACCGCCTACACGACGCTGGCGACGATGGTGCAGCTGATGGGCGAGGATAAGGGCTTCGAGTTTATGAAAGCCCTGCACAAGAACGTCAACCAGTACACCAAGTCGGGCTCGGCGCCGATCAAGGCCGCCGGCCTCGGCGAGACCACCGTCGGCATCGTGTTCATGCATGATGCGGTGGCGCAGACGGCCGCTGGCTTCCCGATCGTGACGGTCGCCCCCTGCGAGGGCACCGGCTACGAGATCGGCTCGATGTCGATCATCAAGGGCGCGCGCAATGCTGAGGCGGCCAAGAAGTTCTACGACTGGGCGCTGTCCGCCGACATGCAGGGCAAGGCCAAGGACGTGAAGTCGTTCCAGCTGCCGTCGAACAAGGCGGCGACCGTCTCCGAGCTGACGCCTGATCTCTCGACGATCAAGCTGATCGACTACGACTTCAAGAAGTACGGCTCCAGCGAGGAGCGCAAGCGGCTGCTTGGCAAATGGGACATGGAGGTCTCCTCGCTGCCGCAATAATCCATGCGCTCCCGCGACGTAAGCGGCCGCCTGCATCCGACCGTCGTCCTCTGGACGGTGGTCGGATTGCTCGGCTTTGCCGTGCTGCCCTGGTATGGCGTCGAAGACGGGTTCTTCGGCTTTTCCTGGCTGTTCGAGGGTTATCCGCTCGACAGCGAGTTCGCACCGGTGCTGATCCTCAACCTCAAGGGTGAGAAGCTGTGGCTGGCGCCGCTCGGTCTGCTCCTGGCCGCGCCGCTGTTCTTGTGGGGGCGGACGAAATCCGATCCGATCTTCGGCAAGCTGCTGGTTGCGGTCGGTGCCGCGGGTTTTGCCTGGCTGCTGTTCCAGGGTTTCGCCATCGGCTTGCGGGGCTGGCAGTTCGGCTGGCTCGAAGGACTGTTCGGCGAGCTTGGCGATCGCCAGTTCGGCATGGGTTATGGCGCGCTGCTGGTCGGCCTCGCCTTCCTGTTCCTGTTTTCCGTCGGTCTTGCCGCGCGCGGCGCCGTCGGCGGCGACGTCTTCGTCGTCTCGACAATCGCTTTCGTGGTGGCGGCGGTCGGCCTTTTCATCTTCATGCCGATTCTGCAGATGCTGGCCAATGCGCTGGTCACCGAGGACGGCGGCTATTCGGTCACCACCTTCCTCGGAAAGCTGTTCAGTCCGCGGCTTTGGAGCCTCGACTGCCTGGCCGGCGGCAGCCGCTGCGGCGTCGCCTGGAACTCGCTGTTCCTCGCGGTGCTCGTCGGGGTGCTGACGACGGTGCTCGGCCTCGTCTTTGCGCTGATGGTGACCCGCACCGGCTTCCGCCATGGCAAGCTGCTGCGCGCACTGACGGTGCTGCCGATCATCACGCCGCCCTTCGTCATCGGCCTCGCCATCATCCTGCTCTTCGGCCTATCCGGTGCTGTCACGCAGACCTTTTCGGAGCTGTTTGGCATCCAGCCGACGCGCTGGATCTATGGCCTGCCGGGCCTGTTGATCGCGCAGCTGCTCGCCTTCACACCGATCGCCTTCCTGGTGCTTATCGGCGTCGTCGAAGGCGTCAGCCCGTCAATGGAGGAGGCGGCACAGACGCTGCGCGCCAATCGCTGGCAGACCTTCTGGACGGTGTCGCTGCCGCTGATGCGACCGGGCCTCGCCAATGCCTTCCTGCTCGGCTTCATCGAGAGCATGGCCGACTTCGGCAACCCGCTTGTGCTGGGCGGCAATTTCGACGTGCTGTCGACGGAAATCTTCTTCGCCATCGTCGGCGCGCAGAATGACGAGGCGCAGGCAGCGGTGCTCGCCATCGTGCTGCTCGTCTTCACGCTGCTTGCCTTTTACGCCCAGCGTTTCTGGCTCGGCAAGAAGTCGTATACGACGATGTCCGGAAAGGGCGATGCTGGCGTTCATCCGCAGCTGCCCGCGGGCCTCAAGCGCGCCGTCTACGCCACGGCTGGCTTCTGGGTCGCCTTCACCATCTTCGTCTACGCCACCATCTTCTACGGCAGCTTCGTCAAGCTGTGGGGCGTCGATCACAGCCTGACCTTCGCCCATTATGTGAAGGCATTCGCGGTGGGCTGGAACGAGTTCGGCATCCACTGGAAGGGCTCGGCCTGGAGCTCGTTCTGGACGACTTTGCAGATCGCCTTGATCTCGTCGCCGCTGACGGCGGCCGTCGGCCTGCTCACCGCCTATCTTCTGGTGCGGCAGAATTTTGCCGGCAAGAACGCTTTCGAGTTCGGCACCATGCTGTCCTTTGCCATTCCGGGCACCGTCATCGGTGTGAGCTATGTCATCGCCTTCAACGTGCCGCCGATCGAGCTGACCGGCACCGGCATCATCCTCGTTCTGTCCTTCATCTTCCGCAACATGCCGGTCGGCGTGCGGGCAGGGGTGGCGTCGATGTCGCAGATCGACAAGAGCCTGGACGAGTCATCGCTGACGCTGGGCGCCAATTCGTGGCAGACCTTCCGCAAGGTGGTGCTGCCGCTGCTCCGGCCGGCGATCGTCGCAGCACTCGTCTATTCCTTCGTGCGCGCCATGACGGCGATCAGCGCCATCATCTTCCTGGTCAGCGCCCGCTACGACATGTCGACGAGCTACATCGTCGGCCGTGTCGAAAACAACGAGTACGGTATCGCGATCGCCTATTCGGCGGTGCTGATCGGCGTCATGCTGGCGGTGGTCGGGCTGATGCAGCTGCTTGTCGGTCGCCGCAACATCGGTCGCCGTGGCCATGAACTCTCGCAGTCGCGCACCAATGTGAGCCAACCGGCATTTTCGGGAGGGAGCTGATGATCAAGAGCAACGCCGCTTCGGTGGAGTTTCGCGCGGTCACCAAGGTCTACGGCAAGAGCCCGGCGCCGGCGGTCAACGACGTGTCTTTGTTTGTCGAGGCAGGCAAACTGGTGACGCTGCTCGGCCCGTCCGGCTGCGGCAAGACGACGACTTTGCGCATGATCGCGGGGCTGGAAATGGCGACGCGCGGACAAATCCTTATCGGCGGGACCGACGTTACGCATCTGCCGGCGACCGACCGCGACGTGTCGATGGTGTTCCAGTCCTATGCACTGTTTCCGCATATGACGGTCAATGAGAACGTCGAATACGGGCTGAAATTCTCCGGCTTCGCCAAGCGGGAAATCGGCGATCGTGCCCGCGCCGGGCTCGAACTCGTCGGCCTCGGGGGGTATGGCAACCGTCTGCCGAGCGAGCTGTCCGGCGGCCAGCAGCAGCGCGTCGCCGTGGCGCGGGCGCTTGTGCTGGAGCCGCAGGTGCTGCTGTTCGACGAGCCACTGTCCAATCTTGATGCCAAGCTCAGGCGCCGGGTACGCGAGGAAATCCGCGACATCCAGACCAAGCTCGGCCTGACGGTAGTCTACGTCACGCATGACCAGGAGGAGGCCTTGGCCGTCTCCGACCGCATCATCGTCATGAACAATGCCGTCATCGCCCAGGACGGCACGCCGCGCGAACTCTACGACGCGCCGGCGGATGCCTTCGTCGCCGACTTCATCGGCGAGGCCAACATCTTCGATTGCGATATCGCCTCGGTAGAAGGTGAGCTTGCCACTGTGCGGCTAGGCGGTTTCGAAACGCAGCTCGACGCGCGCGGCATGCGGCCGGGGCCGGCGAAGCTGGCGGTGCGGCCAAGCCGGATCCAGATCCGGGCGGTGGGCGCGCCGAGCACCATTCCCGGGAGGCTCGGTAAGGTGACCTATGTCGGCTCCGACCTCGAGTTCATGATCGGCACCGAGTTCGGCGAGGTCTTTGCCGTGTCGCCCGACGTCGATGCGCCGTTCGTGCCGGGGCAGGACGTTGGCGTGGGGTTCGCCGCACGGGGGCCGGTGTTGATCAGGGCCTGAGGTTGCCTGTTGCACCGAAGCGCTTCGCTTGAACACAGTTGCCATGCCGTGACCAAGACGCTTGCCTCAGGAGACCAGTCCAGACGGGTTGGTCTCAGATGAAACTCTGCGCTGCCGCCGCCACTGCGAGGTAGCGCAGCAGCTTGGCGGCCCCGACCAACCCCAGAAAACTCCACAACGGCTCTTTCAGCATGCCGGCGATCAAGGTCAGCGGGTCGCCGATAACAGGCACCCAGGAGAGCAGCAGCGACCAGCGGCCGTAGCGGTGGTACCAGGCCTCGGCGCGGGCGAGAGCGCCCGGACTGGCGGGAAACCAGCGGCGGTCCTTGAAGCGCTCGACCTGGCGGCCGAGCAACCAGTTGACGAGCGAACCGAGCACGTTGCCGAGGGTGGCGACGGCGATCAGCAGGGCGAGCGAGTAGCCGCCATTGACGACCAGCCCGGCGAGCAGGGCTTCGGACTGGGCGGGCAAAAGCGTCGCGGCGGCGAAGGCCGCGACGAAGAGGCCGCCATAGGCGGCGAGGCTGGTCATCGAAAGCCGGCTACTGGGTGACGCGGCCGGACAGGCCGTCGATGATCGGGCAGTCCGGGCGGCTGTCGCCATGGCAGTTATGCACGAGGTGGCGCAGCGTGTTGCGCAGCTCGGTCAGCTCGGCGAGCTTGCGGTCGATCTCGGTAAGCTTGGTCTCGGCAAGGGCCTTGACGTCAGCACTTTCGCGCTCCTTGTCGCCATAAAGCGACAACAGCTGGCGGCATTCCTCGACCGAAAAGCCGAGGCTGCGCGAGCGCTGCAGGAAACGCAGGCGGTGCACGTCCGACATCGAATAATCGCGATAGCCGTTGTCGGCGCGGTCGGGGCGCAACAGGCCGATGTCCTCGTAATAACGGATGGTCTTGGCCGGCAGACCCGACTTTTCCGAAGCGGTACCAATGTTCATCTGTCACTCCTTGCGCATCCTGGAGCGGCCTTGTGCGTCCATCCGGATGCACGGCGCTCGAGAGCGAGTTGTTGTCATATAAAGCTTCCAGTAACTGGAAGTTCAAGGGGCTGGCGAAATCGTGATGGGCCGGGGCAGCTGATGCCGCCCCGGCACACTTTCAGGTTCAGTCGGCGTAGGCCATCGACGTCATCATGCCGCCAACCATGTGGTAGAGATGGTGGCAATGCAGCGCCCATTTGCCGGCATTGTCGGCGTCGAAGGCGATGGTCACCATGCCCATGTTGGCCGGCACCAGCACCGTGTCACGCACCGCGCCGGCAAAACGCTTGCCGTTGACAGCGACCACCTGGAAATGGTGGCCGTGCAGATGCATCGGGTGCGACATCGTGGTGTGGTTCATGAAGGTCAGCTCGAAGCGGTCGCCGCTCGCCACCGCCAGCGGCTTGTCCTGGCCGTGCATGGCGCCATCGAGCGTCCAGACATAGTTGGGGCCTTCGCCGAGCATCATCGTGTGCTTGCGAGTTGCTGCCTTCTCGGACAGCGGCTTGGTGGCACGCAGCCTTTGCTCAAGCTCGACGCCCACGGCGGGGAAATCCTCGTCGGCCATGTCGGCAAGCTTGCCGACCGACGCGCCCTTGGCGGCGAGCACGACACCGGTGCGCATGCGGCCACCTTCCTGCACGGCGAAGACCGGCCAGGCAGAGGCTTCCTTCGGCAGTTCGAGTAGGATGTCGAGTCGCTGGGCGACGGCGAACTCGAAGCGCGTGCCTTCAACCGGTTCGACCGGCATGCCGTCGACCGCAATGAGTTTGCCCTGGAGCTTGTCGAGGTCGAGCCACATGTTGGTCGAGGCGGCGCCGTTGATGAGGCGCAGCCTGACACGTCCGCCTGGCTCGACGGAGAATATTTCCGGGTTGTCGAGGGTGCGATCGTTGGCCAGAAGCGCGTCGTACTGCACGTCCTGCAGGTGGGACATGCCGCCCATCTGGCCGCCCATCTGGCCGGCCGCCTGGCCACTCATCTGCATGGCGCCCATCGCGCCGTGGTCCATCGTGTCGTGGCTTGTCTGGCCGCTGGGCATCGCCGTGCCGGACATGTTGTGGCCCTCGTGGCCGCCGCCGGCTGCCGGCGCGGGTGCGGGAGCAGGCGCCATGGCGCTCATGTCGTGGCCGCCCGCCTTGAGTTCGGCGAGGATCTCCTGCGGGTCGCGGAAGGTGAAGTCGTGGAACAGAACCACCACCTCCTGCACGTCCTGGCCTGCTTCGTCAGGGTCGCGAACGATCAGCGGAGCTGCGAGCATCAACTGCTCCTGAAGGCCGAAATGTGAATGCATCCAGAAGGTGCCAGGGCGGGCGAGGGGGAAGTCGTAGTCGTGGCTGCCGCCGTCGGGGATCGGCTCCTGCGAGATGCCGGCGACGCCGTCCTGCTGCCATGGCGGGGTGAGGCCGTGCCAATGGATGACGGTCGGCTCGCCGATGAGGTTCTTCAACCGGACGCGGAAGTTTTCGCCGGCATTCATGACGATGCCGGAAGAGCCGTCGGCTTGATGAAGGCCGAAGACATTGGCGGCCTTGCCCTTGACCTCGATGACGCGCTTGCCGGCGGTGATGACCTTGTGGCCGTCGGCACGGGCCGGGCGGACCGGCATGAGCAGGGACGGGACTGCGGCAGCACAAAGCGTTGCCGCTGATGCCGCGAGGAAGCCGCGGCGCGAAAGGGTGTTCATTTCATTGTCTCCAGAACTGATGTCTCCCGGCACGGGAATGTGCCGGGGCGTGCGCGTCCAAACGCGTCAGTTCAGGAGAGGGACGGTGGCCGGAGATGCGGCGAGGCGATCGATCCGTGGAGCGGTTCGGTCCTGGCCGGAGCCGGCGAAATGCCTGTCAGGTCGGGGAAGGCCGTCGCCATAGGCAACGGCGCGCAATAGCTGCACGAGACGAGGCACTGCGCCAGGCATGCCTTCTCGTCCTGCGTGAGGTCGCCACAGCAGGCAATGTCAGCCTTGGCATGATGCGATACGCTCTGGGCAGCATGTGGCTGATGCTGGCTGCCGCCCTGATGCGCGGAAGCTGCCTGGCCTAGCGCGAGGACAAACAGCAGCGCCAGCGGCAACATCAGCCGCAGGATCTTGAACGCCTTGGCCCTGCCGTCGTCCATGACGGCAATGCGCGCGCCAATCTGCCCGCGCCGGTTGGCGAGGAAAGGGCGGGTTGTGTCTGCGATGTGCCGCATGGATTGCATATCCTATCAATGGGGATTGCACCCCTGCAAGGTCAAGCGCCGTTGTTGTCGCTGCCCTCGGGGGTGAAGAAGACGTCGGCGTGAATGTCGAAGGCATGCACCCCAAGCGCTCCAAGTGCCGCCAAACAGGAATCGACCATCGCAGGCGGTCCGGCGACATAGGCCTTGGCGCCGTTGAGGTCGCTGTGGTCCTGTGCCAGCGCATCGGCGACGAAGCCGTTACGCCAGCCATCGGATGCGGTCTGGGACAGCACCGGCATGAAGCTCAGGTTGCGAAACTGTCTTTCCAGCGCACGGAAATGCTCGACCAGATAGAGGTCACGCTCGGCGCGGACGCCGAAATAGACATGGATCGGCTGGGCCATGCCCTGATGCAGTGCCGTCTCGACGATCGACTTGATCGGCGCAAGGCCGCTGCCGCCGGCAAGGGCGACGATCGGGCCTGAATGCACCTCGCGGAGATAGGCGGAACCGGCCGGGCCATCTATCTGGACGGTGTCGCCCGCAGCAAGCGAAGCGTGGATCCGGCCGCTGGTCAGGCCGCCCGGCACGGCCCTGACATGCAGCTCGACAAGCTCCTCGTTCGGCCGGCTGGCCATCGAATAGTTGCGCGCCGGTGCACCCGGCACCGCCAGCGACAGATATTGGCCGGCGGCGAAGCGGAAGCTTGTACGATCGGCGAGCGCGAGGCGGATCGAAAGGATGTCGTGCGTCATGCGCTCGATGGCGACCACCTCGGCCTTCTGTGCCTCTGCCGGCTGAGCAGCGAAGGCTTCGGCCAGCCATTCGACGACGACGTCGTCGCTCGGCACTGCACGGCAGGCAAGGATGAAGCCGTCGGCGCGGTCCTGTTCGGAGAGCGCGAAGGGCGAGTGTTTGCCGAGCTCGACATGGCCTGAGACCAGACGCGACTTGCAGGCGCCACAGCGGCCGGAACGGCAGCTGTGGGGGAAGGCGATGCCGGCATCGAGCGCTGCCTGCAGGATCGTCTTGCTATCGCCGACGGCAATGCGGCGGCCCTGTTGGGGAAGGGTCAGGAAGGTCATTGTCAGGCCGCCCGTGTCAGGTCGAGCAGTGCCTCGATCTCGGCGCGCTGGACGGCGAACGTGCCATAGAAGACATGCTTGCCGTCGATGATGGTGATGGGGGCGACGCGCACGCCGGTGCGGCGCTTGGCTTCGTCGGCGATTGCAGGATCGCGCAGGTCGCGCTCGACGAAGGGCAGTTGCTCAGCATTCAACCAGCGCTTCAGTGCCAGGCAATCGGGGCAGGTCGGCGTGGTGTAGATCTCGATCCAGGGAGCGTTCGGCATGGCGGCCTCGCGTGATGAAGATTGGGGAGGAGCGGCCTGCGTCATTGCGCGAGCGTGCCGTCCGGAAGGTTCCGGTTGCACGCGCCGCCAAGCAGGCCGCTGGACTGACTTATTCGGCCGGGACCAGCGACGGTGCGCCGGATACGGTGGTAGCACGGGCCGGAGCCTTGAAGCGCTTCAGCCGCATCGCGTTGCCCAGCACGAAGACGCTCGACATTGCCATCGCGCCCGCCGCCAGCATCGGCGACAGAAGCGTGCCGCTGACCGGGTAGAGCACGCCCGCCGCGACCGGGATGAGAGCGGCGTTGTAGGCGAACGCCCAGAACAGGTTCTGCCTGATGTTGGCAATCGTCGCCTTCGACAGGGCGATGGCGTTGGTCACGCCGAGCAAGTCGCCCGACATCAGCACCACGTCGGCGCTTTCGATCGCAACGTCGGTGCCGGTGCCGATGGCGATGCCGACATCGGCCTCGGCGAGCGCCGGCGCATCATTGATGCCGTCGCCGACAAAGGTCACTGCCCGGCCACCGGCACGCAGGCGCTTGACGGCGTCGACCTTGCCGTCGGGCAGAACCTCGGCGACGACCTCGTCGATGCCGAGCTGGGCGGCGATGGCTTCGGCCGTGCGACGGTTGTCGCCGGTGATCATCGCCACCTTCAAGCCCAAGTCGTGCAGGGCGCGGATCGCCTGCGGCGTCGTCGGTTTGATCGGGTCGGAGACCGCAATCACCGCAGCCAGCTTGCCGTCGACCGCCGCATAGAGCGGGGTCTTGGCCTTGAGCCCCATGCGGATCGCCGTCTCGGCGAAGCCCTGCACCGAGATGCCGAGCTTGGCCATGTAGCGGTCGGCGCCGACGGCGACGTTGTGGGTGCCGACGCTGGCGCTGACGCCGAAGCCGGGCACCGCCTCGAAGGAACCGACCTCGGCCAGAACAAGGCCTTCATCCTTGGCCGCTGCGACGATGGCTGCCGCAACCGGATGCTCCGACTGGGACTCGACGGCTGCCACCAGCGCCAGCACCTTGGTGCGGTTGAAACCTTGGGCGACGTCCAGATCGGTCATGACAGGCTTGCCGGCGGTCAGTGTACCGGTCTTGTCGAGCGCTACGACCTCGGTCGATTTCAGTGACTGCAGCGCCTCGCCGTTGCGGAACAGGACGCCGAGTTCGGCGGCGCGGCCGGTGCCGACCATGATCGAGGTCGGCGTGGCGAGACCCATGGCACAGGGGCAGGCGATGATCAGGACGGCAACGGCGTTGACCAGCGCGAAGGTGGCGGCCGGCTGGGGGCCGAAGACCAGCCAGACGAGGAAGGTCGCAGCCGCTGCCACCATCACGGCAGGCACGAACCAGGCGGTGACCTTGTCGACCATTGCCTGGATCGGCAGCTTCGAGCCCTGGGCCGTTTCGACCATGCGGATGATCTGGGCCAGCAGCGTGTCGGCACCGACCTTGGTGGCGCGGTAGGTGAAGCTGCCGGTCTTGTTGATCGTGCCGCCGACGACCTCCGCACCCTCGCCCTTGCTGACGGGAATGGGTTCGCCCGAAATCATCGATTCGTCGACGAAGGACGAGCCTGAAAGCACGATGCCGTCGACCGGAACCTTGTCGCCGGGACGCACCTGGACGACGTCGCCGAAGACAACCTCATCGAGCGGGACGTCGACGAAGCTGCCGTTGCGCTCGATACGCGCCGACTTCGCCTGGAGGCCCACAAGCCGCTTGATCGCCTCGGAGGTGCGGCCCTTGGCCTTGGCCTCGAGCACGCGACCGAGCAGGATCAGCGTGACGATGACGGCCGACGCTTCGTAATAGACGTTGGCGGTGCCCGCCGGCAGCAGGCCCGACGCAAAGGTGGCGACGACCGAATAGGCCCAAGCGGCGGTGGAGCCGAGCACGACCAGTGAATTCATGTCTGGTGCCAAGCGCAGCAGTGCCGGCACACCCTTCCTGTAGAAGCGCATGCCGGGACCGAACTGGACGATGGTCGCCAGCACGAAGAAGGCGATGTAGAGCTGCTGCTGGGGGACGTTCATCATCAACCAGTGGTGCAGCGCCGGGATGGCATGCCGGCCCATCTCCAGCACGAAGATCGGCAGGGTGAGGGTGGCGGCGACGGCGAAGTCGCGCTTGAGGTGGGAGAACTCGCGATTGCGCGCCTCTTCGCGGCTGTCGCTGCTGGCGGCCGCGAGCGACGCGCCGGTCCGGCGCGGCTCGTAGCCGGCCTTGCGGATGGCGGCGTCGATGACCGAGCGGGTGGTGCCGCCCAGCGTCTCGATGGTGGCGCGTTCGGTGGCAAGATTGACTGAAGCCGTCGTCACGCCGGGCACTGCGGCGATGGCCTTTTCGACCCGACGCACGCAGGAGGCACAGGTCATGCCCTCGATCTCGACTGCGATCGTCTCGGCCGGCACGTCGTAGCCGGCATTGCGGATCGCGGCGATGACGCCGTCGGAATTGACGTCGGCGTCGAAGCTCACATCGGCGCTTTCGGTGGCGAGGTTGACCGATGCCGTGACGACGCCGGGGACAGCCGCAATCGCCTTCTCGACGCGGCGCACGCAGGACGCGCAGGTCATGCCCTCGATCGGGAAGCTTTGTCTTGTCGTTGCCAGGTTCAAGGGAGCGTTCATCGGTGCGGACCTCTAGTTAATCACTTTCGGCCCAGAGGTCTAAGGGTTCCAGCGTTGGGAAGGTCAATAGAGCTTTTTGCGATTATCGTCGATTTGGTCAACATGCTGAAAATACTGAACTTTCCTGATGGAGAGTGCCGGATCTTCCGGGTTTTCGCGCAATCCCAAGCTGGTAACATATCCGTGATCGACAGATCGATTGACCTTCCTGTAGCTGGAAACACCAGATTGCAGGAACGGCGCGATGCCGGCCCAACCAAGGATTTCTTGAATGCTGAAGATGAATGTTCCCGACATGACCTGCGGTCATTGCGCCGGCATGGTGACCAAGGCCGTGCAGAGCGTGGACGCTGCCGCCCGCATCGACATCGACCTGAAGGCGCAAACCGTTTCGATCGAAACCGCGGCGGATGCCGCCAAGGTTGCCCAGGCGCTCGACGCCGCCGGCTATCCGGCCCAGGCTGTCTGAAACCTGCCTTCCGGAAGGGCGGCGCGACCCGGGGGCGGTGCGCCGCCCGCTTGGTTTGACTTCGCCTTCGACAGCACAAACCTTGCCGCGCAAGAGTTTCCGCAGCCACAAGTGGCCGCGCGAACATGACGCAACCTGCAACCGCCCTCGTCCCCTAGTATTTCCGCGCCAAATCAAGCTATGATGCGGCTGGCCTTCCTCAAGGGACAGCGTCCCCTGGAATGCCGGGAGGACAGAGGATGGCCATAGCGCTCGTACTCGTTCTTGTTGTCATTGGCTCGGTGCTGTTCCACGTGCTGAGCCCTTGGTGGTGGACGCCGATAGCCTCCAACTGGGGCTACATCGACAGCACTCTCGTTGCGACCTTCTGGATCACCGGCGCCGTCTTCTCGGCGGTCGTTCTGTTCATGGCCTATTGCGTCTATCGCTTCCGCCACAAGGAAGGGCAGAAGGCCGCCTACGAGCCTGAAAGCAAGAAGCTCGAATCCTGGCTGACAGCGATCACCGCCATTGGCGTGGCGGCGATGTTGGCGCCTGGTCTCTATGTCTGGAAGCAATTCGTCACCGTGCCCAAGGATGCGACCGAGGTCGAGGTCGTTGCCCAGCAATGGCAGTGGAGCTTCCGGCTGCCCGGCGCCGACGGCAAGCTCGGCACCTCCAATGCCCGCCTTGTCAGCTCCGACAATCCGCTCGGCATCAATCCCGACGACCCGAACGGCAAGGACGACGTCGTGGTCGAGGCCGCCGACCTGCATCTGCCGATCGACAAGCCAGTCAAGATGCTGTTGCGATCTATCGACGTGCTGCATGATTTCTACGTGCCCGAATTCCGCGCCAAGATGGATATGGTGCCGGGCATGGTCACCTATTTCTGGTTTACCCCGACACGGACGGGAACCTTCGAGGTGCTGTGCGCGGAACTCTGCGGCACCGGGCACGGCTTCATGCGCGGCATAGTCATGGTCGACACCGCGCAGGACTACACGACATGGCTGCAGCAGCAGTCGACCTTTGCCCAGTTGAGCGGCCCCGCCAAGGTTGGCGTGCTGGTCGACCGGGGCAAAGTCACGGCCAGCATGGAATAGGAGACACGGCGCGACCGCTCGAAGGCGGCCTCACCGCGAAAGCAGAGGCATAGAGCAACAGGGTGCACGCATGGTCGATGTCACGCCGCATGGAGCAGACCTCATCCCGCCGGCCGAAGTGGGCGAGATGGAGCTCTACCATCCGCACAGCTGGTGGACGAAGTACGTCTTCGCGCAGGACGCCAAGGTCATTGCGATCCAGTATTCGGGTACGGCACTGGCCATCGGGCTCGTCGCGCTGGTGCTGTCCTGGCTGATGCGGCTGCAGCTCGGTTTTCCCGGCACCTTCGATTTCATCACGCCCGAGGCCTATTATCAGTTCATGACCATGCACGGCATGATCATGGTCATCTACCTGCTAACCGCGCTGTTCCTCGGCGGCTTCGGCAATTACCTGATCCCGCTGATGGTCGGCGCCAGGGACATGGTATTTCCCTACGTCAACATGCTGAGCTACTGGATCTACCTGCTCGCCGTGCTGGTGCTGGTGGCAAGCTTCTTTGCGCCGGGCGGGCCGACCGGCGCCGGCTGGACGCTCTACCCGCCGCAGGCGATCTTGTCTGGCACGCCGGGCGGCACGGGACCGGGCATCATCCTGATGCTGGTGTCTTTGATCCTGTTCATCATCGGCTTCACCATGGGTGGCCTCAACTATGTCGTGACCGTGCTGCAGGCGCGGACGCGCGGCATGACACTGATGCGGCTGCCGTTGACGGTGTGGGGCATCTTCACGGCGACCGTCATGGCGCTGCTGGCCTTTCCTGCGCTGTTCGTCGCCTGTGTGATGATGTTGTTCGACCGCGCCATCGGCTCGAGCTTCTTCATGCCGGCGATCGTCGAGATGGGCGAGCAGTCGCCGCACAATGGCGGCAGCCCGATCATGTTCCAGCACCTGTTCTGGTTCTTCGGCCACCCCGAGGTCTACATCGTGGCGCTGCCGGCCTTCGGCATCGTTTCCGACCTGATCAGCACGCACGCCCGCAAGAACATCTTCGGCTACCGCATGATGGTGTGGGCCATCGTCGGTATCGGCGCACTCAGCTTCGTGGTCTGGGCGCACCATATGTATGTCTCGGGCATGCACCCCTATTTCGGCTTCTTCTTCGCCACCACGACGCTGATCATCGCGGTGCCGACGGCGATCAAGGTCTACAACTGGGTGCTGACATTGTGGCGCGGCGACATCCACCTGACCATTCCGATGCTGTTTGCGCTCGCCTTCATCGTCACCTTCGTCAATGGCGGGCTGACCGGCCTGTTCCTCGGCAACGTCGTCGTCGACGTGCCGTTGTCGGACACAATGTTCGTGGTTGCCCACTTCCATATGGTGATGGGCGTGGCGCCGATCCTCGTGGTCTTCGGCGCGATCTATCACTGGTATCCCAAGATATCAGGCCGGATGCTCAACGAGTTCATGGGCCGGTTCCATTTCTGGGTCACCTTCATCGGCGCCTATCTGATCTTCTTTCCGATGCATTATGTCGGGCTAGTCGGCGTTCCCCGGCGTTATCCCGAGCTCGGCGACACCGCCTTCATCCCGCCGTCGGTTCACACGCTGAACGAGTTCATCACGGTTGCGGCACTCACCGTCGGCTTCGCCCAGCTGGTGTTCCTGTTCAACCTGTTCTGGAGCATCCGCCACGGCAAGAAGGCGGGTGACAATCCATGGCGGGCGACGACGCTGGAATGGCAGACCGCCGGCACGCCGCCGCCGCACGGCAATTTCGGCAAGGAGCTGCCGGTCGTCTATCGCTGGGCATATGACTACAGCGTGCCCGGCGCGCCCGAGGACTTCATCGCGCAGAACGACCCGCGCCCGTCGACGCAAGGCGGGCATGCATGAGCGCCATCCTGATCTTCCTGGGCCTGGTCACCGCGATTGCCGGCTGGTGGCTGGCGCGGCAGCGGCTGATGTCGAAGCCTTGGCTCGAGGTCGGTCCGATCGACGCCTTTCCCGAGACGGAAGCGCCGGTCATGCATCCGGCGAAGATCGGGCTCGGGGTCTTCCTCGCTGTCGTCGGCGCGATTTTCGCGCTTTTGATCAGCGCCTATTTCATGCGCATGGCCTATGCCGACTGGCAAGCGACGCCGATGCCGTGGCTTTTGTGGCTCAACACCGGCATGCTGGTGCTGGCGAGCGTGGCGTTGCAATGCGCGGTGGTAGCCGCGCACAAGGGCCAGCTCGACAATCTCAAGTTCGCGCTGCTGACCGGAGCGCTGACGTCGGTGGCATTTCTGGGCGGCCAGCTGCTGGCATGGCGCGATCTTGCCGCTGGCGGCTACTACGCCGCCGACAACCCGGCGGTCAGTTTCTTCTACCTGATCACCGCGATGCATGGCCTGCACATCATCGGCGGGCTCTTCGTACTTGGCCGGGCGAATGTCAGGGCATGGCGCGGCGACAAGCTTGCGCGGCTCGTGCTGACGACAGAGCTGTGCGCCATGTACTGGCACGCGCTGCTCGTCGTCTGGCTGGTGCTGTTTGCCGTACTGATGGGCTGGGCGGCCGACTTCATCGACATCTGCCGCAGATTGCTGAGCTAGGAGGACACGCCGATGGCCGAGACCTCGCTGGGACATGTCGACCACACCGCGCCGCGGCCGCCGGGCCTGCGCGGCTTCATCGCCGACTGGTCGTCGGACCAGCGCGCCTTCAAGGGCGTGTCCTGGGGGAAGGCGATGATGTGGATCTTCCTGCTCAGCGACACCTTCATCTTCGGCTGCTTCCTGCTGTCCTACATGACCGCGCGCATGTCGACGGTCGTGCCGTGGCCGAACCCGAGCGAGGTCTTCGCCCTGCATCTGTTCGGCCAGAACATCCCGCTGATCCTGATCGCGATCATGACCTTCGTGCTGATCTCGTCGTCCGGCACGATGGCGATGGCGGTCAATTTCGGCTACCGCCGCGACCGCAGGAAGACGGCGGTCCTGATGCTGTTGACCGCGCTACTTGGCGCCACCTTCGTCGGCATGCAGGCCTTCGAGTGGACCAAGCTGATCAGCGAGGGCGTGCGGCCATGGGAG
Source organism: Aminobacter ciceronei (assembly GCF_014138625.1). Lineage (GTDB taxonomy): Bacteria > Pseudomonadota > Alphaproteobacteria > Rhizobiales > Rhizobiaceae > Aminobacter > Aminobacter ciceronei. The sequence goes on from NZ_JACJHY010000005.1 coordinate 188,206, forward strand.
AACCCGTGGGGTGCGGCACAGTTCGGCTCGACCTTCTTCATGATCACCGGCTTCCACGGCACCCACGTGACGATCGGCGTGATCTTCCTGCTGATCGTCGCGCGCAAGGTCTGGCGCGGCGATTACGAGACCGGCGAGCGGGGGTTCTTCACCAGCCGGCGCGGCCAGTATGAGAGCGTCGAGATCATGGGGCTCTACTGGCACTTCGTCGATCTGGTGTGGGTGTTCATTTTCGCGTTCTTCTATCTTTGGTGAGGTGAAGCGATGGCACAGGCAGAGGCGCAGGATCACGGGCTGCACGGACATGCGGCTCCCGCTCCGGCAATGGCGCATGCCGAAGGGCAACAGCACCCGATCAAGCTCTATCTGGTGGTCTGGGGCTGGCTGTTCATCCTCAGCGCCTGCTCTTACGCGGTCGATTATTTCGCCCTTCAGGGCATGCTGAGATGGAGCCTGATCCTGATCTTCATGATGCTGAAGGCGGGACTGATCGTTGCCGTGTTCATGCACATGGCCTGGGAGCGGCTTGCGCTGAGCTACGCCATCATCGTGCCGCCGCTGGTGATCCTGGTGTTCGTCGCAATCATGGTGATCGAATCCCGCTACACCGAAATCACCCGCGTGCTGTCCTTCGGCGCGGGATAAGCCACGTCCACCAGCCGCCCTTCCTTGCCGCGGCAGTTGCAACGGCAAGCTGCAACGGAATGGCGCATGGCGCGTTGCCTTGCGCCGGATTAGTATCGCGCCCGTTGGCGCAATGCGCCGGCCACAGTGAGGAGATAGCCATGAAACTGACGGCATGGGGCGCTCAAGCCCTTCTTGCAGCTTCGGTTCTAGCCACCAATCCGGTTCATGCGGCGGGCGATGCGGCCGCCGGGAAAAAGGTCTTCACCAAATGCATGGCCTGCCACGACATGGCGGTCGACAAGAACAAGATCGGCCCATCGCTGCATGGTGTCATCGGCCGCACGGCCGGCACGCTGCCGAGTTTTGAAGCCAAATATTCCGATGCGATGAAGCAGGCGGGCGCCGGCGGCCTAGTCTGGGACGAGGCCAACATCGCCGCCTACATGAAGATGCCGAAAGAAAAGGTCCCGGGCAACAAGATGGCTTTTGCCGGTCTCAAGGACGATACCGACATCGCCAATGTGATTGCATATATCGAAGAGATGTCGAAGTAGCCGCAAAACGGCAGCCGGATGCTCGCAGGCAGCTCGTGCCTCGCGAGCAGTTTCTGCAACATATGCACATTTATTGTGCGGCATCCTCCAAACGGGGGATGCCGCCGCTGCCCAAATGGTGTTCATGACTGGGCGGGCGCCCTAGCGCCCGGCGGATGCAAATGCATTTTCCGGGCGGCATTGCGGATGGCGGCGCTGCGATTGTAGACCCGGTCTATATTGCAGGTTTGCGTTTTAAATATCTAGCTATTGGTGCCTCTTTGCGGGGGGAAATTGCGGCATTCCTTGGGAGACCACGGAAGCCGCACCATTTCCTTAGGCACGGGCCTGTTCAGACCAGTTGCGAGCGTCGAGAGCGTTTCCTCTTTCTTCTCTTCGCGGAAACTCTCTATCTTCTTGTTTTTGCGCAATTCCGGACGGAAAACCGCCGCACACTTTTTGCTGGAATTGCGCTAGTCCGGTGCGTCGAAATCGGGCGCCACAGCCGCGATATTGTAGGCTTCGAGCCGTGCCGTCGGGGCGTAGGCCGTATCGAAGCTCAGTATCGTTGCAGTACCAGGCGTCACCGGCACGACACGTGAGGGCGGCAGCCCCAGGAAGGCGTGGCAGGCAGCGCGGATGACACCGCCATGGACGATGGCGAGCGTGTCGCCGTTGCACTTCTTCAGGCAGTCCCGCAACCCTTCGACGATGCGGGCGCAGAAATCCGCCCATGCCTCGCCGCTGTCGGGGGTGAAGGTGCCGGCGCGCCAGGCGAGATACTCGTGCGGACGCTCGGCCTCGAGCTCGTGCTTGATACGGCCGGTCCAGTTGCCCATATCGATCTCGCGCAGGCGCGGGTCGAGCGGCGCGTCGCCATAGCCGAGCAGGCTTGCCGTCTGGCGCGTACGGCCGAGGTCGGAGACCACGACGCGGTCGGGCGCCATCGCCCTGGCGAAGGACGCAAAACTCTCGACCTGCCTGATGCCCCGCGGCGATAGCGGCGCGTTGTCGTGGCCCTGGAGCCTGTGCTCGGCATTCCAGGTGGTCTCGCCATGGCGCACCATTACCAATCTCATCAGTCGATCCTTTCACCAGTCATTGCAAAAACCGCGCTCGGCTCGCCCAGGAAACTGAGGCGGATCTGGTCGCCGATCGCCGCGCTGAAATAGCCGTCGGCCATGGCGGTCAGCCGTTGGCCGTTGGAAAATGCCGTCACCATGGTGCGCCCTGCGATAGGGGCGGCTTCCTCGAAGCGCGCGGTGATCGCAGGTTGCCCCTCGATGTCGCCGACCTTGATGTCATGGGCGCGGTAGAGAAGCTGGACGCCGTCATGCGCCTTGGCGCGCTGCGCATCGGCCAGCCGCAGGCCATCATAGACGAGGCCACTGTCCTGTTTCGTCACCGAGATGAGATTGGCCGGCGGCGTGCCGAGGAAGGTGGCGACGAAGGTCGTGCGCGGGTTTTCCAAAAGCTCGAGCGGCGCGCCGAACTGGTCGACCTTGCCGTTATTGAGCACAGCGACATGGCTCGCCATTGTCATCGCCTCGACCTGGTCGTGGGTGACGTAGACAGAGGTTGCACCTGTGGCGCGGTGGATGCGCATCAGTTCGCTGCGCATCTCGATGCGCAGCTTGGCGTCGAGGTTGGACAAAGGTTCGTCGAACAACAGGATGCTCGGCTTAGGGCCGATGGTGCGGGCAATCGCCACGCGCTGCTGCTGGCCGCCGGAGATCTCGGCCGGGTAGCGTTCCTTCAGCGCCGAGATGCCAAGCAGACCGAGCACTTCGTCGACGCGCGCGGCACGATCCGCCTTGCTCCACTTGGCCACCTTGAGCGGCCACTCGATGTTGCCGGCGACCGTCATATGCGGCCACAATGCATAACTCTGGAAGACGAGGCCGGCGTCGCGGCCGCCGGCGTCGGCGACAAGGCCGCGCGTGCCGTCGGAGACGGTGCGGCCCATGAAGGCCATCTCGCCTTCGCTCGGTGTTTCCAGTCCGGCGAGCATCCTGAGCAGCGTGGACTTGCCGCAGCCGGACGGGCCGACAAGCACCAGGAACGCGCCCTGCGGCACCGAGATGTCGACATTGTCGACGGCGGTGAAGCCGCCGAAACGCTTGCTGACGTTGCGGATCGCGATCGCAGCCGGATTGCCGTTGGCGGGGTTCATGCGGATTTCCACTTCTGGACACGGTTCTGCAGGCGGTGCGCCAGGAGCGTGGCGATGACGCAGAGGACGAGGATCACCATGGTGATGGCGTTGGCGAACTGCATGAAGCCTTCGGCGGCATAGCGGTAGGCAAGCATGCTGAGCACCGGCGAGGTCGAGGTGAACAAAAGCACCACCAGCGACAGGTCGCGGACGATCTTGACGAAGACCAGCAGGGCGCCGGCGAGCAGGCCGCGGATGGCGAGCGGCATGATGATCGCGCCCATGCGGCGGAAGAAGCCGGCGCCGGTCAGTCGCGCGCTTTCCTCGATGTCGGCCGAGATCTGGCCGAGCACCGAGCGGCCCGACTGCACGGCATAAGGCAAAAGATGCGCCGAGGCTGCAAGCACCAGGAGGAGGAAGGTGCCGTAGAGCGACGGCAACGGTCCGATCGGCGCCCCGAACAGCGCGATATAGGCGGCGGCGAAGGCGATCGAGGGGATCAGGATCGGGGTGAACGAGACCTGGCCGAGGACGGTTGCGAGCACGCTGCCCTTGTTGCGGGCGATGGTGTGGGCCAGCGCCAGGCCGAGCGCCATGGTGGTGATCGCCACCGTGACAGCCAGCTTCAGCGTCATCCACAGCGCCTCGATCAGCACCGGATTGCGGAAGATGCCGGCCTGGCCCTGGGCCATGTCGGTGCCGCCTTCGCCGATCCAGAAATGCGTCGTCCAGTTGGAGAACAGCGAACCGTTCTGCAAGGCGAAGCTGGAGGCGGTGAGGATCAGCGCCGGCAGGAAGGTGGTGAGCAGGCAGAGCAGGACGGCGACTGCAAACAGTGGCCAGCGCCATCTGCCGAGCGGAAAGCGTTTGGTGCGGCCGCCCTTGCCGGTGACGGTGACGAGTTCTTGCGGCCGGCGACAAGGCGCTCGCCGAGCCAGAGGAAGGAGGCGGAGACGACGATCAGAAGCAGGGCGATGACGAAGCCGCGTTCGGTTTGGCCGGTCTCGATCATCCCGAACAGGCGCGTCGACAGCGTCTGCATCCTGACCGGCAGGCCGAGCAGGGCAGGGGCGGCGAAGTTGGAGACGGCACCGGCAAATGTCAGCGATGCGGCGGCGATCAGCGCCGGTGTGACCACCGGCAGGATGATGCCGAAGAAGATGCGCGAGCGCTTGGCACCCGCGACCTGCGCTGCCTCGACGAGATCGGCGCCGATGGAGCTCAAGGCCGCCGAGATGACGGTGAAAGCAAGCGAATAATAGTGGGCGATGAGCACGATCAATGTCGGCAACAGGCCCCAGGCGAGCCAATCGGGCACGATGTAGCCGTTCGCCTCGAAGAAGCCGACCGAGCCGCCGAGCCGGCTGTTGCGGAATAAAGCACCCCAGGCAAGGGCCGCGGCAAAGCTCGGGATCATGAAGGGCAGAGTGGCGAGCAGGCCGAGCGTCCTTGGCGCCGGCACGTCCGTGAGCACGACGAGCCAGGCAAGGAAGCCGCCCATCAGAAGGCAGCCTGTGGCAACGCCGATGCCGAGCAGCACCGTGTTCAAGAGCGGGCGCCACCACAGGTTTTCGGACATTTTCGAGGCCAGCACCGCCTGCCAGGCGTCAAGACCTTCGATGGTCAGCGTCGACAGGACAATCTTGACCAGCGGCGCGATGACCAGGATGCCGACGACAAGGATCAGGATGATGGGAACGAGTGTTTCGGAGCGCAAAAAGCCTCTCCGGGACAACACGGATGTTGTTACGGCGGACATGACATTCTTTCCGGGAATTGCAGTGCGCGGGCAACGGTGCCGCGGCAACACGAGACGGCGGACAACTGGGCACGGAGAACAGACCGGCGCCTCCCCCAAGGCGCCGGTCCGGCCGCGGTCATTGCAGCGTCAGCACCAGGTCTGCAATACGCTTGCGGGCAGCGGCTGTCTTCACCGGATCGATGCGCCAGGCCTTGAGCTCCTTGAGCGGCACGGAGTCGGCGTTGTCCTTGATCGACGGCCGCACGGCATAGTCGCCGGCGACGTTGAAGGGCTCGAAGGCCGGTCCGCCGGTGGCAGAATCGTCGCCCATCATGAAATCGATCAAAAGCCGCGCCGCCGCCGGGCTCGGCGCCTTGTCGACCAGTGCGAGAACCGCCGGGAACAGGATGCCGTTGGACGGCTCGACGTCGTTGGCGACCTGCAGTGCCCAGCCTTCCTTCTCGTTGTCGCGGCGGTCGGAATAGGTGGCGAAGCCGACTGGCGGGTTGTTGGCGGTCTTGTCGCCGATCGCCTTGTTGATGACATCGGAGTTGGGCACTAGGACGAGGTCGTTGGCAAAGAGGTCGCGGACGAATTGTTCGCCGGCGCCCTGCAGGTCGCTGTCGACTGATATCGGCTTGCCGAACTGCGCCTCATAGGCCTTGGCCATTTCGTCGGGGCGGAGCGAGAACTCGACCAAGAGGTCGAGCAGCTCGCCGCGCTGCAGAGGATCGACCATCAGCACGCGGCCCTTCCATTCCGGCGTCGTCAGTGCCCACAGGTTCTTGACCGGCGCGCCATTGGGATTGGCAACTTCGTTGTACATCAAAACCTTGGTCGACAGGCGCTGGGTCAGAAGCGGCGTCTTGTGCTCGTCGGCGAGTTCGCCCGCCACGCGTGGCGGAATGTAGGGCACGACACGGTTGGTCTTGACCAGGTCCTCATAGACCACCGGCGTGTCGGCGATGTAGAGCACGTCGACGGCGTTGACGCCGGCGGTCTGCTCGGCGACGACGCGGGCGATCTGCTTGACCGAGCTCATGTCGATGCCGACCAGGTCAATGCCGGGATAGGCCTCCTCGAATGCTTTCTCCACCTTGGCGATACGGCTCGACAGCGAGAAGACGGTGACCTTGCCTTCCTTCTGTGCCAGCGGCAGCAGTTCCTTGACGCTCATCGCGTCGAGTTCGGCGGCGCTTGCCGTCAGGGGCAGTATGGCGACCGCTGCAAACAGCGCCCATTTCATCGACTTGAGCATCTTTCCCTCCCAGGTTTTCTCAATCGAATTCGTCGAACAGGCCGGACAGGCGCTCCAGCGCGCCCATGACGCGGTTCTGGTGCCGGCCGGCGATGGTCAGAAGAATGGCGTTGACGATGGCGAACGGCACCGTCGGCGTCTGGAACTCGCTGCCCGAGCGGCCGCGCGGTGCCGCCAGCACGAGGTCGACAGCCGGCTGCATCATCGTGCCGGCGAGGTCGGTCACGAGCACCGCCTTGGCGCCCTGCGCGTGGCAATGCTCGACCAGTGGTGCATAGCTCGCTGGTTGCTTGCGGAAGGCGAGCGCCAGCACGAGGTCGCCCTGCTGCATGCCGACGACACGCTCGGCGATGTCGCGGCCACGGCCTTCGAGCACGATGGTGGTCATGCCGAAGCGGTCGAGCCGGCGGCGCAGGAACTGGGTGATCGACTGGGCATGGCCCTGGCCGAACAGGAAGATGCGTTTGGCATCGACGATCATGTCGGCGGCGCGGTTGATGCTGTCTTGCGAAACGGCAAGGCGGAGGTGCTCGAGCGCTGCGATCTCGCTGTCGATCAGGTCGAGCAGAAAGTCGCCATGCTCGACCTTGGCGACGGAGCGGCGCATTCGCTCGGCGGCGTCCTGGCTCTCGACAAGCTCGCGCTGCAGCTGTGAGCGCAGTTCTGGATAGCCCTTGAAGCCGAGCTTCTGGGCGAGGCGGGTCGTTGCCGCCTCATGCACGCTGGCGCGTTCGGCAAGCCGGGCGCTCGAGAGGAAGGCTGCCTCGGCGGCGTTTTCGAGCAAGGCCGAGACGAGCCGCTGGTCGGCCCCGGTGAGGCGGGTCGAATGGCTTTTGATGCGATCCAGCAGCGTCATCATCTTGCATCCATATTGCACTCGACTCTTAAGATGCAAGATATCTTGCAGTCAAGCGCAAAGGTTGCAAGATCAGACTTTCTGCCTTGCAGGGACCAGATGGCGGAAAACGAAAAAGGCGCCCTCGGGGCGCCTGGAGAGTTCGGACAGGCCGCAAGCCTATTTGTATTTCATGTAGCCGACGAAGCCGGTGATCCTCCAGCGGTCGTTCTGCTTGCGGCAGAAGTAGAGCGTCTGCCAGTTCAGCACGTCGTCGCTGCCGTCAGCGCGGCGGATGGTGCCGTCGAACTTCTTGCGCGCCAGGGCAACATCGCCTGATATGTCGATCTCGGTCAGGTTCGTGGCGCGGAAGATGCCGTCGGCAAGCGGCTCGGCATAGGCGGTTGCAGCCGTCTCGGCCGCCTGGCGCAGCCACTCGTCGCGATAGGTCCCGAGCGACGGAAAGGCGGCATTCCAGTCGTCAGGATTGGCAGCGTTGTGGGCATGGATGCCGAGGAAGCGCTGTTCGTCGAAGTCGTCCGCGACCATCGACCAGTCCTGATCGACAAAGGCTGCGATATCGCGCTCGACCAGCATCTCCCAGATCCGGGCGCGGTCGATGTCGTCGGGGAAGGGGTTCTGCCTGGAGTTCATTCAGTCACCTAGGGGAAGTCTTGGGTCGTCGACCTTCAGCATACTGAGGCTTTGCTTGATGCGGCGCAGACCTTCGAGCACGTTGGTGCCGCGGGATTCGGCGGTGGCTGTCGCGATCATGTCGAGGATGGCGAGCAGGGCGAAACGCGATGAGGTTGGCTTGTAGATGTTGCCGTCCTCGATCGGCTGGAACGGGATGACGATGTCGGCGACTTTGGCCAGTGCCGATCCGGGCGCGGTTATGGCCACGGTCTGCGCGCCATATTGGCGGGCGACCTGCACGGCATCGATCACCGACTTGGCATGGCCGGAAACGGAGAAGGCAACGACGGTCGACTCGGGTCTGGCGACCGCCGCGTACATGCGCTGCAGCTGGCCGTCGACCTGGGCCACGGCAGACAGGCCGAGGCGAAACAGGCGGTTCTGCAACTCCGTCGCCATCATCGATGAGATGCCGCCGGAGCCGAAGCACAAGATGTGCGGCGAGGCCGAAAGCCGCTCGGCCACCGAGATCAGCGTGCCCATGTCGAGACTGTCCGAAGCGCGCTGGATCGCCACGACAGCGGCTTCGGTGACGGCGGAGGCGATGCGCTGCTCGCGTGCGTCGCGGCTCAGCGGCTCGGGCTTGAGATACTGGCCGCCGATGGCGATGGCCTGTGCCAGGAAGAACTTGAAATCGCGCACGCCGTCGCAGCCGAGGTTGCGACAGAAGCGGGTAACCGTCGGTTCGCTGACGCCGACACGCGCGGCGATCTCCGAAATGGCGGCCTTGGAAGCGAAGTCGAGATCCGACAGCACAAGGCTGGCCAGGCGCTTGTCGGACTTGGAGCCGTCCTGCGCCATGACCTGAAGCCGGGTGATGATGTCGGCGATGTTGCTCATACGGGCAGGCCGGTTGCCTTGTCGAAAAGATGGATGTTTCTGGGATCGGCGGTCACCGGCAGCGTCTCGCCCGGCTTGACCGACACGCGGTCGCGGAACACGGCGCGCACCTGCTCGCCGCCGACCGCGCCATAGATGTGCGTCTCGGAACCGGTCGGCTCGACGACGTCGATCCTGAGCTTCATCGCCGCATCGGTGCCGCTGATGACGAAGTGCTCCGGCCGGATGCCCGCCTCGACCGCGCCTGCGAAGGCCGACGCGCGGCCGCCGTTCAGCTTCAGTCTTTCGCCGTCGGCCGTCTCGAAATAGGCGCCCGCCGCACCGAGCCTGCCCGAGACGAAGCTCATCGACGGCGAGCCGATGAAGCTCGCGACGAACTTGTTGGCCGGTCTGTCGTAGAGTTCGAGCGGTGCACCCACCTGCTGGATCTTTCCCTGGTTCATGACGACGATGCGGTCGGCCATGGTCATGGCCTCGATCTGATCGTGTGTCACGTAAACCACCGTCGATTTCAAGCGCTGATGCAGCGCCTTGATCTCGGTGCGCATCTGGACGCGCAACTGGGCGTCGAGATTGGAAAGCGGTTCGTCGAACAGGAACACCGAGGGTTCGCGCACGATGGCGCGGCCCATGGCGACGCGCTGGCGCTGGCCACCGGAGAGCTGGCGCGGATAGCGGTCGAGATAGGAATGCAAGTTGAGGATGGCAGCGGCGTTCTTCACCTTGGCATCGATCGCCGCCGCTGCCTCACCTCTGATCTTCGGGCCGAAGCCGATGTTTTCGGCCGCGGTGAGATGGGGAAACAGCGCATAGGACTGGAAAACCATGGCGATGTTGCGCTTCTGCGGCGGCAGGTCGTTGGCGCGCACGCCGCCGATCAGAAGATCGCCATGGCTGATCGGTTCGAGCCCAGCCAGCATACGCAGCAAGGTCGACTTGCCGCAGCCGGAGGGGCCGACGAGCACGACGAACTCGCCGCTCGGAATGTCGAGATTGATGTTGTCGAGCACGCTGTGCTGGCCGAACGACTTGGACAGGTTGCGGAAGGTCACGCCGGTCATGGTCTTCACGCTCCCAATATGTCGTCGATGAAAGGCAGGCAGCCGGCGGTCAGCCCGGCGTCGACAGGCAGCACGGTGCCGGTAATGCCTGAGGCGCGCGGCGAGGCGAGGAAAGCGACCGCTTCGGCCACCTCCTGCGCATTGACGATGCGGCCAAGCGGATAGAGCCGCTGCAGCTTGCCCAGGATCGCGGGGTCCTTGGCAAGGCGATGATCCCAGGCGGGCGTATGGATAGAGCCCGGGCAGACGACGTTGGCGCGGATGCCCTGGCGGCCGTGCTCGACAGCAATGGCGCGCGACAGGGCATTGATGCCGGCCTTGGCAGCCGCATAGGCCGGATTGCCGAAGTGCGACAGCGCGTTGACCGAGGAGATGAAGACGAAGGTACCCGAGGCGCGCTTGACCATCGGCTTGAGCAATGCGTTGGTGAGGCTGGCGACGCCGGTCAGGTTGAGGTCGATCTCGGTTTCGATCCGCTCCTGGGTCAGCGTCGGCATGGTTTCGGCGCGCGTCCAGCCGGCATTGTTGATGACGATGTCGGGCACGCCGTCAGCTTCGACCAGCTTGCGCGAGGCGGCTTCCAGTCTGGCGCGATCGGTCAGGTCGAAGCTGTGGCGGCCGGCGAGATCGAGCCCGTCCATCGCTTCGATCGACTGGTCGCAGCCGATGACGCGGGCGCCACGCGCGGCAAAAATAGTTACCAGCACCCGGCCGAGGCCGCCGCCGGCTCCGGTGATCAGGACGGACTTTTGCCGAAACTCGTCGTCTAGGTTCAATTCTGTGCTCCCACAGCGATCTTGGCCGCTTTCTGCCTTCAGGACTATGGCTGAAAATGTAATTAAGCAACAAAGAAAATCGCTTGATATGCCGAAAATCGCCGATAATGTAAGAAAGTCACTTAATCAAACAGGCGCGTGAAGCGCTGGAGGAGCGGGCCTGCGCCCGCGGGAGCAAGGGAACACCGACATGGCGATTTCAAAGTGGAAGAGCGGCCTGCTGGCCGGGTTGAGCGTGCTGGCCTTGGCAGCCCAGGCGAATGCCGGCGAGGTCCGGGTGACGGTCGCCGAATACAGCTCGAAGACCGGCCCCTATTTCCAGGAAGTGGAAAAGGCGTTCGAGGCGGCCAATCCCGGCATCGACGTCAAGTTCGAGGTCGTGCCGTGGGATGTGCTGCTGCAGAAGCTGACCACCGACATCACCGCCGGCACCAATGCGGACCTGTCGATCATCGGTACGCGCTGGCTGATCGACTTCGTCCAGCAGGACGTCGCTGAGCCGCTCGACAGCTACATCACGCCCGACTTCAAGGGCCGTTTCATCGATACCTTCCTGTCGCCCTCGATCATGGACGGCAAGACCTACGGCCTGCCGATCGCCGCTTCGGCGCGCGCCATGTATTACAACAAGGAACTGCTCGAAAAGGCAGGTGTCGCCAACCCGCCGGCGACCTGGGCCGAGCTCAAGGACGCTGCCGCCAAGATCAAGGCGCTGGGCGGCGAGAACTATGGCTACGGCTTGCAGGGCAAGGAAATCGAGACCGACGTCTATTATTATTACGCGATGTGGTCGCAGGGCTCGGAGATCCTCGACAAGGATGGCAGCTCGGGCCTCGACAGCGCCGGCGCCATCGAGGCGGCCAAGCTCTACAAGTCGCTGATCGACGAGGGGCTGACCCAACCCGGCGTCACCTCCTATGCGCGTGAGGACGTGCAGAACCTGTTCAAGCAGGGCAAGGTCGGCATGATGATCACAGCCCCCTTCCTGTCCAACCAGATCAAGGAAGAAGCGCCGAACCTGAAATATGGTGTCGCTGCCATCCCGGCTGGACCGACGGGTGCACGCGGTACCTATGGCGTCACCGATTCCATTGTCATGTTCAAGAACTCGAAGAACAAGGACGAGGCCTGGAAGCTGCTCGACTTCCTGTTCCAGACCGACTGGCGCGCCAAGTTCACCCAGGGCGAGGGCTTCCTGCCGGTGAACAAGGAAGAGGCCAAGATGGACTACTACGTCAACAACGCCGACCTCGCCGCCTTCACGGCACTCCTGCCCGACGCCCGCTTCGCGCCGGTCATTCCGGGCTGGGAAGAAATCGCCCAGATCACCTCTGATGCGATGCAGAAGGTCTATCTTGGCGAGGGCGATCCGGAAGCCCTTCTCAAGGAAGCAGCGGCCAAGGCCGACGGCATCCTGAAGAAGTAGTCTCTTCTCCCTTCCGCCGGTGGCGCACTGGGTGCGCCGCCGGTTCCCTTTCCCGTGCTCCGGCCAAGGCTCTCATGCACAATCGCGCCCTGCCATATCTGCTGACGCTGCCGAGCCTGATCCTGGCCGCGGTGGTGATCTTCTGGCCCGTCGTCGACCTGATCCAGATCGCCACCCACGACGTCAGCCGCTTCGGCCAGCTGCGCGACTTCAACGGCGTGGCCAATTTCTCGGCGCTGGTCGCCGATCCCGATTTCATCAAGGCGCTGCTGCGGACCGGGGTGTGGACGGCCGCCGTGGTTGGCGGCGCGCTCCTGGTCTCGATCCCCGTGGCGGTCATCCTCAACACTGACTTCTACGGCCGCTCGGTGGCGCGGGTCATCGTCATGCTGCCCTGGGCGGTGTCACTGACGATGACGGCCATCGTCTGGCGCTGGGCGCTGAACGGCGAAAGCGGCATGCTGAACTCTGCCCTGCGCGGGCTCGGCCTCGCCGACCAGAACATCCAGTGGTTGGCTAGTGCTGCGACCGCATTCCCGATGCAGATCATGATCGGCATCTTGGTGACGGTGCCGTTCACCACCACCATCTTTCTGGGTGGGCTGTCGTCGATCCCCGACGACCTCTACGAAGCCGCCGCCCTCGAAGGTGCGGGGCCGGTGCAGCAGTTCAAGCGGATCACTTTTCCGCTGCTCAAACCCTTCGTCAACATCGCCATCGTGCTCAACACGATCTATGTCTTCAATTCGTTCCCGATCATCTGGGTGATGACGCAAGGCGGGCCGGCCAATTCGACCGACATCCTCGTCACCCATCTCTACAAGCTGGCTTTCCGTGTTGGCAAACTCGGCGAGGCCTCGGCCGTCTCGCTGGTGATGCTGGCGATCCTGCTCGTCTTCACCGCCATCTACATCAGGCTCGCCATGCGGGGAGAACGGGCATGATCTCGCCGAAGCTCAAGCGCACCTTCATCGCCTGGGCGCTGCTCGCGCCGCTGGTCGTGGTCACGCTGTTCCCGTTCGCGGTGATGTTCCTGACCGCCGTCAAGCCGGCCCAGGAAGTGCTGACGCCAAGCTGGTGGCCGAGCGAATTCCGCTGGCGCAATTTCTACGACATGTGGGTCGCGGCCGGTTTCGGCCAGGCGCTGGTCAACTCGTTGCGCGTGTCGCTGATCGCCACCATCGGCGCCATCCTCGTCTCTATTCCCGCCGCCTATGCCATGTCGCGTTTCCGCTTTGCCGGGCATGGCGCCTTCCGGCATTTCCTGCTTGTGTCGCAGATGATCTCGCCGATCGTGCTGGTGCTCGGCCTGTTCCGGCTGCTCGCCTCCTTCGGTCTTGTCGAAAGCCTGAATGCCGTCGGCGGCGTCTACATGGCCTTCAACATCGCCTTCACCGTGTGGATGCTGCAGAGCTATTTCGACACCATCCCGCGCGATCTCGAGGAAGCCTCGTGGATGGAAGGTGGCAGCCGCTGGCTGACCCTGCGCAAGGTGTTTTTGCCGCTCTGCGTGCCGGCAATCGCCGTCACCGCCATCTTCACCTTCATCAATGCGTGGAACGAGTTCGTCGTCGCACTGACCATGCTGCGCAGCCAGGAAAGCTACACGCTGCCGATCCAGGTGTTTTCGCTCGTCGCCGGCCGCTATACCGTCGAATGGCACTACGTCATGGCTGCAACGCTCGTCGCCACCGTGCCGGTCGCCATCCTGTTCGTCTGGCTGCAGCGCTACCTGGTCCGCGGGCTGGCCCTCGGCGCCGTCAAGTAACCCTTACCTCCCGACAACAAAGAAACGAACCCAAGATGCGCATCTTCACCGCCTCGCTGGCGACAGAAACCAATACCTTCTCGCCGGTGCCGACAGACCGTGCATCGTTCGAGATGGCGTTCTATGCCGGACCGGGCCAGCATCCGGAGACGCCGACCTTGTGCTCGTCGCCGATCGTGGCGCTGCGCCGTCGCGCCGAGGCCGATCGCCTGACCGTCATCGAGGGCACGGCGACCTGGGCCGAGCCGGGCGGACTGGTGCAGCGCCAGACCTTCGAGGCGCTGCGCGACGAGATCCTCGACCAGCTCCGGAGTGCCATGCCTGTCGATGCCGTCATCCTCGGCCTGCACGGCGCCATGGTGGCGCAGGGTTATGACGACTGCGAAGGCGACCTGCTCGCCCGGGTCCGTGACATCGTCGGGCCCGACGTCGTTGTTGCTTCCGAGTTCGATCCGCACAGCCATCTGACGCCGAAACGCGTCGCCGCCTGCAACGTGCTCGCGGCCTTCCTCGAGTTCCCGCATACCGATTTCTATGAGCGCGGCGAACATGTCGTCGAGCTTGGACTGGCCGCTGCGCGCGGCGAGATCAAGCCAGTCATCTCGACCTTCGACTGCCGCATGATCACGGTGTTGCCGACCAGCCGCGAGCCGATGCGCTCCTTCGTCGACCGCATCAAGGCGCTGCACGGCAAGGACGGCATCCTGTCGGTGTCGGTTATCCATGGTTTCATGGGCTCCGACGTGCCGGAGATGGGTTCGCGCATCGTGGTCGTCACCGACAATGACAAGGCCAAGGGCGATGCGCTGGCCGAAAAGCTCGGCCGCGAACTCTATGCAATGCGCGAAAAGACGGCGATGGAGATGCTCGACACTAACGCCGGCATCGACCGGGCGCTGGCCGCGCGCAAGGCCAACCCGACCAAGCCTGCCGTCATTGCCGACGTCTGGGACAATCCGGGCGGCGGCGTTGCCGGCGACGGCACCTTCGTTCTGCGCCGGATGCTGGAGCGTGGCCTCGACAAGGTTGGCGTCGCCACCATCTGGGATCCGATCGCGGTGACCTTCTGCCATGCCGCCGGCGAAGGCGCCATCATCGACCTGCGCTTCGGCGGCAAGGCAGGCCCGCAGGCCGGCGAGCCGATCGACGCCAGGGTTCAGGTGCTGAAGACGGTCGAGGAAGGCTGGCAGAGTTTCGGGCCGAGCCGCGTCACGCTTGGGCTGACGGCTCTCGTGCGGATCGTGGGCACCGAGGTCGACGTCATCCTCAACACCAACCGCACCCAGACTTTCGAACCCGACATTTTCTCAAATCTCGGCGTTGATCCTGCGGACAAGGACATTTTGCTCGTCAAGTCGACCAACCATTTCTATGCCGGTTTCGCGCCGGTGGCGGCCGAGATCGTCTATGTCGACGCGCCGAGCTCCTATCCGAGCAATCCGCGCGTGACCAATTACACCAAGCTTGTCCGTCCGATCTGGCCCCGGGTGAGCGATCCCTGGGCGTGAGCGGCGGGGCGTTTAGCCCCGCCTGTCGTTTCGTCAGGTCGCTGGCCGGAACGGCTTGGCGAGCGAGGCCGGGAAGTGCAGCGCCAGCATCTGGCGGTTCTGCGAGATGATGACCAGCACCACGATCGTTGCCAGATAAGGCAGGGCGGAGAGCAGTTCCGAAGGCACCGCGATACCAAGCGCCTGGCCCTGCAGCTGCAGGATGGTCATGCCGCCGAACAGCCAGGCGCCGAGCAGCACGCGCAGTGGTCGCCATGTCGCGAAGACAACCAGCGCCAGCGAGATCCAGCCCTTGCCGGCGGTCATGTTCTCGACCCAGAGTGGGGTGTAGGCAACCGACAGATAGGCGCCGGCAAGTCCGGCCATCAGCCCGCCGAACAGCACGGCGAGATAGCGGATCCTGATCACCGGATAGCCGATGGCATGCGCCGTCTCGGGTGACTCGCCGATGGTGCGCAGCACCAGCCCGCCCTTGGTGCGGTACAGGAACCAACTGATGACGAAGAACATGATGATGGCGAAATAGACCATCGGGTCGAAGCGGAACAGCATCGGCCCGATCACCGGAATGTCGGAGAGATAGGGGATGTAGATCTTCTTCAGTGCGTCGATCGGCGCCGAGCCGAAATTGCGACCGAGAAATGCCGACACGCCCGAGCCGAAGATGGCGAGCGCCAGGCCGGCGGCATACTGGTTGGTCAGGAAGGTCAGCGCCAGCACGCCGAACAGCAGCGATGCGGCGGCCCCTGCAAGCGCGCCGGCCAGGATGGCGACCGGCATCGGCAGCCCGGCGACGATGGCCCAGAAGGCGAAGGCGGCACCCATCAGCATCATGCCTTCGATGCCGAGGTTGAGGACGCCCGATTTCTCGACGACGAGTTCGCCGAGCGCTGCAAAGATCAATGGTGTTGCGGCAATGATGGTGCCGGTGAAGATGGCAATGAACAAGTCCATCAGGCATGCTCCGGAATGCGGCGAAGCCGGTAGAAGATGAAGAAGTCAGCGGCAAGCAAGAAGAACAGCAATATGCCTTGGAAGATGCGGGTGAGCGCAGCCGACAGGCCGAGGTTCATTTGCACTGCTTCGCCGCCGAGGAACAAGAGCGACATCAGCAATCCGCCCAGCACGATGCCAAAAGCGTTAAGACGGCCGATGAAGGCGACGATGATCGCCGCGAAACCATAGCCGGGCGAGATTTGCGGCGACAGCTGTCCGAGCGGGCCGGAGACCTCGGCCATGCCGGCGATGCCAGCGGCAGCGCCACCGGCAAGCAAACCGGTCCACACGGCAGCGGATTCGCGGAAGCCGGCGTAGCGTGCTGCCAGAGGGGCTGCGCCCGAGACCGACATCTTGTAGCCAAGGAAGCTGCGGTCAGTGAACAGCCACATCAGGAACACTGCGACCACGGTGATGAACACCGAGGCGTTGAGCCGGTAGGCATAGTCGAAAGGCTCGAACATCGCCGCCGCCGACAGCAGGGCCGTCTGCGGATAGTTGAAGCCGGCCGGGTCGCGCCAGGGGCCGTGCACCAGCCACGACAACAAGAGCGTCGCGATATAGGTCAGCATCAGCGTGACCAGGATTTCGTTGGTGTTCATCCGCGCCCTGAGGAAGGCGGGGATGGCGGCCCAGGCCATGCCGGCGATGGCGCCGGCGAAGAACATCAGCGGCAGCAGCAGCCAGCTGTCGGGATTGGGGTAGAACAAGCCCACGCCGCAGGCGGCGAGGGCGCCGATGATCAACTGGCCCTCGGCGCCGATGTTCCAGACATTGGCGCGGAAGCCGACGGCAAGGCCGCAGGCGATGAGGATGAGCGGCGACGCCTTGAGCAGCCACTCGGACAGCCCGTTCAGCGAATTGAGCGGGGTGATGAAGAAGGCTTGCAATGTCGCCAGCGGGTCGTAGCCGAGCACGGCAAACAAAAGCGAGCCGACGAGAAGGGTGAGCACGGTCGCGATGACCGGCGCCGCCACCCGCATCCTGGCGGATGGTTCCGGTCTTTGTTCAATCCTGAATCGCAACTTCGCCTCTCCCATTGGTGCCGTTGCCGCGGTCGACCCTTGTCATCAGCAGGCCGATTTCCTCGCGGTTGGTTTTTGTCCTGATCAGTGGCGGCGAGACCTGGCCCTGGCAGATGACAAGCAGCCGGTCGCAGATCTCGAACAGTTCGTCGAGCTCCTCCGAAATCACCAGCACGGCCGCGCCCGACCGGCTCAGATCGACAAGCGTCTGGCGGATGAAGGCGGCGGCGCCGACGTCGACACCCCAGGTCGGCTGCGCCACCAGGAACAGCTTCGGTTCGAGCGCGATCTCGCGGCCGACGATGAATTTCTGCAGGTTGCCGCCCGACAGGCTCTGGGCGCTCGACTGCGGGCCGTTGGCCTTGACCTTGAAACGCTCGATGATCTTGGCGGCGAAGCTGTTTGCCTGCTTGCGGTCGACGAGACCGTTGCGCACCAGGCCGGAGCGGTGGGCCGTCAGCACGGCGTTCTGCCACAGCGCGTGCGGCGGCACCGCGCCGCGGCCAAGCCGCTCTTCCGGCACGAAGGCCATGCCGAGTTTGCGCCTTTCGCTGGCGTTGAGATGGGCCGCAGCCTTGCCGCCGATCTGGATCGACAGCGCATTGGCATGTGTCCGTTCGCCGCTGAGCAGCGAGATCAGCTCGGCCTGGCCGTTGCCGGAGACGCCGGCAAGCCCGACGATCTCGCCACCGCGTACCTCGAAGGAGACGTTCTTGAGTTCGACGCCGTATTTGTCGCGGGCAGGGGCGGTGAGCCCGCGCACCTCGATCACCGGTTTGTCGCTCGGCACCGAGGGTGAGACGTGCATTTCGGGCAGCTCGGCGCCGACCATCAGCCGCGCAAGTTGCGCCGAGGTGCTTTCCTTGGGTCTTGCGGTGCCGGTGACCTTGCCGTTGCGCAGCACTGTCGCGGTGTCGCAGAGCTCCTGCACTTCATCGAGCTTGTGGCTGATGTAGACGATCGAACAGCCTTCGGCGGCGAGCTGGCGCAGCGTCTCGAACAGCTTGACGACGGCCTGCGGCGTCAGCACCGAGGTCGGCTCGTCGAGGATCAAAAGCTTCGGCGCCTGCAGCAGGCAGCGCACGATCTCGACGCGCTGGCGCTCGCCGACGGACAGGTCGTGGACGCGGCGATAGGGGTCGATCGGCATGCCGTAGCGGTTCGACAGTTCAGTGATCTGGCGCGCCAGCGTGTCGAGGTCGAAGCTGCTCGACACCGCAAGTGCGATGTTCTCGACCACGGTGACCGATTCAAACAGCGCGAAATGCTGGTAGACCATTTCGATGCCGAGCGCGCGCGAGGTCGCCGGGGTGTGCGCGGCAATGGGCTTGCCGTCGCAGAAGATCTCGCCGGAATCCGCCTGGGCGGCGCCGTAGATGATCTTCATCAGGGTCGATTTGCCGGCGCCGTTTTCGCCGAGCACGGCGTGGATTTCGCCTGGCATGATCGACATCGAGATGTCGTCATTGGCGATGATGCCGGGATAACTTTTGGTGATGTTGCGCAATTCGAGGCGTGGGGGCATAGCCGGGTCCTGCCGTGAGGGTTGGACGGTGCGCAGCCATAGACCAACCGGGGCGGTGCATGACCCCGAAAATCGGAACCGATTTTCGGGAAGGATCGTGCACCCGTTTTAAGCGCTACAGCGTCCTTTGCGTGTCCAACTGGACACCAGGCGCTGTAGCGCCCCGGTGGAATTGCTAGCGGTTGCGAGGGAGGATCAGGCGAGCTTGCCGATCATTCCCTTGACGAACCAGTTCATGCCGCGGATGTCGGCATCGGCCAGCACGCTGCCGGCCGCGACCTTGACGTTGCCGTCCTGGTCCTTGAGTTCGCCGGCATAGGGGTGGATCTTGCCGGAGCCGATGTCCGCCTCGAGCTGCTTGAGCTTGGTGATCACGTCGGCCGGGATCGCCTCATTGTAAGGCGCCATCTTGACGACGCCACCGGCCAGGCCGTCCCAGCGCGCCTCGGGCTTCCAGGTGCCCGCGGCAACGCCCTTGGCGGCGCCGACATAGTCGCTCGACCAGTCGAGGGTGAAGGCGGTGAGCTGCTTGCCCGAGCCGAACTTGGCCATGTCGCTGGCGTAACCAATCGACCATGCGCCGCCTTCGCCGGCAACCTGCACGCCGGTGGCGGTATCGGTCATCGAGCAGATGATGTCGCAGCCCTGCGACAAAAGCGTGTTGGCGGCTTCCTTTTCCTTGCCCGGATCGAACCAGGAATTGAGGAAGATGGCGTTGCAGGTGGCCTCGGGATTGACGCTCTGGGCGCCGAGCAGAAGCGCGTTGGCCGGGCCGACGATGTCGGGGATCGGAAAGCCGCCGATGAAGCCGATCTTGCCATTCTTGCTCATATGCGCGCCGGCGGCACCGGCAACGAAAGTGCCTTCGTAATACTTGGCCTCGAAGGTGCCGAGATTGGCGAGGTGGACGATACCGGAGCAATGCTCGAAGGCGACCTTCGGGAAGCGCGGCGCCACCTTCTGCATCGGCGTGCCATGCGAGAAGGAGGTGCCGAAGATCAGTTGGTTGCCGGAAGCGGCGAGCTCGCGGAAGACGCGTTCGGCGTCCTGCGGCATGAAGATGTTGTCGATGACGGTGAGCGCCACCTTGTCGCCGAACTCGGCCTTGATGGCATCGACGCCAAGGCTGTGCTGCTTGGTCCAGCCGATGTCGGCGATCGGCGAGACGTAGACGACGCCGATCTTGAGCGGCTCCTGGGCGCTGGCGATGCCGGCAAGGCCGCTGGTGCCGAGTGCCGCGCCCGCGGCACCGGAATATTGCAGAAATTGCCGTCTGGTCAGATTGAACATGGTGGTAACCCTCTGTTGGTTGGATGCGCCCGGCTTTGTGCCGGGTCTATTTTACGACGTGGACATGGGTGTGCGTCCGTGCCCCGCCATTCTCTCCTGCCTTCTTTCTTGGTGCCGGTTTCGGCGGCTCGCCTGCCTTGCCGTCGAGATAGGGTTCGAGCGCTTCGCGTGGCGTCAGCTCGGGAAAGACCTGGCGGTCCATGATGTAACCGCGCACGACGGAGCGGTGGTGCGCGTCGATCAGCTCCATTGCCGGCTTGAGCCGGCCCTTTTCGAGAAGTTCGATGAGCTTGGCGTGGTCGTCAAGCAGGTTGCAATAGTCGAAGTCGGCGGTGATCAGCGAACGCAGCAAGGTGGTGCGGCGGACCAGCTGGGCGTGAATTTCCTGCATCACCTTGTTGCGGCTTAGGCGCACGAAGACGGTGTGGAACTCCTGGCCGAGCACGTCGGCGAGTGCGTCGTTGCCTGAAGCCACGGCCTTGCGCTGGCGCTCGACATGCTGGCGCAGTTCGGCCCAGCCGGCAGGCCCGAGACGGTCGCTCAGCTGGGCGGCGACGCCCTGTTCGACAAGGGTCAGCGCGTCATAGATCTCCATCGCGTCCTGCATGCTGGGACGGGCGACGAAGGCGCCGCGGTTGCGCTCGATTTGGGCAAGGCCGTCGTCGGCAAGGCGGATCAGCGACTGGCGGATGACGATGCGGCTGACGTCGAAGACCTCCGACAGCTCGCGCTCGCCAAGCTTGCAGCCGGGCACGAGGCGGTGATCGAGGATCGCCCGCGTCAGTATGTCGGCAATGGCCTGCGAGCGGTTGCTCATGGCGTTCTCCTTCCCGCCAGCGCCTTTGGCTTGCTTGACGGCCAGCCCGGGTTCGCGCCACGCCGGCGGCGTCGCATATCCGGGGTTACGGTTTCCATATCGGTATTCAATCGCTGGCGCCTGTCAACCAAAATTCTCACATCGGCATGCAATTTCTTATTGATTGATATCCAATCCTGTGTTTCCAATGAGGACATAACAGAGCTAGGTTCACGGGGAAGTGCTAGCCAACAGGGAGGGTGCGATGAGCACAGCAGCCCTTTGTAGCGACAGAGTCCTGCTTAACGATTGGCATGTGGTTGCGGACCTCGCCAACCTGTCGGTCGGCGCGCCGTTTCACACCCGTCTGCTGGGCGTCGACATCACCATCCATTGCCGCGGGCGCTACAACAAGGAAGTCGTCCGCGACGACACCGGCGCCCTGGTCACTTCGACCAAGCGCTACGGTTTCCTCTGGGCCTGCCTCGGCAAGCCGGAGCGCGACATCGTTTTTGTGCCGGAGGCCGAGGAAGGCGATCGGTATCTCGTCACCGGTGGCTCGATCGCGGTCAAGGTGTCGGGCTTGAGGATGGTCGAGAACTTTCTCGACATGGGCCATTTCCCCTTCGTTCACACCGGCTGGCTCGGCGACGAGCCACATACGGAGGTCGCGCCCTACAAGGTCGAGCTGACGGCCGCCGACGAGCTGGTCGCGACCGAATGCAAGTTCTACCAGCCGGTGGCTTCGCCGACGGCCAAGGGAGGTTTTGTCGTCGACTACATCTACAAGGTGACCCGGCCCTACACGGTGGCGCTCTACAAGAGCAATCCGGTGCAGAAGGATCGGCTCGACGTCATCACCCTGTTCGTCCAGCCGGTCGATGAGGACAATTGTGTTGCCCATCCCTTCCTTGCCTACCTCAAGGATGGGATCGACGAGGCTGGCATTCGCAGCTTCATGCAGCTGATCTTCGCCCAGGACAAGCCGATCCTGGAGAACCAGGTGCCCAGGCGCCTGCCACTCGACCCTCGCGCTGAAACGCCCATCCGGGCCGATGCCGTCGCCGTGCTGTACCGGCGCTGGCTGCGCGACAAACCGGTCACTTACGGCGCAATACCGGCGCGGATGTGATCCGCACCCTTTGTGAAGGATATGCATATGACCAAGACGCGATGCACGGATCAGGTGATCCTCGACCTCTGGCACCCGCTGGCCGCCCTGTCGGAAGTGGCAGCTGGTGTCGTCGTCGACACGGTGCTGCTCGAGGAGCGTCTCAGCTTTGCCATTGACGGTGAGGGAAATGCGGCTGTCTGGCGCGATCGCGCCGATCTCGCCGAGGGCAGCCCTGTCGATATTGCCGTCATTTCCGGCAAGCTGCCGCTGAAGCTCGCCTATGGCTACATCTGGACCTCGCTCGGCAACCCGCCGGCCGACTTGTTCCCGATTCCGGAGTTTGACGAGGTCGATCGCCGCAAGCTCAACGCCGCCACTTTTGGCGTCAATGTCTCGGCGCCGCGGGCGATCGAGAACTTTCTCGATATGGGCCACTTCCCCTATGTCCACACCGATATCCTCGGCGCCGAACCGCACACGGAAGTGAAGGAATACGATGTCGAGATTTCCGTCGATCGCGACGAAATCCTGGCGACACGCTGCCGCTTCTTCCAGCCGATGGCATCGACGGCCTCGGACGGCGGCGCCGACGTCGACTACATCTACCGCGTGCCGCATCCCTATTGCTCGGTGCTCTACAAGTCGAGCCCGCTCGACGAGAGCCGCCTCGATGTCATCGCCGTCTTCCTGCAGCCTATCGACCAGGAGCATGTCCGCGCCCACATGCTGCTGTGCGTGCTGGACGAAGACAATGAGGACAAGGTCATCAAGCGCTTCCAGCAGACCATCTTCGGGCAGGACAAGCCGATTCTGGAAAACCAGTTCCCGAAGCGCCTGCCGCTCGATCCGCGCGCCGAAACACCAATCCGTGCCGACAAGTCGGCGATCGCCTATCGCCGGTGGCTGAGCCAGAAGGGCGTGACCTACGGGGTCATCCCGGCCGCCACCTGAGCGCCTGAGGGCGCCAACGAAAAGATCTTAGCGAGGACCATATGCTCGACCTAGCCAAATCCAGATGGCATCCCATCGCCGCGGCGCACGACCTTCCGTTGCGTCATGTTTTCCACGGCCAGCTGCTCGGCCGCGAGTTCGCCGTCTGGCGTGCCGATGATGGATACGTCAACATCTGGGAAAACCGCTGCCTGCATCGCGGCGTCCGCCTGTCGATCGGCATCAATGATGGCCGCGAGCTGAAGTGCCAGTACCATGGTTGGCGCTACTCGAACCGCACGGCCGGCTGCACCTACATCCCGGCGCACCCGGCCGACGCACCGGCTCGCACCATCACCAACCGCACCTTTGCCGCCATCGAGCGTTACGGTCTCGTCTGGTCGGCGGAAGAACCGCAGGGCGAAGTGCCGGAGGTGGCAGGGCTCGCCGAGGGTCGGCTGCTGGCGCTGCGCGGCATCCCGGTCAATGCGCCGGCCGACGTGGTCGCCGCCAGGCTGAAGGGCTACCGCTTCCAGCCGAGCGGCAGGATCGACGGCTCCGCCGCCAAGGTCGCGGTCGAAGCTGCAAGCACCTTTTCGGTGGTGCTGCGTTCGAGCGAGGCTGATGCCACCACGCTGGCCGTGTTTTTCGTCCAGCCGGTCGATTCCAATCGCTCGGTGATCCGTGGCGTGCTCGACGGGCAGGTCGAAGGCGCTGCGCGCCTTGCCGTGCTGCGCCATCACAATGAGCTGCTCTCCAGGCTGCGTCTGGCGGTCGAGGCCGAGGCGGCGCGCGAGCCGGCACCGGCGCCGCTGGAGCCGGTGATCGAGCGTGTCTCGCCCGAACTCGCCGAGATGCCCGAGGAGAGCAAACACGGCCGCAAAGCGACGATCCGTGTCGAGGTCGCCAGGAAGTGGCTGGCAGCCGATGGTATCGCCGGCTTCGAGCTTCGCCCGATCAAGGGCCTGCTGCCGACCTTCCAGCCCGGCGCCCATATCGACGTGCACCTGCCCAATGGGCTGATCCGGCAATATTCGATCACCAACGGCCCGGGCGAAAGCGACAGCTACGTCATCGGCGTCAAGCTGGAGCGCGATTCCAAGGGCGGGTCGACCTGCCTGCACGAGACAGTGCGCGAAGGCGACGTGCTGGCGATTTCCGAGCCGCGCAACAATTTCCCGCTGCGCCGCGACTCGGTGAAGACCATCTTCATCGCCGGCGGTATCGGCATCACGCCGTTGCTCGCCATGGCCCAGGCGCTCAACAACCAGAACCTGGTGCATGAGCTGCACTACTTTGCCCAGAACGAAGCGCAGCTTGCCTTCCCGGAGAAGACCAGCACGCTCGGCGCCTCGCTCAAGCCGCATCTCGGCCTTTCGCCAGACCAGACCGGCGCCAAGCTGCGCGAGATCCTCAGCGGCTACGGTCCCGACAAGCATGTCTATCTCTGCGGTCCCGGCCCGATGCTGGAGGCGGCGCGTCATATCGCGGCTGAGATGGGCTGGCCCGAAACGGCGGTGCATTTCGAATACTTCAAGAACACCAATGTCATCGACGACAGCACCAGTTTCGAGGTGGCGCTGGCGCGCTCCTGCATGACGCTGACGGTGCCCGCCGGCAAGACGATCCTCGAGGTGATGCGCGACGCCGGCATCGACATGCCGTCTTCCTGCGAGCAGGGCGCCTGCGGCACCTGCCTCGCCACCGTCATCGAAGGCGAGCCCGACCACCAGGACGTCTATCTCAACGATGCCGAGCGCAAGTCCGGCACCAAGATCATGACCTGCGTGTCGCGTGCCAAGTCGGCGCGGCTTGTGCTCGACCTCTAGGAGTTTTTGATGATCACGCTCTACGACTACGAACTGTCGGGCAACTGCTACAAGCTGCGCCTTTTGATGAGCATGCTCGGCGTCGACTGGAAGACGGTGCCGGTCGATTTCTACCCCGGGCGCGAGCA
Organism: Aminobacter ciceronei; assembly: GCF_014138625.1. GTDB lineage: Bacteria > Pseudomonadota > Alphaproteobacteria > Rhizobiales > Rhizobiaceae > Aminobacter > Aminobacter ciceronei. Next base: position 213,063 of record NZ_JACJHY010000005.1, read on the forward strand.
CAAGTCGGACTGGTTCCTCAGGATCAATCCGCTCGGCCAGCTGCCTGTCATCGACGACGACGGGCTTATCCTGCGCGACGCCCAGGCGATCCTCGTCTACCTCGCCTCGAAATATGACGCGGCGGGAACCTGGTACCCGCGCGACAATCCCGCCCTGCTCGGCGAGGTCAGCCAGTGGCTGGCCTTTGCCGACGGCATCACCGCCACCGCATCCGCCGCCCGCCTGCACGACGCTCTGTTCTACGACTTCGACGTCGAGGCGGCCCGCACTGGCGCGCACCGGCTGTTCCGCATTCTCGATGAGCATCTGTGGTTCGGCGAGCAGGAGGGGCGCGACTGGATCTGCTCGGCGTCACACCCGACGATCGCCGACATCGCCTGCTTCCCCTACATCATGCTGTCGGAAGAGGGCGGCATTTCAAGACAGGACTATCCGGCGATCCGCCGCTGGTGCGATCGGGTCAAACGCATCAAGGGCTTCACGGTCATGTCCGGCGTGTTCCCCGCAGGGCCTGCCAAGGCGGCCTGAAGTCAGAAGACAACATTCAAGCCGGTGACATGCACGGCTGACAATCCAGATTTGGGAGTGAGAAGAAAATGAAAACCCGCGCCGCCGTTGCCGTTGGAGCCGGAAAGCCGCTCGAGATCATGGAGGTGGACCTCGAGGGGCCGCGCGAGGGCGAGGTGCTGGTCGAGATCAAGGCGACCGGCATCTGCCACACCGACGAATTCACGCTGTCGGGCGCCGATCCCGAAGGCATCTTCCCGGCCATTCTCGGCCATGAGGGTGCCGGCGTCGTCGTCGATGTCGGCAAGGGTGTCAC
>NZ_JACJHY010000006.1 GCF_014138625.1 Aminobacter ciceronei
GCAGCCGCCGCCCAGAACATGAAAAAGATCGCAATCAGCCTCTGGCCAAAGCCAGAACCAAGCCTCGCATGAGGCCAAAGCCGGCTCGCAACGGCCTTGGCATCTGCTCCCCGAAATCAATCCAAAAGCTCAATCAACCCACAAAACAAAACCCCGCCGAAATTCGACGGGGTTTGTCAGCAGTCTGAGGCCGCCCGAAGGCGGCCTTTTCCAAAAATCCGGACTGCGAAACGCTTAGCGCTTCGAGAACTGGAACGAACGGCGGGCCTTGGCCTTGCCGTACTTCTTACGCTCGACGACACGGCTGTCGCGGGTCAGGAAGCCGCCCTTCTTGAGCACGCCGCGCAGCGTCGGCTCGTAGTAGGTCAGCGCCTTGGAGACGCCGTGACGAACAGCACCGGCCTGGCCCGACAGACCGCCGCCGACGACGGTGGCGATGACGTCGTACTGGCCGACGCGAGCAGCCGCAACGATCGGCTGGTTGAGGATCATCTGCAGCACGGGGCGCGCGAAGTAAGTCGCGAATTCCTTGCCGTTGACGATGATCTTGCCGGTGCCCGGCTTGATCCAGACGCGAGCAATGGCGTTCTTGCGCTTGCCGGTGGCGTAAGCGCGGCCGCTCTTGTCGAGCTTCTGGACGTGGACCGGAGCTGCCGGCTGTGCGGCTGCAGCGACGGTGCCGAGTTCTGCGAGCGAGCTGAGATCAGCCATGATTACGAGGCCTTCTTGTTCTTGGCGTTCAGCGCGCCGACGTCGAGCGTCACAGGCTGCTGGGCGACATGCGGATGGTCGGCGCCTGCATAGACGCGGAGATTCTTCATCTGGCGACGACCGAGCGGGCCACGCGGGATCATGCGCTCAACGGCCTTCTCGAGCACGCGCTCAGGGAAGCGGCCTTCGAGCAGCTGGCGCGCGGTGCGCTCCTTGATGCCGCCGGGATGGCCGGTGTGCCAGTAGTACACCTTGTCGGTGAACTTCTTGCCGGTGAACGCGACCTTGTCGGCGTTGATGATGATGACATTGTCACCGTCGTCGACGTGCGGGGTGAAGGTCGGCTTGTTCTTGCCGCGGAGGATATTGGCGACGATGGTAGCGAGACGGCCGACGACGAGACCTTCGGCGTCGATCAGCACCCACTTCTTCACCACGTCCGCAGGCTTCTGCGAAAAGGTTGTCATGGTTTTATGCTTTCGGTTCGGACCTTCAAGAGAAGGCGTTTCTTGTTGCTTTCATTGGCGTCCGGCCAAGGCCCGCCGCCAATAACAAAACGGCGGCCATTGCGGGCCGCTGCTTTGGATGGGCTTATAGGCGAGGGCTGATGGCCCGTCAAGCGAACCGAAATAGGCAGTCGTCTTGTAATGCATAGCAAAAACAAGATGTTATGGATGTGGTATTATTTTACCGCGTCGTTTGGCGCTTCGGCGGGATCGAATAGGTGCCGGTGGCGTGCGCCACGGTCTGCTGGTCCGGGCCGGCGACGATGTCGATGTCGAACACCATCAGGCTCTTGCCGAGCTTGAGAATGCGGCAGTGGCCGTCGATCGGGCCGGCTTCGGCCTTGCGCATGAAGTTGATGTTGAGATTGGTCGTCACCGACAAGGCGTCTGGTCCGGCGTGGCTCAGCACGCAGACATAGCCGCCGATGTCGGCAAGCGTGAACAGCGACGGGCCCGAGACGGTGCCGCCGGGCCGGAGATGGCGTTGGTCGGCGTTGAGGCGCACGGTGCATCCACCCGGGAAAACCTCCGTCACCTGGTAGAAGTCGTAATGTTCGTTGAGCTGAGGGTAGACCTGCTTGAGGAGATCGTTGACCTCGTTCGCCGTCATCGTCGGCGTCAGTCCGTGCTGCTCGGGCATATAGCTCTTTCCATCGACTTTCCCATCATGCGCCCGGCCCCATTTTTTAGGCTTGCCGGATGAACCGTCGAGTTCGCCACGTTCACATGGTTGGGAACCAAGTTTGTGTGCAAACGTATATGGCTGAGGCTCGACTTTGGCGATTCGTCTTTCGCCGCACTGAACTCGCTCAGGGGACACCATGGCAGAAATCGTCGCCATCAAACGTAGCACACCGGAAGGTCCGGTTTGGGCCAGTCTGGATAAGGGCGTGCTGCGTCTGGTGCTCTCCAATCCGCCGGCTAACGTGCTCTCGGTCGCGACCATGGCAGCACTTCAGGCACAGCTGGATGGCGCCATGGACGACAAGGCGATCCGGGTGATCGTCATCGCCGCCCAGGGCGGCGTGTTTTCAGCCGGCCATGACCTCAAGGAACTGACGGCGCACCGAAGCGATGCCGATCGCGGCCGCGCCTTCTTCGAGCTCACAATGTCGCGCTGCTCGGCGCTGATGCAGTCGATCGTGCGCCACCCCAAGCCTGTCATCGCCGAGGTCGACGGCCTCGCCACCGCGGCCGGCCTGCAGCTCGTCGCCAGTTGCGATCTCGCCATTGCCTCCGAGCAGTCGACCTTCTGCACGCCCGGCGTCAATATCGGCCTGTTCTGCTCGACGCCGATGGTCGCGCTCTCGCGCAACGTCTCGCGCAAGCAGGCGATGGAGATGCTTTTGACCGGTGAGACCATCGACGCCACGACAGCGCGCGACTTCGGGCTGGTCAACCGTGTCGTGCCGCGTGAATACCTGAATCACATTGTTGGCAAATATACGCAAACCATTGTTTCGAAATCGCCTTTGACGCTGAAGATCGGCAAGGAGGCGTTCTACGCCCAGGCCGAGATGAGCCTTGCCGAAGCCTATGACCATGCGGCGAAGGTGATGGTCGACAACATGCTGGCAAAGGATGCCGAGGAGGGGATTGGCGCATTCATCGACAAGCGCCAGGCCGACTGGACAGGAGAATAGGTTTGGAACAACGCCTTTCGCTTGTGACACTTGGAGTGGACGATCTCGGCCGCGCCGTGCGCTTCTATGAAGCAATGGGGCTCAGGCGGAACCAGTCGATCACCGAGGGTGTCGCCTTCTTCCAGATGGGGGGCATCGTGCTCGGTCTCTGGAGCCGCGACCAGTTGGCTGCCGACGCCGGCGTTCCCGGCGGCAAGGGCGGTTTCTCCGGTGTGTCGATTGCCTACAACACGCGCTCCGAGGCGGAGGTCGACGAGATCCTGGCGACGGCCGAAAGGGCAGGCGGCCGCATCGTCAAGCCGGCGCAGCGCGCCTTCTGGGGCGGCTGGTACGGCTATTTCGCCGATACCGAAGGCCATTTGTGGGAAGTGGCCCACAATCCCGATTTCCCGATCGCCGAGGATGGCTCGATCTCGCTGCCGTGACGTTTGCGCTCGCTTTCGAAAGCCGGTATCCAGTGCCGTTGAACGAGGCGGCCATGAACAACGACAGATGAACCACGACAGCTACGACAACGCCTACATCGCCGGAATTCTGAATGCGGTGAAGACGATCGCCGTCGTCGGCGCGTCGGCTAATGACGTCAGGCCGAGCTACTTCGTCACCAAATATCTGATCGACAAGGGCTACGAGGTCTTTCCGGTCAATCCCGGACATGCCGGCAAGGACATCCTTGGCCGCATGACATATGCCAGCCTTGCCGACATCCCCGCGCCGATCGACATGGTCGATGTTTTCAGGGCGTCGCCTGCCGTGCCAGGCATCGTCGACGAGGTGCTCAAGCTCGATCCGCTGCCCAAGGTGATCTGGACGCAGTTGACCGTTCGCCATGACGAGGCCGCCGCGCGCGCTGAGGCCGCGGGCATCAAGGTCGTCATGAACCGCTGCCCCAAGATCGAATATGCGCGGCTTGCCGGCGAAATCGGCTGGAACGGCGTCAATTCCGGCGTGCTCTCCTCGAAGCGCCCTGTCATGCGCGAGGGTTTCCAGAGTTTCGGCATCCGCGCAAAATAGTCCGGCATTCGTCCGGGTTTTTGCAATGCCGCGCAAATAATCTCTGCCTGCCGCGGCAGATGTGAAATTTTCGTCTTTGCTTTCCGCCGCGGCCTTGGCCAAAGATGCCAGCTGATTTGACGAACCTATTCTTTGGAGGAAAAAGATGTCCCAGCGCGCACCTGGTTTCAACACGCTTGCCGTCCACGCCGGCGCCAAGCCCGATCCGGCAACCGGCGCACGCGCCACGCCGATCTACCAGACGACGTCCTATGTCTTCGACGATGCCGACCACGCAGCCTCGCTGTTTGGGCTCAAGGCCTTCGGCAACATCTACACCCGCATCATGAACCCGACCCAGGCCGTGCTCGAGGAGCGCATCGCAGCGCTTGAAGGCGGCACGGCGGCGCTTGCCACCGCCTCCGGTCACGCCGCCCAGCTTTTGGTGTTCCACAACCTGATGCGCCCGGGCGACAATTTCGTCGCCGCGACCCGCCTCTATGGCGGCTCGATCAACCAGTTCGGCCATGCCTTCAAGAATTTCGGCTGGGAAGCGCGCTGGGCCGACACCAACGACATCTCGAGCTTCGACAAGCAGATCGACGGCAAGACCAAGGCGATCTTCATCGAGAGCCTGGCCAATCCCGGCGGCACCTTCGTCGACATCGAGAAGATCGCCGACATCGCCCGCAAGCACGGCCTGCCGCTGATCGTCGACAACACGCTGGCAAGCCCCTACCTCATCCGCCCGATCGAGCATGGCGCCGACATCGTCGTCCATTCGCTGACCAAGTTCATCGGCGGCCATGGCAACTCGATCGGCGGCGTCATCGTCGACGGCGGCACCTTCGACTGGTCGAAGTCGGGCAAGTATCCGATGCTGTCGGAACCGCGGCCCGAATATGGCGGCGTCGTGCTGCACGAGACCTTTGGCAACTTCGCCTTCGCCATTGCCGCCCGCGTGCTCGGCCTGCGCGACCTCGGCCCCGCCATTTCGCCGTTCAACTCGTTCCTGATCCTCACCGGCCTCGAGACCCTGCCGCTGCGCATGCAGCGCCATTGCGACAATGCGCTGACCGTCGCCGGCTGGCTGTCCGACCACCCCAAGGTCGAATGGGTGGCCTATCCCGGCCTCAAGAGCGACAAGAACCATGCGTTGATGAAGAAGTATTCGCCCAATGGCGCCGGCGCGGTCTTCACCTTCGGCCTCAAGGGCGGCTACGAAGCGGGCGTCAAGTTCGTCGAGGGCCTGGAGCTGTTCTCGCACCTCGCCAATATCGGCGACACCAAGTCGCTGGTCATCCATCCCGCCTCGACAACCCATCGCCAGCTCTCCGACGAGCAGAAGATCGCCGCAGGCGCCGGACCCGACGTCGTCCGCCTCTCGGTCGGCATCGAGGATGTCAGCGACATCATCGCCGACCTCGAGCAGGCGCTGGCCAAGGCCTGACCGGCCGTGCAAGACTTGGCCCCGGCAGCACGTGCTGCCGGGGCCCTTTGCTGTTTGGGAGTGCGATCTTGCCGCTGTTTCTGACCATCGACGTCAATGGCATCGAGCCGGAAGCAGGCGCGCCGGCAGGCGGCCGTCTGATTTCGGGAGACCCGAAATTCACCACCTGGAATGCCGAGGAGGCAGACGGCGGGCTCTATGCCGGCATCTGGCAGTCGACGCCGGGCAAATGGCGCATCGAATATGACGAATGGGAGTTCTGCCACATCCTGTCGGGTGTCTCCGTCATCTCGGAGGAGGGCGGCGAGGCCCGCACGGTGCGGGCCGGCGACAGCTTCGTCCTCAGGCCCGGCTTCAAAGGAAGCTGGGAAGTGCTTGAAACGACTCGCAAGCAGTATGTGATCCGGCTCTGAGCGTCAGCTTCGCCCCGCATCGAATTTTTCCGACGCCGATGCCAGCGCGTCGATCTCGTTGGCACATAGCAGCGGCTTCAGCGCCTCGAACTTCTCCGCGGGCCATTCGTAGACCTTGAGCGCCAGCAATCTGTCGACAACGGCCTGCGCAAAACGCGTCTTGATCGGCACGGCCGGATTTCCGGCAACGATCGTGTAGGGCGCCACGTCCTTGGTCACGATCGCGCCCGAGGCGATGATGGCGCCTTCACCGACGGTCACGCCCGGCATGATCATGGCGCGCATGCCGATCCAGGCGCCATCGCCGATGATCGTGTCACCCTTGCCGGCATAGGCATCCAGAATGAACTCCGGGAACGGATAGAGACTGAACCAGTCGGTGCGGTGCGTGTGGTTGCCGCCCAGCAGGATCACCGCTTCTGCGCCGATGCAGACATAGTCGCCGATGTGGAGCTGGTCGATCGGCCAGGCCGGCTGCCATGCCTTGAGGCTGTAGGCGTCGCCATAGAGATACCGCACCACGCTGTCCTCGAACGATCCCGACCAGGCATCGCTGTAGTAGCTGTGCGTGCCGCGAACATGGATGTTCGGATTGGTGACGGTCTCGTGCAGCAGTTCCACCTTGGACCAGTGCCTGGCGTCGTTTTTCATTGCTTTAGATCCTCGGGGCGCACCCCAGCCACTCAGGCTTTGGTGGCGAATACATGAAGCCAGTCGGTTGGCTGGCGGTCGTAGCCGCTGCCTCTGCGGCTGGTGATTTCGATTTGCCCGTTCCAGCCGCGGTCGCCATATGCGCCTGCCAGCCATTCCGGGGAAGGGTAGTTGTAGTACCTCCCGAAGCGGTCACGCCCCTCGGCCTCGCCCGCCTTGAAGCTTGCATAAAACACCCCTCCGCGGACCAGTGCCCGCTGAACACGGGAAATGATTGCCGGTAGATGTTCGCGCGGCACATGCAGCAGGCAGGCATTGGCCCACACGCCGTCATAGGCGTCGATTTCGTCGATGTCGTCAAACAGAAGGACCTTGACGGTTCGGCCAAGGCGTCTCGCGGCCGCCGCCGCGATTGCCTCCGTACCATCTGACGGCGTTACGTCGAAGCCCTCGGCAAGCATGGTCTCGCTGTCTTGTCCCGCGCCGCATCCGAGTTCCAGCACGCGGCCGCCGGCGGGCAGGCGGGCCATGAAGTCGTGGAGACGGTGCCTGCTCGCCGGCTGGCCCCTTGCCGTGTAGGTTTCTGCCTCGTTCGAGTAGAACCGGATCGTTTCCTGGTCTTTGGCTTCCCTCACGATCGCTCCGATAGCTGGTGTCCGCAAAACAGGCCATCGAGATCGTCATCAAGGCCGGATATCCGCTCAACCGACAGCCGAGCGTCATTTGAGAGGAGCCACTACCGCAGCAGGCATGGAAAGTTCCAGTGCCGAGCATTGAGCCAGCTGTCGCAGCGAAAGTTAGCAATAGCTGAAATCACGGGTGTTCACCGGCCTTGCGCAATGGTGAGGCGGCATCCTATTTACAGGGCAAAGCCTCTGAACCGATTCTGCCCGTCCGGCGCCGGAATCCCCTCACGATAAAGGGACAGTCGATGAAGAACCCCGTCGAAACATACATGAACCTCGTTCCGATGGTGGTCGAGCAGACCAATCGCGGCGAGCGCGCCTACGATATCTTCTCGCGCCTGCTCAAGGAGCGCATCATCTTCATCACCGGTCCGGTCGAGGACGGCATGGCGACGCTTGTCTGCGCCCAGTTGCTGTTCCTCGAGGCCGAGAACCCGAAGAAAGAGATCAATCTCTACATCAACTCGCCGGGCGGCGTGGTGACCTCGGGCATGGCGATCTACGACACCATGCAGTTCATCAAGCCGGCGGTATCGACGCTGTGCATCGGCCAGGCCGCCTCGATGGGCTCGCTGCTGCTCTGCGCCGGCCACAAGGACATGCGCTTCGCAACCCCGAACGCCCGCATCATGGTGCACCAGCCCTCCGGCGGTTTCTCCGGCCAGGCTTCGGACATCGAACGCCACGCCCAGGACATCATCAAGCTCAAGCGTCGCCTCAACGAGGTCTACGTCAAGCACACCGGCAAGGACTATGACACCATTGAACGGACGCTCGACCGCGACCATTTCATGACTGCCGACGAGGCGCGTGACTTCGGTTTGATCGACAAGGTCATCGAAAGCCGCGACGTCGCTGAGGGTGCCACGGCTTCGTGATTGGACGCTGCGACCTGCCTGCAGGGCCACATCTCGCATTTTTGAGGTGCCCTGCGGCATTTCGGACACATTTTGCTGTTCCCTCGATGGAAGCGTCGGCCTACGTTAAGGTGGCGTTGAGCTTCGACGGCTTAGCGTTGTTCAAGGGTGCCGCGACTCGTTGCAGCGACTTCTGGAATGTGAGTGTACGGAAATCGTTGCGGCGGCCAGGGAATGGCGGTGGCGGCGTCCGTCGTTAGATTGCATATGCGCCCCGGAGCCAGACCTTCGGCCGGGCGGCAGTGAAAGGACTTGGACAAGATGAGCAAGGTCAGCAACGGCGGCGGCGACTCCAAGAACACGCTCTATTGCTCGTTCTGCGGCAAGAGCCAGCATGAGGTACGCAAACTCATCGCCGGCCCGACCGTCTTCATCTGCGACGAATGCGTCGAACTGTGCATGGACATCATCCGCGAGGAGAACAAGACCTCGATGGTGAAGTCGCGCGAGGGCGTGCCGACACCGCAGGAAATCCTCAAGGTTCTGGACGACTACGTCATTGGCCAGCCCCACGCCAAGCGCGTGCTGTCGGTGGCCGTCCACAATCACTACAAGCGTCTCGCGCACGCTTCGAAGAGCAACGACGTCGAGTTGGCGAAGTCCAACATCCTGCTGATCGGCCCGACCGGCTGCGGCAAGACGCTGCTGGCCCAGACGCTCGCCCGCATCATCGACGTGCCGTTCACCATGGCGGATGCGACGACGCTGACCGAGGCCGGTTATGTCGGTGAGGATGTCGAGAACATCATTCTCAAGCTGCTGCAGTCGGCCGACTACAATGTCGAGCGCGCCCAGCGCGGCATCGTCTACATCGACGAAATCGACAAGATCAGCCGCAAGTCGGACAATCCCTCGATCACCCGCGACGTCTCGGGCGAGGGCGTCCAGCAGGCACTGCTGAAGATCATGGAAGGTACAGTCGCTTCCGTGCCGCCCCAGGGTGGCCGCAAGCACCCGCAGCAGGAGTTCCTGCAGGTCGACACCGCCAACATCCTGTTCATCTGCGGCGGCGCCTTCGCCGGCCTCGACCGCATCATCTCGGATCGCGGCCGCAAGACATCGATCGGCTTCGGCGCCAATGTCGCTTCGCCTGAGGACCGCCGCACCGGCGACCTGTTCCGCCAGGTTGAACCAGAGGATCTGCTGAAGTTTGGCCTGATCCCCGAATTCGTCGGCCGTCTGCCCGTGCTGGCGACGCTCGAGGACCTCGACGAGCCGGCGCTGATCCAGATCCTGACCGAGCCGAAGAACGCCCTGGTCAAGCAGTACCAGCGCCTGTTCGAGATGGAAAATGTCGACCTGACGTTCCACGAGAACGCACTCTCGGCGATCGCCAAGCGCGCCATCGAGCGCAAGACGGGCGCCCGCGGCCTGCGTTCGATCATGGAAGCGATCCTGCTCGACACCATGTTCGAGCTTCCGGCGCTGGAAGGCGTCCAGGAAGTCGTGATCTCGGAAGAGGTGGTGACCGGCAGCGCAAGGCCGCTCTACATCTACTCCGAACAGAAGGAAAAGAAGGGCAGCGTCAGCGCCTGAGGCTTGGCGACCCAAGGCTTGGCGACCCAAGGCTTGGCGACCCAAGGCTTGGCGAATTGCCTGCCGCATGATGCGGCGATACGAACTACCGCTCCAGCGAACGGCGCCCCAGCGGCGCCGTTCCGCATTCTGGGGCTTCATTTTGGGACTTCAGGGAAACGTGTGCCATACCTGTTGGGGATTGGCCTTGATGTTTACCCGGCGAAGCTCCAACTAACGGAGAAGAGGCGATGGGTGGGTTTTCGTGCTGTAATGCCGCGCGGTAATCGGCGGTAGGCGGAACCGTCCATGGTCGTTAATATGAGATTCGCGGTTGGCGCTCGCGCGGCTGCGAAATGAAAGGTTGGACAATGGCCAAAATATCCCGCTCTTCCAGCGAAGGTACCTTCGCAGTCCTGCCGTTGCGCGACATCGTCGTGTTCCCGCACATGATCGTCCCGCTGTTCGTGGGCCGTGAAAAGTCGATCAAGGCCCTGGAAGAGGTGATGGGTCAGGAAAAGCAGATCTTGCTTGCGACCCAGATGAATGCCGCCGACGACGATCCCGAGCCCGATGCGATCTACGACATCGGCACGCTTGCCAACGTGTTGCAACTGCTGAAGCTGCCCGACGGCACCGTCAAGGTGCTGGTCGAAGGCACGACGCGCGCCAAGATTCAGTCCTTCACCGACAAGTCCGACTTCCACGAGGCCCACGCGCTCATCCTAAGCGAGCCGGAAGAGGAAGAGGTCGAGGTTGAGGCGCTGGCGCGTTCGGTGGTTTCCGACTTCGAAAACTACGTCAAGCTGAACAAGAAGATTTCGCCCGAAGTGGTTGGTGCTGCCAGCCAGATCGAGGACTATTCCAAGCTCGCCGACACGGTGGCCTCGCATCTCGCGATCAAGATCACCGAGAAGCAGGAGATGCTCGGCACGCTGTCCGTCAAGGAGCGGCTCGAGAAGGCGATGGGCTTCATGGAAGCCGAAATCTCCGTCCTGCAGGTGGAAAAGCGCATCCGCAGCCGCGTCAAGCGGCAGATGGAGAAGACCCAGCGCGAGTACTATCTCAACGAGCAGATGAAGGCGATCCAGAAGGAGCTCGGCGAGGGCGAGGACGGCCGCGACGAGGCTGCCGAGATCGAGGCGCGCATCAAGAAGACCAAGCTGACGAAGGAGGCCCGCGAAAAGGCGGATGCCGAGCTCAAGAAGCTGCGGTCGATGTCGCCGATGTCGGCCGAAGCCACCGTCGTGCGCAACTATCTCGACTGGATCCTGTCGATCCCGTGGGGCAAGAACTCCAAGGTCAAGCAGGACCTGCACTTTGCCCAGGAGGTGCTCGACACCGACCACTACGGCCTCGACAAGGTCAAGGACCGCATCGTCGAGTATCTCGCCGTGCAGAGCCGCCAGAAGAAGCTGAAGGGGCCGATCCTGTGCCTCGTCGGTCCTCCCGGCGTCGGCAAGACCTCGCTCGGCAAGTCGATCGCCAAGGCGACCGGCCGCGAGTTCGTGCGCATGGCGCTCGGCGGCGTGCGTGACGAGGCCGAGATCCGCGGTCACCGCCGCACCTATATCGGCTCGATGCCCGGCAAGGTCATCCAGTCGATGAAGAAGGCGAAGAAGTCCAACCCGCTCTTCCTGCTCGACGAGATCGACAAGATGGGCCAGGACTTCCGCGGCGATCCGTCGTCGGCGCTGCTCGAGGTGCTCGATCCGGAACAGAACGCAACGTTCATGGACCATTACCTCGAGGTCGAATACGACCTGTCGAGCGTGATGTTCGTGACGACGGCGAACACGCTGAACATCCCTGCGCCCTTGATGGACCGCATGGAGATCATCCGTATCGCCGGTTACACCGAGGACGAGAAGGTCGAGATCGCCAAGCGGCACCTGATGCCGAAGGTCGTCCGCGACCACGCGCTCCAGCCCAAGGAGTTCTCGGTTTCCGAAGATGCGATCCGTGCCGTGATCCAGCTCTACACACGTGAAGCCGGCGTGCGCAGCCTCGAGCGCGAGCTGATGAAGCTCGGGCGCAAGGCCGTCACCGAGATCATCAAGACCAAGAAGAAGTCGGTGAAGGTCACCGCTGCCAATCTGGACGATTATCTCGGCGTGCAGCGCTATCGCTTCGGCCAGGTCGAAGGCGAAGATCAGGTCGGCGTGGTCACCGGGCTTGCCTGGACCGAGGTCGGCGGCGAACTGCTGACGATCGAAGGCGTGATGATGCCCGGCAAGGGCAAGATGACGGTCACCGGCAACCTGCGCGACGTCATGAAGGAGTCGATCTCGGCTGCGGCATCCTATGTCCGTAGCCGTGCCCTCGACTTCGGCGTCGAGCCGCCGCTGTTCGACAAGCGCGACATCCACGTGCACCTGCCCGAGGGCGCCACGCCTAAGGACGGTCCGTCCGCAGGTGCCGCCATGGCCACCGCGATCGTTTCGATCCTGACCGGCATTCCTGTCAGGGCCGACGTCGCGATGACCGGCGAGATCACGCTGCGCGGTCGCATCCTGCCGATCGGCGGGCTGAAGGAGAAGCTGCTTGCAGCCCTGCGCGGCGGCATCAAGAAGGTGCTGATCCCGGAAGACAACGCCAAGGATCTGGCGGAGATTCCGGAAAACGTGAAGAGCGGCATGGAGATCATCCCGGTTTCGCGGGTTGGCGAAGTGTTGCGTCACGCACTCGTCAGGATGCCGGAGCCGATCGAGTGGACCGAACCGGTCGATGTTCCCGCGGCCAAGTCGGATGCCGGCGAGGATGCCGGCAAGGGCTTCGCTCATTAGTTGTATCTAAAGTCGCCGTCAAAACAAAAAGCCGGGCTCGCGCCCGGCTTTTTCATGTGAAAAAACCCCGGAATTCCGGGCTTTTTGCCCCTTTTCGACTTGGTTGTGCTCGAAGTTTTTCCTAAAGTCCGTGTCCTACCGGCTGAGTCTAATGTCCCGGTTTTCTCATGGAAGGGAATTTGAATGAACAAGAACGAACTAGTGTCCGCCGTCGCCGAAGCTTCCAAGCTTTCCAAGGGCGATGCGCAGTCCGCAGTTGATGCGGTGTTCTCCGTCATCACCGGCGAACTGAAGAATGGCGGCGATGTCCGGCTTGTCGGTTTCGGAAATTTCACCGTGTCAAAACGCGCGGAGTCGACCGGCCGCAACCCGCAGACCGGCGCAGAAGTGAAGATCCCGGCTCGCACCGTGCCGAAGTTCTCGGCCGGCAAGGGCCTCAAGGACGCGGTCAACTGATCGCTTTCCGGCCAATATACTGATCGAAAAGCCGGGCTTGCCCGGCTTTTCTTTTGCCTGAAGCCAGGCGCGCGGCGGGTGGTCTCGCGCTTCAGTAGACCTGGGTTTTCGACCGGCTGATGAAGAAGCCATGGCCGTCATTGCGGCTGCAGCGCAGCCCGGATCTGTCCGACGTGCAGCTGAAGGGGCCCTTCCTCCAACTGTTGCCATAGTCGAGCGTGTGCGAGCCGTCGCAGCATCCGCTGTCGCCAACATTCTGATAACGCTTGGCTTTTCCCGATTTGCCGAGGATGAACCTGAGATAGGTCGGCTCGATGCGATCGCAGCCGAGCTCCGGCCCGCCATCTTCGGGTTCGTAGACGTCCGAGCCGCCTACCGGCGTGTACTGGCAGCCGACATTGCCAGAGGGCATGTTGAAATAGACGAGGCCGCCGTCGGCCGGGAAGCTCTGTTCCGCAGCCTTTGCATCGATCGAGATCAGGGCGATCACCGCCACCAGCACAGAACGCATCGCCCCTCCAGCGCAACTCCAACGTCCCAAGGCGCAAGATTGCACCGGAACGCGGCAGGTCGACAATGGGGCGTTGATGGGGGGCCCGGGTTCAACAAAAATGGGCCGCTGCGGCGGCCCTTTGCGAGTTTGGCTGTATTGGCAAGCGCTCAGGCCTTGACCAGGAATGCCTCGCGCGGCAGGTCCGACAGCACCTCGGCGCGGTTGCCGCGGAGGATGACGATCTCTTCCAGGCGCAGTCCGAAGCGGCCCTGCAGATAGATGCCGGGCTCGATCGAGAACACGTTGCCCTCCTGCAGGATCGTTTCCGACGTGCCGGTGATATAGGGCTGCTCGTGAATGTCGATGCCCAGGCCGTGGCCGGTGCGGTGCAGGAAGTTCGGACCGTAGCCGGCGGCGGTGATGACGTCGCGGGCGGCCTTGTCGACCTCCTTGGCGGCAACGCCGGGCTTTGCGGCGGCGATTGCTGCCTGTACGGCACGCTCAAGCACGCCGTGCACCTCGTCAAAACCTTCCGGCTTGTCGCCGAACACGCCGACGCGGGTCATGTCGGAGGGATAACCGTCCTTGCGGCCGCCGATATCGATCAGCACGGCCTCGTTCGCCTTGAGCTTGCGGTCGCCGGTGTGATGGTGCGGGAAGGCGCCGTTCTCGCCGAAGCAGACGCTGACGAATTCTCCGGTCGCACCATTGGCTGTGTAGAAGTCACGGATGGCCTTGCCGACCTCGAGTTCGGTCACGCCTTCCCTGAGCGCGGCGAAGCCTGCCTTCATGGCACCGTCATTGAGCACTGCGTTCATCTTGAGCAGCGCATATTCGGCCTCGTCCTTCTTGCCGCGCAGGAAGCTCACCGTATCGTTCAGGAAGCTGCGCGCAGCACCGGGCAGGGCATCGAGCGCAAGCAGCGCGAAATCGGCGCGCATGGTCTCGTCGAGGGCAACCGAGACGGTGCCGCCCTTGAGGCCACAATCGGCGAGAAGCTGCACCAAGGCCGCCTGCGGACCATCGGCATCGGCCCAGGGATAGAAGGGCAATTTGGTGAAGGGGCGCTGGCTGTCGGCATTCAGCGCCGGCATCAGGAAGCCGGCATGCGTCTGCGACACGATCAAAAGCACCGGGCGTTCGTCGCCATGCGGCGACATGCCTGCGAGCCAGACAAGGTGCGAGGAGGGGCCGACGACCACCAGGTCGGTTCCCGTCTCAGCCATGCGCTCGCGCAGCCGCGCCATCCGCTCTTCGTACATCGTCTCTGCCTTCTTCGGATTTGGGGAGGGGTAATGTAAGGTGAGGGCGATGGGACCGCCCGCAAATGGGCGGTCCCTGCCAGGCCGGTTCGTCAGTTCTTCTTGACGAGGCGGTAATAGACGAAGTCGGAGGTTGCGCCGTTGACATAGCCTTCGACGTTCTTGGCACGCGCCACCTGGGTCGCGGCCTGGAACATGACGACGATCGGCGACTTCTCCTGCACCTTCTTCTGCAGGTCGACATACATTGCGCTGCGCTTGGCCGGATCGGCCTCGGCGAGAGCTGCCTTGGTCTCGTTGTTCAGCTCTTCCGGAACCGCCCAGCTGTTACGCCAGGTGGTGGTCGACTGGTAGTTTCCGTCGGAGTTGTCGGTGTTGTAGGCAAAAGCCTTGGCGTTGGAGTGCGGGTCCATGAAATCGGGACCCCAGTACAGCAGCATCGCCTCATGTGTGCGGGCGCGGTACTTGGTGATCACCTGCGAGCCGGTGCCCGGTACGATGTCGAAGTTGATGCCGGCTTCGGCGAAGCTTGCCTGCAGCGACTGCGCCATGTCGGTGAACGGCGTCGAATTGATGACGTCGAGCGTCACCTTGATCGGCGTCTTGATGCCGGCGTCAGCCAGGATCTGCTTCGCCTTGGCCGGATCGTAGCTGTAGGGCGTCTCGTCGAGCGAGCCCGGGAAGCCCTTCGGCCAGAAGGCCTGGTGCGTCTGCATCTGGCCCTTCAGGAACGTGTCGGTCATGCCCTTGTAGTTGACCAGGTAGCGGGCGGCGTCCCAGACGGCCGGCGGTGTCAGCGACTCCGTCTTCTGGTTGAACGACAGGAAGTGCACGGCCGCCTGCGGATAGGTCTCGGTGGTTACCTTGTCGCTGCCGGCAAGCGTTGCGATCTGGTCCGAGGTCAGGTTCTTGGCCATGTCGACGTCGCCCGACTGCAGCAGCAGTTGCTGGGTCGCGGCTTCGGCGACGTGGCGGATGATGACGCCCTTGATGGCTGGCGCGCCGTTGAAATAGTCGGGGTTGGCGGTCAGGTTGATCAGCTCGCCGGGGCGGAACGCCTTGAGCACGAACGGGCCGGTGCCGGCCGAGTTCGACTTCAGCCAGGCGTTGCCCATGTCGCCATTGGCCTCGTTGGCCTGCAGCGTCACCGCGTCGACGATCGAACCCGGACGGGCGGCCAGCACGTTAAGCACGAAGGCCGAAGCGAAGTCGCCGGCATATTTGATGACGACCTTGTTGCCGTCGGCCTTGACCATCGAATCGAAATTCTCGGGCGTCCAGCCGAGCTGGGTCAGGATGAAGGCCGGTGCCTTGTTCAGCACGATGACACGCTTGAACGAATAGACCACGTCCTCGGCGCGCAGCGGGTTGCCCGAGGTGAACTTGACGCCGTCGCGCAGCGTGAATGTGATGGTCTTGTTGGCGTCGTCGACGGTCCATTCCTTGGCGAGGCCGGCGGCCAGCGTCTTGGTGTCGGCGGCGTCGTACTGGACGAGGCGGTCATAGGTCTGGGAGACATATTCGCCCGACGAGAACTCGTAGGCCTCGGCCGGGTCGATGCTGACGATGTCGTCGATGTTCTGTGCCACCACGAGCACGCCTGCGGGCGTGGCTGCAAGGCTGATGGCGGGCGTCATCGGCATCGCCAGCGCCGCGGCGAGCAGCGCGGCTTTGAACAGTTTCATCATTTTCTCTCCTTTTTGGTTCCCGTTGTCTTCTCTTCGGCCCGTGAACCGCGCAGGGCCGGATGCTCCGTGCGCGACCTGAACATCGGCAAGGTGCCGGTCCACAGCATGCGCGCGAACTGTTGGGTGTCGTTCGACCAGGAATGCGGACGATTGCCGCGGAAATGCAGGCTGTCGCCGGCCGAAAGCACCATCTCTTCGTCCTCGAGGCGCTGGGTGATCGAGCCTTCGAGGATGAACAGGATTTCCTCGCCTTCATGGCTGACCGTCTCGGAGCGGTAACCCGGCGGGACATTGAGGACGAAGGACGAGAGCACGTTGCCGGTGAAGTCGGCGGCGATGCGCTCATAGACGATCGACGAGCCGTCGACCGAGAATCGGTTGCGCTCGGCCGCGCGGGTCAATCCGTCCTCGGCGCTGGGCGTGGCGATGAAATAATCCACACCCACGTCGAGGCTGCGGGCGATCTGGGCGAGGGTGCCGAGCGAGGGGGTGGCATGATCGCGTTCGACCTGGCTGAGGTAACCGACCGAAATGCCTGCGGCGTCACACAATTCCTGCAATGTCATCGACAGCTGGCGGCGGCGGGCACGGATCAGCGCGCCAACCTTGGGCTGGCTCGACGGCGTGTTTTTGCTGGCCTCCGAGGACACGCTTTTTTGCTCCCATCAAAATTTTTTTGATCTAACCAAAATTTTTTGTATAGTCCAAGCAGAATTTTGCTCGACAGAAAACATCCGTGCCGCATCCGCGACGCGGCCAATGTGGTAGGAACAAAGACCGCGTGGCATCAGAAACCTCTACCGCCGCCAAGGCGCTTCCAACAGGGCCTGGCGGCTCGTCGCCCAATGCGCGGCACGCCTGGAAAACGGTGAAGGGCCTGCTCGGCGTCATCGTCGCCGTTGCCTTCACCTTCCTCGGCCTCCTTGCCATCACCTTCTTCATCGGCCGCGTCGTGCCGATCGACCCGGTTCTCGCCGTCGTCGGCGACCGCGCCCCGCGCGCCGTCTACGAGGCTGTGCGCATCGAGATGGGGCTGGACAAGCCGCTGATCGTCCAGTTCTTCCACTATGTCGGCAATGTGCTGACGGGTGACCTCGGCATGTCGGTGTCGACGGGCCGACCGGTCGCCGAGGATCTGGCCCGCGTCTTCCCGGCAACGCTGGAGATGGCGACGATCGGCATCATCATCGGCGTGCTGATGGGCGTGCCGATGGGCGTTTATGCCGCCAGCCGCCAGGGCAGCCTGCTCGACCAGGTCATCCGTGTCGTCGGCCTGCTCGGCTATTCGGTGCCGGCGTTCTGGCTCGGCCTCGTTGGTCTCGCGCTGTTCTATGCCAAGCTGCAATGGGTCGGCGGTCCCGGCCGCATCGACATCTTCTACGATGGCCTCGTCGAGCCGGTCACCGGCCTGCTTCTGATCGACAGCCTCATTGCCGGCGACACCGAGATCTTCGTCAACGCGCTGACCCATATCGCGCTGCCGGCTGCGGTGCTCGGCTTCTTCAGCCTTGCCTACATCGCCCGTATGACGCGCTCCTTCATGCTCGACCAGCTGGCGCAGGAATATGTCACCACCGCCCGCGTCAAGGGCGTGTCGGAGAGGCTGGTGCTGTGGCGCCATGCCTTCCGGCCGATCCTTGTGCCGCTGATCACCGTCATCGGCCTGTCCTATGCCGGCCTGCTCGAAGGCTCGGTCATGATCGAGACCGTGTTCTCGTGGCCGGGCATCGGCAACTACCTGACGACAGCGCTGCTCAATGCCGACATGAACGCCGTTCTGGGCGCGACGCTGGTCATCGGCGCCGTCTTCATCGGCATCAACAAGATTTCGGACGTGCTCTACCGCGTCCTCGACCCGAGGGCACGCTGATGGCTACTGGACGTGACTGGCTTCTCGACGATTCGCCGTCCTCGCGCCTGCAGGCCCGGCTTGGCCGCAGCTACCGGCTGAGCCGCGCGCTGGCGCGCAATCCGCTCGCCATGGTCGGCGCGGTCATTGTGCTGACGCTGATCCTGGTGGCGCTGTTCGCGCCCTGGATCGCCACCCATTCGCCTGTCGGCCAGGATCTCGCCATGCGGCTCAAGCCGCCGAGCTGGGACAACTGGATGGGCACCGACGAGCTTGGCCGCGACATCTGGAGCCGTGTCGTCTACGGCGCGCGCATCACGCTGATGATCGTGGCGCTGGTGGCAGTCCTTGCCGCGCCCGTCGGCCTGATCATCGGCGCCGTCGCCGGCTATTTCGGCGGCTGGGTCGATCGCATCCTGATGGGCATCACCGACATCTTCCTGTCGATGCCGAAGCTGATCCTGGCACTGGCATTCGTGGCAGCACTTGGACCCGGCATCCAGAACGCCATCATCGCCATCGCGATTGCGACCTGGCCCGGCTATGCCCGCATCGCCCGCGCCGAAACCCTGACCATTCGCAATTCGGAGTTCGTTGCCGCCGTCGAGCTGCAGGGCGCTTCGTCGTTCCGCGTCATCGTCAACCACATCCTGCCGCTCTGCACCTCCTCGATGATCATCCGCGTCACGCTCGACATGGCCGGCATCATCCTGACCGCCGCCGGCCTCGGCTTCATCGGCCTCGGCGCCCAGCCGCCGCTGCCGGAATGGGGCGCGATGATCTCCCGCGGCCGCTCCTTCATCCTCGACCAGTGGTGGGTGGCGACGATGCCCGGCTTTGCCATCGTCATCGTCAGTCTCGGCTTCTGTTTCCTCGGCGACGGCCTGCGCGATGTGCTCGACCCCAAGCATGGAGATCGGCAATGAACGCGCTGCTTGAAATCCGCAACCTGAAGGTCACGTTCCCGACGGCGCGTGGTCCTGTCGACGTGGTCAAGGGCCTGTCGCTGACGCTCGGCCGTGAGCGCCTCGGCATCGTCGGCGAGAGCGGCTCCGGCAAGTCGATGACCGGCCGCTCGATCCTGCGGCTGATCCGCTCGCCCGGCCGGGTCACCGCAGATGAGATGACCTTCAACGGCACCGACCTCCTGTCGCTGTCGGAAAAGCAGATGCGCTCGATCCGCGGCGCGCGCATTTCTATGGTGATGCAGGACCCGAAATTCTCGCTCAACCCGGTCATGACCATCGGCGATCAGATCGCCGAGGCATTGCTGACCCACCAGAATCTGGCGCGCAGCGACATCCGCAGCCGCACGTTCGCCATGCTGGAAGCGGTGCGCATCAACGATCCGGAGCGGGTGCTCGGCCTCTACCCGCACGAGGTCTCGGGCGGCATGGGCCAGCGCGTCATGATCGCGATGATGCTCATCCCGGAGCCCGATCTTCTGATTGCCGACGAGCCGACCTCGGCGCTCGACGTCTCGGTCCAGGCCCAGGTGCTCGAAATCATCGACGACCTGGTCAAGCGCAAGGGCATGGGGCTGATCCTGATCAGCCACGACCTCGACCTCGTCTCGGCCTATTGCGACCGCATCCTGGTGATGCGGAGCGGCGAGGTGGTCGAGGAGTGCGATGCCGGCGAGCTCAGGAACGCCAGGCATCCCTATACGCAGGGCTTGCTCGCCTCGATCCCGCGCCTCGACGAGAGCCGCGACGAGCTTCCTGTCCTCGAACGTACTGGGGCTTCGACATGACGGCGCTGGCGATCGACAATCTCGACATCTCCTATGGCGATTCGAAGGTCACCCACGGCATCGGCTTCGAAGTCGCCGAGGGCGAGAGCTTTGCGCTTGTCGGCGAGAGCGGCTCGGGCAAGACCACCGTGCTCAAGGCCATTGCCGGCATGGCCAAAAGCTGGACCGGCTCGATCTCGGTCTTCGGCGAGCCGCGCACCCATGGCATCGACCGTGCTTTTGCCAGGCAATGCCAGATGGTGTTCCAGGACCCCTATGGTTCGCTGCATCCGCGCAAGACTGTCGATGCGACGCTGAGCGAGCCGCTGACCATCCACGGCATCGGCAACAGCGGCGAGCGCGTCGACGAGGTGATGCAGTCGGTCGGCCTCGACCGCCGCTTCCGCTTCCGTTTTCCGCACCAGCTCTCGGGCGGCCAGCGCCAGCGCGTGGCGATTGCCCGTGCGCTGATCCTCAAGCCGAGGATGCTGTTGCTGGACGAGCCGACCTCGGCGCTCGACGTCTCGGTGCAGGCGGAAATCCTCAATTTGCTCAAGCGCCTGCGCCGCGAGCAGGGGCTGACCTATCTGATGGTCACGCACAATCTGCCCGTCGTGTCGTTCCTGTGCGACCGCCTTGCCGTGATGCGCCATGGCCGGGTCGTCGAGGTAGCTGATGTCGACCAGCTCAAGCGCGGCGAACTCGTCGATCCCTATTCGCGCGAACTGACCAGGTTCAGCGCGTCTCTTCCCAAGACTTGAAATAGAGGTACACCATGACAGAGACCAATTTCGCCGGGGCGCTGGCCGCCTTCGATGCCGCAATTGCGACCACATCAGAGGTCGAGGGCGTGTGGGCGGCGCTGCAGGCTCTGGCCGACGTGATCGTCGGCGCCAAGCTGTTCACCGTGATGAAGCTCGACTGGGCGACCGAAGTTTCGGGCCGCACCTACACCAGCCATCCCGATGCCTATCCCGTCTCGGGCACCAAGCCGATCAACCGCACCCACTGGTTCGAGACGATCCACGTCCAGCGTAAGCCCTTCGTCGCCAACACCATCAAGGACATTGCCGACGTCTTCCCCGATCACGAGCTGATCTGGTCGCTCGGCTGCGGTTCGGTGCTCAACTGGCCGGTCTTTGTCGGCGACACCATGCTGGGCACCGTCAACATGCTGCATGAAGAGCATTATTACACGCCGGCGCGCGTCGAAGCCGCCAGGCAGCTGTCGCTGGCCGCCAAGGCTGCCTTCCTCGCCGTCGAGCATCTCGAACGCCGCTAGAACCAGATTGATGCCGGGCCGTCTGTCGGCCCGGCTCTAAGGCATGATCCCGAAGAGCGGGACCGGTTTTCGGAAAAGATCATGCGACGGCAAAAAGACAGAGCCCCGTTCCGGTTCATCGGAATGGAACAGGCTTTAATGACTGCTGACCAGTGCCGGGATCGGAAGCCTGGCACTGGCTTCGTCAAGGATCGAGAAGCTGTAGCGGCCGGCCTGGTCGCGCTCGACCGAATAGGTCAGCCGGTCGGCGATGCGGTTGTCCTTGTCGAAGGTCAGGACGCGGGGCTTGAGCGCGGTGATCTCGCTTTCGTTCAGATAGACGGAATTGCAGATGATGACCTGGTCGCCAGCCTGGCATGTGCGGGCGGCAGCGCCATTGAGGATGCAGCAGCGTGAGCCGCGCTCGCCGAGGATGACATAGGTCGAGATCCGCGCGCCGGAGCTCTTGTTCCAGATCTCGACGAACTCCATCGGCAGAATGCCGGCTTCTTCGCAATGATCGGGGTCGAGCGTGATCGAGCCGTGATAATTGAGGTTGGCTTCTGTGACATGGATGCCGTGCAGCTTGCCGGCGACGATCTTGCGCATTGTTCCTCCCTGATCCGCCAGCCGGCGCGACGCTACATTCCAACCACCAACGCACCGCCGGTCATGCCGGCGCCTGCCGCCGAGAGCAAAAGCGTCTCGCCCGGCCGGAACGGCATAGTCCGATGCGCCAGGGCCAGCGACAGCGGGATCGTCGCCGCCGACGAATTGCCGTAGTCGGCGATCGTCTTGACGATCCTGTCGTCGGCGATGCCGAGCGACTTGCCCACCGCATTGAAGATGCGGGCATTGGCCTGGTGCGGCACGAAGCGGCTGACGGCTGATGTCTCCAGGCCTGCCGCAGCAAGCGCCTCCGTGGAGCAACGGCTCATCATCTCGACCGCCTTGGCGAACACCGCGCGTCCATCTGCGATGGTCATGCGCGTCTCTGTGATGTCGAGTTCGTCCGAGAAGGGCCGGTTGCTGCCGCCGGCGGGGATCTGGATCAAGCCGTAGCCGCCGCCATCGGCGGAAACGGACGCACCCAGAATGCCGTGGCCCGCGTCGTCGGAAGGCGTCAGCACGACCGCTCCGGCAGCGTCCGCAAACAGCACGCTACTTGCCCGCTCGGCCGGATTGATGCGGCGGCTCAGGATGTTGGCGGCGATGACGATCGCCGGCTTGTTGTGCAGCCGCACGAAACCGTCGGCGAAGGTCAGCGCATAGATGAAACCGGCGCAGGCGCCGGCGAGGTCGATGCCGCCCGACCTGGCGAGGCCGAGCTTATGCGCCACCAGAGGTGCGCTCGGCGGCAACAGGTGGTCGGGCGTCGAGGTGGCGAGCAAAAGCAGGCCGACATCCTCGCGCGCGATTTCAGCCTGCTGCAGCGCCATCTCCCCGGCATGTGCCGCGAGGTCGGACAAAGTGTCCTCAGGCTCGGCCCAGTAGCGCGAGCGGATGCCGGTGCGGCCTTCGATCCAACCGGCATCGAGGCCGAGGCTCGCCTCGATTTCGGCGTTCTCGACCTTGCGGCCCGGCACATGGTGGCCGAAGGCTGAAATGCGCGCGGTCCGGCTCATCCGCTCTTCGCCAGCTCGGCGGCCTCGTCGACGGCGTCATAGAGCCGGTCGAGCTCGGCTGCGGTGACGCAATAGGGTGGCAGTACGTAGATGACGTTGCCGAGCGGGCGGACCAGGTGGCCGCGCTCGAGGAAGAATGCGCGCAGCTTCGGCCCGACTTCGGCGAGATAACCTGCCTTGCCGACAAGCAGGTCGACGGCGGCGATGGTGCCGGCCGTCCGAACATTCTCAAAACGTGCATCGCCGTTGAAGCGCGCGATCTTCTCCGCCTGCATCTTCGACAAGGCCGCCACACGCTCAGTCACCGGCTCGTCGCGCCAGATCCCGACATTGGCGAGGGCCGCAGCGCAGGCGATGGGGTTCGCGGTGTAGGAGCTCGAATGAAAGAAGGTCTTGGCGCGATCGGTGGAGAAATGCGCCCGGAAGATCGCGTCGGTGGCGAGCGTCGCTGCCAGCGGCACCGAGCCGCCGGTCAGGCCCTTCGATGTGCAGAGAATGTCGGGCGAGATGCCAGCCTGTTCGCAGGCGAACATGGTTCCGGTGCGGCCCCATCCGGTCATCACCTCGTCGGCGATGAACAGCGTGCCGGACTTTTCGGCGATGCGCTTGAGCTCGGTCAGCACCCGGGCCGGATAGATCAGCATGCCGCCGGCGCCGAGCACCAAGGGTTCGACGATGACGGCAGCAGCCTTGCCGTCGCGGGTCAAAGCCTCGAAGCGGTCGAGCGTCTCCTGTTCGCGGCCGGCTGCGGGGAAGGGGATGGTGTCGACCTCGAACAGCAGCGGGTCGTAGGCGGCGTTGAACACGCCGCGTTCGCCGACGCTCATCGTGCCGATGGTGTCGCCATGATAGCTGTGCTCCATCACGACGAGGCGCGAGCGCGGAGAACCATTGTTGCGGTGGAAACCGAGCGCCATCTTCAGCGCGACCTCGACGCTGGTCGAGCCGCTGTCGGAAAAAAACACCCAGTCGAGGCCTGAGGGCGCCATCTCGACAAGTGCCGAGGCCAATTTTTCCGCTGGCTCGTGGGTCAGGCCGGCGAAGATGACCTGATCGAGTGTTTCGGTGGCATTTCGGATCGCCTCGACGATTTTCGGATGGCGGTGGCCATGGGTGATGACCCACCAGGAGGAGATCGCGTCGAGGATGCGCTTGCCCTCTGTCGTTTCGACATAGGCGCCCTCGGTGCGCGCGATGACGGGCGGCACGGGCTCGGCGGCGTGCTGGGTGAAGGGATGCCAGACGGCGGAACGGCTCATGGCTTTGCCTGCAAGAACTGGGCCTCCAGGAAGTCGGCCGCGTTGAAGCTCGTCCGCATGGCCTCGGCGAGCGTTTCGGGCGTCAGCGGGTCGAGCCGGGGCAGGCGGCCAAGCACACGCACATTGCCCATCTCGGCGATGGTGCGCTGGGTGTCTGCCATCTCGTCGCCGATGAAGGCGACGCCCAGCAGCGGCACCGAGCGGGCGCGCAGCGCCTCGATGGACAAAAGCGTGTGGTTGATCGTGCCGAGGCCGGTGCGGGCGCAGAGTACCACCGGTGCCGCCCAGCGCGCGAAGACGTCGATGTAGAGCGTGCGCCGGTTGACCGGCACCATCAGCCCGCCGGCGCCTTCAACGACCAGTGGCCGTGCGGTGGCGGGCAGGGCGAGCGCGTCGGTGTCGATTTCGACGCCGTCGAGTTCGGCAGCGCGGTGCGGCGACAGCGGCTCCTTCAGCCGCCACGCCTCGGGCAGCATCCGTTCAGGCGCAAGGCCGGCGAGGCGTGTCACGATCTCGCTGTCGGTCTCTTCCTTGATGCCCGACTGCACCGGCTTCCAGTAGACGCCGTCGAGCAGGGCGGTCAGGCCCGCGGCGAAGACGGTCTTGCCGATGCCGGTGTCGGTGCCGGTGACCACGATCGTGGGCTGCGCCGTCATTGCGAGCATTCCTCTTGAAGGGCTGCAAACAGCGAGGAAACATCGTCCTCGCCGATATTGAGCGTCAGCGAGATTCTCAGCCGCGCCGTGCCCTCGGGCACTGTCGGCGGGCGGATGCCGCGGACGTCGAAGCCGCGCGCCTGCAGCGCTTCGGCAAGCTGCATGGCGCGCGCATTGTCGCCGATGACGATGGGCAGGATCTGCGATCCGCTCGGCACAAAGCCAAGCGTCTCCGCCTTGTCGCCGGCGAGCTTCACCAGCCGGGCCAGCCGCTCGCGCCGCTCTGGTTCGTCGGCGACGATGTCGAGTGCCGTGGCAGACGCCACCGCCATCAACGGCGAGGGCGCCGTGGCATAGATGAAGGGCCGGCAGCGGTTGACGAGATAGTCGCACAAAACCGCCGAGGCCGTGACCAGCGCGCCCGATGCGCCCAGCGCCTTGCCGCATGTGTGCAGCACGACGACATTGTCGCGGCCTTCGAGATGGTGAGCCAGCCCGCGCCCCTCGGGGCCATAGACGCCCGTCGCGTGCGCCTCGTCGACGAACAGGAAGGCCTCGTGCCGGTCGGCGACGGCGGCGAGGTCGTCGAGCGGGGCGAAATCGCCATCCATCGAATAAAGGCTTTCGGTGACGATCCAGGCACGTCCGCTGCCGCCGCCCGTGCGCCAGCTCCGGATGGCGTCGTCCACAGCGCTGGCGTCATTGTGCTTTGCTTCCACCACCTCGGCGCGGCCGGCGCGCGCGCCTTCATGGGCGCTGGCATGGATCAGCTCGTCGAGCACGATCAGATCGCCTTTTTGCGGCAAGGTGGTGAGCACGGCGAAATTGGCGACATAACCGCCGCCGAAGAACAGCGCCCGTTCGGCGCCGAAGAAGCTCGCGGCCTTCTCTTCCAGTGCCTCATGCTCGGGGTCGTTGCCGCGCAACAGCCGCGAGCCGGTGGCGCCGACCGATGTACCGTTGGCGAGGGCAGTGGCAACCGCATCGGCCATGCGCTTGCTGCGGGCCAGCCCGAGATAGTCGTTGGAAGCGAAATCGAGCCCGGCACGGCCGCTCAGCGCACGCAGCCGACTCTTGCGGGCCAGCCCGCGCAGGCTGGCCTCGTAGCGGTCGAGCAAAGCCCGCCCTGTCACCCCGCGTCGAGCTCCATCGGCTGGATGCCGAGACGACGGAACAACGCCGTGTCCTTGTCTTCGCCGGGGTTTTCGGCGGTCAAAAGCGTGTCGCCGACGAAGATCGAGTTGGCACCGGCAAAGAAACACAGCGCCTGCATCTCGTCGCTCATCGCCGTGCGGCCGGCTGACAGGCGCACATGCGACTTCGGCATCATGATGCGGGCAAGTGCGATGGTGCGGACGAATTCGATCGGCTCGATCGGATCAGCTTCGCCGAGCGGCGTGCCCTCGATCGGGATCAGCATGTTGATCGGCACCGAGTCGGGATGCTCGGGCAGGTTGGCGAGCGTCAACAGCATGTCGACGCGGTCGGCCTTCTCCTCGCCCATGCCGACGATGCCGCCGCAGCAGACCTTGATGCCGCTGTCGCGGACATTGGCCAGCGTATCCAGCCGGTCGGCGAAGGTGCGGGTGGTGATGATCTCGTTGTAGTAGCGCTCGGAGGTGTCGATGTTGTGGTTGTAATAGTCGAGTCCGGCCTGCTTCAGGCGCTGGGCCTGGCCGAGATCGAGCATGCCGAGCGTCATGCAGGTCTCCATGCCGAGTTCCTTGACGCCTTCGATCATGGCGACGACGGCATCCATGTCGCGCTCCTTGGGGCTGCGCCAGGCTGCACCCATGCAATAGCGCGTGGCGCCGCCGTCCTTGGCCTTCTTCGCCTCGGCCAAAACACGCTGCACCTCCATCAGCTTGGAGGCCTTGAGGCCGGATTCATGCCGCGACGACTGGCTGCAATAGCCGCAATCCTCGGGGCAGCCGCCTGTCTTGATCGACAGCAGGCGCGACATCTGCACCCGGTTGGGGTCGAAATTCTCGCGATGGACGGTCTGTGCCCGAAACAGCAGGTCGTTGAAGGGCGAATCGTAGATCGCCTGGGCTTCCGCGCGGCTCCACTGCGGACGCGCGGCATTGATCTCGGTTGCGGCTGCGTTCAGGTGCAAATCGGCGTTCATGCGCTCTCCATTGCCAAGACGTGTCCTTGCCATCCCCACCCGGGGCGGGACCTTTGCCCCGGTCAGGGTGCCGTGTCCAGTCCTATATCGAGGATCGGTGCGCTGTGGGTCAGCCAACCTACGGAAATCAGGTCGACACCGCTGGCGGCGATGGCGGGGGCGGTGGCGAGGTTGACCCGGCCCGAGGCTTCGGTGATCGCCCGTCCGGCGACCATTTTGACGGCCGTGGTCAAGGTATCAGGGGACATGTTGTCGAGCAGGACGGCGTCGACACCGAGTTTCAGCACGTCGTCCAGCTGTTCCAGCGTGTCGACCTCGACCTCGATCTTCACCAGATGGCCGACATTGGCCCGGGCGCGCTCGATGGCCGGGCGAACACCGCCCGAAATGGCGATGTGGTTGTCCTTGATCAGCACCGCGTCGTCGAGGCCGAAGCGATGGTTGGAGCCGCCGCCGCAGCGCACGGCGTATTTCTCCAGCGGGCGCAGGCCGGGCGTGGTTTTCCGGGTGCAGACGATGCGCGCTCTATGGCCGGCAACCGCATCGACGATGCCTGCCGTGGCGGTGGCGATGCCGCTGAGATGGGACAGGAAGTTCAGCGCCACGCGTTCGCCGGTCAGCAAGCCACGCGCAGGCCCGCTGAGTGTGGCGATGACGTCGCCCGGAACCAGGCGGCTGCCGTCGGGTTTCTCGACCTTCATCTCGATTGCGGGCTCGATCAGGCTGAAGGCAAGCGCTGCCAGGTCGAGACCAGCCACGACGCCCTGCTGGCGCGAGGCGAGCACGACTGTCGCCCGGTGGTCCGCCGGCACGATGGCATCTGTGGTGATGTCGCCGGCGCGGCCGAGGTCTTCCAGCAGGGCGGCGCGCACCAGTGGCTCGAGCATGATCCGGGGCAGGGGGGTGAGGTGCATCGTCAGGCGCTCCGGGCAATGGGCAAGAAATCGAGCGAGGCCGCGGCCTGCTGTGCCGCGTCGAGCGTGATGCGCGATCGGCGCGCCGCGGCGCTGCGCAGGGGGAAGTCGCTGCGGCTATGGGCGCCGCGGCTTTCCTCGCGGCCGAGCGCCGAGACGGCCATCATCAGCGCCACGGCGGCGGGATCGGCTGCCGGCGAATTGCCGCTGGCAATCGGTAGCAGTGCCGCAACTGCCTCGCGCAGGCTTTCGCCGTCGCGCAAGACGCCCAGCGAGGACGAGACGATGTCGCATGCAAAAGCCGGATCGGGGCGTACAGGCACCGGCGGCAAGGCGTTTGCCACATGGTGCGTATCGGCGGAGGCGGCGACGCTGCGTGCCACCCAGCCGGCCACGACGACGGCTTCGGTCAGCGAGTTGCTGGCCAGCCGGTTGGCGCCATGCAACCCGGATGAGGCGACCTCGCCGCAGGCCCACAGGCCAGGCACGGTGCTGCGGCCTTCGCGGTCCACCGCCACGCCGCCCATGTGATAATGCGCGGCGGGACGCACCGGGATCGGCTCGCGCGCGGGGTCGATCCCGGCGTCGTTGCAGTAGCCCGCAATCGTCGGAAAGCGGTCGGCAAAACCTGCGCCGAGGCAGGCCCGGGCGTCGAGAAACACCCGGTGGCCGCGGGCGAGATGGCGATGGACGCCGCGCGCAACCGCATCGCGCGTGGCAAGCTCGGCGCCCGGCAGCTCGGCGAGGAAGCGCCGTCCGGTTTCGTCGATCAGTACAGCGCCTTCGCCGCGCACCGCCTCGCTGACCAGCCGCATCGGCCGCAGCACGCCGTCGAGCGCGGTCGGGTGGAACTGGACGAATTCGAGGTCGGCAAATGCTGCGCCTGCGCGCGCTGCGAGCGCCAGGCCCTGGCCGAAGCAGCCGAGCGGGTTCGTCGTGTCGCGAAACAATGCGCCGACCCCGCCCGTGGCGAGCACGACGCGGCCGGTGGCGAGCGCCATGCTGCCGGTGCCGCCGGCGGCGAGAACGCCTGCGATGACACCGTTTTCGACGAGCAGCCGGCGCGCCGCGAAGCCTTCCACGACTGATATCGACGCGGTGTTGCGGACAGCGGTCACAAGCGCGCGCATCAGTTCGCGTCCGGTCGCCGCCCCTGCCGCGTGCACGATGCGCCTGCGCGCATGGGCGGCTTCGAGCCCAAGCTGCAGGGTGCCGCCGGCATCGCGATCGAAGGCGACGCCCAGCGCGGCGAGCCTGTCGATGGCCCGTGGCGCCGCCTCGACGATCCTGCGGACGATTGCCTCGTCGCACAGGCCGTCGCCGGCAGCCAGCGTGTCGGCGAGATGCAGTTCCGGCGAGTCGTCGTTGCCCATTGCCGCCGCGAGCCCGCCTTGCGCGATCGCGCTCGAGGCGTCGCTGCCCAGCGGGGCTGCGGACAGCAACACGACCGGCTCCGGCGCCAGCTCGAGCGCCGTCATCAGGCCGGCGAGCCCGCCGCCGATGATGACGGGGCGTCCGGCCAGGCGGGCGACGTCGGTCATACCGCAAGCATCCGTTCGACGGCGAGGCGGGCGCGCTCGGCGACGGCCGGGTCGATGGTCACGGCGTGTTGGTTGCGTTCGAGGGCGGAGCGGATATTGCCGAGCGTGATCAGCTTCATGTGCGGGCACAGATTGCACGGCCGGATGAACTCGACGTCGGGATGGTCGACGGCGACGTTGTCGCTCATCGAGCATTCCGTCACCAGGACGACGCGGGCCGGCTTCTCACGGCCGACATAGTCGGACATCGCGGCCGTCGAGCCGGCGAAATCGGCTTCGGCAACGACCTCGGGCGGGCATTCCGGGTGGGCCAGCACGGTAACGCCGGGATGGGCGGCGCGCATCTCGCGGATGTCTTCGGGCGTGAAGCGCTCATGCACCTCGCAATGGCCTTTCCAGGCAATGATCTCGACGTCGGTCTGGGCGGCGATGTTCTGCGCCAGATATTCGTCGGGCAGCATCAGCACGCGCGGCACGCCGAGCGATTCCACTACCGCCTTGGCATTGCCCGAAGTGCAGCAGATGTCCGATTCCGCCTTCACCGCGGCCGACGTGTTGACATAGGTGACAACAGGCACGCCGGGATAACGCTGGCGCAGCAGGCGGATGTCTTCGGGCGTGATCGAATCGGCCAGCGAGCAGCCGGCGCCCATGTCGGGGATCAGCACCGTCTTGGACGGGTTCAGCAGCTTGGCGGTCTCGGCCATGAAATGCACGCCGGCGAGCACGATGACGTCGGCCTCTACCTCCATCGCCTTGCGCGCAAGCGCCAGGCTGTCGCCGACGATGTCGGCGACACAATGGAAAATTTCCGGTGTCTGGTAGTTGTGCGCCAGGATGACGGCGTTGCGCTCGCGTTTGAGGCGCAGGATGGCGTCGATGTCATCGGAAAAGACCGGCCACTCGATGGCGGGAATGACGCGCTGGACGCGGTCATAGAGCGAGGCGGCGGAAGGGGTCATGCCAGACATCGTTGCTCCTATTATGCTCGAACTGAGTATAATTGGGGCATATGCTTAGCATGAGCATAAGCTCTGTCAAGCCGCGAATTGGCTATTTGGTGCCGGCGACCAGACGTTCGTCGAGCACGGCGTGGCGGAAACGGAACAGTTTCGCCGGGCGTCCACCGGTGTCGGCGCTCATTTCGCCGGTTTCCTCGACCAGGTCCTGCTGCTCGATAAGGCGGCGGAAATTCTGCTTGTGCACGGTAACGCCTGCCAGTGCTTCGACCGCGCGCTGCAACTGCAGCAGCGTGAAGGCCGGCGGCATCAGCTCGAACACGACGGGGCGATATTTGATCTTGGTCCGGAGGCGGCCGATGCCGGTGGCGAGGATTCGCCTGTGATCGCCGGTCATGGTCCGGCCCGGCACGGCAGGGGCATTCGTGTCGCCTTTCGCGCGCACCGCCTCTTCGACCAGACCTGCCTCGAACAGCAACTCGTAGCGCTGCAGCACCAGCTCTTCGTTCCAGTGACGGTCGTCGAAGCCGAAAGCGCCGGCGGCGCGGCGCAGCCGGTTCTGCCGCTTGTCCTGTTGCTCGGCAGCATCAGCCCACTGACGCAGGCGCGGCACGATGATGTCGTCGATAATTGCGGGCGCGCCCGTACGGTGGTCTTCCCAGGGGAAGAATTCGTACCAGTTGCGCCAGCTGCCCGGCGGCGTGCGGTGCGAGGGCTCTTCGCGCGTCAGGCCGAGATAGCTGATCGAAATCACCCGACGGGTGGCTTCCTCGATGCTGCGGTCGCGGTCGGCGAAGGTGTAGAGCTGCTCGATGTATCCAAGCGGGTGGCCGGTCTGCTGCTCCACCCAGTCGCGCAGTCCCGATTGCAGCGAACGATGGCCAAGCGCGAATGGGCCCGAGGGCAGGGTGGTGCCCTCCTTGACGGTGAGCACGACAGGATTTCCGTTGGGGGCCGCGACGAGCACCGCAATCAGATCCGCGCTGATCGCACGACGCTCAGCTGCACCTTCCTTGTCCGCCCCTGGTGTCTTCAGCATCTTGCCCTTCGTCGATTTCCGGCTGCAATCGGAAAGCCAGATGGACCAAAGGTCAACACCCAATTGCCTGCCGCCGACCTTCATCACATCAAGTGTTTGATGGTTATTGGCCTGCAAAGCCAAGAAAATCCACATGCCGAAGGGGATTACCGCGTGACGATGGGTAAAGCTGTCTCGCCGGGCTGACAAGAAGCTGACGCGTGTGTGGGGAAATGCTGAACAGCCCCGAAAGCAGCATCGATACCAAGGACATCGCTTTGCTTGGCCGAGAGGTCTTCTACGTCGGCAGCCACGCTGCAACTGCCTGAGGCCAGTCGCTCAGCGGAGAGCCTGGCCACTGCTGCCGGGGCTGCAGGCCCCGTCGCGCATCTTGGTCGAGTGCGCGTCCCGGGACCACCCGCCCCGGGACGCGTGTCTCCTTTGTCGATCAGTCCGTCGGCATCTTGCAGTCGGCGGCGTAGCTGTCGCTGTGCGCCGTCAGCACCTTGCTCTCGGTCTTGAGCACCATCTTGCCGTCAGCGCCCTTTTCCGCCTTGAGCGAATACCAGTCCTGCACCGGATGCTGGTTGGGGCCGAACTTGAACGAACCGCGGACCGACGGGATTTCAGACGTCAGCAGCGCCTTGCGGAAGGCCGGCAGGTCGTCGACATCAGACTTTTCCAGGCCGGTGCCGATCAGAAGTGCCGCGTCATAGCCCTGGGCGGCGTAGTAGGTGATCGGACGGTCGCCGAACTTGGCCTTCCAGGCCGTGACGAAGTCCTTGTTCACAGGATTGTCGAAGTCGTCGTTCCAGTGGCTGGTGACCTTCACGCCGAGCGCGGCGTCGCCGACGGCACCGACGATGACCTGGTCGAGGGACGCCGGATGGACGACCATCGGGATGTCCTTGAGCAGGCCGGCCTGCTGGTACTGGCGCATGAAGGCGATGCCGAGGCCGCCCGGCTCGAACTCGTAGACGACGTCGGGTTTGGCGGCTCGGATCTGCGCCATCTCGGCGGCGAAGTCGGTCTGGTCGAGGCCGGTGTAGGTCTCGCCGACGACCTCGCCCTTGTAGAAGCGCTTGAAGGCGCCCATCGTTTCCTTGCCGGCCTGGTAGTTCGGCGCGATCAGGAAGGCCTTCTTGTAACCGAGCGACTGGGCAAGGGCGCCGGCGCTTTCGCCCTGGCTGTCGTCCTGCCACGAACTGACGAAATAGTTCGGGTGGCATTCCTTGCCGGCGAAGGTGGCGGATGCGGTGTTGGCGCTGACATAGATCGCGTCGCCGTCGAGAATGTCGGGCAGGGCGGCGAAGGCGACGTTGGCGAACACCATGCCGGTGAACAGCTTGATGCCCTGCTCGGACAGCATCTTGTCGGCGATCTGCTTGGCATTGCCCGGCTTCAGGCTGTCGTCCTCGACCACCAGTTCGACCGCCTTGCCGCCGAGCTGGCCCTGGTTGGCATCGATGGCGAGCTGGAAGCCGTCGCGGATGTCCTGGCCGAGATAGCCGGCGGGACCCGAAAGCGTCGTGATCATGCCGATCTTGAGCGGGTCCTCGGCATAGGCCGCACTGACCGACAAAGCCAGGACGGCGGCCGACAAGATTCCCTTGAAATGCATCAGATTATTCCTCTTCCCCAAAATTCCCGACCGCTCGGGCAAAGCCTCCGCAATCCTCGATCGCGGGCTGTGCCGGCCGTCGCAGTGGACGCTTCAAAGGGAGGGGCAGCAGGGCAGGCGGACGCTGCCCGTCGCCGGCGCATCAGCTCGCCGGTCGTCGTCGGGCAGAAACCGCAGGCAACAGCTGCTCCTCCGCAGTGTTGTCCAATCGCCCAAGCTTGGCCCAACCAGCATTCCGGTAAATGGAAAACTCGTCATCCAGCCATGACGTCTGGGAATATCAATCGTCCAGCGATTACTTATACGTCATGGCGCGCCAGGTCGGCGGCGGTGCGGCGCAGCGTCTCCACCAGCACTTCGGCCGCCGGCGACAGCCGCGCATTGGTCCGGGTGGTGATGCCCATCGGCATGGCCGTGGCGCGCAAGGTCACCGGCAGGATGACGATGGCGCCGGCGGCAGCCTCGCGGCGCGCCACCTGGGCGGGGAACACGCCGAGATAGTCGGCATCGATCAAAAGCGCCCGATTGGTCAGAAGCGAAACGGAATCCACCGCATGCGACGGCGGCTCGAGGCCTTCCTCGCGAAAGGCGATGTCGATCTGGCGGCGCAGGCTGGTTTCCTGTGGCGGCAGGATCCACTCCCAGCCAATCAGGTCGGCGAGGCTGAGCGCGCTGCGCTCGGCCAGCGGATGACCGCGGCGCGCGACGACACAGGCAATGTCGTCCATCAGCGTCTCCTGCACGACATTCAGCCGGTCGCGCTGCTCGGACAGGCGCCCGACCACCATGTCCAGCTCGCCGGCGCGCAAGGCCGGGATCAGCACGTCGTTGGTGCCCTCGACGATCTTGACCACCAGCTTGGGCCGTTCCTTGCGCAGCCGGGCGATGGCCGTCGGCAGCAATTCGGCCGAGGCCGACAGCAAGGTGCCGATGGCGACGCGGCCGCCGGTGCCGTCGCGCAGGTCGGCGAGATGCTCTTCGGCATGCGCCAACTGGGTGATGACGAGGCGCGCGTGCTCGGCCAGCGTGTCGCCGAACATCGTTGGCACGACGCCGCGATTGGTGCGGTCGAACAGCCTCGCCTTGGTCAGCGCCTCGATTTCCTGCAGCGCCTTGGTCACCGCCGACTGGGTCATGTTCAGCCGCTTGGCGGCGCGCACCAGATTGCCCTCTTCGACGATCGCCACGACCATGCGCAAATGGCGGATGGTGAGACGGCTGGTGACGAGTTTCATCGGAGCCTCACTTTCAAGTCGTTATGCCAGATTGATATTCCAAATCCTCATAGGAATTTCCAGAGAATTCACTTGTCTGAATGTCCAATCGCTGGAAACTTGGCTGGAGGAGGCGTTGGCGGCGCAAGGCGTTGCCAGCGCGCGGAGGCATTTTCGGCCTGAGGCGCCCCATTGCGGCCAGGCCCCAGACGTCGGCAGGATCTGCCGCACGGGGAGGACAATCCAGACATGACCGACAAAACCGGAACCAGGCGCCATGCGGAGATCGCAGGCGCTGGAATTGGCGGGCTCACCACGGCTGCCGCACTCGCCCAGCGCGGCTGGTCGGTGACGGTGCACGAGCGCGCGCCGAACCTGCGCACCTTTGGCGCCGGCATCTACATCTGGAGCAACGGCCTGCGCGTGTTGAAGGCCATCGGCGCTTATGACCAGGCCGTCGTCGGCGCCCATATCGGCCCGCAGTTCCACACCCGTGACCATGACAACACGACGATGGAGGAAATCCCCATCAACGGCCAGGGCGACGCCAGGCTGATCACCATCCTGCGCGAGCAGCTCATCAATTCACTGGTCGATACCTGCCGCCGCAGCGGCGTCGAGATCCTGACCAATTCGGAAGCGGTCGGCGCGACGCCGGAGGGCGAGCTGCTGCTCGCCGACGGCACGCGACGCAAGGCCGACCTCGTCGTCGGCGCCGACGGCATCAACTCGAAGCTGCGCGACTCGCTCGACCTGATGATGTACCGCAAGCATCTCGGCTATGGCGCCATCCGCATGCTGATCGGCCGCGACGACGCCGACGTGCCGGCAGAGGACCGCGACCGCTACATCGAATATTTCACCGGCACCCGCCGCATACTCTACACGCCGGCCAGCGCCACCGATCTCTATGTCGCGCTGTGCTGCGCCGCCGACGATGCGGCAGCGCTCAAGGTTCCGGCCGACCGCGCGCTGTGGACCCAATCCTTCCCGCATCTCGCCCATCTGGTCTCGCGCTTCGGCGATGCCGGCCGCTGGGACGCCTTCGAGGTGGTCAAGCTCAAGAAGTGGAGCAAGGGCCGCACGGCGATCCTGGGTGACGCAGCACACGCCATGCCGCCATATCTCGGCCAGGGCGGCGGTTGCGCCCTGATGAACGGCCTCGGGCTTGCCGCCGCCGTGGCCGATGCGCCCGACATCGAGCAGGCGCTTGCTGCCTGGGAAGAGCGCGAACGCCCGATCACCGAACATACGCAAGACACCGCCGAGCGGCTCGGCGACATGAATTTCTGGCCCGACGAATTGCGCTCCGAGGTGATGAAGATCACCGGCAAGAGCCGCGAACTCGGCGCCGAGCGCATGAAGACGGCGCGTTATCAGCCGACCGCCACCGAGCCGCTCGCCTGACCAGCAAACATCGGGTGCTGTGCGCCCCAGACTTCGGAGACTTCAGATGAAATCCATCCAGATCGGCGCCAACACGCTGTCCTACGACGAGGCAGGCGAGGGCGAGGTTCTCTTGTTGCTGTCGGGCTGGTGCCAGGACCACCGCCTGTTCAAGACGCTGGCGCCCGAACTCGCCAAGACCCATCGCGTCATCCGCCTGGACTGGCGCGGCCATGGCGAGCATCGCGAGCATGACGGCGACTTCACCGTCGACGACCAGGCGTCCGACGTCGCAGCCTTCCTCGACAAGATGAACATCGACAGGCTGGTGCCGGTGTCGACCTCGCATGGCGGCTGGGCCAATATCGAGGTGACCGATCGTCTTGATGTGGCGCGCATCCCGCGCACCGTCGTCATCGACTGGATCCAGACCACGCCGAACGAAGACTTCTTCCGTATGATCGACCACATCCAGGATCGCACCAACTGGGAAAACGGCCGCGGCGATTTCTTCAACTACTGGATCGGCGACACCGAGAACCAGGACATCGTCAATCACGTCAACAACGAGATGGCCAAATACAGCTTCGAAATGTGGGCGCGGTCCGGCCGCGAGATCGGCAAGGCCTACCGCAAATGGGGCAACCCGATGCAGCGCATGGCGGCACTGAAGGACAAGCGTCCGATCACCCACATCTATTCGCAGCCTTTCGAGCCGGAATATGCTGAGGCGCAGCTCGATTTCGCTGCCGGCAACGACTGGTACAAGCCCAACAAGCTGCCCGGGAGAACGCACTTCCCTACGCTCGAGCAGCCCAAGGTGGTGGCCGACACCATCCGTGCCTTCGTCGCCTGACAGGAGGTGTGCATGAGCGTGCTTGCCGAAGAAGCCAACTGGCCGCGTGACGTCCTCGACCGCGACTATGGCGCGCGGGCGTCCGTGACGCCCGAGGTCTTCGAGGCGGCAATGCGTGACTACCGAAGCCGTTCCGAGGAGATGCGGGACCATGCCACGCATCTCGACGTCGTCTACGACGAAGAGAGCGGCCAGACGATCGACATCTACGGCACCTCAGGCGAGGCGCGGCCGGTGTTCGTGTTCATCCATGGCGGCTACTGGCGCATGCTCTCCAAGCACGATTCCGCCTTCATGGCTGATATGCTGGCGACGAACGGCATCGCCACCGCCGTGGTCGATTACCGGCTGGCGCCCGAGGCGTCGCTCGACGAGATCGTGCGCGAGGTCAGGGCGGCGATCAGCTTCCTGTGGAAGAATGGCCGTGCGTTCGGCATCGATCCTGCACGCATCCATGTCGGCGGCAGCTCGGCCGGCGGACATCTGACCGGAGCGGTGCTCTCGCGCGGCTGGCATGACGAGGCAGGTGTGCCGGAGAACGTCATCAAGGGCGCGCTGCCGATCAGCGGCCTGTTCCAGCTCGCGCCGATCTCGAGATCCTTCGTGCAGGACTGGATCAAGCTGGACGACGCGGCGGTGAAACGGCTGAGCCCCGCCGCCAACCTGCCCAGGGTCGGCTGCCCGATCGTCGTTGCCTATGCCGATGGCGAGCCCGACGGCTTCCGGCGGCAATCGACCGCATATGACCAGATGTGGCGCGAGGCTGGTTTTGCCTCCGAGCTGATGGAAATCCCCGGCCGAAATCATTTCGATGTCCTGCTCGACCTTGCCTCGGAGGACACGGTCCTGTCTCAGGCCTTGCTCCGCCTGATCAAGGGCTGAGCCTTAGCTGGCGTCGCGCGGCGTCAATTGCTGCGCGTAGCGGCGCACGACACTGGCAAAGGCCGAGACGGCAGGCGACACCGAGCGCCCGGTGGCGTGGATCAGCGACACCTCGCGCGAGATGGTCGGTTCGGCCAAGGGCTTGCCGGCGACCTTCCTGAACCGCGCCGCCGCCAGCGCATAGGTGGGCAGAACGGCGATGCCGAGGCCGGCTTCGACAAGCGCGATGGCCGTCGTCACCTGCGTCACCTCGAAGGCCGGCTTGAACGGCATCTGCGCCATCTCGAAGCCGACCTCGACCAAGAGCCGGATGCCGCTGTCGCGCGTCAGCGTGATCAGCGGCTGGTCCGCCAGGGCCGCCCATCTGACCGTCTCCGCGCCAAAGAACGGACTGCGGTGGTCGCAGAACAGCATCAGGCTGTCGCGCACCAAAGACAGCCTTTCTATGCCGTCCTCGGCCGGAGAAAAGGTGCCGAGGCCGCAATCGGCCTGGCCGCTGCGCACGCTGTCGACAATCTGCTCGGTGCCGACGTCGGCAAGTTGCACCGATATGCCGGGATAGCTCTTCTGGAACTCGGCAATCGCCTGCGGCAGCACCACCGAGGCGAGCAGCGGCGGCGCGGCAATGCGCAGGCGTCCGCGCCGGCGTTCGGCCAGCATGTGCACGCCTTCCACCGCATGCTCCAGTTCCTCGATCACCTTGGTTGCAGAGTTCTGGAACTCGCGGCCGGCATCGGTCAGCTCGACCCGCCGCGTGGTGCGGTCGAACAGGCGCACCGACAGTTCCGCCTCGAGATCGCGGATTGCCTGCGACAGCGCCGGCTGCGCCGTGCCCAGCCGCTTCGAGGCGCGCGAAAAGCTGCCGAGCTCGGCGACCGCCAGGAATTGCTGGATCTGCTTGATGGTGATCTTCACTGATGTCTCCGCGCACGGCTCCGGCGGCCGGCCTCTTGCGTCGCAAACTTATACAGAAAACAGTCTTAATTTATCAGATAAATCCATCTTGTCGATATAATGGTTTCCGTCGATGTTGGCACCAAGACGCACGGGCCGCTGCCCGGAACCGTCGAACTGATGCCAATTGCGAAGCCGAGGCGCCCGATGTCCAACTACCCCGATCTCCAGCTTTACATCGGCGGCGCCTGGCGGCGGACGGCGGAAACGCTGCCTGTCATCAACCCGGCTGACGAGAGCGTGATCGGCGCTGTTCCCGTCGCATCCACCGGAGATCTCGACGCTGCGCTCGAAGCCGCCGAGCGCGGTTTTGCCGTCTGGCGCAAGACCTCGCCCGCCCGCCGCGCCGAGGTGCTGCGCAAGGCGGCTGCACTTCTGCGCGAGCGCATCAACGAGGTTGCCACCGACATCACCCGCGAGCACGGCAAGCCGTTCCAGCAGGCGCGCCTCGAAGTCATTCGCGGCGCCGAGTTCTTCGAATGGGATGCCGGCGAAGCGCAGCGCACCTATGGTCGCGTTATCCCGAGCGAACCGGGCATCCGCTACATCGTCCATCACCAGCCGATCGGCACTGTGGCGGCGTTCTCGCCATGGAATTTCCCGATGAGCCAGCCGGCGCGCAAGATCGCCGGCGCCCTGGCCGCCGGCTGCTCGATCATCATCAAGGCCGCCGAGGAGACCCCGGCAGGCTGCCTGCACATCGCACGCGCCTTCCATGATGCTGGCCTGCCGGCTGGCGTGCTCAACCTCGTCTTCGGCATTCCGGCGCAGATTTCCGAATATCTCATCCCGCAGGAGCAGGTGCGCCTGATTGCCTTCACCGGCTCGACCGCCGTCGGCAGGACGCTGACCGGCCTTGCGTCCCGTTATGTCAAGCCGACGCTGATGGAGCTCGGCGGCCACGCCCCTGTCATCGTCTGCGACGACGCCGATCCGGTGAAGGCCGGCATTGCCTCGGCCATCCGAAAGGTGCGCAATTCCGGCCAGGTCTGCACCTCGCCGACGCGGTTCTTCGTCCATGAGAGCGTCTACAAGCCGTTCACCGAGGCCTTCATCGAGCGCGCCCGCGCCGTCAAGGTCGGCAACGGACTGGAAGAGGGTGTCGAAATGGGCCCGGTGGCCAACCATCGCCGCGTCGAGGCGATGGAAATGCTGGTCGCCGACGCCGTCTCGAAGGGCGCCAAGCTTCTGCTCGGCGGCGAGCGGCCGCGCAACAGCGGTTATTTCTATCCGCCGACGGTCCTCGCCGATCTGCCCGGCGATGCCCGTGTCATGCGCGAGGAGCCGTTCGGCCCGCTGGCGGTGATCAATCCCGTCTCCTCGCTCGAAGAGGCGATCGAGAAGGCCAATGGCGTGCCTTTCGGCCTCGCCGCCTACGCCTTCACCAATTCGGCCGCCAATGTCGACCAGATCACCGACGATCTGGAAGCCGGCAACGTCTCGATCAACACGCTGGAGGCCTCGGTCGCCGAGACGCCGTTCGGCGGTGTCAAGGAGAGCGGTTTCGGTCGCGAAGGCGGCGCCGAAGGCATCCTGCACTACACCGTGATCAAGAACGTTTCGCACCGCATGGCAATCTAGCCGAAGCCCGCAATCGCCTCGTAAAGGTTCGCATTCGATGAAGTACGACAAGAAGACCGCCAAGGCCCATTCGAGGGCGACGATGAAGGGCATCTGGGCTGCCGCCCTGATGCCGTTCAAGGACGACCTCTCGATCGACGAGGACGGTTTCCGCAGCAATGTCGATCACTGGATCGGCGACCTCGGTATTGACGGCTTCTTCATTGCCGGCAAGCAGGGCGAGTTCTTCTCGATGTCGCTCGACGAGCGCAAGCGTTGCTTCGACCTCGCCGTCGACGCCTGCGCCGGCCGCGCCCAGACCATCATGTCCTGCTCCGACCAGAACATGGACGTCGTCATCGACCTCGCCAAGCACGCCCAGAAATGCGGCGCCGACTACATCGTCGTGCACGCGCCGATCCTGCATTTCTTCAAGGAGCAGGACGAGACGCTGCTCAACTACTATCGCACCATCGCCGACAAGGTGGACATCGGCATAGCCCTCTGGAGCCATCCCGACAGCGGCTATCTGATGAGCCCCGAACTGTGCAACAAGCTCGCCGACATCGAGAACGTGGTCGCCATCAAGTATTCGGTGCCGCGGCCGATGTATTCCGAACTGACCCGGCTTGCCGGCGACCGCATCCTCGTCAGCACCGCCTCAGAGGAGGAGTGGCTGGACAACATCCTCGAGCTCAACTGGCAGCTCTATCTCTGCTCGTCGCCGCCTTATCTGATCCAGACCAAGCACGACAGGCGCATGCGCGAATACACCGACCTTGCCTTGTCAGGCAAAGCCGAGGAAGCACGCCGCATCCGCGACAGCCTCGACCCGGTGCGCGCAGCACTCAAGAACACGCGCCCGGCCGAGAAGCCGCATTCGCACCAGAAGTACTGGCAGGAGCTTCTGGGGCAGGCAGGTGGACGCGTGCGTCCGCCGCTGCTCGAACTGACCGAGGACGAAAAGCGCGCCACCCGCGCCGCCTTCGAGGCATGTGGGCTGAAGACTTCAGCCTGACCGATCAATCCGACGCTCGCGCGCCGACCCAAAGGAGGAACGACAATGACCAGACGCCTTTCGGCCTTCAGCTTCTCGAAGTGGATCGACGAGCACGCCCACCTGCTCAAGCCGCCGGTCGGCAACCAGCAGATCTGGGAAGACGCCGACCTGATGGTGACTGTCGTCGGCGGCCCCAACAAGCGCACCGACTATCACGACGATCCGGTCGAGGAGTTCTTCTACCAGCTCAAGGGCGACATGATGCTCAAGGTGGTGGACAACGGCAATTTCTACGACGTGCCGATCCGCGAGGGCGAGATTTTCCTGCTGCCGCCGCATGTGCGCCACTCGCCGCAGCGTCCGCAGGAAGGCTCCATAGGCCTGGTCGTCGAGCCCAAGCGCAATGACGGCCTGCTCGACGCCTTCGAATGGTACTGCTTCGAGTGCAACGGGCTGGTCAAGCGCGTCGAGGTCACGCTGAAGAGCATCGTCCGCGACCTGCCGCCGATCTATCAGGCGTTCTACGCCGACGAGAAGGCGCGCACCTGCCCGCAATGCGGCGCGCTGCATCCGGGCAAGACCCCGCCGGAAGGCTGGGTGAAGCTCTAATCCGACCGCATTGTCACAACGGTTCGCCCAGGAGTGGGCCGCTCCAGCTCAGGATCCAGGCATGAAACTGAAGTCTTCGCTCATGGCCTTCGCGGCTGCGTCGCTTTTCGCCCCGGGGGCACTTGCACAAGACCCGGTCAAGATCGGTATGATCACGACGCTTTCCGGACCGGCTGGCTATCTCGGCCAGGACGTGCGCGACGGTTTTCAGCTGGCGATCGACATGGAAGGCGGCAAGCTTGGTGGTGTGCCTGTCACCGTGCTGGTGGAGGACGATGGCCTCAAGCCAGGAAATGGCCGGCAGATCGCCGACAAGTTTCTGAACGACGAGGGCGTGAAGCTGTTCACCGGCATCGTCTTCTCGAACGTAGCTGGTGCGACGGTGCCCGAGATCGTCGACGCTGACGCGATCTTCGTCAGCCCCAATGCGGGCCCGTCCGAATTCGCCGGCAAGGGATGCCACCCCAACTACTTCGTTCTCTCGTGGCTGACCGACACGATGCAGGGCAGTGCAGGCCAGAATGCCACCGATCTCGGCTACACCAAGGCCTTCGTGCTGGCACCCAACTATCAGGCCGGCAAGGACGCCATCGCCGGTTTCAAGCGCTACTTCAAGGGCGAGATTTCGGGTGAGATCTATACGCGTCTCGACCAGACTGACTTTGCCGCCGAGATGGCGCAGATCAAGGCGGTTAATCCGGACGTTGTGTTCCAGTTCCAGCCTGGCGGCCTGGGTATCGCCTTCCTGCGTCAATACCAGCAGTCGGGTTTGCTCGGTGCCGTGCCAATGGTCATTGCCGAGCCGTCGATGGACCACGCCATCCTCAAGGCCGTGGGTGAGGCGGCTGCAGGTTTGAACGTATCGGGTTCATGGAACACCGACTTGGACAACGAGACCAATCGCGAGTTCGTCGCCAAGTTCGCAGACACCTACAAGCGCACGCCGACC
The DNA here is from genome assembly GCF_014138625.1 of Aminobacter ciceronei. Taxonomy (GTDB): domain Bacteria; phylum Pseudomonadota; class Alphaproteobacteria; order Rhizobiales; family Rhizobiaceae; genus Aminobacter; species Aminobacter ciceronei. The sequence goes on from NZ_JACJHY010000006.1 coordinate 42,144, forward strand.
ATGTATGCGGCGCAGGGCTATGATACGGCGCTCGCCATCGCCTCGGCGCTCAAGCAGACGGAAGGCGATGTCGAGGACATCGAGGCCTTCCGTGCGGCGCTGCTCAAGACCGAGTTCAAAACTACACGCGGCAGCTTCAGCTTCGGCAAGAACCAGCATCCGGTTCAGGACTGGTACGCCATGCAGGTGGTCAAGGACGCCGCCGGCGAGATGACTCTCAAGACCCGCAAGAAGCTGATGAGCGCGCATGGCGATCCGTTCGCCGGCGAATGCGACCTTTGAGGCGGCTTGCGGCATGAAGGTCACGCGTCAGCGCATAGGTGAACTTGGCATCGAACTGGAACAGCTTCACGCTGGTCCAGTCACGGTGACCTGCATTCCCGGCATGGCCAATGTCGCCTGGCCGGCAAAGGCGATCTTCGCGGGGCTTTCCCGCGAGGATCTGGAAGCCGCTGCCAGGCGCTCGCCCGCAGGCACTGTCGATCCGGAAGCCGAGACAGTGGCGCTCAGCTTCAACTGCTATGTCGTCGAGACGTCTGATTACGTCGCGCTGATCGACGGCGGCATCGGTGACGGCAAGGAGCGGCCGCACCGGCCGGCCTGGCATCGCCGCGAAACCCAGTTCCTCCAGACCTTGTCTGCGCTCGGCATTTCGCCCGAGCGCGTCGACATCGTCATCAACACGCATCTGCACGCCGACCATGTCGGCTGGAACACGAGGCGGGAAGGCGAAACCTGGCGGCCGACCTTTCCAAATGCGCGCTACGTCGTCGCCCAGACCGAACTAACCCACTGGACCAAGGTCCACGAGGCCTCGGTCGACGGCAATACGCTGCATGGCGCCTTCGCGGATAGCGTGTTGCCCATCATCCGGTCGGTCGGCTTCGAGGCGGTGGCTTCGGACGCCGAGGTGGCGGCAGGCCTGCGGCTGAAGCCGGCGCCGGGACATTCGCCCGGCATGGTGGTGGTCGCGCTCGACACTGAAGAGTGCGAGGTGCTGTTCCTGGCCGACGCCGTGCATCATCCGTTGCAGCTCGGTGACGACGGCATCGTCTGCAACTTCTGTGAGGATCCGGTCGAGGCGCGGACGACGCGGATCGGCCTGCTCACCGAGGCCGCCGCCAACGCGACCGTGCTTGCGCCCTACCACTTTCCCGCCCCTGTCTTCGGCCGGCTCAAGGCAGAGGCGGCTTCGTTCCTGTTCGTGCCTCTCGACATCGAGGCAACCGACCGGCTTGCGACCGACCTGGCAATCAACAATGCGCGCTGAAATGCGCCGATCAGAGGAGAACTGAGGATGAACGTGAGGACAACACTTCTTGCCGCATCGATCGCAGCCTTTGCGACGTTTCCGGCAATGGCTGCCGATCCCGTCAAGATTGGCATGATCACCACGCTGTCAGGCCCTGCCGGTTATCTCGGCCAGGACATCCGCGACGGCTTCATGCTGGCGCTGGAGGAGGGCAAGCTTGGTGGCGTGCCGGTCGAGCTGGTTGTCGAGGATGACGGGCTGAAGCCCGGCCAGGGCAAGCAGATCGCCGAGCGCTTCATGGGCGAGCAAGGCATCAAGCTGTTCACCGGCATCGTCTTCTCCAATGTCGCCGGCGCCACCGTTCCCGACATCGTCGACAACGACGCCTTCTATGTCAGCCCCAACGCCGCGCCGTCGAACATGGCCGGCAAGGAGTGCAACCCGAACTATTTCGTCGTCTCCTGGCAGAACGACAGCCTGCATGAGAGCGCCGGCCAGAACGCCACCAATCTCGGCTACAAGAAGGCCTTCGTGCTGGCCCCGAACTACCAGGCCGGCAAGGATGCCATCGCCGGCTTCAAGCGTTACTTCAAGGGCGAGATCGCGGGCGAAATCTACACCCGCCTCGACCAGACCGATTTCGCCGCTGAACTCGCCCAGGTTCGCGCCGCCAAGCCGGACGTGGTGTTCCAGTTCCACCCCGGCGGCCTCGGCATCACCTTCCTGCGCCAGTACGAGCAGTCGGGCCTGATGAAGGAAATCCCGATGGTCGTGGCCGAGCCGTCGATGGATGGCGTCACTCTTGCCGCCGTTGGCGATGCCGCCATCGGCCTCAACGTGACCAGCCACTGGAACGCGGACTTCGACAACGCCGCCAACAAGAAGTTCATGGACGCCTGGAACAAGGCCTACGACCGTCCCGTCACCTATTACGCATCGCAAGGCTACGATGCCGCCCTGGCTTACGCCTCGGCGCTGAAGGCCACCGGCGGCAGCCTCGATGATGCCGACGCCTTCCGCGATGCCCTGCGCAAGGCCGACTTCGAATCCGTGCGCGGCAAGTTCGCCTTCGGCCCCAACCAGCACCCGGTGCAGAACTGGTACGCGCTGAAGGTCGAGAAGGGCGATGACGGCAAGCCGATGCTGAAGACCGTCGGCGAGGTCCTCAAGGACCATGGCGACGCCTATGCCGCCGAGTGCAAGTTGTAACCTCTATCGGCTCGCGACGGCGGGCGGCAGCGGTGCCGTCCGCCAGTTTCCCCGTTTTTCCAATCGAAGCGACAGGCGATGACGCTCTTCCTCGAACAAATGCTGAATGGCGTGCAATTCGGCGTCATGCTTTTCCTGCTGGCAGCCGGCCTGACGCTGATCTTCGGCATCATGGGCGTGATCAATCTGGCGCATGGCTCGATCTACATGATCGGCGCCTATGCCGGCACATGGGCGGCCGCAGAGACCGGCTCATTCTGGCTCGGCATTCCGGCAGCGCTTGCGGCCGCAGCCGTCACCGGTGCCGCGATCGAATTCCTCGTCGTGCGCAGGCTTTACCAGCGCGACCATCTCGACCAGGTGCTGGCGACCTTCGGCCTGATCCTGATCTTCAACCAGACCATCACCATCCTGTTCGGGCGCCAGCCGCTGTTCGTGTCGATGCCCGAAATGCTCGGCGGGTCGGTCGAGCTTCTGCCCGGGCTGGTCTATCCGGTGTACCGCCTGGCGATCATCGCCGTCGGCCTGCTGGTGGCGCTCGGGCTCTATCTGCTGATCAACAAGACCCGCATCGGCATGCTGGTCCGCGCCGGCTCGACCAATCGCGAGATGGTGCGCGCGCTCGGCGTCGACATCCGTCTGCTCTACACGCTGGTCTTTGGCCTTGGCGCGCTTCTGGCCGGTCTCGCCGGCTTCATGGCCGGTCCGATCCTCGCCGTCCAGGTCGGCATGGGTGAGCAGATACTGATCACCACCTTCGTCGTCGTCGTCATCGGCGGTGTCGGCTCGATCCGCGGCGCCTTTTTCGCCAGCCTCATCCTCGGCGTCGTCGACACCGGCCTGCGCGCCTATCTGCCGGGCCTTTTGCGCCAGGTCATGGTCGGCCCGGAAGCCGATGCGCTCGGCGCCGGCATCTCGTCGATGGGCATCTATCTCTTGATGGCGATCGTCCTCCTCATCAGGCCGAAGGGCCTGTTCATCCGAAATTCCTGAACCAGGCGCCGACATGCCCATGGAAAAGTCACTCAAGCGACCCGCCTTGCTTGCCGGCGTGCTGATCGCACTGATCGCACTGCCCGCGGTCGCCGACGCAACCGGCTATGCCGCGCTGACGTCGCTCGCAACCCGCGTGCTGATCTACGGCATTGCCGCCGCCAGCCTCAATTTCGTGCTCGGCTATGGCGGTATGGTCAGCTTCGGCCACGCCGCGTTCTTCGGCATCGGCGGCTATGTCGTCGGCATCCTCTACCAGCATTATTCGCTGGGCGAGCCGCTGTTCGGCTTCATCCCCGGCACCAACCAGCTGTTGATCACCATTCCGGTCGCGCTGGTGATATCAGGCCTGATGGCAGCGCTCATCGGCGCACTTTCTCTGCGCACCGGCGGCGTGCAGTTCATCATGATCACGCTCGCCTTCGCGCAGATGCTGTTCTTCCTGTTCGTCTCGCTGAAAACCTATGGCGGCGACGACGGCCTGATCATCCGCCGGGCCAACGAACTGCCGGGCCTCAACATGCGCGACAAGCAGACCGTCTATTATGTCTGCCTTACGGTCACGGTGGCGTTCTTCTTCGTCCTGTGGCGCATCGTCAATTCGCGCTTCGGCAACGTCATCGTCGGCCTGCGCCAGAGCGAAAAGCGCATGGCCGCGATCGGCCTGCCGGCCTACCGCTACAAGCTGATGGCCTTCGTCATCTCGGGCATGGGCTGCGGCCTTGCCGGCGCGCTGATGGCCAATTTCCTGCGTTATGCCAGCCCCGACATGATTCACTGGACCAAGTCGGGCGAACTGATGGTGATGGTCATCCTCGGCGGCGTCGGCACGCTGTTCGGCCCGCTGCTCGGCGCCGCCGTGTTCATCGTGCTCGAATCGATCCTCGCCTCATGGACGGAGAACTGGCAGCTCGGCCTCGGCCTGATCCTGTTGTTCGTCGTGCTCTACACACAAGGCGGCGTCCAGGGGCTGGGCACCAGGCTTTTCGGGAGGCGCGCATGACTCCGGTCCTCAACGTCCAGGGCATGGTCAAGCGTTTCGGCGGCCTGCTTGCCACCGATCACGTCGACCTGACCGTCAAGCCGGGCGAGATCCACGCCCTGATCGGCCCCAATGGCGCCGGCAAGACGACGCTGATCTCGCAGCTGATGGGCGAGCTCAGGCAGAACGAGGGCACGATCGAGCTCGATGGTGTGCCGATCACCACGCTGCCGACTGCCAGGCGCGTGTCGATGGGCCTGGCGCGCACCTTCCAGATCACCTGCCTGCTGCCCGACTACACCGTGCTCGACAATGTCGCCATTGCCGTCCAGGTGCGGCAGGGCCACAGCTTCCGCTTCTGGGGCAACGTCCGCCACGAGCACCAGCTCGGTGAAAGCGCCCGCGGCTTCCTCGATGCTGCCGGTCTTGGCGACCGGGCCGGCGAACTTGTCGCAAACCTGTCGCATGGAGAGCAGAAGCAGCTCGAGCTTGCCGTGGCGCTGGCCACAAAGCCGCGCCTGTTGCTGCTCGACGAGCCGATGGCAGGCCTTGGCCATGTCGAGAGCCAGCAGATGATCGAGATGCTGCGGGGTCTCAGGAGCCAGGTCTCGATGCTGCTCGTCGAGCATGACATGGAGGCGGTGTTCGCGCTGGCCGACCGCATCTCGGTGCTGGTCTATGGCCGCATCATCGCCACCGGCACCGTCGACGAAATCAGGGACAATCCCGAGGTTCGCACTGCCTATCTGGGGGAGGGAGACGAGTTATGCTGAGCGTCGCCGGACTGCAGTCGGCCTATGGCCGCAGCCAGGTGCTTTTCGACGTCGCGCTCGAGATCGGCGATGGCGAGGTGGTGACGCTGCTCGGCCGCAACGGCATGGGCAAGACCACCACCGTCAAGTCGATCATGGGGCTGCTCAAGCCGCTGTCGGGCGAAGTACGATTCACCGGTCGCGACGTCTGCGGCGCCACGCCCGAGACGGTCGCCCGGCTCGGCGTCGGCCTGGTGCCCGAGGGGCGACAGACCTTCTCGACACTGACGGTCCGTGAAAATCTCGTTGCCACCGCCGCCAATCGTCTCGGCCGCAAGGACCCGTGGACGCTGGAACGCGTCTATGCGCTGTTTCCAAGGCTGAAGGAGCGCGCCGGGCAGGCTGCCGGAACCCTGTCGGGTGGCGAGCAGCAGATGCTTGTCGTCGGCCGCGCGCTGATGACCAATCCCAAGCTGCTCATCCTCGACGAGGCGACCGAGGGCCTGGCGCCGGTCATCCGTGCCGAAATCTGGGGCTGCATCGAGGCGCTCAAGGCGGAAGGGCAGTCGATCCTTTTGATCGACAAGAACCTCAACGTGCTGAAGCGCCTGGCCGACCGCCACTATATCCTCGAAAAGGGCCGCACCGTCTGGTCCGGCACCGGCGAGGACCTGACCAACAATGCCGAGCTGGTGCAGAGCTATGTCGGTCTCTGAGTCTCGCCGGTTGCGGCTGTGCTTCGTCGGTTGGGGGGCGATCGCCTCGCGGGTGGGCGAGCTGCTCGCCGAGCGGCAGCCGGCGGGCGTGGAGATCGTGGCGGTTGCCGTGCGCGATCCCCAGCGCCAGCGCACCGCGCTGCCGCAAGGTGCGCGCCTGATCGGCGGGCCGGACGAGCTCGCCGGGCTCGACGTCGACATGGTGATCGAGGTGGCCGGCCGCCCGGCGGTCGCCATCTGGGGCGAGGCGGCCTTGCGCCATGCGTCAAGTTTCGTCGTGTCCTCGGCAAGCGCATTCACCGATGACGCGCTGCTTGGCCTTCTCCTGGCTGTCGCCGAGAAAACGGGCAGCCGCATCGTCGTTCCCTCGGGCGCGCTCGGCGAACTTGGCGCGCTCGCTGCTGCCTCGGCGCTGCCGCTGGACGAGGTCCAGCACACGATCGTCAAGCCGCCGCTTGCCTGGAAGGGCACCCGGGCCGCCGAGATGATCGACCTGGACAGGCTGGCCAGACGCATCGAGTTCTTTGCCGGCACGGCGCGCCAGGCTGCGGAGGCATTTCCGCAGAATGCAAACGTCGCCGTCATCTCGGCCTTGTCGGGCATCGGCCTGGACCGTACGCGCGTCGTGCTGGTCGCCGATCCCTCGGCCGCGCGCAACATCCACGAGATCAGTGCCGCCGGCGCCTTCGGCAAGCTCGATCTGAGACTGGAGAACGAGCCGCTGAGGACCAATCCGAAGTCCTCCGAGATGACTGCGCTCAGCCTTGTGCGCCTGATCGAAAACGCGGTTGCGCCGTTGGTGCGCTGAGCGCCAAGCCAGGGTTCTGCCCGCGCGCCGAGGCGACGATTTCCTCTGCTGGTTGCCTTCTACCTGATGATGAGCGTGTTGCGCACCGGGATGGTGTCATCGAACGACATCTGGACGCCGGTGCCGGAGCCCGCATCGACGGCGTGGACGTGCAGATGCGGTTCGGTGCTGTTGCCGGAATTTCCGACCTGGCCGATCGGAGCGCCGGCAACGACCCTGTCGCCGGCCGCGACCGCAACGCTGCCCTTGCGCAGATGGGCAAGCTCGACATTGAGATCGCCGCAGGACACCACGACATGGTTGCCGGCGGCATTGTCGCGGTCGGCCGCCGGTGGTGCAAGGTCGGGCAGCCCGTCCACCGCGGCAAGGATCGTGCCTTCGCACGGGCTGACCACCGTCTTGCCGAAGACGACATAACGCGCGGGATCGTCCGGCAGCAGCCCCGACGCCCGGAACCCCAGTGCGTTGACGGCGGTGATGTCGAGGGCATGCCGTTGTGCGGCGTGGTCGCTGTGATGGTTGAGCACGCCGATCGTGCCGCCATGCGCGACCACGAAGTGCCCGCCCTCGAGCGGAAAAGTGAAGTCGCGCGGATCGTGCAGGCCGACAACACCGATCATGACATTGGCGAGTGCGGCGCCGAAAACCACTACCGAGGCCAATGCCGCGATATGCCTGCTGGAGATCGGGGAGCCGTCCGCGGGCAGCCAGGGCTTGCGCAGGTGTCGCCAGGCCGAGACCGCAGCCACAGTCGCGAACAGGCCGACCAGCGCGATGCGGCTCCACATCCCGGCAATGTCCCATCGCGCCACGATCACGACCAAGGTCACCAGCACAGCACTTTCAACCAGCACCAGCAGCCAGCCCAGTCGGCTGGGCTCGTCGAGCCGCCACAATCGCCAGCAAAGGGCGAGCGGCACGGCGAGGGAGACGAAGGACATCACGGCGACGACAGCAAACATCGCCTGGAGATAGGAAGCGGGGGCAGCGTTGCGAGGGTGAATTGTGGGCGCGCGATCACGGCAATATGCGCGCTGGTTCCTGGGTCGCAGCAGTCATCAGGGCTCTGATTCCGCCTTGCTACAGGGCAGCGGGTGCTGGAGTTTCGGCAAAGAACGCAACCAGCAGATCGCTGACCTCGCGAGGCTTGTCCACTGTCAGCGTATGTCCGGCCTGTGCCAGCAGCGAAACTTTGCAGGCTGGAGCATTGGCGCGGATACGCGCCGCTGCTTTGTTGACGTCGTAGAGCGCATCATCTTGCCCCAGCAGGAACAGGGTTCGCGCCGGCAAACGTTGCAGATCCTCTGCTGACAGCCTTGGCGGCGGCGGTGGGCTCTGCCGCTGCGACTGCCAGCGCGTGACGAAATCCTGCATGACCAGCCCAGTCGGTTGCGGCGCGTGCGGCGATGAGATCAGGCGATAAAAGCTGCGAATCCTGGAGTCTGTTGGAGCAATGGTCGCCACAACCGCCCTCAGCATGAAGCTCAAACGCAGCGGCTCGATAGGGGCGGCGCGAGCAATGCCAGTCCTGACACGCGTTCGGGGTGTTTGAGCGCAAAATCGGCGGCCAACCATGAGCCGAAAGACGCACCCGCCAGCGCCGTTTGTCCAAGACCGATGCCGTCGAGCACTTGCGCCAGCCAGCGGACATGGCCGCCCGATGCATAGGCTGGTCGCGCGCCTGTGCTCCTGCCGACGTCGCCGATGATGTCGAGAGCATAGACGCGGAACGTCGCAGCGAGCGCAGTGATGTTGTGAAACCACATCGTCGCGTTGCCACCCCCGCCATGCAGCAGCACCAGCGGAGACGCCGTCGGATTGCCGGAAGCGATGAGATGGGCCTTGCCGAATTCGGTATCGATGAAACGGCTTTCATAAGATACCGGCCATCGCGCCAGCAGTGCATCATAGTCGTCAAGAACCCTGTCCCTGGCCGCGTCGGATTTGAAGGGCGACTGAACTGGCATCAGAAATTCTCCCAAAGCTTGCGGCGGCAGCCAAAGCTGCTTCATGCTGTCGAGTTGTTCGAGGGTGTAAAACAGCGTCAATTTGCTCATATGGCGCCATCAACATTGCGAGTTCATTGCGGTTCTTGCCTTGCCAACTGCCGATGCACACACCGTGGATTGTGAAATGCACCGTTCCGCGGACGAGGCGAATGCGCCCGGCCAAAATCAAGGATCTGCAGGGGCTATTGCGAAAGGCTGATCAATCAGACAGGCAGTCGCTTGGCAGACAAAGCCGCATTTCGAAGAGATGCGGCCTGCCTTTCCAATGTCGCGTCAACGGCTTTCGCTTCCGGCTATGACGCTGCCTTGCCCAGGGCCTTGCGTGCGTCCTCGACCAGCCAGGCCGGGGCGCTGACGCCGGGCTTTGCGGGCAGGTAGACAAGCTGGATCGGCCCGCCTTCCTCAAGCTCTGCCCATTTGCTGCTGGCCACCGTGGCCGCCCGGCGATGCTCGACCCCGTCGGCTCCGACATAGGAAAAGGCGATCCGCCGCCCCATTGATCCGGCCTTGCCCGTCCCGGTGCGGAATTTCCTGACCACAATGCCTGTCACCGGCAGGCCATGACGCGCCAGCTCGCCAAACTGCATGCCGCGCCACACCAGCGCGCCGACAATGGCAAGCGTGATGATGATGACCGGCAGGAAGGCATAGAGGAGAAAGCCCATGGCGGCAGTCTAGCGCCGAGTTTGGGGGAGGCAACGTGGAGATGCCGATGTCGCCTGGGCGATGCCATGCCGGCAGTTGCCGCCTTGTCAGGTCCGGCACTTCGCACATCCAGCCGCGAAGCCAGAAATCATCGCAATATCAGAAGGAAAATGGTGGGCGATGACGGGCTCGAACCGCCGACATCTTCGGTGTAAACGAAGCGCTCTACCAACTGAGCTAATCGCCCCAACCGGGCGGACCAATAAGCGGTTCGCCTGTGATCCGCAAGTTCAAATGCATGCCGTTGCGGCAGGTCGAGGCGTCGGAAAGCCCGGTTTTGTGGACATCGAAAAATAGACGACAAAGTTTGTCGATTATCTCTTCGATGTCGCTTGACACTCCCCATCGAACCCCGTAATTCACCGCCAACGACGCGGCGCCCAGCGCCAACGTCCAGAGCGCGGGTGTAGCTCAGTCGGTTAGAGTGCCGGCCTGTCACGCCGGAGGTCGCGGGTTCGAGCCCCGTCACTCGCGCCAGTTTTTCAAAGGCTTAGCCTTTGCCGACTGATCCTCTAGATGAAGGTTTCAATGCCTTCCCTGAAGGTGCCGGGAACTGAGGATCCATCCCAATCTCCACACATATCCGCGCAGCCGCATGTCGTCGATATGCAACTGCGAATCGCGTCGATGGAACGGTCCATCGCCGGCGATTCGTGCCGGCAGGAGAATCACCCTGTGGGACTGTTTTTTCGCTCGCGCCTTTTTGCGGAATGATTCTCTACTTCGCGCAGATTCGCCGAGCACACGGCACCGGATGCATGAAGCGCGCGACAGGGGGATGCCTGAGCCTGTGGATGACCGGCGGCTGCCTCGGCTCAGAGATACTGGCCGAGCTTCTTGCCGGTCTTGATGAAGCGCAGCGGGTCGACCGCCTCGCCGTCGCGCCGCACTTCGTAGTGCAGATGCGGGCCTGTCGAGCGGCCGCTGCTGCCGACCTCGCCGATTTCGTCGCCAACCGCGATCTCCTGGTCGGGGGCGACGAGGATCTTGCTGAGATGGGCGTAGCGTGTGGTGAAGCCGCCGCCATGGTCGATCTCGACCATGCGGCCGTAGCCGCCGTTCCAGCCCGCCTTGGTGACGATACCTGCGGCCGTGGCGCGCGCGGGCGAGCCGTAGGGGGCGCGGAAGTCCATGCCGGAATGGAGGGCGGGCGTGCCGATCAGCGGGTCGGTGCGGACCCCGAAGGTGCTCGAGATCGAGCGGCCGGCGGCCGGATTGGCGAGCGGCAGCTTGCGTGCTTCCGTCTTGAGGCGGTCCAGCATGTCGAGCGCTGCGTCGAGCTCCTTGACCTTGCTTTCGAAGGCGATTGGGCTGTCGAAGGCCATCGGGTTGTCGAGTGGCACCAGCGGGCCACCCACGCCCGTTTTGCCGAGTTCCCCCGATTTTTCCGTGGAGACGGGCAGGCCGGCATTCTCCAGTGCGTCGGTGATCGCACCTGCGGTCTGGTAGGCGTTATCGGCAAGTGCGCCGATGCGCTTTGCCTGATCGTCCTCGATGCTGCGCAGCGACTTGTTGATGGCGACGAACAATTTGTCGGCCCGGTCGGCCCGGCTTTCGCCATCGGGCTCGGCGGTCCGTGTCGACCAGAACGAGAACGGGCGCACCGCTGCAGTGTCGGCCGCCGCGTAGGCGAGGGGTTGATCGATCGTGGGCGTGATGTCGGCGCGTTCGTCGGTCTTGCCGGCGGGCGCGGCGTCAGTCACCTCTGAGGCTGCCGCCTTGTCGAGGACCGGGCCAAGCCTGACATTGCGCTGGCTGAGCTGCGATTGCCGTTCGAGCAGTTCGCTGACCTTGGTTTCCATCAATTGCTGGTCGAGCAACTGGCGGCTGGTGATGCGGTCGACCTGGGCGCGCAGGGCCGAGATACGGTCTTCGTAAGCGTGCTGCATGCGCGCCTGGCGGGCGGTCGCGGCACCGATCAGGTCGTCGCGTAGCACGAGATAGGACGTGGCCGTGAGGTAACCAATGGCGATCGCGGCGAGCGCCGAACCGGCTGCTGCGGCCACCCATGGGCGTATTGTGAAGTGCCGGATCTCGTTGCCGCGTGCAATGATGACGGTATGGGGCTCTTTGCGCCTGCCGAAAACGGCGGCCTGATTTGCTGCTTTCACCGGACCGAACTCTCATCACCAACAGCGACGATCCGATTACACATTATTAGGGTTAACAAAGCTTTGCCCGCATCGGCCCGGCGGCCTGCTTCCCGGATGGGCAACGACAAGAAAAACCCGCCACAAAAAGATATGGCGGGTTCCTGTCTGTCCAAGTCATGCGATGAAAATCTTGCGCCGGATATGATAACGCAACACTATACGCGACCGGACTTTATTTTGATATTGTCGACTGGTCCCGATCTAACGTAGGAAAAGCCAGAGCAGGATGATGATGGGGATGGGAATGCCAAGCATCCAGAGGATGACGCTGCGGAACATCTTTCTTCTCCCGTTGATGGTCGTCTGGATGAGAACGTCGGGAGCGGGCATCGGTTCCGCAGCGGGCGATTTTCGCTAGAGCGCCTTCACCGCCTCCAGCACTTCGGCGGCATGGCCTGATACCTTCACCTTGCGCCAGATCCTCGCGATCTTGCCGTCGGCACCGATCAGGAAGGTTGAGCGTTCGACGCCCATATACTTTCGGCCATACATGGATTTTTCGGTCCACACGCCATAGGCCTCGAGCGCCTTTCGCTCTTCGTCGGCAACCAGATCGATGCCAATTTGGTGCTTGGCCTTGAATTTGTCGTGTTTCTTGGCGCTGTCGGGCGAAACACCGATGACCACCGCGCCAGCCTTTTCGAACTGAGGCTTGAGCTGGGTGAAGTCGATCGCCTGGGCGGTGCAGCCCGAGGTATCGTCCTTGGGATAGAAATAGAGGACAACAGGTTTGCCGCCGAAGTCGGAAAGCGTCAGAATGCCCCCGCCGTCGCGCGGCAGCGTGAATTGCGGGGCGGTTTGGCCTGTCTCGAGTTCAGACATATCGATACCCTTGTTTGAAGTTACGGGGTGAGCCGGCAAGGATGTCAGGTTAAGAATGCCGGACTTGGATTCGTCCACGACCGAAACGACTACGGGACATAGCGTGGATCAGGAAGTGCCCCGGCACGAGAAAATCCGGTTCAGGCGCGATGAGATTACCGATCTCGGCGCCATGCCGTCGGCTGCGGGCCAGGAACTGCCGCGTCCACGTATCTCCGTGCGGCGGCGTGCCGGCCATTGCGCGCTTGCCGCGGTGGCTGTCCTTGGCTCGCTCGTGCTTCTGGCAATCATCGCCATCGAAGCGCTCAGCTACTCCGGTTTCGGCCAGGACAGGCTGCGTGCAGAGGCTGAACATGCCATCGAGGGCCTTGCCGGCGTCGATGTCGACGTCTCGATGGGGCAGGCGCGGCTGACGCTCGATGGCCTCAGGCTGATCGCGGTCGAGGTTCCCGACGTCAGGCTCACCCGCGCGGATGGCTCGCCCATGGCCGAAGCCGGCCTGATGCGCTTCGGCATCCGGCTCGTGCCGTTGCTCACCGGCAATGTCCGCCTCGGCAATGCCGGCATTTCCGATGCAAGGATCGTCGTCGATGCGATGCCGGCCGGCGGCGGTTCGGACTGGAGTTCCGTGCTGCGCAACGAGCAGGGCCTCGTCGATCCGCAGAAGCTGCTGGACGAGACGTTCCGGGGCATTCGCCGCGGCTTTGACGCGGTCCAGTTCGATGCGATGCGCGAAATCGCGCTCGGCAATGTCGATTTCGTCCTGCCTTCCGGCGGTGAGGTCAAAGTCGTGCGCGTCATCGACGCTTCGCTCGCCAAGACCCGCTCTGGCGAGCTGCGTATCGCTGCCAATTTCGACGTCGATGGCCGCGATGTCGAATTGGCCGCCGCGGCCCGGCGCGACAGCGCCGCCAATCGGGTCGCAGCCCTCGATGCGACCGTGTCGATGAGCGACCCCTTCGCCGGCAAGGCCGACATTCCGGCAGCCAAGGCAAGCCGCATCGGCTCTGCCGAACTGACGATCACCGGACAGGAGGGCATCGGCGGCGACGGTTCCGAACTGATCGCCAAAGGTTCGATCGGCAAATCCACATTGGATCTGCACGAACGCGGCCAGCTTGTCGGCGACGTCACCGTCGACCTTCGCCTTGCCGGCGGCGAAAACAAGCTCGACATCCGCAAGCTGCTGGTCTCGACCGGCCGTTCGACATTCGATTTCACCGGCGGCTTCGGCCCGCGCCCGGCGACCGGCAATGCTTCCGACAATCCAGCCTATCGCTTCGAGCTGATCAGCCGCGACTCGCGCCTGGCGCCTGATGAATCGCCCGAGCCGGCGCTCAGTTTCCTGGCGCGGATCGCCGGCACCTACGACGTGGTCACCAACACGCTCGCTGCCGAGCAGATCGGCCTGAAATCAGGACCGGGCGGCGAGGCGCTCGGCAAGGCGTCGGTGCAGTTCGTCGACGGCAAGGCGCCCGGCATCTTTGTCGCCTTCACCATCCATGACATGTCGGTCGCGCATGTGAAGCAGCTGTGGCCGTGGTTTTCGGCCCGCAATGCCCGGCTCTGGGTGCTGCACAATCTCTATGGCGGCCGTGTCGTCGACGGCAACGTGCAGTTCGACGTCAGGCCCGACCGTCTCGGCAACGGCGTGCCGCTCAACGCCCAGGAAGTGTTCGGTCGTTTCGAGATCGACGGCTCGCGCTTCGACGTCGCCGGCCGCATTCCGCCCATTCGCGATGCCAGGGGCATCGTCGAGTTCCACGGCAACGACGTCGACGTGTCCTTGTCCCAGGGCACCGTCTTCATGCCCAGCGGCCGTACCGTCGCCGCCAGCAACGGCACGCTGAAGGTCGTCAAGGCCAATGTCATGCCGGTCATCGGCTCGCTCGATATCGATGTCGATGGCAGCGCCGATGCAATCGCGGAACTCGCTTCCTATGAGCCGATCAATGCCATGCGCCACGTCGGCATCCTGCCGGAGGAGCTGACGGGCGACGTCACCGGCAACGTCAAGGCCGACATTCCGCTCACCAGCGGCATCGACACCGACAAGCTCGATTGGAAGGTGGCGCTCGATTATGACGGCCTGGCTGTGGCCAAGGAGTTCGACGGCCAGAAGCTGTCCGACGCCGACGGCAACATCACCGTCACACCAGACAAGGCCGTCATCGTTGCCAAGGGCAAGCTCAATGGTGTTCCGGCGGAACTCGACCTTGTCGAGCCGCTGCGCGACAATGGCATCGATAAGCAACGCAATGTCCAGTTCGTGCTCGACGACAAGGCACGCAACGCGCTTGTTCCCGGCCTGTCCGACATGCTCTCGGGAACCATCAAGGTCGATGTCGAACAGCCCGAACCCGGCAAGCGCCACATCGTGGCCGACCTGACCGCGGCCAGGCTCGATCTGCCATGGGTCGGCTGGAGCAAGGGGCCGGGCATATCAGCCGAGGTGTCGTTCACCATGACGTCGGATGGCGACAGGTCGACGCTGTCCGACTTCAACCTCGACGGAAAGACATTCACCATCACGGGCGACGTCGCGCTCGCCAATGGCAGCCTGTCTTCGGCGCGCTTCAACAAGGTGCAGCTCAACCGCGGCGACGACGTCGCGGTCAACATCAAGCGCTCGGGCAAGGGTTTTGCGGTCCAGGTCAAGGGCAACTCGCTCGATGCGCGCGCGCTGATCAAGCAGTTCATGTCCGACGTCGACAGTGCGACGAAATCAGCCGGTTCAAACTCCATTTCGGTCACTGCCAATGTCGACACTCTGGTCGGCTTCAGCGGCGAGAAGCTTTCGGGCGTTACGCTCGAGTATTCGGGCTCCGGCTCAAAGGTCGGCGGGCTCAAGGTCGACGCGACAGCCAGTTCCGGTGGCCAGATCACCGTCAGCAACGTGCTTCAGGGCGGTGGCCGCCGCCTCGACGTGCGATCCGCTGACGCCGGCGCCATCCTGCGCTTCCTTGACGTCTATGCCCGCATGCAGGGCGGATCGCTGGCGCTCGCGCTGGAATCCTCAGGCGACGGGCCACTCAAGGGCCAGGTCGATGTGCGCGAATTCGTCGTCGTCGATGAACCGAGGCTGGCCTCGATCGTCGCCAGCAAGCCGGCCGGCGACAATCGCAGCCTTAACCAGGCGATGCGTAAGGACATCGACGTCTCCAAGGTGAGGTTCGAACGCGGTTTCGCCCAGATCGACAAGCGCTCGAAGTACCTGGCATTGGACAAAGGCGTCCTGCGCGGGCCGCTGATCGGGACGACGTTCCAGGGCACGCTCTACGACCAGCAGGGCCAGATGAACATGACCGGCACCTTCATGCCGGCCTATGGCCTCAACCGCATCTTTGGCGAGCTGCCGCTTGTCGGGGTCATTTTGGGCAACGGACGCGACGGCGGCCTGATTGGCGTTACCTACAAACTCTCGGGCGATGCCAACGCGCCCAAGCTGCACGTCAATCCGCTGTCCGCGATCGCGCCCGGTATCTTCCGGTCGATCTTCGAATACTGAGCACGCAGGCGGCACCTGTCCCCAGACATGAAAATGGCCGGCATTGCCGGCCATCTCGGTTCCTGCGGGGGGCGTTACGCCGGGCGTTGATTACGCCAGGCGTTGATTACGCCGGGCGCACCAGAATGTGCTTCTTCTTGCCGAGCGACAGCTTGACCACGCCTTCCGGCGTCAGGTCGGCGGTCGTCACCGCGCGACGCTCGTCGCTGACCGACTGGTCGTTGATGCGCACAGCACCGCCCTGGACGTGACGGCGTGCTTCGCCGTTCGAAGCGGCCAACCCGGCGCGAACGACAAGCGACAGCAGCCCGATGCCGGCCTTCAGCTCGTCGCCTGGCACCTCGACCGTCGGCAGCGTATCGGCGAGCGCGCCTTCCTCGAAGGTCTTCCGCGCCGTCTCGGCCGACTGTTCGGCTGCCGCGCGGCCGTGCAGCATCGCGGTCACCTCGGTCGCCAGCACCTTCTTGGCGTCGTTGATCTCCGAGCCGCCAAGGGCTGCCAGGCGCGCGATCTCGTCGAGCGGCATCGCCGTGTATAGCTTCAGGAAGCGCTCGACATCGGCGTCCTCGGTGTTGCGCCAGTACTGCCAGAAATCATAAGGCGACAGCATGTCGGCATTGAGCCAGACGGCTCCGTTCATCGACTTGCCCATCTTGGCGCCGGACGAGGTCGTCAAGAGCGGCGAGGTCAGCGCGTAGAGCTGCGGCGTACCGAGGCGGTGGCCCAGGTCGATGCCGTTGACGATGTTGCCCCACTGGTCGGAGCCGCCCATCTGCAGGCGCAGGCCGTAGCGCTTGTTGAGCTCGACGAAGTCGTAAGCCTGCAGGATCATGTAGTTGAATTCGAGGAACGACAGCGACTGCTCGCGGTCGAGGCGCTGCTTGACGGAATCGAAGCTCAGCATGCGGTTGACCGAGAAATGCTGGCCGACATCGCGCAGGAATTCGAGATAGTTGAGCGGCAGCAGCCACTCGGCGTTGTTGACCATCATCGCATCGCGCGGACCGTCGCCGAAGGTCAGGTAGTTCGAAAACACCTGCTTGATGCCGTCGATGTTGGACTGGATCAATTCGGGCGTCATCAGCTTGCGCGCCTCGTCCTTGAAGGACGGGTCGCCGACCATGCCGGTGCCGCCGCCCATCAGCGGCACGGGGCGATGGCCGGTCTTCTGCATCCAGTACAGCATCATGATCTGGATCAGGCCGCCGGCATGCAGGCTCGACGCCGTCGGATCGAAGCCGATATAGGCCGACACGGTTTCCTTGCGGAACAGATCGTCGAGGCCGGCGTCATCCGAGGTCTGGTGGATGAAGCCGCGCTCGGAAAGGGTGCGCAGGAAATCGGACTTGAAGGCGGACATGGTTTCTCTCTCGGCGGACGATTGGTACGGCAGATCCGGCTTTGGATCGGCGACGCCAGCGCTTTAGCATCTGAAGTGCCAGAATCACAAGGATTGCCAACCGTCAGCGGCGTCCCTTGTGGTGCCGGAAACGACTGCGGTGCATGGATGGACGCCAACATGACGGATGAAACGGTTCTCGAGACACCACGGCTGTTGCTCCGGACGTGGCGCGACACCGACCTGGACGATCTCGTCTGGCTGCATTCGCAGGTGCAGGCGTCGCGCTATCTGTCGATCACCGGCCAGCCCTGGACACGCGACGAGGCTGCCGGCCGCATGAGGGGCTGGGCCGAGGAATACCGGCTGCACGGCATCACCAAACTCAAGCTGCAGCGGCGCGAGGACGCGCGCTTCGTCGGTCGCGCCGGTTTCTCCATGTTCGCCGCTACCGGCCAGTTCGAACTCGGTTATGCCATTGCCCCGCAATTCTGGGGCAATGGCTACGCCACCGAGATAGCCGCAGCCCTGGCCAACTTCTTCTTCGACCGCAGGATAGGCGATCACTTCATCGCCTTTGCCCATGTCGACAACGCGACGTCGCTGAACGTGCTGGAAAAGATCGGCATGCGCTTCCAGCACACCGGACCGATGAACGGGCTTGAGGCCCACGTCTACACCATGAGCAGCACCGACCCGCGGAAGCGCTAGGCGGTCCTGCCGCCAGCGTCAGGGGACTTCATCAAAGTTTCACCGAGGCGTCACCTGCCCGACATGGCCCGGACCTAGCTGGAGGGCGTTCCTTCAACCAATCGGGGTCCAACATGCGACGCTCTCTCTATCTGGCTGCGGCTGTTCTCGCGCTTACCACCGCCTCCGCCTTCGCGGAGGAGACGGAATTCAAGGCAACGCTTGCCGGTCACGCCATCCTGCCGGCGAACACGATCATTGCTTCACCCGAAAACGCGCCGGAGCACCTGCGCAGCTCGGGCAAGTTCACCACGCCCGACCGCAAGCGCGCCGAAGGCCTCGGCACTGTGCCGGGCAAGGACGGCGTGCGCCCGACCGGCTTGTCGCTGCCTTTCGACGGCCAGCCCGTCCAGGGCTTCTCCGGCATCAAGGCCGTCGGCGACGGCACGTTCTGGTCGCTGTCGGACAACGGCTTCGGCAACAAGCTGAACTCCACCGACGCTGCTCTGATGCTGCACCACGTCTCATTCGATTGGGACAAGGGCACGATGAACCGCATCAAGACCCTGTTCCTGACCGATCCCGACCGCAAGGCGCCGTTCCCGATCGTGCTCGAAGGCTCCGACACCCGCTTCCTCACCGGTGGTGATTTCGACGTCGAATCGATCCAGCCGGTCGCTGATGGCTTCTGGGTCGGCGAGGAGTTCGGCCCGTATGTGCTGAAGTTCGATCTCGACGGCAAGCTGACCGACGTCATCGACACCGTTGCCGAAGGCGAGCCCGTCCGTTCGCCCGACCATCCGACGCTGACCCTGCCGGGCAATCCGGTCGCCAAGAATCCGGTCTTCAACCTCAAGCGTTCGGGTGGTTATGAAGGCCTTGCCATGTCCAAGGACGGCTCCAGGCTTTTCGGCATGCTCGAAGGGCCGCGCTACATGGCCGACGGCGAAGTCGAGAAGGTCGACGGCAAGACGGCGCTGCGCGTCATCGAGTTCGATGCCGCCAAGAAGGAATGGACCGGCCGTAGCTGGCTCTATCCGCTGGCCGACGGCGGCGAGGCGATCGGCGATTTCAACATGATCAGCGCCACCGACGCACTCGTCATCGAGCGCGACAACGGCGCCGGCACCGCCGACAAGGCCTGCGCAGACGCCAACGCCCCTAAGCCCGACTGCTTCGCTCGCGCGGCCAAGGTCAAGCGCATCTACAAGATCGAGATGACTGACGACAATGTCGGCAAGGCCGTGCGCAAGGTCGGCTACATCGACCTCATGAAGATTGCCGACCCCGACAACAAGAAGCGCCAGGGCGGCGGCGAGGGCTTTTATGATATGCCCTTCGTCACCATCGAGAATGTCGATCTCGTCGACGAGAGCCACATCGTCGTCGGCAACGACAACAACCTGCCGTTCTCGGCCGGCCGCTCGCTCGACAAGGCTGACGACAACGAATTCGTCCTGCTTGAAGTTGGCGACTTCCTGAAGGCCAAGTAAGGCAACATCCGGGCCGCCTTGGCGGCCCGGATTCATTCTATGAGATTCCGACCCCAAGTGGCTTTCGGTACAACAGGAATCCGTCGTCCGGCTTCTCGGCCTGACGGACAAAGCCGCAGCTTTCGACGCAGGCGATGGAGGCGAGATTGTCGTTTTCGATTTGGCCGTCGATATGGGTGTAACGGCCGCTGACATGCGCGACCAAGGCCGCCAGCACACGTTTGCCAAGCCCTCGGCCGCGTTGGCTGGGGTCGAGCACGATCAGCAGGCTGATGCCGCCGTCGTCCTGCTCGTCATATTGCAACACGGCAAGCGGAGTGTCGCTCGCACCATGCGTGGCCACGACAAGATGGGCCGGACTTGCCGGATCCGTGACATAGGCGAACCAGTCCGTGCCGGGGAAGTCGACGCGCCGTGCCACCTCGGCATCATCGAACCACGCCACATAAGCTGCTAGCTCGTCGCTGCGAAACGGCCGGAAGCTGATCCCGTTCATGCCTCAGGACGCCTGCGCCAGGTGCAGCAGAGGAAATGGCTTTCCCTGGCCGTCGCGTTCGGAGCGCCCGACCTGCCTGAAGCCGCATTTCAGATAGAAGGCGACGCCACCCGGGTTCTGCTCGTTCACGTCGACCGCAAGCGGCCCCTTCAGCCGGCCGACATGCTCGATCAGCGCCCTGCCGATGCCTTTGCCATGCTGGCTGGTGCTGACGAACAGCATTTCGACCTTTGGGCCGTCCAGACCGATGAAGCCGACGGGCTTGCCATCGCTGTCCTCCGCCACCAGCACCTCGACGGCGGGCAGATAGTCGTCGCGAACGAGCGGACGGAAGAACTGAATGTCGTCTTCGCCGAGGAAGTGATGTGTGGCACGCACGGCATCCTCCCAGATGGCGACGAGCACGGCATTGTCGGCCGCGACGCGGGGACGGATGTTCATGAGAGGCTCCAGGTCGAAAGGGCTATTCGCCCGCGAGCCCGCCATACTGGCGGACCAGTTGCGCCATGCCGCCGGCCGGCTTCTGCTCGGCCTCTATGCCTTCAGCGACGCCGATGCGGTCGCCGACGGGCCGGTTCTGGCTGACCTTCCATTTGCCGTCGATGGCGGTGATGTCGATTTCGAGCCCGATGATGCCCTTCAGTTGGGCTGCGATGTAGGCATCAGGCGCGTCGGAGACCTGCCAGGGCTCGGTCCGCCCGGCTTCCTGGCTGGCGGTGAGCGCGGCGATCTGCCCGGCAAGCCAGTCCTTGTCGTCGATGACACGCGCCATGCCGCGCACCTGCACAGTCGCATAGTTCCAGGTCGGAACGACCTTGCCGGTTTCGCGCTTGGTTTCGTACCAGGATGGGGTGACGTATGCGTCCTCGCCCTGGAACACCACCAGCACCGGCATGTCAGGCGTTTCAGCCAGCAACTGCCATTGCGGGTTGGCGCGGGCGAGATGCGCTCGCAGCCGTCCATTCGGGCCGATGTCGGCGTCGAGCAGAAATGGCAGCGGATTTGCCACCGGGCCTTCCGATCCGTTGCAGATCAGAAGGCCGAGCGGATGGTTGCGGATCAGCGCATGCAAAACGTCCAGCCTGGTCTCGCGAAACAGCGGGGGCTGGTACATGCGCGGAACTCCTCTTAGCGCAGGCGCTTCGGACGCGGGTCCGAAAGCTCGCCGGCGAGACGGCGGTCGAGATACTCGGCGCACTCGTCGATCACCAGTTCCGGGTCGTTGCCGAAGAAGTGGTTGGCACCGGGGAGCGTCTTCTGGGTGATGGTGATGCCCTTCTGCGTGTGCAGCTTGTCGACCAGGCCCTGCACGTCCTTCGGCGGCGCCACCTTGTCGGCGTCGCCATGGATGATCAGGCCCGACGACGGGCAGGGTGCCAGGAACGAGAAATCATAGGTGTTGGGCTGCGGCGCCACCGAGATGAAACCTTCGATCTCCGGGCGGCGCATCAGAAGCTGCATGCCGATCCAGGCGCCGAAGGAATAACCGGCGACCCAGCAGCTCTTCGAGTCAGGATGCAGCGACTGCACCCAATCGAGTGCGGCAGCCGCATCCGACAGTTCGCCGGTGCCGTGGTCGAATTCGCCCTGGCTGCGGCCGATGCCGCGGAAGTTGAAGCGCAGCGTGGTGAAATCGCGCTTCTGGAACATGTAGAAGAGGTCGTACACGATCTTGTTGTTCATCGTGCCGCCAAACTGCGGGTGCGGATGCAGTATGATGGCAATCGGCGCGTTCTTTTCCTTGGACGGCTGATAACGACCTTCCAGGCGACCCGCCGGACCGGTAAAAATGACCTCTGGCATAAACTACTCCACTTGACGCAAGGCCGATGAAACAATCCTGTGCCCAGCCTTGACGCGAGGGACGCGTCTTCTTAGAAGCTAGTTTAGAACTGTTCAAAACTGGGTGGCGAAACCGCCCATTTGGCAAAGCGGGTAGATAGGACGGCTGGCCTTGGAATTTCAAGGAAATTGCGCGTCCTCCCATCCGAACATGATTTGACAGGGCAAAAACCAGGAAAATGGCCGGACCGCGCGCCTATCTCGACTACAATGCCAGTGCGCCGCTGCTGCCCGCAGCGCGTGCCGCCGTGGTCGCGGCGCTCGAAGTCGAGGCCAACCCGTCGTCGGTTCACAGCGAGGGCAGGGCCGCCCGCAAGATCATCGAGGATGCCAGGCGCGATGTCGCCGCCCTCGTCGGCGCCAGGCCTGAACATGTCGTCTTTACCTCTGGTGCCACCGAAGCCGCGACAACGCTTTTGTCGCCCGACTGGCGCATGGGGCGCGGCGCGGTGCGCATGTCGCGCCTCCATGTCACCGAGGCCGATCATCCTTGCGTGCTGAATGGCGGCCGTTTCCCGGCGGAGCGGGTTGCCCGTCTTGGCGTCGATGGCAACGGCATCGTCGACCTTGCTGCCCTGGAAGCCGCACTCGCCGCCCACGACAAGTCGGAAGGCCTGCCGCTGGTGGCGATCCACGCCGCCAACAACGAGACCGGCGTCATTCAGCCCATCCGCGCCATTGCTGAACTGGTGAAGGTGGCTGGCGGGGTGCTGGTGCTCGACGCCGTCCAGGCTGCGGGCCGCATTCCTCTCGATATGTTAGAGGGTTATGCCGACTATCTGATTCTTTCCTCGCACAAGATCGGCGGCCCCAAGGGTGCCGGCGCGATCGTCGCTCAAGCCGATCTGATGATGCCGGCACCTCTGGTGACGGGCGGCGGTCAGGAAAAGGGCCATCGCGGCGGCACCGAGAACCTGCCAGCGATATCTGGATTTGGCGCTGCCGCGCGCACCGCTCTGGACGGGCTGGCCGGGATCGGCGAGGTCCGGGCCCTGCGCGATCGCCTCGAAGAGACGGTTCTGCGGCTTGTTTCCGATGCGGAAATCTTCGGAAAGGCAGTCGAACGGCTTGCCAACACGACATTCTTCGCTATTCCGGGCGTCAAGGCTGAGACGGCACAGATCGCCTTCGATCTCGCAGGCGTTGCGCTCTCGGCAGGTTCCGCGTGCTCGTCGGGCAAGGTCGGCCCCAGCCATGTGCTGAAGGCGATGGGCTTTGCCGACAATCTGGGTGCGCTGCGCGTGTCGATTGGCCGGCAGACGTCCGAGGCGGACGTGGAGAAATTCGAAACGGCCCTGGCGGCGCTTCTTTCGCGCCGCACGGACCGTACCAAGGCCGCCTGATCGGCGGAAATTTGGCCCAACGGCCAGTGAACGGGTGTGTCAGGGACGCCAAAGGCATCCTTCCGGGTGAATTCCGGGCAAAAACACACTATATGGAACTTACGCCGCTCCAGCGGTGCCATAGTTTGAAAACTGTCGGGCCTTGACCCCGGCGTGGATGGAGAACGCTTATGCCTGCTGTGCAGGAAACGATCGAGCAGGTCCGCAAGATCGACGTCGACCAATACAAATACGGCTTCGAATCGTTCATCGAGATGGACAAGGCCCCCAAGGGCCTGAGCGAAGACATTGTCCGCTTCATCTCGGCCAAGAAGGGCGAACCGGAATGGATGCTCGAATGGCGCCTCGGTGCCTATCGCCGCTGGCAGACGCTTGAAGAGCCGAACTGGGCGCGCGTCGACTATCCCAAGATCGACTTCCAGGACATCTACTTCTATGCCGCTCCCAAGAGCACGCCCGGACCGACCTCGCTGGACGAAGTCGATCCCGAGATTCTGAAGGTCTACGAAAAGCTCGGCATTCCGCTCCGCGAGCAGGAAATCCTCGCCGGCGTTCAGAAGCAAGCGGCCCCGGTCGACGAACTGGCGGATGAAGAGGCTGGCGACAACGTCTACAAATCGGGCCGCGTCGCCGTCGACGCCGTGTTCGATTCGGTTTCCGTCGTCACCACCTTCAAGGACGAGCTGGCCAAGGCCGGCGTCATCTTCTGCTCGATCTCGGAAGCCATCCGCGAGCACCCGGAACTGGTGAAGAAATATCTCGGTTCGGTCGTTCCGACCTCCGACAACTATTATGCGACGCTGAATTCGGCCGTCTTCACCGACGGATCGTTTGTGTTCGTGCCCAAGGGCGTGCGTTGCCCGATGGAGCTGTCGACCTATTTCCGCATCAACGAGAAGAACACCGGCCAGTTCGAGCGCACGCTGATCATTGCCGAGGAAGGGGCTTATGTCTCCTATCTCGAGGGCTGCACCGCACCCCAGCGCGACGAGAACCAGCTTCACGCCGCCGTGGTCGAACTGGTTGCGCTCGACGATGCCGAGATCAAATATTCGACCGTGCAGAACTGGTACCCGGGCGACGCCCAGGGCAAGGGCGGCATCTACAACTTCGTCACCAAGCGCGGCGACTGCCGTGGCGACCGTTCGAAGATCTCGTGGACCCAGGTCGAAACCGGTTCGGCCATCACCTGGAAGTACCCGTCCTGCATCCTGCGCGGCGATGACTCCCGCGGCGAGTTCTATTCGATCGCGGTGTCGAACGGCTACCAGCAGGTCGACAGCGGCACCAAGATGATTCATCTCGGCAAGAACACGTCGAGCCGCATCATCTCCAAGGGCATTGCCGCCGGTTTCTCGCAGAATACCTATCGCGGCCAGGTTTCGGCCCACCGCAAGGCGACCAACGCGCGCAACTTCACCCAGTGCGACAGCTTGCTGATCGGCAATCAGTGCGGCGCGCATACCGTGCCCTATATCGAGGCGAAGAACTCGTCGGCGCAGTTCGAGCACGAAGCGACCACCTCGAAGATTTCTGACGACCAGAAGTTCTACGTCATGCAGCGCGGCATTCCCGAGGAGGAGGCCATCGCGCTGATCGTCAACGGCTTCGTCAAGGAAGTCATCCAGGAACTGCCGATGGAATTCGCCGTCGAGGCGCAGAAGCTCATCGGCATCAGCCTGGAAGGAAGCGTCGGCTGATGGATCCGGTGTCGACGGTCTTCTACGCAGTTGTTTGCGGCGGGCTCGCCGCAATGGCACCGTCGTTCCAGTCGCGCGCCGCGCGGCTGGTCGTAGGCACCGTCACCGGCATCATCGCTGCAACTCTCTTGCCGTTGCTGCGGCGCGCATTCGGAATCTGACCGGCGCGCCGGCAACGTCTTTGACAGGAATTGCGCCGCCCGCCCGGCGCCTGAAGTGAAGAAAGCTGAACGAAAATGCTTGAGATCAAGAACCTGCATGCCCGTATCGCCGACAGCGGCATCGAGATCATCCGCGGCCTGAACCTGACGGTGAAGGCAGGCGAAGTCGCAGCCATCATGGGCCCCAACGGCTCGGGCAAGTCGACACTGTCCTACATCCTCGCCGGCCGCGACGACTATGAGGTGACCGAGGGCGAGATCCTCTACAACGGCGAGTCGATCCTCGAGATGGACCCGGCCGAGCGCGCCGCCAAGGGCATCTTCCTGGCCTTCCAGTATCCGATGGAGATACCGGGCGTTGCCACGATGGAGTTCCTCAAGGTGGCGATGAACTCGCAGCGCAAGGCGCGTGGCGAAGAGCCGCTGAAGATCCCGGACTTTCTCAAGCGCGTGAAGGAAGCCGCTGCCTCGCTCGACATGGACATCAACATGCTCAAGCGTCCGGTCAATGTCGGCTTCTCCGGCGGTGAGAAGAAGCGCGCCGAGATTCTGCAGATGAAGTTGCTCGAGCCGCAGCTCTGCGTGCTCGACGAGACCGACTCCGGGCTCGACATCGATGCGCTGAAGATCGTCTCCGACGGCGTCAACGCACTGCGTTCGCCCGACCGCGCGGTGGTCGTCATAACCCACTACCAGCGCCTGCTCGACCACATCGTTCCCGATACCGTCCATGTGCTCTACAAAGGCCAGGTCATCAAGTCGGGCGACAAGTCGCTGGCGCTCGAACTCGAAGAGAACGGCTACGCCGGGATCATCGAAGAGGCGGCTTGAGGTGTCGACCATGAACATGCGTGCTGAAATCCAGCGCACCCCCGCGGAGGCGGCGCTTGTCGACGCCTTCGGCGAGCGGCTGTCGCTGCTTCCCGGCGATGGCGCCATTATGGTCAAGCGCGACGACGCCATCGAGCAGGTCAAGGCCGGCCTGCCGACGCGCCGCGTCGAATCCTGGCACTACACCGATCTGCGCCGCCTTCTGGCTAACGTTCCCGCCTTCGACGCCAGCGTCAAGGCCAAGTCGGTCGCCCCGCTGATCGAAGGTTCGACCGTGCTGTCGCTTGCCAATGGCGTGTCGCAGGCGGTGTCGAGCATCGAGGGCGTTACCCTCCAGCGTCTTGCCGACAAGCTCACCGACGGCAGCTATGCCGCGGCGCTCGTCACCTACGGTACCGATGACGCCATCGGCGCCATCAACACCGCCTTTGTCGCTGACGGCTATTTCGTCGACATCGAAGCAGGCGTCCAGCTGGACAAGCCGGTCGAACTGCAGAACCTCCAGGCCGGCGGCCAGAGCCATGTGCGTCTACCGGTGCGTGTCGGTGCCGGCGCCAAGGCGACCATCGTCGAGCGCCAGACGGGCGAGGGCGCTGGCCTCGTCAGCTCCGTCAGCCAGCTTCTGGTCGGCGACGATGCCGAGGTGCTGTGGCTGATCGTCCAGGACCAGCCGGAGACGGCGACCCATCTCGCCCAGTTCAAGGCCGAACTCGGCAAGAACGCCAAGCTGACCCTGTTCGTGATGAATGCCGGCGGCAAGCTCGTCCGCCAGGAGGTCATCGTCAAGGCGTCAGGTGAAGGCGCCGACTTCAAGCTGCGCGGCGTCAACCTGCTCGCCGGCGACAGCCATGTCGACGTCACCATGGTGCTCGACCACGCCGTGCCGCACACCTCCTCGACCGAAGTGGTGCGCAATGTCGTCACCGGCCGCGCCAAGGGCGTGTTCCAGGGCCGTATCAACGTGCACCAGATCGCCCAGAAGACCGACGCCCGCATGGCCTGCAACACGCTGTTGTTGTCCGACGACGGCGAGTTTTCGACCAAGCCGGAGCTGGAGATCTTCGCCGACGACGTCGCCTGCGGTCATGGCGCCACCGTCACCGAGATCGACCACAACCATCTGTTCTATCTGATGGCGCGCGGCATCGACGAGAAGTCGGCCCGGGGCCTGCTGATCCGCGCCTTCCTGGCCGAGGTCATCGAGGAACTCGAGGACGAAAGCGTCGTCGATCCGCTGGAAGAGCTGCTGAGCAACTGGTTTGCGACGCATGGCTGAGGCCTGATCCTTCTCCCCTTGCCAGGGGAGAAGGTCCGGCACAGCTGATGACGGCAAGGGCATGAAGATGGACAACAAAGTCGAAGCCAGCACCTATGACGTAGAGGCGATCCGCCGGGACTTCCCGATCCTGTCGCGCGAAGTCTATGGCAAGCCGCTCGTCTATCTCGACAATGGTGCTTCGGCCCAGAAACCGCAGGTCGTCATCGACGCCATCACCCACGCCTATTCCAACGAATACGCCAACGTCCATCGCGGCCTGCATTTCCTCTCCAATGCCGCGACCGATGCCTATGAGAAGGCGCGCGAGAGCGTTCGCCGCTACCTCAACGCGCCCAATGTCGACCAGATCGTCTTCACCTCCAACGCCACCTCGGCGATCAACACCGTTGCCTATGGCTACGGCATGCCCAATATCGGTGAGGGCGACGAGATCGTGCTGTCGATCATGGAGCACCACTCCAACATCGTGCCCTGGCATTTCATCAGGGAACGCCAGGGCGCCAAGCTGGTTTGGGTGCCGGTCGACGACCTCGGCGCGTTCCATGTCGAGGAATTCGAGAAGCGCCTGACCGACCGGACCAAGCTGGTTGCGATCACCCATATGTCGAACGCGCTCGGCACGGTGACGCCGATCAAGGAGATCTGCCGCATCGCGCATGCGCGCGGCATCCCGGTTCTTGTCGACGGCAGCCAGAGTGCCGTCCACATGCCGATCGACGTGCAGGATCTCGACTGCGACTTCTTCGTCATGACTGGCCACAAGCTCTACGGCCCCTCTGGCATTGGCGTGCTCTACGGCAAGCGCGAGCTGCTCGAGCGCATGCGCCCGTTCCATGGCGGCGGCGAAATGATCGTCGAAGTGACCGAGGACATAGTTACCTACAACGAGCCGCCGCATCGCTTCGAGGCCGGCACGCCGCCGATCGTCCAGGCGATCGGCCTCGGTGCCGCGCTCGACTACATCGGCGGCATCGGCCGCGAGCGCATCGCAGCACACGAGGCGATGCTGCGCGATTACGCCCATGAGCGGCTGCGCTCGATCAACTCGCTGCGCATCTTCGGCGACGCGCCCGGCAAGGGCGCCATCGTTTCCTTCGAGCTGCAGGGCATCCACGCCCATGACGTGTCGATGGTCATCGACCGCCAGGGCGTTGCCGTGCGCGCCGGCACCCACTGCGCCCAGCCGCTGTTGAAACGCTTCGGCGTCACCTCCACATGCAGGGCATCCTTTGGCATGTACAACACCAAGGCCGAGATCGACGTCCTGGCCGAGGCGCTTGAAAAAGCACGGAAATTCTTCGGATGAGCACCATGGAAGACGTTATCGCAGCGACCACCGACGGGACCGCTCCCGAAACCGGCGGCAACGGCGTCGTGTCGGCCTCGGCCATTCCGGCGGACGAACTGGCGCGGCTGACCGACGACATCGTCTCGGCGCTGAAGACGGTCTATGACCCCGAAATCCCTGCCGACATCTACGAACTCGGCCTCGTCTACAAGATCGACATCGAGGACGACCGCACCGTCAAGATCGACATGACGCTGACCGCTCCGGGCTGCCCGGTGGCAGGCGAAATGCCCGGCTGGGTGCAGAACGCCGTCGGCGCCGTCGAGGGCGTGTCGGGCGTCGAGGTCAATATGACCTTCGATCCGCCATGGACGCCCGACCGCATGTCGGAGGAAGCCCAGGTCGCGGTGGGCTGGTATTGATGAGCGAGTTGGCAGCCGCGAACGGCGTGTTCGTCGACTGCTATGTTCGTGTCTTGTCGCTGCCTGCTGACGGAATCCGCTATGGCTCTGACGAGGAAGCCTTTCGGAAAACTGCGATCGGTCGCATATGTCGAATCGTGGAGCCGTACGAAGGTACGTCGGACGATGGGCTTCGCATCCGTACGGGAGAGTTTCGCGCTCACTACGCCATTCTGTCTCGCCACGGGATAGAGGGGTACTCGCTCTATCTGGGCGCAGGCGACGTGCAAGTCGTCGCTCCGACCGAGGAGATGCTGCTCCTGTACAGCGATGACATTTGGCAGCTCGTCGCTCCACACGGCGAAACGCAAGACACGCATACTTACGACAAGCTGGTCGCCGCTTTCGGATTGGTGGACCTGTGACCTATGCCCGCAAGATCGTCTTGCAGCTGCCGGTCAGCCGACCACAGGCAATTGGGCCCTTTGTGGAGCAGTGCTTGCGAGACGGCGTCTCCCTCATCGCGGTCGTGGGAGAGAATGCAAAAGACGTAGAAGATCAGATCGACGCACTCGTTGTCGGCGATGGTTCAGATTCAAGTCGTTTCGTTGTGACCACGGCGCATCAGGGCGAAGCGGTAGAGGATGTGTTGGAGTTCGCATCACATTTTGGAACCGACGCCGATAAGGTGCAGCTTGTCAGAATCTAGCCGAACAACTGGAAATTGGATGCCTTGCATCACGCGAGACATTTCACCATCTTAAGGAAGAATCATCCGGCAGGCCTTGAACCTGCAAGGAATGGAGCAGGAAGAAACATGGGACGCTTCGCCGTCATCTCAATGACCGACCGGGCCGCCGACCGCGTGCGCGAGATCATGGCCACCCGTGAGAATGCCAAGGGCATCCGCCTCGGCATCAAGAAGGGCGGCTGCGCCGGCATGGAATATACGGTCGACCTAGTGACCGAGCCGAACCCCAAGGACGACCACATCGAGCGCGACGGCGCCCATGTCTATGTCGCTCCTGAAGCCGCGCTCTTCCTGTTCGGCACGCAGATGGACTTCGAGGTGACCACCCTGCGCACCGGCTTCACCTTCAACAATCCGAACCAGAGCTCGGCCTGCGGCTGCGGTGAGTCGGTCGAGCTGAAGCCCGCCGACCTGAAGGCGCTCGCCGAAGCGCGCGCGCAGGCCTGATCCGGGAGGTCTGCCGCCAATCCGAGAGGGCTGCGCCCAATCCGAGAGGTTTGCCAATGAGCGACGAAGCCATCCGCGAGACCTTCTCCGGCCTTGGCGATGTCACCATCCGCAAGATGTTCGGCGGCAAGGGCATCTATCACGACGGCCTGATCGTCGGCGTAGAGGTGCGTGGCGAAATCCTGCTCAAGGCCGATGCGGTGAGCGCGCCCGATTTCGAGGCGGCGGGGGCAACGCGCTGGACCGATGCCGGCGGGCGACCGGTCAATATGCCCTATTGGACAATCCCCGAAAGCGCCATCGACGATCCTGATGAAATGACCGTGTGGGCGCGCAAGGCGTTCGAGGCGGCACTGCGCAGCAAGAAATAACTTCACATCTCGCCGGGCGGCACGAAGAAGCAGTTCTCGTGCTCTTCGGTCGGATGCAGGCAGATGTGATAGTTGCCGTCGCTCGAGGGGATTTCCGAGCCATAGGGTACGAAATAGCGGTTATGGTGCGTCACCTTGCGGTGATCGCCGGGTTCCAGCACGATCGACCAGCCGCCGCCATTCTCCTTGACTGACTTCTCGGGAATGGCCTGGCACTCGCCATGTTCGATGTCGCCATGGCAGCAGGCCGGCGGATAGTTCCAGCCTGAAGCCGCCCGATGCGCCGAAGCCGGGGCGGTCATGACAGACAATGCCAGCAACGCAAACGCTACGGCAGCGCAGCAGCGCGCGAATGCCTGCATGCTGAGAAGTCGGCAACGCCCGCCACTGTCGGACATCACGCAAACCCCGATGATGCCGCCGGGCAATCCCGGACGGCAGGCTGGCCGCGCCGCATCTTAAGCCTGCTTGTTCGGAATGTATATTATGAAGCGCTAATATTGGCGTGGATGCGGTTCACGCCTTGGCCAGCGCGATCGCCACCTTGGCCGCCAGCCGCGCATTGTTCTCGACCAAGGCGACGTTGGTCTTCAAGCTGGCGCCGTTGGTCAGTTCGAGAATCTTGGCCAGCAGGAACGGCGTCACCGCCTTGCCCGAGATGTTTTGCGCCTCGGCCGCCTTCTGGGCCGCTTCGATGTAGCCGGCCATCGTTTCAGTCGGGATCTCGTCGCTCTCCGGCACCGGGTTGGCGACCAAAAGGCCGCCGTCGAGGCCGAGTGCTGCGCGCGTCGCATGCAGGCGGGCGATCTTGTCAGCTGTGTCGAGGCGCAGCGGTGCCGCATAGGGCGACTTGCGCGACCAGAAGGCCGGCACGATGTCGGAGCCGTAGGCGACAACAGGCACGCCGCGCGTCTCCAGCACTTCCAACGTCTTTTCGATGTCGAGGATCGCCTTGGCGCCGGCCGAGACCACGATGACAGGCGTGCGCGCCAGCTCGTCGAGGTCGGCCGAGATGTCAAAGCTCTTCTCGGCGCCCTTGTGCACGCCGCCGATGCCGCCGGTCGCGAACACCTTGATGCCGGCGAGATGGGCCGCGATCATCGTCGCCGCCACGGTCGTGCCGCCGGTGCGGCCTTCGGCAACCGCATAGGCGATGTCGGCGCGCGACAGCTTCATTGCGCCGCCGGTCATGGCCAGCGATTCGCGCTCGCCGTCCGACAGGCCGATCTTGATGCGGCCGCCGATGACGGCGATCGTTGCGGGCACCGCACCTTCGTCCGAGATGATCTTCTCGACATTGGCCGCCATAGCCGAATTGTCGGGATAGGGCATGCCGTGGGTGATGATGGTGCTTTCGAGCGCGACAACCGGCTTGCCGGCGGCAAGAGCCGCGGCGACGGGCGCGTGGATGTCGATGAAGGGGCGGGCGGTTTCAGGCGTCATGTTGGTCTCCTTGGTCCGCGTCATGCCATTTCCCGGGCTTGCGGCACAAGGGCCAGCGCCGCGTCAAAGTCTGCCTGGGCGAGATCGGGCACCGCCGAGGCACTCTCTATGGCCAGCACGGCTGCAGCAATGCCCTCGCGCAGCGCCCGCTCGAGCGGCAGGCCGCGCAGAAGCGCCACCGTCGTTACCCCCGCCAGCGCGTCGCCGGCGCCGGTCACGTCGACGATCCAGCGTGGGGCAGGCGGTGTGATCTCGATCAGGCCGGCGGCGTCATAGGCAAAGACCGAGCTGCCGCCTGCCGTGACGACGCCGCGCATGAGCCCCGTGGCGCGCAGGCCGCGGGCGAAGGCGTCGGGCGTGGAATCGGCAGCGACATCAGCCAGCACCGCCGCCTCGCGCCGGTTCATGTAGAGGCAGGAGAGCTTGCCGAGGATCGGCGCCAGCCGCACCGCCTTGGCGGGCGAAATCGCAATGGCAAACAGCGGCTTGTCGGCAATCTCGCCGAGCCTGGTCAGCGCTGCTTCGGGCAGGTTGGCGTCGCACAGCACGGCATCCGTGCCGGCGATCGCCTCACGCGTCTTGGCGCGCCTGAGCTGCTTGGCGAAGGCAAGTTCGTAGAGGCTCATGTCTGCCAGTGCCGCGACCACGTCGCCGTCGCGGTCGAGCAGGGCGGTGTAGCTCGGCGTCGCCCGGTCGAGGAAGATGGCCGACAGGTCCTCGATGCCGTTGGCCGCGATCTCCGACGCCACGGCGTCGCCGGCCGCGTCGCCGCCGCGCACCGACATCAAGGCGCCGGTCGCCCCGCGACGCACTGCACCCCGCAACGCATTGAAAGCGCCGCCGCCAACCTCCTCGCTCATCGAGCCGGGGATCGAGGCGCCCGCCACGAACGGTGCCGTCATGCGGCCGCGCCGGTCGACATGGGCGCCTCCGATGGCAAGGATCTTGGGTGACGTCATGATGCAGGTGTCCGGCAGAGGTTTCGGGCGTGGAAGTTAGTGTCTGGCGAGGCGGGCGGCAACCGAATCGCGGCGCGGGCGGATTTTCACGGCGGCGTGTCGCGCCATATGCGACATCGCATCACGTGCAGCTTTAAAACAAAAAAAGAACACGCATGTGATTAAACATAAATATCAGTAAGTTGACTGCTCTTGCCAAATGAGAACAAAACAGATACAAAATTATATCGGTACCGGATCTGCCGGCCTTCATTGACGACCACGGGGTGATGTATCATGGCTCAGAATTCATTGCGGCTTGTAGAGGATAATTCGGTGGACAAATCCAAGGCTCTGGACGCGGCGCTGTCGCAGATCGAACGCGCCTTCGGCAAGGGCTCGATCATGCGCCTGGGCGCCAATGAGCAGGTTGTCGAGATCGGAACGGTCTCCACCGGCTCGCTCGGCCTCGACATCGCTCTTGGCGTCGGCGGCCTGCCGCGCGGACGCATCATCGAAATCTACGGGCCGGAAAGCTCGGGCAAGACGACGCTCGCTTTGCACACCGTGGCCGAAGCCCAGAAGAAGGGCGGCATCTGCGCCTTCGTCGACGCCGAACACGCGCTCGACCCGGTCTATGCCCGCAAGCTCGGCGTCGATCTCGAGAACCTGCTGATCTCGCAGCCCGACACGGGCGAGCAGGCGCTGGAGATCTGCGATACGCTGGTGCGTTCCGGCGCCATCGACGTGCTGGTCGTCGACTCGGTTGCAGCGCTGACGCCGCGCGCCGAGATCGAGGGTGAGATGGGCGAGTCGCTGCCCGGCCTGCAGGCCCGACTGATGAGCCAGGCGCTGCGCAAGCTGACGGCCTCGATCTCGCGCTCCAACACCATGGTCATCTTCATCAACCAGATCCGCATGAAGATCGGCGTCATGTACGGCTCGCCGGAGACCACCACCGGCGGCAACGCGCTCAAGTTCTATGCTTCGGTCCGCCTCGACATCCGCCGCATCGGCTCGGTCAAGGACCGCGACGAGGTCGTCGGCAACCAGACCCGCGTCAAGGTGGTCAAGAACAAGCTGGCCCCGCCCTTCAAGCAGGTCGAGTTTGACATCATGTATGGCGAAGGCGTGTCCAAGACCGGCGAGCTCGTCGATCTCGGCGTCAAGGCCGGCGTTGTCGAGAAGTCGGGCGCCTGGTTCTCCTACAATTCGCAGCGGCTCGGCCAGGGACGCGAGAACGCCAAGCTGTTCCTGCGCAACAATCCCGACGCGGCGCGTGAGATCGAACAGCTGCTCAGGCAGAATGCCGGTCTGATCGCCGAGAAGTTCCTCGAGAACGGCTCGCGCGAGGAAGACGACGGCGACGAAGCTGGCGCGATGTAGGCGCATTCGGGGCCGGTCCGGCGAACGCTGGACCAGACCCAAGACAGACGATCTGAGCGACCGCCGGCCATTGTGCCGGCGGTTTGCGTTTGTGAAGACGGCTTCGCTGATCGGGCGGCGGAATTGCGGGCTATTGCCGGTCCGGTGTTTCTGGACAGGGTTAAGGTGGGCGGCTAAAAGGCCAGTTCCAATTTCCGCCTGCAAAGGGCGGGGTGCATCTGTTCAGGGCGGCGATCAAAGGCGGCAATATGAGTGGCGTGAACGAGATCAGGTCGACATTTCTCGACTACTTCAAGAAGAACGGACACGAGGTCGTAGCCTCCAGTCCGCTCGTCCCGCGCAATGACCCGACCTTGATGTTCACCAATGCCGGCATGGTGCAGTTCAAGAATGTCTTCACCGGGCTCGAGACGCGCTCCTATTCGCGCGCCGCAACCGCGCAGAAGAGCGTGCGCGCCGGCGGCAAGCACAACGACCTCGACAATGTCGGCTACACCGCGCGCCATCTCACCTTCTTCGAGATGCTCGGCAACTTCTCCTTTGGCGACTATTTCAAGGAGCAGGCGATCGAGCTTGCCTGGAACCTGATCACCAAGGAGTACGGGCTCAAGAAGGACAAGCTGCTCGTCACCGTCTATCACACCGACGACGAGGCGGCCGACCACTGGAAGAAGATCGCCGGCTTCACCGACGACCGCATCATTCGCATCGCCACCTCGGACAATTTCTGGGCGATGGGCGATACCGGCCCGTGCGGCCCGTGCTCGGAAATCTTCATCGACCGCGGCGAGCACATCTGGGGCGGCCCTCCCGGCAGCCCCGAGGAGGATGGCGACCGCTTCCTCGAATTCTGGAACCTCGTCTTCATGCAATATGAGCAGGTGACGAAGGAAGAGCGCATCTCGCTGCCGCGCCCGTCCATCGACACCGGCATGGGCCTCGAGCGCATGGCCTCGATCCTGCAGGGCGTCGAGACCGTGTTCGAGACAGACCTGTTCCGCACCTTGATCGATGCCGCGTCCTCGGCGATCGGCCGTGGCCCGGATGACAGCAATGTCGCCTCCTACCGCGTCATGGCCGATCACCTGCGTTCGTCCTGCTTCCTCGTCGCCGATGGCGTGCTGCCCTCGAATGAGGGCCGTGGCTATGTGCTGCGCCGCATCATGCGCCGCGCCATGCGTCATGCGCAGCTTCTCGGCGCGCAGGAGCCGATGATGTGGAAACTGGTGCCTGCACTCATCCGCGAGATGGGGCAGGCCTATCCCGAGCTCGTCCGTGGCGAAGCACTCATCACCGAGACGCTCAAGCTCGAAGAGACCCGCTTCCGCAAGACGCTCGCCCGCGGCCTGGGCCTGCTGGCGGACGCCACCGAGACGCTGGGCTCGGGCGACATGCTCGACGGCGAAACCGCCTTCAAGCTTTACGACACCTACGGCTTCCCGCTCGACCTGACGCAGGACGCATTGCGCCAGCGCAGCATTTCGGTGGATCTCGCCGGCTTCACCGATGCGATGGAGCGGCAGAAGGCCGAGGCGCGCGCCAACTGGGCGGGCTCCGGCGAGGCTGCGACCGAGGTCGTCTGGTTCTCCGTCCGCGAAAAGACCGGCGCCACCGAATTCCTCGGCTATGAGACCGAGCAGGCCGAAGGCGTGATCCTGTCGCTGCTCAAGGACGGCGCCGTTGTCGATGCCGTGAACGAGGGCGACATCGTCGCCATCGTCGTCAACCAGACGCCGTTCTACGGCGAGTCGGGCGGCCAGATGGGCGACACCGGCACCATTTCAGGCGAAGGCTTCGCCGTCGAGGTGACCGACACCCAGAAGAAGGCCGACGGCCTGTTCGTTCATTACGGCAAGGTCACCAAGGGCAAGCTCAAGACGGGCGCTGCCGTCGAGCTCAAGGTCGACCACAACAGGCGGACGCGTTTGCGGTCGAACCACTCGGCAACCCACTTGATCCACGAGGCGCTGCGCGAGGTGCTCGGCACTCATGTCGCGCAGAAGGGCTCGCTGGTTGCGCCTGAGCGCCTGCGCTTCGACATCTCGCACAACAAGCCGATCTCGGCCGAGGAACTCGAGGAAGTCGAGCGCATGTCGAACGAGATCGTGGTCCAGAACAGCCCCGTCAACACGCGCCTGATGAGCGTCGACGATGCCATTGCCGAGGGCGCGATGGCGCTGTTCGGCGAAAAATATGGCGACGAGGTTCGGGTCGTCTCGATGGGCACCGGCCTGCATGGTGCCAAGGCCAACCGTCCCTATTCGGTCGAGCTGTGCGGCGGCACCCATGTCCGCTCCACCGGCGACATCGGCCTGGTGCGCATCGTCTCCGACAGCGCCGTCGCTGCCGGCGTGCGTCGCATCGAGGCGCTGACCGGCGAGGCGGCGCGTCGTCACCTCGACGAGCAGGACCGCCGCCTGAAGACGGTCGCAGCAGCACTGAAGGTGTCGCCCGCCGACGTGCTGTCGCGTGTCGAAGCCCTGGTCGATGAACGCAAGAAGCTTGAACGCGAGCTGACCGAAGCGCGCAAGCGGCTCGCCATGGGTGGCGGGCAGGGCGGTTCCGCCGATGCGGTGCGCGAGATATCTGGCGTGAAGTATCTCGGCAAAGTTGTGTCAGGCGTCGACCCCAAGGACCTCAAGGGCTTGGCCGACGAAAGCAAGGCCGGCCTCGGTTCGGGCGTGGTGACGCTGATCGGCGTGTCGGAAGATGGCAAGGCCAGCGCTGTCGTGGCTGTCACGGCCGATCTCGTCGACCGCCTCAGTGCCGTCGACCTGGTTCGCGTCGCATCCGCAGCCCTTGGCGGCAAGGGCGGCGGCGGCCGTCCGGACATGGCCCAGGCCGGTGGCCCCGACGCCACCAAGGCCGACGAGGCTGTCGAGGCTGTCGCCCAGGCAATGGCCGGCTGATCCTGGATCAGGCTTAGGAATCGACAGGGCGGGAGCTTCGGCCCCCGCCCTTTTCATTTGGCCGTCTCGACGTCCAGGTCGCTGGCCGGCGGATCAGTCTTCAGCGGATCAGTCTTCAAAAGCAGCGACAAATTCGACCTTGATCCGGTCGGGATCTTCGATGAACAGTGCGTAATAGTCGCTGCCGCCATTGGCGAAGGGATAACGCTCGTCATAGAGGCAGGGAATGCCGTTGTCCCGGCAGACCTGCCTGAGCCTGTCGACGGTCGTCCTGTCTTCCACGCGAAAGGCCAGATGATTGAGGCCAACGCCGGACCGGTGATAGGGCCGATGGGCGTGCTTCTCGGCCACCTGCACGAAGGTCAAATAGGCATGGTTGCCGTGGGCGAGCGTGAAGCCATCGTTCCAGCGCCCGGTTTCCTCATAGCCGATCTGCGCGAGAAGAGACGCCCAGAAGGCATGCGATCTCTCCAGGTTCGACACATAGATTTCGACGTGATGCAGCATCGGCTTGGCCCCTGAACGCTGTTTGCCTGCAATCTCAAGCTGTATCGCTTCCAGTCCTCATCCGCTATCCCATTGGCCTGGGGGATTGTCATGCGGCAGGCGTGCGGGACCTCCGGTTTGAACTCAGCAGGATTTGTCAAATCAGGCTATGTTTCTGTCCGGCCGATCGATTTGCAAAGGGTTTGGCATGAACGGTGAAACGGCATGGGCAGTCTATGAAACCCGCCTGAGAAGGGTTTCGGCTCACATCCACGCGCATCTCGACGAGGAGCTGGATATGGACTGCCTGGCCGACATCGCCTGCATGTCGAGCTACCACTGGCACAGGATCTACCGCGCCATCTACGGTGAAACGGCTGCCGCCACGGTCAAGCGCCTCAGGCTGCACCGCGCCGCCGGCGACATCGTGGGGACGGATCTGACTGTCCTGGAGATTGCGAAACGGTCCGGCTATCCCAACGTCCAGTCGTTCAACCGCATCTTCAAGGCCGTCTACGGCATGCCGCCGGCGCGCTACCGGAGGGAGGGAAGCCACAAGCTCTTCGAAACCCACAGAGGAAAGGCTTCCCACATGTTCGACGTTCAGATCCGCACCATATCCGACACCAGCCTCGTCGGCGTTCCCCATCAGGGCTCCTACATGCAGATCGGCAAGGCCTTCGAGCAGCTGTTCGGCACGCTCTACGCCCGCGGCCAGGCGCGGCCCGACATGCGCATGATCGGTATCTATCTCGACGCCCCCGATCTCGTTGCCGAGGACAGACTGCGCTCGGTCGCCTGCGTCAGCGCCGATGCGTCGGCACCTGCCGCCGCACCGCTCGAGCGCCGCGCCATCCAGGGCGGCGAATACGCCGTGCTGCGCCACAAGGGGCCGTATGCCGAGATGCACATGGCCTACAAATGGCTCTATGCCGAATGGTTGCCGAAATCGGGTCGCCAACTGCGCGACGCGCTGATGTTCGAGGAATACCTCAACAACCCGCGCGACGTGGCGCCATCAGAGCTCCTGACCGACATCCACCTGCCGTTGGCCTGAGTTGGGGGCGCAGGGAAATCCGGCGGTCGTCAAATAAACTCGCGGCCACCGGTATATTGACGGCGAAGCCGCCGGATCACCCACTTGTGGAGCGGCTGGTTCCGCCGGCGATGGAGAAAGACTGTCTCGCCGAATGGCTGTTCGCCTGGCTCGTTCTGCCATGGACCAAACTGCGACGGATCGGGAAACAGCGCTGCGTTGTGTCTCTTCGCAAGGATCGTCAGCACCGACTGGTCATGTCGATGGTCGACGAAGCCAGGCAGGTTCGGAAGCCCGTGTATGTTCGGGGCATCAGTGAGACATGCCTCGCTTGTCATGGCTTCGGAAAGGCGTGACACAAACTGCCTTGCTTCCGGCCCAGCCCGGTAAAGCTGAATGCCGCCTACGAGTTGCGGCAGCGACCAGAACTCATCGGTGTCGGCGTTCAGCTCGACAAAGCAATCGCGCTTTGTCCATGTCGACTGCAGCATCGCGCTGCCCATCTGGAAGAGACAAACAGGGTGTTTTTCAGCCAGCGCGATGAGCGGCGCGGGGTCGGCGATGAATGTCATGGCGATGTCGGTGTAGAGAACCAGCGTGCCATCCGGCACGCTGTTCAGTACATCCATGATGACAAATGGCTTCCAGAGCCAATAGCCCGCACCGCGTCGTGCGCTCATTATGGCCGGGTAACGTTGCGCCAAATCGCGCAGCACAGGATGGTCCGGTGTGTAGACAACGGTATCAAGGCCGAACCGGCATGCCGTCTTTGCTAGCAATTTGCTGGCCTGTGAATAGTTCGCGGTCGCAAACGTCACATGAACGGCATGCACTGGGTTCGGCCTTGTCTTTTTGCAGATCAGCCCATCGCCTTCTGCAGGTTCTCGTCGATCTTGTCGAGGAAACCGGTGGTCGACAGCCAGGGCTGGTCGGGGCCAATCAGCAGCGACAGGTCCTTGGTCATGAAGCCGCTTTCAACCGTCTGGATGCAGACGCGTTCCAGCGTCTCGGAGAAACGCTTCAGATCGGCGTTGTCGTCGAGCTTGGCGCGGTGGGCGAGGCCACGGGTCCAGGCGAAGATCGAGGCGATCGAGTTGGTCGAGGTTTCCTCGCCCTTCTGGTGCTGACGGTAGTGGCGGGTGACGGTGCCGTGGGCAGCTTCAGCTTCCACCGTCTTGCCATCCGGGGTCATCAGCACCGAAGTCATCAGGCCGAGCGAGCCGAAGCCCTGGGCCACGGTGTCGGACTGCACGTCGCCGTCATAGTTCTTGCACGCCCAGACATAACCGCCCGACCACTTCAGGCTCGAAGCCACCATGTCGTCGATGAGGCGGTGTTCGTACCAGAGCTTGCGCGCCTTGAACTCGGCCTCGAATTCCTTCTCGTAGACCTCCTGGAAGATGTCCTTGAAGCGGCCGTCATAGGCCTTGAGAATGGTGTTCTTGGTCGACAGATAGACCGGATAGTTGCGCAGCAGGCCGTAGTTCAGCGAGGCGCGGGCGAATTCGCGGATCGACTCGTCGAGGTTGTACATGGCCATCGCCACGCCGGCGCCCGGGGCGTCGAACACGTCGTGCTCGATCACCTGGCCGTCGTCGCCGACGAACTTGATCGACAGCTTGCCCTTGCCCGGGAACTTGAAGTCGGTTGCCTTGTACTGGTCGCCGAAGGCATGACGGCCGACGATGATCGGCTTGGTCCAGCCCGGAACCAGGCGCGGCACGTTCTTCATGATGATCGGCTCGCGGAAGATCGTGCCGCCGAGGATGTTGCGGATCGTGCCGTTGGGCGACTTCCACATCTTCTTGAGCTTGAACTCCTCGACGCGCTGCTCGTCAGGCGTGATGGTGGCGCACTTCACGCCGACGCCGTGCTTGTTGATGGCGTTGGCAGCGTCGATGGTCACCTGGTCGTTGGTGGCGTCGCGGTGTTCGATGCCGAGGTCGTAATATTCGAGGTCGATGTCGAGATAGGGGTGGATCAGCTTGTCCTTGATGAACTGCCAGATGATGCGGGTCATCTCGTCGCCGTCGAGTTCGACGACGGGCTTGGCCACCTTGATCTTCGCCATAGGAAATTGCCTCTTTTTGCCTGGAACCAGCCGGTCCCGGAGGGTTCACGATTGGGAGTGCGGCCCCTATACCAAAGCGAATCGGACGGCGCAAATGATTGCGATTGCGACCTTCGGCCTGTTTGCTGACATTGTATGAAATGCCTGGCTGCGACGTTGGCCGTCGCTGGTGCCGCAGGTCATTTTTGCCTGGCTGAGCCCGTCTTCGGCGGCATCGGCCCGACGAAGCGCGACGCCATGGCGATCCAGCTCTCGATCGCCCGGTCGTCCAGCTTATCAGGCGCCACCATGATGAAGCCTTTCATCTCGCGGCCGGTGAAGTCCATTCGCCTGGCGCCCGGCAAGGCGAGAGCCGCGGGCTCCTGTTCCTCACCGACGCGCACCAGCAAGGCGCCGTCCTTCAGCGTGCCGACCATCATGTTGCCGTTGAGCGTGAAGCAGGTGCCGCCGAACATACGGATTTCGCCGACATTGGGATCGTCGCCGACAAAGGCCAGGATCTGTTCCGCGAGATCGTCCGCCATGGCTCGCCCTTACCGGAACTTCATTTTCGCGCGCGAATATGTCAGGGACGCGCAAAAGGCGCAATTCTCGGTTCAATCGCAACAATGTCAGAAAACCCCATGCCAACAGCGGCCCCCGTGATCATCCTCGTCGAGCCGCAGCTCGGCGAGAACATCGGCATGGTGGCGCGCGCCATGGCCAATTTCAGCCTCGGCGAACTGCGCCTGGTCAATCCACGCGACGGCTGGCCGAACGAGAAGGCGCGCTCCGCTGCCAGCAACGCCGATCACGTCATCGACGCCGTCGTGGTCTTCCCCGACCTCGCATCGGCGGTTGCCGACCTCAACTTCGTCTTCGCCACCACCGCGCGCGAGCGTGACGGCTTCAAGGAAGTGCGCGGTCCCGTCGAGGCCGGCCGCATGCTGCGCGGCCGCGCCGCGTCAGGTCTTCGCACCGGCATACTGTTCGGGCGCGAGCGTTTCGGTCTCTACAACGAGGAAGTGAGCCTGGCCGACGAGATCGTCACCTTCCCGGTCGATCCCAGATTTGCCTCGCTCAACATCGCCCAGGCGGTGCTGTTGATGTCCTATGAGTGGATGAAATCAGGTCTGGAAGATGAGACCCAGACCAATTTCTCTGGCCCGGAAATGAAGCCGGCGACCAAGGACGAGTTGCACGGCCTGTTCAATCACCTCGAATCCGCCCTCGAGGCGCGCGGCTATTTCCGCCCGGCGACCAAGAAGCCGAAGATGGTCGACAATCTGCGCTCGGTGCTGACCCGGGCCGGCTTCTTCTCCCCCGAGCTCAAGGTGCTGCGCGGCGTCGTTGCCTCGCTCGACTATTTCTCGCCCAAGGAGCCGCGCGGCAAGGGTTATCCCGAACGCAAGGCCAGGGTTGACCTCGCCGCCCATTCGGGTGGCGCCGGCAGCGACGAGGACGACACGCCGCCGGTCGGCGGCAGAGGGCTCGACAATGACTGACCGCCCGATCCTGATGTTCGATTCCGGCATTGGCGGGCTGACCGTGCTGCGCGAGGCGCGTGTGCTGATGCCCGACCGCCGCTTTGTCTATGTCGCCGATGATGCGGCATTTCCTTATGGCAACTGGGAGGAGCCGGCGCTCAAGCAGCGCATCCTTGGCCTGTTCGACGAATTGCTCGAGCGCTTCAAGCCCGAGCTGTCGGTCATTCCCTGCAATACCGCCTCGACGCTGGTCATCGAGGCGATCCGCGAGCGTTTTCCCGACCACCCATTCGTCGGCACAGTGCCGGCCATCAAGCCGGCGGCCGAGCGCACCTGTTCGGGCCTGGTTTCGGTGCTGGCCACGCCGGGCACGGTGAAGCGCCAGTACACGCGCGACCTCATTACCCAATGGGCGTCGAAGTGCCATGTCCGCCTCGTCGGCAGCCACAGGCTGGCAGCCTTGGCCGAGACCTACATGCGCGAGGGTTTCGTCGATGAACAGGCGGTAGCCGAGGAAATCGCCCCGTGCTTCGTCGAGCAGGACGGCCGCCGCACCGACATCGTCGTGCTTGCCTGCACGCATTATCCTTTCCTGGTCAACCGCATGCGCAAGACAGCGCCCTGGCCGGTCGACTGGATCGATCCGGCCGAGGCGATCGCGCGCCGCGCGCTGTCCTTGCTCGACGGTTCGCGCGAGTGGCGCGACGACGCCGGCCGCGACATCGCCGTCTTCACCTCGAAGCGCACCGATTTTGCGACGCGCCGGCTGATGCAGGGCTTTGGACTGACGGTCGAAGGAACATGACGGCCCGGCAGGCGTTTTCCAAACCCGAGAGGTCCAAAGGCCCAGAGGTAAGGAGAAACGCCATGCCAGCCGTATCCAAAGCCCAGCAGAAAGCCGCTGGAGCAGCCCTCGCC
This sequence comes from Aminobacter ciceronei, assembly GCF_014138625.1. Lineage (GTDB taxonomy): Bacteria > Pseudomonadota > Alphaproteobacteria > Rhizobiales > Rhizobiaceae > Aminobacter > Aminobacter ciceronei. The sequence continues at coordinate 85,138 of NZ_JACJHY010000006.1, forward strand.
GCCAAGCGCGGCGAGATCAAGAAGAGCGAACTCGTCGGCGCATCGAAGGAAATGTACGAATCGATGACCGAAAAGGAACTCGAGGAGTTCGCCGAGACCAGCCACAAGGGTTTGCCGGAGCACAGGACAAAGCACTGAGGTCCGGCAAACCCGTCGGGCACTGAGCCTCGGCGAGCCGATCAGTAGCCGACGGTGAAGCGCTTGCCCGTATGCTCAGGCGTTTCGGCCTCGTTGACGATGGCGACGGCCAGGTCTTCCACCGAGATGTGGCTTTCGCCATTGGCATCGAACACCGGCTGGTCGCCACCTGTGCGGAATTTTGCGGTGCGTGCGCCCGGGGCCATCATGATTGCCGGCGACAGGAACGACCATTCCAGACCGGTCTCGCCGCGCAGGGCCGCAAGGGCGTCGCGCGCGGCGCGTGCACCGTCCTTGTAGGCTTCGGGGAAGTGCGGGCCGTCGACCAGCTGTTTGCCGTCGATTTCGAGGCTGCCAGCGCCACCGACGACGATGACGCGCTTGCCGGCGGCCTTTGCGGCTGCGACGATCGCCTTCGAGCCGGCGAGATGCTTGGCATAGATCTCCGGATCGCCCCAGCCGCCATTGAAGGCGGAGACGACGACGTCGCTGCCCGAGATCGCGGCCTTCAGCGCGTCGATGTCGTTGACGTCGGCTTTGACAGCGGTGACGCCGTCGAGGGCGGCGACCTTGGACGGGGTGCGCACGATGGCCGTGACCTCGTGGTCACGCGAAGCGGCTTCCTTGAGCACCGCGTTGCCGACGAAGCCGGATGCGCCGATGAGAGCGAGTTTCATGATCTTCTCCTTGTTCGCCTGCTTTGCCATTTCAGGCGAATGCAGGTATGATTTGTAATCAGGTTACCAACGATAACCATATAGATCGAACCGAAGAGGGCGAAAAGAACGCATGATTTCGTGCCCAGGTTACGTCAGAGGAACCACATGAACGCCCCGACAAAACCCACAACCGCGGTGCCGCTGCTTCACACCACCCCCGGCTTCGAAACCGACGGCCGCAGCACATGCCCGATCCGCGAGGTGCTCGACCGTGTCGGCGACACCTGGAGCATCCTCGTCATCATCAATCTCCAGGAGCAGCCGGTGCGCTTCAACGCGCTCAAGCGCGCGATCGAAGGCATCTCGCAGCGCATGCTGACGGTCACCCTGCGTTCGCTGGAGCGTGACGGGCTGGTCACCCGGACGGTGCGGCCGACAACCCCGCCGGAGGTGGAATACGGGCTGACCGAGCTCGGCCAGTCGCTTGCCGTGCCGATCGCGTCGCTCGGCGGCTGGGCCGCAAGCAATCGTGACAACATGCGCCAGGCGCGGGAGGCGTTCGATCTCGGTACCTGAGCCGCGCAGGAATCGGAATGCGGCGCCCGGATTGAGCGCATAGCGTCGGCCTCCAACAACAACGGAGCGCCGCCATGAAGCCAAGCCCTATCGTTTCGCGCCTGGACTGGACGCGAATCCTCAGTGAGCTCGACGAGTTTGGTGTCGCGCCGACCGGTCCGCTGCTCGACAACGAGACCTGCCAGGCCTTGCGCGCGCTCTATGACCGCGACGCGCAATTCCGCAGCCGCATCGTCATGCAGCGTCATGGTTTTGGGGCGGGGGAGTACAAATACTTCGCCAACCCGCTTCCTGAAGTGATCTCGGGCCTGCGCCACGGCTTCTATGAGCACCTTGCGCCCTTCGCCAATGGCTGGAACGAGCGCATGGGGCTCGCCAGGCGTTATCCCTGCGAACTTGACGCTTTCCTTGCCGAATGCCACGCCGACGGCCAGACCAGGCCGACGCCGCTTCTCCTGAAATACGGTGCCGGCGACTACAACTGCCTGCACCAGGACGTCTATGGCGAGCACCTGTTTCCGGTCCAGTTGGTGATTCTGCTCTCCGACCCGCAATCCGAATTCGCAGGCGGCGAATTCGTCATGACCGAGCAGCGTCCGCGCATGCAGTCGCGCGCCGAGGTGGTTCCGCTCGGCATCGGCCATGGCGCTCTGTTCGCCGTCAACGACCGGCCCAAGGCTGGTTCGCGCGGCGACTATCGGGTAAAGATGCGCCACGGCGTCAGCCGCATCCGCTCTGGCGAGCGCTTCACGCTCGGCATCATCTTCCATGATGCGAAGTGAGCCGGCTGCCTTGGAAGCGTTGACATTGCAGCCGGTTTCGCCTAGTTAGCCGCCAACGCCGGGCCGAAACGCCCGGTGTTTCATTTGACGTGTCCCGTGGACCTTTTCCGCAATGCGTGCGTGGAAGATCCTGTCAGGCTCCGAAAACGGGGGCCAGAGGAGGGCGCGTTTTCCTCGCCTGGAACGTGAAGTTCCGGGTGCAACGTTTTGAAGGGAAATGCGATGAGCAAGCGCGAATCCGCTAAGTACAAAATCGATCGCCGTCTTGGCGAGAACATCTGGGGCCGTCCGAAGTCCCCGGTCAACAAGCGTGAATACGGCCCCGGCCAGCACGGCCAGCGCCGCAAGGGCAAGCTCTCGGACTTCGGTCTGCAGCTGCGCGCCAAGCAGAAGCTGAAGGGTCACTACGGCGACGTTTCGGAAAAGCAGTTCCGCAAGACCTATGAAGAGGCAAACCGCCGCAAGGGCGACACCTCCGAGAACCTGATCGGCCTGCTCGAGTCGCGTCTGGATGCGGTCGTCTACCGTGCCAAGTTCGTGCCGACCATTTTCGCTGCCCGTCAGTTCGTCAACCACGGCCACGTCAACGTCAACGGCAAGCGCACCAACATCTCGTCCTACCGCTGCAAGGCTGGCGACGTGATCGAAGTCCGCGAGAAGTCGAAGCAGCTGGTCATCGTTCTCGAGTCGGTTGGTCTCGCCGAGCGTGACGTTCCTGACTACATCGAAGTCGATCACAACAAGATGGTCGCGACCTTCGCCCGCGTTCCCGGCCTGTCGGACGTTCCGTACGCAGTGCAGATGGAACCGAACCTCGTCGTCGAATTCTATTCACGCTAATCCCCAGAGCGCGGTGCTTCGCGCCGCGTTCAATCTCGCTGCCTTGGGCGCATCTTGGCGATGCGACGGGATAGCATCGAATTTCAAAGGGCGGCCGGCAACGGCCGCTCTTTTCGTTTGGGGGGCATGTCTTGCGCGCCGCCTGAATTTGCGGAATACCGCTGACGGCAGCGCTGTCCCGTATCTGCGCGCCGTGGATTGAAGGACCAGACCGATGGGCATTCACGAACAGGACGCGCTGGCCGAGCCTGCGGAGGGTGCATTCCCGCTCTATCGCGATGCCCCGTCCTCGGTCGAGTTCAACAAGCTGCGCAAGCGACTGCTGCGCCAGACGCGCCAGGCGATCGAAGACTATGCCATGGCCAGGTCAGGCGAGCGCTGGCTGGTGGCGCTGTCGGGCGGCAAGGATTCCTATGGCCTGCTCGCGGTCCTGATGGATCTCAAATGGCGCGGCCTGCTGTCGGTCGATCTGCTCGCCTGCAATCTCGACCAGGGCCAGCCCAACTTCCCCAAGAACGTGCTGCCCGATTATCTCAATGCCAATGGCATCGCCCATCGCATCGAATATCGCGACACCTATTCGGTCGTTACCCAGAAACTGCCGGAGGGCAGCACCTATTGTTCACTGTGCTCGCGGCTCAGGCGAGGGCACCTCTACCGCATCGCGCGTGAGGAGGGCTGTTCCTCGCTGGTGCTCGGCCACCATCGCGAGGACATTCTCGAGACCTTCTTCATGAATCTGTTCCATGGCGGACGCCTCGCCGCCATGCCGCCCAAGCTGCTCAATGACGAGGGCGACGTCATGGTTCTGAGGCCCCTGGCCTTCTGCGCCGAGGCCGACATGGCCAAATTCGCCGAGGGCATGAAGTTTCCGATCATCCCCTGCGACCTCTGCGGCAGCCAGGAAGGCCTGCAGCGCAACGCCATGAAGGCGATGCTGGACGATATCGAAAAGCGCATGCCGGGCCGCAAGGACACCATGCTGCGGGCGCTGTCCAACACCCGTCCGTCGCATCTGCTCGATCGCAAGCTGTTCGATTTCACCAGCCTGATGGCTGGCTGAGGTCGACAGGGTCACCAAAACGAACAGCCCGAAAACCTTGAGGTTTTCGGGCTGTTTCTATTTCAGAGGCTGTACGTCGTCGACGCTGTCAGTGGACCTCGGCAACTGCCGGCTTCGGATCGTGCTGGCCGCGGAACAGCTTGCCCTTCTCGGCAATCAGCACCATCACCAGGCCAATCGAGGCGACGCTGCAGAAACCGATCGCCAGCGGCACCGTCGTGCCATCGAAGGATTGGCCAATGGCCGCACCGATCATGCCACCGCCCAGGGTCTGCATGAAACCCTGCACCGAGGATGCCGTGCCGGCGATATGGCCGAGCGGCTCCATCGAGATCGAGTTGAAGTTGGAGCCGATCCAGCCGAACTGGAACATCGCCAGAGCAAACAGCACGATGAAGGCTGGAAACGGCACCGGCCCGGTCAGCGACCAGACGAGCCAGATCGCACTCACCAGCAGGAAGCCGATCAGGGCGCCGTGCGACAGCTTGCGCATGCCGAATTTGACGACGAGACGCGAGTTGAGGAACGACGACACCGACATCATGCCGGCAATGGCCGCAAACACTGCCGGGAACCACACGCCGAGCCCGTAGAGGCCGACATAGACCTGCTGCGCCGAGTTGATGAAGCCGAACAGTGCGCCGAAGATGGTCATCGAGGCCAGCGTGTACCACAGCGACATGCGCGTGGTGAGCACGGTGCGGAAGCCCCGGGCGATCGACATCACCGACAGCGGCCGCCGGTCCTCGGGATGCATCGTCTCAGGCAGGCGGATCGCCGCCCACAGCGTGATCGCCAGCGCCGACACCGCCATGACGATGAAAATCATGTGCCATTCCGAAAACAGCATGACGATCTGCCCCATGGCGGGCGCCACCACCGGCACGACCATGAACACCATGAAGATCAGCGACATGATCTCGGCCATCTGCCGCCCGCCGAAGCGATCGCGCACCACGGACACCGCAATGACGCGCGTCGACGCAGCACCTATGCCCTGGACGAAGCGCAGCAAAAGCAGCGTTTCGAAGCTTGGCGCGAATGCCGCCGCGAAGGCCGCAAGCACATAGATGCCGAGGCCGAACAGCAGCGGCTTGCGCCGGCCAAACTGGTCGGAGATCGGGCCATAGGCCAGCAGCGCCAGTGCGAGGCCGGCGAAATAGGCGGTAATCACATATTGCCGGTGGTTCTCGCTCTCGACGTTGAGGGCAGCGCCGATCTGCTGCAGCGCCGGCAGCATGATGTCGACGGCAAGCGCGTTGACGGCCATCAATGCGGCGGCCAGCGCGATGAATTCCCAACGCGGAATCGGAAATGCGTCCTGACGGACGCTGGGAGCGACTTTCTGTTCCATTCGGAATCCAATTCAAACGGAAATGCGCCGGGCAAGCCGGCGCATTTGCCACAAACGGGACCCCGGAACAGGCCGGAGCCGGTAATTCTTAGGTCAGGCGGCGCCCTTGACGCTCACGCCCTTCTCTTCCAGGAACGACTGCAGTTCGCCGGCCTGGAACATCTCGCGGATGATGTCGCAACCGCCGACGAACTCACCCTTGACGTAGAGCTGGGGGATGGTCGGCCAGTTGGAATAGTCCTTGATGCCCTGGCGAAGCTCGTTCGAGGTCAGGACGTTGACGCCCTTGTAGTCGACCCCGAGGTAGTCGAGGATCTGGACGACCTGGCCGGAAAAGCCGCACTGCGGGAAGCCGGGCGTGCCCTTCATGAAAACCACGACATCCTGGCTCTTCACTTCGCTATCGATGTATTCGTTGATTCCGCTCATGGCGCACCTAAACCTCAGATCTGGCCGGCGGACCGGCAATGTTCGTTAGACTGCTAGCATCTGCCACTATGTGGTTGCAACAGTCGAGCATTCCAAGCGTCGGGTCGACCCGAAATCCGGAAATGTGACCTTTTTGCCGTGCAGCACCTGCGTTGCGGCGTCAGTCAGCTGCTGCGGCGTGCCTTCGAGCGCGAGCGGACCGTGCGCTTGCGGCTGGTCTGCTTCTTGGCTGGCCTCAAAAGCTTCTCGATCTGGCGCAGCGTGGCCGAACTTGTCGACGTCGTCCGCTTGCGGCGGCGGGCGCGCTTCGAGGTGCTCGACGGCTTCTTCAGAATGTCCTTCAGCACGCCGTCGACGACGCCTTGGACCAGGTCGTTGATCAATGACATCAGCGCGCGCCCCTGTTCTGTGGAATGTCCCGGATAAAAGATCGGGCGATCGATGTCGAGGGCCTCGGCCTTCTGGCCTACTTGATCGCCCGCACGCAGATGAACCCAGGCGAATGGCTGAGCTCGGCAAAGTGTTCGGGGTCGACGGCGGCCATCTCGGCCACCGGCAGCGGTTCGACAAAACGGTCGAGACGCCAGCCGGCATCGCTCAGGCCGTTCAAAATGTCTTGCAGCGGGCGACGGTAGGATTCGACGTAAGGCCTGGGCTCGCCAAAGCCGCCCCAATGCAGGCCCCAGCGGTTGGTCGTGAAGTAGTTGGCATCGCGGCGTGCGCGGGGATCGGCCCAGTCACGCATCGGGTGGCCCATCGAGAACACCAGACGGCCTCCGCTGCGCGTAATGCGATGAAACTCGGCGAAGACAGGCTTGAGGTCTTCGACATAGTCGAGCGCCAGCGAACACAGGATCGCGTCGGTGCTGCCGCTCGCCAGCCAATTCAGGGGCCTGGCCAGATCGCCTTGGTGGAACGCGACGTCGAGACCGGCGCAGCGCTTGCGCGCCAGTTCCAGCATTTCGGGCGTGATGTCGAAGCCGCGGACCCGGGCGCCGCCGCGCGCCAGCTTTTCCGAGCAGATGCCGGAGCCGCAGCCGGCATCGACCACGTCGAGCCCGGCGACATCGCCGAGCAGGGCCAGCGACGCCGGCCGCTCGTACAGTGCGTTGTGGGGCTTGGTGGGGGCTGCCGCGTCGTAGCGCTCGGCAAAAGTCGAGTAGGCGCGGCGCCCTACGTGATTGTCATCCGGGCGCCGCGTCATGGGAGCGCAGACCCTTATTCGGGAATGCTGGTCTGTAGGGCGAGTGCGTGCAGCACGCCGCCCATATTGCCCTTCAGCGCGTCGTAGACCATCTGGTGCTGCTGCACGCGGGTCTTGCCGCGGAAGCTTTCCGAGACGACCTCGGCGGCGTAGTGGTCGCCATCGCCGGCGAGATCGCGGATGGTCACCCGGGCATCCGGAATGCCGTCCTTGATCATCCGCTCGATGTCGTGTGCGTCCATTGCCATGTTGTCGTTCCCGCTCAGTTGTCCATGAAGCGAGGGAACCAGGATTCGTGAGCCGAGGTCAACTCGTCGACGCTCACCGCCCGTGCCTCGCCCAGCGTCAGTTCCTTGCCGCCGGTCGTTCCGATCCACGGCGCGTGGATGCCGAGCGCCTTGGCTTCGTTCCACAATTCCTGCATCTCGGCCGACTGCGGGTCAAGCTTGACGGTGACCAGGTAACGGCCCTGGTCCTCGCCGAAGAACACCGGGATCGGGTTGGTGCCGCTGAGGCCCGGAACAGTCGCCCCGATGCCGGACGCCATCGCCATTTCGGCAAGGGCTACGGCAAGGCCGCCGTCCGACAGATCATGCACGGCAGTGGCCATGCCGCCGCGGATCAGCTTGCGCACGAAGTCGCCGACCTTCTTCTCATGTTCGAGGTCGACCGACGGCGGCGGGCCGTCGGTGCGGCCGTGCAGGTCGCGCATGTAGATCGACTGTGCCAGGTGGCTGCCCCATTGGGCCGGGCCGCCGACCAGCAGGATCACTTCGCCTTCCCGAGCGAAGCAGGCCTTGGCCATCTTCGACCAGTCGTCGATCAGGCCGACGCCGCCGATGGTCGGTGTGGGCAGGATGCCCTGGCCGTTGGTCTCGTTGTAGAGCGAGACATTGCCGGAGACGATCGGGAAGCCGAGCGCGCGGCAGGCATCGCCGATGCCGGTCACTGCGCGCACGAACTGGCCCATGATCTCAGGGCGTTCGGGATTGCCGAAATTGAGGTTGTCGGTAGCGGCGAGCGGCACGGCGCCGGTCGCGGTCAGGTTGCGCCAGCATTCGGCGACCGCCTGCTTGCCGCCCTCATAGGGGTCGGCCTCGCAATAGCGCGGCGTCACGTCTGACGAGAACGCCAGCGCCTTGGTGGCGTGGCCCTCGACACGCACCACGCCTGCGTCGCCGCCGGGGCGCTGCAGCGTGTTGCCCTGGATCATCGTGTCATACTGCTCGTAGACCCAGCGGCGCGACGAAAGATCTGGACCGCCGAGCATCTTGAGCAGTGCGTCGGCGACATCGGCTTGTGGTATGTCGTCGTCAGCCAGCGGCGCGCGCTTGGCCGGCTCGACCCACGGGCGATCATATTCGGGCGCCTCGTCACCGAGCTCCTTGATCGGCAAATTGGCGACTTCGACGCCCTGGTGGATGACGCGGAAACGCAAATCGTCAGTGGTCTTGCCGACGATGGCGAAATCGAGGTCCCACTTGACGAAAATCGCCTCGGCTTCCTTCTCCTTCTCGGGACGCAGCACCATGAGCATGCGCTCCTGGCTTTCCGACAGCATCATCTCGTAGGCGCTCATGCGCTCTTCGCGCACCGGAACCTTGTCGAGGTCGAGCTCGATGCCGAGGTCACCCTTGGCGCCCATCTCGACGGCCGAGCAGGTCAGGCCGGCGGCACCCATGTCCTGGATGGCGATGACGGCGCCTGAAGCCATCAGCTCGAGGCAGGCCTCGAGCAGGCATTTTTCGGTGAATGGATCGCCGACCTGCACGGTCGGGCGCTTCTCGTCGATCTTGTCGTCAAACTCGGCCGAGGCCATGGTCGCACCACCGACGCCGTCACGGCCGGTCTTGGCGCCGAGATAGACGACCGGCAGGCCGACACCCTTGGCCTGCGACAGGAATATGCCGTCGGTCCTGGCGAGGCCGGCGGCAAAGGCGTTGACCAGGATGTTGCCATTGTAGCGGGCATCGAAATTGACTTCGCCGCCGACGGTCGGCACGCCGAAGGCGTTGCCATAGCCGCCGACGCCGGCAACTACGCCCGAGACCAGGTGGCGGGTCTTGGGGTGGTCGGGCGCACCGAAGCGCAGGGCGTTCATCGAGGCAACCGGGCGGGCGCCCATGGTGAAGACGTCACGCAGGATGCCGCCGACACCGGTCGCAGCCCCCTGATAGGGCTCTATGTAGGAGGGGTGGTTGTGGCTCTCCATCTTGAAGACCACGCAGTCGCCGTCGCCGATGTCGACGACGCCGGCGTTTTCGCCGGGGCCCTGGATGACGACGTCACCCTTGGTCGGCAGCGTGCGCAGCCACTTCTTCGACGACTTGTAGGAGCAGTGCTCGTTCCACATCGCCGAGAAGATGCCGAGTTCGGTAAAGCTCGGCTCGCGCCCGACAAGGTCGAGGATGCGCTGGTATTCGTCCGGCTTGAGCCCGTGCGCGGCGATGAGTTCGCCGGTGATCTTCACGTCATTCTGAATGGTCATCGTAGATCGCAGAATCCGTTGGGGAGCGTTGGTGGCTCCATAGCGCATGATTGCGCCGGGATATACCGCCAATGGCCAGAAAGTCACCCTTTCTGGCACGGAAACGGCCATCCGCCCGAGATCTCAGGGTTTCAGCCGAAGCTGTCGTAGCCGGCGTCACCCTCGTCGAGCAGGCGGCGCAGCTTGATCAGCCCGCCCTCGACCTCGCTGCGCGTGCGCGGTGCCGAAATGCCGATCCGGACGCGGTGGAAAACCTGGTCGGAGCGGCCGGCCTTGAACTCGTCCTCGTCGTCGACCAGCACGCCCTGGCCATAGGCGGCATTCTTGAATGTCCCTGAATTCCAAGGCTCCGGCAGGGCCAGCCAGACGAAGGGGATGTTGGCGGCGATGTTGAAGTCGCTGCCGTCGAGCGTCTTGCGCACGATGTCGAGGCGCGCATTGATCTCGGCGATGGAGCGGGCGCGAATGGCGGCGGCTTCGCCTGACAGCACCAGTTGCGCGCACAGTTCCGCCAGAAGGTACGGCATGCCGCCGGTGACCATCTTGTGGGCGACGCGGATACTGTGCCGGAAATGCGCCGGGCACGACAACCAGCCGCCGCGTACGCCGGCGGCGACAGATTTCGACAGACCGCCGACGACGAAGACCCGCTCGGGTGCAAATTCCGCCAATAGCGGCGTGCGATCATCGGTCAGGGCGCCATACAGATCGTCCTCGATCAGCAGCACATTGTACCTGCGCGCGACGTCGGCGATCGCGGCGCGACGCTCGGCCGGCATGGTCGCGCCGGTCGGGTTCTGCACTGTCGGCATCAGGAAGGCGACCTTCGGATGCTTCTGTGCGCAGACGGCCTCGAAATCAGCGGGGTCGATGCCGTGTGCGTCCGACCGGACAAGCGCCATGCGGCGCCCGACCAGTCCGGCGCTGCGCGCCACTTGCGTATAGGTCAGGTGCTCGAACACGATGAAGTCGCCCGGCTGCGTCACCGCCGCGATGATCGAAACGATCGCCGCATGCGCGCCGAGCGTCGGCACGATCGTGTCGGGCGAAGGAGCAAAGCCATTGCGGCCCAGCCAGGCGCTGCCGGCCCTGAACCAGTGCTCGGGGAAGTTCCGGGCATAGCTCGCGACGTCGTCGGGAAAGTCGCGGCAGATCGCCGAGGTGATTGTCTCGATTGTACTGTTCTGCCCGACATTGGGCGCAGCCGTGCTGTCGAAATGCAGCTTGCCCGCCGGCGCCTCGACTGGCCGCGATCCCTCATGGGGCAGGGACGCGGGCTCGATGATGGAGGGCTGGATGCCGTTGCGCTCCAGCACATAGGTACCGCGGCCGACCTCGCCGCTGACCAGCCCGCGTTCGCGCAGCAGCGCGTAGGCGCGACCGACAGTACCGATGGTCACTCCGATGTCGTAGGCCAAGTCGCGCTGCGGCGGCAGCTTGGCACCGGAAGCGAGTATGCCGTTGTCGATATCGTGCTCGATCCGCTCGGCCAGCCTGAGATAGAGCGGGCCGGAGCCGGAGGAGAGGTCGGGAAGCCAAATTGTCATGGTGACAATTCCTAAATTGCTATCGTCGTTGAGTCAATTCATAGCATTGATCGTCACAAATAGACACAATGTGGACAGCAAAAATGAGTACAATCGATGCAATTGGCGGAGTTGCCACGGCTGCATCTCCGCACGGGAAGCGCAGCGGTATACGCGGCTTCGTGCGCTGGCTGGCGTTTTGCATGGAGCGCCGGCGCACCAGGCTGGCGCTGCTGGAGCTGACCGACGACCAGCTCGCCGATATCGGAATTTCGCGCTGCGACGCCTATCGCGAAGGGCTACGCCCCTTCTACGACTAGAGCGCCGTGCGTCCGTGAGGACGCATAAGTGGGCGCTCTCGATCCTTGCGTTTTCGCATCGGACTTTTCGAAAGCCGGGTTCGGCTTTCGGGCCGATGCGGCCCACTCCCATGGTCACGGGCCGTCACGACCCACTGACGGTTCGGTTCAGGTGGAGGCGCGCCCCTGGTGCCTCCACCTCTTTTGCCCCGAGGCGGGCACGAGAGGCGGGTAATTGACGATTTGTCGGTCCGTCAGGCGGCCGAGCCGCAGGACGCGTCGCCGCTGCGCCAGCGATTGATGTCAGATGTGATCCGGCTGCCGAGCGCTTCGCTCATCAGCGGGCCGAACACCTGGACCTGGCTGGAATTGCCCTGTGCCTGCACGACCAGCAGCGGGCGCGCGCCATACTGCTTGGCCGGCACGAGCAGGAACCGCGGCGTGCCGCCGAAATTGTTCAGCTCATTGGCCATCTGGTACTTCTTGAAGGCCGGATCCTTGCTGGCGAACCAGCATTTGTGCGCAGCGATCGCCACCTGTTCCATCGAACGCAGCGAAGCGCTCTTGCCGGATGACGAGGGCGGCGGCGTCTTCGGGCCGGAATTGCAGGCGGCGAGGCCGATGACCGCGGCCGTTGCCGCCAGAATCCGCAGAGTCTTCATGCGCCGATACCAGCCTTTTCAGAGGGTGAGGGGAGGAGGTTCGCTCAGGCTGCCTTGGGCAGCCCGAGTGCGCTCTCGAACAACGCGCGGCCATCGTCGCCGCCATGCGCTGCCTCGATCAGGTTTTCCGGATGCGGCATCAGTCCGAGCACGTTGCCCTTGTCATTGATGATGCCGGCAATGTCGTTGATCGAGCCGTTCGGGTTGGTGCCCTCGGCGTAGCGGACCACGACCTGGCCTTCGCCCTCGATGCGCGCCAGCGTCTCGGGATCGGCAAAGTAGTTGCCGTCGTGATGCGCCACCGGGCAGCGGATGATCTGGCCGGCCGCGTAGTTGCGCGTAAAGGCGGTGTTGGCGTTGGCGATCTCGAGCTTTACTTCGCGGCAGACGAACTTCAGCGAAGCGTTGCGCATCAGGGCGCCCGGCAGCAGGCCGGCCTCGACCAGGATCTGGAAGCCGTTGCAGACGCCGACGACCTGCACGCCCTTGGCGGCCTTCTCGGCCACCGCGCGCATCACCGGCATGCGGGCTGCGATCGCGCCGCAACGCAGATAGTCGCCGAAGGAGAAGCCGCCGGGAATGGCGATCAGGTCGACATCGGGGATTTCGGTGTCGGTCTGCCAGACGGTAACGGGCGCGGTGCCCGAAATCTTTGTCAGCGCCGCGATCATGTCGCGGTCGCGGTTCAGGCCGGGGAGGAGAACGACCGCTGATTTCACGTCAGGCAATCTCCACTGCGTAATTCTCGATCACCGTGTTCGCCAGAAGCTTCTCGCACATGGCGTTGAGGTCGGCTTCCGCCTTGGCCTTGTCGGCGCCGTCGATTTCGACGTCGAAGACCTTGCCCTGGCGTACCGAACCGACGCCGCCGAAGCCGAGGCCGTCGAGCGCATGTTCGATAGCCTTGCCTTGGGGGTCGAGCACGCCGTTCTTGAGGGTGACGGTGACGCGGGCCTTGATCACGGGCATTTCACTCCGGAGCAGAAATGGAAAACAGTCGGGCGCGAAGTTACTCGCGCCCGTGCTTGGATTTGTCAGTGCTTGACGAGGACCGGCCCGGTCGGACGGGGCGTCTCGTTCTCGTTCATGATGCCGAGACGGCGCGCCACTTCCTGATAGGCTTCGACCAGCCCGCCCATGTCGCGGCGGAAGCGGTCCTTGTCGAGCTTGTCCTGGGTGGCGACGTCCCACAGGCGGCAGCTGTCGGGCGAAATCTCGTCGGCGACCACGATGCGCATCATGTCGCCCTCGAACAGGCGGCCGCATTCGATCTTGAAGTCGACCAACTGGATACCGACGCCCATGAACAGGCCGGAGAGGAAGTCGTTGACGCGAATGGCCAGCGCCATGATGTCGTCGATTTCCTGCGGGCTCGCCCAGCCGAAGGCCGTGACATGCTCTTCGGAGACCATCGGGTCGTCGAGCGCGTCGGCCTTGTAGTAGAACTCGATGATCGAGCGCGGCAACACGGTGCCTTCCTCGATGCCGAGGCGCTTGGCCAGCGAGCCGGCGGCGACGTTGCGGACAACGACCTCGAGCGGGATGATCTCGACTTCCTTGATCAGCTGCTCGCGCATGTTGAGCCGACGGATGAAGTGGGTCGGAATGCCCATGCGGTTCAGGTGGTTGAAGATGTGCTCGGAAATGCGGTTGTTGAGCACGCCCTTGCCGTCGACGACTTCATGCTTCTTCTTGTTGAAAGCGGTGGCATCGTCCTTGAAAAACTGGATCAGGGTACCCGGCTCGGGGCCTTCATAAAGGATCTTGGCCTTGCCTTCGTAGATGCGGCGGCGACTCTTCATTTGATTGTTTCTCTGGTTGGAAGGGTGGACGGCAAGCTACCGGTCCCTTTCTCACGCCGCAAAGCCGCGGCGGCTGTGGGTTTCAAGGCCGGTCTCTATCTTAATCGGGCCAATTGCTCAATCATCATTTCCTGCCAATTAACGCCTTTTGCTGCGGAAATGCCGCACCGCACAGGCAAACAGCTCAAAAGAGACGTATTGACCGGGCGGCGGGCTTTTGGTTTGAGGAAGTCGATATCATATGCACCGGAAGTCGAATCGATTTCCCACTCCCTGGAGGATTGCCATGAGCAACATGAAGGACCGCGAAGAAGGTTTTGAGCGCAAGTTCGTCTTCGACGAAGAACTGCGCTTCAAGGCAAATGCGCGGCGCAACAAGGCGCTCGGCCTCTGGGCTGCCGAAAAGCTTGGCAAGTCGGGTGCCGACGCCGAGGCCTACGCCAAGGAAGTCGTGGTTTCCGACATCGAGGAAGCCGGCGACCATGACGTCTTCCGCAAGATCCGCGCTGATTTCGACGCCGCCGGCGTCGACCAGTCCGATCATCAGATCCGCCGCACCATGGACGAGTTGATGGCGCAGGCGATCGACCAGATCAAGAACACCTGATCAAGACCAAATGCTGGATGCCGGGGCGCGAGTTTCTGCAGCCCTGGACCAACGAACCGCCCGCATCCCGGGCGGTTTTTTGTTTGCGCCGACGCCAGCTTCCGGTTGAAATGGCTACGACCTGAGGGAGAGAAAGATGTCGCTTGCCGAGAGACTGCACGCCAACGAGACCATCATCACCGCCTGGTCCGGCGTGCCGGATGCGCTGACGGTCGAAATCCTTGCCGGGCAAGGCTTCGATGCCGTCACCCTCGACATGCAGCATGGCGGCCACAATGAAGACAGCGTGCTGCGCTCGATCGCGCCGGTGCTCCGGGCGGGCAAGCATTCGATCGTCCGGGTTCCGGTTGGCCGATTCGACATGGCGAGCCGCGCGCTCGACTTTGGTGCCGAGGCGGTCATCGCGCCGATGGTCAATTCGGTCGAGGATGCCCGGCGCTTTGCCGCCGCGATGAAATATCCGCCGCTCGGCGAACGCTCCTGGGGCCCAACCTTCGCAGCACCGCGTCACGGCAGCAAGGATTCGGTCAAGTGGCTGAAGGAAAGCAATGCCCGCACCGTTTCCTTTGCCATGGTCGAGACCCATGCGGCGGTTGCCGTGCTCGACGGCATCCTGGAAACGCCCGGCATCGACGGCATCTTCCTTGGGCCGGGTGATTTCTCCATCGCCTGGACGAAGGGCGAGACGATCAACTCGACACTCGAAGCGATGATGGAAACGGTCGCCGATGTCGGCAGGCGGACCCGTGCCGCCGGCAAGCATGCCGGCATCTACGTCACCGATCCCAGGATCGCGGGGCGTTTCGTCGACATGGGTTACCAGGTGCTGGCGACAGGCTCCGAGCACCAGCTGATCGCGGCCGGCGCCGCGGGTCTTCTGGCGGACCTCAAGAAGTCTTTGGGCTAGCTTTCCAGCCGCGACAGGAACTGCGCGAATACCATCGATCCCTCCGGCCACGGCCCATGGCCGGAATCGGCGTTGATGTGGCCTGAATCGCCGGCATCTATGAACAGCGATCCCCAGGCCGCGGCGATGTCCTCGGCGACGTCGAGCGCGCAATAGGGGTCGTTGCGGCTGGCGACGACGACCGACGGAAACGGCAGCGGATCGCGCGGGTAGGGGCCGAAGGTCATCAGGTGCTTCGGCTTGAGGGCCGGGTTGGACACATCAGGCGGCGCCACGAAGAACGCGCCGGCGACGGGTTTCCTGAATTCGGGAATGGCGTGAATGACCGTCGGGATGCCGAGCGAGTGGGCAACAAGCACCACCGGCCGCTCCGCCGCGTTCACTGCCTTGACGACCTTGTCCGTCCAGTCCCCGCGGACCGGCTTCGACCACTCGTCCTGCTCGACACGGCGTGCGGTCGACAGCTTTTCTTCCCAGCGGCTCTGCCAGTGGGCGGGCCCCGAATTGGTGTATCCGGGCACGATGATGATATCGGCGTCTTTTACCTTCATGTCGCGGATGTAGCGATCCGATCTTGCTGGTGCAAGACGGGGCAGCTCACAGTTCCATGTGCACGATCTCGATCGGGTCGCCACCGACACCATGGGAGAAATAGCCTCGCTCGATCGCGCGAAAGCCGTGGCGGAGATAGAAGCCCTCGGCATTGACAGTCGATTCTACCCGCACCGGCCCTTCATGGTTCCTTCGTGCATTCCGGATGCCGATTTCGAGCAGTTTTTTGCCGAGACCTGATCCTGCCGCGTCGGCAACAAGGAACAGCCGCGTCACCTCACCTGGCTCGGAATCGACGAAGCCGACGATCCTGTCGCCTCGCTCGGCAACAACCATCAGCCCTTTGGCAATGAGGGCTTCGTAAGTGTCCGGCGTCCGATCGCCCATCCATCCGGCAATCTGTTCGGCGGAATAGTGCTCCTTCGCCAGCTCACGCACGGAATGTCGCGTCACGTCAAACACCGCTCGTCCGTCCCCGCTCCGTGCCGGCCTGAGCGTTGTTGTATGTTCATTGTCGTTCATGACGTGCACCACGATCGCATTTATGAGCCGGACAGGTAGCCGGCCTGGGATGGGATTGTCTCCGGTGTTTGCCGACTGGCACAACGGAACTGTTGCCGACGATCCAGAGCCGGTCGCGCAATTTTTTGCAACATGTGCCGGAAGCAGAGCGGCCACTACTACGCTGCAACCAATATCAATGACGACATGGTCGATATCGAAGGCGGTGAGAACGTGACGTGGTTTGCCGCGTCAAGCTTCGCCCGGCGCGGCTTCTGCAGTCGTTGCGGCTCGGTGATGCTCTGGAAGCCGAACGACGAAGGCTACGTTTCGATCATGGCCGGTTCGTTCGAGGAGCCGTCGTCGCTGGTTGGCGGCTATCACATCTTCATCGCCGACAAAGGCTCATATTACGAGATCGATGACGACTTGCCGCGATACGAACGGTCGTCGCCTTCGCTCAAAGTGCTGGAGGATTGAACGGGAGACTGACGATCGTTGTCAATTGTTGAACGCTTCGTCGTGGTTCGGCGCTCTGCTCGAAACAGTGAGGAGCGCGTATATTTCAGGGCAAGGAGACATGACATGACCTCGTTGCCCACACTTTTCATTTCGCATGGCGGCCCCGACATCGTTTTGGCCGACACGCCGGCGCGCCATTATCTCGAAGGCCTCTCGGGTCTTGTCGAGAAGCCCAAAGCCATTGTGATCGTCTCGGCGCATTTCGAGACCGACGGCGTCGCCGTCGTGACGGACCCCAAGCCGGGCATGATATACGATTTCGGCGGCTTCGCGCCCGAGCTCTACAAGATGATCTATCCGGCCGTCGGCGAACCTGCCCTGGCCGAAAGAGTGTTCGGCATGCTCGATCAAGCCGGCCTGAAGCCGCATACGTTCGAGAAGCGCGGCTATGACCACGGCACATGGACGCCGCTCAAGCTGGCGTTCCCCGACGCCGACATTCCCGTGGTTCAGGTGTCGATCGACCCTAGTCGCGATGCCGCTTGGCATCATGCCATCGGCAAGGCGCTGGCGTCATTGCGCCACGAAGGCGTACTGCTGATCGGCTCAGGCCACATCACCCACAATCTGCGCGCCTATTTCAGTCGGCTTCGGCGCGGAGCCGAACCCGATCCCGCGCTGGCCGGCAAGGTGCATGCGTTCACCGAATGGTTCGCCGACAGGCTGGCGCTCGGCGATACCGAAGCGCTGCTGCACTGGAAGGACAAGGCGCCTTTCCCTGGGGAGAACCACCCGACCGACGAACATCTGATGCCGATCTTCTTCGCTTACGGTGCGGCAGGTGAGGGTGCGAAGGGCCGTCGCGTGCACGATTCGGTCGATCACGGCTTCTTTGCCAACGATTCATATCTGTTCGACTGAGCGTCGAGCCGCTAAATGATGCCGCTTCGATCGAACTGAAAGGGCATTCCATGGAGCGGCTGGTCAAGGCTTTCCAGAACTCGGTGCGGGCATTCTCGCGACTGATCCGCTCCGAGGCGGCATTTCAGCAGGAAATCATGCTGCTCGTCGCAGCCCTGCCGATCGGCTGGTTCGTGGCAGGCACCTGGGGCGGCTACGCGCTGCTGATCGGATCGATCCTGTTCCTGATCACAGTCGAGGTGCTGAACACCGGCATCGAGGCGGCGTGCGACGCCGTCAGCCGCGAATTCAACATCGACATCCAACTTGCCAAGGACTGCGGCTCGCTCGCCGTGCTGATCTCGATCGTCATCGTGCTGGGCGTCTGGGTCTACGCCATCGCCGAGCGCCTGGCCGGGCTTCCGATCTGAAGGTCGCGTACCTACATGTCGGTTACCAAAGGAGACCGACATGGCTGACAAGGCCGATATCCACCTCGAGACGCGCGCCGGCCTGCCGGAGGACCTGCGTTGGCTCGTCGCCAAGTATCCGCGCGAGGACTGGCGCGCCCACGACAACGTCCATGGCATGGCCTCGATGTGGCTGCAGCGTCACGACATGTTCCGCGAGCTGGGCGGCATGCTGACCGCAGGAATTGGCGATTATCGCGAGGGCCGCATGGACGCGCAGCAATTCGCCCGCTGGTTCGCGCCGCGGCTGAACCATTTCCTCGGCAATCTCGATGGCCACCACAATGTCGAGGACCATCACTATTTTCCTGTCTTCGCCAAGGCTGAAAGCCGGCTGAAGCGAGGCTTCGAGATCCTCGACGCCGACCATCACCTGATCCATGAGGCGCTGGAGCGCAATGCAGACTCGGCCAACGCGTTCATCCAGGCGCTGCAGGAAAATGAGGACAAGCAACGCTTTGCCGCCGACGCCTATGCCGACGAGAATGCGCGGCTTGTCGCCATGCTGACGCGGCATCTGGATGACGAGGAAGACCTGATCATCCCGCTCATTCTCGATCGCGGCGACCGGGAACTGGTGGGCTCGGACTAATCCTTCGGCTGCCTGCGGGCGATGTGGCGGGCCAGGAGCCAGGTTCCCAGCGCCACGGCGATGCCGATGCCAAGTCCGAGAAACAGCCGGTGGTGCGCCTTCAGCGTGTCGCCGAGGATGTGCTCGGCACCGAGGCCGAATACGTAGCCGAGGCTGACGAAGATGCCGGCCCAGACGAGCGCCGACAGGCCGTTGAGGGCCAGAAACAGCGAGACCGGGATGCGCGACAGGCCTGCGGCGATACCGCCGGCCAGTCGCATGCCGTAGACGTAGCGGTTGCCGAGCACGAACAGGTTGGGATGCGCCTGCACCAGGCGGAAGGCATGGCTGAAGCCAGGCCTGCGGCGCAGCAATCGCACCCATTTGTGGTTGGAGAACCGCCGTCCAAGGATGAAGAACAGCGTGTCGCCGAGAAAGGCGCCTGTCGCGGCCACGGCAAAGGCGCTCCACGGTTCGAAAAACCGCTGATGGGCGAAGAAGCCGCCGAGGATGGCAAAGCTCTCGCCTTCGGCCATGCAGCCGATGAAGACGGCGAGAAGCCCGAAGCGCTCGACGAGGTGGTGAAGGGTTTCGATCATCGAGCGGGCGACTGAGGTGCGGAGGAGTCGGCAATGCGCTGGACCTGGACAGTCAGCTGCTGCACCTGCTCGCGCAGCAGAATGATCTCCTGGAAGCGGATCTCATCAAGTTTCTCGTGCAGCGCCATGATCTCGATCTCGGCCTTCAGGTTGACGGCATAGTCGTGCGAGGCATCGATGCGGTCGCGCTCGGCCTGCCGGTTCTGCGACATCATGATGATCGGTGCCTGGATCGCCGCCAACATCGACAGCACAA
This sequence comes from Aminobacter ciceronei, assembly GCF_014138625.1. Classification (GTDB taxonomy): domain Bacteria; phylum Pseudomonadota; class Alphaproteobacteria; order Rhizobiales; family Rhizobiaceae; genus Aminobacter; species Aminobacter ciceronei. The sequence goes on from NZ_JACJHY010000006.1 coordinate 104,785, forward strand.
GATTGAGGAAGATGAATGGGTAGGGATCGAACGAGCCGAATCCCAGCAGCCAGGCATTGAGCACCGTCCAGACGACGAGGAAACCCAGGAAGCCGAGGATGAAGCTCCAGGAGCCGCCGACGCGGGCGATGCCGTCCGCCAGTCGTTCGCCCCGGCTTTCGCTGTGAGCGACGCTGTCATTGACGTTGAGGGAAACCGGTTTGCGATCAATCGCGCTCTGCAGGACCTTGTGCTCGAGTTCGCTCAAATGCTCCGGTGCGCGCTTCAGCCATCTTCCGGCAAGGTCAGCCACAGTCTTGTTCATTTGCACGCCCCCGCTTTCCAACCGGCTGCTTGGCAGCCACGAATCCTTATATGAAGATGGCTGGCGATGTCGCCAAGATGAGGTTGCGGGGGAATGGAATGATGGACTTCGCCAGGATCAGGGCGCGCGCTGAGGAGCGCAAGGGCGGCGATGCGGTGCTGAAGTCGCTGCTGGGGCCGGCGTTCGACAATACGACGCTTGCCAAGGTCCCTGACGACCGGATCCTGTCGACGATGGCGGAGCGTGTTTTTGCCGCCGGTTTCGTCTGGCGTGTCATCGAGCAGAAATGGCCCGGCTTCGAGGAGGCTTTCCTTCATTTCGAGCCGAAGCGGCTTCTGTTCCAGCCCGATGACTTCTGGCACGACCTCGCCTCCGACAAGCGCATCGTGCGCAATCCGCAAAAGATCCGCTCGGTGCGCGACAACGCCGCCTTCGTCGAACGCGTCTCGCAGGAGCATGGCAGCTTCGGCAGGTTCCTTGCGGCATGGCCGGCCGACGACCAGGTCGGGCTGACGGGCTATCTGGGCAAGCACGGCAGCAGACTCGGCGGCAACACCGGTCAATATCTGTTGCGCTGGCTGGGCTGGGACACGTTCATCCTGTCACAAGACATGATCCTGGCCCTGCGCGACGCGGGTCTCGACATCGGCGAGGCAGCGTCCTCCACGAAGGATCAGGCCAAGGTGCAGGCTCAGATCAACGAATGGGCAAAGGCGACCAAGCTGCCGCGGGCGCATATCTCGCGCATCCTCTCCATGTCGATCGGCGTCAACCGTCCAGCCGAGGAACTGGCGAGCTACATGGGCGAATGATGGCCCAACCGAACTCGATTGCCCGACTTCACAACGCAGGCTAAACCGCTGACATGACGAAAAAATCTCCCGACATCCTGCGCATCGCCGTTGCCCAGCTCAACCCGACGGTCGGCGACATCAACGGCAATCTCGCCAAGGCGCGCGAGGCGAGGGCGGACGCGGCGCGACAGGGTGCCGATCTGGTGTTGTTCACCGAACTTTTCCTCGCCGGTTATCCGCCGGAGGACCTGGTGCTCAAGCCGGCCTTCCTGGCTGCCTGCGAGCGTGCGGCGGAAGATTTCGCCAAGGACACATCGGACAATGGCCCCGGCGTCATCATCGGCGTGCCGCTCAAGCGCAAGAGCGGCGTGCACAACGCGGTCGTCGTTGCCGATGGCGGCAAGATCGTTGCCGAGCGCTTCAAGGTCGACCTGCCCAACTATGGCGAGTTTGACGAAAAGCGTGTGTTCCAGCCCGGTCCCGACATGCCGGGTCCGATCAATTTCCGTGGCGTTCGCATCGGTATCCCGATCTGCGAGGACATCTGGGGTGAGCTCGGCGTCTGCGAGACGCTGGCCGAGAGTGGTGCTGAAATCCTGCTCGTGCCCAACGGCTCACCCTATTATCGCGCCAAGATGGACGTGCGCCATCAGGTGGCGATCCGTCAGGTGATCGAGAGCGGCCTGCCGCTGCTCTATGCCAACCAGCTCGGCGGGCAGGACGAACTCGTCTTCGACGGCGCCTCCTTCGCCATCAACGCCGACCATTCGCTGGCGTTCCAGATGAGCCAGTTCGAAGAGACGGTGGCGATGACAACCTGGAAGCGCGGCGACGAAGGCTGGGCCTGCGTCGAAGGGCCAATGTCGAAAATCCCCGAGCGCGAGGAGGCCGATTATCGCGCCTGCCTGCTGGGCCTGCGCGACTACGTCAACAAGAACGGCTTCAAGAACGTCGTGCTTGGCCTTTCCGGCGGCATCGATTCGGCGATCTGCGCGGCACTCGCCGTCGACGCGCTCGGCGAGGAGCGGCTCAGGGCGATCATGATGCCTTATCGCTATACCTCGAAGGATTCGCTCAAGGACGCCGAGGATTGCGCCCGGGCGCTCGGCTGCCGTTACGACATCGTGCCCATCCATGAGCCGGTCGACGGTTTCTCGCATGCGCTGACGCAGCTGTTCGAGGGCACCAAGGAAGGCATCACCGAAGAGAACCTGCAGAGCCGCGCCCGCGGCACGATCCTGATGGCGGTGTCCAACAAGTTCGGCTCGATGGTGGTGACGACCGGCAACAAGAGCGAGATGTCGGTCGGCTATGCCACGCTCTATGGCGACATGAATGGCGGCTTCAATCCGATCAAGGACCTCTACAAGATGCAGGTCTATGCGCTGTCGCGCTGGCGCAACACGCATGTGCCGCCGGGCGCGCTCGGCCCCTCGGGCGAGGTCATTCCGAAAAACATCATCGACAAGGCGCCGTCTGCGGAACTCAGGCCCAACCAGACCGACCAGGATTCGCTGCCGCCCTATCCGGTGCTCGACGACATCCTCGAATGCCTGGTCGAGAACGAGATGGGCGTCGACGACATCGTCTCCCGCGGTCATGATCGCGATACGGTCCACAAGATAGAGCACCTGCTCTACATCGCCGAATACAAGAGGCGGCAGGCAGCACCCGGGGTGAAGATCACCAGGAAGAATTTCGGCCGCGACCGCCGCTACCCGATCACGAACAGATTCAGGGATCGTGGCTAAGTCGCTGGAACTGAACTGAAAACCGCCAGCAGACCGGAGGGTTCATGACCGAGGTCGAGATCAGTTTCGACGTGTCGCGCATCGACTTCGACAAGACGTCGGACGTCATCAAGGCGAGCTATTGGGGCGAGGGCCGGACCGACGACATCCATCGCCGGGCCTTCGACAATTCGCTGTGCCTGGGCGCTTATATCGACGGCGAGCAGGTCGGTTTCGCCCGCGCCATCACCGACTATGCCTGCTTTGCCTATGTCGCCGACGTCATCGTCTGGCCTGAGCGGCGCGGCCTCGGCATCGGCAAGAAGCTGATCCAAGCGCTCATCGACCATCCTGAGCTTGCGAGCGTGACCGGCTTCTCGCTCAGAACCTCGGACGCGCACAGCCTCTATGAACAATTCGGCTTCGTGACCTCGACTGACGGCATGTACATGCGCCTGTCGAGGCAGCCGGCAGCCCAAGGATAGACCAGAGGCGTGTCCTACATCTCCTTCGTTCGGGACAATCCGCGCTGGCTGGCCGGCGGGTTCCTGCTCACCTTCTTTTCGACCTTCGGCATGACCTCGTTCATCGCGCTGTCGGCCGGTGACATCCGTCGCGATTATGGGCTGTCCCATGGCGAGTTCGGCACGCTTTACATGGTCGCCACGCTGGCCAGCGCCTTGAGCCTGCCGCGGCTCGGCCAGATCGTCGATCGCTACAGCGCACAGAAGGTGGCGTTGTTCATCGTGCCGATGCTGGCGCTGGCGAGTGCATCGATGGCACTGTCGCAACACCTCGTCATCCTGTTCGTCGCCATCTATCTGCTGCGGCTGTTTGGCCAGGGCATGATGGTGCACACCGCCTACACCGCAACCGCGCGCTGGTTTTCGGCGCAAAGGGGGCGCGCGCTGTCGACCGTCATCCTCGGCCACAACGCCGGCGACGCTATCATCCCGATGGGTTTCGTGCTGATCGCCGCCTCCGTTGGCTGGCGCAACGGCTGGCTGCTTGCGGCAGCAATGATTGCCTTCATCGCCCTGCCGGCGATCGTGCTGCTTGTCGCCGTGGACCGTAAGCCGCGCTCGTCCGATCCCGTGGCACGCCAGATCGACGCGCGCGACTGGACGCGCGCCGAGGTGGTTCGCGATCCGATCTTCTACGTGCTGCTGCTCGGCGTCATGGCGCCGGGGCTGATCGTGACGACCTTGTTCTTCCACCAGGTCTATCTGGTGGAATTGCGTGGCTGGTCGCTCGAGGTCTTTGCCTCATCCTTTCTGGTGACGGCGGTGGTCAACGCCGCCTTCACGCTTGTCGTCGGCCAGCTCATCGACCGCTTTTCCGGCGTCTCGCTGCTGCCCTTCGTGCTCTTGCCTCTGGGGCTGGCCTGCCTGGTGCTGGGCCTTGTCGACGCGCAGTGGAGCGCCTTCGGCTTCATGGCGCTGCTCGGCATCTCGAATGGCCTGTCGACGACGCTGTTCGGTGCCATATGGCCCGAAGTCTATGGCCTCAGGCACCTTGGCTCGATCAGGGCGCTGATCGTTTCTGCCGGCGTGTTCGCCTCGGCAATCGGGCCGGGCCTGACCGGGTTCCTGATCGACGGCGGCGTCAGCTACCCCGGCCAGATCGTGGCGATGGCGGTCTACTGCTTGGCCATTTCCTTTGTTCTGCTGTTGGCTTCGCGGCGGATCCGCGCGCGAAGCCATGTTCAGCCGGCACCAGCCGTGGTTGGCGTTTAGCCGACTACTTCCCGGATATGCTCTCCACGGTCTCGCGGCGGTCATAGACGTGGTCGACGATACCCCAATCCCTGGCTTCCTCCGCCGTGAAGAAGTAATCGCGGTCGAGCACGCGCGCCACTTCTTCCTCGGTGCGCCCGCAATGCTCGGCATAGAGCCTGGTCATGCGCCGCTTGAGCTTGATGATGTCTTCGGCATGGCGCTCGATGTCGGAGGCTTGGCCACGGAAGCCGCCGGAGGGCTGGTGCAGGATTACGCTCGCATTGGGCAGGGCGATGCGCCTGCCGGGTGCGCCGGCCATCAGCAGGAACGAGCCCATCGAGCCCGCCGTGCCCATGCACAAAGTAGATACGGGGCAGCGGATGAACTGCATCGTGTCATAGATGGCAAAGCCGCTGGTGACCACGCCGCCCGGGGAGTTGATGTAGAACGAGATTTCGCGGGTAGGGTTTTCCGACTCAAGGAACAGCAGCTGCGCGCAGATCAGCGAGGCCGAATTGTCGTCGACCTCGCCATTGAGGAAGACGATCCGCTCGCGCAGCAGCCGGGAAAAAATGTCGAAGGAGCGTTCGCCGCGCGGCGATTGTTCCACCACCATAGGGACGAGTTGCATCGTGTCGCGCATGCGCGAATTTCCTTTCATCAATGGAGACTGTTTGGGCTTAGGCGGCGGCGCGCATCAGCGGCGGGCTGTTCGAATTCGCCGGCGAAGCAATGGTCCTGGCCGTCTCGACGCTATGGGTCAGGCGGAACCACGTGCCGCCGTCCGGCTGCGCTTCGAGGTCGAAAGTCACGACCGTTTCGGGTTCGCTCACCGTTGCGTCGTTCCAGGCGTAGCGAACGCGCGAGAACGGCAGAGCCTCGATGATGCGGTAGGCCGGGCCGGTCGTATCAGCGGTGACCTTGTCGGCCGCCGGCACATCGAGCCAGGTTGCGACGAACTCCGGTACCGTCAGCGCGCGCCAGACCTTTTCAGGCGTCGCTTCCAGTTCGCATTCGACGACGATGGTGTCGTCTGTCTCTTCCTGCCTTTGGGCGTCCGTCATTGGTCCATCTCCTTGAGCAGTGTCTTCAGCCTCTCGACACGTTCCGGCCAGAAGCTGCGATAGCGGGTGAGCCAGTCGAAAAGCGGCCGCAGCCCGTCGGGGTTGACGCTGTAGTTCACATGCCGGCCGGCACGCGCTTCCTTGATCAAGCCTGCGCCGCGCAGCACGGCGATGTGCTGTGAGATCGCTGGCTGTGAAATCTCCAGCCCCTGGCGTAGTTCCGTCGCGTTTTTCTCGCCTGCCGTCAGTCGGTCCAGTACGGCACGGCGGGTGGGATCGGACAGGGCGCGGAATATCTCGGATTCGTTCATGGAAATGAGATAAGCATGGACTTATCTGTTGCGCAAGTGCCACCCAATGATGCCTGCGAAACTGGCACAACAGGCTTCGGTCCAGCGCGGGGGTTGGCTAAGCAAAAATGCTTCGATATAAGCAAATTCTTCGCGGCCACTAACAGGGAGGTCTGAATGCCAGAATATGACATGTCCTCCCGGGGTTCACGCCGAGGTCGTTGACCTCGCGAACCACCTTCGGCGTCCCTTTTATCTGACGCTGCCGTACCGCGACTTCCTGATTCAGCAAGAATTATTCGTCGCGCCTTTGAACATCTTTTTTCCAGGGGTGGCGTCGGGTTTCGGCGCCTCAACGCATCATGGCTCGTTTTCGTATCGACCTGCGCGGCGGCGCTTTCCGCAGCGTTCTGGGTTTCACTTTCAGGCACTGGCAACGCCAACCGGCCCGGCTCGTCGTTATCTCGGCGGCCGTGCTCATTTCGACGATGGCCGACGTGTTGACGCCGCTCTATTCGGGCCGGCTGATCGACGCCGTCGCCAGTAGCGCGGCGACTGACGAGGTGGCATGGAATGCGGCGCTCGCCGCGTTCTTCACCTTGCTGGCACTTGCCACTGGCTCGCTGGTGTTCCGCCACATCGCCTTTGCCGGCATCATCGAGTTGACGCTCAAGATGATGTCCGACATCGCCCAGGATGCGTTCCACCGCGTCCAGCGCTTCTCGACCGACTGGCACGCCAACAGCTTCGCCGGCTCGACGGTGCGCAAGGTGACGCGCGGCATGTGGGCGCTCGACCTGCTCAACGACACGCTGCTGGTGGCGCTGCTGCCGTCCTTCGTGATGCTTGTCGGCTCGACCATCCTGCTGGGATGGCACTGGCCGATGATGGGCCTGATCATTGCCGTGGGCTCGCTGATCTTCATTACCCAGACGGTGGTGATGTCGCTCGGTTTCGTCGCCCCGGCGGCCAGCCTTGCCAACAGCTGGGACACGCGTCTCGGCGGCTCCTTGGCCGACGCCGTCAGCTGCAATTCGGTGGTCAAGGCCTTTGGCGCCGAGGAGCGTGAGGAAGGGCGTCTCGCCAAGGTGATCGCCAAGTGGCGTCACCGCACGGGGCGCACCTGGATGCGCGGAACGATCAACGGTACGTCGCAGAACATCACGCTGGTTCTGCTGCGCGCCGCGATCATCGGCTTCGCCCTTTTCCTGTGGTCAAGCGGGCAGGCCAGCGCAGGCGATATCGCCTTCGTGCTGACCTCGTTCTTCCTGCTCCAAGGCTATCTGCGCGATGTCGGCATGCACATCCGCAACCTGCAGCGTTCGGTCAATGACATGGAGGAACTCGTCGACATCCAGGGCCAGCCTCTCGGTGTGGCCGATCGGCCTGGCGCCAAGCCGATCCAGATCGGCGACGGCGGCATCGAGTTCAAGCATGTGACGTTCCACTACGGCACGCATGCGAACCCGCTCTACCGGGACTTCTCGGTGTCGATCAAACCAGGCGAGCGCGTCGGTCTCGTCGGCCATTCCGGTTCGGGCAAGACGACCTTCGTCAAGCTGATCCAGCGGCTGTACGATGTCGGCGGCGGCAAGATCACCATCGACGGGCAGGACATCGCCAAGGCGACACAGTCGTCGCTGCGTTCGCAGATCGCGATCGTGCAGCAGGAGCCGATCCTGTTCCACCGCTCGCTGGCCGAGAACATCGCCTACAGCAGGCCGGGCGCGACGCAGGCCGATATCGAGCGCGCGGCAAAGCTCGCCAGCGCGCACGAATTCATCCAGCGTCTGCCCAAGGGTTATGGCACGCTGGTCGGTGAGCGTGGCGTCAAGCTGTCGGGCGGCGAGCGCCAGCGCGTGGCGATTGCCCGTGCCTTCCTGGCCGATGCGCCGATCCTGATTCTCGACGAGGCGACATCCAGCCTCGATTCGGAATCGGAGGTGCTGATCCAGCAGGCGATGGAGCGCCTGATGGTCGGGCGCACGACGCTGATCATCGCGCACCGGTTGTCGACGGTGAGGGCGCTCGATCGGCTGCTCGTCTTCGATCGCGGAGAGATCGTCGAGGAGGGCCGGCACGAGGCGCTGGTACGCCGCGAAGGCGGCATCTACCGCCGCCTGTTCGAACGCCAGGCGCTGGAGCTCACCAAAGGGCTCGTCTAGATCTGGAGCGGGCCGCGAGAGATCGCGGCCCGTTCGTCATGCTGAAGCGGCCCGCAAGAAGATGTAGCCCCATTGGTCGGCTTCCATTCGCGCTCTGGTTGCTTTATTTCTGGTGCAGAGGTGCGGGGGCGCCGCCTTGTCAACGCAAAAGCCATCCGCTACGCCCCGATCATGACAGTTACAGTTCGCTTCGCCCCTTCGCCCACCGGCCGCATCCACATCGGCAATGCGCGCACCGCCTTGTTCAATTGGCTCTTCGCCCTCAAGCACAAGGGGCGGTTTGTCCAGCGCTTCGACGACACCGATGTCGAGCGCTCGCGCCAGGAATTCGCAGACTCCATTCTCTACGACCTGCACTGGCTCGGCATCTTTCCCGACCAGACCGAATACCAGTCGCGCCGCTTTGCCAGCTACGACGCCGCCGTCGACAAGCTCAAGGCATCAGGCGTGCTCTATCCCTGCTATGAGACGCCCGAGGAGCTCGACCTGCGCCGCAAGGTGCGGCGGACGCGCGGCCTGCCGCCGGTCTATGGCCGCGAGGCGCTGAAGCTCACCGATGCCGAGCGCCTGTCCTACGAACATGACGGGCGCAGACCGCACTGGCGTTTCCTGCTGCCCAATTTCGTCTCCGATCCGTTCGAGACCCAGCGCACCGACGTCCATTGGACCGACATCGTGCGCGGCGAGGAGACTGTCGATCTGGCGTCGCTGTCCGATCCGGTGCTGGTGCGCGAGGACGGAACCTATCTCTACACGCTGCCATCGGTTGTCGACGATATCGAGATGGAGATCACCCACGTCATCCGTGGCGACGACCATGTCACCAACACCGGTGTTCAGATCGCGCTGTTCCGCGCGCTCGGCGCCGAGCCTCCTGTTTTCGGTCACCACAATCTGCTGACGACGGCTTCCGGCGAGGGCCTGTCCAAGCGCACAGGTGCGCTGTCGATCGAGAGCCTGCGCGACGGCGGCATCGAACCGATGTCGGTTGCCTCGCTCGCCGTGCTTGTCGGCACGTCGGAGAATGTCACCGCGGTGCCCAACCTTCGCGACCTTGCCGAAAAGTTCGATCCGGCCGCGACCTCGAAATCGGCGGCGAAGTTCGATCCTGAGGAACTGGTGGTGCTCAATCGGGCGCTGCTGCACCACATGTCCTTTGACGAGGTGCGTGATCGCCTGATGGTGCTCGGTGTCAGCGGCAACCATGCCGAAGCGTTCTGGATGGCCGTTCGCGGCAATCTTGACAGGCTCCAGGACGCCGTGGCGTGGTGGCGCATCCTGCGCGAAGGGCCGCAGCCGGCTGTCGAGATCGCCGACGAGGACCGCGAATTCGTTGGTCAGGCGCTCGACCTTCTGCCCGAAGAGCCGTGGGACGGCAATGTCTGGAAGGACTGGACGGCCAAGGTGAAGAAAGCGACCGGCCGCAAGGGCAAGGCGCTGTTCATGCCGCTCAGGCTGGCGCTCACCGGTCTTGAGTCGGGCCCGGAACTCGCAGATCTGTTGCCGCTTGTGGGTCGGGAAGGAACGTTGGCCCGACGGCCCTGACCTTGCGGTTGGGATCTGGTGCCGGACGAGGCACCACCGGCGCCTGCGGCTCCTCCACCGGCCTGGCCTGCGGGGTGCTCGGTACCGGGCGTCCTTCGCCGGCGATGACCGAAAAATTCCTGTCCAGGCTGACATTGCAGCCGCAGGCCGGAACGCGCGGCAGGTCGAGGCGCTTGTAGCGATAGGCTGTCGCAAGATTGCGGTAGGGCTGGCCGGAGCGGGCTGAAACCATGCTCTCCTGTGGCTGGCCGGCATTGAGGTGATAAAACAGCTCGATCTCGGTTCCAGGGCAGCTGGCTTCGCAATTCTTCTCGTCGCGCTGGAAATCCGAGACATCGGCTGCATTCGACATCGGGAAGAAGTATCCGTCGCAGGTGCGCACGCACAAGGTACGGTATTCGCCCAAGCCTTGTTGCTGGCTGCGGCCGATGACGATGTGCTGCGGATAGCTTTCATTGAAGCTCAGGCTGGTCGCCTCGCCGCCGCGGATGACGATCGCGCCGGCTTGCTCCGTCGCGGGATCGTTGCCTGCGCCTTCTTCCGTCTTCTCGCCCTGGTCGTTGCAACCCGCGAATTGCATCGCATCAAGGATGCGGATGCGCTCGCGCCGGACGTTCCTGTTCGGTTGCGCGGTCTGGCTGTCGAGCTTGCCGAGATTGTCCTGCATCTCAGCGATCTTGGCATTCAGCGCGGCGCACTGAGCGATGACGTCGCCCGAGATCGCCCTGTCGCAGCCAAGGTCGGAAGCCCTGATGCGGGCGAGGTCGATCTGGTCTTGCTGGGTGGTGGCAGCGGCGGCGAATTCATCCGGCTGGATGAAGCTCCCGCTCTCCCGCGTCGGCAAGTTGGCCAACTGGACCTCGAGTTCCAGGCATTCCGCCGACACGGCGAATGCAGATCCGGTGGTCAGCAACGACACGGCGACCGCGGCCAGCAAGGCGATGGCTGGCCGCTTTACCGGGAATTTGCTTCTGCCGCGCCCGAACATCCCGCTTTCCATCGACCTGCCGCGCGACGCGCGGAACATGCCTCGGCTCGAACCCTAGCGCCGACGAGGTTAACCGTTTCTTTGGAAACGGCTAACCCGTGCCCGATCAGGACGCAGCACTTGCGCGCTGCGACGCTTCGACGACGGCGAGTGCCGTCATGTTGACGATGCCGCGCGAGGTAACAGAAGGCGTCAGGATGTGTGCCGGCTGGGCGGTGCCGAGCAGGATCGGCCCGACATGCAGCGCGTCCATCATCGTCTTGACTGTGGTCAGCGCGATGTTTGCGGCGTCGAGATTGGGGAAGACCAGCAGGTTGGCTTCGCCCTTCAGCGTCGAATGCGGATAGACGCGCTGGCGCAGCACTTCCGACAGGGCGGAATCGCCATGCATTTCGCCGTCGCTGGCTAGTTCCGGCGCGATGCGCTTCAGGATCGCCGCCGCCGCCCGCATCTTCTGGGCGCTTTGCGAGTCGCGGGAGCCGAAATTCGAATGCGACAGCAAGGCCGCCTTGGGCTCGATGCCGAAACGACGGATCTCGTCGGCCGCCAGCATCGTCATCTCGGCGATCTCTTCGGCAGTCGGGTCGACGGTCACGTAGGTGTCGGTGAAGAACAGCACGCCGCGCTGCGAGATCAGCATCGACAGCGCCGACAGATCGCGATCCTTGACGCCGTCGCGGGCGCCGACGATCAGCGTGACGTTGCGCAGGTGCCGCTCAAAACGGCCTTCCAGGCCGCAGATCATGGCATCGGCATCGCCGCGCTTCAGCGCAATCGCCGCTATGACCGTGTTGTTGGTGCGCACCATGGTGCGCGCCGCCTCGGGCGTGATGCCCTGGCGGCCGCCGAGGTCGATCAGGTGGTCGACATAGTGACGGTAGCGTGGATCATCCTCGGGATTGATGATGTCGAAGTCGACAGCCGGCCGGATGCGCAGACCGTAGCGCTTGATGCGGACCTCGATGACATGCGGACGCCCGATCAGGATCGGCTTGGCCAGCCCTTCCTCCAGCACCACCTGGGCGGCGCGCAGCACGCGCTCGTCTTCGCCGTCGGCGTAGATGACACGCTTGGATGTTGCCTGCTTGGCGTTGGAGAAGATCGGCTTCATCACCAGGCCGGAGCGGAAGACGAAGCGGCTGAGCTTGTCGACATAGGCGTTGAAGTCGGCGATCGGGCGGGTCGCCACGCCGGTTTCGCAGGCCGCCTTGGCAACGGCAGGCGCGATCCTGAGGATCAGCCTGGGGTCGAAGGGCGAGGGGATCAGGAAGTCGGGGCCGAAGGTCGGCGTCTCGCCGGAATAGGCGCGCGCCGCGACGTCGGAAGGTTCTTCGCGCGCGAGCGCAGCAATTGCGCGCACGGCAGCCATCTTCATTTCTTCATTGATGGCACGCGCGCCGCAATCGAGCGCGCCGCGGAAGATGTAGGGGAAGCACAGGACGTTGTTGACCTGGTTCGGGAAATCAGAGCGTCCGGTGCAGATCATCGCGTCGGGACGGGCGGCACGCGCCACTTCCGGCATGATCTCGGGATTCGGGTTGGCCAGCGCCAGGATCAGCGGCTTGTCCGCCATCTCCGACAGCAGTTCCGGCTTCAGCACACCGGCTGCCGACAGGCCGAGGAAGACGTCTGCGCCGCCGATGACATCAGCCAGGACGCGCGCGTTGGTGTCCTTGACGTATGGGTCCTTCCAGCGGTCCATCTCCTCGACGCGGCCCTTGTGGGCGACGCCGAAACGGTCGGTGACCCAGATGTTCTCGACCTTGGCGCCGAGCGACACCAGCAGGTTGAGGCAGGCGAGTGCCGCGGCACCTGCGCCCGAGGTGACGATCTTGACGTCCTCGATTTTCTTGCCGGCGAGTTCCAGGCCGTTGAGAACGGCGGCCGCGACGATGATCGCGGTGCCGTGCTGGTCGTCATGGAAGACCGGGATGCGCATCTTGGCCTTGAGCTGCTCCTCGACTTCGAAGCACTCTGGGGCCTTGATGTCCTCGAGGTTGATGCCGCCGAAGGTCGGTTCGAGTGCCGCGATCGTGCTCACCATCTGCCCGATCTCGGGCGCGTCGATCTCGATGTCGAAAACGTCGATGCCGGCGAATTTCTTGAACAGAACGGCCTTGCCTTCCATCACCGGCTTGGATGCCAGCGGGCCGATATTGCCGAGACCGAGCACGGCTGTGCCATTGGAAATCACGGCGACCAGATTGGCGCGGCCGGTATAGTCGGCGGCGGTCTCGGGATCATCCTTGATGGCGAGGCAAGGGGCGGCGACGCCGGGCGAATAGGCCAGCGCCAGGTCGCGCTGGTTGCCGAGCGGCTTGGTCGCCTGAATCTCGAGCTTGCCGGGAATGGGGTGCTTGTGGAAGAAGAGCGCGGCCTGATCCAGATCGGACAGTGCTTCCTTCTTCTTGTCTTCCCCAGCCATGTCCCGCTCCTTCAGAATCCAACAGCAAAGGCCGTTATTAGCACGGCCAGCACGATTTTCGAGGCTTCAACGGCCAAATGGACGTTGAATCACTTTCAAGCGCCGGAACTGCAATCATTCCAGCGACTTGCGGGTGGCGGTTGAGAGATTGATTCGGTCTTTTGTGAGGCTTGGCTGAAACAGCGCGTCCTTGCGACGCGCTGTTGGCTGCCTTTGGGATAGGTTCGTGCCGCCGAGAGCCTAGAATGAGCTCACGTAAAGCCCGCCGTCGACAGGAATGTTCTGGCCGGTCATGTAGCCTGCATGGGTCGAGCACAGGAAGGCGCAGATCTGGCCGAATTCTTCCGGCGTACCGAGGCGGCCGGCTGGTATGCCGGCGCTGAGGCGGGCGCGGCGCGCATCACCTTCCGCCGGATCCTCGATGCTGCCGGGCTCGTGCGGGCCGCGCAGGCGGTCGGTGTCGAGCTTGCCGGGCAGCATGTTGTTGATGGTGACGTTGCGGTCGGCGACAGTGCGCGCAACGCCTGCCAGGAAGGCTGTCAGGCCGGCGCGGGCGCCGGAGGACAGGTCGAGGCCGGGGATGGGCGTGTAGACCGACAACGAGGTGATGTTGACGATGCGGCCGAAGCCACGCGCCGCCATGCCGTCGATGACAGCTTTGATCAACTCGATGGGCGTGACCATGTTGTTGGTGACGCCGGCAAGGATCTTCTCGCGGTCGAGCTCTCGGAAGTCACGGTAGGGCGGACCGCCATTGTTGTTGACCAGAATGTCGGGGTCAGGGCAGGCGGCGAGCAGGGTCTTCTGGATCGCCGGATCGGAGATGTCGCCGACGATTTCGGTGACCGGCACGCCGTAGCGTTGACGAATTTCGGTTGCCGTGCGGTTCAGGATGCCGGCGTCGCGGCCGTTGAGGAACAGCTCACAGCCGGCTTCGGCCAGCGCCATCGCGCAGCCCTTGCCAAGGCCCTTGCTCGAGGCGCAGACGATTGCCTTCTTCCCGCTGATGCCGAGATCCATGATCGTTCTCCTGTCGGTGATGACCCAGCCTAGAACTGCCCGGCCAAAGCCGCAACCGTCATACGGCTGTTGCATGAATCTGGGCATAGCCACGGCAAAAGCAACGGGTCGATTGCCATGTCCGGCACGAGCACACGCAATTTTCGCACGCTGTTCATCTCAGATGTGCATCTGGGATCGAAGGGAGCGAAGGCCGATTTCCTGATCGACTTCCTGCGTCACCACGAGGCCGAGAAGATCTTCCTCGTCGGCGATATTGTCGATGGTTGGCGCCTGCGCCGGTCCTGGCATTGGCCGCAGACACACAACGACGTCGTCCAGAAATTGCTGCGCCAGGCGCGCAAGGGCACCGAAATCACCTACATCGCCGGCAATCATGACGAGTTCGCCCGCAATTTCCAGGGCGTGCATTTCGGCGGCATCGTCGTTGCCGATCGGGCCATCCACGAGGCGGCCGACGGCAAGCGTTTCCTGGTCATCCATGGCGATCAGTTCGACGCGGTGGTGCAGAACGCCCGCTGGCTCGCCTATCTCGGCGACTTCGCCTATGACGCGGCGATGGCGATGAACCGGCTGGTGGCGCGCTTCCGCCGCACCTTCGGCATGCCATACTGGTCGTTTTCGTCCTGGGCCAAGGTCCGGGTCAAGAAGGCCGTCAACTTCATCGGCGCCTTTCAGGACGTGCTGACCGAGGAAGCGCGGCGTTCGGACGTGGACGGCGTCATCTGCGGCCACATCCACCATCCGACGATCGAGAATTTCGACGGCATCCAGTACATCAACACCGGCGACTGGGTCGAAAACTGCACGGCGGTCGCCGAGGATTTTGATGGCAGCTTCGTCATCCTGCACTGGCCGCACGTGCTGGCGGGCAAGCTGGTCAACGAACCCTTCGTGCCGATGGTCGTCGATCAGCGCGCCGACAAAGCAGCCGCCTGAACGGAACGACATCGATGTGCAGCTCCAGATATGCCTCGCGCCCATGGCGGGATGGACCAGGTCATGCGGCAATTGCCGCGCCGCGCGTTGCCGAGACGCTGCTAAGACGGGCACGGCGGCTCGGCGCGCACCACTTGCCGATGGAAGCGCAGGCCATGCCGCGCCTTGGCCGATAAGGCCGTGGCAACTGGCCCAAGCTTTGGGTAAATGCTCGGCCCCGTTGGCTTTCGTGGCGTGGCCGCCCATGGTAAGGGATCAGGCAAATCGGTGAGGCTTGGTTGGTTCGGGTCGCGCCCGGACACACTTACCCACCATGACATTACCGCCACTCACGCCAGAGCAGCAGGTCAAGCCACGACGCTTTGAACTGCGAATCTCCCTGCTTTTCGCAGCGCTTTTCGTGCCGATGGGCGTGCATCTGCCGTATTTTCCGCTGTGGCTCGAAGCCAAGGGGTTCGATCCCGAGCAGATCGCTATCGTGCTGTCGGCGCCAATGTTCCTGCGCGTCATCACAACTCCATTGATCGCGGCCATGGCCGATCGTGCCAAGGACCGCGCCAACGTCTTCATCTTCCTGGCTGCATCGTCCTTGCTTCTGTCGCTCGGCTACTTCCTCGAGCCGACCTACCTCATCGTCTTGGCCGTCTCGCTGGCGCTGGCGGTGGTGTGGACGCCGCATTCGCCGATAGCCGATTCGCTTGCGCTCTCAGGTGTCCGCCGCTTCGGATCGGACTATGCCGCCATGCGCATCTGGGGGTCGATCGCCTTTCTCGCCGGCAGCCTTGGCGCAGGCTTCATCCTGTCGCTGACCGGTGCGGACACGGTGCCGGCGATCATCTCGATCGGCCTGCTCGGCTGCTTCCTGATGTCGTTCATCTCACCGCGCCTTGGCCGACCGCGCAAGGCCTCACCGCTCTCGGCGACCGACATGCAGGCGGCGCCAAAGCTGTTCAACCGCTATTTCCTGCTGATGGCCGGCGGCACCGGCGTCATCATCGGCAGCCACGGCTTTCTCTATGGCTTCGTGTCGATCTACTGGAAGTCGCTCGGCATCAACGAGACGATCGTCGGGTTGCTGTGGAGCTGGGGCGTGGCGGCCGAAATCGTCATGTTCATGTTTTTCACGCGGCTGTTCGGCAACAGATCGACGGCACTGGTGCTCGTTCTGGCGGGCGCAGGCGCTATCGTCCGCTGGGTAGCATACCCGTTGATCTGGCCGCTCGGCCTGGGTGTACCTGGCTTCTTTGCCGTCCAGAGCCTGCACGCAGTGTCGACAGCGCTGGTTCTGATTGGCGTGCAGAAGCTGATCGCCGAGTCGGTTCCGGAAGAGCGCACGGGCGCTGCCCAGGGTGTTGCCTATTTCGCCAACGGCATGTCGATGGCGATCGTGACGCTGCTGTCCGGTCCGCTCTACCAGCGCTTCGGCGTCGACGGCTTCTATTTCATGGCGGCGGTCGCCGCCTGCGCCATCGTGCTTGTACTGCTTGCATCCCGCTCAGCCCCAAAGTTCGGGCAGGGGCGGCGACACCATTGAACCCTCGTAGACAAGCCCCGGCGAACGGTCGCGCGCCAGGAGCAGCGGGCCGTCGAGGTCGACGAACTCGGCGCCCTGGGCGAGCAGCACCGCAGGCGCCATGGCGAGCGAAGTGCCGACCATGCAGCCGACCATCACCTGGAACCCGAGCGTGCGGGCCTGGTCGCGCAGTTCGAGTGCTGCCGTCAGCCCACCCGACTTGTCGAGCTTGATGTTGACGGCGTCGTAGCGGCCCTTGAGCTCGGCGAGATCGGCGGCGATGTGGACGCTCTCGTCGGCGCAGATCGGCACAGGATGTGGGATGCGGCCGAGGATCTGGTCGGCGCCGGCGGGCAGCGGCTGTTCGATAAGCGCGATGCCGAGCTGGGCGGCAGCGGCAAGGTTCTCGGCGATGTTGGCATCGGTCCAGCCTTCATTGGCGTCGAGGATGATGCGGCTGTCGGGGGCGGCTTCGGTGACCGCGCGGATGCGGGCGATGTCGTTGTCGCCGCCGATCTTGACCTTGAGCAACGGCCGCGCCGCGTTGGCGCGGGCCTGGGCTGCCATAGTCTCGGGTTCGCCGAGCGACAGCGTGTAGGCGGTCTCGAGCGCCAGCGGCGCAGCAATGCCGAGCCTGTCCTTGACCGGCACGCCGCTCAACTTCGCTTCCAGGTCCCAGAGCGCGCAGTCGACGGCGTTGCGCGCTGCACCGGCTGACATCAGCGTCAGAAGGTCGGTGCGCGAAGCACCGTCCTCGATGGCGTGGCGCGCCTGTTCGATCGCCTCAGCCACGCCAGCCATGGTCTCGCCATAACGCTTGTAGGGCACGCACTCGCCGCGTCCGATGACGCCTGATTCGGCGATTTCGCAGGTGATGACCTCGGCTTCGGTCTTGGAACCGCGTGAGATGGTGAACGTTCCGGCGATGGGAAAACGCTCGTCAACGACCGAAAGGACACGCGTCATGAAAATCTGCTCCGTTCAACTGCTTGGCGCGGCTGCGAAAATCGACATGCCGCAGCCGACGCGTTAAGTAGTGTGCCATGTTGACCATCGGCAAACGGGAAGCAAGCGGCGGGGCAGCCGACGGCCGAGATCACCGACCGCAGGTTGCTGTGGCGGAGCGTGAAGGCGTGCTCGCCTGTGTGTTCACCGGGATCTGGACCACCCGCACCGTTGCCTTCGTCGACGCCGAGATGCGCAATATCGAAGCCCGCAAGGGCTACAAGACCCTGGCGCTCGACCTCGGCGGCATCGAGAAGATCGACACCGCCGGCGCCTGGGTCATCGACAGGCTCGTCAGCGCCAATGAGAAGAAGGGCGTCGAGGTCAGGATGGAAGGCCACAGCGAGGTGGCCAAGATCCTGCTGGGCGCCGTCAGCGAGGCCGTGCGGCGCGAGGGCGAATCTGCCCCGGCTGGTCCGCCCAACATCGTCATGCGCATGCTTGAGGCTGTAGGCCGCCGCGTCTACGAGATGCGCGACGACTTCCTGTCCTCGATGAACATCCTTGGCGCAACAATTCGCGGCGCCCAGATGAAGCTCGGCCGTGGCCATGCGGTCAATCCGGCCGCCATCTTCAACCAGATCGACCGCATGGGCGTCGGCGCCATTCCCGTCGTCGTACTGATGTCGGCAATCGTCGGCGCCATCGTCGCCCAGCAGGGCGCCTACCAGCTTGCCTATTTCGGCGCCGATATCTTCGTCGTCGACTTGGTCGGTGTGCTGGTGTTGCGCGAACTCGGCGTGCTGATGACCGCGATCATGATCGCAGGCCGCTCGGGCAGCGCCATCACCGCCGAGATCGGCTCGATGAAGATGCGCGAAGAGGTCGACGCGCTGACGGTCATCGGGCTCAATCCCATCGGCGTGCTCGTGTTCCCGCGCCTCGTTGCCCTGGTCATTGCGCTTCCATGCCTCACCATCATCGCCAATTTCGCAGCGCTTGGCGGCGGCATGCTGGCGGCATGGCTCTATTCGGACATTCCGATTGCCGCCTTCATCGACCGCCTGCGCCTGGCAATCGACCTCAGCACCATCTTCGCCGGGCTGATCAAGGCGCCGTTCATGGCGCTCATCATCGGCACCATCGCTTCCGTCGAGGGCATGAAGGTCGGCGGCAGCGCTGAATCGCTTGGCCGCCACGTCACCGCGTCGGTGGTCAAGGCCATCTTCGTCGTCATCATCCTCGATGGCCTGTTTGCCATGTTCTACGCAGCGATCAACTTCTGACATGGCAAACCGGACACAGACTATCGAGGCGGAGAGCCAAAGCCAGGACGCCAGGGGCGAGGTGTTGCTGTCGGTGCGCGACCTGACGGTGGCCTTTGGCGACAAGGTCATTCTCGAAGATCTCGATCTCGACATCAGGCGCGGCGAGATTCTCGGCTTCGTCGGCGCGTCGGGCGCCGGCAAGTCTGTGCTGTTGCGCACGGTGCTAGGCCTGATCCGCAAGCAATCCGGCACAATCGAGCTGTTCGGCGTCGATCTCGAGCAGGCCAGCGAGGAGGAGCGGCTCAGGATCGACATGCGGCTCGGCATGCTGTTCCAGCATGGCGCGCTGTTTTCGGCGCTGACCGTGCTGGAAAACGTGCAGGTGCCGATGCGCGAATATCTCGACCTGCCGAAACAGCTGATGGACGAGCTCGCCATGCTCAAGATCGAGCTTGTCGGCCTGCCGCCTGACGCGGCCCGCAAGTTTCCCTCCGAGCTGTCCGGCGGCATGATCAAGCGCGCGGCACTGGCGCGCGCGCTGGCGCTCGACCCTGACATCGTCTTCCTCGACGAGCCGACGTCGGGTCTCGATCCCATCGGCGCGGCCGAGTTCGACGAATTGGTCGGCAAGATGCGCGATACGATGGGGCTCACCGTCTACATGGTCACCCACGATCTCGACAGCCTGTTTTCGGTTTGCGACCGGGTTGCGGTGCTGGGCAACAAGAAGGTGCTCGTCGAAGGCACGATTGAAGACATGCTGAAGAGCGAAGAGCCGTGGGTAAGGTCGTATTTCCGCGGAAAACGCGCGCGGCAGCTTGATCTTGCCGCAAGAGCATAGAATGGAATGATGTGATGGAGACCAGGGCAAACTACGTCATTGTCGGCATCTTCACGCTGTTTGCCGTTCTGGCCGCCTTTGCGTTCGTCTATTGGACGGCGGCAATCGGTGAACGCGGCGAGACGGCAACGTTGCGAGTCCGTATTCCCGGCTCCGCGTCGGGCCTGGCCAGGGGCAGCTTCGTGCTGTTCAACGGCGTCAAGGTCGGCGACGTCCGGCGCGTCTATCTCGACATTTCCAATCCCCAGGTGGCGATCGCCGACGCCGAGATCGACAAGCTGACGCCGATCACCCGGTCGACACAGGCGGATATCGGCCTCGCCGGCCTGACGGGACAGGCCAATATCGAGCTCAAGGGTGCCAACATCAAGGAGCCCAACCTGCTCGACCAGGCCGAGGCGGAGGGCAAGATCGCCGAGATCGTTGCCAATCCGTCCGCCGTGACCAATCTGCTGCAGACGGCGCAGGACATCTTCAAGCGCGCCGACGCCGTGTTGAACAATCTGGAAGGCTTCACCAACGACGTCCGCGGGCCGCTGACCGAGACCGTCGGCAACGCCCAGAAATTCTCCGAGTCGCTGGCGCGAAATGCCGATGGCGTCGACAAGTTCCTGGCGAGCGTGAGCGCGCTGTCGGAGCAACTTTCGGCGGTGTCGGGCAAGCTCGACGGCACGATCGAGGCGGCGGAAGGCCTGCTCAAGTCGGTCGACCGCGACAAGGTCAAGAACATCGTCGCCAGTGTCGATACGTTCACCAAGAACCTGAGCGCCCAGAGCGACCAGCTCGACGGCATCGTCAAGGGCGTCAACACCGCGGTCGCCTCGATCAACGATTTCGCCCAGAAGACGCAGCAGACGCTGACCAAGGTCGATGGCGTGCTCGATGGCGTCGATGCGGCCAGCGTGCGCGAATCGCTCGACAACATCCGCAAGGCCAGCGAAAGCGCCAACCAGGCCGCGGCCGACGTCGCCAAGGTCACCGAAAAGTTCGGCGACCGTGCCGACGATATCGACCAGATCATTACGGACGCCAAGCAGCTGGCGTCGCGCCTCAACGCCGCTTCGGTGCGCGTCGACGGCGTCATGGCCAAGGTCGACAAGCTGCTCGGCTCGGGCGAGGCGGAGGGCGTCATGTCGGACGCCAGCGCCACCTTGAAGTCGTTCAAGCAGGTGGCCGACACGCTGAATTCGCGGCTCGCGACGATCATGGACGGCCTGTCCCGCTTCTCCGGCCAGGGGCTGCGCGACGTCGACGCGCTGGTGCAGGACTCCAGGCGTTCGATCAGCCGCATCGAACAGGCCATTTCCGACCTGGAGCGCAATCCGCAACGCATCATCACCGGCGGCGAGGGCTCGGTGCGCGAGTTTGACGGCCGGGTGCGTCGTTGACATCGCCGGCATGCAATCGCATGAAGGCAAATGAGGGGTGTTCGCGCGCGGCGCGGGTGAGTCTGTTTCGGGGACAGCACGTGAAGGCTGCTAGATCAACTTTGCTGCTGACCGCAGTCACGCTTGCGCTGTCCGGCTGCACCTCGTTGTTCGTCAGTACGCCGCCGCCGCTCGACACCTACGAGCTGACTGCGCCCGCTGTCGACGGCCGTAACGGCCCGAGCCGCCGCCAGATCCTGATTGCCGAACCGTCGGCGCTCAAATCGCTGGATGGCCAGAGCATCGTCATCAAGCCATCGCCCGGGTCGATACAGTTCCTCAAGGGGGCGCAGTGGTCGGACAGGCTGCCGCGCATCGTCCAGGCACGGCTCGCCGAAACCTTCCAGCGCGCCGGCGGCTATATCGGCGTCGGCAAGCCGGGCGAGGGCCTGGCCATCGACTATCAGGTGATCGTCGAGCTGCGCAGCTTCGAGATCAAGGTCGGCGGCGGCGAACGCGCCGACGTCGAGCTGTTCGTCAGGCTGCTCAACGACCGCAACGGTCAGGTGCGCGCGTCGCGCGTCTTCACTGCGAGCGCCCCGGTTTCCGGCAGCGGCAACGATGCCTATGCGGCGGCGCTCGACAGCGCATTCGGCCAGGCCGCTACCGAAATCGTCAAATGGACTGAGACGCTGATCTGACCAGGTCGGTAGGGAATGAGGCACTAGGGCAGTAAGGGCAGTAGGTTCCCGAATTCTTCCGGTCTGCTCGCCTGGGTTCTTGACGCTTCCTTTCCAACGTGGCGCGCATCTCTCAATGCAACATTCGGCTGCCAAATCGGCGCAGGCCCCGGCGCTTGCCATGTGACCCAGCGCAGATCAACGCCACAAATCCCAACTTCAGACAGCAAAAGGGCAGTAGGTTACCCCACTGCCCCATTTCCTTATTGCCATACTGCCCTCACGGGCCGCGGCAGCCTTACTTCAGGCGGCCGGCCGCATGCGCGAGCATCGTGTAGACCTTAC
Source organism: Aminobacter ciceronei (assembly GCF_014138625.1). Classification (GTDB taxonomy): domain Bacteria; phylum Pseudomonadota; class Alphaproteobacteria; order Rhizobiales; family Rhizobiaceae; genus Aminobacter; species Aminobacter ciceronei. Next base: position 126,726 of record NZ_JACJHY010000006.1, read on the forward strand.
CGGTATCCGAGGTCAGATAGGTCTTGGTCATGATGCTGTCGCGGTCGTTGCGCGAGACGTCCTTCAGCAGCTTCTCGAAGTCGTCGCAATAGCGGTCGACGGCCGAGCGGAACTCGCCATCCGACTGATATTTACGGCGGATCTCGTCGAAGGTCTGCTGACCCTTGAGCGTGTAGAGGCGGCGGGTGAAGACGTCGCGCTCGCCGCGGCGATAGCGGTCCCAAAGCTCGATCGAGGCGTCGTGGTCGATGGCGCGGGCGATGTCGACCGACAGCGAGTTGAGCGACTCTACGACGTGCAGCGGCGAACGCTGGGCAGGCACGGCGCGTGGTTCTGCCTGGGCGGCGCCACGGGTCAGCTGCTCTTCGCGTGAAGCACCGGTCAACAGATCGCGGACCCAACCGCCCTGCTGCTGGCCGCCACGGCTGGCGGCCGGTTCACGTGCCGGCTGCTGCTGCGGGGCAGGAGTGGCCGGGCGCTCGATGTCGAGCGTTCCGCGCAGACCGGCGCCACCAAGCGGCACCTGGGGTGCCGGCGTTTCGCGACGCTGCTCGGGCTGCGGCGCGGGGCGACGCGGCGCCGGCTGCTGCGCAGGGCGCAGCGAGGCATCGGAGACATCGACGCCGCGGCCCGACTTGGCGACGATCGCCGACAGTTCCTTGAGCGCGTTGATCTGCTCGGAAACCGCGCGGCGGATGGCCGTCGTCGATTCCTTGGCTTCCTCAGGCATGTCGAGCACGCCCTTCTTGAGCTCGGCGCGGGTGCTTTCGAGCTCGGTCTTGATCGAGCCTGCGGTGCGGCGCATGTCCTCGGTGGCGTCGGCGAAACGCTTGGTCGCCGTCTCGACGACGTCGGAGATCGCCGCACGGATCTTGTCCGCCGACTCCATCGTCTTGCCTTCGGCGTTTTCCAGCGTCTGGCCAACCAGGCGCTCGAACGACTGCATGACGCGCTCGAGGTCTTCCGACTTCTTGACCAGGCCGACAGCCAGGTCTTCCAGCGACGACTGGCGCTCAAGCGTGTGCTCGAGGTTGCTCTGCGCCGAGGACAACAGGTTGGAAGCGCTCGACAGCAGGCGGCTGTGCTCGTCGAACTTGGTGGCGATGGACGCCACCTCGCGCAATGTGCTGGACGACAGGTCGGTCAGGCGATTGGTGTTCGAGTCGACCAGGCGGGCGGCGCTCGAGAAGGTCTGAGCGGCCTTTTCGGTGGTGTTGGCGAAGTTCGAGGTGCTGCTGGTCAGGCGCTCGTCGACATTGGCGAGGTTTGCCGTCGCCTGGTCGATGAGGTTGCCCAGCTGCGCGCTCGACGTCGTCATGCGGCCGATCAGGTCGGCGACGCTTTCGGCGAGCGTCGAACGTGCACCCTCGACAGCCGACAGCGTCTCGGCCGTGCGGTTGGCGAGCGCGTCGACGAGAGCGGCGTTTTCCGAACGCAGCTTTTCGGTGGCACGTGCGGTCGCTTCTTCCATCGAGCGGTGAAGCTCGCTGCCGCTTTCGGCGAAGCGGTCGACCAGCGGGCGCGCCGTCTCGTCGAGGATCTTGGCGATCTCGTTCGAGCGTTCGGTCAGCATCGCGTTGAGTTCACGCGTGTTGGTGCCAATGGTGCGTGCAGCTTCGTTGGTGCTCTGGCCGATATGCTGGCCGACGGCGGTGAAGGTCTCGGCGATGACGTTGGCACGGGCGACAAGCTGTGCCTCGGCCTGGGTGACCTGTTCGTTGAGCTTCTGGCCCATCGATTCCGCGCCATAGGCGAGGCGGTTCTCGGCGCTCGACAGATGTTCGCCGATACGGGCTGCGACGCTTTCGGCGCCGGCAGCCAGGCGCTCATCGACATTGGCAAGCGTTTCTTCGATGGCGCGGGCGCGGGCATCGAGATCGGCCGAGGTGCGATGGGCGCGGGCAACGACGCGCTGTTCGGTCTCGTTGAAGGCGCTGGCGATCAGTGCCGCATGCTCGCCGATGCCCGAAGTGCTCTCGGTGACGCGGGCGGCAAGCTGGCGTCCTGCCTCGTCGAAGGCCTGGCCGATTTCCGATGCGCGGCCGAGCAAGGCCTCTGACGTCTGGTCGACGCGTGCAGCGATGCGGCTGTCGGCTTCGTCGAAGGCGCGGCTGATCTCGGCAGCGCGGCCAAGTAGCGTTTCCGCTGTCTGGTCGACGCGTGCAGCGATGCGGCCGTCGGCTTCTTCGAAGGTCCGGCTGATTTCGGCGGCGCGCCCAAGCAGCGATTCTGCCGTACGGTCGACACGGGCAGCGATGCGGCCGTCGGCTTCTTCGAAGGTACGGCCGATTTCGGCGGCACGGCCGGCAAGCGTGTCGGCGGTCTGGGCCGCACGCGCCGCGAGCCTTTCGTCGGCCTCCTCGAAGTTGCGCACGATTTCGCCGGCACGGCTGCCGAGCGTCGCCGAGCTGTCGGCGACCCGAGCGGCAATACGTTCGTCGGCTGCATCGAAGATGCGGCTGAGTTCGCCGGCGCGGCTGCCCAGCGAATCCGCGCCTTCGGCGATACGGGCGGCGAGCTTCTCGTCGGCAGTGTCGAAGATGCGGCCGAGCTCGGAGGCGCGGGCGGCAAGCGCGTCAGCGGATTCGCCGATGCGCATGCCCAGGCGTTCGTCCGCGGTGTCGAAGTTGCGCAGGATGTCGCCGGCACGAGCCGACAGGGCATCCGCGGTTTCGATGGCGCGGGCGATCAGCGAGCGGTCGGCTGCGTCGAAGGTGCTGGCGATCTCGCCTGCCTTCGCCGACAGCGTGTCGGCAGTCTCTTCGGCACGCGCCAGCAGCGCGTTCGACGTTTCGTCGGCGCGGGCGGCAAGGCGACGGTCGGCGTCGTCGAAGGCACGGGCGATGTCTTCGGCCCGCGCGAGCAGGGCGCTCGATGTCTGCTCGGCACGCTCGGCAATGACGCGGTCGGCGTCGCTGAAGGCCTTGCCTGCCTCTTCGTTGAGAGCTGCGGTCACTTCCATGACCTTTTCGCGCAGGGCGCCGGCAACGAAGACGGCGCTCTTTTCGAGCACGCCGCGGACATTGTCGACACCCAGCGACAGGGCGCGTTCCATGGTGGAGGTGCGCTCTTCGATGACGCCGGTCTGGCGGCGGAAGCTCTCTTCGATCTTCTCGATATCGCCGGCAATCGCGTCGGAGATGTCGACGCGGCGTGCGGCGATCTGGTCGATGTGGCCCGATATGGCCAGGTCGATGTCACGGCGGGCTTCGCTGAGCTTGCCGAGATCCTCATCGAGTGCACGGGCCATCGTGTCGCGGCCTTCGGCGAGCTTGCCGACATGGCCGGCGACGATGTTGTCGATGGTGGCGCGGCTGTCGTTCAGCATGGCGAGATCGGCTTCGAGCGCCTTGGTCAGCGTGTCGCGGCCGGCGGCCAGCTTGTCGACCTGGCCGAGCATCATGCCGTCGATCTTGGCGAGGTCGGCTTCCAGCGCGCGGCGCAGGATGTCGCGGCCTTCTGCCAGTTTCTCGACCTGGCCGGCAACGAGGCCGTCGATGCCCGAGCGGCTTTCGGCCAGCTTGGCGAGGTCGTCTTCAAGCGCCATGGACAAGGTGCTGCGTTCGGCAACCAGGCGTTCGGCGTGGCTCGATACGAGGCCCTTGACGCTGTCGAGGTCGGCTTCGAGCGACCGGGTCAGCATGGCGCGGTCTTCGGCGAGCTTCTCCGACTGGGATGCAACGGTGTTTCGGATGGCATTGAGGTCGGCTTCGAGGGCGCGCTTGAGGATATCGCGGCCTTCGGCCAGCTTCTCGACCTGGCCGGCGACGAGGCCGTCGATTCCCGAGCGGCTTTCAGCCAGCTTGGCGAGATCATCTTCCAGCGCCTTGGACAGCGTACCGCGCTCGGCGACCAGGCGTTCGGCGTGGCTCGACACAAGGCCTTTGACGCTGTCGAGGTCGGCCTCGAGCGAACGCGACAGCATGGATCGATCCTCGGCAAGCTTTTCCGACTGTGCCGTGATCGTGCTGTGGATCGCATTGAGATCGGATTCGAGGGCGCGCTTGAGGATGTCGCGGCCTTCGGCCAGCTTTTCGACCTGCCCGGCGACGAGGCCATCGATGCCGGATCGGCTTTCGGCCAGCTTGGCGAGATCGTCTTCCAATGCCTTGGACAGGGTGCTGCGCTCGGCGATCAGCCGTTCGGCATGGCTCGACACGAGCCCCTTGACGTTGTCGAGGTCGGTCTCGAGCGCGCGCTTGAGGATGTCGCGGCCTTCGGCCAGCTTCTCGACCTGGCCAGCGACGAGACCGTCGATGCTGGCGCGGCTGTCCGCCAGCTTGGCGAGATCGGTTTCCAGCGTCTTGGAGAGCAGAGTGCGCTCGCCGGCAAGTTTTTCGGCATGGCCTTCGATCAGGCCGTGGACGTTGGCGATGTCGGTTTCCAGGCTGCGCGACAGTTCGGCGCGATCGGACGCGATCTTGGAGGAATGGCCGTCAACGAGCGCCTTGATGCCGGCGAGGTCGGTTTCGAGCGCGTTGGCCAGGATGGCGCGGCCCTCGGCGATCTTCTCGACCTGGCCGGCGACGAGGCCGTCGATGCTCGCGCGGCTGTCGGCGAGCTTTCCGAGATCAGCTTCGAGCGCACGCGACAGGATGTTGCGGCCTTCGGCCAGCTTGCCGACGTGGCCAGCGACCATTTCATCAATGTTCGTACGGGCTTGGACGAGTTTCTCGGAGTCTTCGACGAGCGCCTGGGCAAGCTGTTCACGGCCCTGGGCGAGCTGCCTGAACTGGCTGCTGAGCGTGTCGTCGATTGCCTGGCGCGACTGCTCCAGCTTGCGCATGTCGTCGTCGAGGGCACGCGTGATCAGGCTGCGGCCTTCGGCAAGCTTCTGCACCTGGAAGCCGACGGCAGCCTCGATGCTGGCGCGACCCTCGGCGAACTTGCTGAGGTCGTCGCGTAGCGCTGCTGCCATGCGGTCGCGCGCTTCGGAGAGCTTGGTGGTGTGGTCTTCCACGGCCTGCTCGATGCCGACGCGGGCCTCGGACAGACGCTGGATGTCGCCGTCGAATGCGCGCGACACCTGATGGCGGGCTGCTTCCATGCGGCCGGCGAAATCGCTGGCGCGGGCTTCGAGCATGGTCGAGGTCGAGGTGATGATGTCGGCGAGGTCGGTGCCGATCTGGGTCTTGCCCTGGTCGATCATCGCCGACAGCGAGTCACGGCCCTGGACGAAGGTGGTGGCGATTTCGCGCGCACGCTCGACCAGCGTCTCGTTGATCTGGCGGGCGCGGGCTTCGAGAGCGGCATTGAGCTTGGCAGTGCCGGTGTCGAGCGCTTCGGCGCGGGTCTGGAATTCGCCGATCAGCGCCTGGCCGCGTTCAGCCAGCGTGCGCTCGATGCCGTGCAGGCTCGCCTCGAATTCAGAGTTGATCGTCTTGGCAGCGCCGCCGAGCAGCGAGACCATGCCCGAGGTGCGGTTGTCGAGCAGGTCGGTCAGCGAGCGGGTCACCTCGTCGGTGCTCTGCGTCAGCTTGGCGATGCGGGTGTCGAGCAGGCTGGCGAAGGCTTCGCCTGAGGTCGACAGGCGGTCGCTCAGCGAATCCATGCGGTTGTCGATCGCCTCGAACAGGCCCATGCCGCCTTCGTTGATGCGGTCGATGAGCGTGTCACCGGAATTGGTGATCGTCATCGACAGCTTGGTCGAGGCATTCAGGATGCTGTCACGGATGATGTCGCTGGCCGAGCCGAGTTCGTCGCGCAGCGTCTCATGGGCGCCGGAGATCGAGGCGCGGACGCGCTCCGCGTGGGAGACGACGGCCTCGCGCTCGCTGCCGAGACCATCGACGAGCGAACGGATGCGGGCGGCGTTCTCGGAATAGGAGCGCTCGATCTGGTTGACTTCGGTGTGGACGAGCGTTTCGAGCTCGACGGCACGCGCCAGCGTGCGTTCGATGCCTTCGCCCATGGCCGCCACCTCGCGGCGCACGGCCTGGCCGACCATCATGACGCGGTCCTGTGCCATGTTTTCGGGCTCGGCGAGGCGGAAGGCGACTTCGGTCATCGACTGCGCGGCAATGCGCATTTCCTGGGCGCGGCGGATCATCGCGGCAAAAGCCCAGAACAGCGCGATCGGCACGATGGTGGCGACGAGCAGCATCAGCAGGCCGGGACGTGCCAGCGCGTCGTCGAACGAGCGGATGGTCCAGATGCTGGGCGTGACGATGCGATCGGCCAGCGCCACGGCACCGGCAACCCATGCGACCGAAACCAGGCCGACCATCCAATAGATGGTGCTCGATGCGCGGCGGTTGAGGCTGTGCAGGAGCGACTTGTAATCCTTGGCGCGATCGTCGTTCGCGGGCTTGAAGCCTTCGGGCTGCAGCGGGCGGGTTTCGACGGGGCGCAACTGGGTCGGCGGCTCGGCTGCGCGTGCCACGGGGGCGGGCTCGACCTTCGGCGCAGCAGCCTTCTGCTTGCGGCCTTCACGTGCCAATTCTTCAGCTGCCTGCGAAATCTGTGCTTCGAGATCGTCCATCGACGCGGCCATGTCGAGGCCGCCTTCGTCGCCGCTCAGGTCGAGGTCGAGCGCCTGCTCGAGCTCCTTGGCCACGTCGAGATCGAGGTTCTTTGTCGGAGTGGATTTCTTCGCCATGCCTTCGCTACCCTGTACTAAAGACGCGGATTTGCTGGACTTTTTGTCCTATTTTTGTCCGCGGCCGAGGCTCAATATGGACCGCCCGTATCGTAGTGACACAATCGGGTAAAGAAAACATGCATTCGCCCCGATACGTAAAAGTTTAAATATAAGGTTAACACTGCAGTGATTATTGGCCCCAATCCCGCACGGTTCCGGGCTTTGTCAGGTTAACGGGTTATCCACACGGACGCCCTAGCTTACCAACCCAAGGGCGAGTGGCGGGGCACGGGTTGAATGGTAACGCGCGAGACGGCTTCGATGGCTTTTGGCATGCCGGGAGGCGAATCCTCGGCATCGGTTCATGGCCGTCCGATCGACCTTGAACATCTTTCCCGGCAGACGATCGGCGACCGCGATGTCGAGCGCGAGGTGCTCGACATGTTCGTCCATCAGGCGCTCTCGGTTCGAGATGCGATCGTCAAAGCCGATCTTGCCGAGCGGCTGATGCTGTGCCACGCCCTGAAAGGTTCGGCGCGTGGCGTTGGCGCATTTCCCATTGCCGACTGCGTGGCGGCGATCGAAGCGGACCCGGACAATGTCGCTCTGATCACGCGGCTTACCCGTCTGATCGACGAGGCGCGCGACTTCATCGCCTCGTTCAGCCGCTGACGTTCGGCGGTGCCTTCCCGGGGGGCGTGCAATGGCCGCAGTAACATTTGTGGACCAGTCAGTGTAATTCCGACAGCCGGCGGCGCTATCGCACGGCAGTTGACACACACGGCGGAGTGATTATCTGCCGTGTGACCTATTTCGGGAACGAGCATGACCAAGCTGACTTACATCGCCCATGATGGCACGCGTTTCGAAGTCGAGGCCGAGAACGGCTCGACCGTGATGGAAAATGCGATCCGCAATGCCGTGCCGGGCATCGAGGCGGAATGTGGCGGCGCTTGCGCCTGCGCGACCTGCCATGTCTATGTCGATGACGCATGGACGGCGATCGTCGGCGAGCCCGAGGCAATGGAAGAAGACATGCTCGACTTCGCCTACGAGGTCCGGCCGTCGTCGCGCCTTTCCTGCCAGATCAAGGTTCGCGACGAACTCGACGGCCTGGTCGTCTCCATTCCCGAGCGCCAGGGCTGACGTTCCCAACTTGGCCTTGCTTGGCATGACAGCTGTTGTCATGCACATTTTCGAAATGCGTGCGTCAGCGGCGAGGTGGCCTTGAGCGACATCACCACAACCGACGTCCTGATCATCGGAGCCGGGCCGATCGGCCTGTTTGCGGTGTTCGAGCTCGGTCTCTTCGACATGCGCTGCCACCTTATCGACATTCTCGACCGCCCCGGCGGGCAATGCGCCGAGCTTTATCCGGAAAAGCCGATCTACGACATTCCCGGCTATCCGGTGATCGGCGCCCAGGAGCTGGTCGACAAGCTTCTGGAACAGATCGCGCCATTCAAGCCCGGTTTCACCTTCAACCGGATGGTGACTGCGCTGGAGCGGCTCGAGCATGGCAGCTTCCGCGTCACGACCGACGAGAATGAGGTCTTCGACGCCAAGGTCGTGGTGATTGCCGCCGGCGGCGGCTCGTTCCAGCCCAAGCGCCCGCCGATCCCTGGCATCGAGGCTTATGAGCAGGCCAGCGTCCGCTATGCGGTTCGGCGCATCGAGGATTTCCGCGATCAGGAGGTGGTCGTCGTTGGCGGCGGGGATTCCGCGCTCGACTGGACGCTCAACCTGGAGCCGGTGGCCAGACGCGTCACGCTGGTCCATCGGCGTCCGGAATTCCGTGCCGCGCCCGACAATGTCGGCAAGATGCATGCGCTGCGCGATGCGGGCGCCATCGACCTTGTGATCGGCCAGGTTTCAGGCCTGTCAGGCGAGGACGGCATATTGCGCTCCGTCACCGTCAAGGGAGCGGATGCCGAAACCGAGGTTGCCTGCACGCGGCTGCTGCCGTTCTTCGGCCTGACCATGAAGTTGGGGCCGGTGGCAGAATGGGGCCTCCATCTTCACGAGAACCAGATCCCGGTCGACACCGAAAAATTCGAAACGTCGGAGCCGGGAATCTTCGCCATCGGCGACATCAACTGGTACCCGGGCAAGCTCAAGCTGATCCTGTCGGGCTTTCATGAAGCCGCGCTGATGACGCAGGCTGCCAAACACATCATCAGCCCCAAGGAACGCGTCGTGTTTCAATACACGACGTCGTCGACGAGCCTGCACAAGAAGCTCGGCGTTCCTGACTGATTTTGCAGAGGCCTGGCCCTCAGTTCTTGAGCTTGCCGGCGTCGATGCGCTCCAGCCGGTAGCGCAGCAGCCTGACGATCCGGCTTTCGAAATTGATGCCTTCGATGCGGTCGAATTCCTCCTGTGCCCGGTCATGAGCATTGAGGATGCGGTTGCTCGTCGCCTTTGCCTTGGTGGCGGCGATGTCGCAGCTCTTCTGCTTGCCGATCGCCCTCAGCGCCTGTTCCAGTTCACGGGCGTGGTTCTTGGCAATGACGACGTGGCTTTCCTCGTGGCGCTTGATGTCGGAAGACAGCGTGTTCCAGATCAGCTTGACGTCCTGGGCTGCCTTGCCGTTCTGGCGCCAGCGCGGCAGGATCACCTTGGCCTTGACGGTGACCTGGGCCGAGACGATGGCGCAGCCGCCCTTGACCTCGGCGTAGCCGATGCGGCTGGTGAATTCCATCTGGGTTGCGCCCGGGTGCCTGCCGCCGGTGCTCTTGACCTCGGGCCCGCGCGTCATCAGCTGCTGCTCGATCTCGTCGAGCGTTTTGCCGGTGATGGTGAAATAGCTGTAGGATTTGGACACAGTTGCCGCCTGAACGGGTAGGCAAATGCCTCCAGCGAGTAGGGCGGCCAGGAAGAGTTGCTTCATTAGTTGCCTCTTGGCCTACCTTGCGTTAGGGGCGATGGCGGCGCAACGGAAATCGGATCGTGCCGCTGATGTGACCGTGCAGCGAGTTGAAGCTGCAAGCGTTGATATTTCGTGACGTGGTCTGTGCTCTGGAATTGTTTTGTGGCGACGGCATGACCGGCAAACGATGGCAACTGGCGCATGGGCGCCAACTCGACCTCGGCGACAGGGCGCTTGTGATGGGCATCCTCAACGTCACGCCCGACAGTTTTTCCGACGGCGGCGCGTTCGATGCGCCCGAGCGCGCGCTCGAACAGGCGCGCCGCATGGTCGCCGAAGGGGCCGTGATCATCGATGTCGGCGGTGAATCCACCCGCCCGGGCGCAGCACCTGTTTCTTCAGCCGAAGAGCAGGATCGCGTGCTGCCGATCATCGCCGCACTCGCCCGATCTGGCGATACACTGATCTCCGTCGACACCTACCGCGAGGAGACAGCGCGGCTCGCCGTTGCCGCCGGCGCGCACATCGTCAACGATGTCTGGGGCGCCCAGCGCGAGCCAGGTATTGCCCGGGTCGCAGCCGACACCGGGGCAGGGCTGGTGCTCATGCATACCGGACGCGAGCGCGACAAGCTGCCCGACGTGATCGACGACCAGTTGCTGTTCCTGCGCCGTTCGCTGGAGATCGCCCGGGAGGCCGGTGTCCAGGACGCTCAGATCGTGCTCGATCCGGGCTTCGGCTTCGCCAAGGATGCGGACGAAAATCTCGACCTGATGGCGCGTTTTTCGGAGCTGAAAGGGCTCGGTTATCCGCTGCTCGCCGGCACCTCGCGCAAGCGCTTCGTCGGCCATGTTACCGGGCGCGAAGCAGCCGACCGTGACGCGGGGACGGCGGCGACGAGCGTCATACTCCGCCTGCAGGGCGCGGATATATTTCGCGTCCATGATGTCGCAATCAACGTGGACGCGCTGGCATTCGCAGATGCTATGCTGGCGCGACAGACCAACCTGCCGGGACGCTGACCCAGATGTACCTTATCCGTATGAAAAACTGCGCCTTCTTCGCCCGGCACGGCCTGTTCGACGAAGAAGAGGCACTTGGCCAGCGCTTCTATGTCGATGCCGAGCTGACGGTCGATCCGTCGCGTCCGCTGGAGGACGATTCGATGGACAGCACCGTTGACTACGGCGTTGCCTTCCAGGTCATCGAAAAGATCATTACCGGCCAGCGGCGCTTCCTGATCGAGGCGCTGGCGCAGGAGTGCGGTCGCGCGCTCGCAGCGCGTTTCCCGCAGATCAAGCGGGCCGAAATTACGGTCCGCAAGCCGAATGCGCCCGTGCCCGGCGTCCTCGATTACGTAGAGGTGACCGTTGTCTGGCCAGGTTGAGGAGCGCGGCTTTCTCAGCCTCGGCGGCAACCTGGGCGACCCAGCGAAGTCGATGGCGTCGGCGCTGCACATGCTCGACAGTTCCGGCGGCACGCGCGTTGTGGAAGTCTCGTCTCTGCACCGCACGCCGCCTTGGGGCAAGGTCGATCAGCCCGATTTCCTGAACGTCACCGCCGAAGTCGCTACCACGCTCGCGCCGCTCGAACTGCTGAAGCTCTGCCTCGAGCTCGAGCGGCGGCTGAAGCGCGTGCGCATCGAGCGCTGGGGCCCGCGCCTCATCGACATCGACGTGCTCCTGCTGGGCAACAGCAATGTCAGCGATGTCGGACTTGAGATACCGCATCCGCGCATGCTCGACCGTGCGTTCGTCATGGTCCCGCTGGCTGAAATCGCGCCGAATCTCATGCTGGCAGGCAAGTCGGCTGCCGAATGGGCCGCCAGGCTCGACAGCGAAGGCATCGAGAGGCTCGACACCGGCCGCAACTGGTGGCGCAATCTCGGCGAATAGTCAGTGAGACTAGAGACCCAAGGCCGTGGCGATCTTCGGCGCGGCCTGGGACCAATCGTCCTCGATGACGATTCCGTCCGGCAGCGGCGGCAGAAATGCACGCATTTCACGATAGGACATCAGGTTGAACAGATGCGCGTCGGCGACGGCGTCGCGCACCGAGACCAGATTGTGCGGAATGTCGTCGACGAAGGCGACCCTGCGGCTGGTTTCGCCCCGCAACAGCCGCAGCGCGGGGCCCTTGGCCCTTTCAGTGGTCAGAAGCGGGTAGGGGAAACCCAACGCATCGAGATGCCGGCGCCTGATGTCGCGGTGGCGATGCGGCATCGCGGTCAACAGTACCACTTCCGCGCCTGCCGCGAGCCCCGCCACCGCATCGGCAGCGCCAAGTGCCGCCGTCTGCCATTCGCTCTGGGCATGAAAGAAACCGTCGAGCTGCGCCGACACCGCTTCCTGGTCCAGCGGGATCTGTGTCTTCACGTTGATGATGTTGCCGGTCAGCTTGAACGACCTGGCCGAGAAGGCCAGCCCCTGCGCATCGAGGAAGCGCATGAAGGGCACCATGAATTCGAGCAGCACCTCGTCGACGTCGAGCACCAGCAGCGGCCTGGTGTCGCGGGCCAGTTCGGCGATCTGCCGTGCTGTTTCGGGATCTTCGCTCATGCGGAACGCTCGTGATCGTCATTGCCAAGGGGAAGGGCACGCAGGGCGCTGCCTATTTCGCCCGGCGCGATGCCCACTTCCTGCGAGAAGCGCAGCAGCGTCGGCTCATGGGCGAGAATGAAGTTCAGGACGCCGGCCAGGAAGCCGGGCTCCTGCGCAGCTCGGCGGATCTGGTGCGCCTCGATGCCTGATATGGCCAGGAAGCGCGGCAGGAGTTCCGCGTCGGAGGCGACGAAGCCAAGTGCCTGGACTGCCAGCGCTTCGGCGCTTTCCTGCGATTGTTGGTTCTTCTGCATACTGGTGTTCGCCCCGATCGACCTCTGTGGGGAGTAACCGCAAGCAGCCATCGCGGCAACCGCTAAAGCGGTCGCGCAACCATCCGTGATTTGGCTTCGGTGTTTTACGTTTCGTAATGTTCTTGAGTTACGGTCGGATTCGGGGTTGGTGTGCGCATCCGGCGCGCAACAGGATTGCCGCGGGCCTGTGGCGAGCAATCGGGACGGAATTTCTATGGTCAAGAAGGTGATGATCGTCGAGGACAACGAGCTCAATATGAAGCTCTTTCGCGACCTCATCGAGGCAAGCGGCTACGAGACCGTGCGCACGCGCAACGGGCTCGAAGCGCTCGATCTTGCACGGAAGCATCGGCCGGACCTCATCCTGATGGATATCCAATTGCCCGAGGTCTCGGGCCTCGAGGTCACCAAATGGCTGAAGGAGGATGACGACCTCCACACCATCCCCGTCATTGCCGTCACCGCATTCGCCATGAAGGGCGACGAGGAGCGGATCAGGCAGGGCGGTTGCGAAGCCTACATTTCCAAGCCGATCTCGGTGCCGCGCTTTATCGAGACGATCAAATCCTATCTGGGCGATGCCTGATGTGCTCGCCGGCTCGCTCGAGGGACTAGCATGACAGCGCGCATCCTCGTCGTTGACGACATACCGGCCAATGTGAAGCTGCTCGAAGTCCGGCTTCTCGCCGAGTATTTCGAGGTGCTGACCGCCTTCAATGGACCTGATGCCATCGCCGCCTGCGAGGACGGCAAGGTCGATGTCGTGCTGCTCGACGTGATGATGCCCGGCATGGACGGTTTCGAGGTATGCCGCCGCCTGAAGGCCGATCCGGCAACCGCCCACATTCCCGTCGTCATGGTCACTGCGCTCGACCATGTCACCGACCGCGTGCGCGGCCTTGACGTCGGCGCCGACGATTTCCTGACCAAGCCTGTCAACGACCTGCAACTGATCACCCGCGTCAAGAGTCTCGTCCGTCTCAAGGTGCTGACCGACGAGCTCAGGCTGCGCGCCTCGACCACCCACAGCATCGGCATGGACGAGCTTCTGGCCCGATCCGACCTGGTCCGGGGGGAACTGCCGAAGGTCCTGCTCATCGATGAGCAAACGTCTTCCGCTGCTCATATCTGCGCGCTGCTGGATGGCGCCGCCGACGTGCAGTTGGCCGCCGATCCGCAGTCGGGGCTCTTCAACGCGGCCGAAGGTGCCTATGAGTGCATCATCGTGTCGTCAGGGTTTTCCGCGTTCGATCCGCTCAGACTGTGCTCGCAGCTCAGGTCGCTCGACCGCACGCGCTCGCTGCCGATCGTACTGCTGGTCAACAAGGAAGAGGACGACCTTACCGTTCGCGGACTCGAACTCGGCATCAACGACTATCTCGTGCGGCCGCTGGATAGGCAGGAGCTGATCGCGCGCCTGCGCACCCAGGTGCGGCGCAAGCGCTACAATGACGAGCTCAGGCAAAGCGTCAGCCAGACCATTGAGATGGCGGTGACGGATGGCCTGACCGGTCTGCATAACCGCCGCTACCTCGACAGCCACCTGCCGCGGCTGGTCGAACGTGCGGCTGCCCGTCGTCGACCGCTGTCGCTGATGATCACGGACCTCGACCGCTTCAAGCGCATCAACGACACGTTTGGCCATGACGGCGGCGACGAGGTCCTGCGTGAATTTGCACGGCGCGTGAAGAAGAGCGTGCGCGGCATTGATCTCGCTTGCCGATTCGGCGGCGAGGAATTCGTCATCGTGATGCCGGATACCGAAGGCGCGCTGGCCGAGATCGTTGCCGAACGCATCCGCTCCGAAATCGCCAGGACGCCGTTCAAGGTCGGCGGAACCGAGCAGGGCGTGTCGGTGACGGTCAGCGTCGGCGTCTCGGCGCTGGTCATGGAAGGTGACACGGTTGCCGGGCTGATGAAGCGCGCGGATCTGGCGCTTTACGACGCCAAGACACGTGGTCGCAATCGCGTGGTGGCGAGAGCGGCCTGAGCCGCAGTACGGCTTCACGGTCAAGCGCGTTAAGCTCAATCGTTTACCTTAACCCGAGCGATTCGCGAGCCGTGGTTAAGAAAGTGTTGATTTTCAAGCGATCTTGCGCGACTGTGAGATCGAGAAGAAGGACGGGCGCCGGCACGAGGAGCACAGGCCGGATAGCCCTATCGATACCCCATGATGCTCAGGTCCGCCGCATCTCCTGGGTCCGTGGGGTCGGCCGGCCGGCACTGGCACATAGTGGCCTCCTCGTACCGCTGCCAGACGCCGACCGGCCCCCTATCTCGAAATCATCCCGTTTTGACTGAGTATGGGGCAGGCGGCTTTCCGTGTGTCCTTCGATGCGTTGGCGCAAGCCGCCGTGCGGTAGACAGTCCTGAAAACGAAAACGCCGCCCGATGGGCGGCGTTTTGGAATTCCTGGAGGCAACAAGATTACTTGATCTTGGTTTCCTTGAATTCGACGTGCTTCTTCGCAACCGGGTCGTACTTGCGGAACGACAGCTTTTCCGTCTTCGTGCGGCTGTTCTTGCTCGTCACGTAGAAGAAACCGGTGTCGGCGGTCGACAGAAGCTTGATCTTGATGTTTGCAGCCTTGGCCATGATTCTCGTCCGTTAATCGTCTGGAGTTGCACCCGCCTCAGGACGGGAAAACAACCCGGACGCGGAAAACCTGCGGGACACATAAAGAACGCGCCCGGAAAGTCAAGCCTTGGAGCGCTATCGGCTCGCTTTCGCGGCAATTCGGCCCAGTCCGATGGCGATGTAGCCGCCGAAGAACACCGCCAGCGCCCAGCCGAATCCGTTCGGGCCGAAGACGTCCATGAAGATGCCGATCACCTGCGGCCCAAGGATCATGCCGAGGCCGTAGCAGAAGATGAAGGCGGCGTTGGCCGAGGCCAAGTCGCGGCCTGATAGCTGTGCGCCGAGATGCGCGAGGCCGACGGTGTAGAGTGCCGCCACCACGCCGCCCCAGACAAACAGCATGCCCGCCATCAGGTGCCAGTTGATGGTCAACAACGGCATCGCCAGCGTTCCGCCCAGACCGACGAGGGCGCAGATGAGCAGCAGGATGCGGCGATCGCCGATGCGGTCGCTCAGCATGCCGATCGGAATCTGCAGCAGGAAATTGCCGAGCCCGATCATGGTCAGCAGCATCGCTGCCTCGCCCTCGCTGTAGCCGATGCGCTGGCCGTAGATCGGGAAGAGGGCGAAGCCGCCTGTTTCCACCGCACCGAAGACGAGAACGGCGGCGGTCGCTGTCGGCACGATCCAGATGTAGCGGAAGAAGCCACCCTTGCCGCCTTCGGAGACGATCCTGGGGCTTTCGCTGCGCGCCAGCAAGACGGGAATCGCGGCGATCATGACGAAGGCGAAGGTCAGGCCGAACGGCAGGAAGCCGCTGCTGCCGATCTGCGAGAACAGCCATGGGCCGGCGGCGAAGCCGAGCGAAAGCACGGTGGCATAGATGCCGAGCACCAGGCCGCGCCGATGTGGCGGAGCACAGGTGCTGATCCAGAATTCCGACAGGATGAACAGCACTGTCAGCGCGAAATGCAGCACGGCCCGCAACGGAAACCACATCCAGAAGGACTGGGCGAAATAGAAGCCGACGAAGGCCACGGCGCCGGCGAGAATCATCGCCAGCATCGTCCAGACGACGCCGAAGCGCATGGCGATCGGCGTCGCCAGCGGGGCGGCGGCAATCGAGGCGATGCCGGCGACCGCCGTGTTGAGGCCGATCATCGAGGAGGAATAGCCGCGCGATTCGAGAATCACGCTCAACAGCGGTATGCCCAGCCCAATGGCGATGCCGACGACGCTGATCGAGGCAATGGCCGCTGAAATCGCGCGCCAGTGCACGCGTTCGACGTTTTCAGCCTCCTGAACGGTATCGGTCATGCAAAGCCCTACAGGATGTCGCGGCGGAAGTGTTGGGCAAGCATGCGGTAGAATGGCACCTCGCCACCCGGCTGGAGTCCGGGATCGACAGCTAGCCGCTGCCTCAGGTCGCCAAGCACCGACTGGGTGATCGCCGGAATGTCGGCCTGCATGGCATCTGCCAAGGGCAACCAGATCAGTTCCTCGAGCTCGTTTGTCGGTCCGCCCTGAGGCAACTCGACCGCGACGTCGCTGCGCCAGGCGGAGAGGAAGCGTGTGTCGAAACGCCTGACCCGGCCGGGAGGGGTCACCGCGCGCGCGATGAAGCGCAGGCAGCCGAGCGCAGGCGCGACGCCATGCTCGGCAAAGCCTTGCCAGTCGGCCTTGGTGGTCGAGAACGGGCCGCGCCGGCCGATCAGAAGCCCTGCTTCTTCGTAGGTTTCGCGAACAGCCGAAAGCGCGATCGCCCGGGCGCGCGCGACGCTGACCCGGCCGGTGCCGGCGCGCAGCTTGTCCTGCTCGTCGGGATGGAGCTCTTCGGCCACCTTGATGCGGCTGTCTGCCGGGTCGGTGCGGCCACCGGGAAAGACGAACTTTCCGGGCATGAAGGCATGCTTCATGTGGCGCCGGCCCATCAGCACCAGCACGTCGTCGCCCTTGCGGTCGAGCAGGATCAACGTCGCCGCGTCGCGCGGACGCAAGGGGGCTGGTCCTTTGGCCATTTCCCTGGCTTCGAGCCTGTCGAGGTCTGCTTTGCTAATGCCATCCATCGCGGCTGTCCTAACGGAATGTCGGGTTGGACGGAAGCACTTGCTTGCTCTTGGGCATTGCGCCAGCGCGGGGTCAAGCCTCGGGATGCGTTTCGATCACGTCTTCTTCGCCGCCGAAGCCGTGCATGTAGAGCGCCCATTGCATGCCGACCACGGCGCCCTTCATCGGGCGCAGCAGCGCGAGCGCGGAAACGATGGTCAGTGGTACCCAGATCAGCAGATGCTGCCATAGGGCCAGCTTGCTGGTCGCCTCGACGCCCATGAAGGCGCCGACGACGATGTGGCCGACGATGACAACCACGAGATAGGCGGGCAGGTCGTCGGCGCGATGATGGAAAATCTCCTCGTGGCAGACTTCGCATCTGTCGACAGTCTTGACGAACGACGCAAACAGCCGGCCTTGGCCGCAGTTCGGGCACTTGCAGAGCAGGCCCCGCTTGATCGCTTGCCAGACCGGCCGAGGTTCACGCGCAACCTTGTGGTGGTTGCCGCCGAATACCTGCTCTTCCATCGTCATCTCCTGCCGCGAGGTCCTCGCCGTGGCTGGGAGGCGCGGGCACGCGTTCGTTGCCCCTTGGTCTTGTGGAAGGACCGCTTGGAACCGGGCAGGGGCTTCGGTTCGGTCAGCATCTCGAAGCGCATGGCACCCGCCAGCGGCGCGATCTCGACCAGCTTGACCTCGACACGGTCGGCGAGCTGGTAGCCCTTGCCGGAGCGTTCGCCGAACAGGGCGCGGGCTGCTTCGTCGAAATGGTAATAGTCGTCACCTAGCGATGACACCGGGATGAAACCATCCGCGCCATATTGCGGCAATTGGACAAATAGTCCCGCCTTGACGACGCCGGAAATGCGCGCCTCGAATGTCTCGTCGACGCGCTCGGCCAGGAAACCCGCGACCAGCCTGTCGACGGTCTCGCGCTCTGCTGCCATGGCGCGGCGTTCCGTCTGCGAGATCAGCCCGGCGGTCTCTTCCAGCCGCGCTTCCTCCTGGGGCGTCAGGCCGCCGGCACCGAGGCCGAGCGACCCAATCAGCGCGCGATGCACGATGAGGTCGGCATAACGGCGGATCGGCGAGGTGAAATGCGCGTAGCGGCGCAAATTGAGGCCGAAGTGACCGATATTGTCGGGATTGTATTCGGCCTGGCTCTGCGAACGCAGCACCACCTCGTTGACGAGCTGCTCATTGTCGCCGCCGCGCACCTGCTCGAGGATGCCGTTGAACTGGCTTGGACGCATCGCGGCCCCACGCGCCAGCGACAGGCCGATCGTCTGCAGGAATTCGCGCAGCGATTCCTGCTTGGCCAGCGAAGGGCCGTCATGGATGCGGTAGACGAGCTTCTGCTTCTTGTTCTCCAGCGTCTCGGCAGCCGCGACGTTCGCCTGGATCATGAACTCTTCGATCAGCTTGTGGGCGTCGAGGCGATCGGGAACGATGACGCGGTCCACCGTGCCGTCCGGCTTGAGCAGGATCTTGCGTTCGGGCAGGTCGAGTTCGAGCGGCTGGCGACTGTCGCGGCCGCGCTTGAGCACGTCATAGGCGGCCCATAACGGCTTGAGGACGGTCTCCAGGATCGGCCCGGTCTTCTCATCCGGGATGCCATCGATGGCGGCTTGCGCCTGCGGATAGGCGAGGCGGGCCGAAGACCGCATCATGATGCGGTGGAAGGCGTGCCTGATCTTGCGGCCCTCGGCCGAAAACGTCATGCGCACGGCCAGCGCCGGGCGGTCGACACCTTCGCGCAGCGAGCACAGATCGTTGGAGATGCGCTCGGGCAGCATCGGCACGACGCGGTCGGGGAAGTAGACCGAGTTGCCGCGCTTCAGTGCCTCGTTGTCGAGCGCCGTGCCCGGACGGACATAGGCTGCCACGTCGGCGATAGCGACGGTGACGATGAAGCCGCCGGGGTTCTTCTCGTCGCTGTCGGCGACGGCATAGACGGCGTCGTCGTGATCCTTGGCGTCGGCGGGGTCGATGGTGACCAACGGCAGCTCGCGCCAGTCCTCGCGCTTGCCGTCTAGCGTCGCCGGTTTCACGGCCTCGGCTTCGGCGATCACGTCGGCGGGGAATATGTGGGGAATGTCGTGGGCATGGATGGCGATCATCGAGACCGCCTTCTCATTGGTCAACGAACCCAGTACCGAGACCACCTTGGCGCGCGGCAGGCCGTAACGGCTGGCCCGTTCCGGCACCACTTCGACCAGATCGCCGTCCTTGGCGCCGTTGTGGTGGTCCTTGTCGATCACCAGCTCGGGCTGGCGGCGTTCAACCGGCTCGATGCGGAAGCTGCCGTCCTTGAGGATGCGGAAAATGCCGAGCGCCGTGTCGGCGCGCTTCTCGAACATCTTCATCACGCGGGCGGTGTAGGCCGGCTCGTTGTCGTCGATATGATCGTCGACGGGGAAGGTCTTGGCCAGCACGCGGTCGCCGACGCCGGGCACAGGTCCATTGCCGCTGCGCGACAGCTTGATGGCCACGATCGGGCCGTCAGGCTGTTCGGAGGCGCGGGCCAAAAGCGTGCCTTCGGCGTCGCGGCCAAAAATGTCGAGCACGGCGACATGCGGCAACGCGCCGGCGCGGGTCAGGCGCTTGCGGCTCTTTTCCAGCAGACCTTCGTCCTGCAACTCGCGCAGCAGGTGCTTCAGCCAGATGCGGTCGTCATTCTTGAGCGCAAAGGCCTTGGCGATGTCGCGCTTGCCGCTGCGGTCAGGATTCTCGGCGATGTAGCGCAGAATCTCGTCCCGCGACGGCCGGTAGACGTCCTTGCCACGGACCTCGTCGCTTGCGGCGCGTCTGGTGCCGGCATTTCGTCCGGAAATCTTTCGCGCCACGGTCGCCTAGTCCTTCTTCTTGGCCTTGCTGGCGGCCGCTTTTTTGGTTGTGCTGGCCGCCGGCTTCTTGGCGGCTCGGGCAGGCTTCTTGGCGCCACCGCCTTTCGCCTCTTTTTCGGCGATCAGCGCGAGTGCCGTTTCCATCGTCACGGTGGCCGGATCGGTGTTCTTCGGCAAGGTAGCATTGACCTTGCCGAAATTGACATAGGCGCCGTACTTGCCGTCGCGCACGGTGACGTTGCCGCCTCCGGCGGGGTGTTCGCCGAGATCCTTCAACGCCGCCGGCGTACCGCCGCCGCGTCCGCCCTTGCCCTTGGCCTGCTTTTCGGCAAGCACCGTGACCGCGCGGTTGAGGCCGATCGAGAACACGTCCTCGATGCTTTCGAGATTGGCATAAGCGCCGTCATGCAGCACGAACGGGCCGTAGCGGCCAAGCCCGGCCGAGATCATCTTGCCCGTCTCTGGGTGCTGGCCGACATCGCGTGGCAGTGCCAGCAAGGCGAGCGCCTTTTCGTGATCGATGGACGCAGCCGCCCAGCCCTTGGGCAGGCTGGAGCGCTTGGCGTCCTTGCCGTCACCGCGCTGGATGTAGGGGCCGAAGCGGCCGCTGCGCAGCGTGATCTCTTCATTGGTGTAGGGATCGCTGCCCAGAACCTTGGTGCCGTCTTCGAGGCCGCCATTGTCGCCGTTGCCGCCGGGGCCGTCGAGCTGGCGGGTGAAGCCGCATTCGGGATAGTTGGAGCAGCCGACGAAGGCGCCGTACTTGCCGAGCTTGAGCGACAGGTTGCCGGTGCCGCATTTCGGGCAGATACGCGGGTTCGATCCGTCCTCGCGTTCCGGGAAGACCAGTGGCGCGAGTTCCTCGTTCAGCGCGTCGAGCACGTTGGTGACGCGCAGTTCCTTGATCTCATCGACCGCACCCGAGAAGTCCTTCCAGAAATCGGCCAGCACGTCGCGCCAGGCGAGCTTGCCGTCCGAGACTTCATCGAGCTTTTCCTCGAGCGAGGCGGTGAAGTCGTACTCGACATAGTGCCGGAAGAAACTCTCCATGAAGGCCGTGACCAGCCGGCCCTTGGCCTGGGGCACGAGCTTGCGGTTCTCGATCTTCACATAGTCGCGGTCCTCAAGCGTCTTGAGCGTGGCGACATAGGTCGAGGGCCGGCCGATGCCGAGCTCTTCCATCTTCTTGATGAAGCTGGCTTCGGAGTAGCGGGGCGGCGGCTCAGTGGTGTGATGGCTGGCGTCGACGCTCTCGCGCTTCAGCGTTTCGTCGGCGCGGATCTCGGGCAGGCGACGGCTTTCCTCGTCTTCCGAATCCTCGTCCTTCTGCTCGGTATAAGCGGCGATGAAGCCGTCGAAACGGGTGACCGAACCGACGGCGCGCAGGCCGGCGATTCTTGACCCGTTGCGCGCCTCGATCTCGACCGTGGTGCGCTCGATCTCGGCCGGCTGCATCTGGCTGGCAATGGCGCGCTTCCAGATCATCTCATAGAGCCGGGCCTGGTCGGCATCGAGGAATTTGCGCATCTCTGCCGGCGTGCGATTGAAGTCGGTCGGCCGAATGGCTTCGTGCGCTTCCTGGGCGTTCTTGGCCTTGGTGGTGTACTGGCGCGCCTTTTCGGGCAGGTACTTTGTGCCGAATTCCTTGGCGATGGCATTGCGTGCGGCTTCGATCGCCTCCGGCGCCATCTGGACGCCGTCGGTACGCATATAGGTGATCAGGCCGGCGGTCTCGCCACCGATCTCCATGCCTTCATAGAGGCGCTGGGCGACCTGCATGGTGCGGCTTGCCGAGAAGCCGAGGCGCGACGACGCAGCCTGCTGCAAGGTCGAGGTGGTGAAGGGCGCGCTCGGGTTGCGCCGGGTCGGCTTGGCCTCGACCGACAGCGTCTTGAAGCTTGCGCCATCGAGCATCGCCTTGATGTCATCGGCCATGGCCTGCGACGAGATGTCGAGCTTCTGCAGCTTCTTGCCGTCGAAGGCGGTCAGCCTGGCTTCAAAGTTTTCGGCACGCGGCGTGCCGAGGATGGCGGCGATCTGCCAGTATTCCTCACGCACGAAACGTTCGATCTCGGCTTCGCGGTCGCAGACGAAGCGCAAGGCCACCGACTGCACGCGGCCAGCCGAACGGGCGCCGGGCAGTTTGCGCCACAGCACAGGCGACAGGGTGAAGCCGACAAGATAGTCGAGCGCGCGGCGCGCCAGATAGGCATCGACCAGCGGCGGGTCGATCTCGCGCGGATTGGAGATGGCTTCGAGCACTGCCTGCTTGGTGATCGAGTTGAAGGCGACGCGCTTGATCGTCTTGTCCTTCAGCACGCGCTTCTGCTTCAGCACCTCGAGTACGTGCCAGGCGATGGCTTCACCTTCGCGATCCGGATCGGTTGCGAGGATCAGGCCGTCGGCTTCCTTGACCGCCTTGGCGATATCGCTGAGCCGCTTGGCCGATGCGGTGTCGACCGACCAGGACATGGCAAAATCGTCTTCCGGCTTCACCGAGCCGTCCTTGGCCGGCAAATCGCGGACATGGCCGAACGAGGCGAGAACCTTGTAGTTCCGGCCCAGGTACTTGTTGATGCTTTTCACCTTGTTCGGTGACTCGACGACAACGACGTCCATATGTGGCTGATTTTCCAGTGAAGCGCCCAAACAACGGCAAACGGCGCGTGGCGAAGATTTTCAATTCGCTCGTCACATGGCCGCGCTTTTCGGTCCGGTCAAGGGGAAGGGGGCAAAAACGACGGTGAAGAACCGGATTGCAATCCTGGGTATATTAATTCATCCTATTGCAATCTATACTAGATTTGCTGAATGTCCACCATCGCCGGTTGAGCCGGCCATTGGCGTTGAAATCGGCCTTGGTCACGCGACTCACGCGGGGCGGCAGAGGGCCCCTTCCGGACAAGCAGGCACCTGCGCAAAGGCGGGCCAAAACTCTTGATTCCATACTGTCGATGCCCGGCCAGCTCGGCATCCTGGTCGACGCCTCGTGTCGCCCCCGGCGAGCGCCCGTCACATGTCGGGCTCAACGAGCGAAACACGCCCGCCTGAATGGCGCTCGAGCCGACCGGCGAGGTCGAGCTCCAGAAGGATCATGAAGATCTGCGCCGGATGAAGCCCGGTGTGGCGGATCAATTCATCGACCTCGACGGGAACCGGGCCGAGCGCCTCGATCACCCGGGCGCGGTCGCCGTCGACGGGTGGCGGCGTCGCGGTGAAATCAGGCGGTTCCTCGAGTCTGGCCGGTGCAAAAGGCTGGCGTCCAACCAGCGGCGCCAGAGCTTCCAGCACGTCGGCAGCCTCTGTCACCAGCGTCGCGCCGTCCTTGAGCAGGCCGTTGCTGCCGGCGGCGCGTGGGTCGAGCGGCGAGCCGGGCACGGCGAAGACCAGGCGTCCCATCTCGCCGGCAAGCCGCGCGCTGATCAGCGAACCCGAACGTTGAGCCGCCTCGACGACGACAAGTCCGAGCGAAAGGCCGGCGACGATGCGATTGCGACGCGGAAAGTCCTGGGCGCGTGGCTCCCAGCCGAACGGCATTTCGGAGACGATGGCACCGCGTTCGGCGATCTCGTCGCAGAGGCCGACATTCTCGGGCGGGTAGGGGCGATCGATGCCGCCGGCCAGGACACCGACCGTGCCCGTGTCGAGGCTGCCCTGATGGGCCGCGGTGTCGATGCCGCGGGCCAGTCCCGAGATCACGCCATAGCCGTTGCGACCAAGCTCCGAGGCAAGCATGCGCGCCATCTTGATGCCGGCGAGCGAGGCGTTGCGCGCGCCGACGATGGCCACCGGCGGCAAGCCGAAGATGGCAGCGGTGCCCTTGACGGCGAGCAGCGGCGGTGGGTTGTCCATGCGCGTGAGCGTCTGCGGGTAGTCGTGCTCGCCAAGCGCAACGAAGCGCGCGCCGCATCTGCGCGCCAGCTGCATCTCCACCTCTGCCTCGGCCATCGAGGGAACCCGAACCGGGCGGTTTGCGCCGCCGGCCATCATGATTTCGGGCAGCATCTCAATTGCCGTTTCGGCGGATCCGAAGCGGTTGATCAGGTCGCGAAAACTTGCGGGGCCGACATTTGGCGTACGGATCAGGCGCAGCCAATGAAGCCGCTGCCGGTCGCTGAGATGCGGCCCGGCGGCGGCGCGGGTCATCCCTTGGACCCGATCCGCGATTCAGTGCCAGCAAGCAGACGCGAGATGTTGGCGCGGTGGCGGATGAAGACGATCAGGCTCATCAGGGCCAGCAGGCCGGCGGCCTTGGGCATGTCGATCATATAAAGAGCAATCGGCACGACGATGGCGGCAGTCAGCGCGGCGAGCGACGAGTAGCGGCTGACGAAGGCGACGAGCAGCCAGGTAACGGCGAAGGCAAGCGCGCCGAGCCCCGACAGGCCGAACAGCACGCCGAGATAGGTGGCGACGCCCTTGCCGCCCTTGAAGCCGAGCCAGATCGGATAGAGATGGCCGATGAAGGCGCCGAGGCCAGCGGCAAGGGCCGCGTCGTGGCTCCAACGCGCGGCGATGATCACCGCGACCGTGCCCTTGAGCGCGTCGAGCAGCAGCGTTGCGGCCGCCAGCTTCTTGTTGCCGGTGCGCAGGACGTTGGTGGCGCCGATATTGCCCGAGCCGATCTTGCGTACGTCGCCAAGGCCGGCCGCGCGGGTCAGCAGCAGGCCGAACGGAATCGAGCCGAGGGCGTAGCCGAATACGGCGGCCGCGATGAGCACGTGCAGGGCCGTCGGAAAGATGTCATCCGGCATCAAGGTCTGTGGTCTCCCCCGTGGCCCGTCAGGCCGAAAACACTGTGCGTCCGCCGACCAAGGTTTTCAAGACCTTGCCTTGCAGCCTCGCGCCTTCAAAGCAGGTGTTCTTGGAGCGCGAGCGGATGTCGGCCTCGCGCACCAGCCACGGCTCGCCAAGATCGACAAGCGCCAAATCTGCAATCGAACCGGGCTTCAGCGTGCCGCCCGGCAGGCCGAACAGCTTTGCCGGGGCGGTCGAAAGTGCATCGATGATGCGCAGCAGCGGCACTTCGCCATTGTGGTGCAGGCGCAAGGCCACGGCCAGCAGCGTCTCCAGGCCGATCGCGCCGACGGCGGCGTCGGCAAAGGGCAGACGCTTGGTGTCGACGTCCTGAGGGTCGTGCGAAGAAACGATCAGGTCGATTGTGCCGTCCTTCAACGCCTCGATCATGGCGATGCGGTCTTCCTCGGCGCGCAAGGGCGGCGCCAGCCGGAAGAAAGTGCGGTATTCGCCGACGTCGTTTTCGTTGAGCGACAGACTGTTGATCGAGACGCCTGCTGTGACCTTGGCGCCGTCGGCCTTTGCGCGCGAAACGGCATTTGCTGCCATCGCAGTCGAGATTTTCGCCGCGTGGTAGTTGCCGCGAGTGAGCCTGGCGAGCGCCAGGTCGCGCTCGAGCGGGATAGTCTCGGCCTCGCGCGGAATGCCCGAAAGCCCGAGCCAGCTGGCGTAGAGGCCCTCGTTCATCACGCCTGTCGAGCCGAGATCGGCGTCCTGCGTTTCGTGTGCGATCACCGCGTCGAAGTCGCGGGCATAGGTCAGCGCCCGGCGCATCATCAGTGAGCTGGCGATGGTGTGGCGGCCGTCGGTGAAGGCGACAGCACCAGCTTCGCGCAGCATGCCGAACTCGGTCATCTCATGGCCGTCGAGGCCCTTGGTTATGGCCGCGGCGGGAAAGACGTTGACCGAGGCAGTATCCTTGGCCGTGCGCAGCACGAACTCGACCAGCGCGACATTGTCGATGACAGGATCGGTATCGGGCATCATCACGATCGAGGTCACGCCGCCTGCGGCGGCCGCGATGCTGGCCGAGGCAATCGTCTCGCGATGTTCGCCGCCGGGTTCGCCGATGAAGACCCTGCCGTCGATCAGGCCGGGTATGATCGCCTTGCCTGTGCAGTCGATGACCTCGGCGCCGCCGGGAATGCCCTGATTGAGCGCATTGGCGCCTGCGGCGACGATCTTTTTGCCGTCGACGATGACGGTTGCGGTCTCATCTATGCCGCGCGAGGGGTCAATGAGGCGGGCGCGCTGGAAAACCGTGATGCTCATGCGTTCTTTCCGTCGCGATTGCGGCGCGGGTCGAGCAGCGCTTCCATCACCGCCATGCGCACGGCGACGCCCATTTCCACCTGTTCCTGGATCACGCTCTGCGGGCCGTCGGCGATCTCCGAGGCGATTTCAACGCCGCGGTTCATCGGGCCGGGGTGCATCACCAGCGCGTCGGGCTTGGCCGCCTTCAGCTTCTCGGCGTCGAGGCCGTAATAGCGGAAGTACTCGCGTACCGAAGGCACGAACGCGCCTGCCATGCGTTCGCGCTGCAGGCGCAGCATCATGACTACGTCGGCGTCCTTCAGGCCCTCGGCCATCGATTGCGTCACCTCGACGCCCATCTGGGCGATGCCGGAAGGCAGCAACGTCGAAGGAGCGACGACCTTGATGCGGGCGCCGAGCGCATTGAGCAGCAGGATGTTGGAGCGGGCGACGCGCGAATGCAGGATGTCGCCGCAGATCGCCACCGTAAGATGAGCAATGCGGCCCTTGGCGCGGCGGATGGTCAGTGCGTCGAGCAACGCCTGCGTCGGGTGCTCATGCGCGCCGTCGCCGGCATTGACCACCGAGCAGCCAACCTTTTGCGCCAACAGTGCGGCGGCACCCGCCGACTGGTGGCGAATGATCAGGATGTCGGGCCGCATCGCGTTCAGCGTCATCGCCGTGTCGATCAGCGTTTCGCCCTTCTTCACCGAAGAGCTCGCCACCGACATGTTCATGACGTCGGCGCCGAGGCGTTTTCCGGCGAGCTCGAACGACGATTGCGTGCGCGTCGAGGCTTCATAGAACAGATTGATCTGGGTTCTGCCCCGCAACGTCGAAGTCTTCTTCTCCGACTGACGCGAAATGGAGACGGCCGCGTCGGCGCGGTCGAGCAATATTTCGATGTCGAATGGAGAAAGGTCGCGGATGCCAAGAAGATGGCGGTGCGGGTAGGGCGGCAGGGACGATAGGTCTGTCATCTCAAGGCGCTGCTATAGGCTGTGCTTAGGTGACCCGCAAGCCGGCATTTCATCGATGAAAGTTCTCCCACGGGATTTTCGTCGCTTCCAAGCTGGGCCATAAGCTATCGATAAGCATTTCGGCTATAAAGCCGGCCATGGCTGCGGATTCGTGCCCGTCGCCCACACCGATGAAGGACAAGGCGTGACGCAGGACGTGCCGAACCAGCCCCCTCCGCTGACGGGCAGCAATGCCTGGCGCGGTGACCCGCTGCTGATCCAGATCGCGGAAGGCTTCTCCGATCCCGTGCGCCGTGACCTCGACGGGCTCGGCCGCTTCGTGCTGACTCATGAAGCGCAGGACCTGGCGCGGCTCGCCAACAGCGAAGTGCCGAAGCTCAGGACCCATGACCGCCAGGGCCGCCGTATCGATCAGGTCGAGTTCCATCCCGCCTATCACGCGCTGATGCGCCGCTCGATCGCGGGCGGCCTGCATTCCTCCGTCTGGGAGAATGGCGGCACCGAGACCGGCCGCCGCCACCAGGTGCGCGCGGCGCGCTTTTATCTGACAGCACAACTCGAATGCGGGCATCTGTGCCCGATCACCATGACCAATGCCTCGCTTGCTGCCTTGATGGCGAGCCCGAAGCTGTTTCGCGAATGGGCACCGCGTGTCACCACGCGTAAATATGACCAGGCGCAGAAGCCGCCGGTCGAAAAGACCGGGCTGACGCTCGGCATGGGCATGACCGAGAAGCAGGGCGGCACCGACGTGCGCGCCAACACCACCAAGGCCGAGCGTGCCGGCGGCAGTTTCTACCGGCTCACCGGTCACAAATGGTTCATGTCGGCGCCGATGTCGGATGCCTTCCTGATGTTGGCGCAGGCGCCCGAGGGGCTGTCATGCTTCCTCGTTCCGCGCATATTGAGCGACGGCTCGGCCAACGGGCTGCAGTTCCAGCGCCTGAAGGACAAGCTCGGCAACCGCTCGAATGCCTCGTCGGAAGTCGAAATCCAGGGCGCCATCGGTGACCTCGTCGGCGAACCGGGCGGCGGCATCAAGACGATCATGGACATGGTGACGCTGACGCGACTCGACTGCGCCGTCGCCTCCTCGGCGATCATGCGGGCAGGGCTTGCGGAAGCCGTCCATCATACCCGTCACCGCCAGGTGTTCGGTGCCAACCTCGTCGATCAGCCCCTGATGCAGCGCGTGCTGGCCGACATGGCGCTTGATGTCGCCGGCGCGACCGCGCTCGCCTTCCGCCTGGCACGTTCCTTTGACGAAGCGGCATCGGATCGCGGCGAGGCGGCCTTTGCCCGCGCCATGACGCCCGTCGTCAAATACTGGGTCTGCAAGATCGCGCCGGCGCTGCTCTACGAGGCGATGGAGTGCCTCGGCGGCAACGGCTATGTCGAGGAAGCGCCGCTGGCCCGCTATTATCGTGAGGCGCCGGTCAACGCGATCTGGGAGGGCTCGGGCAATGTCATGGCGCTCGACGTGCTGCGCGTTCTGCAACGGGCGCCCGGCCTGTTCGAGGACGTGCTGGCAACGCTTGAGCGTGACCTCGGTCCTGGCGGACGCAGCGTGCTCGGCGTGCTGCGTGCCGCCATGCAGGTCGCATCGTCGGACGAGGGCTCGGCGCGCATCCTGACCGAGCAGCTGGCGATCTCGGCGGCCGCTGCCGAACTGCGCCGCATGGGGGCAGGGCGGATTGCCGACGCCTTCATCGAGACCCGTCTCGCCGGCCAGTGGCGCGGCACCTACGGCATGCTCGACGCGCGCCACGATTCGCGCCTGATCATCGATACGCTCTATCCACAGGTGGGCTGACACGTTCCGGGTCACAGGCCGTCCCATTTTCGGACGGCTGCGGCCAAATTAACCTTAACAAATGGTT
This sequence comes from Aminobacter ciceronei, assembly GCF_014138625.1. Taxonomy (GTDB): domain Bacteria; phylum Pseudomonadota; class Alphaproteobacteria; order Rhizobiales; family Rhizobiaceae; genus Aminobacter; species Aminobacter ciceronei. Next base: position 155,412 of record NZ_JACJHY010000006.1, read on the forward strand.
TACGTTGCGCGTCGCAGGCGCAGGGCCCACTGTCTTTTGCAAAGAAGCAGGAATCCCGATGCCGGTCCTTTCGAACCAGTTCCAGGGCGATGAAGCCGCCAGACCGCCGGCCAGAGGTAGCGTCTGATGCGCTATATTTTCGCCGTTTGGGCTGCGCCGCTGGTCCTGTTCTGGGGCTGGTACTTCCTGTCGATCAACGACCTCCATTTCGGTTACCCGATCCTGAGCCGCGCCCTGAACCTGGCGATCTTCGACCTCTATGGCGAATTGCTCGGCGTCGAAGCGGCCAAGATCCCGTGGATGATCGGCAAGGCCTGCATCATCGACACATTCATCCTTTTGGGAATCTGGGCGTTCCGCCGTCGCAAGCTGATTGCCGAGAAGGTGAGTGGCTGGCGCTCTAATCCCCGGCCGGAGATGCGTCGAGTGTCTGAAGCCGGTCGAGTACACCCTGCAGAATAAAGGCGGCGGCGGCCGAATCGATGCGGCCGTCACGCTTCTTGCGCGAGACGTCCATCTCGATCAGCGCGCGTTCGGCGGCGACCGTCGACAGCCGCTCATCCCAGAACAGGAACGGCAGGTCGGTCAGGTTGGCTGCGTTGCGCACGAAGGCGCGCGACTTCTGGGCGCGTGGCCCCTCGGAGCCATCCATGTTGATCGGCAGGCCGATGACGATCGCACCGGTGTTCTCCTTGGCCAGCATGGCAAGCAAGGCGGCCACGTCTAGCGTGAATTTCTTGCGGATGATGACTTGGCGCGGATGCGAGAAGGAGAGCCCGCGATCGGAGACAGCAACGCCGATCGTCTTGTCGCCGAGGTCGAGCCCGGCTAGCGTCTTTCCGCCGGCCAGCAGCCCGGGCAGTTGTTCAATCGTAACGATGGCCAAGCGGCTTTCCTCTTTGAATTGCCGGATGCGTGCGCCCGGACGGGCAGCGCAGGTCCTAACACCTTGAATTTACGTATCGGCCTCTTTGAAAGGGGCGTCGTGCGTTCTATCCTTTGGCCGGCGAAATGACGAGGAGTGCCGAAACGATGAAGCTGACCTGGTATGGACATTCGGCATTCCGGATTGAAGTCGCTGGCGCTACCATTCTGATCGACCCGTTCCTGACCGGCAATCCGTCATGGGGACAGTCCTGGGAGCAGGCCGCCGAGGGCGTCACCCATGTGCTTTTGACGCACGGCCATGACGACCATATCGGCGATGCCGCAGCGATCCTGAAGAAGACCGGCGCCATGCTCGTCGCCAATTTCGAGATCTGCATGTATCTCGTCGGCCAGGGTGTCGGCGACAAGCAGATCAATCCCGGCAACATCGGCGGCACCGTCGATTGCGGCAGCTTCACCACCACCTTCGTTGCGGCGCTGCATTCGTCGTCGGTCAGCGGGCCGAATGGCGGCAACGTCTATCTCGGCAATCCCGGCGGCCTGGTGCTGCATTTCGCCGAGGAGCGCACGCTTTATCACATGGGCGATACCGACATCTTCTCCGACATGGCGCTGATCAACGAACTGCACGAACCGGTCATCGGCCTCGTGCCGATCGGCGACCGCTTCACCATGGGCGGTGCTGTGGCGGCCCTTGCCTGCCGGCGATTCTTCAAGTTCGAAACGGTGGTGCCATGCCACTTCGCCAGCTTCCCGATCATCGACCAGACGGCGGAACAGTTCGTTGCCGGTCTCGAAGGCTCAGGCATCGAGGTCGTGCTGCCCAGGGTTGGCGTGGCGACCGACATTTGAGCTGGCGGCTGTGCCGCGAAGTGGGGTTTGACATGAAGTTCTTGCGCATTCTTTCGGTGTCCTCGCTGGCAGTGTTCGGCACGTCGGCCCATGCCGCCGACTTCATCAAGGGTGTCTATCTCCAGTCCGAGGAGCTCTGCGCCCAGGCGAAGAAGGATTCGCTGCAGTCGGTCATCGACGCCGGCAGCCTGATCCTGTCGTCGAACGGTCTCGAAAGCGTCGAGTACAATTGCGAGTTCCTCAATGTCACGCGCGCGACGCGGGCGCCTGCATGGGTCGTGACCGCCGTGTGCCAGGAGCCCGGGCATCTGTTCCCAGACACGCTCTCCATCCTCGAACTCAGCCCGACGCAACTCGAGCTCGTTTCAGTGCGCCAGGTCGATCCCGAGGGCGGCCAGACCGACAATGGCGGCACCTACGTGCTGTGCGATGGCGTCGCCATGCCATGAGCATGATCATCGATGTTGCACCGCGCCCGCCGCGCCGTTATAGCCCGACCTGACCAAATTTACCGGCTTTCCGGAGTTTTTCGATGTCCGTTGATCTCAAGACCGTCAAGCGCGTCGCGCATCTCGCCCGTATCGCAGTGAGCGAGGACGATGCCCAGCGCATGACCGGCGAATTGAACGCTATCCTCGGCTTCGTCGAGCAACTCAACGAGGTCGACGTCACGGGCGTCGAGCCAATGACGTCGGTCACGCCGATGGAGATGAAGAAGCGCGTCGATGCCGTCACCGACGGCAACAAGGCGGCCGACATCGTCGCCAACGCGCCTGCCACCGACGAGAATTTCTTCCTTGTGCCGAAAGTGGTGGAATAGGCCCTGCCGGCCAGTCCGTCGTCTCATCAAAAGCAGCTTTCGGCTGCGTGACCCCGAAGTGAATTCGCCATGACCGACCTGACCAGACTGACGATTGCCGAAGCGCGCGAGAAGCTGCGCGGCAAGGAGATCACCGCCACGGAGCTGACCGACGCCTACGTCAAGGCGATCGATCAGGCCAACGCGACCTTCAACGCGTATGTCGCCACCACGCCTGAAAAGGCGCGCGAGATGGCCAAGGCGTCCGACGCCAGGCTCGCCAGGGGCGACGGCGGTGCGCTCGAGGGCATTCCGCTCGGCATCAAGGATCTGTTCGCCACCGAAGGCGTGCATACCCAGGCCTGCAGCCATGTGCTGGACGGTTTCGAGCCGCGCTACGAATCGACGGTGACGGCCAATCTGTGGGCCGACGGTGCTGTCATGCTCGGCAAGCTCAACATGGACGAGTTCGCCATGGGCTCGTCCAACGAGACCTCCTATTACGGTCCAGTGATCAACCCGTGGCGGCGGTCGCGCACCGAGACGGTGGTGATGCCGACAACCCATCAAGGCGATGGCGGCTTCGTTGCATCAGGTGGCGCAAGGACCGCGCGCAGCTATGACAACATGCAACTTGTGCCAGGCGGCTCCTCGGGTGGCTCTGCGGCAGCCGTTTCGGCCTTCCTCTGCGCCGGTGCGACGGCCACCGACACGGGCGGCTCGATCCGCCAGCCGGCGGCCTTTACCGGCACTGTCGGCATCAAGCCGACCTATGGCCGTGTTTCGCGCTGGGGCACCGTTGCTTTCGCCTCGTCGCTCGATCAGGCCGGTCCGATCGCCCGCGACGTGCGCGACGCTGCGATCCTGCTCAAGTCGATGGCCTCCGTCGATGCCAAGGACACCACTTCGGTCGACTTGCCGGTGCCGGACTACGAAGCGGCGATCGGCAAGTCGGTCAAGGGCATGAAGATCGGCATTCCCAAGGAATACCGCGTCGACGGCATGCCCGAGGACATCGAGGCACTTTGGCAGAAGGGCATTGCCTGGCTCAGGGATGCCGGCGCCGAGATCGTCGATATCTCGCTGCCGCATACCAAATACGCGCTGCCAGCCTATTACATCGTGGCGCCTGCCGAAGCGTCGTCGAACCTCGCTCGCTATGACGGCGTCCGCTACGGCCTGCGCGTGCCGGGCAAGGACATCATAGAGATGTACGAGAACACTCGCGCCGCCGGCTTCGGCCGCGAGGTCAAGCGCCGCATCATGATCGGCACCTATGTGCTGTCGGCCGGCTATTACGACGCCTACTACCTCCAGGCGCAGAAAGTGCGCACGCTGATCAAGCGCGACTTCGAACTGGCGTTTGCCGCCGGCGTCGATGTCATCCTGACGCCGGCAACGCCTTCGGCCGCGTTCGGCGTCGCCGACGAGGACATGGCCGCAGATCCGGTCAAGATGTATCTCAACGACATCTTCACGGTGACGGTGAACATGGCCGGCCTGCCTGGCATCGCCGTCCCCGCCGGCCTCGACGGCCACGGCCTGCCGCTCGGCCTACAACTGATCGGGCGCCCGTTTGACGAAGAGACGCTGTTCCAGACCGCTCATGTCATCGAGCAGGCCGCTGGCCGTTTCCAGCCGGACAAATGGTGGTAGGCGTATAGCGCCTATCAGCCGAAGCCGGGCACGTGTCAGCTGTCCAGTCGAGCAAGTCCGGGGTCGTACTTTGCGGGCTGACATAGTAGTGGATTGGAGGGGGCTCCATTCCACTACGGACGGCATATCGGTTTGTTCTTCTATCTCTCCAAGATCTTCTGGTTCTTCGCCCAGCCGCTCAATTTCGCAATCTTCCTGCTTGCGGCCGGGCTCGTTGCCAGCTTCTTCGGGCGCCGGCGCCTCTTCCGCATTGCGACTTTCGCCTCGCTGATGATTCTGGCCCTCGCGACCTGGACCTCGCTTGGCTCGCTGATGCTCAATCCGTTGGAAGAGCGGTTCCAGCGACCAGCCCAGCCGGCCAGGGTCGACGGCATCATCGTGCTCGGTGGCGGCTTCGAGGGCGCGATCAATCTGGTGCGGGGCGGCTATGAGCTCAACAGCGGTGGCGACCGCATGGTCGAGACGGCGATCCTTGCCAGGCGCTATCCCGATGCGAAGGTCGTCATTTCAGGCGGCACAGGAACGCTGGTACTCGAAGGCGAAGGCGATGCCGACACGGCGCCGCGCCTGCTCGAAGCGCTCGGGGTGGCGCGCGACAGGCTGATTCTCGAAAACCGTTCGCGGAACACTTACGAAAATGCGCTGTTCTCCAAGGAGATGGTGACGCCAAAGCCTGGCGAGACGTGGCTGCTGGTCACCTCGGCCTTCCACATGCCGCGTTCGATGGCGCTGTTTGCCAAGGCCGGTTTCGATGTCACCGCCTGGCCTGTCGACTACCGGACATCGGGCGAAGAGGGCGTCGGCCTGTTCACCGACAACCCCGCCGATTCGCTGCAGAACACGACGATGGCGATGCGCGAATGGATCGGCCTTCTCGCCTACTGGCTGTCGGGTCGAATCGACGATCCGTTTCCAGGCCCGAAATCCTGAACCAGCACCGCCTTGCGAGCCTCGGAAAAGAACTGGCGTCTGATCAGCACCGCGAGCAGCACCACTGTGGTGACGAAGAAGACGCGCGCGTCGACGAACCAGCCGAGATAGCCGATCGAGAAAAACACGCCGCGCAGGCCGGCGTTGAAATGCTTGCCGGCCAGCTGGTTCATCCGGGTCGCCCGCATGACTGCGACGTCGATCGCCGCGTTGGGCTCGCTGCCGGGGCTGAGCTGGGGAACGGCGCCGATCAGGATCGAGCAGTAGTTGAACAGCCGGTAGGCCCAGCCGAACTTGAAGAACGAATAGGCCAGGATGACGATCAGGCCGATGACCTTGATCTCGAACAGTGGCCGTGCGGTGGCGCCTGCAAGCGGCACGTCGCTCAAGATGGCCAGAACGCGATCGGAGGCGCCAAGCAGGGCAAAGCAGCCGCCGACGGCAATCAGCGAGCTGGAGGCGAAGAAGGCGGTGCCTTGCTGCAGCCCGTTCATGATCGAGGTGTCGACGATCCTGACCTCGCGCCGAGCCATCGTCGCCATCCAGGCGGCACGTTGGGCGTTCATCGCCCGCGTCAGCGACATGCGCGTGACAATATGGCCTTCGGCGCCAAGGGCATGAAATACCCAGCCGGCGAGGAAGAACGCCAGTGCCGCGATGTCGAGAGCGCCCAATGGGCCGGTCATGGAAACGGAATCGTTGATCATCCAGTGCAGGCTAGCATGTGCGCCGCACCTATTTCGAGATCATCTGCCTGCCACGGCAGTGTCACAGGTGTTTAGAAAGCGTGAATCGTGAATTCGGCATAAGTGCCTGATTTGATTAAAAATGGATTGATGGCCGCATGGCTGCCATGCAGATTTCGCCATGCTTTGGCCATTTTTTGCAATTGCGAAGGCGCGCGCAAAGGCGTATCCAGCAGGCAACTCGGCCGCGTGCTGAGGCGGACCCACCGCCCGCTGACCGAACCACAAGGATCTTGCTAAACATCATGGATGACGGCGTTCAGAAATCCTGCTGGGGCCTTACGGCCAAGGCAGTGATTGGCTTTGCAGGTTTTCTTCTTATTGCCTGGCTGGTGAGCGGTGCCGAAACGGCAGCTGTCGTGGCCGCCGGCTGATCGAAAATCGCCAGGATTGGATACAAAAAGCGCGGCTGGGCCGCGCTTTTTTGCTATATGGCCTTGCGTTGTCAGGCGGTTTTTTCAAATGTCGCGCGCTGAGCAAACCACGTCGGATCGCGCCTAGCCACAGACGTGAAAAGGGCGGAATGATCGTATACGCGACATGAGCCGCCGACGTCGCAGGGAGTGAGATTTGTTTCTTTCGGTATTCGACCTGTTCAAGATCGGCATTGGTCCGTCGAGCTCGCACACGATGGGGCCGATGACGGCGGCCGCGCGTTTTCTTGACGAGATCCTCACCGGCGACTGGCCGCGCCCGGCCGGCGCCAAGGTCGACCGCGTCGGCGCCAGCCTGCACGGTTCGCTCGCCTATACCGGCGTCGGCCACGGAACCGACCGCGCCGTCATGCTCGGCCTCTACGGGCTGACCCCTGTCACCGTCGACCCGGACCAGACGGACGGCATCGTCGAGCAGATCTCGCGCGACAAGCGTGTGTCGCCGGAGGGCCATCCGTCCTATCGCTTCGATCCGGGCATCGATCTTGTGCTCGACAAGAAGACGCCACTGCTCGGCCACGCTAACGGCATGGCGTTTTACGCTTATGACGCGAGCGACCGCCTGCTGCTCAAGCGCATCTATTACTCCATCGGCGGCGGCTTCGTCGTTTCAGAGGAAGAGCTGCAGCGCATGAAGGCCAAGACCGCGGCTCCGGCGGCGGGCAAGCGTGTGCCCTATCCGTTTGCGAATGCCGTCGAAATGCTGGCTATGGCGTCGCGGAGCGGGCTCTCCATTGCCGAGATGAAGCGCGCCAATGAAGAAATCCACATGCAGCGCGCTGATCTCGATGCCGGTCTTGATGCCGTCTGGGACGCAATGAGCCGCTGTATCGACCGTGGCCTGTCGCAGGACGGTATCATGCCGGGCGGCCTCAAGGTTCGTCGTCGCGCCCGCCAGCTGCACGACAAGCTGCAGGAGCAGTGGAGCCAGAACCGGCCCAACCCGCTGCTTGCCAATGACTGGCTGTCGATCTACGCCATGGCCGTCAACGAAGAGAATGCCGCCGGCGGCCGTGTCGTCACGGCGCCCACCAACGGTGCTGCCGGCACGCTGCCGGCCGTCCTGCGCTACTGGCTGCATTTCCATGTCGAGGCGGACAAGGACAGCATCCGCGACTTCCTGCTGACTGCAGCCGCCGTGGGCGGCATCATCAAGACCAACGCCTCCATTTCCGGCGCCGAGGTCGGCTGCCAGGGCGAGGTCGGCTCGGCGTCGGCGATGGCGGCGGCCGGGCTGTGCGCCGTCATGGGCGGTACACCCGAGCAGGTCGAGAACGCCGCCGAGATCGCGCTCGAACACCATCTCGGCATGACCTGCGATCCCGTCGGCGGCCTTGTCCAGGTGCCGTGCATCGAGCGCAACGCGCTCGGCGCGGTCAAGGCGGTCACCGCGGCCTCGCTCGCCATCAAGGGCGACGGCAAGCATTTCGTGCCGCTCGACGCCGCCATCGAGACGATGCGCCAGACCGGCATGGACATGAGCGAGAAGTACAAGGAAACCAGCCTTGGCGGTCTCGCGGTCAACGTCGTCGAGTGCTGAGGGTGTCCGACGGGCTGGCCCAACGGGCCAGCCTGTGCAAAACCACTGGCGGCGTTGAATGCGTCTGACGGAGACGCTAGTTTTCAGCCCATGTCACTGAACATGCTAAAGCTCTGCGTCGGCTGCGACAGCGTCGAGGATCTCGAGGAATGGATCGCCTTCCGCTTGGACGAGCGCAGGCGCAATGGCGAGCCGGTGGAGCAGTTCCACACCACGCGCATGGTGCCGACCCGCGGTGCCGAACTGACGTCGGGTGGCTCGCTCTACTGGGTTATCAAGGGCAACGTTCAGTGCCGCCAGCGCTTGCTGGAAATCCGGCCCTTCACCGATGCAGAAGGCATTGGCCGTTGCCATCTCATTCTCGAGCCGACCGTTGTGCGCACCGACTGGCAGCCGCGCCGCGCCTTCCAGGGCTGGCGCTACCTCAAGCCGGTAGATGCGCCGGCCGATCTCGGCCAGGGCAATGCAGCGCTGGCCGAAATGCCGCCAAAGCTGCGGCTCGAACTTGCCGAACTCGGGCTACTCTAACTCGGGTGCCGAAGCCCGCAACGACGGGCTTGCAAGCTATCGCGCGCCGCCACATCTTCTTTGGTGATGAGCGACCAAAGCAAACCTCCGGCTACGTCAGCCAATCACCCGCCGGTCGAGCGCCGTTCGGATTCCGCGGCGATCGACGCATTCGTGCGCCAGGCGCGCGCGCTGGCCACCGGCAAGGCCAATGGTCGACTGGTGCTGGCGCTCGACGCCACGATGAGCCGGCAGCCGACCTGGGATCTCGCCTGTGAATTGCAGGGCCAGATGTTCGACGCCGTCGGCAACACCGGCAGGTTGAACGTGCAGCTTGTCTATTTCCGCGGGCTTGGCGAATGCCGGGCGTCCAAATTTGTTGCCGAGACGGCGTCACTCAAGCAGCTGATGACGTCCATCCAGTGCCGCAGCGGTCAGACGCAGGTCGGCAAGGTGCTGGCGCATGCGCTCAAGGAGACGTCGTCCGCCAAGGTCGATGCGCTGGTCTACATCGGCGATGCGATGGAAGAGAACATCGACGAACTGGCCGAAAAGGCCGGCAAACTTGGCTTGTTAGGCGTTCCGGCCTTCGTCTTCCAGGAAGGCCATGACGCAGACGCCGAGCGCGCCTTCAAGGAGATCGCGCGGCTCAGCAAGGGCGCCTGGTTCCGCTTTGACCGCAAGGCCGCGGCGACCTTGTCGAAGCTTTTGTCCGCGGTCGCCGTCTTTGCCACGGGCGGCATCAAGGCGCTGGAGGCGAGGGGCCGTCCCGAGGACATTCTGATGATCGAGCATTTGAGGAGCGGCAAGGCGCCATGACAGTTCTCGCCGTCCTCGCCGCTGTCCTGGTATTTTCGACGCTGGCCGTCACCATCTTCTTGCGCGCAGATGCGACCCAGCTCGCCAGGGCGCTGAAGATGGCAGGGCCATTGGCGCTGGGGCTGGTTGGCGTGGTTCTGTTGCTGTTGGGTCGGGCAGCCGTCGGCGGCGGCCTGATCTCCGCGGCCCTGGCCTGGTATGCGGCCGGAAGGAGGGGGGCTTCTACCAGTCGAACGCCGGGGCGGCGTTCGACCGTAAGGACCGCGGCGCTCGAAATGGAGCTTGATCACGACACAGGTGGCCTGCAGGGGTTCGTCCTGGCCGGCCACCAGGAAGGCAAGTCACTCGCCTCACTCGGCCTTACTGAACTCAAGGCACTCTACAAGGAACTGTCCGGCGATCCGGAAAGCCTACAGCTACTTGAGACCTATCTTGACGGCCGCTTTCCCGTTTGGCGAGAAGACGCGCAACCTGACCGAGACGACGGGCAGCGTGTTGCGCCAAGTTCTGGCGCCATGACTAAGGAGGAGGCCTACAAGGTCCTTGGTCTTGAAGCGGGGGCCGCCGCGGCGGATGTCCGCAAGGCGCATCGACGACTGATTCAGCGCCTGCATCCCGATCTCGGAGGCTCGTCTTTCCTCGCGGCGAGGATCAACGAAGCCAAGGACGTCCTTCTCTCCGATCATCACTAGACTCTCCTACGACACAGAACTTTCCAGGAGGTTGGGGGCGCCTACTGCGCGATGGCGTAGCAGGCGATCTTCTTCTTCTTCAGTGCGTTGCAGGCATTCCAGGCGGAGTCCTTGGATTCAAAGCCGGCAAAGCGGGCACGGAAGTAGGTCACGCCGCCCTTTTCGAAGGGCACGGTGAAGGGCGAAGCCTTGGCTAGTGCTGCTCCAGCCTGCTTTGCCGTCTTGTCGAGGATGGCACGCGCCTCGCCGTCGCTCGGCGACGACGCGACCTGGATCGCCCAGCCCGACGGGACTGACGCGGTTTTCATCTGGTCGAGGGCCTGGACGGCCGGAGCGCGCTCTTCTGCGTAGGCCTGCTCGACGCCCTCAGCGGGAGCGCGATCCTTGGCCTTGCGGATCTGGAACGGAATCTTGCCGCCGAAACGTTCGGTCGAAGCCATGGCGATCTTCGGCTCGGTGGTGCGTGCGATGACCGGCTTCGGAGCGGGCACGGCAGCAGCCACGACAACTTCGTCGCTCTCGGCGGCCTCATCGGCGGAAGCGTCGGCGACGACGATCTCCTCGGCTTCCGGGCGCATGTCGGGCGTCGGCGCATTGCGCTTGGGCAGCTGAGCCTTGGCGACCGCGACGGCCGGCATCGGCGTATCGGTCTTGGCGATCAGGTCGCCACCGCCGCGCTTCGAGGCCTGCGGCATGTAGGTCTTGATCAGTTCAGCCATCTTGTTGTCACGGCTGGCGCCGCTGGTGCCGCCGAGAACCACGGCGACGATGCGGCGGTTGCCGTCCTGCACCGACGAGACCAGGTTGAAGCCCGAGGCGCGGGTGTAGCCGGTCTTGATGCCGTCGACGCCCTTGATGCGGCCGAGCAGGCGATTGTGGTTGGCGATACGCTGGCGACCGAAGGCGAAGGAGCGCGTCGAGAAGTAGCTGTAATATTGCGGGAAATGCTCGCGCAACGCGATGCCGAGCTTGGCCATGTCGCGTGCGGTGGTGAACTGGGCGGTGTTGGGCAGGCCGTTGGCATTGCGGAACACGGTGCCCTTCATGCCTAGGCTGCGTGCCTTGGCGGTCATCATGCGGGCGAAGTTTTCTTCCGAGCCGCCGATCATTTCGCCGAGCGCGGTCGAGGCATCGTTCGCCGAGCGCGTGATGAGCGAGAGAATCGCTGCTTCGACGCTGATCGAACCGCCTGCCTTGACGCCGATCTTGGTCGGCGGCTCGGCGGCTGCGTTCTTGGAAAACACGACCTTGGTATCTTTCTGGATTCGACCCTTCGAAAGCGCCTCGAAGGTCAGATAGAGCGTCATCATCTTGGTCAGCGACGCCGGATAGCGCCGGGAATCGGCACTCGAGGAGTGAAGGGTTTCACCGGTGTTCGCATCGACGACGATCGCTGCGTAGCGACTGTCCCTGGTCGCCTTGGCTGCAGAAACAGGAGCCACCGACGCCATCCCTATGGCTGCGGCGAGGGTGAAAACCATGAACGATTTGATGGAGATGGCCGACTTGAGCACTTTACCCGGCAACGCTTGACGCACTGTTACACCCTTGAATTATTGTTGCATGTGGGGCGGCAAAGGTTCCTGCCCCGTATCGATGCACAGTAGGGTCACAGCGTTACCAATCCGTTTATGGTAACCGGCTCGTTCACACTTTTGCTTGGGCTTTAGTCTAACTTTACCGAACGGGATCGTCGCTTCGGGCGGTATGGAATGACGCGGGGTCAGTTGACATTTTGTGCGCTGCACAATATCTAGGCTGCATCGCACAATCACATAGCGCAGCGCGCGGAACCCGAAAGGATGCAGCGATGACCCAGACCTATGAAGATTTCAGCAAATACGGCAAGGACTTCGTCGACACCGGCCTGAAGAGCTTCGCTTCGCTCTCCAAGGGCGCGCAGGCGATCGCCACCGAGACGACCGACTACACCAAGAAGAGCTTCGAGGCAGGTGCTGCCACCTTCGAGAAGCTGCTCGGCGTCAAGTCGCTCGAGAAGGCCGTCGAAATCCAGACCGACTATGCCAAGCAGGCTTATGAAGGTTTTGTCGCTGAGGCGACCAAGCTCGGCGAACTTTATGCCGAACTCGCCAAGGATGCCTACAAGCCGTTTGAGTCGCTCGTCGCCAAGGCGAAGTGATCGACTGATCCCCGATTTCAGGGGGCTGGATTGAAAGATCCGGCAGATAAGACCCGGTTGCGCCCGCGCAGCCGGGTTTTTTGTTTTTCTTTTGCACAAGTGCTTCACGTTTATGGCAATTCGGGCCATGCCGCCCCCGTCACCATATTGTCAGCACGTCAGAAGGGCTTAAAATCCCCCTAATGACACCTACATGACGAAGTGTCGGAATTGATGAAGGGCAGGACCAGATTGACGACCGGCTTGGAAGCCACGAACTTCGACGTGGCGCGGATGCAGAGCGGTGACGAGGGAGGCAACGGCCCAGGCCGCGGCACCGCAGTCATTACCCGTACGAAGACCAAGACCAAGCGGCCGAGCCTCTACCGGGTGCTCATCCTCAACGACGACTACACCCCGATGGAGTTCGTCGTGCATGTGCTCGAACGCTTCTTCCAGAAGGACAGGGAGGCCGCTACCCGCATCATGCTGCATGTCCACAACCATGGCGTCGGCGAATGCGGGATCTACACGTTCGAAGTGGCCGAGACAAAGGTGTCCCAGGTCATGGATTTCGCCAGACAAAATCAGCATCCGCTGCAATGCGTGATGGAGAAGAAGTGAGGTATTGAATGCCGGCTTTCTCCCAGGGCCTCGAAAAAGCGCTGCATCAGGCGTTGACGCTCGCCAACGAGCGTCACCATGAATATGCGACGCTCGAACATCTGCTGCTCGCTCTCATCGACGACAATGAGGCAGCAGCGGTCATGCGCGCCTGCAACGTCGATCTCGACGAACTCAAGCAGACAGTGCTGACCTATATCGACACCGAGCTCGACAATCTCGTCACCGGCTATGACGAGGATTCGAAGCCGACCGCCGGTTTCCAGCGCGTCATCCAGCGCGCCGTCATCCACGTCCAGTCGTCCGGCCGCGAGGAAGTGTCCGGCGCCAACGTGCTCGTTGCGATCTTCGCCGAGCGCGAGAGCCATGCCGCCTATTTCCTGCAGGAACAGCAGATGACCCGCTACGACGCGGTCAACTACATCTCGCACGGCATCGCCAAGCGTCCCGGCGCCACCGAAACGCGCAGCCCGCGCGGCGCCGATGAGGAGCAGGGCAGCTCGAACAATGAGGCAAACGAAGAGACAGGCAAGGGCAAGAAGCAGCAGGATGCGCTGACGGCCTATTGCGTCAATCTCAACGTCAAGGCGCGGGCCGGCAAGATCGATCCGCTGATCGGCCGCGAGTCCGAGATCAACCGCACCATCCAGGTGCTGTGCCGCCGCTCTAAGAACAATCCGCTCTACGTCGGCGACCCCGGCGTGGGTAAGACTGCGATCGCCGAGGGCCTCGCCAAGCGCATCGTCGAGGGCGATGTTCCCGAAGTGCTCGAGGATGCCACCATCTTCGCGCTCGACATGGGCACGCTGCTTGCCGGCACGCGCTATCGCGGCGATTTCGAGGAACGCCTGAAGCAGGTGGTCAAGGAGCTCGAGGAGTATCCGGGCGCTGTGCTGTTCATCGACGAGATCCACACAGTCATCGGTGCGGGTGCGACATCGGGCGGCGCGATGGATGCCTCCAACCTGCTCAAGCCGGCGCTGTCGTCGGGCGCCATCCGCTGCATCGGCTCGACCACCTACAAGGAGTTCCGCCAGTTCTTCGAGAAGGACAGGGCGCTTGTCCGTCGTTTCCAGAAGATCGACGTCAACGAGCCGACCGTCGACGACGCCATCGAGATCATGAAGGGCCTCAAGCCCTATTATGAGGACTTCCACAAGGTGAAGTTCACCAACGAGGCGATCAAGGCGGCCGTCGAGCTTTCGGCACGCTACATCAACGACCGCAAGCTGCCCGACAAGGCGATCGACGTGATCGACGAGACGGGCGCGTCGCAGATGCTTTTGCCGGAAGGCAAGCGCAAGAAGACGATCGGCATCAAGGAGATCGAGGCGACGATCGCCACGATGGCGCGTATTCCGCCGAAGACCGTCTCGGCCGACGACGAAAAGGTGCTGGCCGGCCTCGAGGTCGAGCTGCAGCGCGTCGTCTATGGTCAGGACACGGCGATCACCGCGCTTACCTCGGCCATCAAGCTGGCACGTGCCGGCCTGCGCGAACCGGAGAAGCCGATCGGCTCCTACCTGTTCTCGGGCCCGACCGGTGTCGGCAAGACCGAAGTGGCAAAGCAACTCGCTCTGTCGCTCGGCGTCGAGCTGATCCGCTTCGACATGTCGGAGTATATGGAGCGCCATACCGTCAGCCGCCTGATCGGCGCGCCGCCCGGCTATGTCGGCTTCGACCAGGGTGGTCTTCTGACCGACGGCGTCGACCAGCATCCGCATTGCGTGTTGCTGCTCGACGAAGTGGAAAAGGCCCATCCCGATCTGTTCAACATCCTGTTGCAGGTCATGGACCACGGCAAGCTGACCGACCACAACGGCAAGCAGATCGACTTCCGCAATGTCATCCTGATCATGACCACCAATGCGGGCGCGTCCGACGCGCAGCGCGCGGCGATCGGTTTCGGGTCGACAAAACGCGAAGGCGACGATGTCGAGGCGATCAACAGGCTGTTCACGCCCGAGTTCCGCAACCGCCTCGATGCCATCATCCCGTTCGGCTCGCTGCCGGTGCCGGTGGTGCATCAGGTCGTGCAGAAGTTCGTCATGCAGCTGGAAGCCCAGCTTTCCGAGCGGGGCGTCACCTTCGACCTGTCGCCGGATGCCATCGCTTGGCTGGCCGAGAAGGGCTACGACGAGCGCATGGGCGCGCGTCCGCTCGGCCGCGTCATCCAGGAGCACATCAAGAAGCCGCTGGCCGACGAGGTGCTGTTCGGCAAGCTCAAGAAGGGCGGCACGGTGCGTGTCACCGTCGAGAAGAAGGAAACCGGCGAATCCGGCCTGAAACTCGAGACGGTTGCCGACGAAGTGCCAGTGAAGCCGAAGAAGGAAGATCCGGCCGATCGTCCGAAGCCCAAGAAAGCTGCTGCCAAGAAGCCGGTCGCCAAGAAGGTCGTGTCGGCGAAGCCGAAGTCCGAGCCGAAGGGCAAGGATGGCGGCAAGCGCAGCCTCGTTCCCCAATTGCCTCGAAAGGGCTGATTGGAAAAACAAGGAAGCCCCGGCAACGGGGCTTCCTTTTTGGCTGATCGAAACTGCCCGGCGGCTTGCTTCAGGCGATGACGGGGCTCTCGACGCGGTTCCGGCCGAGCCGTTTGGCACGATACAGCCAGGTGTCGGCATCCCTGATCATCTGCTCGACCGAAACTGGACCGCTTCTGGCGGTCGTCACCCCGATGCTGACGGTGGTGCTCAGGCCGGGCTCAGCCAGGGTCATGCTCGCTACCGCAGCGCGCAGGCGCTCGGCGAGGATCGTCGCGTCGCCGGCGTTCAAGTCCTGGCAGATGGCGACGAACTCTTCGCCACCATAACGGAACAGGCGGTCGCCGCTGCGCAAAGCGCCGTCCAGCGCGCGTGCAACGTCCTTGAGCACCTTGTCACCGGTGACATGGCCATACTGGTCGTTGATGCTCTTGAAGTGGTCGATGTCGATCATCAGCATGCTCACCGGCTTGCGGTCGGCCAGTGGCCGGTCGATCAGCGACTGTGCCACCGCTTCGAAATGGCCACGGTCACTGGTGCCGGTCAGCGTGTCCTTGCCGGTCTTTTCCAGCAGGTCCTCGTAGCGATGGCGGAACGTCAGCCGGTCGAAGACCTTGAGCAGCGGCTCGGGGCCGGCCAGTGCCGGACGTGTCTCGACATATCTGAGGTAGATGACGAGCATTGCGCTGTAGAGGGCCGCTGCCGCCATCTTGGCGATCCAGCCGCCGTAAAGCGCGCTGATCGGCACACCCGACACGAGATGCAGGCCAAGGAAGAACATCAACTGGTCGAAGGTGAGGACCAGAGCGGCGCTGAGGAAAATGCGCTTGAACAGGGTGTTGGCGATGCGCTGTCCGAGCTTCTCGTAGATCAGGATCAAGGCGATGCTGTCGAGGAACAGCAGGGCCGTGCCCCAGACCATCAGTACGCCCATGTCGTCAAGGAACGTCAGGTCGGGTTGATAACCCGGCATTTCCGCGACATCGCCGTAGAGGCGCAGGATCAGGGCCAGCGCCACCATCAGGCAGTTGCCGATCAGAAGCCCGTAGATCGGCTGGCGCACTGTCTCGGCATCCTCCTTGATGTAGAGCAGAAGGAACATCAGCAGCTTGCCGGAAAACATCACCGTAGAGCCGGGGGATATCAGGCCAAAGGGCAGCTGAACGAAGAAGACGGCGGCAAGATAGGTCTCGAGGAAGTGCATGACCCCAAGCACGCAAACAAAGATTCCGATGCCGAATCTGTGCCGTGAATGGAAAACCGCGGCCATGGTCACGAAGTAGATCAGCGCTTGCAGGACCAGCAGCAATGCACCTGTCATGACCTGGCTGTTCCTCGCTTCCCACCCAAAGGCCTATCTACACATTCGCGGTAGGTAAACCGTTAATATGCCGTCTCTTTCGCTGGTTGGCGCGATATGGCGCGGTCGGATCGGTGGTCACGAGGTGCAGTCGATTGCGCCAGGCGGATCGAAGCGCTGACTTGGCAGGGAGGTCATGCTATGCGCGGTTTCAATGCCTGCTGACCACGCATCTCCAACGCCGAGCCTGTCGACACGCCGCCTCTGGTATCTGCGCGGCGTTCGCGCTGCCTTCTCGATCCCCGGCCTGATCCTCGCCAGCGCCTTTATCGGCTTTGCCGGGCTTGCCAAAGAGGCCGGGCTGACGCTTGCGCAGACCGTCTTCATGGTCGGCATGGTCTGGGCTCTTCCGGCCAAGGTGGTGCTGATCGGTGCCATTCTGTCAGGCGCTTCGCTGCCGGCGGCGGCCTTTGCGGTGGCGTTGTCATCGATACGTCTGACCCCGATGGTGGTGGCATTGGTGCCGGAGCTGCGTGGGCCGAGGACGCCGCGCTGGGTGCTCTATGTCCTGTCGCACTTCGTCGCCGTCACCTCCTGGGTGCTGGCGATGGAGCGGCTGCGCGGCATCCCGCGGGAGCTTCGCACCACCTACTATGCCGGGCTCGGCTCGACGCTCGTGCTCTTCAACATGGTGGTCACGGCGATCGTCTATCTCGTCGCCGACAGCCTGCCGCCTATCGTCTCGGCGGCATTGTTCCTGCTCACGCCGATGTACTTCCTGACCTCGCTCTGGGGCTCGGCGCGCGAGCGGGCAGGGCACGTTGCCATGATCCTCGGCCTCATTCTCGGCCCGCTTCTCCACCTCGTCGTGCCCGGCTTCGACCTGCTCGGCGCCGGCTTGATCGGCGGCGGTATCGCATTTGCCTTCCACAAGCGGGCGTGGCGGAGGACATCGGCATGACCTTCGCCGCTTTCGACAACTGGTGGTGGCCGTTCCTGTTCATCCTCGTCGGCGGCTGGCTCGCCACCGACGCCTGGCGCTTCCTTGGCGTCTATCTCGGCGACCGCCTGTCGGAGGACTCGGACCTGCTTGTCCTGGTCCGCGCACTCGCCACCGCACTCGTCGCCGCGGTCATCGGCAATCTGATCGTCTTTCCAAGCGGAGCGCTTGTCGACACCGCGCTTGCCCTCCGCATCGGTGCCGCCTGCGCTGGGTTCGTTGCCTATATCTGCCTCGGGCGAAAGATTTTGGTCGGCATCGTTGCGGCCGAGGTGATCCTGCTGGTAGGGATGTGGACATCCTGAGCTGCTGGGACATTGCCCGCATTCCAGAGCCACAGCGCTGGTTCCGCTGTGTCTCGGTACATTCGCGACAGCTTAATTTCTGATGCCTAATATCCTCCAAGGGTTGGGGGGTCCACAATGACTGAACTGGACGTGACGGCGCCTGAACTCAGGCAGCGGACTGATGCCCTGCTGTCCGTCAAAATGGCGCTCGTTGGTTTGCTGATTGCGATCGATGCGCAGTGGATAGGGGCGACGGACTTCGTTTTTGACCCTGTCAGCGCGGTCAAAGTAGTTGCCGTGGTATCCGGATTGGCGTCCATATCCTGGTTCTATGCCGTAATGCGCCCGGTCGAACGCTTCCAGGTCCTGTGTGCCGAAACAGCTGTGCTGTTGGCATTCTCTGCGGCCGCGGCCGTGCTCAGCGTTCTGGTGATTCCAACGACATGCCGCTGATCGACGACCGGTTGATCACATTCGACGCTGCGTTGGGTTTCGATTGGCGTGCCTATGTCGATCTCGCATACAAGCAGGCGTTTTTTGACATTCGCGCCGGCACATCACGCTTGATCTCACTTGACCACCCCCAAGGGCTCATTGCGTTCCCGTCCTATCACTGGACGCTGTCTGTGTTGACCGTGATTGCTTTCTGGAGGGTCAGGATCTGGTTCTGGCCTGTGTTGGCGCTGAACCTTGCCGTCATTTGTCTTCCCCAGTTGACGGCGGCCATCATCTTGCCGACGCGTTGGCCGGCGTTCTTGTGGCGTTTTTGGCCTGGGGGATGGCTGAGAAGCTCTCAACGGTTGTTGAAGGCCGGCTTGCCGTGGAAGCCATCGCGTGATCTGGAGCAGGGGCTCTGAAGTAGCGGTTGAGACTACGGCGCATTCGACAGGCCGGCCGCCGAGGCAGCGCTCTCGCTGGCCTGAAACGCGCTGCGTCTGTTATGCTCCCGCCAGCGCAGCCCTGATCTTCTCTGCGTTTGCCGCCAGCACTTCAGGCTTTTCCATCACCGCCGCGTGACCCTT
Source organism: Aminobacter ciceronei (assembly GCF_014138625.1). Lineage (GTDB taxonomy): Bacteria > Pseudomonadota > Alphaproteobacteria > Rhizobiales > Rhizobiaceae > Aminobacter > Aminobacter ciceronei. The sequence goes on from NZ_JACJHY010000006.1 coordinate 174,107, forward strand.
GGGTGCGACGCCTTCGAAGCGAGGCACGATGTGGACGTGGAGATGGAACACCGTCTGGCCGGCCGGAGCTTCGTTGAACTGCGAGATCACGATGCCGTCGGCGTCGAAAGCTTGCTGGGCGGCCCTTGCCACCTTCTGGACTGCTGCGAACAGCCGGCCGAATGTCTCGGGTTCGGCGTCGAGAAGGTTGCGCGACGGCGTCTTGGGCACCACGAGCGTATGCCCGGTGCTCTGCGGCATGACATCCATGAACGCCACCACGGCATCGTCTTCGTAGACACGATGCGAGGGGATCTCGCCGCGCAGGATCTTGGCGAAGATGTTGTTTGGATCGTAACCGGCGCTCGACATGGCCTATCCCGTTTGCTGCGATTTCGTGGTGGATGTTTCGGCGCTGGCAGGCGGAACGTCAAGCCGCGGAAGGCTGCAAGGAGCTGAGTTGAACTACATCTATCTGATCGTGGCGGTGGCCTTCGAGGTCGTTGCAACCTCCGCCCTCAAGGAAACCAACGGTTTCACGCGGCTGTGGCCATCCGTCGTAGCACTGGCCGGCTATGCCTGCGCCTTCTATTTCCTTTCCCTTGTGCTGCGCCAGGTGCCGGTCGGCATCGTCTATGCGATGTGGTGCGGTGCCGGTATCGTCTTCATCACGGCGATTGCCTGGATCTGGTTCCGCCAGACGCTCGACCTGCCGGCACTTCTCGGCATCGGGCTGATCATGGCGGGCGTCATCGTGATCAACCTCTTCTCGAAGTCGATAGCCCACTGAACCTCAGCCGCGGCGGAACGGCCCGTGATCATCGAGATACTCGCCGATCTGGGCGACCTCCCGGCGTTCGCGCTCGAGATATTCAGCGACGGCGCGGCGAAGGCCGGGGTGGACGATGTAATGCGCCGACTGCGTCGTGACGGGGCGATAGCCGCGCGCCAGCTTGTGTTCACCTTGGGCGCCGGCCTCGACGATGCGCAGCTTGCGTTCTATGGCGAAGTCGATGGCCTGGTGATAGCAGACCTCGAAATGCAGGAAGGGGTGGTCCTCGATACAGCCCCAGTTGCGGCCGTAGAGCGTGTCGGAGCCGATGAAGTTGATCGCGCCGGCGATGTAGCGGCCGCCGCGCCTGGCCATGACCAGCAGCACGTCGTCGGCCATGCGTTCGCCGATCAGCGAGAAGAATGTCCGGTTGAGGTAAGGCCGACCCCATTTGCGGCCGCCGGTGTCCATGTAGAAGGCGAAGAAGTCGTCCCAGTGCGCTTCGGTGATGTCCTTGCCGGTCAGTCGTTCGATCGAAATGCCTTCGGTCAGCGCCTCGCGCCGCTCCTTCTTCAGCGCCTTGCGCTTGCGCGAGGCCAGCGTGGCGAGAAAGTCGTCATAGGTGCCGAAGCCTTCGTTGAAGAAATGGAACTGCTGGTCGGTGCGGCGAAGGAAGCCGGTGTCGGCGAGGATGTCGACTTCGTCCGGCTCGGCGAAGGTGACATGTGCCGACGACACCCCGACGCCCTCGGCGACACTGCGCAGCGCCGTTGCCAGCGCCGCCTTGGTTACGGTTGCCGTGTTGCCGGGAACAGCCAGAAGGCGAGGGCCGGTCGCCGGCGTGAACGGTATCGAAGCCTGGAGCTTGGGATAATATCGCCCGCCGGCGCGCTCGAAAGCGTCGGCCCAGCCATGGTCGAAGACATATTCGCCCTGGCTGTGTGATTTGGCGTAGCAGGCAAGGGCACCGAGAAAGCTGCCGTCGGCCTTTTCCAGCCGGAGATGGTGGCCTTGCCAACCGGTCTTGCGTACGGCGCAGCCGGATTCCTCGAGGATGCTCAGAAAATCAAATGAAACAAACGGGTTATAGGCCGATCCTGAAGCCTTTGACGCGCCTGAGAGGCTGTTCCAGTCGTCGCGTCCGAATTCGCTGATGCTTGAGACGACGCGGACGGCGTAGTCGCCATCCGCATTCGTCGCCCCGACATCGCTCGCATTGCTCATGCGTAGTTACTTACGCTCGATAACAGCCGTTGCAAGGGTCAGGCCACCGCCAGCGCATCGGGATCAAAACCCTCGAAGGTCATCTGGTCGGCCTGCGCGAAGGTCGTCCGCACGGCGTCTTCGTCGCGCACTGTCCAGGTGATGACCGGCATGGCGAGCTTGTCGCGCACAAAGCTGACGAACCTGTTCGGCAGGTGCGTCACGGAGTAGGAAACAAACGAAATGCCGTGTGCCAGCATCGAAAAATGTGCTTCGAGCTCGTGATCCAGATCGCCCCAGGCGGTCAGTCCGGCCGGAATGCCCGGTGCGTGACGGGAGAAGTCGCGGATCAGCCAATGATCGAAGGACATGATCGCGGCCTTGCCCTTGTAGTTGCGCAAGGCCGCCGCCACGCGTTCGACGAGTTCGCCGTCATGCCCGGGAATGCCCTTGAGTTCGATGACCAGGGGTACGCGCCCGTCGACCAGTTTGAGCATTTCGGCAAGCGTCGGCACATGATCGGCGGTGCCGCCGACGCGAAGTGCCGCAAGCTCGCGTGTCGTACGCTGCCAGATGAAGCCATCCGTACCCGTCAGCCGGTTGAGCACGTCGTCATGAAACACGGCAACGTCGCCGTTGGCGGTCAGATGGACATCGCACTCGATGGCAAAGCCGCGCGCCGCTGCGCGCTCAAAGGCGGACAGCGTGTTTTCCCAGCAGGTCTTGTTGAGGTCGTGCAGGCCGCGATGAGCAATCGGGCGGGCGGTCAGCCAGGATAGGTCGGTCATGAGGCCGCTCATTCGTGCTCGATGATGGCTTCGATCTCGACGGCGGCATTCAGCGGCAGCGAGGCGACGCCGACGGCCGAACGCGCATGCTTGCCGCGGTCGCCAAGTGCCGCGACCAGGAAGTCGGACGCACCATTGGCGACGAGATGCTGCTCGGTGAAGTCCGAGGACGAAGCGACAAAGACGCTGATCTTGACAATGCGACGGATCTTTTCGAGCTCGCCAAGAGCTGCCTTTGCCTGGGCGAGGATGTTAACGGCGCACTGCTTGGCCGCCTCCTTGCCGCCTGCAACGTCGACATCGCGGCCAAGCAGGCCGGTGACGGTGAGCTTGCCGTCCTTGAGCGGCAGCTGACCGGCGGTGAAGACGAGATTGCCCGAGCCCATGAAGGGCACGTAGTTGGCGGCGGGGGCTGCGGCTTCGGGCAAGGTGATGCCAAGATCGCTTAGCCGCTTTTCGATTGTTTCGCCCATCGTCTTTCCTTATCTCTGAGTCTCGTGTGGCGGGTGAGGCTGCGCCGAAACTGCTATGTTTGCCTCGCTTCCGCCACGACTTTTTTTAAGGTGGACCATCATTCAAGGCGGCTTGTCATGGCCGCGCCGATCGGAGCCAGTGTATGCGCGCAAAGCGCCTTGTTCTTCTTGCCACCCTGTCCACCTCGCTGCTGTCCCTGACGCCAGCTCTTGCGGCTCCCGTGCTTGCGCCCCATCGCGCCGTCTATGATCTGGTGCTCGACCAGGCCTCCGACCGGTCAGGGATAACAGGCCTTTCCGGGCGCATGGTCTATGAGTTCAATGGCTCCGCTTGCGAAGGCTACACGGTCAAGTTCCGCTTCGTGACCCAGATCGCGACCAGCGAGAACACGCGGCTGACCGATCAGCAGACGACCACCTTCGAGGACGGCGAGGGCAAGACCTTCTCGTTCGTCACCAAATCCTTCGTCGATCAGAACCTCGACCGCGAGGTCAAGGGCACGGCGACGCGCGAAGCCAACGGGCTCAAGGTCGCTTTGGAAAAACCGTCGGCGGGTTCCGTCGACCTCGCGAAGACGCAGTTCCCGACCCAGCATCTCGTCGAGCTGATCGACAAGGCCGAGAAGGGCGAGACCTTTTATGAAACGAGCCTGTTCGACGGCTCCGAGGACGCCGACAAGGTGATGACCACCACCGTCATCGTCGGCAAGAAGAGCGAGGCGCCGGAGGCCGATCCGGAGCGCCCTGCGCTTGCGGCACTCGCCAAGGACAAGTTCTGGCCGGTCGACATCGCCTATTTCGACGAAAGCAAGGGCGGCGGTGAGGAAGTGCCGGAGTATCGCATCAGCTTCAAGCTGCATGAGAACGGCCTGACGCGCGACTTGGTGATGGATTACGGCGATTTCTCGATGACCGGCAAGCTGGTTAATCTATCGTTGTTTCCTGTGCCGCAAGGCGACTGCAAGCATTAGGCCGCTGTCGTGGCGGTCTATGTCGACGCGGCAATCTGGAAGTGGGTGGGCCATCGCTGGTGCCACCTGCTCGCCGACGACACCGACGAGTTGCATCGTTTCGCCGCCCAGCTCGGCCTGAAGCGTTCGTCCTATCAGGGCCCGCCCAAGACCTCGGCGCCGCATTACGACATTACAGGCTTCGAGCGTGATCGTGCCGTGCGTCTTGGCGCGATCGAATGCAGTCGCGACGAGATCGTGGCGGTGTTTCGCCGCGTGCGCGTGCGCAACTTCAAGCGCCGCGAACCCAAGGTGGTGCGGGAACCGGTGGAACAGGAGCCCGGCATGTCGCGCTGGGCGGCCGGCAGCTGATCTTCTGTTCCGAAGGGAATCGCTGCCAAGGAATCCTCTGCCTGACCAGTGGCGATCGTGCGCTTCGGGAGGCTTTGGTTGAGGCCCACAAGCACGGAAAGCCTCGATTTCCCGGGCAATCGGGCCGGTCCCGGGGTTGCGCTCACCAGCCAATACGTCTATATGCCGCCGCATTCCACACACGGACTTCGGTTTCTGTCCGGGAGAAATCCGGCTGAGACCCCCCGGTGGCGTTTCGAGCATCCAGCGAAAAGCGTCATTGTCCGTGGAGGCCAACCGGATAAGGAAATAACGATGGCACTGCCTGATTTCAGCATGCGCCAGCTTCTTGAAGCTGGTTCTCACTTCGGCCACCAGACCCACCGCTGGAACCCGAAGATGGCGCCCTACATCTATGGCGCCCGCAACAACATCCACATCATCGACCTGTCGCAGACTGTTCCGCTTCTGCACCAGGCTCTCAAGCAGGTTTCGGACGTCGTTTCGCGCGGCGGCCGCGTGCTGTTCGTCGGCACCAAGCGTCAGGCTTCGGACATCGTTGCTGACGCTGCTCAGCGTTCGGCCCAGTACTATGTCAACTCGCGTTGGCTCGGCGGCATGCTGACCAACTGGAAGACGATCTCGAACTCCATCCAGCGCCTGCGCAAGCTCGACGAGCTGCTCGCTGGCGAAGCCCACGGCTTCACCAAGAAGGAGCGCCTGAACCTCGAGCGCGAGCGCGAAAAGCTGGACAAGGCCCTCGGCGGCATCAAGGACATGGGCTCGACGCCGGACCTGATGTTCGTGATCGACACCAACAAGGAAGCCATCGCCATCCAGGAAGCCAAGCGTCTCGGCATTCCGGTTGTCGCGATCATCGATTCGAACTGCGATCCGGATAAGATCGACTTCCCGATCCCCGGCAACGACGACGCTGCCCGCGCCATCCAGCTCTACTGCGATCTGGTTGCCAAGGCTGCGATCGACGGTATCGCTCGCCAGCAGGGCGCGCTCGGTGTCGACATCGGCGCATCGGCCGAAGCCCCGGTTGAGCCTGCGCTCGACGAGACTCCGTCGACTGAAGCGCCCCAGGCGTAATCACGAAGGCCGGGAGACCGGCCTTCCTTTTCAGGATTGGGCGCAACCAGCGCCGGCGTTCGGCGCATCATCGAACCCTCGGTGGTGCGCTCGCGCATTTTGAAGCAAAGAGGCCACAATGAGCATTTCGGCAGCACAGGTTAAAGAACTCCGCGAACTCTCGGGCGCGGGTATGATGGATTGCAAGGCGGCTCTCACCGAGACCGGCGGCGACATGGAAGCCGCGGTCGACTGGCTGCGCAAGAAGGGTATCTCCAAGGCCGACAAGAAGGCCAGCCGTACCGCGGCCGAGGGCCTGGTCGGCGTCGATGCCGGCATGCGCGAAGCCGTCGTCGTCGAAGTCAACTCGGAGACCGACTTCGTTGCCCGCAACGCCGCCTTCCAGGAAATCGTCGCCAACGTGTCGAAGGTCGCTCTCGCTTATGGCGACACCGACGCTGTTGCCGCTGCGAAGTATCCGGGTTCGGACAAGTCCGTTGCCGACACTATCAAGGACGCTGTCGGCACCATTGGCGAGAACATGAGCTTCCGCCGTTCGGTCAAGCTGTCGGTTTCTGAAGGCGTCGTTGCGACCTATGTCCACAACGCGGTTGCCGACAACCTCGGCAAGCTCGGCGTGCTGGTCGCTATCGAGACCGCCGGCAATCATGACGCGGCCCGCGCCTTCGCGCGTCAGGTCGCCATGCACGTTGCTGCGACCAACCCGCTGGCCCTGACGCCCGACGAAGTCGACGCTTCTGCCGTCGAGCGCGAAAAGTCGATCTTCGCCGATCAGGCCCGCCAGTCGGGCAAGCCGGAGAACATCATCGAGAAGATGGTCGAAGGCCGCATGCGCAAGTTCTACGAGGAAGTCGTGCTGTTGAAGCAGGCTTTCGTGCTCAACCCCGACCTGACGGTCGAGGCGGCACTGAAGGACGCTGAAAAGCAGATCGGCGCGCCGGCAAAGATCACCGGCTACGTTCGCTTCGCGCTCGGTGAAGGCATCGAGAAGGAAGAGAGCGACTTCGCCGCTGAGGTCGCCGCGGCCGTCAAGGGCTAAAAAGCAGCGCTGCATCAAGCGCTTCCTGAGGATAGCCGAAGGGCGCCGCGTGACATCGCGGCGCCCTTCGTGTATCGGAACCCAAATTCAACAGCCGCGAGGAACCCATGACCGACAAGCCGCTCTACCGGCGCGTACTGCTTAAGGCGTCGGGTGAAGCCCTGATGGGCGAGCAGCATTTCGGCATCGATGTTTCCGTTGTCGACCGTATTGCCAGCGACATCGCCGAGGCGAGGGCGCTCGGCGTCGAGGTCGGCGTAGTCATTGGCGGCGGCAACATCTTCCGCGGCGTGGCAGTGGCATCCAAGGGTGGCGATCGCGTCACTGGCGACCACATGGGCATGCTTGCCACCATCATCAATTCGCTGGCTCTGCGCACCTCGCTGCACAAGCTTGGCGTTGATGCCGTGGTGCTTTCGGCGATCGCCATGCCCGAACTGTGCGAGAGCTTCTCGCAGCGCCAGGCAACCGCTTACATGGATGCCGGCAAGGTCGTGATTTTTGCCGGTGGCACGGGCAACCCATTCTTCACCACCGATTCGGCAGCGGCCCTGCGTGCCGCCGAGATTGGCGCTGACGCGCTGTTCAAGGGCACCCAGGTCGATGGTGTCTATTCGGCCGATCCCAAGAAGGACCCAGTTGCGACGCGCTTCGAACGCATCACGCACGCCGAAGTCATCACAAAAGGCCTGTCCATCATGGATACGGCCGCGATTGCTCTTGCGCGCGAAAACAACATCCCGATAATCGTCTATTCGATCCATGAAAAAGGCGGGTTCGGCGAAATATTGAAAGGTGGCGGCCGCTGCACGATTGTTACGGACGCCTGACGATTGGAACGATGGCCCCGAAATCGGGACCAAGGAGACTGCAATGAGCACGGATTACAGCGATCTTCAGCGCCGCATGGAAGGCGCCATCAACGCCTTCAAGCACGACCTCGCCTCGCTGCGCACGGGCCGTGCCTCGAGCAACCTGCTCGATCCGATCCACGTCCAGGCCTATGGCTCGTCGATGCCGCTCAACCAGGTAGCCACAGTGTCCGTGCCTGAGCCGCGCATGATCTCGGTCTCGGTCTGGGACAAGTCTATGGTCGGTGCTGTCGATCGCGCCATCCGTGAATCCAACCTCGGCTTCAACCCGATCGTCGACGGCACCAACCTGCGCATTCCGCTGCCGGAGCTCAACGAGCAGCGCCGCAAGGAACTGGTCAAGATCGCCCACACCTACGCCGAGAACGCCAAGGTCGCCACCCGCCATGTGCGCCGCGACGGCATGGACGCACTCAAGAAGGCCGAGAAGGATGGCGACATCAGCCAGGACGACCAGCGCGTCCAGTCCGACAAGGTCCAGAAGCTGACCGACGATACGATCAGCCAGATCGACAGCCTGCTCGCAGGCAAAGAAGCCGAGATCATGCAAGTCTGAGGCAGGCATACGGCCGGCCCGAAAGCGAACGGATGACTACGCCCGCGCATGTCGCGATTATCATGGACGGCAACGGTCGCTGGGCAAAAGCCCGCGGCCTGCCGCGCGTTGCGGGCCACCGGGCCGGAGTCGAGGCGTTGCGCCGCACCGTTCGTGCCGCCGCAGACCTCGGTATTTCCTGGTTGACCGTCTACGCCTTCTCCTCGGAGAACTGGTCGCGGCCCAAGTCCGAGGTCACCGACCTCATGGGGTTGCTCAAGATCTTCATTCGGCGCGATCTTGCCGAACTCCACAACAGCGGTGTGCGCGTCCAGATCATCGGCGACAGGGCCACGCTGCAGCCCGATATCCGCAGCCTGCTCGAGGAAGCCGAAACGCTGACATCGGGCAATGATGCGCTGACGCTGGTCATCGCGTTCAACTATGGCGGGCGCGACGAGATCGCGCGCGCCGCGCGCCGGCTGGCGGAAGCGGTCAAGCGTGGCGACATTTCAAGCGAGCAGATCACGCCGGAGCTGTTTGCCGAGGAACTCGACACATCGGGCATTCCTGATCCCGATCTGGTCATTCGCACCAGCGGCGAAATCCGGCTCTCCAATTTCCTGCCCTGGCAGTCGGCCTACAGCGAGCTGATCTTCCAGCCTTGCTACTGGCCGGATTTCACCCGCGAGCATCTGTCGGAGGCCTTGCGCGAATATACTGGCCGCGAACGCCGTTTTGGCGGGCTTGCAGCGCGCGACGTCGCTTCGTGACCTTGCCATGAGCAATCTCCAGCTCCGGACAATTTCAGCGATCGTGCTGGCAGCTGCTGTGCTGTTGCTGACATGGCTGGGCGGGCTGCCGTTCAGGATGCTGACCGCGGCGATAGCGCTTGCCATCTTCTACGAATGGTCGCGCATGTCGCGGCCGAACAGCGAGACAGGATGGGCTGGCGGCAACCTCAACATGCTGCCGGAAGTGTTCATCCTGATGTTCGCCGGCGCCTTGGTCGCGGGCATTCCGGCACTTGCGCTGATCATCCTGGCCGCTGTCTTCACGTTCATCCTGTGGGGGCTGGGCAAGCTGCGCAGGGCAGGGGCGTGGGAAGCTGCCGGCTTTGGCTATTCTGCGCTCTCCGGCCTGTCCCTTGCCCTGTTGCGCGGCGACGACGCGTCGGGCCTCGTCGCCATCCTGTTTCTGTTCGCGGTTGTCTGGGCGACGGACATTTTTGCCTATTTTGTCGGCCGCAAGGTCGGCGGGCCCAAGCTGGCACCGGCCATTTCGCCCGGCAAGACGCGCAGCGGCGCTGTTGGCGGCGCTGTCGGTGGTGTGGTTGCCGGACTGTTGCTCGCCAACTTTGCCGGTACGGGCAATTTGTTCCTCCTGGCCGTGATAGGCCTGCTGCTTTCGGTGATCTCGCAGGCCGGCGATCTGTTCGAATCATGGGTCAAGCGTCGGCATGGCTACAAGGATTCGGGGTCGCTGATTCCCGGCCATGGCGGCGTGATGGACCGCGTCGATGGGCTTGTCGCGGCTGCATTTGCCCTATACGTCATCGGCTGGATGTCCGGTTCCGCCGACCATCCGGCTCAGGGATTGTTTCCGGCCTGAGCGACCAAATTCAGGGGCGCAAGCCTCGGGCAAGGCGCGGTGCTGCACTTGAAGCGCCAAGGTATCTGGTTGAGGGCTTGAATTGAGCGAGTATCTTCCCGCGTTCCTGACTACGGATGGTCTCCTGATCGGCACCATCGTGCCGTTCCTGTTCGTGCTCACCATCGTCGTGTTCGTGCACGAGATGGGCCATTATCTGGTCGGCCGCTGGTGCGGTATCGGTGTGAAGGCCTTTTCGATCGGCTTCGGCCCCGAACTGCTCGGCTTCAACGATCGTCGCGGTACGCGTTGGAAGCTTTGCGCCATTCCCTTGGGCGGCTACGTCAAGTTCGTCGGCGACATGAGCGTCACCAGCAAGCCGGAGGGCGGCGGGGACGACAATCTCAGTGCCGCCGAACGTAAGATCGCGTTCCATACGCAACCAGTGTGGAAGCGCGCGGCGACCGTGTTCGCCGGACCGCTTTTCAATTTCCTGCTGACGATTGCCGTATTCACTGTGCTGTTTTCGGCTTATGGCCGCTATGTCATGGAGCCGACGGTTGCCGAGGTGCGCGCCGCCAGCCCGGCGGCGAATGCCGGTATCCAGCCGGGCGACCGATTCGTCAGTGTCGACGGCCAGCCGGTGGAAACCTTCTCCGACGTCCAGCGCATCGTCTCGGGGCGCGGTGGCGATCCGCTTACCTTCGTGATGATGCGCGACGGCAAGGAAGTCTCTGTTACGGCGACGCCCGAAGTGATGGAGCAGAAGGACGCGCTCGGCAATTCGGTCAAGGTTGCGGTCATTGGCGTCGTCAACAATGAGGAGCTGGGGCAGCCCAGGCTCATCAGCTACAGCCCAGGCGGCGCATTTGTGCAGGCGGTTTCCGAAACCGGGCACATCATCGAGCGTACCGGTCAGTTCCTGAAGCGATTCGTCGTTGGCCGGGAGGACAAGTGTCAGCTCGGTGGACCGGTCAAGATCGCCGACATGGCCGGCAAGGCGGCCCAACTGGGCTTCGTCTGGCTGGTGCAATTGGTGGCTCTTTTGTCGGTCGGCATCGGTTTTCTGAACCTTCTGCCGATTCCTCCACTCGACGGCGGCCACTTGGCGTTCTATGCAGTTGAAGCTGTCATCAGGCGCCCTGTTTCCGAGCGGGCGATGGAGGCTGTATATCGAGTGGGGATGGTTCTCGTGCTGGCGTTTATGGGCTTCGTTTTCTGGAACGACCTGTTTGGCTGCTGAAATCATGAAGAAATTTGGGGCCGGCAAGGGGTCCGTTGAGAGGGCGTTTACCATCCGGGGCGGTATGCGTGACGCGAAAGTCACGCTCGCTGAGGAAGTAAGCGCAAATTAACCAGAAGCCTTGCGTGTAGGGAAAATCCAGTTATTACGGTACGGGAAATTACCGCGACGTCCGGTTTTCTCGCCGTGGGGACTTCGAGAAAAGGTTGTAAAGGCCGACTATGAAGGCAGCACTTAAGTTTGCGAGCGCCGCGTCCGCGGTTGCTCTTTCCGCCGCTCTGGCCATTCCAGGCGCAGTGGCGGTCCAGTTTGTTGCCGTGTCAGCCGCGCAAGCGGCGGTGGTCAACCGAGTCGAAGTGCGCGGCAATCAGCGCGTCGATGCGGATACCGTCCGCAACTACATCTCCATCAAGCCCGGCAAGTCGTTCTCGAACACCGATATCGACGACGCGGTGAAGGCGCTGTTCGGCAGCGGCCTGTTCTCCGACGTCCGCATCAACCAGGTCGGCTCGACGCTTGTCGTTCAGGTTTCCGAATATCAGGTCGTCAACAACGTGCTGTTCCAGGGCAACAAGAAGCTCAAGGACGCGGCACTCGGTGGCGCCATCCAGCTCAAGCCGCGCGGCGCATTTTCACAGGCAGCGCTTGAGGCTGACACCCAGGCGATCAAGGAAGCCTACAAGCGCGTCGGTCGTGACGACGTCACCGTCGGCACACAGATCATGGATCTCGGCGAAAACCGCGTGAACGTGGTGTTCGAGATCAATGAAGGCGGCCGCACGAAGATCGCCGCGATCAATTTCGTCGGCAACGACGCCTATGGCGATCGCCGCCTCGCAGACGTCATCTCGACCAAGCGCTCGTCGTTCCTGTCGTTCATGTTGCGTGACGACATCTATGATGAAGACCGCCTGCGCGCCGACGAGGAAGCGCTGCGTCGCTTCTATTTCAATCATGGCTACGCCGACTTCCAGGTTGTTTCCGCCTTCGGCGAACTCGACGAGGCGACCAACCAGTACACCATCACGATCACCGTTGACGAAGGCCAGCGCTACACGTTTGGCGATGTGTCGGTCGAAAGCAGCATCCCCGAGGTCGACGGCGCGAGCCTGCAGCGTCTCGTCGAGACGCGCAAGGGCGATGTTTACAACGCCAAGGACGTCGAAGATTCGATCATCGCGATCACCGAGAACGTTGCCGGCGCGGGCTATGCCTTCGCCAAGGTGACGCCGCGCGGTGACCGCAATTTCGAAAACCGCACCATCTCGGTCGTCTACACCGTCGACCAGGGCGCCAAGGCTTATGTCGAGCGCATCGAAATCCGCGGCAACGAACGCACCCGCGATTTCGTGATCCGTCGCGAATTCGACGTCTCCGAAGGCGATGCCTTCAACCAGGTGCTGATCCAGCGCGCCAAGAAGCGCCTCGAGGCGCTGAACTTCTTCGAGCGTGTCGAAGTGTCGACCGCTCCCGGATCGCAGCCTGACCAGGTCGTGCTGGTTGTCGATCTGGTCGAGAAGTCGACCGGCGAGTTCTCGATCGGCGCCGGCTATTCGACCGGTGGCGACAATGCCGGCCCTTCTGTGGAAGGCTCGATCACCGAGCGCAACTTCCTCGGCCGCGGCCAGTTCATCAAGTTCTCCGCCGGTGGCGGCAAGAACTCGCGCGACTACAGCTTCTCGTTTACCGAGCCGTATTTCCTCGGTCGCCGTATCGCTGCCGGCTTTGACGTCTATCGTCAGACCCGCAAGTACGACGACAAGTACCAGAGCGACATTACGGGTGGCACCATCCGTTTCGGCCTGCCGATCACCAACAACATCTCGACGCAACTTGCCTACAACATCGCGCAAGAGAAGTATGAGTATGATGAGGACTGTCTGAGCGGCGGTGTTCTTGACCCTGCGAAGTGCACGATCTCGCCGGCGATCAAGGATGGCATCGCCAACAGTCCGTGGATCAAGTCGTCGGTCAGCGGTACGCTGGTCTACAACACCATCGACGACATGAAAAACCCGCGTAACGGCATCTACGCCAACTTCACGACCGAAGTGGCTGGTCTTGGCGGCGACGCGAAGTTCGTCAAGTTCACGGGCCGTGCGAGCTACTATCAGACGCTGTCGGAAGAGCTTGATATCGTTGGCCTCGTATCGGCTGGCGCCGGTCACATCCAGGGCTTCGGCGACGACGGCCTGCGCGTCTTCGATCACTTCAAGAACAATGATCGTATGATCCGCGGCTTCGAGTACAACGGCATCGGACCGTACGACAAGAACGGTGGCGACCATCTCGGCGGCACGACCTACTTCAATGCGTCTGCCGAAGCACAGTTCCCGATCCCGGTCGTGCCGGAGAGCTTCGGCCTGCGTGGCGCCGTCTTTGCGGATGCAGCGACGCTTTATGGTAGCAAGGTTAATGTCGCGGGCACCAACATCGTCTCGACTGACATGGAATTGCGTGCCTCGGTCGGTGTCGGTCTGCTCTGGGCTTCGCCATTCGGCCCGCTGCGCATCGACTATGCGGTACCGGTCAAGAAGCTGGACACCGACAATACGCAGGAATTCAACTTCGGCATTTCGACCCGCTTCTAATTGCGTGGTACAACGTTTCCGGGCTGTCACGGCCCGGAAACTCTTTGCCCGGCTTGGCTGGAACAGCATTTCATGACGGATCCGGTATTTTTTGTGCCGTCACGCCGCTACACGGTGGGCGAGGTGGCCGGCCTTACCGGCGCGATGCTCGTCGACCCCAAACATTCCGATATCGCCATCTCGACCATCGCAGCGGCAAGCAGCGGTGGCGATGGCGCTTTGGTGTTTGTCGACGGCAAGCGCAACGCAGCACCGCTCAAGTCGCTGCATGCTGCCGCTGTCCTGTGCACGTCTGACGTTGCCGACCTCGTGCCTGATGGCATTGCCATTCTCGTTTCGCCGCGTCCGCAGCAGGCCTTTGCCCGCATCGGCAGGCTAATTTATCCGGATGCCGAGCGCCCGGTAGGTGTGAGCGGTGAAGCAGGCATTTCGCCATTCGCCCACATTGATCCGACCGCTCATGTCGAGCCAGGCGCCGTCATCGAGGCTGGTGTGGTGATCGGCCCGAACGCGGCAGTCGGCAGCGGGACTGTGGTATCCGCTCATGCGGTCATCGGTCGTTCGACCCAGATCGGCCGCTATTGTTATGTCGGCCCGCACAGCTCGATCCAATATGCGCTTATCGGTAATGGCGTCATCATTCATGCCGGCGCCCGCATCGGCCAGGACGGCTTTGGTTTCGCCGGCGGTGCGCGCGGTCCTGAACGCATCCCGCAGATAGGCCGCGTCATCATCCAGGACAATGTCGAGATCGGCGCCAATTCGACCGTCGATCGTGGCGCCATGTCGGACACGGTCATCGGCGAAAACTCGAAGATCGACAATCTCGTGCAGATCGCCCACAACGTGCGCATTGGCCGCAATTGCGTTATTGCGGGGCTGACGGGTATTTCGGGCTCGGTTGTCGTCGGCGACAACGTGATGATGGGCGGCGGCGTCGGCCTGGCCGATCACCTGACCATCGGATCGGGGGCGCAGCTGGCAGCGCGCAGCGGCCTGATGCACGACGTGCCGGCAGGCGAAGTTTGGGCAGGATTTCCTGCAAAACCAATGAAATTGGCAATGCGCGAGTTCGCGTTGATCAGAAAAATGGCCATGGGAAAACCAAAGGGGGGTGGGAGCAGTGACTGACCAGGCGACCAGGACACTTGAAGCCGTCGACATCCTCGGCCTGCACAAGCTGCTGCCGCATCGTTACCCGTTCCTGCTGATCGATCGCATCGTCGACATCGACGGCGACGATTCCGCTGTCGGCATCAAGAACGTCACCTTCAACGAACCGCACTTCCAAGGGCATTTCCCGGGCCATCCGGTCATGCCCGGCGTGCTGATCATCGAGGCCATGGCACAGACGGCGGGCGCCATCTGCCTGCGGCTGGTCGTCGACGAAACGCCGTCGCTTGTGTACCTGATGACGGTCGACGGCGCCAAGTTCCGCAAGCCGGTCGTGCCGGGAGACCAGCTCCGCATTCACGTCAAGAAGATCAAGAAGCGCGGCAACATCCTGAAGTTCGCCTGCGACGCGCAGGTCAATGGTGCGACCGTAGCCGAAGCAGAGGTGGCCGCGATGATGGTGCCCAAGGAATAAGCAACAACTCCATGACTGAAACCTTTATCCATCCTGCCGCTGTCGTCGAAGCCGGTGCACAACTGGGTGCAGGCGTCCGCATTGGTCCTTTCTGCCATGTCAGCGCTGATGCCGTCATCGGTGACCGCGTCGAACTGTTGAGCCATGTCGCGATCCTGGGTGCAACGACGCTGGGTGAGGGCTGCACGGTGTTTCCGCAGGCAACGCTTGGCGCTGCGCCCCAGAACAACAAGCACAAGGGTGGCCGCACGACGCTCACTGTCGGCAAGAATTGCACGATGCGTGAAGGCGTGACCATGCATGTCGGCACCGACACCAGTCGAGGTGTCACGACCGTCGGCGACAACGGGCTGTTCCTCGCCTATGCGCATATTGCGCATGACTGCATCGTCGGCGACAACGTCACCATGGCCAATGTCGCGACCCTCGGCGGGCACGTCGAAGTCGGCAACAATGTCACGCTTGGTGGCCTGTGTGCCGTCCATCAGATGACGCGTATCGGTCACCATGCCTTTGCCGGCGGTGGCGCGATCATTGATGGCGACATCATCCCCTATGGCATGGTGATGGGCAATCGCGCCCGCCTGCGTGGGCTCAACGTCATCGGCATGCGCCGCTCCGGCCTGCCGCGCGCCGAGATCTTCGCCTTGCGCAAGGCCTACAAGATGATCTTCGACCCAACCCGTTCGGTGGCCGAGAGCATCCCGCTAGTCGAACGCGAATTCGCCGGCTCGCCCATCGTGCGTGACGTCCTGGATTTCATCCAGGCGCGCGGCAAGCGCCACTTCACCGTGCCGCCGCTCAGAAACGCCGTCGCCGAAGACGCCGCCGATGACGAAGGCTGAGGGCGGAAAGAGGATCAACCTTTCCGCGACCGACCGGATTGCTGTCGTTGCCGGCAGCGGTCGGCTCCCGGTCAATGTCGCCGACAGTCTCGCCGAGGCCGGGCACAAGCCTTTCATCGTTCTGATTGACGGTGAGACCGATCCCGGCACCAGCCTCTGGAGCTATGCCGGCGAGCGGCTTGCCATCGAGCAGTTCGCCTCGCTGGTGCCTTTGCTCAAGCGCCACGACATCACCCATTGCGTGCTTGCCGGTGGCATCAGCCGTCGCCCGGTGTGGCGGGCCATTCGCCCCAGCATCGCCCTGCTGCGTGTCCTGCCGCGCGCGCTTGCAGCGCTTGCCCGCGGCGACGACGGCCTGCTGCGCATCCTGGTCACGACGATCGAAGACAACGGTATCAAGGTCGTCGGCGCACATCAGGTCGTTCCGGAGCTGCTGGCCGTGGCCGGCAGCATGGGGGCGCTGGCGCCCCAGCAGAGTGACTGGGCCGACCTTCGAGCAGGCCAGGAGGCCGCACGCACGATCGGTGCGCTTGATATCGGCCAGGCGGCGGTTGCCATAGGCGGGCGCGCCATCGCACTCGAAGGCATCGAGGGCACAGACCTGTTGCTCGAACGCGTGCGCGAGCTACGCGACAATGGCCGCATTGCCGGGCGAAAGCGCGGCGTTCTGGTGAAATGCGCCAAGCCTGACCAGGAACTGCGTGCGGACTTGCCGACAATCGGCCCAGCAACGGTCGATGCTGCGCATGCAGCGGGGCTTGCCGGGATCGGCATTGAGGCCGGACGCTCACTGGTGCTCGATTATGGCGAGGTGGTCGAACGCGCCGACAGGCTCGGCTTGTTCGTCATCGGCCTGTCCGGCGAGGGAAATGAGCGATGACCCAGCCACCGCTCAAGATTGCCATCGTCGCGGGCGAGGAGTCGGGCGATCTGCTCGGCACCGATCTGGTGCAGGCGCTGCAGCGCTTGAGCGGGCGCGAGGTCAGGCTTGTCGGCACTGGCGGCCGGCATCTGCAGGAGCTTGGCCTTTCGCCGCTGTTCAATGCCAGCGAGATCGCATTGATGGGACTGACGGCGGTCATTCGCGACCTGCCGCGCCTGATCAGGCGGATTGGCCAGACCGCCCGTTTCGTCGCGGCCGAAAAGCCGGATTGCCTTGTAACCATCGACAGCCCGGATTTTTCGCTGCGCGTTGCCAGGAAAGTGCGGGCGCTCGATCCCACTATTCCTATCATCCATTACATCTGCCCGAGCGTCTGGGCCTGGCGACCGGGACGGGCCAAGGCGATGAAGCCGCATGTCGACGAGGTACTGTGCATCCTGCCGTTCGAGCCGGCCGAACTGGAGCGCCTGGGCGGCCCACATGGTACATTTGTCGGCCATCGCCTGACGACCGATCCGGGCATCGCCATTGCCGCGGCGATGCAGGAGGGAAAGGCCAATCCGGCGCCTGACCGCGAGAAGACGCTTCTACTTTTGCCGGGATCGCGCCGCAGCGAAGTGCGCAGCCTGATCGGTCCATTTGGTGAGACCGTTTCGATCCTGCGCGCACGCGGCCATCGTATGCGGCTGCTCTTGCCGACGGTGCCGCATGTCGCCGGCCTCGTCGAAGAGGCTGTCTCCACCTGGCAGCAAAAGCCGGAGATTATCCTCGATCCGCAGCACAAGTGGCAGGCCTTTGGCGAAGCCGACGCAGCCCTGATCGCATCGGGCACGGTGTCGCTGGAACTCGCGCTTGCGGGTGTGCCGATGTTGTCGTCCTACAAACTCGACACGCTGGCGCGGATGATCCAGAGCATGGTCACGGTGTGGAGTGCTGCACTGCCCAACTTGATTGCCGACAGGCCGGTCGTGCAGGAAAACTACAACGAGTATGTGCGCCCGCAATGGATGGCGCGCTATGTCGAAGGCCTGTTCGAGGATGGCGCCCTTCGACGCTGGCAGAAAGACGGTTTTGCCGAAATTGCCAGACGCATGGCGACCGAACGGCCGTCGGGCGAGATCGCTGCCGAAACGGTTCTCAAACACATCACGAAATGAAAGACACCCGCCGAGGCAATGGCCTAGCGGGTGTTTTTCAAGTCGTTCGCAGCTTCGAGCTGCGACGGCGCCGCGCGCCTGAACGAACGCGGCGCTGAAAGGCTCAGCGCTTGGCGATCGGCACGTAGTCGCGTTCGGTGGCGCCGGTGTAGAGCTGGCGCGGACGGCCGATCTTCTGGCGCGGATCCTCGATCATTTCCTTCCACTGCGCGATCCAGCCAACGGTGCGGGCGAGCGCGAACAGCACGGTGAACATGGTGGTGGGGAAGCCCAGCGCCTTCAGCGTGATGCCTGAATAGAAGTCGATGTTCGGATACAGCTTCTTCTCGATGAAATACTCGTCGGTCAGCGCGATGCGCTCGAGTTCCATTGCCACGTCGAGCATCGGATCGTCCTTGATGCCGAGCTCGCCCAGCACTTCATGCGTGGTCTTCTGCATGATCTTGGCGCGCGGATCGTAGTTTTTGTAGACGCGGTGGCCGAAACCCATCAAGCGGAACGGATCGTTCTTGTCCTTGGCGCGGGCGACGAACTCGGGAATTCGGTCGACGTGGCCGATCTCGCTGAGCATGTTGAGCGCTGCTTCATTGGCGCCGCCATGTGCGGGGCCCCACAGGCAGGCGATGCCGGCGGCGATGCAGGCGAACGGATTGGCACCCGACGAGCCGGCGAGGCGCACGGTCGAGGTCGAGGCGTTCTGTTCGTGGTCGGCGTGCAGGATGAAGATGCGCTCCATAGCGCGGGCCAGCACTGGGTTGACCTTGTACTCCTCGCACGGCACGGCAAAGCACATGTGCAGGAAGTTGGCGGCAAAGTTCAGCTCGTTCTTGGGGTAAATGAACGGCTGGCCGATGTGGTACTTGTAGGCCATCGCGGCGATCGTCGGCATCTTTGCGATCAGGCGGATCGAGGCGACCATGCGCTGGTGCGGATCGGAGATGTCGGTCGAGTCGTGATAGAAGGCCGACAGCGCGCCGACCACGCCGCACATCACCGCCATCGGGTGTGCGTCGCGGCGGAAGCCGGTGAAGAAGCGCGACATCTGCTCGTGCACCATGGTGTGGCGCGTGACGCGGTAGTCGAAGTCGTCCTTCTGCGCCTTGGTCGGCAGTTCGCCGTAGAGCAGGAGGTAGCAAACTTCGAGAAAGTCGCCGTGCTCGGCGAGCTGGTCGATCGGATAGCCGCGGTGCAGCAGGACACCGGCGTCGCCGTCGATGAAGGTGATTTCCGATTCGCAGCTTGCGGTGGAGGTGAAGCCCGGGTCGTAGGTGAATGCGCCGGTCGTTGCGTAGAGCGATGCAATGTCGATCACATCTGGTCCGACCGTTCCGCCGCGGACCTTGAACTCGTGGGTCTGGCCGCGGAACTCCAGTTTGGCGGTCGAATCAGTCATCGCATACTCCTTAGTGCTGAGTTGCCGCCTTGCGCGGCGCAATCGTCATAACAAGGCAACCCATTAGGCCCGGAACGCTTGAACTCGCTTCCCAGCTTTCCCGCTGCTTTCAAATTGACCTGTTGCCGCAATGTTGCACCGCAACAGCCTCATTTCAATGCAAAACTAGGAAAGCACTGCTGACCTAATCGATTTGATCAAAAATGCGGGCTAGACTTTCGTCGCGCCCTAGAACGGCGAGCACATCGAACACTCCGGGGGAAGTGCTCTTGCCCGTCAGGGCGGCCCGCAAAGGCTGCGCCACGCCGCCCAATTTAAGATTTTCGCGGCCGGCAAACTCGCGGATCGCGGCCTCTGCATTGGCCGCCGTCCAGTCGGCGGCAGCGACCGTCGCGAGCGCCGCATGCGCGCCCTTGAGGATATCCTTGGCTGGGCCGGCGAGCAGGCCGGCGGCCTTCTCATCGAGCGGCAGCGGACGCTGGGCAAACAGGAAGCCTGCGCCGTCAGCCAGTTCGATCAGCGTCTTGGCACGCTCCTTGAGGCCCGGCATGGCGGCAAGCAGCTGTGCCTTGCGCGTGTCGTCGAGCCCGCCGAGGATGGCATCGCCGCCGGGCAGATAGGGCAAGGTGGCAACGAAGATGTCGAACAGCTTCTTGTCGTCCATCTGGCGCATATGAACGCCGTTCAGCGCCTCGAGCTTGGCAAAGTCGAAGCGTGCCGCACCCTTGTTGACGTCCTCGATCTCGAACCAGCTGATCATGTTCTCGATGCTCATCACCTCGTCGTCGCCATGGCTCCAGCCGAGGCGGGCGAGGTAGTTGAGCAGGGCCTCAGGCAAATAGCCCATGGCGCGATAAGCATCGACGCCGAGCGCGCCATGGCGCTTGGACAGTTTTGCGCCGTCCGCACCATGGATCAGCGGGATATGCGCCATCACCGGCACGTCCCAGCCCATGGCATTGTAGATGACGGTCTGGCGCGCGGCGTTGGTCAGGTGGTCGTCGCCACGGATGATGTGGGTGACGCCCATGTCGTGATCGTCGACGACGACAGCATGCATGTAGGTCGGTACGCCGTCCGAACGCAGGATGATGAAATCGTCGAGATCCTTGTTGGGAAAGCGCACGTCACCCTGCACGCGGTCGAGCACCAGCGTCTCGCCGTCCTGCGGCGCCTTGATGCGAATGACCGGCTTGACGCCCGCCGGCGCCTCGGACGGGTCGCGGTCGCGCCAGCGGCCGTCATAGCGTGGCGGCTTGCCCTCGGCGCGCGCCTTCTCGCGCATCTCGGTCAGCTCTTCCTGCGAGGCGTAGCAATAATAGGCTTTGCCCATGCGCACGAGTTCTTCGGCCACCTCGCGATGGCGCGCCGCACGCTCGAACTGCGAAATCGGCTTACCCTCCCAGGTCAGGCCGAGCCAGGTCAGGCCCTCGAGGATCGCGGCAGTTGCGGCGTCGGTCGAGCGCTCGCGGTCGGTGTCCTCGATACGCAGCAGCATGGTGCCGCCGGTGTGGCGGGAATAAAGCCAGTTGAAGAGAGCGGTACGCGCGCCACCAATGTGCAGATAGCCGGTGGGCGAGGGGGCGAAGCGGGTGACGACAGGCATGGCGATTTCCAAGGGAAGCAGGGCGCTTGGCCGAAAACCGGCGGCGCATGGCGTTTGTGTGCGGTTGATGTAGCATAGAAGGTCTGGGGCGCAAGAGGCAGGCCCGATGGGCGACCGCATGCGGGAGGGGCAAGCCGGTAACAATCCGGTGGTCGAAGCCAGCGAGCGCGACTTGCTGACCTCTCCGGCTGTGCCTGCCGTTGCGTGGACACCACCAGCTCTGCCCGAGAGAGATGCTGCTCCTGACGCCGATGCATCGCCGTTTCAGCGAGGACACAAGTCCTGGCTACGGCAAGGATCGCAATTGCTGGTCGGTCACCGGATCACCGCACGATCCACCCTGGCCGCGATCGAAACGGAACTCGACCGCGGTGCGGCGTTCCTGCTTCTTCCGGTTTTTCTGGCCGCTGGTGCCCTGGTGTATTTCGCGCTTCCGAACGAGCCGGATCTCGCGCCGCTCGTCATTGTGTCAGCGACACCGGCCGTCCTCGCCTTCCTAACGCGCGGACGGCGGCCTGTTCACTACGCGCTGGCCGCACTCGCCGCCTCAATGCTCGGCATGGCGGGTGCAAAGTTCGAGACGGAACGCATGGCAACGAAGATGCTGGGCGCCGAGATCTCGACTGCCATCACCGGGCGAGTCGTCGAAATCGACAATCTGGACAAGGGTAGGGTGCGGCTGACGCTCGACGTTCTGGCGACCGCGCGCCCGGTCTTGCGTTATACGCCCGATCGGGTGCGGCTCGTTGCCCGCAAGCTTCCTGAGGGCGTCATGGCGGGGTCCGAGGTGACGGGTTATGTCAGGCTGATGCCGCCGTCCGGGCCTGTGCGGCCGGGCAGCTATGATTTTTCCTTCGAAAGCTATTTCGACGGCATCGGCGCCAGCGGCTTTTTCATGAAAGGCCCAGAGTTTGCTGCAACCACCCAGCCGCTGTCGGCCAGTGATCGTGCATTCGCGTCAATCGAGAATGTGCGCCAGAAGATTGCCCAGCGCATTCGCGACCGCATTGGCGGTCCGGAGGGCGAAATCGCGGCTGCCCTGGTCGTCGGCGTGAGCGGCGGCATTCCCGAGGATGTCAACGAGGCGCTGCGGCGTACCGGGCTCTACCACATCATCTCGATCTCGGGTCTGCACATGGCGATGGTCGCAGGCACGGTCATGCTTTTGATGCGGCTATGCTTCGCCGCCTTTCCCGGGTTCACCTCGCACCGGCCGGTCAAGAAGTGCGCGGCAGGCGCAGCACTGCTCGCCATCGGTGGCTATCTGTTCATTTCAGGCGCCGAGGTCGCGGCGCAACGCAGCTTCATCATGCTGGCGGTGATGCTGACGGCCGTGCTGTTCGACCGCGCAGCACTCACCATGCGCAACCTGGCGATCTCGGCCGTCGTCGTGATCATGATCTCGCCCCACGAAGTCGTCGGGCCGAGCTTCCAGATGTCGTTCGCCGCAACGGCAGCCCTCGTTGGCGCATATGCCTGGTGGTCGGATCGGCGGGAGGAGCAGGCGCTGCCGGTAGGTCAGAGATCGCAGCCGTCCAAAATCTGGCGCTGGCTTGCGACAGTTGCGATAGGTCTCGCCGCGACGTCGGTGATTGCCGGGCTCGCGACCAGCGTTTTGGGCGCATGGCATTTCCAACGTGTCTCGCCCCTCAGCCTGTTCGCCAATCTGGCAGTCAGCCCGTTTGTGTCAGTCCTGGTCATGCCCTTTGCCGTCATGGCTGGCATCTTCATGCCGCTTGGACTCGACGGCCCCTTCCTCGACACGATGGGCTTCGGCCTGAAGGCAATGATTGGCATCGCCACCTGGTTCTCCGAGCGCTCGCCGGTCGATGCGGTCGGCCTTGTCTCGTCACATGCGGTATTGTTGCTCACTGCAGCACTCGTCATCGCGTCTACGGCAACGACCTGGCTGCGCGCCGCCGCACTGCCATTCGCGGCCCTTGGGCTGCTGACGGTCGTGGAAACGGAAACGCCCAACGTTCTCGTTTCGGAAGATGGCCGCCTCGTCGGCGTCCCGGTCGACGATGGCAAGCTTGCCGTCAATCGCGTCCGGCCGAACCAGTTCACCGTCGACAACTGGCAGCGCGCGCTGGCGTCGGAAACACTTGTCACCCCGGCCCGTTCGGCCGCGAATGCAACGAACGGGACTGTCCGTTTGCCCAGCGAGACCGGCTCACAGCCAACAGCCGAGGCAGATGTCGCCGGTACGATACCCGGCAAACCAGTATCTGGAGAGCTAAACGCCGCCGGCGCGGACGCCTTCGTCTGTGACAGCGGGCTGTGCACGGTTCAACAACCGGAGGGGGCACGGATCGTCCATGCAGCGAATGCGAGCGCCGCTGCACGAGCCTGCGACAACGCGGATCTCATCGTCGTCGACGATGCCACGGCAAGCGACGTCTGCCCCGGCGTGGCCGTGCTCACCAAACGCGAGCTGGCGCGCCTTGGCAGTGCGTCGATATTCATCACAGCCGCGGCGGCTGGCGTAGATCGGGCGGTCGAGATACGCCACGCCGTGGCGGAACCGTACCGCCCGTGGCATGCGCAGCGCCAATTTTCGCGCGAGGCGAGGGGCCTTCCACCCTACAAGCGAGCGGAGATGCCCCCGAAGACACCTGCCGGGGCAACCACGGCGCACCCGAAAGCGCCGACTGCGACCACACGGTGAGTCCGAAATCTGTACCCGCCGTCGCAGAGCCGTCAGATACGGCACGATAGCAACAGGGCAGATCAGTCCGGCTTACAGATTGCAGCAGGATGGGCAGGCCGAGGTGGCGGAAACGCAGCCCGGCAATCAATAGCGGCGGATCAGGCCGACAAGCTTGCCCTGCACCTTGACCCTGTCCGGTCCGAAGATGCGGGTCTCATAGGCCGGATTGGCGGCCTCAAGAGCGATCGAGGCACCCTTGCGGCGGAAACGCTTGAGCGTCGCTTCTTCGTCGTCGACGAGGGCGACGATGATCTCACCGGGATTGGCCGTGGTCGAGCTGCGGATGACCACAGTGTCGCCGTCGAAGATGCCGGCCTCGATCATCGAGTCGCCCTTGACCTCGAGCGCGTAATGCTCGCCGCCCATGATCATGTCTGGCGGCACCGAAATCGAATGCGTCTTGTGCTGGATGGCGTCGATCGGCACACCGGCAGCGATGCGTCCCATGACGGGAATGGCAACCGCCGAAGCAACATCGTCGTCATTGCCTGCCGACATGCTGCGTGACGGCTCGGGTTTGCGGCCGAGGCTACCCTCGATGACGCTGGGCGAGAACTTCTTCGCCGCGTTGAGGCCAGGCGCGATCGAATCGGGCAGGCGCAGCACTTCAAGCGCGCGCGCCCGGTTGGGCAGACGCCTGATGAAGCCGCGTTCTTCGAGCGCCGTGATCAGGCGATGTATGCCGGACTTGGAGGCGAGGTCGAGTGCTTCCTTCATCTCGTCGAAGGACGGCGGAATACCCGCTTCCTTCAGCCGCTCGTGGATGAATAGCAAAAGCTCGTGTTGTTTGCGCGTCAGCATCGCCACCCCCGAGGAATCAGAAGAAAAACAAACCCAGAACAAACACTATCTGTTCCAGTTGTGTTCCGCAACTGTTGATATTTCGTGAAGGGTGGAAGGTGCTGCTCAGCGCAACATCATCACCTGGCAGGCGCTGCCGGCTTCGACTGCAGGCGCGAAGGGCACCCGCACGATGGCGCAGTTGGCGTCGGCCAGCGTGCGCAGCATCGAAGAGTCCTGGATCAGGTAGGGTGTGACGACGAGACCCTCAGCGGTCTCGCGCGCAATCGCGCGGACAAAGTCCTGGCGCAGGTCGTTGGCCGCCATTGCCGTGTCGAGAATGCCGTTGCGCATGTCGGGTGAATAAGGGCGGCCGCCAAGCTTCGCCAGCAGAGGTTTCAGGAAAATCTGCGAGCAGATCAGGCTGGCGACCGGATTGCCCGGCAGGCCGACGCAGCGGCTGTTGCCGAGCCGGCCGAACATCAGCGGCTTGCCCGGGCGCATCGCGATCTTCCAGAAGTTGAGATCCATGCCGAGATCGGTCAGGACACGGTGAACGAGGTCGTGGTCGCCGACCGAAGCGCCGCCCAGCGTGACGATCACATCGGCGTCGGCGGCGAGCGCCTTGGCGACCAGTGCGGAGATTGCCTCGGTGCGGTCGGCGGCGATGCCGAGATCGAGTACGCGCGCGCCAACCGACTGAACGATCGCCGCGACGCCATAGGCGTTGGAGGCGATGATCTGGTCGGGCCCGGGATTGCTGCCCGGCGGCAACAGCTCGTCGCCGGTGGCGATGATGGCGACCAGAGGCGCCCGCAGCACTTCGACGCTGGGATGATTGGCAGCTGCGATCAGCGAGAGCGCTGCCGGGTCGAGCACACGTCCTGCATCAAGGATGAGGTCGCCCTGCTTGAAGTCGAGGCCCCTGGCGCGGATGTTGCGGCCAGCAAGCGTTGGCTCGAGCACCGCGATCTCGCCATTGCCGAGATCGCGAACGTTCTCCTGAATGACGACGGTATCAGTGCCTTGTGGCACCGGTGCGCCGGTGAAGATGCGGACGCACTCGCCTGGTCCGACGGTGCCCGTGAACTGCTTGCCGGCGGGTGCCTGGCCGATAACCTTGAGCTGCGCCGGCAGTGAAGCGATGTCGGCGGCCTGGACGGCGTAGCCATCCATGGCGGAGGCGTCAAAGGGCGGCTGGGTGCGCAGGGCGTGTAGTGGAGCCGACAGCACGCGGCCTGATGCCTGGGCAAGGCCTACAGTTTCCGTGCCGCGCGGTTCGGCAGCGTCGAGCAGGCGCGCCAGGGCGTCGGCGACGGGCAGCAGCGCCATCTATTCGGCAGCCTTGTAGTCGCCCGACTTGCCGCCGGTCTTCTCGACCAGCCGGATGCCGGAGATCACCATGCCGCGATCGGCGGCCTTGGCCATGTCGTAGATGGTAAGGCAGGCGACCGAGGCAGCCGTCAGCGCTTCCATCTCGACGCCGGTCTTGCCGGTGACGCGGGCAAGCGCCGTGACGCGCAGGCCGGGCAGCGCCTCATCTGGCTCGATCTCGACCGAAACCTTGGTCAAAAGAATGGGATGGCAGAGCGGCACGAGCTCATGGGTGCGTTTGGCCGCCATGATGCCGGCGATGCGGGCGGTGCCGAGCACGTCACCCTTCTTGGCGTTGCCCGACAGGATCAACGCCAGTGTCTCCGGGCGCATGACGACATGGCCTTCGGCAATTGCCGTGCGTGTCGTCTCGGCCTTGTCGCCGACGTCGACCATGTTGGCCTCGCCGGTGGCGCCGATATGGGTGAGGGTGGTTGCCATGTCAGGCGCTTGCCAGGGCTGCGCCATCGAGCAGCGCACGCGTCGCCGAGGTCACGTCGGCCTGCCGCATCAGGCTTTCGCCGACGAGGAAACTGGAGATGCCGGATTTCTGCAGACGCAGGCAATCGGCATGCGTGAAGATGCCGCTTTCGCCGACCAGCAGCCGGTCTGCCGGCACCATCGGCGCGAGGCGCTCCGACGTGTCGAGGCTGACCTCGAATGTGCGCAGGTTGCGGTTGTTGATGCCGAGCAGGCGCGACTGAAGCTTCAGCGCGCGTTCTGTCTCTTCTTCGTCATGGACCTCGACGAGCACGTCCATGCCGATTTCGAACGCCTCATCCTCGATACGCCTGGCATCGTCGTCGCTCAGGCTCGCCATGATGATCAGGATCGCGTCCGCGCCCCAGGCACGTGCTTCGTGCACCTGGTAGGGTTCGAACATGAAGTCCTTGCGCAATGCCGGCAAGGCGCAGGCGTCGCGCGCGGCGGTCAGGAACTCCGGTGCGCCCTGGAAGGACGGCGTGTCGGTCAGCACCGACAGGCAGGCAGCGCCGCCGTCGGCATAGGCCCTGGCGAGCGCCGGCGGATCGAAGTCGGGACGGATCAGGCCTTTGGACGGGCTCGCCTTCTTGATCTCGGCGATCAGGCCAAAGCGGCTTTCACTGTGCCTGGTTTCGAGTGCCGCGAGAAAGCCGCGCGGCTTGGTGACGTCGCGGGCGCGCGCCTTGAGCTCGGCGAGCGGCAGCAGCGCCTTCGCTGCGGCGATCTCGTCGCGCTTGTAGGCTTCGATGCGGCGCAGGATATCGGCCATGTCTCTATCCGTTCGAAACGGCGACCAGTCGGTCGAGCACTGCCTTGGCGCGGCCGCTGTCGATTGCCTCGGCGGCAAGCGGCACGCCTTCGCCGATCGTTGCAGCCTTGCCGGCAACGACGAGGCCGGCACCGGCATTCATCAGCACCGTGTCGCGATAGGCACCCTTGGCACCTTCCAGAACCCCGCGCAGGGCAGCGGCATTGTAGGCGGAATCGCCGCCGCGCAGCTCTTCGCGCGTATGCTTGCTCAAGCCGACCTGTTCGGGCGCCAGCGTAAACGTGGTGATCACACCGTCCTTGAGGGCTGCGACATGGGTCTCACCCGTCGTGGTGATCTCGTCATAACCATCGCCGTGGACCACCCAGACGTGCTGGGCGCCAAGTTCCTTCAGCGTCTCGGCCACCGGACGCACCCATTCGGGCGAGAACACGCCAACCAGCTGGCGGTTGACGCCGGCGGGATTGGAGAGCGGGCCGAGCAGGTTGAAGATGGTGCGGGTGCCAAGTTCGACGCGGGTCGCGCCGACATGCTTCATCGCCGGGTGATGCGCCGGCGCGAACATGAAGCCGACGCCGGCGTCATGGATGCAGCGGCCGATCGCCTCGGGCGTGAGGTCGATGTTGACGCCAAGGGCGGTCAGAACGTCGGCGGCGCCGGTCAGCGAGGACAGGCCGCGATTGCCGTGCTTGGCGACAGGCACACCTGCGCCCGCGATGACGAAGGCCGAGGCAGTCGAGATGTTGACGCTGTGCGAACCGTCACCGCCGGTGCCGACGATGTCGATGGCATCGGCAGGGGCTTCGACGCGCAGCATCTTGTCGCGCATGGTGGCAACGGCGCCCGATATCTCGCTTACGGTCTCGCCGCGCACCCGCAGCGCCATGAGAAAGCCACCGATCTGGCCGGGCGTGGCTTCGCCCGACATGATGATGTCAAAGGCCTCGCGTGCCTCCTCGAAGGTGAGAGGGGTGCCCGCGGCGACCTTGGCGATATGCGGCTTGAGTGCGCTCATGGCGTTCCCACCGCAAGTGCGCGGGTGATCGCCGCCTGGTTGATCGTTGCTTGATACTCGCCCTGGAGCTGGGCGACGATCTGGTCGAGCAGGTCGTCCGACATGCCCGAGGCAAACTGCTTCTGCGCGTCCTCTGGCACCGCGCTCTTGTCCGCACCGGCAGGCTCGAACACTTCGGCGACCTTGAACAGAATCTGCGCATCGCCGGCAGGGGCGGGGACGATGCCAGTGCCGCCCTGGCCCATTGCAAACATCGCGGAGGCACCCTCGCGGCCAAAATCGGCATCGTCGGCCTCGCGCTTGAGGCCGCGCTTGGTCTGCTTTTCGAGCTTGAGTTCGCCGGCGATCACGTCGAGCGAGGCACCGTCCTTGAGGCGCTTCTCCAACTCGTCGGCTTTTGCCTTGAGACGCTTCGTCGCTTCGGCAGCGGTCCAGTCGGCGACGACCTTCTCGCGGACCTCGTCGAGCGTGCGGTCGCGGGCAGGCGTGATCTCGTCGACCTCGTAGAAGACGAAACCATTGGTGCCGACATTGAGCGGCGGGTTTTCGGTGCCGGCTTCGGCGGTGAAGGCCGCCTGGATCAGGTTGCGCGAGTCCGGCAGGTCGTTGACGATGGTGCCGTCTGGCTGCTGGCCGGCGCGGTCGATGGCATCGATCGTCACCATCTTGAGCTTCAGCTTGTCGGCGGCAGCCTTCATCGACTCACCTGCGGCGCGGGCGTCCTCGTAGGAGTCGTGCACGTCGAGCAGGATGCGGTTGGCTTCGGCCAGCGCCAACTCCTTGCGGATCTGGTCCTTGACCTCGTCGAAGGTCTTGACGGTTTCCGGCGTGATCTCGCTGACGCGGACCAGCACTGGGCCGAAAGCGCCCTGGACGACGTCGCTGACCTGGTTGGCCTGCAGCGCGAAGGCGGCGTCGGCGACCGCCTTGTCGGCGATCCTGTCCTTGGTCAGCGAGCCGAGGGCCACGTCAGCCGCGGTCTTGCCCTGGTCGGCGACAACCTTGTCGAAGGTCGCACCACCCTTGATCGCATCGGAAGCAGCCTTGGCCGCATCGGCGCTCAGCACAAGCTGGTCGATCTTGCGCGTCTCGGCGGTGGTGAAGTGCGACTTGTTCTTGTCGTAGTCCTGGCGCGCCTGTTCTTCGGTCACGGCTGCGGCATCCATGATGTCTTCCGGCTCGAGCTTGACGTAGCTCAGCTTGCGGAATTCAGGGGCGGCGTAGTTCTTCTTGTTTTCCTCGAACCAGGCCTTGAGCACGTCGTCGCCCGGTGCCGCGATCGGCTCGACGAGCGACTTGGGCAGCGGCAGGTAGTCGATGGTGCGATCTTCGCCGCGGTAAAGTGCGACGGCGCGCAGGAAGGTATCAGGAGCCTCGAGGCCGTCGGAAACGGCTTCGACGATTTGCTGGCGGACCGCAACCTGGGCGCGGTTCTTCAGATAGTCTTCGGGGCGCATGCCGATCTGGCGCAGGATGTATTCAAAAGCCTGGCGGTCGAACTTGCCGTCGGCGCCGCGGAAGGTCGGGTCGTCCCAGGTGAGTTCGGCGAGGCGGTCCTTGGAGAGGCCGAGGCCGAGCTTGCGTGCCTGTTCGTCGAGCACCGCACCGGCGACGAGCTGCGAAAGCACCTGGTTGTCGATGCCGAGCGCGTTGGCCTGGTCGCGGGTCAGGCGCTGGCCGAACTGCTGCGACATGACGTTCATCTGGCGGTCATAGGCGAGGCGGTATTCGACACCTGTAACATGCGTGCCGCCGGCCGTGACCACCTGGTCGCCGCCGAACTGGCTCATCATCTGACCCGAGATGCCCCAGATCGCGAAGCTGACGACGAGGAGCAGAAGCAACAGCTTCGCAACCCAGGTTCCAGCAGCACTTCGCATCGATTCGAGCATGTAACAGATCCCGTATACGCGCATTGTCGCATGCGCCTGCATGAACGAAGCGCAATAGCGCCCTTCGCCGCCAGTGTCGATTGCTTTGTGGCTTGTTTTTGGTAGTGAGGTTGCCCGAGCGAACATCGATTTCGAGGGAAGAGCACTATGACGCCAGGAATCCGCCCACTCGTTGCCGGCAACTGGAAAATGAACGGCACCAGCAACTCGCTCAACGAATTGCGCAACATTGCCGGCGGTTTCATGAGCGGCCTCGATGCCGAGACCGACGCGCTTCTGTGCGTGCCGGCGACGCTGCTTTCGCGTGCTGCCGAGATCCTGCACCGAACCCCGGTCAAGATGGGTGGCCAGGACTGCCATGCCAAGGAGAGCGGCGCCCATACCGGCGACGTTTCCGCCGAGATGCTCAAGGACGCCGGTGCCAGCCACGTTATCGTCGGTCACTCGGAGCGCCGCACCGACCATGGCGAAACCGACGAGATCGTGCGTGCCAAGGCGGAAGCGGCTTGGCGCGCAGGGCTGGTTGCCGTCATCTGTGTCGGCGAAACCCATGCCGAGCGGGAAGGCGGAACGACGCTGCAGGTATTGTCGCGCCAGATCGAAGGCTCGGTGCCGACGACGGCAACGCCTGCCAATGCTGTCATCGCCTATGAGCCGGTCTGGGCGATCGGCACCGGCTTAACGCCCACGGCTGCCGATGTCGCCGAGGCGCATGCCCATATCCGCGAACGCCTTGCCGCGAAGCTGGGGGCGTCGGCTGCCAAGATGCGCATTCTCTATGGCGGTTCGGTCAAGCCGTCCAATGCCAACGAATTGCTGGCTGTCGCCAACGTCGATGGCGCATTGGTCGGCGGCGCCAGCCTCAAGGCGGCAGATTTCCTCGGCATTGCCGACGCCTATCGCAAGCTCTGATTCACCACACGTGACCGTTGCAAAGGCAACGTGTCACCCCATATTCGGCCGGCGGGCTTGGAAATGCCTAGAAAGCATTGTATTGAGCCGCCTCCGGAGTGCCGGGCGCTTTTGTGCGCGGCCCTCCCACGTCAGGAAAGATCCCAGGAAGCGCAATGGAAACCGTCCTCATCGTCATCCACTTGATGGTCGTGCTCGCCCTTGTCGGCGTTGTGCTCCTGCAGCGCTCTGAAGGCGGCGGCCTCGGTATCGGTGGCGGATCGGGCTTTATGACGGCGCGCGGCGCTGCCAACGCGCTGACTCGCGCCACCGCCATCCTCGCGACGGTGTTTTTCGTCACGTCGCTGACGCTGTCGATCGTTGCCCGTTACGGCGCCAAGCCGACCGACATCCTCGACCGCGTACCGACTACCCAGAGTGGAACCACCGGCGGCAACGGCGTTCTCGACCAGCTCGGCGGGTCGACCGCTCCGGCTGCTCCGGCATCAGACGCCACGGCACCCGCGGCTCCCGCGACTCAGCCCGCCGAGCCTGCCGCTTCGGGCACCGAGCAGCCAGCTCCGGCCACGCCGGCAGCCCCTGCGACGCCGCAGGTTCCTAACTAACTATTTACCCTTTGCCGCAACCTGTTGTTGTTTGAACACAGTTGCGGCAAATGCCGCGTCAATCACGACAATTCGATTGGTCAGCCGGTGGTGCCTCCCTTGAGGCGCCTCCGGCTAATCTATTATAGCAGGGTTGCGGCATTCGGCGGGGGAGCCTTGGGGGCACCGCGTTTGGTCGCAAGAAAATTTCGCGTTGAACGTTCGGGATCCCTTCGCCATGCAGCTCCGCCGCATCCTTCTTGCTGGCCTTTGCGCCACTTTCATGAGCTCGACAGCCTTTGCCGCCACCTCGGCCGGCACCGTTGCGGCGCCGCAGCCTGCCGCAAGCGACGTCATCACTGTCGCCGCCAAGAGCGATGCTGCTGAACTCAAGCTGCTCAAGAAAAAGAAGAAGCCGACCGACGAGGACTTGTCGCGAATCAAGGACCTCGAAGCCAAGATCAAGGCCGATAAGGAAGTCGCCCGGCTGAAGATGCTCGAGGCCAAGAAGATGGCGATGCGGGCCGCAGCCAAGGCGAAGGCCGAACAGGCCCGCGAACTTGCCCGCCTGAAGAAGTCTGAAAAGGCTACCGCCCAGGTTGCCACCGCCTCAGCTCCGGCTCCCAAGCGCGATCTCCAGCCGCTCGCTGTGATGAAGCCGATCGAGCCACTGGCGCCCGATGTCGCGGAAGTGGCTTCTGCCGGCAACAATGGCGAGCTGCGCAGCGAGAGCCAGGATCGTCCGCGCCAGACCGGCCTGCTCGCCGGCATCTTCGGCGGCAGCGCGCCGCAGCAGTCGATGCTGCCGCAGACACGTGCGCTCGACGCCGTGCTGCAAGCCAAGCAGGCCAAGAAGCAGTTCAAGGTGAAGTCCGACTTCGAGCCGCAGGAAGTCTCGTTCTCCGGCTACGAGCGCGGCCAGATCGTCGTCGATACCGGCGCGCGCTATCTCTATCTGATCGAATCGTCGTCGACGGCGCGCCGCTATGCGATTGCGGTCGGCCGCGAAGGCCTGGAGTTCAAGGGCAAGGCCACCATCGGCGACAAGCAGGAATGGCCGCGCTGGATCCCGACCAAGGAAATGCAGGAACGCGAGCCCAAGAAGTACGGCCAGTACAAGGACGGCATGAACGGCGGGCCGGAAAACCCGCTGGGAGCGCGTGCCATCTACCTTTACCAGGGCAAGAAGGATACCCATATCCGTATCCATGGTACCAACCAGCCGCAGACGATCGGCACAAACTCTTCGAACGGTTGCTTCCGTATGGTCAACGACCACGTCATGGATCTCTACAACCGCGTGAGGATGGGCTCTGAAGTCATCGTCATGTAAGGCGTTTTCATAACGCTGATAGCGGGCCGGCGGTCACGCCGGCCTTTTTGTTTGGATGGCCTACAGGCAGCAACACTGAACAGCCAGATAGGGAAAAGTCCGACGCGGCGGATTTTTCTCTGGCGGAATCGATTTGGCCGCGTTAAGCGATGAATCCCATGGCGCGATATGTTTTTATTACCGGCGGCGTGGTCTCTTCCCTTGGAAAAGGCATAGCCGCAGCGGCCCTCGGGGCTCTTCTGCAGGCACGCGGATATCGCGTGCGCATCCGAAAACTCGATCCGTATCTCAATGTCGATCCGGGAACGATGTCGCCTTACCAGCATGGTGAGGTGTTCGTGACCGACGACGGCGCGGAAACCGATCTCGATCTGGGTCACTATGAGCGCTTCACCGGGCGTTCGGCGAACCAGAGCGACAACATCACCACCGGCCGCATCTACAAGAACATCATCGAACGCGAGCGGCGCGGCGACTATCTCGGCGCAACCGTCCAGGTCATCCCGCACGTCACGGACGAGATCAAGAACTTCATCCTCGACGGCAATGACGAGTACGACTTCGTGCTCTGCGAGATCGGCGGTACGGTGGGCGACATCGAGGCGATGCCGTTCCTCGAGGCGATCCGCCAGCTCGGCAACGACCTGCCGCGCAACAACGCTGTCTATGTCCATCTGACTTTGATGCCGTACATCCCCACCGCTGGCGAGCTCAAGACCAAGCCGACCCAGCATTCGGTCAAGGAATTGCGCTCGATCGGCATTGCGCCCGACATCCTCCTGGTGCGCGCCGACCGCGACATCCCGAAGGAAGAACGCCGCAAGCTGTCGCTGTTCTGCAATGTGCGCGAATCCGCCGTCATCCAGGCGCTCGACGTCGGCCACATCTACGACGTGCCGCTGGCCTACCATAAGGAAGGTCTGGACTCGGAAGTCCTGGCCGCCTTCGGCATCGATCCGGCACCCAAGCCGCGTCTCGACCCTTGGCAGAATGTGTCGCAGCTGATCCACAACCCGGAAGGCGAAGTTACCATCGCCGTGGTCGGCAAGTACACGGGCCTCAAGGACGCATACAAGTCGCTGATCGAGGCGCTGTCGCATGGCGGTCTCGCCAACAACGTCAAGGTCAAGCTCGACTGGATCGAAAGCGAAGTCTTCGAGAAGGAAGATCCGGCTCCATTCCTCGAAAAGGTCCACGGTATTCTGGTTCCCGGCGGCTTCGGCGAGCGAGGCTCGGAAGGCAAGATCCTGGCGGCCAAGTTCGCCCGCGAGCGCAAGGTGCCGTATTTCGGCATCTGCTTCGGCATGCAGATGGCGTGCATCGAGGCTGCCCGTTCGCTGGCCGGCATCGAGGCTGCTTCGTCGACCGAGTTCGGTTCGACCAAGGAGCCGGTCGTCGGCCTGATGACCGAATGGCTCAAGGGCAACATGCTCGAGAAGCGCAAGGCTTCGGGCGATCTCGGCGGCACGATGCGTCTCGGCGCGTTTGACGCCAAGCTTACCGAAGGCTCGAAGATCGCCGAGATCTATGGCGACACCGACATCTCCGAGCGTCACCGCCACCGCTACGAGGTCAACATCGACTACAAGGACCGCCTCGAAGAGTGCGGCCTGGTCTTTGCCGGCATGTCGCCCGACGGCGTGCTGCCCGAGACCGTCGAGTATCCCGACCATCCCTGGTTCATCGGCGTGCAATACCATCCGGAGCTGAAGAGCCGTCCGCTGGAGCCGCACCCGCTGTTTGCGAGCTTCATCGAAGCCGCTGTCGAACAGAGCCGGCTGGTCTGATATCCATGCGCGCCGACGTGAACTCGCCGGCGCGCATTTCTTTCCCCGGGTGGCCGGCCGCATGACCACCTTTGTCGCGCTGCTCTACAGCGTCGTTCTCGGACCCGGCCGTCGCCTCGTCATGTCCGACTTGCGTGACATGGCGACGGATCTCGGCCTCGAAAATCCGCGTACGCTGGTTGCAACCGGAAACCTCGTCTTCGAGGCAGAAGGCAAGACGGTTTCGGCACTGGAGCGCGAACTCGAAGCGGCGTTCGCGCCAAAATTCGGCAAGCATGTCGATATCATCGTCCGCGATGCCGCCGCCTGGCTGAAGCTCGTCGCTGCCAACCCTTTTCTCGCGGAATCCGAACTGCACGCCGATCAGGTCGGTGTCCGTGTGATGCGCGAGCCGGTGACTTCGGAAGTGATCGAGCGGCTTCGCCCCTATGCCGCCGCCGACGAAAAGCTCACCTCTGTCGACGGCGACATCTGGCTCTATTTTTCCCGCAATATGGCGTCGTCGCGGCTGCTTGGCGCTCTGACGCCCAAGCGCGCCGGTGGTGTCGGCACGTCGCGCAATTGGAACACGGTCCGCCGGCTGGGCGACATGGTGGCGTCGTAGCGCGAGCGGGGCACTCTTGCTTCACATCGGGATTTCGGGCACAGCGCAGCCATGACGAAAACCAACAGCCCGCGGCCGCTCGACCACGTGGTCCTGCCGACCGGTGACCTGACGCTGGCGCGCGACCGGCTTGCCGCACTTGGATTCAGCGTCTCGCCGCAAGGCACGCACCCGTTCGGAACCATCAATTGCTGCGTCTATCTCAGCGACGGCACCTTCCTGGAGCCGCTTGCCGTCGGTGACCGGGTCGCGGCCGACAAGGCGGTTCGTGAAGGCAACGCGTTTGTTGCGCGCGATCGTGTCTTCCGCGACGCGCATGGCGAGGAGGGCTTTTCGGCCGTTGTGTTCGGATCCGGTGACGCCGACGCCGACCATACCGCGTTCGTGGCTGCAGGCGTATCCGCAGGCAGCCGGCTCGATTTTTCGCGTCCTTTCGTCGACGCCTCGGGCAGGTCCGACGTAGCATCGTTTCGGCTGGCCTTCGCTGCCCAGCCCAATGCCGATGCCGACGCCTTCTTTTTCACCTGCGAGCGTGCCAACGTACCTGCCGTCGACCGGTCGGCGCTCCAGGCACATGCCAATGGCGCCAGACGCGTCTTGGCGATCGAGCTTGCTGCCGGAAACATCGCGGCGGCGGCCAAGTTGCTTGCGACAATCGCACGGAGTGCGGCCGACGATGCCGGCGTGGCACTCGCAAATGCGCGGCTAAGCATCCGCTACGGGCCATATGCGCCGGGCATTCGACTTGAAGCCATCGTCTTTGTCGTCGACGATCTTGCCGCGACAAGGGCGCTTCTTGTCGAACGCGCCGTCGCGCACGATCTAGACGGCCAGCGCCTTGTGGTTCCGGCTGCGCCGGGGCAGGGCGCAATCTTCATTTTCGAGGAGCAGAAATGACCAAGCCGAATGCAAATGTGACGGTCGGCAAGACCCTCTTCGCCAATGATGCGCCACTGTCGCTGATCGCCGGCCCGTGCCAGTTCGAATCGCGCCAGCATGCCTTCGACATGGCCGGCAAGCTCAAGGAACTTACCCAGAAACTCGGCATCGGCTTCGTCTACAAGTCAAGCTTCGACAAGGCCAACCGCAGCTCGCTGTCGAGCACGCGCGGCGCGGGCCTCGAAGCTGCGCTGCCCGCCTTCGCCGACCTGCGCAAGGAACTCGGTGTCACCGTCGTCACCGACGTCCACACCGAGGAGCAGTGCGCCATCGTCGCCGAAGTTGTCGACGTGCTGCAGATTCCGGCTTTCCTTAGCCGCCAGACCGACCTGCTGATTGCTGCCGCAAAAACCGGCAAGGTGGTCAACGTCAAGAAGGGCCAGTTCCTGGCGCCTTGGGACATGAAGAACGTGGTGGCAAAGGTGACCGGCTCGGGCAATCCGAACGTACTGGTGACCGAGCGCGGCACGTCGTTCGGCTACAACACGCTGGTCTCCGACATGCGCGGCCTGCCTGTCATGGCCGACATAGGCGCACCCGTGATCTTCGACGCCACCCATTCGGTGCAGCAGCCGGGCGGGCAGGGCGCCACCTCGGGCGGCGAGCGCCGCTTCGTCGAGACGCTGGCGCGGGCGGCCGTTGCCGTCGGCGTTGCCGGCGTGTTCATCGAAACACATGAAGACCCCGACAATTCGACCTCTTCGGACGGTCCCAATATGGTGCCGTTCAAGGACATGCCGGCCTTGCTCGAACGCCTGATGGCCTTCGACCGTATCGCCAAGGGCTGAGGCAGGCTGTCTGCAACTCCAGCTTGAGCCCGGCTTGCGCCGGGCGTAGGCTCGCTTCCGTGACTGAGCGTATCAGCCGGAGAGCCTCCATGTCTGTTGCCCGCGTTACCGAAATCACCTCGTCGTCGACCAAGAGCTTCAAGGACGCCATCGAAGAGGGCATCGCGCGCGCCTCGAAGACGCTCAAGAATGTCGAGGGCGCCTGGATTCAGGACCAGAAGGTCGTCGTCGAGGATGGCAAGATCGTCGCCTACCGGGTCAACATGAAAGTGACCTTCATCCTCAACGACTGAACCGCCGGCATTCCTGTCGCCGGGAAAATCGGGGAACCTCCACGCCGGGGGATCGTTAGTCCTGCATCCACAAACCAACGAGGAGCAGGATCATGACGACAGTCACTGGTCACACCAAAGCCATTCCCGCATCCAGGGTCATCGGCACCAACGTTTACAACACGTCGGGCGAGACCATCGGAACGATCGAGGACGTGATGCTCGACAAGCTGTCGAACGGCATCATGTTTGCCGTCATCGGTTTCGGCGGATTCCTGGGCATTGGCGAGCGCTACCACGCCATACCGTGGTCGACGCTGGACTTCGACAAGGGTCGCGGCGGCTATGTCGTCCCGTTTTCCAAGGAGCAGCTCAAGGCGGCACCCTCCTACTCGGTGAACGAACTGACCGAGGACGATGGCCGTCTGGCGCGCGATGCATCCTATGAACACTACCGCGTCGAGCCTTACTGGCACTAGGCGTGCTGGTGGCGAATGCCTGACAAGCAAAAAGCCCCGCCGAAGCGGGGCTCAGACTGCTGACAAACCCCTGGCGAGAGTTGGGGGTTTGTGATTCAGTGGGTGATGTTGAAGCGAGCCGGCCCTGAACAAACCGCACTTGAGAT
>NZ_JACJHY010000007.1 GCF_014138625.1 Aminobacter ciceronei
CCAACGGCTGATCTCCGGCCAAAACGGCGGGAGAAGCGCACTCCAACCGCCATGGTCAAAGAGGCACTCGGCATAGTTCGACGGTCGGCATAAACTGCCAAGCTCAACGATGTCGAGCCCTACTCCTATCTCGCCGACGTACTGCAGCGCATGCTCGATGGGCATCCCGTCAGCAGCCTCGATGAACTCCTGCCATGGGCGTGGAAAGCGCAAAATCCCGTCAAGAGCTGACATCACGTGCAGCCCCCGGACGCATACGTCGTTTCTCCAGCACTAACGCCGTACCTTCCCCAGCGCTGCCGGATGCCCCCCACACACCGCCATCCTGCGACGACAGTCAAAACTGGTCTCCCATGCCGGTGCGCGCGGCGAAGAGGCCGTTTGAGCGCGGCGTGATGGCAACGGCATCGGGCATAACGGAGCGCTCCGCGGCTGCATGATTCTCGCGCTCGGACAGCGTCGGCTCAGTGCCCACGGGGGCTCGAACGAAAAGCGGCGAGTGGCGCCACGTCAGCGCTTCCGCGCCACCAGGTGCCACCGGCGTCGATGCCGGCTCGGTGAGTGAACCGCCGTCGATCAGGAGGGAAACCGTTGCGACGTAAGCAAGGGTTTCGGCCGGTAAAGGGTGGCCGGCGAGATAGCCTTCGTAGCGTGCCGGGCCCGCATTATACGCCGCGAGGAAACCCGGCGATCCGAAGCGATCGTGCATCTCACTGAGATAGGCGGTGCCCGCCAGGATGTTGTCGCGCGGATCGAACGGGTCCTGTCCGAGCGGCCATCGACCGCGTAGCTCCTCCCAGGTACCAGGCATGATCTGCATCAGGCCAAGCGCGCCGGCGCTGGACACGGCGCGCGCGTCGCCTGCACTTTCCTTGCGTATGACGGCGCGTATCCAGGCAGCCGGAACTGCGAAGCGTCGAGAAGCTTCGGCGATGTGGGCGGCATAAGGATCACTGGGCTCCGATTGATGTACCGCATTGGCTTGCGCAATGGACGGGCCGACCGAGCAGGCCGACAAAAGGAGGCCGGAAAGAAGACGAAGCGCGAACCGGCGAACCGGCTGTCGCTGTCCGGCGACCGATCGGCTGCGCGTTGGGCGCAGCCGAGAAGCGATTGGAACGTCGCGGCAGGGCATGACTCAAGCCGTCTCGCTGCGGTCGCGTGGACGGCTCCAATGCAATGACCATGAGGTCGCGTCGTCACCCTTCCGGAACAGGCGTGCGCGGATCGGTTCATGGAAGGTCGGGTCGTCGAGCTGCAACGAAACATACTCCCCGGCTTTCTCGCTGGTCCGAGTCCAGCCTGCGCCGACCTCCGGTCCGTCATCGGCGCCGCGCAGCACGCGGTAGTCGGGTGTGTTATCACTGTCGCCTGGTTCGATCGGTACGATGGTGAGTGCGAGGTCGAGCGTGAAGGTGTGGATGTGGCCCGAGAAGCTGTGTCCGTCGCGCGTGAACAGTCCGATCTGTGGCATGGATAACTCCCTTGCTGGTTCGGCGGTGATGAGGGGCGGCGGTGAGACGTACGCAGCCAATTGCGCGCTCACCGCGTTGACGCGCGCCATTCGAAGTGGCCATCACCTTCCTCGTCGGTCCAAAGAGGGATGGCGCGGCCAATGATGCGGTCGATGGAAATGGGGCCGAAGTAGCGACCGTCGAGGCTGTCGCGGACCTCCCAGTTCATGAGGAAGATTTCGTCAGCGGGGATGCGCAGGCATCCACTCCAGGTCGGCAATGTACGGCCCGCGCGATCGTGCTCGAGCGCGGTGCCAGCCTCGATGCCGTCGACTGTGATGAGAACGTTCGAACGGCAGACGGTTTGCCCGGAGACCGCGCGAACGCGCTTCACGAGCGGGACACCTTTCGGCAGATAGCCACGCTCGGCCAGGAAGGTCGCGAGCGGCTCAGTAGGATCGACGGCGACAAGATCGGTGACCTCAAGCGGACCGTTGAAATCGACCGAGTAGAGGCCGATCGGTGCACTGGCCGAAGTATTCCAGATCAGCCTGATCGGCATAGGCGTGAGCGCCGGATAGCCGACGCCTGTCGCCGCGAGTGCCGTCGTCAGGACGGTGCTGAGGCGGCTCATGGCTTCGCCTTCAGGCGCAGAAGGAAGCCGCGGTGCTGGTCGAGCGTGTACGCCCGTGGCTCTTGGCCAGCTGTCATTCGGTTGTGGATGTGTCGCCAGTGATCGGGCGAAACGGCTTCGGGATCGATACTGAGACGTTCAATCGCATCGATCACCTGAAGCACGCGCTCGACTTTGGGCCAGCTATCGATCTTGAGCAGGATGTCGCCGCCTGGACGGACGAAAGGCAGCGTCTGATAGGCTTCGCCGCGGGCGACCGCACGCACAATGTCGATCCGTGAGATCACTGTGCCGAAGTCATTGGAAGCCCAGCGGACAAAGGCGAAGATCGTGCCGGGCTGGAAGGAGAGGATGCGACGGCGGCGATCGATACGTTGTTCGTGCGCTGCCCGACCGAAGCGGATCCAGTGCTCGATCCTCTTCTCGACAAAGGTCAGTTCGACATGGGTGAGGAGTGCTGCGTTCATGACGAGCTCCCCGCAGTTGTAGGGCCGTCATCCTCATGCCGGCGAAGGCAGGGGTGCGTTAGAAAGATTCTGAAAGAATCTGGGTTAGAGACGTTACGGCGGCTCCAAGGCACTGGAATCCGACGAGGAATCGTCAATTCCGGTCCCCGATAGCACGAAGGTCGGGTCCCCGATGGCACGACTGGGGTCGTCCCCGATAGCACGAGCATATTCACAGCTTGTCCCCGAAGCGGGTTGATGGTTTCCGAGCCAGGCGTGGCGAGGTGAAAGCGGCCGGATTGGTGGCGACGAAGGTGAGGACGTCCGGACCGTCGACCTGGTGTTCGATGCCGAGGCGGTAGCCAGGCAGGGGTTGTCGTCGGGCGATGTCGCGCAGGTCGTATGCAAAGTGCTTGAGCGGCGAGAGGCTGCCGGACTTATGGTGCAGATGGACGAAGTCGAACCTCCAGCCGAATTGCTGGTGTCCGCCGTGCTTGCGGACAATGCGGTATAGCCAACGTTCGAGGCCCCCGGTCAGATCGAAATATGTCCGGTCGATGGTCAGCACGAGCGCGTCATCGAGGACCGCGCGATAGAACCAATCCGGCAGGATCAGTTCGACGCCGACTGGCCGTCCATCCCGGTCGGTCCGCTCTTGCCATTCGTTGAGCCAGGAGAAGCGATGGCGCCGGCCCTCGGCTGGCTGGCGGATGGAGGTCGCGATCGTGGTCGACTGGAGACGATCAAGCGCGGCTTTCAGGCGCTGATAGTCGCGTGAGCTGACGCCGCGCCCGGTAAAGGTTAGGATCTCGTAGGGCGTCGCAGCCATCAGCCTTGATGTCCGTAGTCCGGCATCACGGGCGTTGACGATCTGGCTGGCGGCCCAGATTAGGATGTCGGCGTCCCAGATCGTTGCCATGCCATGATCCGGTATGGCTTCGACCCGGATGGTTACGCCACCGGCCTTGAAATCGATGGGTGCTGTCCGTCTGGATTTTGCGAGGGAAAAGAATGGATAGGCCATGAGGTCCTGTGCATCGCGGGGAACGAAGTCGCCGGGGAGCGCATGGAACAGATCAAGCTGTCCGCGCTCAGAAGGTAGGCAATTCCGCGCCGACAAGGGGGCAGCCGAGCGATCAACGGGCCAAGCGGTCGGCATGTGCCGCAGGCATAAGGGGGTGGCGTTTGGCCGGGAGGACGGTACCCCCCGGGTCGGACGTTGAGGTCATGGCTCCGCGATTGGCCCAGGCCTGGAGATCGTCGATGGCATAGACGACCCGGCCGCCGAGCTTGCGATAGCTGGGGCCTGTCCCGTAGGTGCGGTGTTTTTCGAGCGTCCTGGCCGACAGGCTTAGAAACGTAGCCGCTTCCTTGGTGCGCAGAAAGCGCGGCGGCAAGCCGGCGTTTCGACCGTTCATCGGGGCATCTCCATTACTTTTGTGAAAGCCGCTGAGATCGAGCGGCGGACATGGGCTATGATGGAGAAGGGCTCCGGCGTTGTTCAGGTGCGGAATGGATGGAGCCTATTTCGCACGGACAGGCACATTGCCACCGGACTTTGGCAACGAGCAGTCAGGCTTCACGCCGCCGGAACCGCAGGAGCTGGCGGTAGCCGCCGTCAATCATTCTGTGGCCATCGCGAACCAGGCGCAGCGTTGTGTAACGAAATGGCGAATCCTGCCATTCGTCAGCGACAATGAAGCGGGGACCGAACAGGGCGTGGGCTATCTCGAAATGGGAAGCCCCTTCGATTCGACCGTCGAGAGCGCGAAGCATATGGCCGAGGCGAGTGCGTTGCGATGATGTCAGCCGTTTGTCGGGTACGCTGCTTCCCATGGACGATCTGATAAATCTATCCAGGGATGACAGCCGTTCGGAGGCCTTGGCGTCGAGGGGTACTATCGCAGCCAGGGGATGCGCGCAGTCGGTGCCGTAAAGCAGCGTGATCTGGCAGCCATTTGCTGTCGAGAGGGGACGCAGGTGCTCGCCCAGCTCGTCACGCATTGAAACCGCCGGCGGCAAAGCGGCGACGACGTCCGCGTCGTCTGCCAGCAGCGGCGGCGTGTTGATGAGCAGGATGACACCAGGATCGACCTCGGGTGTCCAGTAAACCGGCTGCTTGGTTGCCGGGCGATCAGGATTTGCTGGAAAATCGAAGCCCCCACTGCGACCGCAGTTCGTTCGGGGAGAGGGAATTCGGCGTGGGGTTGATTTGCTGCATGTCTGCGAATTCGCGCTGATAGGCTGGATTGCGGCGGAGGAATTCCCAGGCGAGGGCATCTGGAGGCACATTGCTTATGAAATCGTAGGCCTGCGAGCTACGCCACTCAGACGAATCCGGCTTCATGCATCCTCCTGCGATTTGCGGACCATCCGCGTAAAGCAGTGGAAAAGCAGAGAGAATCCCAAAAAACCGGGATTGACCGGAGGTGATTGATGGGCTGCGCGCTTACTCAGGCCGTGGGATGAAGTCGCCGCCCGACCACCCTGTTTTCTCTTGAGGCTTTGTCATGTGCTGGCCACGCACATCGCCCCGACATCGGTCACGAGCTTGAACAGGCAGTCTCCGGGGGCGGCAAGGGCTGGCGCGCGGCGGCAGGCCACGAGGCCTGGCTGAGAAAAGCAGACTTCTTCGAGCGGCTTCTGGGAGCCTTCGACAGGAAAAATGAAGCCTGCGGTCTGACCGGTGTCGACAGAGTCGCCGAGTTCGACAGCAGGTTCGAAGATGCCATGAATGGGGGCATAGGTGAACGCGCCCCTCCCGGCGACCTGCATCAGCCGGACAGGTGGCGCCGGTTTGGTTTCGGCATTGGGCAAGACGCCGATGTGCTTGAGGACGCGGTAGATACCTTGGCTGGCAATTGCCTCGCCAGTGGTTGAGAA
Source organism: Aminobacter ciceronei (assembly GCF_014138625.1). Taxonomy (GTDB): domain Bacteria; phylum Pseudomonadota; class Alphaproteobacteria; order Rhizobiales; family Rhizobiaceae; genus Aminobacter; species Aminobacter ciceronei. The sequence continues at coordinate 5,418 of NZ_JACJHY010000007.1, forward strand.
GGTGCCGCCTCCTCCCAGCTCGGTTGTGAGGGTTGGAACGCCACGAGCCTGGGCAATTGCAGAGAGGGTCGTTGCCCCTCCGCCACCGGTGCCGTCGCTAATGGATCCGATCGGGGCGCCGAAGACCTGCATGAGTTCCATGAGCCTTGCCGTTTCGGCTCCCGTTTTGCCAACGCGTATCAGGCAGCAGGAAAGATATGACAGGGATCTACCGCCTGAATGCAGGTCAATGACGATGTCGGCCATTGAGAGCAGAACCGAGCTGACATAATGGGCGATCATCTGGGTTGGAGTGCCGTTCGCCTCGCCCGGGAACAGCCGGTTGAGATTGCCTTCGTCGAGAGGGGAGAGGCGTCGCCCCGCAACGACGGCGGGATAATTGAGCGCAGGAAGAATGAGGATTCTGCCGCGTATGTCGAGGGGGTCGAGCTGACGAGCCAGCTTGCTCAACGCAACCTGGCCCTCATACTCGTCGCCATGATTGCCGGCAATCAGCAGTGCGGTCGGTCCGGTGCCATTCCTGATGCAGGTGATCGGGATCGGAATGACGCCATAGGCGGATTGGTCAGTCGAGAACGGCAGTCGCAGCCAATCGTGCTGCTTGCCATCCCGGTCGAAGTTAAGAGTTGTCCAGATACGCGTTTCGCCCGCCGGCGACATCTCCATGTCAATGCAGCAGCGTGTTGAGGAAAGACCGGGCGCGCGGATGATTTGGCGTCGAAAAGAAGGCCACCGGTGAGGCCTGCTCGACAATGCTGCCCTGATCCATGAACACGACCTGGTCGGCAACCTCGCGGGCAAAACCCATCTCATGGGTGACGCAGATCATCGTCATACCCTCGTGAGCCAGCCCGGTCATAACGTCGAGCACCTCCTTGACCATCTCGGGATCAAGCGCGGAGGTCGGCTCGTCGAACAGCATCAGCCGCGGGTTCATGCAGAGCGCACGCGCGATCGCCACCCGCTGCTGCTGTCCGCCTGACAGTTGCGCGGGATATTTGGTGGCCTGCTCGGGAATGCGAACCTTTTCCAGAAAATGCCGCGCCAGGCTCTCGGCTTCGTTGCGTGGCATGCGAAGCACCCGGCGCAGCGCCAGCGTGCAATTCGACAAAACCGTCAGATGTGGAAACAGGTTGAAGCTCTGGAACACCATTCCAGTCTGCCGGCGGGCCAGCACTGTCTCCCTGGCGTTGGCACCCAACTCAATCGTGCCCAGAGTCACGGTTCCCTGCTGGTAGGCCTCGAGCCCGTTCAGGCAGCGGATCAGGGTGGATTTCCCCGAACCGGAGGGTCCGCAGATCACGACGCGGGATCCGCTTGGGATGGTCAGGTTGACCTCCTTCAACACATGGAAAGCGCCATACCACTTGTTGAGCGAGGCGATCTGGACGGCAGGTTTGTCGTCTGTCTGGGTCATGGAGACTCCCTAGAGTTCGCTTGAAGGCAGCGATCTAAACAATTGATTTATCTAAGATGTAGCTGGCCGCTGGGGCATCGGCCGGTCGGCTACCTGGCTGTCGGGCCAAGCAGCCTGATCTCGAGCCTTTTGATGGCTTGCGAAATGAGGAGTGCGAGACCGAGGAAGATGAGGCCGGCAACCGTCAGCGGCTCGGCATAACGATAGGTGTCGGATGCAATGTCGAAGGCACGCCCCAACATCTCTGGCACCGCAAGCACCGCCAGATAGGGCGTCGCCTTCAGGATCGAGACGAAGTAGTTGCCCATGGGCGCTGCGATGTTGCGCAGCATCTGCGGCGCGATGACAAAGATGGTCATATCCATCCTGCCGAGACCCAATGCCTTTGCGGCTTCCGCCTGGCCATTGGGGATGGCATCGATGCCGGCTTTGAACACCTCCGCGAGATAGCCGCTGTAATAGAGGCTGAGCCCGATCATGCCTGTGGCAAGCGCACCAAGGCGAATGCCGTAGAACGGCAAGATGAAATACAGGCAGTAGAGCCAGACCAGCACCGGCGTCGCCCGGATGAAGTCGATCACAAAGCCGACGAGGAGGCCGCCCCAGCCACCAGAGCGGCGGATGAGCTCAAAGCCGAAGCCGATTGCCGAGGCACCGACGCAGCTGCTTGCTGCCACCAGCAACGTCATGCCGATGGCCCCAAGGATGGTCGGCACCGTCGAAAGCGCAAAGGCGACATCAAACTGCACGACGCGCCTCCCTTGCCGGGTTGATGCGCCGTTCTACCCAGCGCCCGAAAAGGGCGACCGGATAGCAGACGATGAAGTAGGCGAGCAGCAGCGAGGTGTAGATCGGCACCGGGTCGTACTCGATCTGCGAGATCTCCTTGGCGCGGAAGGTCATGTCGGTCAGCGTCACCAGTGAGACAAGCGATGTCGCCTTCACCAGCTGGATGAGCTGGTTGATGAAGGTCGGGCTCATCGCCACCAGCGCCTGCGGCAGTTCAATGCGCAACAGGATGGTGGAACGAGACAGCCCCAATGCGTGGCCAGCTTCCTTCTGGCCACGGTCCAGCGCCTGCAGGCCGGCTCTGACCGCTTGGCTGGCATAACCGCCAATGTTGAGCCCGAGCACCATGGCGCTGACCGTCATCGCCGATAGTGCCAGACCGGCCAAAGGCAGGGCGTAATAGAACACGAAGAGCAGGATGATGACGGCGGAGCTGCGCCAGAACTCGATGACCGATGTCACCACGAACCGTGCCGGGCCCGTGGTCAGATGTTGGGCAACGCCAAAGATGAGGCCAAAGGGGATGGCAAAGACAAGGCCATAGAGCGTCACCAGAGCGGTGACGCGAAACCCCTGAAGGATACCGAGCCAGATCTCGAGAACACTCATTTGCTGGCACCAGCCGTGCCACCGCCACAGAGCTTCTCGACGGTGACGGTATCGGGCACGATCTCGGTCTCGCCAAAGCCATATCTGGCCATGACCTTGGTGACCGTACCGTCCTTCGTCAGGGCAACAAGCCGTTCGTCCCACAACGCCCTCAGATCCTGGTCCTCGCTGCGAAAGGCGACAGCGGCATATGTTGCCTGTTCATCTGTCGTCACGAAGGGTTTGGCACTCTCCAGTCCCTGAAGCTTGCCGCTCGCAAACAGCCCGATTGCGGTGGGAGACGACAGCACCGTCACATCGATGCGGCCAGAGCGCAGCGCCGAGATGTTCGCTTCAATGTCGGGGAACAGCAGCATGTTGCTTTCGAGCACACCGGCGGCAGTCGCATTCCTGACAGACACGCTGCCGCGCCCGGCACCCATGATGATCTTCTGGCTGACGATGTCCTCGAAGCCATGGATCTGTTTTGGATTGCCGGCGAGCACGATGGCTGCATCACGCACCTTCAGATCGGGTGCACCGAAGGCGACCTGCCGGCAGCGCTCCGGCGTGATGGACAGACCGGAGGCCACCGCATCGAAGCGGCCTGCGAGCAGGCCTGGGATCAGGGCCCCGAACTCGGTGACCCTGATGTCGAGCTCCTTGACGCCGAGTTCGGAGAAGGCAGCCCTCAGCAGGTCCGGATGCCATCCTTTTGCCTCGCCAGTGGCTTCATCGCGAAAACCCCATGGGGTCCGGTTGTGGATGCCGATGACGATCTTGCCTTCGCGCAGGACACGCTCCTTCGTCGGCTCGGCCAAGGCCGCGCCGCCAGGCAAGACGAAGATCAGCACAATCAATGCGCTCCACATGAGCGCAAACCGCAGGCGTACAGAACTTCTGAAGGTCATTTCTCTCTCCCATTGTTGTAAAAGTTGTGCCGGCGGCCGGCCGATGCAGGCGCGCCTGATGCGTGGCCGCGTGGCATCGCAGCCTCGCCTCCCGCGATCCGGCAGTGCATTCAGCTTCGCCGTGGATGGCTTTTTGTGACTGTGGTGCTGTTGGACACGGATGGGCGAAGACCGTTGGTCTCAAGGTCCAGGCCGCCTTCGCCCAATGCCTTGAGGTCCGCCAAGACCGACTGGATTTGCGGCCAGGGGAATGCCGACGTGTCCCCCATGTTCTCGCCACCGCCGACGATGATCTTTAGTTTGGCGATCACCCCGGCAAGTGACTGGGCGGGTGTGGTGGCAACAGCGTCGAGGATGTCATCTTCGGCCTCAACGGCTTGTGCCTCGGCTGCTCGGGCTCGCGAGTATCCGACCTCCCGGTCGAGCTCGTCCCAACGTGCCTGACGATCGATCAGCACCGACGCTTGCGGTGTGCTGTGCTGGTCGTTCTCAGATTCACCACGGGCTAAGGAAGAAGCCAGTGCGTTCCTGATCCGTATCTCCAGCCGTTGCTGAAGCCGGCACAAAACCACGGCCATGTGGTGTGCTTGTTCCCATTCCTGCAGTAGGACAACACACGGGTCGAGGGGCGCTCGCAAACGCACGGGATGTACACTATCGCCAACTGCCCCATCGTCATCCACAGCACAGCTCTTCCTTCGTCCCCCTTGGGTGACGAAAGGCAAAGCTGTGGTATTGTCGGAATCAGCCATGATCCGAGCTCCAACCAGCTTAGGTTTGGTCAGGCTGTATTCGGTGTTCCTGCACCGGATACAGCCGCAGTTCCTTTGATACCGCGAGAGTGAACTACAGTCTCAAGTAACAGCTAGGTAGCACACGAGTTTAGATTGATCAATTCGAAATCAGATGATGCCAACGAAATCACCGGAGCCCAAATCCGCGCGGCCCGTGCGCTGGTGCATTGGAGCGCAAAAGAGCTTGCGAAGACTGCTGGTATTGGCGTTGCAACTGTGAGTCGAGCGGAAGTTGAAGATGGCGCAACATCCCTCACTGCGGCGAACGTGAGGGCCATTCGACAGGCATTGGAAGCCGCCGGCGTTGAGTTCGTTTCTAAAAACGGCGGCGGCGTGGGTGTTCGTTTTAGAACTTAGCGCTGAAGCGATGACCCCTTATCCGGCTTCGAGCTGGAAGAGGGGCGCATAGTCTGCATTCCCTGGCCACCAGCGCGCTGCAAGCGAAAAGTCAGCAACGCGCCCCACATCGGACATTCCGCGTGTGATCAAAGACGTTCGAAAGCTGCCATACATTCTGCTTTGCCTGCTGGATTGTAGCCCTATAACTGGTCCTCGCGGTCAAGCAACGGTCAGCTCCGGGATCCATTGTTCGCGCCGTGACCAAAGTTACCCGGAACGTCTCAGGCGGCCCTGTTAAGGTGGCAGAATGATCGATAATCCGTATGCCCGCTGGCTGAGTGAAGACAACGACAAGTGTCTTCCGGTGATCGAACAGGCTGGCATCTTCGGCATCCTTGCGGCAGTGGGGAGTCAGGTTCGGGGAGTGCTTGGCGATGGACCCACGCCTTTGATGTCCGCTCTCGATCTTGAGCAGATCCAGGTGGCGGACTACGCCGGCTTTGACGGGTTCGACGAAGCGCAGGCCACTGAGATCCGAAAATTCCAAAAGCAGTCGCCGGTCCGCGCGGAGGAAATGCTCTTTCTGGGTTTGCGATCATTGTTCCAGTTCACGTGGCCAGAGCCGCGGAATGAAGAAGACATCCGCTACGCGGCCGCGTTCGACTTTGTCCTCAATCAGGTGTTGACGACGTGGGTAGGTGAGATCGCGGGCCGGTTCTCGTCTGCGGAAGGTCTTCTGCCTTACTGGGGGCGGCTTGCCTTCCTGCGGGTGATGGTCAACTTGCCGACGGAGAACGTCGCGCGGTTCGGGCTAGACAAGGTAGCCGTCGCGCTCGTGAAGAAGGCCAAGTTCAATGCGACCACGTGGGGGTTCGATGAGAGGCATGTCATTGCGCTGAACTACGCACTTGAGCCAATTCTAAAGCAGCTCAACCGATACCTCCTTCACTACCACTCCACCCAGAAGATGGCTGGGCCGGCAAGGCTCTCGCGTGCATGGCGCGGGATCGTGCCGATAGTACTGCACTTCTGGTCAGACGTTGTGGCGACGAAGCTCGTCGAGCCTTCGGTTGTGCTTTATGGCGAGGACATGGCGGTAATGCTACACAACCTGACTAGCGATCAGGTAGACTTCATTGTCAGTCATGAGCTCGGCCACGTCGCCCTCAACCATCCGAAGCGTTTTCAGGCTGCAAAGGAAATGGGTGGAGACGTCACCACGGTTCGGCACGAATTTGAATTTGGAGCCGACACATTCGCCTTAGGCCTGATGCGTTCAAGACTGATCGGTCGCATGAAGCAAATAGGTAGCGACGATCGGCAGCCAAATGCGAATAATAATCTCAAGACTGACGTGGCGTTCGAGTTGCACGAGCACCAGCGTGCCCTTGGTGCGGCCTACCTACTGTTTATCTACATGGACTTTATCCAGCGAGCTGGGGAGCTGGTTAGGGATAGGTTGGGTAACCGGGTGCCGTTCTTGGAGCGCATGGACACACATCCGCGGGCCAATGAGCGCCTGAGGCGACTGGAGCTAATAAACGCCGGCGAGCACCTCTATACGAGCACGCTGCAACGCTATGCGCGTGATTTCTTCGATACCGTTCTAGATCACGTGCAGTCACTCAGTGACGAGGAGCTTCTGGCGAGTCTTGCTGCATAGAGCAGCCGCCAGAATGCACACTCGGTCGCTTACGATCGGCAAGTCAGCTTACGTCGCGAACCGGCCTCACGTGCGATAAGTAGCGAGGGCGAACCTGCCCGCCATCCGCCTTGATTTCAAAAGCGGGAGCATGTGAGGTGAACACATATGTGCATGGCCGGTCGGGTAAGCTGTTCAACCACGACCGAGCTCGCCAGTCTGCAAAGCGCCCCAGTTCAGCCAATCAACTTCCTAAAGCCGACATTCCACATCCCCCGGTCCGGCCAAGCTATCAGGAGCCGTGTCGTAATCAGCCGCTGGAAACACAAGCGCACACAGTCTGTGTGTATGTCCCGGCTGGACGCCGCTTCAATCCGGACTGGGCGTATCGCTATGGGTCCGAGGCCCCTCCTTGGTGAGGCTTAATCTTCACAACCAATGGGAAGAGTAGAAGCAAGTGCGCATCTGTTCGGGCGATCTTGCCGTGCCACTCGACTTTGAGCGAGGGCAACGCTACGGAACTCAGTGGAATGATCCAGAAGCCGTCGTTTAGCAATGCACTACCAAAATAGTAAGGTATACCTCCCGCCCAAGGGATTGCTTGTACAATTACAGCAACAACAAGAACATTGAACGTGAAACATGCATACCGAAGCGCCGCCACTCGAAGTTATTAATACATGGTTGAAGGCATATCCGACCATCAAGGGACGGTATGGCCATATTCTGCTCGAGCAGCAGGCGCCGGGAGATGACAGCATCCGTGAGGGCCTGCGACCATATTTTGAATCCGCGCACGCCGATGCCAGACAGAAGTTCCACGCATATGCTGGAATGAGCCTGCATCCGGATGCCGGTTCGCCCGGATGTGACGCAAAGTACCCAAACTGCCTCCATCCCACTACCAGACGTGGCCTATTTGGAGAGGTAATTTCAGGCATGATGGCCGAAGCGATGGATTTCGTAGGCGAGCACGAATGGGTTGTGCCCGTTTTCCTCTTTCGAAACCACGAGGATGTTAGGCTGTTTATCTATAACCTTTCGCGCGATTCATCGCTAAAGCGGCAGCAATTCGGTAGAAAGGGCGATGATTTCATCGGTGTAGTGATCAATGACGAAGGCACCGTAACGCGCTTTATCGCCGGGGAGGCGAAGTGGCGGAAGACGTGGACCCCCTCGGTCCTCGACATCGTGATGCTGGGCGATAAAATTGATGATCCGGCAGGGTCAGGTGTGAAGGTTCATAATGGGAAAGGCGTCTGGTTTGAAATCAATCGGTCCGTCGATGTCCCAATGGGCGTACGGCAGCTGCAGGAAATTCTGCAGGAGCTGGCACCGGATGAGTACGCAGACGTAATTCTGTCCCTCGACAGGATTCTTCAGTTAGAAAATCCTGATCCGGTCGACAGAACCGACGTGATCCTTCTGGCAGGCGGCAGTGCCGCCTCGCGAAACGTTGGGGAGTCTCTTCTGGACTGGGAGAACAAGCCCATAGAGCACACAAAGGATAGAGACCTCCAGGTTGTTGAGATCATTCTATCTGACGGTGATTCGCTCATCGACGCCTTGTACGAAGGCATGTGGCCGTAAGGGGAGCAGATGCCAACCAGGGACGCAGAGCGAGTTGCCATTGCAAACAGGACCCGAAGCTCATTGGGCCAAAATCAGATCCTGACGGCAAGACAGGCTCGTGCTTTCGTCCGCTCAATCCAAACCACCTGGCAGGTCGGCACGATCCAATGGTCAGAAAATGATTCCGCGGAAACCTTGGATGAAGCATACAGGCTCCTTCATGCAGGCGACGTTCTTCAGACCGTTGCGGGAGGCAGCGCTGCAGACGCAGCACTGGCATTCCGCCGCGCAGGCGAACTCTTTGAGTGGCTTGCCCGATCCAACGACAGTCTCAGAGAGGTTGTACCCCTCGCTCTCTTCGCTGCCGGCGCTTACCAATTGGGCGGCCTCCCGGCCATGGCAGCGGGGCTTCTAAGCCAGAGCAGGGTAGAGAATGACGGATTACTGCTCTTTGCTGACTTTCTGAGTGCGAATTTTGACAACGTCATAGAGCGTGTCGCCGCGTTCTGGCAGACAAACCCGGAACTAACGGTGCGGGAAGCTGGTGCGGGCTTTTTTGTTAAAGATCCCGGCACCGATCTCTCATGGCTGGCTACAGTCGAACTCGTGAGATCGGTGGGGCTCGGAGCAAACAGTCTGCGTATCGGTGACCATGAAAGGTTAAACGCCGCGATCCTTCATCTGCGCCAGGTCGAGCTGTTTCTGGTGCGATACGCTCCAGAAGATGTAGCAATGCTCGCCTTCTTCATCCGGTCGGCCGCAGAGCGGTATTCCAAAGCAAGCATCTATCGGCCGTTACGCCAGCTGGCCGATTTCACGCCTGCGTATCTCGACTATCTGAACGGCTTCGCCCGCAGACAGTATGCCCAGGGGCGTGGAGTGCTGTGGCAATCCCAACAACAGGGTATAGAGCGCCTTCTCCAGAATTCATCGTTTGCGCTTTGCACACCCACCGGATCAGGCAAGACGCTTGTCGCCAATCTAGCGATCGTCAAGGAACTCCTTCTTGTTGCGGACGGACGTGTCGCACCTCTTGCACTCTACATCGTACCATCAAGGGCACTCGCAGGGGAGGTCGAAGCCAAACTGAACGCCGAGCTCGGTCGCGAATTTATCGTCACGGGGCTTTATGGAGGGGCGGACTGGGGTATCACGGATGCTTGGTTTACAGCGGATCAACCCACCGTATTAATCGCCACGGTTGAAAAGGCAGATGCTCTGATGCGCTACCTGGGGCCAATGCTTGTCGCACGCCTCAAGCTCCTTTTGGTGGACGAGGCACACCAAGTCGTCATCGACGATACCGTTTATGAACAGGAAAGTCTCGCCGAGCATACGAACCGTGCCGTTCGCCTGGAAACGTTCATTTCTAGGACTCTCGCGCGTAAGCCGGATATTGTCCGTGTCGCCCTGACCGCCGTGGCGGGCGGTGCAGCAGACCCCGTTGCAAAATGGATTGAGGGTAATCCTGATGCCACCGCTGTCGGGTCCTACTACCGCAGCACCCGGCAGGCTATCGGTATCTTGGAAGTGCGCCCAAACGCGGCGCCGGAAATTCTCTTCGACATGCTGAACGACCGTATATTGGCGGTGCGCGGCCGTGCCCAGAATGTATACATGCGGCTTCGTATCCCACAGATGCCGCAGCCCCTTGCGCGCATTCGGGGCAGTCTCAATCATTGTACGCAGCTGGCGATCCTGTGGACTGCTCTCCATCTGGTTGAAGGAGAGCGGCGAATTCTGGTTTCAGTAGCCCAGAGCCCAGAGGACACAATTAGATGGTATGCCGAGGCGTTCTCGCTGAATGGCTGGGAGGACGCACCACCTTTCACACCGCCGGCCGACGGACCGGATGCCGAGCTGTTCCGTACGACGAGGATGGTCTGTGCCGATTACTGTGGCGTGGAGTCTCACGAGCTGACGCTCCTGGATCGAGGAATTGCCACCAACCACGGCCAGATGCCCCAGCGCCTGCGGCGCATGATGGTAGCGCTGATCGAGCGGTCAATCTGCCGGATTACCATTGCGACAGCCACGCTAACCGAAGGTGTGAACCTGCCGTTCGATCTTATCCTCCTGCCGTCGGTAATCAGGAGCTCCTTTGACGTTGCAACTGGGCAGCGAACCGAGCACCCAATGTCCACAGCCGAGTTCCGCAACCTTGCTGGACGTGCAGGACGCCCAGGCGCCGCTAAAGGGATGGAGGGCATAACGCTTGTTGTCCTGCCAGCTGCCGTGTGGACAACCGCTCCGGGACAAAGGCGAACGCAACAGAACCAAGTGATCGCTAGGCGGGCGGAGTACGATCGCCTGTTCGCACGTCTTAGTGCTGAAGCCGCGGGCGGTGGCGAGCACAATAGTCCTTTGTCAGTGCTGCTGAAATCAATCCGCCAGCGTGCCGTGCAGCTGGGTGTATCGACGGCAGCCGATTTCACCGACTGGCTCGAAACTGCGGCTCCACTGATGGTATCACCGGCAGCGGGAACAGCTTCTCCCGCCGCCGGAGCCCGTCTCGCCGACAGCATAGATGAGTTGGACGGTATGATACTGTCCGCTATTGAGGAGGTTCAAAGCCTCCAGCCGGCACAGCTAACAGCTGCGCAGCTGGAAGCAACTCTGACAAATGTATGGCAAAACACATTCTCGCGTGTCGCTGCCGCTTACGAAGACTGGATGGAGCGCGCATTTATCCAGCGAGGGAAAGGCCTTGTGGAAACTGTTTATCCCGACTCGCAGGAGCGAAAGCGTCTCTACACCTATGGCTACACTCCATGCATCGGCCAGCGTTTCCGGCCGGCGGCTGAACTGCTGATCGATGTGCTGCACTATACGGACCGCTACGGCGCCATGCAGAGCGATGATCGTCTGGCGATATTCCATCAGCTCGGAAACATCGTTGCCGATGATCGGGGCTTCGGGTTCTCCATCAGGGACACTGTGACCGGGCGCAATCTTTTTGAGCGGTGGCATGAAGTACTTGCGTGGTGGATGGCAGCCACGGATGCTCCCCAGCCACCTGTTAACGATCTTCGGTCATGGCAGATTTTTGTGGCTGACAATCTGGAATTCAGGCTTGGAGTGGCCATCGGCGCTGCTGTTGCACAGCGATGGTCTGAAGAAAACCCTGACCCTTTCGCCACGCCGAATCTGGCCACCTGGCGTCAGACGTCGGACCTGCCCTGGTTTGCATTCTGGGCCAAAGAACTACTCCGTTGGGGAACGCTTGACCCTTTTGTTGCTTTTACCATGTCCCAAGGGATCGCCAGGTCACGTGATGATATGGGCATTCTGAGAACCGAATTCCTCGACTGGATGCACCAACGTGAGGACTTTGATCCGAAGGACAGCGAAGCACTGATCGACCCGCAGAATTTCCTGCAGTGGGCGCGCGGTCGGACATCTGCTGCCACCGACAAACCGCGGTTCAGGTCACTGCCCGCCGATCTCGAGGGAACAGACGGTCGCAATGGCCAATATTCCGTTATCCCCATTGAAAGGCCTGATCTCATCCAGTGGATCGATCCGGCTGGATATCAGCTCGCTGTTTCCGCTCGCAGCCGCCTTCTGCGGAGTCCAGAGATCTTCCGGTACGACTTCCAGCTTGGAGCGGCAGGTCACCACCCAGAGGTAACCAGGACTTTCTGACATGTTCGGAGGACACCTGCTTTTTCAAAGCCAAACCCGCTGATGGTTTCCGCCACTGCTGAACGCCTGCGGTTATCGAATTTGAACGCGCGCTCAGACATAAAACTTGAACGGCTGGCGTTCCTCTCCCTTCGCCGAACCCATCGTGAGTACGTCCCCGACCATCCGTGCGAACCGCACGGTGACGGGCAGGCCATCATTGAAATTGCACGAGTTGTAGTTGATCTTGGTGAGACCCATGATGTCTCCCAAGACCGTGCTGATATCAGGCTTGGAGTTTTTGCTGCGCATCACGGTGATGTGCAGCGGATTGGGTGTTTCCGGCCCGATATAGGTGTTGAGCTGCGGTACGTAGCCCGTCGTCCAGAGATAGGCCGTTTGATCATCGAGCAGGAGCGCGGTCCCGCGCAGCACGGGATAGTCGCCATCCCGAAAGAGTTTCGTTTCGCCACCGGTCGATCGAATCCGCACTCCGATGACGTTAGTCTCCTTCGGAGCCGCGTCGACAAAGGCGTTCCACTCCTCGTCGTTGAAATAGGTCTGTCCGTGAATGAACAGCTCTTTGGGCGGCCCCCCATGGGTCTCGGAATAAGTCTCGAGCACAAGGGCAAGCAGGTTCTTCGCCGCCGGCGCCTTGAGGTGGAAATCGTAGTCGCCGGTCTTCCACGGTCCATTGGCGCCGCGGAAGACGACACCGTCTCCCTCGTTGAGAAACATTTGCGCGGCGCAGCAGGCATGTCCGTCGGGGTCATGCGGAAGGCTCTTATAGACCATGCCGATGTAGCAAACGCCCGGCCGCACGTCCGCCAGCCGCCACGGTGGTTTCGGCTGTGTCTTGTAGTAGAGCCCGGTCGCGAGGTTCCAGGCGACAGTCGCCGCATCCTGGGTCTTGCGGACCGGATAGTTGGCCTTGTTGAGGAAAGCCTCCGGCGCGAGTGTCGTTTCACGAACGAGCTGCGTCGGCGCTATCTTCAGAAACTCGGCTTTGATCCTGCGATGAAAATCGGGAACGTCTTCGAAAATCGCCTCCTCGGTTTGATCGATGACGCCCATGGCGGAGAGTAGCGGAATGCTTTCTTTGGACTTCTGCCGCTTGGTGAAATCCCCCTTTTCCATTGGCAGGCCGGTTCGCTTGGCCTGGGGTCTGCAGCGCTCGTAGACGATCTCCGGCAGCACCAAGATCCAGACGTCGACTGATCGCTCGTCATTGCGCAGATGGCGCCTGACGCGATCGATGAAAAGCCGCGCGACCTTGTCTACGGCCTCATTGAGGTTGATGATGCGCGTCGCGCGATCGATGTCTTTCCACGCAATCGACAGCGTGCTGCATTCATCTGGTTCGAAAGAAATCCCGAACGCCTCATCGAGACCGGGGAAATTCGCCAGGTGCAGCCGGTCAGCCTTTTCGCCTTTCCCGGGCGGCGGAACCTGCACAACCGAATGGAGCTTGCGTCCCCATCTTCGAAAATGCCCGATCCCATCGGTGGTGCCCACCACGCCGACCCGGATCTCGCGGCTCTTCTTCGCCTTCGCGTGCGGCCCATACAAAAAGAGTCCGTCCTTGGGATGCGGACTGCGCTGCGAGAATGCAAATTCCAGCTGCGGTTCGTCGAAGTGCTCGACCCGAAGCGATTTCTCCGGAAATCTCATGCTTCGACCTCTTCGTCGTTGTCCGGCCGCCCCAGCGTGCTGATGTCCGCCTCCTCCTCATCGGTGTCGAGAACATCGGGAAGCATGGTACTCACCGGCGAAGTGAACAGCATGGGCGCCGCCTCGATTGCAAGCGCTGACTTCGCCGACAGAGCCAGCCGGATGTAGGCCGATTCGCCTGACAAAAGCTCAATGAAAGCGAGCATGCGACCGTGCCACTGCTTGTTGCGCCAACCCTTGCAAATGCTTCGGCGCAGACGATGCAGCTTTCTGGCATCATCGATGCCGAGCCCCTCGGGCTTACCGTTGTCGACCGAGAACAGAACCCGTGACTTGAGTTTTAGGTGCCAGAACGGCCAGAAATAGGGCATCGCGGTGACGCCGAACTGCCAGATATGTCCCTTTGCGACGTTCCGAAGCATCGAGGATCGGCGATCGCCTTGCTTGCCCCACGGAATGCGCTGCCCGGTTGGCGCCTGCATGACCGAAGCGTGGAAACCGATAGCGTTGGAGTATTGGTATTCGACGAAGCCCTTCTCTCGGCAGAAGGACAGCCAAGTTCTCTTGATCATCGCAATGACTAGGTTGGATGCGACCTGTCGCTCCATCCCGAGGGGAGGGAAACCGTTGTCGACAAAATCCAGCAACGGGATCTCGTGCTTGAGCTTGAAGCGCCCTGCGGATGCAAACGCCGCATCAATCTCCGATTGATCGGCGAAGGTGATAATGCCGGAGCCTTGAACGGCGCACGGATAGGGAAAGGCCTCAAGTGTGCGATCCAGAAGTCTTTGTTCGATCACTCCGGTGCTTTCGAAGTATCGGATGACATCTGGTGCCTCCGCCGCCCGAAGCCAGTTCGAGGTCAAACGCTCGGCCTCCTCGACGAGCGGTACCGCGCCGCGCCGTCGGAAGATCTCCCAGTTAGGATCGATCACTGGCGGGCCGGCGGATCGCGGCACCTTTTGCCGCTGGAGGGCATCAAGCAGGAGGCCGACGCCTTCTCCCCAGCCGCGCACGAAATCGACGGTCACCGCGTCTCCAACGCCCTTGACCTTCTTGCCTGCCCCGAGCCGCAGCGGAATGATGAAGCGAGGGTCGGAGATTTCCTTCGCCACCTCCAGCGCGATGTCGAGATCGTCCTGAACATTCGGGTCGTCGAGCGTGGCATCGCGGCAGATGAGAAGAACTTTCGCTGCTCGGTATTGCAGCGCCTGATTGATCAGCCGGCGCCACCTGTCGCCCGGCTGAAGCGTCAAGATGTCGGCGAAAACGCGATACCCTTCAGCCTCGAGCTTGGGCGCGAGCCAAAGGGTAAATTCGTCGTCGATCGGCGACGATTTGATCAGAAAGATCGTGTCGCGGACCGCATTCTCGACAGGCGCTGCGTTCCCGTTTGGCACCCTAGGGGGCAGCAGACTGGCGAGGACAACGGGAATCGAGCCCGCCTTCGCGAGGGCCTTCCCGACCGCTTCGGTGACAACCGTTTCCAGAACTGATGTGCTTTGCGCCCATAGTTTTTGATGGGCTTTTTCTATATTCGAATGCTTACGCAGGAGCGCATTGAGATCGCCTGGACCGAAGATGTCGCCCGGTGTTTGCAATGAGGGGCCGATGATCTCGGATAACGCGCTCTTGTTTTTCGGCGTGAGCGGCGCCGATGTTACGAGGATGTAGCGCTTCGGCGCCAGCCGGTCTATGGACTGCCGCTCCTTCGCCATCTTGGACTTCAAGCCCGAGAATCCGGTGCGGTGATAGTGCTTGGCCTGCAGGACGATCGCGCCATCTGCTAGAGCATGGCGTCCGTCCATCCCATCATCTGGCCCCTCGGGGAACGCCTCGAAACGCATTCCGATCTCGCTACCGATCAGGTCGCGGGCCAAATCCTCAAACTCGCTGTGTGACAAACTCGAGAAGTCATATGCCATCGTGTTAAGATGAGTGCCCAATTCATGAGCAGTCAAGCAATCAGGCGTGCTATTCCGTGGCGACTAGTCTTTGCCAACAACTAAACAGCCGACAATTGCTCATAGCCTCTTGAGCCGCGCAGTCGGACGCGAACATCAACAAAAAGCTGGATAGCAAATGACATGGATCGGAGGTGGCTGCGTTCACGAGGTCTCCTTTCCCATTTCGGTTCGGTGTCCGCTAGATGGCAGCTTATCGCTCGTTTGCTCCTACAAGCTGCCCGTCTTCTTCCGGCCCCTAGACGGACTTCCCAGTCCGCGAAGCGTCGCGGCTTGGAGCACCAACGGCCGGTACGCCTGTACAGTGCCGGCGCAAAAGAAAGCAGCGCATAAAGCGAAGACATCGGCACGTCTGACAGGACAACAATGCCGGGATGATGTCGGAGCAAATTCGCGGCCACTTCGATCGGTTAGCAAGGCGACCTAAGGAGGTTCAGCATAGCGCCACGTAGGAGGAACCGGGACTGATCGCCTCCGACGAATGGTCAGCTGGAATCAGCAAGGCCTTCACATTTACTGAGGGTCCCAGCGTAAGGCCGCAGTTTTCAAAGTCAAAACCAGTATCCTGGAAGTGACGTACTGGAGAAGCAGTCCCATCATTCGAAAAGTCTCGTTGTTCGGAGACTGGGCTATGGCAGACGCCGCCGACGATCGCCGATTGGGGCTGGGAACGCTGGCCGAAGGGCATGTGACCGCGCATCACGGCGAGCTTCTTCAAGGGGTGTTCGAGGATGATCGAGGTTGCCTCCACGGTGGTCTGGTAACTGGAAGGACTTTCTGGAGGAGGGTGGGTATCTCAGCGACCAGCCACGAGGCCGAGTCAAGGCGTTACGCGCTGCGCAATTGGCGGGGGAGCATCTGGGGTATCCAGAATTGGGTGGTCGCCAACACTATCTATGATGAAAAATGGTTGGCGTCGCTTCCGGGTTGGCCTTGCGCTCCTGTTCGCGAAACCGAAAACCTTGTTACAATAGAGCCGCGTGACGGATGGGAATGGACGCGGTTCGAGTGGTCGAGGAGATTGCTGGACGACGTTCCGAGGCCAGTAGGGCACAGCTCAATCAACGTAACCGAAAGCGGGCAAGTCTCTGGCCGTGTTCTGCTCGGCAGCAGCTGGTCTGCTTACCCACTGCCATGCAGCTTCCACGCTGATAAGGGAGCTTGGGTGGCAGTCTCATTCTGGAGCGCCAGCCCGGGGCCGTTGAAGCTGCCCGGAAGCCATGTGGCGTGGCTGCTGGGGATTCTTGCGGACGATCTATCTGTCGCCATCTCCACTCAATGCATAGTCGACAAATTCACGAGATGAACCTTCGTGGTGTATTTGGTCTGAATCTCCAGCGGCGACGCCGTGAGCGCCGGTTATCGCAGGAGCAACTGGCTCATCTTGCCGGTTGTGCCCGCGCCTATCTCAGCGGGGCTGAGGCTGGGCGTCGCAATGCAACTCTAGACATGGTGGAAGCGCTGGCGACGGTGCTGGAGGTGGAACCTGCAGATCTATTGAAGTATCCGGCAGGGGAAGGGAGATAATTGTTGAGACGTATGCTGGCGCCACGCTTTTAAAGTACATACGAATGCAATCTATAATTAGCATTCTGCTGAAAGAAAGCTAAAAACACCTGACGAGTTTGAATTGCCCTGCCATCATCAACGCTGACAAGTTCCGCAGCGGTGGGGAGGGTGTGGTCGATGAACCTCAAGGTGTTCGCAACACTTACTGATGCGCTCGCCAGAATTGACGCCGCGGTTACGCCAGCTCAGGTTTTGGAAGAACTTGTCGGCATATTGCGCCCTTTCGGATTTCGTCATCTGCTTATCACCGGCCTGCCGTCACCGCAGGTTGGGCCCTGGCAGCGCGAAATCCTCTATGACGGATGGCCGGTGGAGTGGCTCGAACATTACCTTGCCAGCGAGCATTTCACCCAAGATCCGTGCGCCTCACGCAGCCGCTTGGTCGGACAGCCTTTTGTCTGGCGTGACTTGTCGCCCAAAGAGATAACCACTGGACAATTACGGGTCATGGGCGAGGCCGCGGAGTTCGGACTGAGGGACGGCCTGTGTGTTCCTGTCCATGAGCCTCGACGAGTTCCGTCGGTCGTGACAGCGGCGGGTGAGCGTATCGAGCTTTTGCCCGAGGACGTTCCAATCCTTGAAACGGTTTGCGTGCATGCCTACCGGGCCTTGCGCCGGCTGAATGGCGGAGGCGGGCAATCCCCCCAGATCAATCTGACTGATCGAGAGCGACAAGTGCTGACATGGATAGCGGCCGGCAAGGCGGCTGAGGACGTGGCCTGCATCCTGGGAATCTCGAGATTCACCGTCGAGCGACATTTGAGCAATGTCAGAGAGAAGTTCGACGCGGTAAATACCATCCAGGCGGCTATGGAAGCTGTGCGGCGAGGGGAAATCTACCCCTGACAATACCAAGAAACCAGAATGGCCCAGTTGGGGCAGCTAAGGTACGCGTCATCTGGTGCGCGCCTGATCGGTAGCGGGAAACTGCCAGCACTCGTCTTCTTCGACGCCAGGCGACTATGTAGCCATTAGCTGTTTTGGGCGAAAAGCACCCGCCCGGACTATCCGGGCGGGGCTTGAGAGGGGCCTTATTCGCCTTTGCGGCGACCCGGGCGAGACCAGATGAGGCTGTATCCGTCACCGTCCTCATCGTCGAAGAGGTTGGCGAAGATGGGAGCATTGAAGCTCGGGTCATCGAGCTTGAGGCTCAGGTAGTCGCGACCCTCATTGGAGCGCTTGGTCCAGGCGGCGCCGATGTCGGCCCGGCCGACGAAGACCCGGTGGCTGGGAGCGTTGTCGCCAGTGGCACGGGTTTCGGGGACGATGCGGACGCTGCGGGCCTGAACGCTGAGGGTGACGATTTCGCCGGTGAACTCGTTGTTGGCGGACTTCTTGAAGGTGCCGATGGTAGCCATGGTGTTTCTCCTTGATCCAGTCTGTTTCGAGCCCGCACCATTGCGGTCTCGATGGTGATCGACAGGCTGGAGGCGATCGACGGCGCACCCATGGGGCCGAAGCGGAAGCGGAGGATGGCGCTGGCGCGACTTTGTTGCCCGCGAGGAATGGCGCGCAGCGGCAGGGGAAGAAAGTCGCGATAAGCCATTGCGCCGAAGGCGATCAGGCGAAGCCGGCCCCAGGCAAAAAGCACCCATCGATGAGACCGCTTTGGTGCGCGTCAGTGTGATGGATCAAGCAGGTACCTCTGGGAACCTCGTGCCATCCTAATCTCTCGCCGCCAACACTGCGCGCCGTGCGGATCGTCCGAAACTCTGCAAGTCCGGCCGCATCAAAGTCTCGTCAAACGCATTCGCGCCACGTGACAACATCACTTGAGTCCGTGGGGATCGTGGCTGCCGCCGCTTCGTCGCTCGATATGGCCGAGAATGCCCGGTGGGGTGCGACCCCGCCTGAAGGTGTTGCTGATGGCAGGAATTATGTGCTGCTCCTTGCGCAAACCGGTGACGATGAAGGCTGGGACATCTCACTGGCAGTGTTTTGTACTTCGTGCCGATGAACCGGCGGTGCCGCCCAGCAACGTACGGCCTGGTTCCTGGTGGGCGCTTCACATCTCAAATATTTGGAGACAATATACTTGCTGTGAATTTCACAACTTTGGGGGATGCACAATGGCTGCTTATGACGAAGAGCGTGGGAAGATAATCGCATCAGGGATCGAGGTAGTTCCAGATCCAGATCGCGCATTCATTTTGATCATCCGGCGCAAGAAGAATGTCAGCAAAGAGCATCAAGACGCCTCAGATCAAGCCATTTTCGAGAGGGCATTCAGTGACAAGCCTGATCGATCGTATTCGACCAAGAAGAGGATCCTGGCTGAGGGAGATTCATGGGTAAATATACTTACAAATATCCCAGGGCAGCCTGACACCTTCGTTGATGTGATCGCCAGAAAATACTATGTGAACAATATTGGCTGGCCTGGAGATACGTTTCGAGAGACGTTCGGGGCGAAGCAGTACAAGCAGCCGCTGAGTGCGGGAACGTTCGATTTCTTTGTCTTTTCGGGTGGCGGTGTCGACTTCTTTGGCGGCGACGCCATGAAGAATTTTGTGCGCCCGTATGGCGAAGGGGGCGGCTCCAAAAACGCCCAAACCTATGTCAAGGATGAGTTCGATTACTTTCTCCGCGGGGTAGTCCGCGATTATCGCACCATTCTTCGCGAGACCGTAAAGTGGAGTGCACCTAAGAGTACTAAGCTTGTCATGCATGGATACGACTACTCGATCCCAAAACCCAACGGTCAATATCTAGGGCGAAGGTTTGAAGAATTGGGGTTTGATACGGCTACCCTCTTGCCGCGCGAAATAGTCAAGATCCTCGTGAATCGCTTCTACGATGCGCTGTTGAAGGTTGCCAGGGGAAGCGAAGGGCGTGCGCTGGTCGTGGATTTCCGAAACACCATCGGACGACTTTGGCACGATGAAATTCATCCTGATAACAATGGAGCCAAGAAGCTCGCCGCCGAGGCGGCCAAAGCAATGAAGCTTGTCTTGTAACCGGGTAATCTGAGAGCCGTGCTTATGCGCCGCTAGCTCTCATGACAGGTATGCCGAGCTTGCGAGCCTTGTCGGCGAGATTGTCCTGAATTCCCGTGCCGGGGAACCAGATCACGCCGATCGGCATCGCCTCGATCATTGCGTCGTTGCGTCTGAACGGCGCGGCCTTGGCATGTTTGGTCCAGTCGGGCTTGAAGGCGATCTGCGGAACCTTGCGATGGCTTGCCCATTTGGCGGCAATGAGTTCGGCGCCTTTCGGGCTTCCGCCGTGCAACAGCACCATGTCAGGGTGTTTGGCATGGACCTGGTCGAGCTTGGCCCAGATCAGGCGATGGTCGTTGAAGTCGACCCCGCCAGTGAAGGCAATTTTGGGTCCGGCCGGCAGGAGTGTCTCGTTCTCGGCGCGTCGCTTGGCGGCAAGGAAGTCCCGGCTGTCGATCAGTGCTGCAGTAAGGTTGCGATGGCTGACCATCGAGCCGGTGCGCGGCCGCCAGATCGAGTGGGTGGAGCGTTCGAACTGTTCTGCTGCCTGGTCGCGCATCAGTTCGAAAGCATTGCGCCGCTCGAGAATGGTTTGCCCCTGTGCAGTCAGGCGTTCGAGTTCGACCGATTTCACTTCAGACCCGTCCTGTTCGCGCTGGAGGCGGTGCTGGGCGACTTCGTTGTCGTCGAGCTCGCGTTCAATTCGACCGACTGCGCGGTGAAAGAGATTGACCGTGCCCCAGAGCAGTTCTTCTAGGTCGGGCTCGAGGCGGGTATCAGAAAGTGCCACCACGAGGGCGTCGAAGATGTCGGTAATGCTGCCAGAGACGACGTGGCCTTCGGGAAGGGGGCGTGGATCAGGTTCATCCTCAAAAGGGCGGTAGCCGTAGAGCTGGAGTTCCTGGAGGACATGTTGGGTCGGGGAGATGTGGTGCGGTTCGTTGGCCGTGTCGTGCTCTTCGGTCATGGAGGTCTTCCTTCGCTCGTGGCCACACCCAGCGCGGCCTTCTTGGCGACGAAGGCGTCGGCCGGGGTGGACCTGCACCTGGAGCGCAGCGGAAGGCCGGAACGCCGTGGAGGATGGCGACGGCCGGCGATTTTGCTTCGCGATGGAAAGCGCCTCATCGAGGCGCGCCGGAAAATCGTCGGATGATGCCATTGCCTGTCCGGCCTGGCTGACGCCCGATCGCCCACTTGAAGGCCGTGGATGCGGCTTCGCAGCGTTGAAGGCTGGCCTCCGTCACGCGACAGCGCACGATGCTGCGGCGCCGCTCTCGATCCCCTACCGTCAGTCGGCCGAGGGCATGAAGCGTGCGATGTCCTGAGGAGCGACCTGCAACTTCAACCTCGCGGTCAATGCGTCGAGACCGAGCAGCCTGAGGTCTTCGTTGAAATCGCCAAGCCGTGGCGTGAGCATGATCGCCTCGATCCCTACCGCACGGGTGCGCGCGAGCAGTGTTGCGATCGCCTTATCGCCTGCCGGATCGTTGTCGCGTGCGATGTAGAGCCGGCGCAGCGTGTGCGGAAAGATGATCGCAGATAGGTGTCCGGCTGAAAGCGCCGCCATCGAAGCTGCATGAGGCAACGCGGATTTGACCGACAATGTCGTTTCGATGCCTTCGCCGGCCACCATGACATCGCTGCCTGTGCCGAAACGGACTGCGTGCCCGAGCAGGTTGCCCATGGCGCGCCGGGGCGTGCAGAGAGGCGCACGGCCGAGATTGGCTTCGCTGAAGCCTCTAGGATCGAGCCACGTGCGCTGCGCACCCGTCAGCTTGCCGGAAAGGTCGGTGACGGCAGCGATCATCGCCGGCCAGGTTTCGGTGGGAGCGTATTCGTCTGGGCGGTAATAGCAGCGTGGATGGTAACGGAGAGCACCAGTGTCGTGCAGGGCCGTAATGCCACGATTGCGCAAATATTCCTCGACGAGGGTTCGCCCGACAGGCTGCGCCATGGCAAGGAGGCGGCGTGCTGACTCTGTCGATCCCAGTGGTGCTGATCCATGGCCGGCGATCCATTTGCCCTGGTCAGGAGGTGGCATGGAGAGGAATGATCTTGCCTCCTGGACAACGTCCCTGAAGTCGACGAGGTGAAGACTTTCGCGGATGACGTCGAGCAGGTCACCGTGCTCGCCGGTCGCGGCATCCGTCCACTTTCCCGCAGCTCCTTTTCCTGATCCCGGTCCCTTCAGACGGACGAACATGGAGCGGCCAGGCGCATTTCGGACATCGCCAACAAGCCAGTAGCGACCTTGGCGATGTCCATTTGACAGATAGTGCCGGCACACTGCCTCAACCCGAATTGCAAGGCGAGTAGCGAGATCGCGTGGTGTCTCAACCATGATAGGCCTCAAAAGATTTGGCCCGCCGTCGCCGGCGGGCCAGGTATTTGGGCAGGGTGGCTTCATTCGGCCGCGATGGGAGGAACCTCGTCGGCATCAGTGTCATGCATGGCGTCAGTTTCGCCAATGGCCGTTGCGCCCCCGTCTGCCGTCACGTCTTCGACGTCTGTCGCTGCGAGGGGTTGCAGCGGTTCGGGCAGCCACCCAGCATCGCGCAGGAGACGTTCAGCTTCTTGCGCCATCTCGCCCTTCTTCAAATGCTGGATGAGCGAGGCGGCGCGCTCACCTGCACCTTCGAGGACGGCTGCAAGGATCCGCGCCTTGGTGACCCGGCCGAGATAGTTCTCGACGGTCGGCTTCCAGTTGGCGTCGTTCACCATGTCGAATCCGGTAGCGCGCGCCAGGCGGTCCGCGCCAGTGAGACGGCAATTGAGGCTGTGCGGGGTCGGGCCGGAACTGCCATACGGGTTTGGGCGCTCATGGACCGCATTGACACCGTAGCTGACGCAATGGGCGAGAAGGGCCATCCGGCTTGTATCATCGAGCGCGGCGACCCAGTCCCAGAGCGCACTTTCGTCAGAAGGCAGGTCTGACTTCCATGCGTCGTAGCGCTCGATGATCGCCTTGGCCGATGGCGTTTCCTTGAGATCTGTGCCCTGCGCCGAGAAGGAGGCCTGGCGCACCGAGATTTCCAGGCATCCGGTGGGAGCCGCAAAATGATAGCGCTCCATCACCATGCGATGCAGCAGCGCCGTCATTGCGACATGGGGATTGCCGGCGAGTGCGTTCTGCAGCGCGAGCGTGCGGTGGGCGGTAAGTTCGCCGACCAGGCCATCGGGAAGGGGTTTGATAACCTCGTCGTCCACTTCCTCCTTATCGACCAGTTGGCCGCCGATGGAGATGACGGTGCGCTGAACGCCGTCACGGTCAACGTCTCGCAACTGAGGGTCCTCGTTGGAGTCTTCACAGCTTTCGCTGTTGGCAACCCTCGGGGCCTCGTCCTCTAGTCGGACATAACCTGGGTCGACAACAAGCTCCCCCTGCCGACTGATGCTGAGGAAGACGCCAGCGCGAGCGATGTCGGCTGGGTCGAATGTCGTGGGCCTGACTTCGAAGGCCGAGAGTGCCGTTTCGATTTCAGCAAGCCGCTGGTCGATGGCGTCGGGCAATTCGTCGGCTCCGCTGTATTCGACTTCCAGCTCTTCCTGTTCGTTGCGCAGCGCTTCGCGGGTTGCGCTCTCTTCTTCGCTGAGTGCCTCGGTCGCGCCGATCAACTTCCGCAGACCGTTGCTGTGGCCATAGGGAAGTTCGACATGTGCCGTGATCCACTTCCAGCCCTGTTTGGCCAGTTGGTCTGCGATGCCTTGCAGCATCTCGTCGACGAGGCGGTCGAGGAGGGGGACATCCTCCAGCCAACCGCTGTTGTCGTCACAGAAGAGATCTCGCAGGACGATACCGCCGGCGGCCCTGTAGGCATCGATGCCGACGCAGAGGGCACGCTTGTCAGTCGTTGGGACCGTCGTGTCTGTCAGTAGGCGGCGGATCTGCCACGGCTCCTTCTGCCAAGAGCCGCAGATGCGCTCCCATACTTGCTGCTGTCGCGCATGATCGGGATTGACGGTAAATGCCTCCAGCATCGCGAGCGTCATTTCCTGGCGCGCATACGCTTCGAGTAAGGATGGGGCCACCGCGACGAGGCGAAGGCGCTGGGCAATGTAGCGCGGCGTGGTTCGATACGCGTCGGCGATTTCTTCTTTCGACATTCCATTTTCCAGCATGCGCTTGAACGCCTTGAACTGGTCGAGAGGATGTAACAACAGCCTTCGGATGGCTGGGTCCTATTTCGCGGTTTACACGGGTCTGCTGTGCAGGCCTGAACATGAAGATGATGCGGTTGCGGCCCTTGCTTGGCAGATCCAGCGGATGAACTGGCGAAGCCTGCAACTGGAGGATTTTCACGTTTCACCCGAACGGCGCGACCTGTTTCTCAGGCACTTCCACGGGACGCAATTTGTCGAGCAGAAGATCGTTCGCAGGCCGCATGTTACCGAGAGCGGCGAGGACATCGACCACGACGTGTTCGTCCATGTCGAGTTGCCGTCCGACTGGGAGCATTATCTTACCGTTCGTCTCGGCAGGCTGGCTCGGCGCAATGCCAGGCATTATCTGCGCTTGATCGATGAAAACAGCGAGTACGGGGTGACGATTTCCGACCCGCATACAATCGGGCAGGACGTCGACACACTTTTCCGGTTCTGGCTGGGCCGCTGGCAGGATAGAGACCCGTCTTATGCACGCGGTCTCATTGGGAACTGCCGCGCGATGTTGCCTGGTCTGTTCCGGGACGGGCGGCTGCTCGTTCTGGTGCTTCGCAAAGACGGCGTGCCGATCGGTGTCCATCTCAATTTCGTCGATAGGGAAAAGGGCACCATCCACTGTTTCCTTGCTGGCCGCGACCCGGCCGTCACCAAGCTTCCGCCCGGCTTTGCCCTGCACATATTCACGATGCGATGGGCCATCGCCAACGGCTTTGTCAGCTACGATCTTGGAACAGGAAACTACGGGTACAAGGCGGCATTCGGATCCCAGAAGAGGCTTATCGAAGGCACGAGCATCTCGACGGTGAGCGCTCGCAATCTCGGCGAACGGCTTGACCGCCGAACGCTCAGGTCAGTCTTTTCCTGGGCGAAGCGGCTGCACCGCGAAGGAGAATCCAAGCTTGCGTCGATCGGCTGCAGACAGATACAGGAGGTGGATGATGCCTTTGAGGAGGCTCTCGAGCTTCTGCGACTGATCGAGGCCGAGACGGCGCCGATCCTCGCCAAGGCGATCGAGCTGCACCGGGCCGGTCGTGTGGGGCAGGCGGCGCAGATCTATGCATCGGTGCTTGCGCAGGCGCCACGACATTTCAGGGCGAACTACATGATGGGCGTCGCTTGCCTGCAAAAGCAGGAGTTCGCCGCGGCCGAAATCTATCTCGGACGTGCGATCGAGGCCGATCCTGGGCATCCGGCCGCCCACAACAATCTCGGCAATGCAATGCGCGCGACAGGCCGGCTTGAAGATGCTGCGCGTTGCTACGACATGGCTATAGGCTTGAGCCCACAATTTGCCGAGGCTTACAACAACCTTGGCATGGCGTTGCAGAGCCTGGGCCGTCTTGGGGAAGCTGAGGCGCAGTTCAAGAAGGCGCTGAGTATCAACCCCGAGTTTGATAGCGCCAGCCGGAATTACGAAGAGGTGTCGAAAGCACGCAAGGATGCCGGCAGGCCGCCTGTCGCGATCGCATTTTTGGGTGCCTTGCTCGATCCATGCCTTGCATGGATGCCGGAGATGTTTCTGGCGGCAATTTGAGATTGGTCCCACGGGTGCTGTTGACAAATATCCCATCCAGGGGGATAGCATTTGGAGAATTCATAAGGCGATAGCTATCTGGAAAATGGCCTGAGGACTGAAGCGTGACTGGACAGATCGTCATTTCAGGAATGACTGCGGCCTGTCTGATGTCGCCACCTTGCTGGGCTGATGACGCGGACATTGCCTTGGACTTCTTCCACGAAACCTGTCTTGCAGCCGAATCCGACTTCGTGCGCGTGTCCGAGACCGCAAGCCGAGAATCCTGGGAGGCGACCGCGACCATTGCTGCGCTTGTCCCCGTTCCGAGTTGGGAGGTCTCGAAGTCATGGACGGCTGATGTGACCGGGCTTGGGGCGAAAGTACTGATCGGCGCCGCCAGTGCAACTTTGGGTGGCCAGGCAATAGACAGCTGCACAATCGCATTTTTCGACGGGCAATTTGCCTCATTCGAAGAACGCTTCCTTGTCCGAACCGACGCCGAGAAGTTCGGCGAGGAAAGCGATGGCCTGCAGGTTTCCAGGGTCTACGTGCTGATAGCCGGGGGGCGCCGGCAATTGGTCAAGGTTACAGCACCTGTATCGCCATCCGCCCGGCACATGGTCATGGCGAGTTCGATCGCGTCTCGAACCCGCCACTGACCAGCCCACTGATAATCTCTCCGAGGACCCCATGCTTAGCGTTCTGTCAAACCGTGTCTATCGCCACCTGTTCCTGGCGCAGGTGATAGCCCTTATCGGTACCGGGTTGGCGACAGTCGCTCTCGGATTGCTTGCGTTTGAACTGGCAGGAGCAAATGCAGGTGCGGTCCTTGGGACTGCCCTTGCAATCAAGATGATCGCTTATGTCGGCGTTGCGCCGATTGCCGCGGCCTTCGCCGAAAGATTGCCGCGCAGGTCGATGCTGGTTGCACTGGATCTTGTCCGCGCAGCTGTTGCGGTTGCCCTGCCTTTCGTGACGGAGATCTGGCAAATCTATGTGCTGATCTTCCTCCTCCAGGCTGCTTCTGCGGGCTTTACCCCGACGTTTCAGGCGACGATCCCGGACGTGTTGCCGGAGGAGAAAGACTACACGCGCGCGTTGTCTCTTTCGCGCTTGGCCTATGACCTTGAAAGCGTCGCCAGCCCGATGCTCGCGGCCGCTCTCTTGTCGGTCATCAGCTTCCACAGCCTGTTTGCCGGAACTGTTGTCGGCTTCCTGGCGTCGGCCGCCCTGGTTCTTTCGGTCGTGCTGCCAAGCCCCCATCCTTCGCAACCGCGCGGGATCTACGAACGCACGACACGGGGTATCCGCATCTACCTTGCAACGCCAAGGTTGCGGGGACTTCTGGCGCTTAATATGGCGGTCGCGGGAGCGAGCGCGATGGTGATCGTCAATACCGTCGTGCTCGTGCAGGGGCAGTTCGGGCTTGGCGAACGTCAGACGGCGCTGGCCTTAGCAGCTTTTGGTGCAGGTTCGATGCTCGCCGCACTGTCGCTGCCCCGCTTGCTCGAGAACATGGCCGATCGCGTTGCCATGCTGACCGGAGCGGGCCTCATGGTGGTCGGCGTGCTCGTCGGGCCATTGGCCATGAGCTATCCGAAACTCCTTATCCTGTGGTTCGTGCTCGGCTTGGGCTTCTCCTTGACCCTGACGCCGTCGGGTCGTCTGCTCCGCCGTTCGGCCGCCCCAGTCGACCGGCCAGCATTGTTTGCCGCGCAGTTCGCGCTTTCGCATGCCTGCTGGCTGATCACCTATCCGATTGCTGGTCGGGTTGGCGCTCTTGTCGGCTTGCCGGCAACCTTCATCCTGCTAGGTATCGTAAGTGCTGTTGCCTATGTTGCCGCACTATGGCTCTGGCCCCGTCATGATCCAGACGTTGTGGCGCATACACACGACGATCTGCCTCACGACCATGAGCATCTTGCCGATGCCGTATGGACGGAGGGCGGGTACGAGCATTCCCATGGCTATGTCATTGATGATCGCCATACGGCTTGGCCGCGGGCCTAGCTATCAAAAGGTTTGTGGAGCTTGGAGATAGCCTTTTGCACTTCCCGATCGCGTCCAAGTCACTGTCAGCAGATCGAAGCTTAGCCTTCCGGCAGCAGAATAGCTGATCGTCGCCATATGATATTTCGACGCTTGCCGCATCGCGAGCCAGGCTTCGCTCCGCTGACATCTGGCTCAATGTAGCCGATGGTTCCGACCGATCGACGAGCATCTGATGCCGCGCTCAACATTCACGACCGCCTCGGTCTTTGTGCCCAAGGGAGTGGCGCGGCCTGGCTCGCCGAAGCCCGGCAAATGTTGGATTTAAACCCCTAAAACGGCTTGCCTATCGGGAACTAGTGGGAAGCCCGAAGGGGTTCGCCCTTGAAGCTGCAACATTGATCGTTCGGTGAGCGTGGGCGAGGTTCCGTCCGTTGCAGGACTTTAACACCCAAATCCGCGACATGTTTCCTCTTCGGGCTACGGGAGCTTGGTAGGCTCGAGCGGTGGCTCTCCATGATCGAGTAGGTACTCAAGTCGCCGGCATGGCTTCGTCGCCACGCGCGGTTAGCCGCAGGTCGAGCCTAAAGGGAACAAGCTGGTCGATCGTGCTTTCAGCGGCATATCAAAAGCGGATGGACTGTATAAGTATTTCGATTTGCTCCGGGTGTTACAAAGCTGTTTAGCTTGGATCGATCGGATGTCCGGCCTTACGACATGGATCCAAGTTGCGGAGACCTCCGCGGTTTCTGGCTTGAAACGGCGGCCCGAGTAACAAAAAAATAGTGGAGGTTGAACATGAAAAAAGCTTTCGTACTTTTGATTGCCGCGGCTCTGATGGGGTCCGCCGGCGCCGCCAAAAGTGAAGCCGAGGAGGTAAGGATCGCAGGCGGCAGCCACCTCGATGCCTTTGACCCGCAGCTCGAGGTGACAAGTCTCTCGGTGGCGATGCACATCTACGACACGCTCGTGGATTTTGGCGACGAGAATTATGGAAGCATTGTTCCGAGCCTGGCAGAGCGTTGGGATAACAGCGAGGATGGTCTGACGTGGACTTTCTACCTGAAAAAGGGCGTCAAGTTTTCTGACGGCTCGCCCTTCAACGCAGATTCGGTCAAATTCACCCTCGAGCGCATCCTCGACCCTAAGACGGCTTCGCCGAATCGGGCCAAGGTCGCTGAAATCTCCAAGGTCGACGTCGTCGATGACTACATTGTAAAGATCACCACGCGAAAGCCTTATGCTCCGCTGCTCGAAAACTTGGCGACGTACCATCTGGCTATGCTAAGCCGGAGTGCAACCAGCAAGTACTCTGTGTTGGAATATGGCATGAAGCCGGTTGGCACCGGCCCCTACATGCTCGAATCCTACGACATTTCCGGCGAGACAGTGCTGGTCCGAAATCCGAATTATTACGGAACGCCCGGAACTCCCGATCGAATATCCTACACACCGGTTCCAGAGGTTTCGGCCCGCGTCATCATGCTTCAGACCGGCGAAGTCGATATCGCGACGGGCCTGAGCCCGGAAAGTCTACCTCCACTCGAAGCGGATCCGAATATCGAAGTGATCAGCAAACCGTCCACCATGATGGTGTCGTTTACGCACCAGATGTGGAAGGGCGCGCCATACGACAACAAGCTTGTCCGTCAGGCGATGATGTATGCCGTCGATCGCGAAGCCATCGTCAAGACGATATTGGGCGGATATGGCGTCGTTCCGAAGGGCCCGTTCTCGCCCGGCGTGCAGGCCTTCGCTGATTTCGGCGGTTACGAATACAACCCCGAGAAAGCAAAAGAGCTCCTTGCGGAGGCCGGGTATCCTAACGGCTTTTCGACAATCGCGCTTGCGCCCGAGGGTCGATACATGAAGGCACGGGAAGTAAGTGAAGCTGTGCAGGGGTATCTCGCGCAGGTGGGCATAAATGTCGAGCTCAAGATGAGCGAATGGGCCACTTACGTGACAGAGTTCCAAAGCACATTAATTGACCGTGGCATGCATATGTTGGGTTCCTCGATTCCGACGGCTCACTGGAGGATCCAGAGAATCTGGGGCACCCAGAAAATGCCGGACAAAGATCATCTTCCACCTAACACCTCGCAATACAGCAACCCCGAGGTAGACAGGCTACTATCCGAAGCGAGCCAGAATTTTTCCCTTGAGGAGCGAAACAAGCTGTACGCGCAGGCGGAAAAGATCGTGTGGGAAGACGCGCCAGAACTCTGGCTGTTCGGCCAAAGCCAGTTGGTCGGAGTGCGAAAAGGCTTCTCCGGCTACAAGTTCTACGGCAATCAGGATTGGCGGTTAGACCGGGTCGTGAAGCAGTAAGAAAATAAAGCAGGAGTGCTGGCTGTTTGAAGGCCTGCACTCCTGCTCCCGACGAATAATAGGCTCACACATTGGTGCGGCAAGTTCGCGTCAACGTAATCATGGAGGTCGGTTAAGTTGGCCGCAAAAATCCTGCAAATCGAAAATCTGGTTACAACCTTTGATACCGCCGAAGGAGGTTTTAATGCCGTCGATGGCGTATCGCTCTATATCGAGGAAGGTGAAACCCTCGCAGTCGTTGGAGAATCGGGTAGCGGAAAGAGCGTCACGGCCCTCTCGATAATGCGGCTGACACCGCCCAACTCGAGCAAGATTGAGGGCGCCATCTGGTTTGAGGGCAAGAACCTGCTCACTTTGCCGGACGACGAGATCCGCCAAATCCGCGGCAACAAGATCGCCATGATATTCCAGGAGCCGATGACCTCTCTCAATCCGGTCTATTCCATTGGATCCCAGATTGGTGAGGCCTTGATCACGCATCGCGGGCTCTCGCATTCGGAAGCCAAGGCGGAAACCATCCGCCTGCTTGAAAAGGTCCGCATACCGACTGCGAAGTCGAGAATCCGGGACTATCCGCACAATTTCTCTGGCGGCATGCGCCAGCGCGTCATGATTGCTATGGCCCTAGCCTGCAACCCCAAGATTCTGATTGCCGACGAGCCTACTACCGCGCTCGACGTGACGATTCAAGCGCAGATCCTCGATCTGATAAAGTCTCTTCAAAAGGAAGAGGGTATGTCTGTTCTCTTTATCACGCACGATATGGGCGTGGTGGCGGAGATCGCAGACCGGACCGTCGTGATGTACAATGGCGAGGCCGTTGAGACGGGCGCTACCGCTGACATATTCGCGCATCCGAAGCATCCCTATACGCGTGCGCTGCTTGCTGCTGTGCCCAGGCTTGGATCCATGGAAGGTCGCAAGCGGCCTATGCGATTTCCTGTCGTCAATCGCGTGACAGGTGAGTGCGACGTTCCGGTCGAAGTGCCCGATACCGTCAAGATCACGCAGAGGCCGCTACTAGAGGTCAAGGGCCTAACAAAGCGCTTCGACATGCGCTCGGGCATACTCTCGCCTGTGAAAGGCAGAGTCCATGCGGTGGAGAACGTCTCGTTTAACGTCAATGTTGGCGAGACGCTCGCATTAGTCGGCGAGTCGGGTTGCGGTAAATCGACGACTGGACGCGCAGTGTTGCGGCTGTCCGATCCGGATTCAGGAACCTTGGCGCTCAACGGTGTTGATCTGATGAAGCTCAACAAGGCTGAATTGCGGAACGCCCGCAGACAAATGCAAATGATCTTTCAGGATCCGTTCGCCAGTCTGAACCCGCGATTGAGCATCGGCGCCGCAGTCGCGGAACCTCTGTTAGCCAACAAGCTTGCTACTCGCTCCCAAGCGCGGGAGAAGGTGGCCGATCTTCTCCGTCAGGTCGGCTTGCAGCCGGAGATGGCGGAACGTTTTCCGCACGAGTTCTCAGGCGGACAGCGCCAGCGCATATGCATCGCGCGAGCGCTTTCGCTTGAGCCGGGGCTGATAGTGGCGGACGAGGCCGTTTCGGCACTCGACGTATCCGTCAAGGCCCAAGTCGTGAACCTGATGCTAGACCTGCAGGCCCGCATGGGCTTGGGTTACTTGTTCATCTCTCACGACATGGGCGTTGTAGAGCGGGTCAGCCACCGCGTGGCCGTGATGTACCTAGGCGAGATTGTAGAGATCGGGTCGCGTGAGGCGATCTTCCAGAACCCGCAGCACCCATACACGAAACGACTGTTGGCGGCGGTGCCGGTAGCCGATCCGACGCGGCGGCCCGAGAGAAGGGCCGCCTTGAACGGGGAGATCAAAAGCCCAGTCAGGTCACCAGACTATGTCCCGCCCGTGCGTCAGTTCCGTCAGGTGTCACCCGGCCACTCGGTGATGGTTTCGTACGACGAACTGATGCCGAATTAGGTATCGGGACACGCGGTTAGAGTCTTCAGTAGAAGTGCCGCCTTCCACCCCGCTTCGATTCAGACGGGGGTTGGCGAGAAAAGTAGGGCATCGGCTACCCAAAGGCATCGCGTTAGCCACGTGTTTGGTGCTGCACCCGTACCGAACCTAAGGAATGAGGATTCCAGTGTTACAATTCACCAAGAAAATGACCGAACTAATACTCCTGCTGCTGTGCGTGTCATTTATTGCATTTATGGTGCCGCGCTTGATTCCTGGCGACCCGGCCAGGCTATTCGCCGGATTGGACGCTCCGGCAGAAGTTGTCGCGGCCATACGGACGGAGTGGGGCTTTGACCAGCCTCTCGTCGTGCAATACTGGACCTTCTTGACGAAAGCCCTGCAAGGCGATTTGGGATTCTCCATCCATTTCAAGCAGCCGGTAATGCAGGAGATCTTGATCAGGCTTCCCTCAAGTATCGAACTAGCAGTCGCCGCAACGGCTATCTCCGTCCTGATCGGCGTTCCGCTCGGTATTGCATCCGCCCTGCACCGGAGAAAGTTGATCGACAAAGTCGCGACCTTCTCCTCCATTTTGGGCATCTCTACCCCGATCTTCGTAGCGGGCTTATGCCTTATGTATATCTTCTCGATGAGGCTCGGATGGTTTCCGGCATCGGGAAGAGGATCGCTCTCAAAGCTTGTTCTGCCCGCACTCACTTTGGGTCTTTACAATACAGCGCTGATTACCCGTCTAACCCGTTCGACAATGCTCGACGCGCTAAACACGGATTACATCAGGACGGCGAGAGCGAAAGGCTTGAGCGAAAGAGTGGTCATCTACAAACACGCGCTAAGAAACGCGATCCTTCCAGTATATACGATCGTAGGATTGAACATCGGCTATCTCATCGGAAGCTCTGTAATCATAGAAGCCGTCTTCGGTAGAGGAGGGCTCGGGTCAGTGCTGGTCGACGCGGTAAAGTGGCGGGATTACCCCCTCGCACAGGGATCGATACTCGCTTTTGCGATCGTCATTATCCTCGTGAATCGGTTTGTCGATTGGTCGTATCCATTCGTTGACCCAAGAATTAAAGGAAACTGAAAATGGGTAACGGTGACGTCGCCAGAATTATAGCTGCCATCAGAGGAGACAAGGCGGCCCTCGCCGGCAGTCTTGCGGTTTTATTCTTTATCGTGCTTTGTCTAGGCGGAGCACTGATAGTCCCATATTCCGCCGCGACAATGCCTAATCTTTCGATGGCAATGTTACTCCCGGGTGAGAGGGGTACTTTGCTGGGAACCGACGAACTCGGGCGAGACATGCTCGCGCGCATTATCTGGGGCGGCCAGAATTCACTGGTCATTGGATTGACGAGCGCGGTTCTCGGCGCGCTTCCCGGCGTAATAATTGGTCTATTTGCGGGTTACTATTCCGAGAGCCCGATTTCGACAGCCATCATGCGATTGATGGATGTCCTCCTGGCCATGCCGAGAATACTGCTCGGCATCATCGTGGTTACAATCCTCGGTCCCGGCGAGTTCAGCATTTCATTGGCTATTGGTGTGTCGACCATCCCGAGTTTCGCGCGCATAACGCGAGCCTCGACCTTGGCCCTGCGCAGTGCCGTGTTCGTCGAGGCATCGAGAGCCATTGGAAACTATGATAGGGTCACCCTCATCAAACATATCCTCCCGAACATCTTATCCCCGCTCATCGTGCAATTCACCTTGGATGCCGGTCAAGCGATTCTTATGGCAAGCGGTCTCAGTTTCCTCGGCCTGGGTCCTCAGCCTCCTGCGGCGGAATGGGGTCTAATGATAGCACAGGCGCGGGTGCATCTCTTTTCTAATCCGCAGTTGGTCCTGATACCTGGTCTCTGTCTTCTCTTCGTTACTTTGGGGTTCAACATCGTCGGTGACAGCCTGCGCGACGCGATTGATCCCAGCCTTGGAAGGGTAAGTCGCAGCATTCGGTCGGCTGGCGTTGTTACAGCTCGCTGATCGCAAGCTGTACCGGCAAAACCTCCGGGGACCTGTCAAGCCGCTCTGGTGCAGTGGAGAGATTCCGCAGACCCTGTTCGCTCGGCTATAGGCGAACCTCAAAGACAAGCGGCAACGGCAATCGGAGCAAGTCAGGTATGGCCGATTTCAGGTTGCGTAAGCCATCAGCCCACGAGTGGCTCTTGTAGTTGGAGGCCAGCGGGCACGGCACAAAAGCGATGCCCGCTGGACTGATCTGAGAAAAGCACTACTGGATTAGTTCGGGCCTCGCTGGAAGCAGCGTCGCGATTTGCTGCCGGTCTTCGACGACTAGTGCTTTCAGTATCTCCACAAAGTTCGCAACAGGGCGACCGAGCGGTTTTCCCTTTGGGAATATCATAACGGCCTTGTGTCTTGGTGCTGGAACGAATGGCCTCACAATTAGACTTCCGTGAAGATACTCCCGCGCGACGTGTGGGTTGACGACAGCAACGCCTGCGCCTTGCATGACGAGCGAACAGGTTATTGCGCTGTACGAGGTTTCGATAACTGCCGACACACTGACGCCAGCATCGAGCAATATTCGATCCATCGCCGCGCGTGGAGGATCGCCCTGGGGAAACGTAATGAGTCTTTCCCCCACCAAATCCTCAGGCGTAACGACAGTCTTGTTGGCCAGCCGATGGGTGGCGTGCATGATGCACACGCCATCGGCCGTGTAGAGGATTTCCCGTTGAAGCATGTCGTCTCCATCCGGGTGCGAGATCACCGCGATGTCGCACGTATGCTCTCGCACCCAACCCGAAAGAACGTCAGAATGGCTGGTTTGAATTGACAGCCTGACCTCGGGGAAGGCATCTCCAAACCGCTTCACCGCTCGGGGAATAAGAGAAAGCGACAAAGCCTGTACTGCTCCTACCCGCAACATTCCACTACCCGATCGCTGTATGCGACCTGCGGTTTCGGTCAATTTTTGCAGGCCGACAAAGCTGCGCTGCACCTCTTCGAAGAGCGCAATAGCGTCAGCGGTGGGAAGCAGCTTGCCGGGCACGCGTTCAAAAAGTTTAAGGCCCGTTTCCTTTTCAAGTCGCGATATCGATCTGCTGACGTTGGGCTGTGAGGTGTGTAGCAGGCTGGCTGCCCCCGTCATCGAGCCTGAAAGCATCACGGCGTTGAAAGTTTCGAAGTAGCTCAATTTTATCATCGGGAGGTCTCCCTAACTTGCACTCAAGACTCTCCAACAGGCCAAGCGCTCATATGGGTTTTTACCATATCATCAGCGTATAAGCCACATACATAAGTTTATTTGCCGAATAGAATCTGAATCTTGTGTTTATACGCTACCAACGCCCAGCATGCGTAAGTCATACGTGACTGCATTAGTCGGGAGGAAATGCGGCTCGTAAAGCATGACTCTAAGAGGCTTCTCTGATTGGTTCGTAGTGCTCCTGCACGATTCTCGGACCGCTCCGCGGGCTATTTTCGCCTCTGCACGATTGGCGCTTGGACCGCTACCTATTTGGGGCAGGAGAGCCAGACGGCTCGATCTGTTTCACGACCTTGCGAACATTGTTTCGGCAGGTTCGGGACTGCCAACGAGATCGCCTCGCCCATCGACAGGACAACGACCAACTTGCGGGCCAACGCCCTGCGGCTTGACCATTTTTTCGAAAGCACGAGCAGGGAATGCAGGGAGCGGTGAGGGCCAGTTTGTAGCCCCAGCGCGGCTGACCTTGCCCTGGTGAGCCTTACCGGACTGGTAGCGCGCTCACGTCAGTCCTAGGTGCGGTGTGCGAGCGGCCGAACGCTCCGGCGGGTGGCCTTCCCAGCAACCACTTCCATCAACGTGGATATTGAATCAACAGTGAAGGCTAACCACGCCACAATCGATTCATCGATCACAGGATCTACTGCCCGTGTTTGACGCTTTCTTAACCGCGAAGCTTCTGATGCCACATCAAAGGGCAAGACCTTCCCCGCTTCGATCATCTCTATGAAAACCTTCAGGTAGCCATGAGCGCCGTTTAAGGCGCTTCAAAATGGCCACGTGTGACGACCTGTTGAATTCATTGATGATCAATATCCGCCTCAAGGGCTCCGATAAGCTACCTGCGGAAATGATCCCATATCTCATACGTATGATGCCTATGCGTTTTTCTATTTGCTCCTTGGAGTGCCGCTACTTAGCGTGAAGCGACGAGTGGTCGTGACTGCTGTGGATGCGACTTAGGTTCTTTGAAAGGAAATACTTCCGTGGTCGGGAGCAAGAAATGAGACTTCCTGTGGCAACCAGTTTTGAGAATGGCTCGAGCGGCGGGACGTTTGCGAGGATCGTTGGGCACGGCGTAGTGCGGTGCATTCCAGCGGATACGCAGCCAAGCGCGAGCGTTGGCGGCCCATGGGCTGGCTTGCCGGGAGTTGTTAGCGAAGCACATGACGGCGGCGCGCAGCCGATTGTTGCGCGCCCATTGCGAACCGACGCTACAAGATCGCCAGCTTTGCTAGCTGACCGGCGCGATGCCGGCCTCGGCGACGAGGTGATCCTCGATTTGGAAGCGGGCGCGCGCATCGCCCAGTTCGGCGGTGAGCTGAGTGCGCACCAGCGCCCGCAGGACCTTGATTTTTGGCCTGAGCGGCGCCAGTCGGTGGCCGTCTGGGCGCAGGATGACGGCAAAGATGTCGGCGTCGCCAAGGTCGCACTTGGCGGCCACGGTGAGGTGGTGGGGCCGGCATGCATTGACAGCATTGGGATGAATCGGCGTGAAGACGAACCCGTTCTCGACCAGCAAGGAAACCCTCACGAAGTCCTCAGCAATCGGCGCTCCGGACGCATCTTGGTCGAGGTGGCGCATCTTCCTTTAGCTCGTCTGGAACGTCCGGCTACATCATCGCCGCAAGTCTCATTTGAGGCCTCGAGAAGCGAGCAGACTTGGCGGTCGTTACGGCGGCGCGGGCCCAACGCCCAAACAATCCTTAAGATGATTCAGCGCCATCGTGAGGTTGCCTGATGAGCATTGCGCAGTTGACGGTGGTCGGGGGAGGTCTCGTCGGTGCGGCAATCGCATACGGCGCAGCGCGATCTGGCATTTCGGTCAGGGTGCTGGATCAAGGTGACGCGGCATTTCGAGCGTCCAGGGGCAACTTTGGGCTTGTCTGGGTCTCAAGCAAAGGGAACAAGATGCCGCGTTATGCCCGCTGGAGCCGCGAAGCGGTGACAATCTGGCCCGAGTTGCACAAAGAACTGCTGGAACTGACTGGCGTTGACACCGGACTTCATCAACCCGGCGGATTCTGGTTGGGCTTCAGCGAGCAGGACGTCGAAGCGCGCGCGGATTTGCTGAAGCGCATCAATTGCGAGGTTGGCGGGGAAATCCCCTTCAAGATGATGGAGCCTTCCGAACTCAAGCAGTTTCTGCCCGGGCTAGGCTCGGCTGTCGTTGGCGGCAGCTTCTGCGCGCTGGACGGACACGCAAATCCTCTCATGTTGCTTCGAGCGCTGCACGCGGGTCTGAAGGAGAAGGGAGCAGAAACAATCTCAGGTGTCGATGTCACCGAGATTCGACGCGATCCTGACACGACTCAGTTCCAAATAATTGGACGCGACGGTCAACGCTGGAAAAGTGATAGACTGGTGCTAGCTGCAGGGCTCGGCAACGCCAATTTGGCACCACAGGTGGGGCTAGAAGTACCGATCACCACCACGCGGGGTCAGATCCTGATTACAGAGCGGCTCAAGCCATTCCTCGACTTTCCAACGAACAAGGTAAGGCAAACGCGCGAAGGCAGTGTCCAGATTGGCTCAACCTCTGAAGACGTCGGCTTCAACGACGGAACGACCACCGACAAGATCGAGTGGCTCGCACGACGCGCGGTCGCGACCTTTCCGGCATTGGCAAATGCTCGCCTCGTGCGCGCGTGGGGGGCACTCCGACCGCTCACGGCAGACGGCTATCCTGTCTATCAGGGTTCTACGTCATGCCCTGGCGCTTTTGTCGCCACCTGCCACAGCGGCGTGACGCTTGCTGCGATTCACGCTTTCGTCCTCGCCCCCTGGATGGCAGGTCTGACCTGTGCGCCTCCTGACATCGAGTGCTTTTTGGGTGACCGCTTCCGGGACCCCAATGCGAGTTTTTCCCATGACCACTAAGTCACTTTTTGCAATTTCATCATCGGCTAAGCCTGAGACTGTAATGATCGCATTCGAAGGCAATCCCCTGAAAGTACCCGCGGGAATCAGTGTCGCGGCCGCCCTGCTCGCGAGCGGCGCTCGCCACTTTCGGTCCAGCGTCGTGGGGCAAGCTCCACGAGCGCCTTATTGCATGATGGGAGTGTGCTTCGAGTGCCTTGTTGAGATCGACGGCGTTCCAGCTCAGCAGGGCTGCGCAGTTTCCGTAAGGGAAGGAATGAGGATCAGTCGGCAAGATGGTGCCGTTGAACTCGCTGACCTCAGCTTCGGAGAAACGTCATGACGGGCGTGGTATCGGACCTAATCGTCATCGGGTCGGGCCCTGCTGGCATGGCTGCGGCCTGTCAGGCGCGGGATCTGGGGCTCACGGTCACCGTATTGGACGAACAGGTGACAATCGGCGGCCAGATTTACCGCAATATCGAAACTGCGCCTGCGGAACGTCTCGAGATTTTAGGCAAGGACTATGCCGACGGGCTCACGCTCGCAGCTCAGTTCCGTGTGAGCGGATCAGAGTACATCGGCGGCGCCGCCGTTTGGAACCTTACGCCAGAGGGTGTGATAGACTATGTTGCTGATCGCAAGGCACGCCAGATCGTTGGTAAGACCGTTCTCATTGCGAGCGGCGCAATGGAGCGACCCTTCCCTATCAAGGGATGGACATTGCCCGGCGTCATGGGAGCAGGAGCCGGACAAATCCTCCTCAAGAGTTCCGGTGCGCTGCCAAACGAGCCTGTCGTCCTCGCTGGTGCTGGGCCGCTCCTCTACTTGCTGGCTTGGCAATATTTGCGCGCCGGGGCGAAGATCGGCGCCCTCGTCGATACAACCTCGTTCTCGGATAAGTTGCGTGCGCTGCGTCACTTGCCCGCTTTGCTCCTAGGATGGAGAGATCTATTAAAAGGACTCAAACTCCTCGCTGCTCTGCGGCGCCATGGCGTGCCCGTCTTTTCCGGCGCCGCCAAGCTTGTGGTCGAAGGAGAGACGCAGGCTACCGGACTGACATTCGTCAGCGGAGGTAAACGGCGACATGTCCCGACCTCACTGTTGCTCCTGCATCAAGGCGTGGTTCCTAACACGCAGCTCAGTTGGTCGCTCGGCGCACAGCATCGCTGGAGCCCCGAGCAGTTGTGCTGGCAGCCGGTTACAGACACATGGGGGCGCCTCGGACAGACAGCGATCTATGTCGCGGGAGACAGTCGTTCGATCGTCGGTGCCCAGGCATCTGCCGTGCAAGGCCAGTTGACTGCCCTGGCGATTGCGCAGCATCTCGGAAAGATCGGCGACTCAGCGCAGCGTGCGGCCAGGCTGCGGCGCAGACTGGCGGGCTACACTCACATTCGTCCGTTCCTGGATGCGCTCTACCGTCCGCAGGACGAAAACCGGATTCCGTCGGACAATGACGTCTTGGTTTGCCGGTGCGAAGAAGTCTCAGCCGGGAACATTAGGCATTACGTCAGCCTAGGTTGTCTTGGCCCGAACCAAACCAAGGCGTTCGGTCGTTGTGGAATGGGCCCTTGTCAGGGCCGGTTGTGCGGACTGACGGTGACCGAACTCATAGCCCGGGAGCGCGGCGTAGAACCCACCGAGGTTGGGTACTACCGCATTCGACCGCCCATCAAGCCAGTCATGCTTGGTGATTTCGTCGAATAGCCCGATCCGCCCATCGGCATTTTCACAACCTAACTGTAGAAAGGATAGACTAGTGAGCAACATATTCCGGATTGAGACAGACAGACGCCGCAGCCGGGCTGTCGTCTACAACGGCATCGTCTTTGTCGGCGGCATGGCTGCGGATGATCGGAGCCAGGACATTACGGGTCAGACGAAACAGGCGCTTGCTCGTGTCGAGAAGTACCTTTCCGATGCCGGCACCGACAAGAGCCGCCTGCTCAGCGCCCAGATTTGGCTAAAGGACATTGGTCGCGATTTCGAGGCTATGAACGCGGTCTGGAACGACTGGACCGCGCCAGGTGCTTCGCCCACCCGTGCCACAGCGCAATGCGAGATGGGCGCAGCGGATGTCCTGGTGGAAATCATCGTGACCGCGGCCGTTGCCCGCACCGAATAGTTTGAAAAGGCTCGTGTAGACGGTGGCCGTTGCGCCGCAAGCGAAGACTTGAGGACGCGCCTCCCAAGCGCGGCGTCGGACGCCGACTCGGCCAATGCTGTTCCGGGTCGGCGTCCGCATTGAAATCCAACGCTGGGTGCGAGGCGACGTTTTGAATGCCTCATGGAATCGGCTAATATTTGATGATTTACACTGGAGTGGTGCTGGTTTTAAGGGGAATCGGCACCATGGCGAACAGATCGCGTTTTTCGTTGCTGATCCCGACCGGATTGATGGTTGAGGGTACCGCGAGGGCGAGGGAACATTTGTTAGGCGCGCGCAACGGTCGATGAGCGATCCTGCCCGCAAGGTCGCGTCGTTGGTGTTCAGCTGGAGACCGAGCCAGCGCAGAAACGCACCAAGGTTGTTCATGGCCTTGTACACGACCGGCAAGCCGATGATTGCGTCGATCAGGTAGGAGCTGACGTTCCAACCAAAACAGACGCCAAGCAGCATTGTCGTGGGGCCCAACGCAAACAGTCTCACATAGATGCCGATATGCTTTGGCAGATGTTCATATCCCGGTACCGTATGCTTGGCGCCGAGATAATGAACGAAATCACATGAACGCCTGTGATCTCACGTGTCGCCTTCGGCGACACGTGAGTTTACGCGAGTTCGGGCATTAAGGCGATGAGCATCAAGGTCATCGAGGCGAGCAAGGGCCTAGTGGCAACGCGTACGCGCGCCCCATACTCCGCCGCTCGGACGTAGTTGGAACATGAAAGACATCTGAGAAGTGGTTGCCAAGCCGCGTTGCGACCCTGCATCAAGGCTGTCGCGGAGACCGCTCTATCTTCTTCTTGAATGCTTTTCGCAGACGTAGGCCCGTGCCGGATGACACGGACTTTACGCGCGCATTTCCGTTCCGCGCCTTACATTGACATATCCTATCCGGGGGGATAGGTAATTGAAGGCTCAAACTCGGAGTTCTCTCATGCTTGCCGAAATCAAGGACTGGTTCGGCTTCGGCCAGCAGAACAATGCTCGTGGCACCGGTGCTCATGGCCATTCTCACGGAGAGGCTGGCGGGCACGGCCACACACACGGCGTCATCGATCCCAGCATCGCTTCGTCGGAGCGGGGCATTTGGGCCATCAAGTGGTCCTTCGTGATCCTCGCCATAACGGCAGCTTTCCAGCTCGTCGTTGTCTTCTTCTCGGGAAGCGTGGCGCTGCTTGCCGATACGATCCACAATGTTGGCGATGCGGCCACTGCCATCCCGCTCTGGATCGCTTTCACGCTTGTACGTCGTAAGCCAAGCGCCACATTCAATTATGGCCTTGGCCGCTTTGAGGACCTGGCAGGCATGCTGATCGTCTTGATCATTCTCTTCAGCGCCCTTGTCGCCGGCTATCAGGCCATAGACCGCCTGATGAACCCTCAACCCGTTCAGCAACTGCTAGCGGTGGCAGCCGCCGGCGTCATCGGCTTTCTCGGAAACGAGGCGGTTGCCGTCTTCCGCATCAGGGTCGGACGCGAAATGAACAGCGCGGCGCTCATTGCCGACGGCTACCACGCGAGAACGGACGGCCTCACAAGCCTGGCGGTCGTGGTTGGGGCGATCGGTGTCTGGCTTGGTTTCCCGCTTGCCGATCCGATCGTCGGCATGCTCATCACCATCGCGATCTTCGGCATTGTCTGGCAGTCGGCCCGGGCGGTGCTCACGCGCAGCCTCGATGGCATCGAACCGGGCCTCAACGATGAAATTCGGCATGCTGCCGAGCATGTCGCAGGCGTCCAGCGGGTCGTCGATGTCAAGGCGCGCTGGCTTGGCCACAAGCTTCATGCTGACCTCAAGATCGCCGTCGACAACAGCAAGTCTGTTGAGGAAGCCAACACCATATCGTCGCTGGTTCAACGCGAGCTGCGGGCACATCTGCCGTCGCTCGAAAATGCAACGATTGTATTCGACGCGGGTGACGAACCTTCGCAGCCGGTCGTCGCCGATGCGGGCGGGCACCACCACGCGCCCGACCCCTTCGTCGTCAAATCCTCGATTGCTGAAGGTGTTCTGGAAATCGTCGATACAAGCCAGGGGGAGCGGATGCGCCTGACGGTTTCCAGCCACGCCGACGGGCTCAACGCGGTTGTGGAAATCCAGCGTCCTGGCGGGCAGGTGGAAAAGCTGCCGCTATTGCCCGTTGCCGGAGATCATCACACGCTCCAAAGCACCGAGGCCCCGGCCGAACCGCATGAGTTCGACGCAGTTCTCCATTTGAGCTCCGCAAAGGGAAAGTCGAGCCTACCCTTCCGGATGGAAGAACCGGAAGGCCATCATCACTGACCTTGCTGGCGACGGGTCGATCGACGTATCGTCCCTCGCCACCATCGATCGCAATCTGGCAAAGGACACGATGAACGACTTGCACACGCACGCCGCCCACCCCGAGATCGTCAAGCGGCTGAAGCGAGCGGAAGGCCACCTGAAAAGCGTCATCTCGATGCTGGAGGGCGGCAGGTCATGCCTTGATATAGCTCAGCAACTGGCAGCGGTCGAAAAGGCTATCGTCAATGCCAAACGCACGCTGATCCAGGATCATCTCGACCACTGCCTTGAGGAAGCCGTCGGAACGCTGCCTCGCGAGCAACGGCAGTCCATCGACGAATTCAAGGCGATCACCAAGTATCTTTAGAGGCATGGGCGCACTCCACGTAGCTGGGATGCGACCATCGGTTCCCTGCGTCAGATCATTCCGTCGAGGCCGCGCTGACTTCCATAATGGCGCTGGCCGACAACTCGTTCTCGATCGGCTGTAGCACGAACGTCTCGGCTCCTCGTGCACTGGTCGAAGGCATTTGACGGCATCGCGTTGATTGGCAAGGCATATGCGGCTTAACGCCGGAAGATGACCGGGAACCAGTCTTCGCGCAGCTTTTCACCCGGCTTCATTTCATGTCCCGGGAAGGGCGGGGAGGTGCGGCCCGGCCGCTCCACATAGCGGGCATCATCGCCCAACAGGCGGAGCGAGAAGGCGCGGCGGCGTGACTGGGTCTGGTTGCCGCGGGCACCG
This sequence comes from Aminobacter ciceronei, assembly GCF_014138625.1. Lineage (GTDB taxonomy): Bacteria > Pseudomonadota > Alphaproteobacteria > Rhizobiales > Rhizobiaceae > Aminobacter > Aminobacter ciceronei. The sequence goes on from NZ_JACJHY010000007.1 coordinate 48,447, forward strand.
TGAAGGGTCTTGTAGTTGAAGGCCACAGCGTCGCCCGGCTCCATCGCCCATTCCATGATCGTCATGCCCTCTGCATCGGGGTCCGGCACCGGCATGTAGGCATCGGCGTCGGGATAGAAATTCTGCTCCGACAGCCAGCGTGTCGGCAGCACCGGCTTCGCCCACTGGTGCGATCCCGCCACGCATCGCAACGATGCTTCCCGCACGGGATCGAGCGGCGACCAGAAGCTGATCGTCTGTTCCCCCTCGACGAAATAGTAGGGCGAATCCTGGTGCCAGGGCGTTGGCTTCGACGTCCCCGGCTCCTTGACCAGGACATGATCGTGGAAAAGCTGCACCGTCCTCGATCGCATCAGGTCGGCGGCCACCTCAGCCGCCTCGGACGAGCGGATCACGTCCTCGAATTCGGGAATGCGCTGCCAGTTGCAGTAGTCGTCGAAGAACCGTCCGCCTTCGCCGGCTTTGAGGTTCTCTGCGGCGTATTTCCCCGGCTCGGCCATGTTGGTCTCGACGCCTTGTCGCAGCGCCTCGACATGGTCTCGGAATAGGCCTTTTACGAGCACGACCCCGTCGCGCTGGTAGCTGTCGATATGTTCTTGGGTGATAAGCGGGTGAGGCATCTCGGTCTCCCTGTTGACGTTCACAGGATGCCGGTGCTGTTTTTTAAGTTCCAATAATATGTTGAAAACACTAATATAGTCTCATGTTATACATTTCATTGCGGCAGCTGGAATATGTGGTGGCGGTGTCGCGTGCAGGCAGCCTGACGGTGGCGGCCCAGCAGGTGAATGTTTCTCAGCCGGCGCTGTCAGTCGCCTTGAGCCAGGTCGAGGACCATTTGAGGCAGAAGCTGTTCATACGTCGCAAGGGCGCGCCCGTGACGCTCACGGGCTTCGGCAGGCTGTTCCTTGCGGATGCAGAAGCGCTCCTGGCCGATGCGGCTCGCCTCGAGAGTCCAGGTGGTCTCGGGCAGCGGCGCTTGCAGCGCATCATGCTTGGAGTTTTCGAGGATCTGGCTCCCGCCCATCTCGCTCCACTGCTCAGGCTGCTGCGAGCCCGGTTTCCAGACGTCGAGATCAGGACAAGGGTAGCGACTTTCGAGGGTCTGGCAGAATCCCTCCTTGCCGGCGACATCGATCTGGCCCTGACCTATGACCTCGGCCTCGACGCCAGTTTTCATCGCGAACTCTATGCGCAAGTGTCGCCACAGGCGTGGTTTCAGCCTGACGATCCCCTGGCCAAGGCAAGCGAAGTGTCGCTTGCCGATCTTGCCGATCGACCGCTGATCCTGTCCGATCAGGGGTTGTCGATCCGGCACATGCTGGGACTTTTCCGCACGATTGGCGTGACGCCAAACATCGTGCATCGCGCGGCCTCCACGGAGGTGTTGCGCAGCCTTGCCGCCAACGGTGAGGGCGTGGGCATCAGCTACACGAACCCGGTCAGCACCCTGAGCTACGACGGCAAGCCGCTTGCTCGTGTACCCATAGCCGATGCGCACGCACGGGAACCGATCGTGCTGGTCTTCTGCGGCGAACAACCAGCACCGCTTCCCGAGATACGCGCTGCCATCATGGCAATGACAGGCTGAGCACCGCCGATCTGAACGGTTGGCCGATATGGGCGGAGGCGCTCGATGATCCTGGCTGCGCTCCTTTGGGCAATGGGACCTTTGACGGTCTCGCGTCGGCCGGCAGCACTCCCGCAAGGTTCACATCTGATCAAACCGTGCCCGTGAGGAGGCCATAGGCAATCCCGGCAATCGAACAGCTGGCCAACACGGTGAGCATGCCCACCTTGAAACGAAATACCGCGATGACCGCGCCCAGCGTCAGGATCAGAGACGGGACGTTCACGGAACTCAAGACGGGGACATCGACTGCAAGCCCAAAGCCGCGGAATTCGTAGAGCTGCGCAAACAGAACGTGCAGGGCAAACCACATAGACAGGTTGAGGATGACGCCGACGACGGCTGCGGTAATCGCGGAGAGTGCCGCTGAGAGCGCCTTGTTGGCGCGCATGTTCTCCATGAAGGGCGCGCCGATGAAGATCCACAGAAAGCACGGAACGAAGGTCACCCAGGTTGTCAGCAGTCCGCCCAGAGTGCCGGCGATCAACGGGTTGAGCGAGCCAGGTGCGCGATAAGCTCCCAGAAAGCCGACGAACTGCGTCACCATGATCAGCGGACCAGGGGTCGTCTCAGCCAGACCGAGGCCGTCCAGCATCTCGCCGGGCTTCAGCCACCCGTAGTGCTCGACCCCTTGCTGCGCGACATAGGAAAGGACCGCATACGCGCCACCGAATGTGACCATGGCCAATTTGGAAAAGAAGATGGAGATATCGGTGAAGACATTTCCCTGCCCCAAAAACACCAGCAGCGCCACGACCGGCCCACCCCAGATCAGGAGGCCGACCGCTGCTACCTTGAGCGACCAGGAAAGGGGAGGGCGAGCATGGTCTGGAACCCCCTCGCCAAGGACGCTATCGATGTCCGCGACCTCCTTGCCACTGAACTTGCCATGGTTGCCGCCGGCGAGGAACGCCTTCCATCCGGCTCGTCCGCCGACATATCCGATCAAGCCTGCCCCAAAAACAACCAGGGGAAATGGCGCCCGGAATACCGTCAAGGCAACGAATGCCCCTGCTGCCAGCCCGATCAGCACGTTGTTCTTGAGGGAGCGTCGGCCAATGCGGATGACGGCTTCGAGCACGATCGCCAATACTGCGGCTTTCAGTCCGAAGAAGAGGGCCTGGACGGCGCCGACATTGCCGAAAATGGCATAGATCCAGCTCAGGGCCATGATGGCGACAGCACCAGGCAGCACGAACAAGATTCCGGCGACGAGCCCGCCCTTTGTCTTGTGCAGGAGCCAGCCAATGTAGATCGCGAGCTGTTGAGCCTCTGGCCCGGGCAGGAGCGTGCAGTAGTTCAACGCGTGCAGAAAACGCGTATCACCGATCCAGCGTTTCTCTTCGACGATGATCCGGTGCATCACGGCGATCTGCCCTGCAGGCCCGCCGAAACTGAGGGCTGCCACACGCGCCCATACGCGGACCGCTTCGCCAAACGAGATGCCGTGAGCCGGTGTGTCCGTGTTCTGGGCTGGAGATTTGTCGGTCATTTCGATCTGGCTCATGTCATTTCCTGTCGATCAGGCGCGCTTCGAGCGGAAATACTGGTAGAGATTGTCGAAGACGGACGAGCCTTGGGCGATGCGCTGCTCGTCCTGCGGGTTTGCCGCGCAAACGCCTGTTATCAGGCTGGCTATGCCCGTCGTCTCCTCGCGGCCGAATTTGCCGTCCTTGAGGTCAATGTCGTGGACAATCTCGGAAATCGCCTGCAGAGCGGGGTCGGCGATTCCAGCTCGGGTCAGCAGAACCTCAAAGCTGCAACGATCACCTTCATGGGTGATTTCGCCTTCGAACATGTCGAACCGCAAGTCTCCAGCTTTGGGTTCGTATCCCTTGCCCGGTACGAAGCGGATGACAGCGTCCTGGTCGATGAAACGCCGGATCAGCCAGCTACAGGCGATACGGTCGACATGCACGCCTTCGCGCGTCACCCAGACCCGTCCCTTCAGAGCTGTCGGCGTATGCGCCATGGCCTCCGGCGATTGTTTTGCCATTTCCGTATCCTCCGCGAGCTTGCGTTCGATTCCCGTGACCAGGCTTTCGGCCGACAGGCGACCGGTTGCCCCGAAGAAGTCGATCGCTGCGATATCGGCGAGCCGTTTGCGCAGGCGGCTGGTTAATGAGCGCGCTTCCGCTTTTTCCTCGGACGTCGCAATCGCGTCGAACCGATCGGTCAAAGCGCGTGTTTCCTTCGCTATCGCCTCATAATCTTGATCGCGTGCAGCATCGAAGAGCGCGCGAGCCTGGGCGTCGGAGAGGCCGTCGATAAGGCGTGCCTCGCACACCATGGCCTCGCCGCCGCCTTCGACGATCTCCTTCAGGAGCCACTCGAAATCCTCCTGGGTCTCCGAGTTTGCCGGCAGCGCATAGACCGTGCTCTTCACGGCGACGGCGCCGATCCCCTGCAGCCGGCGCCAGATCTTCACGCGGAAGTAGGCCGGCTTGCTGGGCAGCTGGTGAATGAGAAGCAGCCAGCGCCGATCTGCCCGTATAATGTCATCGTCCATGTTCATACTGTATCATCGATGATTGAAAATGCAACACTTGTATCATTTTAGATTCGAGCGTAGCGTTCGGTCCAGTCACTGACTTTACGTGAGGACTGCCATGCACCGGATTATGCCACTGCCATTCAAGCCGCCGCGCCTCGATGGGCTCTCGGAGCGACTTCTGGCAAGCCACTATGAGAACAACTACGGAGGCGCTGTCAGGCGCTTGAATGCCATCGAGCGTCGTTTGGATGAAATGGATTGGGCAGCAGCTCCGGTCTTCGACATCAACGGCTTGAAGCGAGAAGAGCTGATCGCTGCGAATTCGGCGATCCTGCATGAAATCTATTTCGACGGTCTCGGCGGGAGAGGAGATGCGACAGGAACTCTCGCTGCAGCCATCGAGCGGGACTTCGGCAGCGTGGCCAAATGGCGCTCCCGCTTTTCGGCATGTGCGAAGGCGCAAGCCGGCGGGTCGGGATGGACCTTGCTGGTGTGGTCCGAGCGCCACCAGCGCCTGATGATCCAATGGGGACAGGATCACACGAACTGCCTCGCCGGCAGCGTCCCGATCATGGCGCTCGACATGTACGAGCACGCCTACGCCATCGATTTCGGGGCGAAGGTTGGCGCCTATGTTGATGCCTTCATGAACAACATCCACTGGGAGCGCATCGGCGAAAGGTTCCAGCGTGTCGCTGGCACCTTGTCGGCTGCGCCTGCGGATGGCGGCGCCAATTTCGGCGTTGCTCCGGAGGATCTGCTTGCCCGTCTTGGGCGAGGGGAGGACATCATGCTGCTCGATGTTTGTTTGGCGGCAGATCTGCAAGCCCGCAGCGACATGCTTCCGGGTGCTACGTTCCGGGCTCCGGAGGCGACCGCCGACTGGATCGAGGATCTGCCTCGCGACAAGCCTGTCGTTGCTTATTGCATCTACGGCTTCCAGGTCAGCGGCAATGTGGTCGACGAACTCCGCCGCCTTGGCTTCGATGCGCATGTGTTGTCCGGCGGGATCGCCGCTTGGCATGCCATCGGCGGGCCGACTGTCCCATTCACCGTTTCCACCGGGAGGACTGAACCATGAAGTGGGTTACCCGTGAACGTCCTGTTATCGACCGCATCGCCTGTCCCTGGCTGATCGCAAGGTTCATCGACAAGGATCCGGAGTTCCTGTTCGTTCCGCCGGACAAGGTCATGACCGTGGCGCAAGAGACCGGCGCCACGCCCTATGACGTTCCAGGCGTCGAATACACGCACTTCGGCGAAGGCTGCAGCTTCGATGCGTTTGTCGACAAGCATGATCTGGCAAAGGACTCCGCAATCGCCACCATTGCCGCAATCGTTCGGGGTGCTGACACCGATCGGCATGATTTGACGCCGCAGTCGGCCGGGTTGCTCGCGATTTCGATGGGGCTGCGGGACGTCACACCAGACGATCACGAGGTGCTGAAGCACGGCTTCGTCATCTACGACGCGCTTTATGCCTGGGCGTCAGGCCGCAAGGCGGAAACGCACAACTGGCCCCCAAAGGCGAAGGCATAAGTTCGCTAAGGTGGTGGAATTCGCGCCCCGTCTCCGACCCATGGTGCGCTGCGGACGATCGGCTTGTCGATCGCGAGAAGCGATGCGCACAGAATAGTCACCGCCTATGGCGCGCTGGATAGCGCATTGCGCGCCGCATACAACTCGGCGACGAAGTCCGTGATCAGCGCAGAGTTGATGCCGTCCGGTGGGCGCAGGATCAACGCCGGGAAATGCACCGCTTGCTCAAACGGTCTGGCGACCATGCCATCGATCATCCGGTCCGATATCACGGATGGACCAACCCGATGCCCAACCGCATGCCATCTCAAATCGAGCAGCAGCCTGCCTGCGCCATCCGGCATAGCGACGAGTCAGAAAACATAGGTGATTCAATGGGTAGTGGCGTGACCGGGTGTGATCGAAAGGGGGTGAGTAGGATGATTGTGGAACAGCCTATTCGGAATTACTGGCCATGAACAATGGTAGAGGGTTGGAGAACTGTATCGAAGGCCGTTCGAATGTGTTTCCAGAAAAGCGGTGCCTGCCGTCGATTGTCGAATTTGGTATGCGCCTTATCAATCTTCGAGCTGCGACCTTGGAATTAGGCGAAACCGCCGTACCCCCGTCTGAGCTAACGTAATCGCAAACTCATGCAGCGCGGGCTGCAAGTAGAGCGTGGAGGGCATCTGGCTTCAGGTGCGTATATCGCTTCAGCATCTTCCAGTCCTTGTGCCCGGTAACGAGTGCAACTTGCTCGATTGTGAAACCGGCCTCGAAAAGTCGGCTTGTACCTTCATGTCGCAAGTCGTGGAAGTGAAGATCGAGGATACTCAGGTCGGCGCATCCGCGACGAAAAGCTGTGCCGACTGATCTGCCATTGAATGGGAAAATCCGATCATCGTTGTTACTTCGGCAGGCGCGCTGTTCCTCCACGATGGCCCATGCGTCGTATCCGCATGCAGCGAAAAGTGGAATACGCTGGTTGTTTCCCTTCTTGTTTCGGGGATCCTTCCGGTCACGGATGAGAAGCATCCGGGTGCGACATTCCAGATCCGACCAACGCACTGTGCAGATTTCCTCTTGGCGCATTGCGGTAGCAACAGCGAAGCGGATGATCCGGCCAATTGGCGCGATCTGACGCGGGTTTGCGTCGAAATGCGAGATCAACCGGTCGAGTTCGTCCTGGGTCGGACGACGGTCGCGCTCCTGCCCTTTGCCAACCAGACCTAGCTGTTTCAAAGCAATGCGGGCTAGGTCTACGGCCTCAATTGTAACGGGCAGGCCGTGAACTGCGGCCGCGTGAGACAGAATGAGCTTGATAGTGCCCATGTCTATGCTGAGGGTAGCAGGACCTGCACCTTTTGCCGCTCGATCGCGGCCGAACCGAATGAGCCGCTCGCGATCGAGCGCAGCCATGTTGCACTTTCCAAGCTGCCGCTTCAGCATATCCAGAGTCGCAGCTTTCGAGCGTCGAGGGGGCTTGCCGACGTCACACATGTCGTCGATATGAAGGTCGATGAGATCGCCGAAGGTTTTTAGGCGTGCTATGCGCGACTGGCTTGGCGTTTCGCCACGATCAATCTGGCACTCCGCCTCCAGGGCCCAGCGTCGTGCATCGTCTCGCCGCAAGAAGGTCTCGCTGACGTAACGGCCCTTGCGACGAACTTGAACGCGCCAGGAGCCGGAATGAAGTCTTGTGAAAGTGGCCATTTTTCGTGTGCGCTCCGTGTGCACTCAGCCGTCGAAAGGTGGCGAAAAGCGTCGCAGTGCGGCGTACATTCGTGTGCACTCGGTGCGACCTAACTAATTGAGATTAATAAAAAATGATGCAATATCAAGGACATATACTAGCCATTGCACCCATGATGGACTGGACCGATCGATGCTGCCGAAATTTCCATCGGCAGATCACCGGCGATGCGCTGCTTTACACCGAGATGGTGGTGGCCGATGCCGTCATCCACGGTCCGCGCGAGCGCCTGCTTGGTTTCGATGCCGTCGAACACCCTATCGCGCTTCAGCTCGGCGGCTCCGATCCGGCCAAGCTGGCGGAAGCCGCGCGCATCGGCGAAGGCTTCGGTTATGACGAGATCAACCTCAATGTCGGCTGCCCGTCCGACCGTGTGCAGTCGGGCACATTCGGTGCCTGCCTGATGAAGACGCCGGAGCTCGTCGCCGAATGCGTTTCGGCGATGAAAGCTGTGGTCAGCATTCCAGTCACGGTAAAGTGCCGTATCGGCGTCGACAACCAGGACCCCGAGCCGGCGCTTGATATTCTTGCCGACATGGTTTTTGCTGCCGGCACCGACGCGCTGTGGGTGCATGCCCGCAAGGCGTGGCTGGAAGGGCTCAGTCCAAAGGAAAACCGCGAAATCCCGCCGCTCGACTATGACCGGGTCTACCGCCTGAAAGCACGTTACCAGCACAAATTCATCGGCATCAATGGCGGCATCCAGAGCTTGGACGAAAGCCGCGACCATCTCGACAAGGTCGATGGCGTGATGCTCGGCCGTGCTGCATATCACACGCCGAGCGTGCTCGGCGGTGTCGACGCATTGCTGAATGGCAAAGTGGCCCACAAGATGGACTATGCGGTGCTGATCGACGCCATGGCCGACTATGCCGGGCGGCATATCGCATCAGGCGGTCGTCTCGGTCATGTCACGCGCCATATGGTCGGGCTGTTCCACGGTCTCTCGGGCGCGCGGCGCTACCGTCAGGTTCTGTCGACCGACGCCAACAAGCCAGGTGCCGGGCCGCAGGTGTTGCGCGACGCTTTCGCCGCCGTCGACCTGACGAGCCGCAGCGAGGCTGCATAGCTTCCATAACTTAGGCCTTGCCCGGTCTGGCCGCGGCACGTCCCGGATCGCGTTGGCAAGCCGAACTTCGCGCAGGATTCGGCCGCACACTGTCGCTGCCCCCATGCAAAACGTTTGCGCCGATGGCCGCTCATGCTCCGACGTTGCCGGACGGGCTGGCCTCGCCATTTGGTTTGTGTGATCATTTGGCGGGGGCATGTTCGAGGAGGGGCGGTTTCATGTGCCGATTGCCGGGCGGAGCTATGGCGCGTGAAGGCTGCGCGTGATGGAAACGCCGCAACTGCCGGCCTTGCGATCCTACCACTCCTGGATCGCCAACGAGACGCTGGAGGATTATTCACTCCGATACGCGGCCCGGTCGTTTCGCCGTTGGTCGCCATTCGTCATTGCCAACACAGCACTCGGCGGCATTTCATTTCTCGCCCTTGAGGCCATCGGCGGTGCTATCACGCTGAGCTACGGCTTCGCCAACGCCTTTCCGGCGATCCTGGTGACGTGCCTGTTCGTTTTCGTGACGAGCCTGCCGATCGCCTATTATTCCAGCCGCCACAACATCGACATGGACCTGCTGACGCGCGGCGCGGGCTTTGGCTATATCGGCTCGACGATCACCTCGCTGATCTACGCGACATTCACCTTCATCTTTTTTGCTCTCGAAGGCGTGATCATGGCGCAGGCGCTCCACCTGTTCGCCGATGTGCCGCTGGTGCTGGGTTATGTCATCTCCTCGGTGGTCATCATCCCCATCACCTTCATGGGCGTGACGCTGATCAGCAAGCTGCAGCTGCTGTCGCAGCCGATCTGGATCGCCATGCATCTGGCGCCCTTCGCCTACATCCTGTTTGCCCATCCCGACACGCTGAACGAGTGGGCGGCTTTCGTCGGCAGCGATGTGGCAGGCGAGGGGTTCAACTTCCTGGCCTTCGGCTCGGCCATCGGCGTTCTGTGCGCGCTGTCGATCCAGATCGGCGAACAGGTCGACTATCTGCGCTTCCTGCCTGACAAGACGCGTGAGAACCGTTTCCGCTGGTGGGCGGCGGTGATTGCCGCAGGGCCGGGCTGGATCGTCGTCGGCGGTTTCAAGATACTGTGCGGCAGCCTGCTCGCGGTGCTCGCCATCCAGGCCGGGCTGTCGCGCTCGACGGCGCTCGAACCCATCCACATGTACATCATCGCCTATGAATATGTCAGCGCCGACCCGCGCGTCGTGCTCACCCTGGCCGCCGTTTTCGTGCTGATCTCGCAGGTCAAGATCAACGTCACCAATGCCTATGCCGGTTCGCTGGCCTGGTCCAATTTCTTCTCGCGCGTCACCCATTACCACCCCGGCCGGGTCGTCTGGCTGGTGTTCAACATCCTGATCTCGCTGCTTCTGATGCTGCTGGGCATTTTCCAGACGCTGGAGCTGGTGCTGGCGGTCTATTCGATCATCGCCGCTGCCTGGGTAGGCTCGATCTTTGCCGACCTCGCCATCCTCAAGCCGATCGGAGTCAGCCCGGCATTCCCGGAGTTCAAGCGCGCTTATCTCTACAACTTCAACCCCGTCGGCTGCGGTTCGATGGCGCTGGCGTCGTTCGTTGCCCTGCTGTGTTTTTCCGGCATTTTCGGCGTCATGGCGCAGGCCTATGCCGCGCCGATCGCCTTTGTCACGGCACTCGGCTCCGCTGTGGCCATCGGTGTTGCCACCAAGGGGCGGTATTATCTGGCGCGCCAGCCCGTCGACCTGCCGGCGGCCACGTCGGATGCCAATCTGTGCGCCATCTGCGGCGTCACCTATGAAGGCTCCGACATGGTGCATTGCACCTTCTACGAGCAGCCGATCTGCTCGCTGTGCTGCAGCCTGGATTCGCATTGCCACGATGTCTGCAAGGCGCCGGGAGGCGAGCTGCAGACGTCGCGCTCGCGCTATTTCGGGAAGGCGCTGCCGCATATTCGCGACAAGATCGCCCCGCGCATGGGCCAGCGCCTGCTCAAGGTGGCAGGTGTGCTGTTTGCGCTCGCGGTGCTCTCGGGCGGCGTGTTTCTGCTGACTTATCGCCTGATCGAGCCCGGGTCGGAGCAGCCGCATCTGGCAAGCGGCCAACTGCTTCTCAGGGTTTTTCTCGCGCTGCTGCCGCTGCTCGGCATCGGCGCCTGGTGGATCGTGCTGTCGCAGGAGAGCCGGGAACTTGCCGAGCGCGATCTTGTCGCCTCGCTGGAAAAGTTGCGGCAGACGCAGCGAGACCTGGCGAGCAACGAGCGCCTCGCCGCCATCGGTCAGATCACGGCAACCGTCAGCCACGAGCTGCGCAATCCGCTTGGCACGTTGGTGACGTCAGCCGACGTGTTGCGCCGCTCGCTGAAGAGCGCCGACGCACCGGTACTCTCTGAATTGGAACGGCTGCAGCGAAATGCCTGGCGCTGCGTGCGGATCATCGAGGACCTGCTCGATTTCTCGCGCAAGCACGCCCTGGTCGTCTCGCCGATACTGATCGACCGATGGGTGGCCCAGCATGTCGCCGAACAGGAGGCTGCGCGGCCGATACAGCTGGAACTTGCCGCGGGATGCAGGATATCGGCCGACGGCGAGCGGTTGCGGCAGGCCTTTTCCAACGTCCTGGCCAATGCGCTGCAGGCCTGCGAGACGGCGGATGACGCGGCAATCGTCGTCTCGACCCGCTGCGAGGGCAACAACGCCATCATCTGCGTTGCCGACAATGGGACCGGCATGTCGCGCGAGACAGTGGCACGGGTGTTCGAGCCGCTGTTCAGCACCAAGGCGTTCGGCGTCGGATTGGGCATGCCGCTGGTCAAGCGCATCGTCGAGCAGCATGGCGGCTCTGTGCTGATCGACAGCGAGCAGGGAGCCGGCACGCGCGTGTCGATCGTGTTGCCGCGCGCGGGCGCTGGTTCGTCATGACCGACCAGACCGATCTGCAGACCGATTTCATCGGCGACGACGTCATTCCGCATGCAGCCGAGCCGACCGAGAAGAAGCGTGTTCTCATCGTCGACGACGACGAGGATTTTGCCGCAAGCCTCGCCGGATTGCTCGAGCTCGAAGGCTATCAGGCGATCATCGCGCATGATCCGCCGTCAGCCCAGCGCGCTTTGGCCTTGCACCTGCCGGCGGTGACCCTTGTCGACGTGCGGTTGGGCGTCGGCAACGGTGTCGAACTGGTCAGGGCGTTTCGCCAGCAAAGCCCCGATCTCATCTGCCTGATGGTCACAGCCTATGCCTCGGTCGAGACGGCGGTGGAGGCGTTGCAGGCCGGCGCCTACGACTATCTGTGCAAGCCGTTCCACAGTGCCGATCTGTTGGCGACGCTGGAGCGCTGCTTCGAACGCACGCGGCTCATGGAGGAAAAGCGCCTGGTCGCCGAGCGGCTCGGGCAGATGCAGCGCATCGAGGCGATGGGACAGCTGACCGGCGGCATCGCGCACGACTTCAACAACATCCTGGCTGTCCTGCTCGGCAATCTGCGCTGGCTGCAGGAGCACGTGCAGACCGAGCCTCAACTGGCGCAGATGGTCGACGATGCGCTGGAGGCGGTGAAGGCAGGGACGGAGCTGACCTCGCGCCTGCTCAATTTCGGCCGCCGCGAGGGCGGTGACACGGCCCGTGTCGATCTGGGTGAGGCGCTGCCCGACCTGATGCGCGTCTTGCGTCGCACGCTGGACGACAAGATCGGCCTGTCGCTCGAACTGGCGGACGATCTGCATGAGGTCGAAGTTCAGCCGGCACAACTGGAAACCAGCCTGCTCAATCTGGCGCTCAACGCGCGCGACGCAATGCCGGATGGCGGCCTGCTTCGGTTCGAGGCCTGCAATTTTGTCGTCCGGCCCGATGACGCCCGCGTCGCCTCGGGTCTGTTACCCGGTCAGTATGTCGTCATTTCGGTCATCGACACCGGCCACGGCATGCCGCTGGCGGTGCGGCGCCGGGCGCTGGAACCGCTGTTCACCACCAAAGCAGCGGGAAAGGGCAGTGGCCTCGGTCTGCCGATGGTCGATGGCTTCGTGCGACAGTCGGGCGGGCGCCTGGGCATCTCCAGCAATCCGGACGAGGGCACCCGGATCAATCTCTATCTGCCGCGGGCAGTTCAGTCCCGGCCCTGAGGGGCGAACATGTAGCCGACGCCGCGAATGGTCTTGATGAATTGGGTGTCGCGCGCATTGTCCCGCAACTTGCGGCGTATCTTGCCGATCAGCACGTCGATGCTGCGGTCGTAAGGCGTCCAGTTGCGGTTGGCGACGATGTCGAGGATCTGTTCGCGCGACAGGATGCGGCCGCGCCGTTCGACCAGCGCGGACAGGATCTGGAACTCCTGGCTGGTGAGCCGCACGTTCTCGCCGTTCGGCGACGACAGCTTGTAGCGTGCGGGATCGAGCTGCCAGCCATCGAAACAGACGGCGGCCGAACGATCCACTTCTGCCTGCTCGGGCAGGTTGATGCGCTTGGCAAAACGCCGCATCACCGTGCGCACCCGCGCCAGGAGTTCGCGCGGTTCGAAAGGCTTGGTGATGTAGTCGTCGGCTCCGAGTTCGAGGCAGACGACCTTGTCGATCGTGCTGTTCTTGCCCGACAGCATGATCAGCGGCAGGTCGTATTGCGAGCGCATGCTGCGCGCCAGCGTCACGCCGTCCTCGCCGACGGGAAAGCCGAGATCGAGGATGACGAGATCGAAGGCCTCGTCGGCCAGCGCACGCCGCATCGAACGCCCGTCATGGGCGCTGACGATGGCGTAACTTTCGCTGGTCAGGAATTTTTCCAGGAAGCTGCACAGCCGACGATCGTCATCGACAATGAGAATGCGTGATCTTGGCTCGGCAACTGACATGGCAGCTACGATAATCGCAATTCATGGGCCCGGTCGAGAAGGGAAGATGGCCATTGGTCGCGGTCGGCGCCGCCGACCCGCGGGTGCGGGCAGATCGACATCCTTCCTGCGCGGGAATGTCTGTCTAATACACTGAAAATTCTAGCTGAAATTGATGGGTCGCCTTGCGCGGCCCATGCCTGCAGCCATCCGTTTGGTTACAAAAAATTACAATACGGCCCGCTTTCCGATGCATGGCGATTACATGCCGCTCCTAGCTTGGCGACGCACGGTGATGCCGGGCGGCGTCGCGCTGCCCGGCGCAGCAACGGGGACGGCGCGCAAGCCACCCCCCCTGCACGCCGGCAAATGAGGAGGAACAGCCGCATGCCACAGACAGTATTCTCAGTCGATCTGAACAAGGCGCCCGAAGACCATGCCATCAAGACGCACAACCGGTGGCATCCCGATATCCCGATGGTCGAGTATCTCAAGCCTGGGCGCACCTACCGGGTGGAGTGCCATGACTGGACGGGAGGCCAGATCGGCAACAACAACAGCGCCAACGACGTCCGCGACGTCGACCTGACGCGCGTCCATTATCTCAGCGGCCCGTTCGGCGTCGACGGCGCGGAACCCGGCGATTTGCTGGTCGTCGACATTCTTGATCTCGGCGCCAAGCCCGATTCGGAATGGGGCTTCAACGGCCTGTTCGCCAAGGAAAATGGCGGCGGCTTCCTGACCGAGCACTATCCGGAGGCCAGCAAATCCTGCTGGGATTTCCACGGCATCTACACGACGTCGCGCCACATTCCTGGCGTGCGCTACCCCGGCATCATCCATCCCGGCCTGATCGGCTGCCTGCCGGACCACAAGCTGCTTGCCGAAGCCAACCGGCGCGAAGCCGCGTTGGTGGCGACCGATCCGGCTCGAGTGCCGCCTCTGGCAGCCCTGCCATATGCCGACACGGCACTGATGGGACAGATGAAGGGCGATGCTGCTCGGACGGCCGCAGCCGAAGCCTGGCGCACGGTGCCGCCGCGCGAACACGGTGGCAACTGCGACATTAAGAACCTGTCGCGCGGTTCGAAGGTCTACTTCCCGGTCTATGTAAAGGGTGGCGGGCTCTCGATGGGAGACATCCACTTCTCGCAGGGCGACGGCGAAATCACCTTCTGCGGCGCCATTGAAATGGCTGGCTGGGTCGATATCAGCGTCGACGTCATCAAGGGCGGCATGGCGAAATACGGCGTCATCAACCCGATCTTCAAGCCGAGCCCGATCGACCCGCATTTCGACGACTATCTCATCTTCGAGGGCATCTCGGTCGATGAGCACACCGGCGAGCAATATTACCTCGACGCTCACGTCGCCTATCGCCGGGCCTGCCTGAATGCCATCGAGTACCTCAAGAAATTCGGCTACTCGGGCGAACAGGCCTACATGATCCTCGGCACGGCACCGGTCGAGGGGCGCATCGCCGGCATCGTCGACATCCCCAACGTCTGCGCCACCCTGGCGATTCCTACGGCGATCTTCGACTTCGACATCAATCCCAATGCGCTCGGGCCCAAGAAGCAGGACTTCAAGGCCGACGTTGCCAAGACGAGCTGATCAGGCTGCACAACAACAATGAAGCGACGGTCAGGCCCGGTCCTGGCCGGCGCTCTCCTGGGAGGGATTCATGCTGCTTGGATTTGCTTTGCTTTATGTCGGCGCCGTCCTGTTTCTGAACGGACTCTGGCTTCTCGGAAAGATCGAAGACCGGGAAATCGTCGTCATCAACGTGGTCTCGGGTGTCGTCACGCTGTGCGCGTCGCTCGCCTGGGCGTTCGGACCAGCTGCCGATGCTGCCTCGATCAAGGGGGCGGCGCTGACGATACTGTTTTCGGCGACCTATTTTTGGGTGGCCTATAACAGGGTGGTGAAGGTCGACGGACGCGGCCTCGGCTGGTTCAGCCTGTTCGTCGCCATCACCACCATCCCGGTCGCGGTGCAAGGACTTTCCACCGCCCAGACGTCGACCGATCTCTGGCTCGCGTCCAACTGGGTGATATGGGGCGTGCTGTGGTTCCTGTATTTCCTGCTGCTGGCGCTGCAGCGGCCGATCCTGCGGCTGACGGCGGTGGTCACGCTGCTTGCCGGCATCGTCACCGGCTGGCTGCCGGGCTTCCTGCTGCTCGACGGCAAGCTCTGACGCCGGCTTTTCCGGCCAGGCGTTGGCGCGCTTGGCCGCTTGCGGGCGGGCGAGGGCTGTTTTGCCCGCCATATCGTTTCAATGGATGCTTTCTGGAGGCTGGTCATGCCGCTCTACAGTTATGTTTGCGACGATTGCGGACCGTTTGAAGAATGGGTGCCGATGCAGGACGCGCTTCGGGCGTGCGCCTGTCCGCAATGCGAGGAGCAAAGCAAGCGCGACGTGGCCGCACCACGCCTGAGCCTGATGAACGGCAAGTTGCGCCGCGCATTGGCCCGGTCGGAGGCCAGCGGCACCGAACCAAAAGTGGTGAAGAAGGCGCATCTTGCCGGTTGTGGCTGCGCCTTGTGCAAGATCGGCAACAAGCCTGTGCCGACACGCAAGAAATGGTCGATCGGCCACTAGAGCCCTAGTCGCGCAGGATCATCCTGTCGCCGCGCACGTCGAAGCCCGACAGCGAGCCGATGAAGTTCATGCCGAGCAGGCTCTGCTCGAGCCCCTGGTCGGCGACGAGCATCGGCAGGTTTCTGCGTTCGATGGAGCCGAGTTGGACGCTCGCCGCAGTGACCCGTGCCGCATGCGCAATGCCGTTGGCAGTCGAGACCGGTACGGTAAAGCTCAGGCTTTCGAGATCGAAGCCGGCGCGGCGGGCATCGGCCACGGTCAGGACGGTGGTTGTGGCGCCCGTGTCGACCATGACATCAATGGTCTGGCCGTTGACCTGCATGCGCGCGCCGAAATGTCCGTTGGTCAGTTTGTCCAGGGTGACGGTCGCGCGGCCATCGCCATCCAGCGCCGACATCGGGCTTCCCGGCACGAGGCCGGCGGTGACACGGCTGGCGACGTCCTGCAGTTCGTAGCGGTACTGATAGCCGGCGACAAACACCAGAACGATCACCACCCACATTGCCAGGCCGCGCACCGTGTCGCCGAAGCGCGTGCCATGGCGCAGGACGCCAGCGCCGATGACCAGCAGCAGCGCGCCAGCGTAGATCAACTGGCCGAAGCTGTCATTGTTGAGGCCGAGCGTTTCGCCCGACGAATGGTTGAGCAGCAAGAGCAGCAGCCCGCCGCCGAGCACGGCAATGACGACCCAGTAAAGCCGGCTCATCTCTGTCTGGTATCCTTAGCTGGACGCATTTTCTCGCGCCATCCGCGCGCGGCGCGTTTCGCGGCGCGGCTTGCGCTCGATGGTCTCGAGACGGGCGGGCAAGGTGGCCATGACGGCGCGGCGCGTCTCCGGCGTCATCTTGTACCAGGCGCCAACCTCGTCGCGGGTACGGCCGCAACCGAAGCAATAGCCCGTCGCATCGTCAATCGAGCACAGCATGATGCAAGGGGTTTCTATTGCCGTCATCGTGTCGTCCATGGGGCCTCGCACCGATGTTTAGCACCGGCCCGCCACAGATGATGTAGCCTGCGCGTCATTGCAAGCGCTATCCCGCGACGTCACGTCTCGCCGCCTGGATGCGATCTCGCGATTGTTTTCGCTCGTCGAGGCGGCTATGCCGCGCATGACCATGACGAACGGCAGGCAGCACCCATGACCAGCGCTTCCCCCTTTGACGATTTCCGCAACCTGTTTGCGCATCTGCCCGAGGGCGATGTCGCCCAGGCAGGCAAGGTCTGGGCGCTGTTTGCCAAGACAGACAAGCCGAAAGGCTCGCTCGGCCGCATCGAGGACATCGCGGCCTGGCTGGCGCGCTGGACGGGCCGCGCGCCACCCTCGGTGCTCAAGCCTATGGTCGCGATCTTTGCCGGCAATCACGGTGTCGCCGCACAGGGCGTGTCGCCGCGAGCCATGGAAGCGACGGCCCAGCGCGTCGAGCTGTGCGCTGCCGGCGGTGCTGCGATCAACCAGATCTGCCTTGCTAACGATCTCGGGCTGAAGGTGCTCGACCTGGCGCTGCACCTGCCGACATCGGACATCACCGTCGAGCCGGCGCTGGACGAACGTGGCTGCGCCGCCACCATGGCTTTCGGCATGGAGGCGATTGCCGGCGGCAGCGATCTGTTCTGCATCGGTGACCTCGGCGTTGCCAACACGACGGTTGCCGCGGCCCTTTGCGCGGCATTGTTCGGCGGCAAGGGCGCCGACTGGGTCGGGCCGGGTTCCGGTGCCGATGCCGCCATGCAGGCGCGCAAGGCCGAAATGGTCGACCGCGCGCTGGCGCTGCATGGCCCTCACATCAAGGACCCGTTCGATGCTTTGCGTCGGGTCGGCGGGCGTGAATTCGCGGCCATTGCCGGTGCCATCCTTGCGGCACGCATGGAAAAGATGCCGGTGTTGCTCGACGGCTTCGCCACGACCGCTGCCGCCGCCGTGCTTTACGCCGTCGACCGGACGGCGCTCGACCATTGCATGTTTTCGCATGTCTCGACCGAGCCGGGCCATGCCCGCCTGCTGGCCAAGCTCGGCGCGCGGCCCTTGCTCGGGCTTGGCATCGACCATGGCGAGGCGGTTGGTGCGGGGCTTGCCGCAGGCCTGGTCAGGACGGCGGCGCAGATCAGCTCGGGAATGGCAGCGGCTATCCGCTGATATCACCCATTTCCACGTTCTTCGAACAGCGCTCCAGCTTCTGGGTCCGCGCGATTCCCCAGGGAAACCCGCTTCCCACTTTCCCTGAATTGCCCTAGCGGCGGCCGCCGGTGCTGCGCGCCAGCGAAGGCAGGTCGTCGATGACCCGGGCCGGCGGGAAGACCGCGATGGCCTCGGTGCCTTCGCGCAGCTTCGAGCGCAATTCGAACTCGCCGCCATGCAAGGCAAGCAGGCCCTGGACGATGGGCAGGCCAAGGCCGGTTCCCTGTTCCGCGCTCTTGATGGCGATCGAGCCCTGGCCGAAAGCCGAAAGCACGAC
This sequence comes from Aminobacter ciceronei, assembly GCF_014138625.1. Classification (GTDB taxonomy): domain Bacteria; phylum Pseudomonadota; class Alphaproteobacteria; order Rhizobiales; family Rhizobiaceae; genus Aminobacter; species Aminobacter ciceronei. The sequence continues at coordinate 66,765 of NZ_JACJHY010000007.1, forward strand.
GGGGATTTCGTCGGCGGGAATGCCCGGGCCCCTGTCCTTGACCGAGATGTACTGACCGCCACCGGCGGTCCAGCCGACGCGGACGCGGATTTCGCTGCCCGTCGGCGAGAATTTGATTGCGTTGGACAGAAGGTTGAGCGTGATCTGTCGGATGGCGCGTTCGTCGCCGAGCAGGCGCGGCAGCGTCGGCTCGAACTGCTCGACGATCTTGAGATCCTTGTTGCGTGCCTTGAGCTCCATCATGTGGCAGCAATCCTCGACCACCTGGAGCAGCATCAGCGGCTCTTCGTTGAGCTGATAGCGGCCGGCCTCGATGCGCGACAGGTCGAGGATCTCGTTGATGAGGTCGAGCAGGTGTTGGCCCGACTGGTGGATGTCGCGGGAATATTCGCGATAGGTCGGGCTGTTGATCGGCCCGAGCACTTCGCCGGCCATCACTTCCGAAAAGCCGAGGATGGCATTGAGTGGCGTGCGCAGCTCATGGCTCATCGTGGCCAGGAATCGCGACTTGGCGAGATTGGCGTCTTCGGCGCGGCGGCGGGCCTCGTCCGACATCGATTTTGCCGTCTCCAGTTCGGCAATCAGCGCGTCCATTTCGGACCGGGCGGCCATCAGCAGCAGCGCTGACCGCTTCTTGATGCCGGCAACGAGCGAAAAGAAGGGCAAGGCAGCGACCAGCAGCGCGACCATGATGATGCCAAGCGGCTCGGACAGGTTGACGCCGAAGGCGGCATAGGCGGCGACGGGAACGACGAAAGTTGCGGCCAGTGCGCCGCGCAGCGACGACGCGACGATTGCGGTCGCGGCCATGGCGACGAGCAGGAATACGCCTTTGACGACCGACAGCAGGCCGGGTTCGCAAGCCGCACAGGTCATGGCGGCGAGATAGGCCCAGGCGAGGCCGGTGACGAAATGGCCAATGAAGAAATTGCGCCGGATGGCCGACGGCGTCATCGCCGCAGGCGCTGCCTCGTCGGCGCGGCGGGCAAGCAAGGCCAACCCGACATAACCCATCATCGCGACCAGCGACCATTTGAGGATGGCATCGTCAGCGCCGAGCAAGAACCCGATGCCGGCGAAGATGACGACGAGAAGCGGCAGGGTTGCAGAATTGGCCCTGATCGAACGAGCGTGCAGCTTCAGCAGTTCGCGGTCGAAAGCCAGGCCGCCCGGCTGCTGGGCCAATTGATCGCGTGTCTTGCGCACAGCACGAGCGACATCGCTGTTGCGATGGCGTTTCCTGCGGTCCACAATGATCTTGTCCGCCGTGTTAGAGCGTTGCAACGGCATGTGATAATTCAGTTTTCGCGCGCGCTTTTCTTCAAGTCCGCACGCTACGTCCGAATGATTAAGGGATTGTTTGCCATATGAGCCGTTCGTGGTCGGGCAGGCCGCGGCAGCGGTATTTCAGGCGCCCGCGCAGTCGTTGGCGCAAGATTCTCGACTATGCGCTGGCGTTTGCCGTCCTCGGGCTGCTGATCCTGGTTTCGGCGCGCCTCGACCGGGTGGAAACGCGCAGGACGGAAGGGGTCGCCGTCGTCAATGACGGTGATTCGATCACGCTCGGCGGCGAGCGCATCCGCCTGCGCGGCATCGATGCGCCGGAATATTCCCAGATTTGCCGCAAGGACGGCGCTGACTATCCCTGCGGCCGGCGTTCGCGCGAGGCGCTGTCGAAGCTGGTCAGTGGGCGCCAGGTGCGTTGCGCCGGCTGGGAGCGCGACCGTTACGGCCGACTGCTTGGCGAGTGCACGGCTGCCGGCGCCGATCTCAACCGTTCGCAGGTGGAGGCCGGCTGGGCCGTTGCCTATGGTGGCTATGAAGCGGAGGAAGCGGCCGCGCGGCTTGGCCGAAAGGGCCTGTGGGCCGGCGACTTCGACCGTCCGCGCGATTGGCGCACCATGCATGGCGATATGGCTGAAATCGAGCATGGCAGCTATGGGCGCATGCTCAACTGGCTGCGGGAAATCTTTCGATTCTCGTAGCTTGCGGCTTATGCTTGCAAGATCGGTACAAGTCTGAGGAGGCAGAAATGAAGCTGTTTGACGGGGGAAGGGCGCCGAATCCGAGGCGCGTGCGCGTGTTCCTGGCCGAAAAAGGCATTGATGTGCCCAAGGTATCAGTCGACATGGGGGCGATGGAGCACAAGAGAGCTGATGTTTCCTCGCGTAATCCGCTGCAGCGACTGCCGGTACTCGAGCTCGACGACGGCACGATCCTCACCGAAACGGTCGCCATCTGCCGCTATTTCGAGGAGCTTCATCCCGAGCCCGCCTTGTTCGGCAACAGTGCGCTCGGCAAGGCCAGGGTCGAGATGTGGCAAAGGCGGATCGAGCAGAATCTGTTCCAGCCGGTGGCCTTCGCCTTCCGCCATACCCATCCGGCGATGAAGGAGTGGGAAATCCCCCAGGTGCCGGAATGGGGCGAGGTCAACCGGCCGAAGGCCATCGAGTTCCTGGCCTTTCTCGACAAGGAACTCGCCGCGCGCGAATTCGCCGCCGGGGACGACTATTCCATCGCCGACATCACCGGATTGTGCGCCATCGACTTCATGAAGCCGGCGAAGATCGTGATGCCGGAGGCGTTTACCAACGTGCAGCGCTGGTATCGCGCGCTGGCGGCACGCCCGAGCGCTGCCGCCTGATCATGTCGGCCGAACTCGACAGCCTCGTCGCCGAGATCAAGGCTTGCCGCATCTGCGTCGAGCAACCACTGGGCAAGTCCTTGCCGCATGAGCCGCGGCCGGTGGTGGTGCCGTCTTCCACTGCGCGCATCCTGATTGCCGGGCAGGCGCCGGGCACCAGGGTGCATCTGAGCGGAGCGCCTTTCACCGACGCATCAGGCGACCGGCTGCGCGATTGGCTGGGTGTGCCGTCGGAGACCTTTTATGACCCGGACGCCTTTGCCATCGTGCCGATGGGCTTTTGCTTCCCGGGCCAGGACGCCAAGGGCGGTGATCTGCCGCCGCGACGGGAATGCGCAATGGCCTGGCGTGCCCGGCTGATGAAGCTGATGCCGCAGATCGATCTCGTGCTGACGATCGGTCAGTACGCGCAGCGCTGGCACATGGGCGCGGCGCGCGCGGCGTCCTTGACCGACACCGTCGCCGACTGGCGGGCTGTCTGGGCGCGTTCGTCTTCGCCGCATGTGCTGCCTTTGCCGCATCCGTCCTGGCGCAACACCGGCTGGATCAAGCGGAATCCCTGGTTCGAAATGGAATTGCTGCCTTTTCTCAAGGCGGAAATCCAACGTCGCCTTTCCCAAGTGTAGTGGAATTCGATACCGAAGATACAGGGTGTGCGGAGAATTCCTTTCTTGTATGATGGCCTAAATGACAGGATTATGGCGAACCTTTTCTAACGGAGCCCAGATATGGACCGCCTTGACCGGAAAATCCTCCGCCTCCTCCAGGAGGACGCGACCTTGGCCGTGGCCGACGTCGCCAAGAAAGTCGGCTTGTCCACCACACCGTGCTGGCGCCGCATCCAGAAGCTCGAGGAAGAGGGCGTCATCAAGCGCCGCGTGGCGCTGCTCGATCCTGAAAAGATCAATGCGCGCGTGACCGTGTTCGTGGCGATCCGCACCAATTCGCACAGCCATGAATGGCTGCGCCGCTTCTCCGAGGTGATCCAGGAGTTTCCTGAAGTGATCGAGTTCTACCGCATGAGCGGCGACGTCGATTACCTCCTGCGTGTCGTGGTGCCCGATATCGGCGCCTATGACGCCTTCTACAAGCGGCTGATCGCCAAGATCGAGATCCGCGACGTGTCGTCGTCCTTCGCCATGGAGCAGATCAAGTACACGACCGAAATGCCGCTCGATTACATGATCCTCGACAAGGAGAGCGGCGCGTCGGCGGCTTGATCAAGCTTTCGCGCTCAGGCGTTCGACAATCTTGGGATCTGTGAGTTCGCGCACGGCGTCCTTGCCGATCCATTTCGCCGTCTTGTCAGTCGACGCCGCCAGCTTCTCCGCCAGTTGCAAGGCGGGTGCGTGGAGGGCAGGTGAGCGCTTGCCGGTCTGGCGCAGCGCCCAGTTTATGGCTTTCTTGACGAAGTTCCTGCTGTCACCCGCCTGCGCCTCGACAAGCCCGAGCCAGCCGAGGAAGGTCTCGTCCGGCTCCTTCTTGAGATGTACCGCGGCGGTCGCGATCGTCGAGAAGGCTGCACGGCGGACGAATTCGCGCTCATCGGCGGCATAGGCCGGGATGATCTCGTGAGCCAGATTTGCAGCGCAGATGAGATGAGCTGCGTGATCGACGATCTCCCAGCTGTCGAACTCGGCGGCCATCGCGTCGATTTGGGCGCGGGTCACCTTTGCCGGCTCGTCGGTCGCGGCCGCCAGGATGCGCGCTTCGCGAATGCCTGTCGCCCACAGGCCCAGAGCGCGGCTGTGATCGCGCTTGAGCAGGCGGGCTATGGGATTGGTCACGGCATTGGGGATGCCGAGTGCGCGGTCGGTGGCAATGCCGAAGCGGGCCATACCGGCGAGATTCGCTTGCGAGGCCAGCGTGCGCAGATGCGCGATGATATCATCGACGGTCGAAGCCGACGAAAGCGCCATGGTGCCGCTCTATTTCTCGAGGCGGGCGAGCAGGGACGAGGTATCCCAGCGCTTGCCGCCCATGCCCTGCACGTCCTTGTAGAACTGGTCGACAAGGGCGGTCACCGGCAGCTTGGCGCCATTGCGGTCGGCCTCTTCCAGGCAGATGCCGAGATCCTTGCGCATCCAGTCGACGGCGAAGCCGAAATCATACTTGCCGGCATTCATCGTCTTGTGGCGGTTTTCCATCTGCCAGGAGCCGGCGGCACCCTTGGAGATGACGTCAACGACCTTTTCGATGTCGAGGCCGGCCTTCTTGCCGAAATGGATGCCCTCGGCGAGGCCCTGGACGAGGCCGGCGATGCAGATCTGGTTGATCATCTTGGTCAACTGGCCAGCGCCTGCAGGCCCCATCAGCCCAACCATGCGGGCAAAGGAATCGATGACAGGGCGGGCGCGCTCGAAGGGTTCCTGCTCGCCGCCGACCATGACGGTCAGGACGCCGTTTTCGGCACCGGCCTGGCCGCCTGAAACCGGGGCGTCGAGGAAGTGGAAGCCGCCCGCCTTGGCGGCGGTGTCGAGTTCGCGCGCCACCTCGGCCGAGGCGGTTGTGTTGTCGATGAAGATGGCGCCCTTCTTCAACGAGCCGAATGCACCCCTGGCGCCGGTCGTGACCTCGCGCAGGTCGTCGTCATTGCCGACGCAGGCAAAGACGAAGTCCTTGCCTTGCGCGGCTTCGGCGGGCGTCGCGGCAAAGGCGCCGCCATGCTGGGCAGCCCATTTCTCGGCCTTGGCGGCAGTGCGGTTGTAGACGGTGACGTCGTGCCCGCCCTTGTTCTTGAGATGGCCGGCCATGGGGTACCCCATAACGCCGAGACCAAGGAACGCAACCGATGCCATGGCTCACCCTTTCGAAGTGCAAAATGCTCTGGTGTCCGTGGTCTATGCCATGGAACGGATTCGTCAAGGACGATGGTTGGACCAGCGTTTCGGTGACCTGATCAGCGATGCAGATGGCGAGTGATGCGCCTTTCGATCCAGTCCACCAGATGTCGCAGGGTTTCGACCAGCGACAGGTAGAGCAGGGCAGCCCAGAGATAGGTCTGGAAGTCGAAGGTGCGCGAGAAGGCGCGGCGCGTCTCGCCCATCAGGTCATAGACCGTGATGATGGCGACGATGGCCGAACCCTTGATCATCAGGATGATCTCGTTGCCATATGGCCTCAACGCGACGATCAAGGCCTGAGGCAGGATGATCTTGTAGAGCGTCTGCAGCTTGGACAGGCCAAGCGCGGACGCTGCCTCCCACTGGCCCTTGCCGACGCTCTCGATCGCCCCGCGCAGGATCTCGGCCTGATAGGCGGCGGTGTTGAGGGCAAAGGCGAATACCGCACAATACCAGGCTTCGCGGAAGAAGCCCCACACGCCGATGGCCTCGAGTTGGGGCCGGAACGAGCCGAAGCCGTAATAGATCAGGAAGGTCTGAGCGAGCAGCGGCGTGCCGCGGAAGAAATAGACATAGCCGTAGGAAATCGCGTTCAGAACGCGGTTCTTCGACATGCGGGCATAACAGATCGGAACCGACAGGATGGCACCGAGGACGATGGATATCGCCACCAGCACAAGGGTCACACGCAGGCCCGAGAGATAGGACGGCGCATATTTGGCGAAAAGTTCGGGATTCCAGGCGCTGAACAGATAGGTGGCCAGGCCGGCGCCGAGCGCGATCCAGAGACAGACCAGGACCCAGCCAACTATGCGTTCACGCGACCAACCGCGCGGCGGTGCTGCCGGGCGCTGCACTTTCACAGTGGTTCCGTCAGTCGCGCTCATCGCTGGGCCGCCCGCTTGCCGACCCAGCGCTCGATGGCGCCGATGCCGAATGAGGAGATGATGGCGAGCGCGAGATAGATGAGGCAGGCGACGCCGAAGAACATGAATGCCTGCTTGGTGACGCGGGCTGCGATGCTGCTCTGGCGCACGATGTCGGTCAGGCCGACGGCCGAGACCAGGGCCGTGTCCTTGAGCAGGATGAGCCAGAGATTGGACAGGCCGGGCAGTGCGATACGCACGAGCTGCGGCAGGATCACCAGCCGCATCGTCTGGCGCGGCGACAGGCCGACGGAATAACCGCCCTCATACTGGCCACGCGGGATGGCGCGGAAGGCCGAGAGGAAAACCTCGCTGGCGTAGGACGAGAAGACGACGCCGAGAGCGACCATGCCGGCGACGAAGCTGTTGATCTCGACAACCGCGTCGGGCCGCACCAGCCGCACGACCTGCTGGATGCCGATCTGGGCGCCGTAGAACACGAGGAACAGCGTCAGCAGTTCGGGCAAGCCGCGGAAGATGGTGGTGTAGATGTTACCGGCGAGCCGCATCGAAGGTTCGCCCGACTGCTTGGCAAGTGCAACCAGGAAGCCGATCAGCAGGCCCAGCGGCAATGTCACAAGGGCGAGCGAAACCGTGACGAGCACGCCATGAGCGAGATCGTCCCCCCATCCGTCAGGCCCGAAACTCAGAAGCGTCCACGCGCTTTGCATCGGTATGCTGCCCCCATCGGCCTCCCTTGGCGGGAGTGCCGCCGTCTTTGTAGACGGCTTGTCGTTGAGCTTATGTTAGCCAAACGGCGGGAACTTGTCCCGCCGCTTGTTCAGTTTTCACAGCATTGACGGCTCAGCTGCCGTAAGCGTCGAACTTGAAGTATTTGTCGTTGATTTCCTTGTATTTTCCGTTGGCGCGGATGGCGTCGATGGCTGCCGAGAACTGATCCGCGAGCGGGTCACCCTTGCGCACGCCGACGCCGGCGCCGTCGCCGTGGATCTCGGGCATGTTCGGGATGGTGCCGACGATCTTGCAGCAAGCGCCGTCTGCGGTTTCCAGCCAGGCACCCAAGGTCACGGCGTCGTCGCTGACCGCGTCGAGGCGGCCGTTGGCCATGTCGAGCTTGTATTCGTCAGCCGTCGGATAAGACTTGACGGTGCTGTCGGTGAAGACCTTCTCGGCGTAGTTATAGTGAATGGTCGAGCCCTGGACGCCGATGGTCTTGCCGGCGAGGTCTTCCTTGGTCACACCCTTGATGTCGGTGTCCTTGGCGGCGGCGATCACGGCTGGCGTGTTGATGTACTTCTTGGAAAAGTCGATCTTTTCCTTGCGCTCTGGTGTGATCGACATCTGGGCGATGATGGCGTCGAACTTGCTGGCCTGGAGCGCGGGAATCATGCCGTCCCATTCCTGGGCGACGATCTCACACTTGACCTTCATCTCCTCGCAGAGCGCGTTGGCGATGTCGACGTCGAAGCCAACGAGCTTACCGTCTGATGTCAGGTTGTTGTAGGGAGGGTATGCGCCTTCAGTGGCGATCTTGATCGTCTTTTCCTGCGCCTGCGCCATACCGATGGTGAGCGCCAGGGCCGCGGTCGCAGCCAGGGCAATACGCTTGGAAATACCCATGATGTTCCTCTCTGTTCGCTTCGGCCGGTTCCCGTCCATGGCGGCCGTTGAGCGGATGAACTCCGCCGCTGGCCGCGATACTCCCACTGTTTTCAGTTAAAAATCAATCGCGAAAAGGGGATTTGCGAGCGGGCGATCGGGCAAGCGCGGTGACGCAGCGTCACTGCGCGGCGAGGCCTGTCCGCGCTTCGACGAAGTCGGCGATCGCCGTGATGTCGTCGATGCCGAACACCGGAACCTGTTCGCCTTCGACCGGATGGTCGGCGGCGACGGCAACGATCGAAGGGTCGTTCGATGTCAATGGCGAGCGGTCCTTGGCCGCGAGCCGGCGTGCCTCGATCTTGAGATGGTGCTCGCGCTTGTAGCCTTCGACCAGCACCAGATCGCAAGGAGCGATTCTCTCGAGAACCTCGTCGAGCGTGGGCTCGGTTTCGTTGCGCAGCTCGTGCATCAACGCCCAGCGCCGCCCCGACACGATGGCGACTTCCGTGGCCCCAGCCTCGCGATGGCGAAAGCTGTCAGCGCCCGGCTTGTCTATGTCGAAATCGTGGTGGGCATGCTTGATGGTCGAGACCATCCAGCCGCGTCTGACCAGTTCCGTCACCAGGCGTTCGGTCAAAGTCGTCTTGCCGGAGTTCTTCCAGCCGGTGATGCCGAAAACGCGATGCGTCATCGGTCTGCCTCGTCGATGATACGCGCAGCCTGGGCAAGGTCGTCGGGCGTGTTGATGTTGAAGAACGGGTCGACTTCAACGGAACCACGTTGCGTCACCGGAAAATCCACCACTTCGAGGCCTGCCTGCTCAAGAAAAGTCATCACTCTGCGGGTATCGCCGCTTTCCAGAAACCCTGCAAGCGCCTCGCGCAGCGAAACCGGCCACAGCGCAAATGTCGGGTGCACGCGCCTGTTCGAGGCGGCTGCAACGACGCGTCCGGCGACCGCGTGCGCGGCCAGTCGCTTGCCGAGATCTTCGGGGAAGAAGGGCGTGTCGCCGGCAACGCTGAGGATGTGCGTGATATCAGGCTCGACTGCCGCCCACGCCATGCCGGCCAGGACTCCCGCCAGCGGTCCCTGATAACCTGCAATCGTGTCGCTGATGATGTCGACGCCGAAGCCAACGAAACCGGCTGGGTCGGCATTGGTGTTGATGGCGATCCGACCGACCTGCGGGCGCAGGCGATCGAGCACCAGGCCGGTCAGGGGACGGCCGGCAAGCGCCAGAAGCGTCTTGTCTGCGCCGCCCATCCGGCTGGAGCGGCCGCCGGCGAGGATCAACCCTGCAATCTGCTCTGCCATGCCTAGATCCCGTCGGGTGCCATCGAAGCACTGGTGCTTTCGGCTGCCGGCCGGCCCTTGCCGACAACGCGTTCGCGATAGAGCGAATAGAGGCCGGAAGCAACGATGACGGCAGCACCCGCGATCATGGCCAGGTCGGGGATATCGCCGAAGACGAAGACGCTGAGCGAGAGCGCCCAGATCAGGGCGGTGTAGCGGAACGGCGCGATGAAGGAAATTTCGCCTTCGCGCATCGCCATGATGACGAACTGGTAGCCGAAAAGCACCAGCACCGCGGCGCCGGCAAGGAATGCGACAAGATTGACCGACATGGTCACCCAGCCGCCGAACGGCACGATGGTCAGCGCCCCGGTGACGGTGATGATGACAGTGGTGGTGGTCGAGACGAAAAGCGACGGGATGTGCCCGGGGATTTTGCGCGTTGCCAGATCGCGCACGGCGCAGAAGGCGACCGAAAGCAGGGCCAGCAGCGAAAACGCGTTGAAGCCTTCGAACCCCGGCCGGACGATGATCAGGACGCCGCCGAAACCGGAGGCGATGGCCAGCCAGCGGCGCCAGCCGACGGCCTCGCCGAGGAAAAGGGCTGCCCCCATGGTTACCGCCAAGGGCAGCGCCTGCAGCACGGCCGAGATATTGCCCAACGGTAGATGGGGCAGGGCGGCGAGGAAGCAAACCGTGCCGCCAACCTCGCCGACAAGGCGCAGGAACACCATCGGATGCCAGTAGCTCCGGTAGCCCTTCAAGGCACCCTGCTGCCAGGCGAGAAGGCTGATCAGCGTGGTGGCGAACAGCCCGCGAACCAGCATCAGCTGGCCCGGATTGATCGTCTGGGCGGCGAGCTTGCTCAGCGTGTCGTTGAAGGTAAAGGCTGCCATCGCGACGACCATGAAGGTGGCGCCGCGAATATTCGAGGAAAGTGGCACGTCGGCTTTCCGTTGCTGCTGTTGCTTACGGCTTTAGCACCGGTGCGTGAAACAGCAATGCCAATCGGATGGACCAGACATGTCGATTGGCCTCACGGGCCGTTGAGGCTCTCGGCGATGGCGCTCACCAACGGGTCGTATTTGGCCTTGGACGACACTGGGTATTTGAGCAGGAAGGCATGAATGACGCCGCCCCTGCCAAATTCGAGCCGGTGGTAGAATATGTCGTTGCCGTCGTGGCCCGACAGTACGATCCAGTCCTTGCCCAGCTTGCGGTAGGTGACCTCCACGCCCTCGGAACTCATGTCGGCAAGCTGCCTGGGCGTCTGCTCGAGCGCGTTGTTGGAACCGTAGATCGCGAGGCTCGCCCCATCCGCCGCCAGGAATGTCATGCCGTCGCCGTTCTCGGGCGGTTCGGCCTTGCTGACGAAGATTTCATGCGGAAACGTCACCGACGTGCCGAAGCGGGCATTGGTGTAGATGAATGGCTTGGCAAGTGCAGGCGCGGCCAGCACCATCGCCAGCACCATTGCGGAGAACGTCCTGGCGAACCGGTAAGCCATGCCCATTACCTCACGAGGACGTTGTCGGGTGGCGACGATAGCTGCAACTTAGCCGCCTGTCACACTGATATGGCGCGAGACGGACGGGCGATTGGTGCGGCGTCGATGATGCGCCCGATCGCCTCGTCAATGGCGTTGGACAAAAGCCCGTTGCCTTCGGAGGCGCGCAGCGGCGCCCTGAGGTCAGCCGCGTCCCGACGCTACCACAACCGCTGCAGCGCGGTCTTCACCGCATCGCGATTGTCCCGCCTCATTCGCTCGACGACCGCCTCGAATCGCCCGTCGCCGAAGATCCGTTCGCGATAGGCCGCGTAGTCGGCGAGCACCGCGCGCACCGTGTCGGCGAGTTCGCCGTAGCGCGCCCACACCACGAACGGGTGATACGCGATCGACTCGCGTAGCGGCACATCTTCGCTGACGACGACCACACCGCACAGCAGCGCCGGCAATACGCGCAATTCCTCAAACGTGTGGTGCTGGCCGGTCTGATGCACGTTCACGAGCACGCGCGTGTCGCGGTAGAGCCTGCACAGCGCGGCGCCCGAGTAGACACCGCTGACATTGACCAGCGACAGGCGCGCCGTGTGGGCCGCTTCAAGAAACGCCGCGCGGCGCGGTTGCTCGATGTCGCCAAACAGCGTGATCGCGTCGCGCCGCCGCGTGCCTGGGGTGACGTCGGTGTCATACAGCAGCGGCGCGAGCACGATCGTCTTGGCCAGATACGCATCGAAGCCGCCGGCGCGACGCAGGTTTTCGACATTCGGCTGGCTGTAGTCGATGATCACGTCGGCCGATTCGACCACCGCGCGGTTCACCACGCGCGCGAGATAGTGCCCTTGGCCGTCCGGCAATGGCACGGCACCGGTCGGCGCGCCGTCGCTGTCGCGCCCGCCCGGCATGACCAGCGTGTGTTCCCACTGGACATCGATGCGCCGCGTGCGGTTCGCATTGCCGCAGTCGACCTCGGAGTCGCCGAACACGAGATTGACCGGCGCGTCGCGCACGGCCAGCGTTTCGCGGAACAATGCGACACAGTACAAATAGTATTCCCGCACGAACGCCGGATACTGCGGATCGTATGCAAGCCGCGCACGTCCGACGGTTTCGACGCAGAACGCCTGCGCGCGCGGAAACACATGGCGCCACAGCGCTTGCAGCTTGCAGGCGACACGCTTCGCCAGCGTCATAGCAGAGAAGGTCGGGGCGGAGAACGTCGCGGCGAGCCGGTAAGCATGCTCATGGCCTCACGAGGACGTTGTCGGGTGGCGAAGGTCGATATCGCTCAGCCGCCTGTCACGCTCATGTGGCGGGAGACGGACGGCCGATTGGTGCGGCGGTCGATGATGAAATCGTGGCCCTTCGGCTTGCGTCCGATCGCCTCGTCGATGGCATTGGACAAGAGTTCGTTGCCTTCGGAGGCGCGCAGCGGCGCCCTGAGGTCGGCCGCGTCCTCCTGGCCGAGGCACATATAGAGCGTGCCGGTGCAGGTCAGGCGCACGCGATTGCAGCTCTCGCAGAAATTATGCGTCATCGGCGTGATGAAGCCCAGCTTTCCGCCGGTTTCAGCGACATCGACGTAACGCGCCGGTCCGCCTGTCTTGAACGGGATGTCGGTCAACGTGAATTGCCGCTCGAGATTGGCCCTCAGCAGCGACAGCGGCAGATACTGGTCGGTGCGGTCGGCATCGATCTCGCCCATCGGCATCGTCTCTATGACCGTCAGGTCCATGCCACGGCCATTGGCCCAGCGCAGGATTTCAGGGATTTCGGTGTCGTTGAAACCCTTGAGGGCAACCGCGTTGATCTTGATGTGCAGGCCGGCCGCCTGGGCGGCATCAATGCCTTCCATCACCTTGGCGAGATGGCCCCAGCGCGTGATGGCGTGGAACTTGTCGGGATCGAGCGTGTCGAGCGAGACGTTGATGCGCTTGACGCCGCAATCGGCCAGTTCGGCAGCGAAGCGCGACAGCTGTGAGCCATTGGTGGTCAGCGTCAGCTCTTCCAGTGCGCCGCTATCGAGATGGCGCGAGAGCTGGCGAATGAGGTGCATGACGTTCTTGCGCACCAAAGGTTCGCCGCCGGTCAGGCGCAGCTTCTTGACGCCCTTTTCGACGAAGACGGTGCAAAGCCGGTCGAGCTCCTCGAGCGACAACAGGTCCTTCTTGGGCAGGAAGGCCATGTCTTCGGCCATGCAATAAGTGCAACGGAAGTCGCAGCGGTCGGTAACCGACACGCGCAGATAACTGATCGAGCGACCGAAAGGATCGATCATATCCATGGTCTGCGCTTCCGTTTCCCGTTTCGTGGTGCCTTGGCCAGCACTGTCATATTACGGCTATGTTGTACGCTTGTGCATGTCAATCAAGATGAAAGTTTGTTGCCCCGGAGTGACTCTCCTTGGTTTGCCGTCCCGGCGCTGTCTTAGCGCTTTCCGCGACGTCCGAAGCGCAGTAGTGAATTGCATCTCATAACGGCAGGACGGATCATGACGGCACCGAAGGAATTGAGGGTCTCCAAGGACCGCAAGCTGTTGACGGTGACGTTCCCGGACCATCGCCCGTTCGAGCTTTCGGCCGAACTGCTGCGCGTGCTTTCGCCCTCCGCCGAGGTGCAGGGCCATTCGCCTGAGCAGCGGGTGACGGTGCCTGGCAAGAAGGAGGTCGCCATCCTCAAGGTCGAGCCGGTCGGCAATTATGCCGTACGCATCACCTTCGACGATTTCCACGACACCGGCATCTTCACCTGGAACTATCTGCATACGCTCGGACACGACAAGGACAAGCGCTGGCAGGAATATCTCGACGAGCTGGCGCAAAAAGGATTGAGCCGCGACCGCTGATTGTCTTTGGCCGTTCACGTTGTCTTGGGCAGTTCACATTTGCCGGCTAAGCGCATCAGCATCCAAGCAGGAAGGGGACATGATGTCGGTCATATCAACGGTCGAACAGCTTGAGGCGCTCTACGGCGTTCCAGGCGAAACCTCGCTGGTCAAGGAACTCGACCATGTCATCCCTGAATACGCCGCGTTCATCGAGGCCTCGCCCTTCGTCTCGCTGGCGACCAGCGGGCCGGAAGGGCTCGACTGTTCGCCGCGCGGCGATCTCGCCGGCTTCGTCCGCATCCACGATCCACGCACTCTGATGATGCCGGACCGCCGCGGCAACAACCGCGCCGACTCGCTGAGGAACATCATCCGCGATCCACGCGTCGCGCTGCTGTTTCTGGTGCCGGGTTCCGGCACGACGCTGCGCGTCAATGGTCGTGCCCATATCAGCGTCGATGCGGAGCTGTGTGCGTCCTTCGCAGTCGAAGGCAAGCCGGCGCGTTCGGTGACGGTGGTCGACGTCGATGCCGTCTATTTCCAGTGTGCGCGCGCGATCGTGCGGTCGGAACTGTGGAACCCCGAGCGTCATGTCGATCCGAAGACGCTGCCAACGCCGGGACAGATCCTTGCGATCACCAGTCGCGCCGGCATCGATGGCGAAACCTATGATCGTGAATGGCCGGAGCGCGCCAGGAAGTCGATGTGGTAGGCCGAGGCCGCGTTTTGGGCCGTCAGCGCGGCAACCGGGCTCAAAACAAAGTGATTGCGTTGGTGTAACTCAGCGGGCGTTATCGACGTATACCAGCAAAACTGCTGGAGCTGGATGGAATGACGCCCTGGACTGACCGCGCCGGAAAACTCTCGCCGCTCAAGGCTTTGGCCTTTGCCGGAACGTTGGTGCCGGCATTGCTGCTTGGCTACTACGCGGTGAAAGGCTTTCCGCAAGGCGCCGGCGCCGGCACGCTGCTCGGGCCACGGCCCTTCACCGCCGCCATCCATGAAACCGGCGATTGGGCGATCCGCTTCCTGTTGATGTCGCTGGCAGTGACGCCGCTGCGCCGCATCGGCCAATGGCCGAAGCTGATCCTCATCCGTCGCATGCTCGGCATTGCCGCGCTTGCCTACGCCATCGGTCATCTCGTGCTCTATTTCTTCGACCAGAATTGGGATGTTTTCCGTGTCGTCAGCGAGATCGCGCTTCGAATCTATCTCACCATCGGCTTCGTTGCACTGCTGGGACTTGTTGCCCTCGGGCTGACGTCGACGGACGGGGCTATCAGGAAGCTCGGGCGCAACTGGAACCGATTGCACAAGATTGTCTACGCTATCGGCATACTTGCGGCATTGCATTTTTTCATGCAGTCCAAGGCCGACGTGTACGAGCCGACGCTGTTGGCCGGCTTGTTCCTGCTTCTGATGTTCTACCGCCTGGCGCATTGGCGTGGGCTCAACCTGACATCGCCGCTGGTGCTTGTCGCGATTGCGGTCGTCGCTGCGATGTCGACGGTGATTGTCGAAGCGGCCTGGTACGGGCTGGCGACCGGCGTGCCGCCCGCCCGCGTGCTGTGGGCCAACCTGCAGTTTTCCTACACGATCCGGCCGGGCTGGTGGGTGCTGGCGACGGGCCTTGCCGCAGCGGTGCTCGGTTTCGTCAGATCGATGGGAAGGGCGGAGGCGCCGCGGGGCAGGCGGGCTGCAAGGGCTGCCGCCTGAGCGGCTATTCCTTCAGTGCGTCTGCAACGCGCAGCATGTGCGCGCCGATCAGGTCGCATTGTTCGGGCGTCGATGCGCTCATCGCCTTTTCGATCAAGGCGCCATAGGCTTTCAGCGCCCGCATCAGCAGTGCGGCGCCGTCTTCGGTCAGCGTTAGTCGCATCACCCGGCGGTCCTTGGCATCGCCCTCTCGCTTGACCAGCGCGCGCTTTTCCAGCTGCGGCAGCAGCATGGTGATGTTCGAGCGACCGACAAGCAGCTTGCGGGCCAGATCGTGCTGCGAAATGCCGGGATGGCGATAGAGATTCATCAGGACATCGAGCTGCGCCGGCTTCAGATCGTGCGGCTGCAGCGCGCTCGCCAGGGCACGCTCCATCGAGTGGCACGCCTTGGCCACGGCGACCCAGTTGCGGAACCGCGGGTTGTCCCACGGCAAATCTTGTCTATTGTTCATGATTGAACTATTATTGTTCATGATTGAACTTATGGATGGACGATCACTATGGCATCAATCGGGCTCAAGGTCATCCGGCGGCTGTTCGGTGCGGCCGAACTGGTTTCGCCACGTCTCGCCGGTCGCGCCGCATTCGAGCTTTTTCGACGAACGCCGAGCCAGCGCTCGCTGACATCGGGCGAAAGGCGCGCCATCGGCAATGCTTCGGGCTTCATGGCGGAGGCGCGCCATCATCGAATCAAGACGCAGAAAAGCTGTGTGGCGATGCACGAGTTTCGCCCTGAGGGAGCAAGCAGGGGAACAGTGCTCGTCATCCATGGCTGGCGCTCGCGCACCGAATACATGCAAGCGCTGATCGAAGGCTACAGGGATGCCGGCATGCGCGTGATCTCG
The DNA here is from genome assembly GCF_014138625.1 of Aminobacter ciceronei. Taxonomy (GTDB): domain Bacteria; phylum Pseudomonadota; class Alphaproteobacteria; order Rhizobiales; family Rhizobiaceae; genus Aminobacter; species Aminobacter ciceronei. The sequence goes on from NZ_JACJHY010000007.1 coordinate 82,925, forward strand.
CTCGACCTGCCGGGGCATGGTGGCTCGCTTGGACGCGCGCTCGACATGGCCAAGGCCGTCGAAGCGGCAACCCTTGCCGGCCAATGGTTCGGGCCGTTCGAGGCGATCGTCGGCCATTCCTTCGGCGGCGCGGTTGCCGTCAACGCTGCTGCCGGAACCGTCAAGGGGTTCGAGCCGCTTGGAGCCAAGCGGCTGGTGCTGGTGGCCGCGCCCGATTCGATGCCCAGGCTGTTCGACGATTTCGGCCGCTATCTGAACCTCGGTCCCAGGACGCAGCGCGCGATCTCGGGGCAGGTGCAGCGTGTGACCGGCACCCCAATCGGCCAGTTCGTCGGTTCCAGGCTGCTGATGCGCCTGGCCACCCCGACGCTTGTGATCCACGCCCCTGACGACAGGGAAGTGTCGGCCAACGAAGCGCGCGCCATGGCCGGCGCCGGCGGCCATGTCAGGCTGTTCTGGGCCGACGGTCTCGGTCACCGCCGCATCCTGTCGAGCGCCAAGGTCGTGGCCGAGGCGGTTGGTTTTCTCCAGGCAGCGCGCGAACTCGACACGGTCCACTAGGCAGTCGTTGGCGCCATGCGGATTGCCAGGGCTCAGCCCTGGCCCTTCAGCGCGGCCCTCAGCATGTCGTAGGTCGGCGCCAGTTCGCGAAGCGATGCCGCCGCTTCGCCATCCTTGCCGGCGACAAGGGGGTATTGCAGCGCGCCGATGAGCCGGGCCTGTCGTCCCGCAATCCGAGCCGCCTCGACATATCCCGCGCGTTCCAGGCAGGTCGCGGCGTCTGTCGCGCGGCGAGCGCCTGCCTGGACGGCGAAATGGATCATGTGGCTACGAAGGTCGTCGCCGCAACCACGCTCTATCAGCCGCGCCAGCGCTTCGGCGGCGGCGGCGTTGCCCGAGCTCCCCGTCGGCATGTCGTGCTCACCCGCCATCGACAGCCAGCGGATCGCCGAAGGGATCGACGCCCTGATCATGTCCACTTCGGCGACGTCGGCGGTCCGCCTGAAGGCGGTGCGCATCGTATAGGGCGTGCCGTAGATCAGCGTTTTTGCGCTCCAGGCGGCCATGAAGTCGGCGAGGGGCAGGCGGGCATAGGGATAGCCCTGCGGATCGTGCATCAGAATGCTCTCGTCGTCGACTTCGAGCGCCACGACGTAATGATCGGCCTCAATCGGGCCGCGCATGCGTGGCTGATGCCTGAGATGCCCCATCTCGACGGGACCGATCCAGACCGGGCCGGCGGCCAATGCCGCCTTGAGGCGCGCCAGGGCCTCTTCGGCTTCGCCCCCTTGCGTGACATCAGATGTCCAGCCGAGCGCTGAAAGCGCGACTTCGAAACCTTTCTCCGGGTCCCAGCCATAGGGGTCGAAGAAGGGCAACGTGCCGCCGATCAACTGCATGCCGAACGGGCCGCCAATGGCCACCTCGATGACGGCGGTCGACGGTCCATCGGCGCCGAACATCATGGCGAAGGAATTGGCATAGCAATACGGGCCCGAGCCCGTGTAGGCAAAGTGCGTCATGTCTGGACCTCTTGTCAGATAAGGGGATAGGCGACGTCGAAACGGGCGCCTTGGGTTCCGGGATAGGTTTCGCAAGGGCTGCCGGCGCAACTCAGCTCGCTCCGCGCGTCGAGCCACGCTTCAAGGGCGTCGTACACGTGCATGACGCGGGGAAAATTCTCATAGGCCTTGGGAACCGGCAGATAGATCTCGCGCCGCGCTGGCTGCAGCCTGATGAGCAGGTCGCCTGCCGGCTCGAGCTTTCCCGCGCAGGCGATGGCGACCTCGACGAGACCTTCACTGTCGCGGCTGACAAGGTCGTGAAAATGCACGCTCATCAATCCGTCGCAAGCCGATCCCGAGGCGCGCAAATGCGTCCGGATGTCGGCTTCGGCTGCGGCGATGAAATCGTCCAGCCCTTCGACGCCGATCTGGCGCTGTCGCGACACGACCTTTGCGGCCGGTACCTCACGCAGGCCGATCGTCGCCATCAATGCCGGTTCGCCGCCTTCGGCTTGCCGGGAAAGCGCGCGCACGAGTTCGGCCTGGTCGGCAAGCCTGTCGTTCTGCGCGCTTAGCCAGCTTTGCAGTTCTACGACGCGTGCTTCCGGTGTGAGCTCCAGCAGCTGCGTGACGCGGGCGATCGGCAGCCCCAGCTGGCGCAGCCGCGAGATCAGGCGCGCCCGTGGCGCCTGCGCGGAGGCATAATAGCGATAGCCGGTCTGCGGATCGACGTGGACCGGCACCAGCAGGCCTTGCTCGGCATAGAGCCGCAATGCCTTTGGAGACAGCCGCGTGGCGGCCCCGAAACGGCCGGCGAGGAGATAGGAATCGGTCATAACGCCGTGTCTAGGGCTGGCCCCAGGGGCGAGGTCAAGCGCGCGATTTGCTGTCGTCGCCGCCCGCCGATCAGCCCTTCTTGTTGCCTGGCTCTACAGGCAGGCCCGCCGCGCGCCACGCAGTGAACCCGCCAAGGATGTGCCGGACCGGCTCCAGCCCCATCTCCTGCGCGGTCTTGGCGGCGAGCGCCGAGCGCCAGCCGCCGGCGCAGAAGAAGACGAAGTTCTTGCCGCTGGAAAAGAACGGCTTGTGATAGGGGCTGTCGGGGTCAATCCAGAATTCGAGCATGCCGCGCGGGCAATGCTGGGCGCCCGAAATCCTGCCTTCGCGCTCGACCTCACGCGGATCGCGCAGGTCGACGAAGATGGTCTCGGTGTCGTCGAGCAGGGTTGCCGCTTCCTCGGGCGACACCACCTCGACCACTGCATTGGCCTCGTCGAGCAGTTCCGTGTAGCCCTTCTTCATCTTGCCCTCGCGTCAATTCGGCCCAAATGCAGCTTGCAAGGCCAAGTGATCGCATGAAGCGGCGAGGCTGTCATCGCCGATGAATTGTGCCACCTGCCGGCTTGTCTCACGATGATGTGAAACTGTTCGGCAACAGCTGCCGGGAAATTTATGAAAGCTTAACGTTATCGGTATGAATCGAGAGAGCAGCGCCTTACATCAGCCATTTGTGGACAGGAATTCTTCCACCGGCGCATGGCGATTCCAGAGCAGTTTCCGGGCAGGGATGGTGTCTTTATGAAATTTTCTCTCCTGAGCAGGCCGATCTCGCTTCCGCTGGCTGCATTGGCTGCGACAGTGGCGCTTGGCGCGCCGCAGGCTGGTGCTCAGAACTTCTTCGACATCCTGTTCGGTGGTGGCAACCGCGCCCCGCGCCAGCAGCAGGGCGAATTTCCGCCGGCTCCGGTGCAGAAGAAGCGGGCACCAGTAGCGGCGGCCAAGATCAGCGCGCCGTCCTATTATACCTACAAGACCGACGCGATGGTGACGGTCGACTTTGCCAAGCTGATCGCCGGCACGCAGTCGGTTTCGCTGGAGCCGTCGCTTGCCGGTACGGCGTTCCGCGAGGCGCTGGCCGGGCTCGATGCCTTCGACCTTGTTGCCGAAAAGGACATCGCCAAAGGGCTGCTCGACTACTATACGGCCAATCCCGATTTCATCTGGGTCACCGGCCAGACCGCCAACAGCCGCGCCGAAGAGGCGATCAGGACGTTGAGCGACGCCGCCAGCCACGGGCTGATGCCGGCCGACTATGCGGTCTCCGTGCCCCCGGCAGCCTATGCGCTTGACGACACCGTCGGCCGGATGAAGACGCTCATCCGTTTCGAGATGGCGATGTCGGCACGCGTGTTGCGCTACGTGCATGATGCACAAGGCGGCCGCATCGATCCGAACCGCATCTCCGGCTACTATGATTTCGCCGCCAAGCCGCTCGACATGGCCGGCGTGCTGAAGAGACTCAGCCAGTCGAATGACGCGCGGGCCTTGCTTGAGGCATTCCATCCGCAGAATCCCGAATACAAGGCGTTGCGCGTCGAACTCGAGGCGCTCAAGGCGAGCGAGGAAAACGACATCGTCGTTGATGCCAAGCTTTTGCTGAAGCCCGGCGAGACCAGCCCGGAGCTGCCCAAGCTGCTGCATCTCATCGCCCGCGACCTCGACGATGAGATGGGTGGCGAATTCGGCGAAACGCTGGCCAGGCTCGGCAGCAGCGAAATCTATACACCCGAACTGGTGCCGGTCATCGAGGCGGTGCAGAAGCGTGCCGGGCTCAAGGCCGACGGCGTCGTCGGCCCGCGCACGGTGGCAACCCTTGCCGGCACGTCGAAGGCAGATCGCCTCGACAAGGTCGTCGTCGCGCTCGAACAGCTGCGCTGGCTGCCATCCGAGCTCGGCAGCCCACGCGTCTTCATCAACCAGCCGGCCTATACCGCGAGCTACATCGACGGCGGCACGGAAAAGCTCAAGATGCGGACGGTGATCGGCAAGACCAGCAACCAGACCAGCTTCTTCCAGGACGAAATCGAGCAGGTCGACTACAACCCGTATTGGGGCGTGCCGCAGTCGATCATCGTCAACGAGATGCTGCCGCGCCTGCGCAACGATCCCAGCTATCTCGACCGCGCCGGTTACGAAGTCACCGATTCGCGCGGCCAGCGCATTCCGTCGTCGGCGATCAATTGGGGCCAGTATGGCTCGAAGGTGCCCTACAGCGTGCGCCAGGCGCCGAGCGAGGCCAATGCGCTGGGCGAGCTCAAGATTCTGTTCCCCAACAAGCACGCCATCTACATGCACGACACCCCGCAAAAGGCGCTATTCGACCGCGACAACCGGGCCTTCAGCCATGGCTGCATCCGCCTGGCCGATCCGCGCGGCATGGCCGCCGCAGTGCTTGGCACCGACGTAGATCACATCGCGGCCAAGCTGAAGCAGGGCCATTCCTTCGAGAAAGTGACCCGCAAGATCCCGGTGTACGTCGCCTATTTCACCGCCTGGCCTGATCTCGACGGCAAGGTCGAGTATTTCGGCGACGTCTATGATCGCGACGCCAGGCTCAAGGACGCCATGGCTCGTACAGATGCGGCGAGGGCACCGAGCATCTGATCTGCTGCATGCAGGCTCAGGACAAGGTCCGGGTCAGCCGAGCATCTGTTCAGCCAGGCGTCCGGATTGCCGGTCCTGCGCGCCCATCGGAATGATGGCGCGGCGGGGAAAGTGCAGGATCCTCCACAACAGCCGCCGGATTTCGCGGATTGCCTTTTCGGATCGCGTCAGCCGCACTTTCGGTTGGGGCATACGCGGTGACGCCAACCGTTCCGGCTCGAGGTCGCTCGGCAGCGTGATCGCCTGGTCGGGCAGGAACATTTCCTGGATGCTGATGGCGGGCGACAATTGCCAGCAGGGCGTCTCGTGCCTGGTCATGTCGAAGAGAAAATCGTCCACCGGGTGGTCGATCCTGCTGGCCTGCGTCACCAATTGCGCGGCCAGGCGCCTGGAGATGGCATAGGCGGCAGCGCCGTTGTGGAAGCTGTACAGCGGCAGCAGGCGGTGTGTCTTGATCTTGCCGCCGCGCCGGCCGACCAACACGGGATTCAGCGTCGTTTCGAGCTTGATCAGGTCGACGCCTGCAGGAATCCACGCGTCGTCGCTCAGAAAATCGGCGGCATCCCGGCTGAAATAGACATCGTCTTCGAGCACGACCGCATGTCTGTCGCTGCCTTCGGCAATCCGTCGCCACACAGCGATATGGCTCATGAAGCAGGCAACCTCGCCCGGCGACCAATTGTGATGATTGCGCAGGACCAGCCGGTTGATGATGTCGTCATCAAGTGCGGTTTTGTCGATGGCGCTGAAGCGCTCGAAGCCCAGGCCCATCCGGCGGAAGGCCGTGGTCATCCAGGCCAGCCGTCCAGTCTCCCGATCAAGGTTGATGACGAAGCACCGCATCGGATATTTTCCCGCTCGCCTGCTGATCGCAGAACGGTCGGTGCCGGTCAATTCGATGCAGATTCTTCAGGCGGGAACACCCGGTTCTGGCTTTCGAGCCAGTAATACATCCGGACGTAGTTTTGATAGGCCAAGTACTTCGCATCCTCATCTGCCGTCCCTGTCGCCTTCGAAATCCCATGCGGGCCGATGTAATAATACTCCTCTCCCATCGCGGCCAACGGCACATGGTGCGCGGGCGCTTGCTCAAAAATCGAAAATCCCATGAAGGCGTTCCTGGCGTCCTGCAACGAAAGCAAGTGCAGCAGCGTGGGGGCGAAGTCGACCGACGTGCGATAGTCGGCGTCGAAGGTCACCGGCAGAGCCAATTCGCTGTGATGAATGATCAAAGGGATGCGGTCGACGAAATAGGCTTGGTAGTCGCCCCCCTGCAGGGCCTTTACCACCGCGGGTTCAGGATAGGTCGCATGATCGGCAGTGATGATCAGGATCGTATTGTCGGAAAAGCTCGAGCTCTGAAAGTAATCCAGGAATTTTCCAAGCTGCGCATCGAAATTGTGCATCCTGTTCAGCGCGGGGTTATCACCGCTGCCATAGGTCACGCCGGCGCTGTCGGAATCCAGGAACGCATGGGTGCCGACATTGTAGGTCGCAACGAAGAACGGCTGCTTGTTGCCGCTTAAGGCTTGTTTCTCCAGGAAGCCTTTCAGGCCCGAAAATACCTCCGCGTCGGCTGCGTCAGACGTGCCGGAACTGAGTGCTGCGGGTCTGCCACCCAAAAGTTCAGGGAGCGTCTCTACGGCGTAGACGGTGTCAAAGCCGAGCGATCGCAGCATGGCGTTGAAACTGGCGCCCTGCGGGCTGGAGGACAGAAATGCCGTCTTGTAGCCTCGGTCCAGCAGGATGTCTGGTATCGTCCGGTAGTTGATGCTGGTGAGCAGCGCTGTGTTGTTTTCCCCTTCGGCTTCCCAGCCGCCGCTTTCGGCGCCGCCATTCCTCGGATATCCGGAAACCAGCTGTCCCTGGATTCCTCGATAGGTTGCCGCAGTGTGGCTGAAGTAGTTGTAGACAGTCATTGAACGCGCGGCAAAGCGGTCGATGTTGGGCATCAATCCCTGATGCTTGCCGCCATAGGTTCCCAGAAAGCGGGCAGACAACCCTTCGGCAAAGACCACGATAATGTTGGGCCTGTCTGACGCCGATTGTGCGGCGCCAAACGACAAAGGGCTGGAATAGGCCTGATCCCGCAACAGAGGGTAGTGCTCGTTGATCGGCAGGCTGATGCCTTGCCGATCCAGCGTGTCGGCCATGTCAGAGAGGTTGTTGCGGGCCCTGCGCAGATCGCGAAATTTGCGGGCAAGAGATGTGGCCGGAGCCATATCCGGACGGAGATCGAGGGTTCTTTCGGTGAAGGAAGAGCTGTCGAACATGCCGGCAAAGAGCAGGCAGGCAAGTGTCGCGGCGAAAACGAAGCTCTTTCCGGGCCGGTGGAGCGCAGCTTGCTTGCGCGCCTTGAGGGCGAACAACGAAAGGCAGATCCAGCTTCCGAAGCCAAGGGCTGCGATGACGAAGAACAGGGGCTTTGCCGCATACTGGCTGCCGTCGGTGTGGTTTTCCAACGCCAGAACGGAGATGTAGTGCCCCGACAGATAGGCGGAAAATCCCTGCACCAGATAGATCAGCATCACCAGCAGGGGCACGGCGAGAGAGACGAACAACGCCGGCAAGGCCACCCAGCCGCTGCGCTGGGCATGCCAGGCAACAAGTCCCAGCACGCAAAAGAACGCGAGCTCGATCGCCGGCAGCAAGATTGTGGTGACGTCGACGGTGAATGCCGGATTCCGCTCTCGCAGGGCAATCAGCAGGAGGGCGAGATACAAAACGTAGATAACCACGAAATAGAGCGCGTAGCTTCGCTTCAAAAGAATATCTGTAAATTTCATCTGCAGGTCGTCTGGAAAATAACATCAAAAAGCAGAGTCTCTCAGGTTATTCGAATCGCGCGTGGCAATGTATTGGCCGGTCTCGATGTTTAGTCCAGGTAGTTGAATTGGTTACCGTCGCACGGCAAATGACACGAATATCGTAACGGCGAAACGACGAATTCTGGTCCCATCTTGCCGGAGACTGCGTTTGTCTCCTGATCGGGGCAGGTAGCGTAGTGTTCGTCGCCAGTGATCCGGGACGTGTAAGGGAGAGCGGCATTGCCGTTGTTCGGTTATGTATTCGGATATCGAATTGTGATTTGGCGTTCTGAATTGGAGTAAAGATGTAGTGGAAAATATTCTTATGCGTATTACGTGATGTTATTTGAAAATTATGTGACAATATAGTCTTGTGGTAATCTGCTGTACCTAAGGTGCCGGCAAGGGTTCGCTGTGTGTCTGGAGGAATGCATGCCTTCTGTACTGAAGATTGTTCTCGTCCTTGCGTCACTTATGCTGTTGACGGCCTGCCAGACCGATAGGCGGCGGTGCGAAACCGAAACGGGCGGCGCTGCCACCTATCGAAAGAGCGATAACTGCGGGCGTGCGGCAAAGCCAGCTGAAGGCAGCGATCGGCCGGAGAGGCAGGTCAGGGAAAAGCCTGTGACGCCGACTGAGCCCGAACCAGAGGGGCCGGTTTTTCCATAGCGCCAGCTTGGTTCAGGCTCCCAGTCCGCCAGGCGCGGCGGCGGCCAGGCTCGACGGCACGCTCAACTGAATCGTCCGCCTGATCATCGACCGCCTTCACGTGGTAAGTGTAACCGCGTGCGGTCCCTCTCGCACTTGCAGCCGGCCAGAACACATCATGTTCGATCAACACGCGGGACGGCCGTGCTGGCAATCGCCAGGGTAGCTTGACCTTCGGTCGCCAGATGATCGTATGGCCCTCGGCCAACAGCACGTTTTCAGCCAGCGGCTCGGGTCACACTTCCCAATCTTCGCTCATGACATCTCCTTGCGCGTCGACAGATCTGCGGAAGGAGAACGGGCCATATCAATTCGATGCCAGAATCGTACACGTTCCGGCATCGTTTGGCATGACTGTGCGTATTGCTTGGAGACGGCTGCGGAGGGGCCAAGGTAATGGTGGGCGATATAGGGATTGAACCTATGACCCCACCCGTGTGAAGGGTGTGCTCTCCCGCTGAGCTAATCGCCCGTCCGAGGCCCGAGAGCCGAACGTGACGGCGATATAGGGGAGGGGTGGGAGTGGTGTCAAGGCGGCTTTAGCGACTTGCCGCCTCTATCAGCTTCTGGGCCATGCCAAGCGTCAGTTCGTCGTAGTGCGAGATGACCACCGACGGCTCATATTCGCTGACATGACGGTCGGTGTAGCCGAAATCGACGGCAACCACAGGAATGCCGGCGGCCTTTGCCGTGTCGATGTCGGTGACCGAATCGCCGACCATGACGGCGCGGGACGCGTCGCCGCCGGCCTTGGCGATGGTTTCGGTAAGGTGCCGCGGATCGGGCTTGCGGATGCCGAAGGTTTCCGGGCCGGTGATGGCGGCGAAACGATCGGACAGGCCGAGCGCCTGGATGAGCCCCTTGGCAAGGTTTTCGTACTTGTTCGTGCAGACGGCGAGCAGGTAGCCGGCATCAGTGAAGCGGTCCATCGCGGCGACCACGCCGGGATAAGGCAGCGAGCGACCCGGAATATTGACCGTGTAGTGATCGAGGAAGATGTCGTGCAGGCGGTCGTGCTCCACGCTGGCCAGCTGCTTTTGCTGGGCGTTGTAGGCGCGCTCGATCATGATGCGGCCGCCCTGGCCGACGAAGCGGCGGAACGCCCGGTCGTCGACTTCGGCGAGGCCGCCGGCGACGAGCGTGTGATTCAGGCTGTCCAAAAGGTCGGGGGCGGTGTCGACGAGCGTCCCGTCGAGGTCGAAAACGATGATCGGCTTGGACATGGCTCCGCCTTTTGTGGAGTTGTGCGTTGCAAGAGGCGATAGCCTTGGACCCGGCAGGACGCAAGCCCGGGCCATAAAGCCTTTGACCCAACGGGCAAAAATGCTAGGAGCCAAGCCTGATATTCGAGGATTTTGCGAACAAGTCATGGATGCCAAGGCTTTGAAGATCGAGGCGGCGCGCGCCGCCTTGGGGTATGTCGAGAGCGGAATGCGCCTTGGCATAGGTACCGGTTCGACGGCCGAGGAGTTCGTCAGGCTGCTGGCCGAGAAGGTAGCTGACGGCATGCAGATCATCGGCGTGCCGACGTCTGAACGCACCGCAACCCTTTGCCGCGAGCTGTCGGTTCCGCTGTCGACGCTCGACGAGACGCCTGAGCTCGACCTCACCATCGACGGTGCCGACGAGATCGATCCGCAGCTGACGCTGGTCAAGGGCGGCGGCGGCGCGCTGCTGCGCGAGAAGATCGTGGCCGCGGCGTCGACGCGCATGGTCGTCATCGCCGACCAGACCAAGCTCGTCGACACGCTGGGGCGCTTCCCGCTGCCGATCGAGGTCAATCCGTTCGGCCTCAAGGCGACGGAGATCGCCATCGCGAAAGCTGCGGAAAAGCTCGGGCTTTCGGGGCCTTTGGTGCTGCGCAAAGTCGGCGGCGAGACCTTCGTAACCGACGGTGGACATTTCATTATCGATGCATCTTTTGGCCGCATTCCAGATACAAGAGCGCTTTCGGATGCCCTGCACGCCATTCCTGGCGTCGTGGAGCACGGTCTCTTTCTGGGGCTGGCCACCGTTGCCGTCATCGCCGGCTCGGACGGGGTCAGAACCGTTCATCCGGTACGCTAAACAGGAGTTCTATTCATCATGATTTCGATAAACCGGCTTCGCCGCTTCTCCGTCATGGTGGCGGCTTCGGCATTCGCGGCCGTCGCATTCTCGGCCCAGGCGCAGGAAATCAGCGAATCCCACCTCAAGGCGGCACATGCTGCGATCGCTTCGATCCACGCGACCGACTCTTTCGATTCGATCCTGCCGCAGGCAGCCGCGGCACTTAAGCAGCAGCTGATCCAGCAGAATCCCGATATGCAGGAAGTGATCACCCAGACCGTCGACGAAAAGACGCTGGCGCTGGCCGCCCGCCGTGCCGATCTCGAAAAGGAATCGGCGCTCGCCTACGCAAAGTCGTTCTCCGAACAGAACCTCAACGACATTGCTGCTTTCTACAATTCGGAAGCCGGCAAGGAGCTGATCGAGAACGGCCCGATCGCCTCGCGCGAATTGGTCAAGGCTGCCGAGATCTGGCAGAACGGCATCGCGCGCGATCTCGCCGAGCAGGTGGGTGAGCAGCTCAAGGCAGTCATCGGCACCAAGGCTCCGGCCGAGGGTGCTGCGCCCGCAGCCCCGGCAGCACCGGCGAACTGATCAGCCGCGACCATCGGTCACGATGCAAAAGCCCGGCATTCGCCGGGCTTTTCTTTTGATGTCTCTGCCACTACCTGTGACCGCATCACAGGCGCATCCCGTGCGGTGCGCAGTTTCAAGGACTTAGAAGAGCGGCGCGCGTCGTTGGCGTACTGCTCTCCCGCAGGAAGGACACCCATGGCCCAGTACGACTACGATCTTTTCGTCATCGGTGGCGGCTCGGGCGGTGTGCGTGCGGCACGTGTTGCGGCCGCTCTCGGCAAGCGCGTCGCACTTGCCGAAGAGTTCCGTTTCGGCGGCACTTGTGTCATCAGGGGCTGCGTGCCCAAGAAGCTCTATGTCTACGCCTCGCAGTTTCCCGAGCATTTCGAAGATGCTGCCGGTTACGGCTGGACGGTCGGCGAGGCCAAGTTCGACTGGAAGGCGCTTGTAGCCAACAAGGAGCGCGAGATTTCGCGGCTCGAGGCGATCTACAAGCGCAATGTCGAAGGTTCCGGCGGCGAGACGATCCATTCGCGTGCCGAACTCGTCGACAGCCACACGATCCGGATCGTCGATGAAAACCGCACCGTCACCGCCGATCAGATCCTGATCGCAACCGGCGGACGGGCTGCGGTGCATCCCGCACTGCCGGGGCATGAGCACTGCATCTATTCGAACGAAGTGTTCGACCTCCCCGAACTGCCCAAGGCGATCATGATCGAGGGCGGCGGCTATATCGCTGTCGAATTTGCCAACATCTTCCATGGCCTCGGTGTCGACACCACGCTGGTTTATCGCGGCAAGGAAATCCTCAGCCGCTTCGACATGGACCTGCGCCGCACCTTGCACGAGACGATGGAGCAGAAGGGCATCAAGATCTTGCTGCATTCGGTTTCGCAGGACGTCAGCAAGCGCGGCGATGGCCGTCTCGACGTCACACTGAACACCGGCCAGATGCTCACCGTCGACCAGGTTCTGCTCGCGATCGGCCGCACACCCAACACCGAGAACCTCGGCCTCGAGGCCGCCGGCGTTGAGATGGACAAGCAGGGCGCGATCGTCGTCGACCGGTATTCGCGCACCAGCGCCGACAACATCTGGGCCGTCGGCGACGTCACCAATCGCGTCCAGCTGACCCCTGTCGCCATCCATGAGGCAATGTGCTTCGTCGAAACGGCGTTCAAGGACAATCCGACTGAGCCGGACCACGATTGCATCCCGACAGCTGTGTTCTCGCAGCCCGAGATTGGCACCGTCGGTCTCTCCGAGGAAGACGCCGCCAAGCGGTTCAGGCATCTGGAGATCTATCGCACCAGCTTCCGGCCGATGCGCCACACGCTGTCGGGCAGGCAGGAAAAGATGCTGATGAAGCTGGTCGTCGACGGCGACACGCGGCTTGTCCTGGGCGCTCACGTGCTCGGCCCCGACGCCGGAGAGATGGCGCAGCTACTCGGCATTACGCTCAAGGCAGGGCTCACCAAGGACGACTTCGATCGCACCATGGCCGTGCATCCGACGGCTGCTGAAGAGCTGGTGACGATGTACAAGCCGACCTATCTGGTGAAGGACGGCGTCCGCGTCGACAACTGACGTGGTCGCCTCTCGGACCTGCCGCAGGGAAACGTTCGATCTCGGACGTGTTCCGGGGTAGATTAGGGGCTCCTCATCGTGTAAAGAGCCGCGTTCCCGCAATGGCGGGTTGTGGCGCGGGTGAGGTGCCCGTTAGCGAACTTTATTAGGTGCGAACATGACGAAATGGTCCCCGAATTCCTGGAGAAGCATGCCGATCCAGCAGGTCCCGGCTTATCCGGACGCTGCGGCGCTCGTGGAAACGGAAGCTCGTCTCGCATCTTTTCCCCCCTTGGTTTTTGCAGGTGAGGCGCGCAAGCTGAAGAAACAGCTTGCTGCCGTTGCCAATGGCGAAGCCTTCCTGCTCCAGGGCGGCGACTGTGCCGAGAGCTTCGCCGAACACGGTGCCGACAACATCCGCGACTTCTTCCGCGTCTTCCTGCAAATGTCGGTCGTGCTGACCTTCGCCGGCGCGCAGCCGGTGGTGAAGGTCGGCCGCATCGCCGGCCAGTTCGCCAAGCCGCGTTCGTCCGACAACGAGACCAAGGGCGACGTGACGCTGCCGAGCTACCGCGGCGACATCATCAATGGCCCGGCTTTCGACGAGAAGTCGCGCATTCCCGATCCGGCGCGCCAGGAGATGGCCTACCGCCAGTCGGCGGCGACGCTGAACCTTCTGCGCGCCTTCGCCCAGGGCGGCTATGCCAGCCTGGAGAACGTGCACAAGTGGATGCTCGGGTTCGTCTCCAACAGTCCGCAGGGCGAGCGCTACGAAGCGCTGGCCAACCGCATCACCGAGACGATGGACTTCATGAAGGCCGTCGGCATCACCTCGGAGACCAACTACGCGCTGCGTGAGACCGACTTCTACACCAGCCATGAAGCCCTGCTGCTCGGCTACGAGCAGGCGCTGACCCGCGTCGACTCGACCTCGGGCGACTGGTATGCCACCTCGGGCCACATGATCTGGATCGGCGACCGTACGCGCCAGGTCGACCACGCGCATGTCGAGTATTGCCGCGGCGTGAAGAACCCGCTCGGCCTCAAATGCGGCCCGTCGATTACGCCTGACAACCTGCTCAAGCTGATCGACCTGCTCAACCCGGAGAACGAGGCAGGCCGCCTGACGCTGATCGCACGCTTCGGCCACGACAAGGTCGATGAGCACCTGCCGAAGCTGATCCGCGCCGTCGAAAAGGAAGGCCGCAAGGTCGTCTGGTCGTGCGATCCGATGCACGGCAACACGATCACCGCTGCCGGCTACAAGACGCGTCCATTCGACCGCATCCTGAGCGAAGTGCAGAGCTTCTTCGACATCCACCGCTCAGAGGGCACGCACCCGGGCGGCATCCATGTCGAGATGACCGGAAACAACGTCACCGAATGCACCGGTGGCGCCCGTGCCATCACGGCCGAGGAACTGCAGGACCGCTACCATACCCATTGCGACCCGCGCCTCAATGCCGACCAGGCGATCGAGCTCGCTTTCCTCGTGTCGGAACTGCTCCGCAAGAGCGCACCGACTCCAGTGAAGAAAGCCGTCAACGCCTGATCGCCAAAACGCGGTTGCAGAATCGAAAAGGCGCCGGTCTGACCGGCGCCTTTTTCATTTGAACGGATGGCGATGCGCCTCAGTCCTTCTTGTACAGCATCCAGTTCTTGCCCTGGCGCTCGGCGATCGTCGAATAGCGTGTAACGCGGTTGCGGCCGATCAGTTTGGAGCGGTAGAGTGCCCGGTCGGCCTTGGCGTAGAGGTCCTCGGCGCTATCGGCATCCGAGGCCATGCACACACCCATCGAAACGGTGACCTGGCCGCAGTTCACGCCCGGCTGAATATCCTTGAATTGCGTCTGCGCAACCAAAAGGCGAACGCGGTCAGCGATCTCGAACGTCGCTTCCTCAGTGGTGCCTTCGACGATCAGTGCGAACTCCTCACCGCCGGTCCGGGCCACGAACATGTCGCGGTGGACGCTGGACTGAAAGATGCTGGCGATGATCCGCAGGATCTTGTCACCCACAGGGTGGCCGTGCCGGTCGTTGATGTCCTTGAAACGGTCGATGTCGGCCAGGATCAGCGCACTGAACAGCACGCCCCTGTTGTCGTTATAGATCTTGGCGATCCGCCGGTCGAAGGCGCGCCGGTTCCAGATGTGGGTGAGGGGATCGGTATCGGCAAGCTTCTTGTACTCTTCGAGCTTCGACTTGACGCTTTCGAGTTCGCTCGACTTGTCGCTCAGCGCCGTTGCCACGTGCTTGCCGTGATCGATCTTCGAGGCGGTGGCAACCGCCATCACGCCGACGATTTTCTGCAGCAGTTCCTGCGACATGGCGGTACGGCTGTTCAAGCCGCTCGACGTCTCATCGAGAACCTTGCCATAACGCTCCAGATGCGTCTGCTCGTTGCGCAGCAGGTTGGCGACGCCTTCCAGCTCTCGCGCCAGGATTTCGCGGGCATGTTCGACGATGCCTTGCCCATGGTTTTGGGCAAAGAACTTCTGGCCGATCAGGTCGAGTTGCTCCTGTGTCGGACGATTGCCGAGTGCGATGACCTCCAGGCTGAGGGCCGCGTTGGTGCCGGTCAGTGCTTCGTAGAAGATCTCGTAATTGCGCGGCAGTCCAATGACGCCCATCTGGCTCATCGTCGCCACGACAGTACTCGCAATATCGTTGCCTCGTTCTGTCGGGGCGGCTGCAGACTGCATGTATGTCCCGTTTCAGTTGGCCAGACGGCCGTCTGCATGGCCAGCTGGAAGGCTGACGAGCAATCGGACGGGGGCGCGAGCGGCGTGAGATAAAATGCTTGCGGCGGCGCAGGTCCCCTCTGCGCCCATCACTTGTAATCAGCTCTAATTTAGGCTGGCTAAGGTTTCCTTAATTTCCAGCCTTGTTGCCGGTATTTTTCTACCAGAAGGTGTAATTCCCACTGTGCCAGACGAGGCCGCAACATTGGCCAGCATCGATCATATCGCAAACATTCATGTCCTGTGCCCCGGTCAAGATCAATATGGCTGTCGGTCAATTGGAGGAGTATGCAATGGATAATCTGCACAAGGGCTCATGTTTGTAGGGGGCGGTGCACTTCACGGCCAAAGGCGCGCTGCGCGAGGTCATCTACTGTCTTAGATCGATATCGAATCGTTGAACGACGTGTTCGGTCTTTGCTCACTTGTGTGAACGATGCGCGCGGACGATCTATGGCTGGAGAAAAACAGCCTTGTTGGCCGGAGAGTGGATTCTGGAACTGACACGACGCAAATTGGTTGGCAGCGCGGCACTTCTCGCATTGGGTGCGGGAGTGCGGGCCGGCCACACGGAGCCCAGGATGAGCAACATTCCCTTTGCCGCGACGACCCCGATCAGCGTTTCCCGCGTCGGCCTCAAGGCCCGCGATGCCAATGCGCTGGCCAGTTTCTATCGCGACGTCGTCGGCCTGCAGGAACTCAAGCGCGACGGCGAGACGATCACGCTCGGCGCCGGCAGCCGCGCGCTGCTCGACATCGAGGCCGACCAGGCAGCGAAGCCAGACGATCCGCGTAGCGCCGGCCTGTTCCACAACGCATTCCTTTTGCCAAGCCGGGCCGATCTCGGCCGCTGGATCAAGCATGCCATCGACAGGCGCATTCCGGTCGACGGCGCTTCCGACCATCTGGTCAGCGAGGCGCTCTATCTCACCGACCCGGAAGGCAACGGCATCGAGATTTATTCCGACCGCGCGCATGATGGCTGGAAGTGGAATGGCGCGCAGGTCGAGATGGCGACCAGGCAGCTCGACATCGGCTCGATCGTATCAGAAGTGCCCGACGGCGACGCCGGCTGGCAGGGCGCGCCTGAAAACAGCATTGTCGGCCATGTCCACCTGCGCGTCGGTGATCCCGCTGCGGCGGCCCGCTGGTGGCACAGCCAGTTCGGCTTCGACACGGTCGCGGAATACGGCAACAGCGCTGTCTTCCTGTCCTCGGGCGGCTATCACCACCATATCGGCGCCAATTCCTGGCAGAGCCCGGTTGCCGGCAGGCGCGACGCCTCGCTGACCGGCCTTGCCTGGGTCGAGATGCGCTCGGCCGACGCCAAGGCCGCTTCGACCTACGAAGACCCCTGGGGCACGGTCATCCGCGCTGTGCCTGGCCAGCCGGGCTGACTTTCCTCCTGACAGCAACTGGCCGGAGCCTGTGCTAAGCCAATGGCCGAACCGCCAGACCGGCGGTTCGGCCATTGAACATGCAGGACCGGGACAAATATGCTGAAAGTCATCGCTCAGGATTTCATCAGGCCTGAGTTCGTCGAGATCGTGCGGCCGCTCTATGCCGAACTGGTGGAGACGACGCGGCAGGAGCCACTCTGCCTGTCCTATGACCTGTTCGTTGACCAGAACGATCCGGGGCATTTCGTGTTCATCGAGTTGTGGCCCGATCGCGCGGCGCTCGATATCCACTGCGCGTCCGAGCATTTCACGCGGCTGGTGCCGCTGATCAACAAGCATCAGCGACAGGACGCGACCTTCATCCTGATGGATGCGTTCGCGGGTTGATAACCGGCGAACGCGTTGGCACAACCATCAGGCAGGCGCAATCCAGGCGGCACGCCTGCTAGTGACCCAGCATACGCTCCATCGCATAAGGCTGGTCGTGAACAGCAAGTTTGTCCATGATCGTGGCACTTGCCTCGTTAAGGCCCACGACCTCGACTTCAGTGCCCTCGCGCCTAAATTTGAGCACTGCCCTGTCCACGGCGCCGACGCCTGTCAGATCCCAAATATGGGCCATGCTGACGTCGATGCGAACGCGTTCCAATTGTTCCCTGAAATCGAAAGAGTCGAGGAAATCGTCGGAGGAAGCAAAAAACAGCTGGCCTTCGACCCTGTAGGTTCGTTCCTTGCCGTCGGCGGTCAGGGATGAGGTGACGCGGAAAATCTGGGATACCTTCCACGCAAAGAAGATGCCCGACAATAGCACGCCTACTCCAACTCCCAATGCGAGGTTGTGCGTGCCCACGACCACGACCACGGTAGCCAGCATGACGATGCTGGAACGGCGCGGATGCTTGCGCAGGTCGTGGAGCGATGACCAGCTGAATGTCCCGATCGATACCATGATCATGACCGCCACGAGTGCAGGCATGGGGATGATGCGCACGAAATCGTCCAACACAAGGATCAGGAAAAGTAGCAGCGATCCGGCCACGAAGCAGGAGAGACGGCCCCGGCCGCCGGACTTCACATTGATCACCGACTGGCCGATCATCGCGCAACCCGCCATGCCTCCAAGGAAGCCGGTGACGAAATTTGCGACTCCTTGCCCGACGGCCTCCCTGTTCTTGTCACTGCGCGTGTCGGTCATTTGGTCGACTATAGATGCTGTCAGTAAGCTTTCGAGCAGGCCAACGGCAGCGACGCTTATCGAATAAGGCAAGATGATCCAGAACGTTTCCATGGTGAAGGGCACGTTGGGGATGAGGAACTCTGGCAGGCTGTTGGGCAAAGCACCAAGATCGCCTACCGTCCGAACATCGATGTCGAGCGCAATCGCTGCCGCGGTGAGAACGATGATGCAAACCAGCGGCGAGGGGATCGACTTGGTAAGGCGGGGGAACAGGTAGATGATGGCGAGGCCGCCGGCAATCATAGCGTAGGTCTGCCACGACATGCCTATCAGTTCGGGCAGTTGCGCCATGAAGATCAGGATGGCAAGGGCATTGACGAAGCCCGTCATCACCGAACGCGAAACGAACCGCATCACATAGCCGATCCGGGCGAATCCGCCGACGACCTGAATGATTCCGGCCAGGATGGTCGCGGCCAACAGGTATTGCAGACCGTGCTCGCGCACCAACGTGACCATCAAGACGGCCGTCGCGGCCGTGGCAGCCGAAATCATGCCTGGACGGCCGCCGGCAATAGAAATGACCACTGCGATTGAGAATGAGGCGTACAGGCCGATCTTGGGGTCGACGCCGGCAATGATTGAAAAGCCGATTGCCTCGGGTATCAGCGCAAGGGCGACGACTATGCCAGCCAGAATGTCATTGCGGACGTTGGAAAGCCAATCGCGGCGAAAATTGTCAAGGATGGTCATTGTGTTGCAGAGGACATGGCAATGGTAAGCTCGCCTGCTGGCGAGCAATCAGATTGCATTGACTGGATTGTCCGGCGGATCGGCGGCCGGAAGAGCCACCCGGAATTGCACCGGGTCCGATGACTGGGTGCCTTCTGCACATTTCCGGTGCAGAAATCAACGTCTCAAATCGTTCGCGACGGGACGGATGCAAGTCCTTGCGGTGATGCGCGCAAGGACTTTATTTGCGTCGATGGTCGAATAGCTCAGACGAAGACGCGGCTGAAGATCGTGTCGACGTGCTTGGTGTGATAGCCGAGGTCGAACTTTTCACGGATCTCCGCTTCCGGCAAGGCAGCGGTCACTTCCTTGTCGGCCAGCAGTTCCTCGAGGAAGTCCTTGCCTTCTTCCCACACCTTCATGGCGTTGCGCTGGACCAGACGGTAGGCGTCCTCACGGGAAACGCCGGCCTGGGTAAGGGCCAAGAGCACGCGCTGCGAGTGCACCAGGCCGCGGAACTTGTTCATGTTCTTCAGCATGTTGTCGGGATAGACGACGAGCTTGTCGATGACGTTGGTCAGGCGCGCCAGCGCGAAGTCGAGCGTGACGGTGGCATCCGGGCCGATCATGCGTTCGACCGACGAGTGCGAGATGTCGCGCTCGTGCCAGAGCGCCACGTTCTCCATTGCCGGCGCGGCATAGGAGCGGACCATGCGGGCGAGGCCGGTCAGGTTCTCGGTCAAGACAGGGTTGCGCTTGTGCGGCATTGCCGACGAGCCCTTCTGGCCCGGCGAGAAATACTCTTCCGCTTCCAGCACCTCGGTGCGCTGCAGATGGCGGATTTCGGTGGCCAGGCGCTCGATCGACGAGGCGATGACGCCCAGCGTGGCAAAGAACATGGCGTGGCGATCACGCGGGATGACTTGCGTCGACACCGGCTCCGGCTTCAGGCCGAGCTTGGCGGCGACATGCTCCTCGACGCGCGGATCGATGTTGGCGAAGGTGCCGACCGCGCCCGAGATGGCGCAGGTGGCGATGTCCTCGCGGGCATGCACCAGGCGCTCGCGGCAGCGGGTGAACTCGGCGAAGGCCAGCGCCAGCTTGACGCCGAAGGTTGTCGGCTCGGCATGGATGCCATGGCTACGGCCGATGGTGACGGTGTCCTTGTGCTCGAAGGCGCGGCGCTTGAGAGCGGCCAAAAGCGCGTCGAGGTCGGCGAGCAGCATGTCGGTGGCGCGCACCAGCTGCACGCTGAGGCAGGTGTCGAGCACGTCGGACGAGGTCATGCCCTGGTGGATGAAACGCGAATCCGGGCCGACGAATTCGGCGAGATGCGTCAGGAAGGCGATGACGTCATGCTTGGTGACGCGTTCGATCTCGTCGATGCGCTCGACGTCGAAGGTGGCGGCGCCGCCCTTTTCCCAGATCGTCTTCGCGGCTTCCTTGGGGATGACGCCGATTTCGGCCAACGCGTCACAGGCATGGGCCTCGATCTCGAACCAGATCCGGAACCGGGTTTCGGGAGACCAGATGGCGACCATCTCGGGCCGGGAATAGCGAGGGATCATGGCGGGGCTCGTCCAGCTGTGGTTTCGTTGCGGCTCCCCTAACAGAGGTGGGCGCAATGCTCAACGCGAACGGCTGGCAAACCATGAAGCTGCGGCGAAAAGAGCGACGAATCCGCCGGGAAAATAGAGTCGCAGGCCCAGAACAGCGAATTGATAGAGCGCGACGAGCCCGGTGAAGACGAACTGGAATGCCCAGGTGATGGTGAAGGGTGCGGCATGCCACTCTGCATAATAGCTCCGGTACTGCAGCGCATAGAGCAGGGCGGTCAGGCCGATCGTCACCACCCCGAACGACACGAATGCCGCCGCGAAAGCGGTCTCGCGGCCGCGGTGGCGTGACAAAAGGCGCGCCAAGGTCCAGCCGATGGGGAAGGCGATCGCGCCGCCGAGCGCGAACAGCAGCACGACCGCACGGACGCGCACCGGCGTTTCCCAATGGTCGAGCAGAAGCGTCAGGAAGGCGCTGGCGCCCATCGCAAAGCCCCACAGGGCTGCGCCGAGAATGGCAACCCGCAGCGACGGCAGCGCCTGGCCCAGTCGGTGGCGTATGCGCATCGGCCCTCGGCTCTTGCTGCGGGACGGGCCCGCGACAACAGTATTGCTCACATCTGCCCCGTCACGGCGATCCAGCGGTGGTCCGGGCCCTCGAAGCCATGGCGGATGACGGTCACCAGCACGGCATAGGCGGGCGTTCCGCCATCGCCGAAGAAGGTCTGCACACCGCCGATGCGGTATCCGGTCGGGCAACCACGGCTCTGCGGCACGTCCTTGTCTTCCTGCAGCACCTCTGCCTTGCCGTCTTCATCGACGCGGACCAGCTTGAAGCCCTTGACCGGGCCGATGCCGGCGCAGCGCTCGATCTCGCCGAAGGAAATCTCCGCGAGCTTGAATTCGAGCTGCTTGTCGATGGGCGGAAACACCGGGCGCGGATTGACCGTCATGTTGAACGGGTCGGCACTCGTTTCGGTCACGGCGTTGAAACCGGCGAGGCGGCCGCGATTGGCGGCCAGCTCCTCCTCCTTGACGATTGTGTCGCCGCGCTTGCGCGCTTCGGCGCGCGCTGCGTCGAGGCCCACACTCTCGTCTTCCATCTGAACGCGCACCGGCGTGCCGGGCAGGAACTTGTCCGACGCGGTGTCGATATAGAAGCGATTGGCATAGGCAAAGCCGGAGCCGTCCTGGATGCCATATTCCTCGAAGGCAAAGACCTTGCCGTCGGCGCTGAAGCCGAGCACGTTGAGTTCAGCAGCGTCGCCCGCCTGTGCGACCGGCAAGGCGACGCACAGCGACAGTGCGGCGAGGCAAAGAAGCTTCATCACTTTCAAGGCAGCGGCCCTCTCTGCAGTTGATTCAGCTATTCAAACGATGGCGCTAACATACAGACAACAAAGAGTTTTGCTTCAGCCTTTGCGCGTCGTCCACACCTGCATGATGTCGCCACGCGTGGCGGTTGCCTCATGCACGCCCCGGGCGATCGCGCGCGCCATGGTCGAGGCGGCGGCGGCGTAGAAGTCGACGACCTCGGCCTGCCCGACCTCGATGCCACTTGCACCGGTCGCGAGCGCGAACACCAGGTCGCCGTCGAACGGGGTGTGCACCGGCCAGATCGCGCGGGTGAAGCCGTCATGTGCCGATATCGCCAGCCGCTTCGCCGCTGCCTTGGTCAGCACCGCGTCTGTGGCGATGACGGCAATCGTGGTGTTGGCGGCCGCACTGTTGTCTTCCTCGTATTTCTTGAACACGCGCGAAGCGTCTGCAGGCAGTGATGATGGGAATCCCAGTCCGCCGAACTCGCCGTCCAGCTCGAACGGTGCCGCCCAGAAATGCCTGGAGCGGCCGACTGTCACCGACCCCGTCGCGTTGACGGCGACAAGGGCGCCGACCGTCACACCGTTGGGCAGAACCGTCGATGCCGAGCCCAGCCCGCCCTTGAGGCCGGCGGTCAGCGCGCCGGTACCGGCACCTGCCGTGCCCAGCGCGAATTCGCGCGCCGCTGCCTGCACCGCCTCGTAGCCAAGCTCGCGATAGGGCGGATAGCGGCCCCAGTTCTTGTCGCCGCCATTCAGCATGTCGAACAGGATCGCCGCCGGTACGATCGGGATCACCTGGTCGCGCATGGCAAAGCCGATGCCCTTTTCGCGCAGCGCTGCCTGCACACCCGAGGCGGCATCCAGACCGAAGGCCGAGCCACCCGAGAGTGCGACCGCGTTGATCGTCTCGACGGTGTTGTGCGCTTCGAGCAGGTCGGTCTCTCGCGTTCCCGGCGCACCACCCAGCACCTGGCAGGCAGCGGTGGCCGGCGTGTCGCAGATCACCACCGTCACGCCCGATTTCAGCTTTTCATCGCTGGCGTTGCCGACGCGCAGTCCGGCGACGTCGGTGATCAGGTTCAGCGGTCCGGCTGTTAACGTGGCTGGCAGCATTACTGGGTCTCTGCAGGCAGGTAGCTGGTTCCGTCGAAACGAAACAGCCGGAACGGGCTTTCCACAAGGTCGCCCTTGGCGTCGAAGCGGATGGTGCCGATGGCGCTGTCGAAGTCCTGGCCCGCCAGCATGTCCGCGACAGGCTTTCCGCTCGACGCGGCGAGCCGCACTGCAGCGCCGGCGATTTCCACGGCGGCGTAGCTGGGCAAAGTGTAGCCGTCGGTCATCGTCTTGGCCGCTTCGAATGCCGAACGCACCTCCGGTTTGGCGACATCCGACCATTCAGGCGGTGCGATCATCAACGTGCCCGTGGCGGGCGGCACGGTGCGGTCGGCGACGCGCAAAGTCTCGCCGCCGGCGAAAATGATGTCGGCGCCGAGCGAAGCTGCGTCGCGGCCCATCACGGCGATGTCCTCGCCGTCGCCGCCGACGAAGACATGCGTGGCGCCCGCCTTGCGCAGTCGGCCGATCAGCGCGACCTGGTTGTCGAGCTGAGGTCTGTAGGTGTCGAAGAACACCGGCTTCAGCCCGGCCTGTTCGGCGCTGGCGCGGAAACTTTCGGCCAGCTCGCGGCCATAAATCGTGCCGTCGTCGATGATCGCAAACAGCTCGTCGTTCCACAGCCGCGTCAGGATCGAGGCTGCCGCATTGCGCTCGCCATCGCCGCGCGGCCCCAGCCGGAACAGCGGCCAGGCGGTCTTGTCACGCAGGTCGGTCAGGCTGTCGGTGCGCACGCCGACCGAAATGACAGGAATGTTGGCGGCCTTGAGCACGGGCAGAGCGGCCTCGACCGCCTCGGTGCAGAGAAAGCCTGCGGCAATCGCAACCTTGGCGTCGATGAACACCTGCGCTGCCTTGGCGCCGCCTTCGGCCGTGCAGCCGTCGTCGGCGATCACCAGAACAGCGTCGCTGCGCGTCGCGGCAAGCTCGGCACCTGATTTGACCTGCTCGCCGAGGATCGCTGACGGACCCGACAGCGGTGTCGCAAGCCCGAGCTTCACCGGCTCGGCATGGGCGGCAAGCGTCGCCAGCGACGCGCAAAGCAGGGTGGTGATGGCCGTTGCGGCTCGCATTCGCTCCGAAAAATCCTCTGCAAGACCAAGTTTAGGCTGATAACCTGACCTACTGCCTGGCCCGGCCAAGCGCAACGTGCTTGTGCCATCTCAGCTTGTGACCCGGTCGATGCGGCCATATATAGCTGTTATGTCTCGTTGCAGGAAAACCCGGTGTTGAAGAAGTTTGAAGTCGGGCCGCAGGCCTACCGGGACGCGATGAGCCATTTTGCCGGCGCGGTGCACCTGGTGACCACCGACGGTCCGGCGGGAAAACGTGGCACCACCGTCATCGCTGCCTGCTCGGTGTCAGACAACCCGCCGATGGTGCTTGTCTGCGTCAACCGCGAGAACCCCAACAACGACCTGTTCGTCAAGAACGGCAATTTTGCCCTCAACACGCTCGCCGCCAGGCACGAGCCACTGGCCGTGGCCTTCTCAGGTGTCACAGGCCTCGCGCCCGAACAGCGCTTCGCCCTTGGCGAGTGGGAGGTGCTGGCATCAGGCGCGCCGGCACTGATCGGCGCCGTTGCCGTGTTCGACTGCGAGCTCGTCGACGCCAAGGAACTGGCCACCCATCGTGTCATGTTTGGCAAGGTGACAGGCCTGCGCATCGGCGATAACCTTCGCCCGCTGATCTATCACGGCCGCAGCTATCACGTGCTGTAGACCGCCTCTCCGGAAACGCCATGACCGACACGCCTCGTCCAGTTCCCCAGACAATCGACGAGACGCTTAAGATGCTCGCCGGCGCCGACTACGTCGCCGACAGGGCGCTTGCGACGGTACTTTTCTTATCCCTGCGGATGAGCCGGCCGCTATTCCTCGAAGGCGAGGCCGGCGTCGGCAAGACCGAGATCGCAAAGGTTCTGGCCAGCGCGCTCGGACGCCGCCTGATCCGGCTGCAATGCTACGAAGGCCTCGACGTTTCCTCCGCCGTCTATGAGTGGAACTATGCGGCGCAGATGATCGAGATTCGCATGGAGGAGGCTGTCGGCAAGGTCGACCGCTCCGACATGGAAAGGAACGTCTTCTCGGAAAAATACCTGATCCGGCGTCCGGTGCTGGACGCGTTGACCGGCAAGGCGGGTGCTGCCCCTGTCTTCCTCATCGACGAACTCGACCGAACCGACGAGGCCTTTGAGGCTTTCCTGCTCGAAATCCTCTCCGACTACCAGGTCACCGTTCCAGAACTCGGCACGATCAGGGCGGAGGAACCGCCGATCGTCATCATCACCACCAACCGCACCCGTGAGATCCACGACGCGCTGAAGCGCCGCTGCCTCTATCACTGGGTCGACTATCCCAATGCAGAGCGCGAGCTCGAAATCGTCAGCCGCAAGGTGCCGCAGGCCAACCGGCGCCTGTCCGCCGAGGTCGTCCGCTTCATCCAGAAATTGCGCGAGATCGAGCTATTCAAGGTGCCCGGCGTCGCCGAAACCATCGACTGGGCGTCGGCGCTGACGGAGCTCGACAAGATAGCACTCGATCCCGAGACGATTTCGGACACTATCGGCGTGCTGCTCAAATATCAGGACGACATCGCGCGCATCGAGCAAGGCGAGGGCCGCCGCATCCTCAACGAGGTGAGGGCGGAGCTGGCTGCGGCGGAGTAGGTGCGGTGACATGACGCCCAGCAGTGCTGCATCAGACGGTCGCATCGCCGACAACATCGTCTATTTCGCCCGCGCGCTGCGCAAGGCCGGCATGCGTGTCGGCCCGGCTTCGGTGATGGATGCGATCGAGGCGGTGCTGGCCGCGGGCATCGGCTCGCGCGACGATTTCTACTGGACGCTGCATGCCGTGCTGGTCAGCCGCCACGAGGATCACGCCACCTTCGATGAAGCCTTCCGGCTGTTCTGGAAGTCGCGCGAGCTGATCGAAAAGATGCTGGCGATGTTTTCGCCCGTGGCGCCCGACCGCCGCGAGAAGCAGAAGCCGCGCGCCGCCGAAAACCGCGTCAGCCAGGCGATGTTCGAAGGCCACCACAACAGCCAGCCGCCGCGCGAAATCCCCGAGATCGAGGTCGACGCCCGTTTTACCGTGTCGGGCAACGAGATGCTGCGCGGCAAGGACTTTGCCCAGATGACAGCAAACGAGATGTCAGACGCCCGGCGCGAGATCGCAGCGCTCAGGCTGCCCTTCGACACCGTGCGCACGCGTCGTTTCAAGCCGGACCCGCATGGCGGCAATGTCGATCCGCGCGCCATGATGCGGGCGGCAGCCCGCACCGGCGGCCAGCTGATCCTGCCGAAATTCCGCTCCGTGCGCGAGGTGCATCCGCCCCTGGTCGTGCTTGCCGACATCTCAGGCTCGATGAGCCAGTACACCCGCATCTTCCTGCATTTCCTGCACGCGCTGGCCGAAAAGCGCCGGCGCGTGCACACCTTCGTCTTCGGCACCAGGTTGACCAACCTGACCCGGCAGATGCGTCACCGCGATCCCGACACGGCCCTTGCCGACTGCTCCGCCGCGGTCAAGGACTGGTCCGGCGGCACCCGCATCGGCGACACGTTGGGCGAGTTCAACCGTTTGTGGTCGCGCCGGGTGCTCGGGCAGGGCGCCGTGGTACTTTTGATCACTGACGGGCTCGAGCGTGACGATGTGTCAGGCCTCTCCGAGGAAATGGAGCGGCTCAAGAAATCCTGCCGCCGACTGATCTGGCTCAACCCGTTGCTGCGCTTCGAGGGGTTCGAAGCGCGCGCGCGCGGCGTTCGTGCCATGCTTCCTTATGTCGACGAGTTCCGCCCGGTGCACAATCTCAACGCGCTTGGCGATCTCTGCGCTTCGCTCGGCGCGCCGGCGTCGCGCGACACCGACCCCAGATTGTGGATGATCGACGGCCTGCGCCGGGCGGCGTAAGGTCGCAAAGGGAGGTTTCCATGCCAAGCAAGTTTCTCGATGAGGCCCGCGACCCGCTGATCATCGCCGAAGGCTGGATGAAGGACGGCAAGGACGTCGCCATCGCCACCGTGGTCGAAACCTGGGGCTCGGCGCCGCGCCCCGTCGGCAGCCATCTCGTTATCGACGCCGAAGGCACCTTCCATGGCTCGGTCTCCGGCGGCTGCGTCGAGGGGGCGGTGATATCAGAGGCCCTCGATGTCATCGGCAGCGGCCAGCCGAAGATGCTGGAGTTCGGTGTCGCCGACGAGACGGCGTGGCAGGTCGGCCTGTCCTGTGGCGGCAAGATCAGGGTTTATGTCGAGCGGTTGGGCTGAGCGATGGATCCCTATGTCCTGAAAACCCTGAATGCCGAGCGCCGCGCGCGCCGCGCCGCGATACTCGTCACCGACATCGGGGATGGCCGCGACCGCGTCGTCAGGGAAGGCGATGCCGTCGCAGGCGACCTTGGCCAGGCGATCGCCAGGGCATTTCGCAGCGGCATGTCCGGCCTGGTCGAGGCCGAGGGCCGCAGCTTCTTCCTCAATGTGCACCTGCCGCAGCCCAGGCTGGTGGTGATCGGCGCCGTCCATATCAGCCAGGCACTTGCGCCGATGGCCAAGATCGCCGGTTTTCCGCTGGAGATCATCGACCCGCGCACGGCCTTCACCAGCGATGAACGTTTCCCCGACGTCGTCCACAAGGCCGAATGGCCCGAGGATGCGCTGAAGCATTGTCCGCTCGATCGTTATGCCGCACTTGCCGCCATCACCCACGATCCCAAGATCGACGACTGGCCGCTCAAGGCAGCACTCGATGCCGAGTGTTTTTATGTCGGTGCGCTGGGCAGCCGCAAGACGCATGGCCGGCGCGTAGAGCGCCTGCTGGCAATGGGCGTGACGCCGGAGCAGATCGACCGCATCAACGCGCCGATCGGGCTCGACATCGGTGCCGCCAACCCCGCCGAGATCGCGGTTGCCATTCTCGCGCAGGTCATTTCGGCGTTCCGTGCGCGCGGCCTCGGCGCCAAGGCAAAAAGCGAGGCGGCGTGAGATTTGGCGCAATCCCCGTCGACCAGGCCAAGGGCGCTGTGCTTGCGCATTCCACCAGCGCCGGTGACCTCCGCTACCGCAAGGGCCATGTGCTTGCCGCCGAAGACGTGGCCATCCTCGCAGCCTCGGGGCTGAGCGAGATCGTCGTCGCCGTGCTGGAGCCGGGCGATCTCGGCGAAGACCAGGCGGCTGGGGCGATCGCGGCCAGCATGCGGCACCGTCATATCGAGGTGAAGCCGGCGGCGACCGGCCGGGTCAATCTGCATGCGCGTGAAGCCGGCGTCTTCACCGTCGATGCCGGCCTGATCGACGCCATCAACGCCATAGACCCCTCGATAACGGTTGCCACTCTGGCCCAGCATGCCACGGTCGAAAAAGACCAGATGGTGGCGACGGTGAAGATCATCCCCTTTGCCGTGTCAGGCGATCTGGTGCGGCAGGCGACCGAACTGTGCGCCAAAGGCGAGATCTTCGCCGTCAATGCCTTCGCGGCGAAGCGCGTCGGCGTCATCCAGACCATGCTGCCCAGCGTCAAGCCAAGCGTGCTCGACAAGACCGCGCGCCTGACCCAGCAGCGGCTGGCACGCTCGGGCAGCCGGCTCGTCGCCGAACGGCGCACGGCGCATGAGGCCGGTGCGGTGGCCGAGGCCACCAGGCAGCTTGCCCGCGACAACGACCTCGTCGTCATTTTCGGCGCTTCGGCGCTGGCCGATTTCGATGACGTCATCCCGGCCGCCATCCGCGCCGCCGGCGGCACCGTCGTCCGTTCCGGCATGCCGGTCGATCCCGGTAACCTTCTTGTGCTTGGCCATATCGGCAAGACCGCCGTTCTCGGTGCGCCGGGTTGCGCGCGCAGCCCCAAGGAAAACGGCTTTGACTGGGTGCTCGACCGGCTGATGGCAGGGCTCGACGTTTCCGCGGCCGACATTGCCGGAATGGGCGTCGGCGGCCTGCTGATGGAAATTGCGACGCGGCCGCAGCCACGCGATCTCACCGCCATTCCGTCGGTTCCGAAAGTGCATGCCGTGCTGCTCGCCGCCGGTCGTTCCAGCCGCATGGGCGGGCCCAACAAGCTTTTGGCGCTGTTCCAGGGCAAGCCGCTTGTGCGCCGAACCGCCGAACGGGTGCTTGCGTCGAAGGCCGAAAGCACTGTCGTTGTGTCAGGCCATCAGGCGAGCCGCATCGGTGATGCGCTCGCCGGGCTCGACATTCCCGCGACCCACAATGCCGACTTTGCCTCAGGCCTCGCCAGTTCGCTCAAGGCGGGAATTTCGGCGCTTCCCGAGGATGCAGCCGGTGCGCTGATCGTTCTCGGCGACATGCCCGAGGTGCTGCCGGCCGACCTCGACCGGCTGATCGAGGCCTTCGAGCGGGCAGGCGGCCGTGCGGTTGTCCGCGCCACCCATGACGGCAAACGTGGCAATCCGGTGATCCTGCCGCGCGCCCTGTTTGCAGCCGTTGCCCATCTCGAAGGCGACACCGGCGCCCGGCATCTGATCGAGAGCGAAAGCGTCGATGTCGTCGACATCGAGATCGGCGCCGGCGCTGCCGTCGACGTCGACACGCCCGAGGCGCTGGCAGGAGCGGGCGGGGTGCCGCAGGATTGAGGCTGTTGACAAAGCGCCTGCCGGTTGGCCAACCCTACGTCATGTCATTCGATTTGAAGTCTCATTCCTTCGCGCCCCCCTCTGTCCTGCCGGACATCTCCCCCACAAGGGGGGAGATCAGCAGCTGCGCAGCCAGTTCACGTCCTGCTTCGTCGCAGGTCGGTCGAGGCGTCGATGCCAGCCAATCTCCCCCCTTGCGGGGGAGATGGCCGGCAGGCCAGAGGGGGGCAACGTCGAGCGCTTGGCTGCAGGCTAGCTTGCGCCGCTTGGTCTTGCCGTTCGTGATTGCCGCATTCGTAGCATTTCCCGCCTCTGCCCAATCCCTTGCCCCCTACAAGGACGAGCTCTTCGCCTATCCGGCGATCCTGTCTTCGGAGGGCGAGGCTTACCGCGTCGTCGACTATCGGGAGATGCGCGACATCAACGAGCGCGACCAGGTGCCGGAACGCCGGGTGCAGGGCAAATACGTCTCGACGGGTGTCCGCAAGACCCAGCAGGATCTGGTGCTGAAGACAGATGTCGGCGATGTCAGGCATTTCGCCGTCGGCAAGACCGAGGGCGCCACGGTGATCGTGCTTTATCTTCACGGCCAGGGCGGCAGCCGCAAGCAGGGTGTCGAGGACTTCACCTTCGGCGGCAACTTCAACCGTATCAAGAACCTGATGGCAGACAATGGCGGGCTCTATCTGTCACCCGATTTCTCGGACTTCGGCGACAAGGGCGTTGCAGAGGTGGCGGCGCTTATCGACCACTACGCGGCGCAGTCACCTGGCGCCAGGATCGTCGTCGCCTGCGGCTCGATGGGCGGCCAGCTGTGCTGGGGACTGGCGCGCGACGCCAAGGCAGCCAAGAAGCTGGGCGGGCTGATGTTGCTCGGCTCGCTCTGGGACGATGCCTTCCTCAAATCACCGGCCTTCGCGGCCAAGGTGCCGGTGTTCTTCGGCCAGGGCAGCAAGGATCCTGTTTTTCCCGCCGACAAGCAGGAGGCGTTCTTCCGCTCGATCCTGGCCAAGAACAAGGCCTATCCGACGCGCTTCGTCCGCTTCGAGACCGGAACCCACGGCACGCCGATCCGCATGACCGACTGGCGCGAGACGCTCAACTGGATGCTGTCTGCGAAATAGCCTCAAGGTCCCGAATTGTAGTCGAGCACCGTCTCGGGGTTGATATCGCCGTCATAGGACGCATCGACGTCGTACCGGACCAGCGCAAACGCGCCGTCGCGGAACAGCCAGGTGCCGTCGGATGAGGCATCGCCGACGCCGCGCCATTTGGCGTGCGAAGTGATCGTCATCGTCTTGTCGTCGAAGGACGAATTGACCAGCGCGTTTTCCGTGCGGTAGCCGATGACGTTGACGCTCTCGAGTTTGCCGTCGGGATTGTCGCCCTCGTAGTGGATGTCGAGCTCGGGGGCGGCGAAATGCTGCTCGTTCAGCCCGTCGGCCTCGTTCCAGAGATAATAGACATGGGTCTCGTTATAGGCGCCCATCTGGCAGAAGAAGCGGAACAGCCGGGCTTCGCTGGCCGGCGCGTCGGCGGCGTCCGATTTGTTGTGGTAGGAAATCTTGTAGCTCTGGATCGCCTCGTCACCTTCACGGGCAACGTCGCACTGGGCCTTGTGGCTTGCAGCGAATGTCTTGGTGGCAAGGTCGAGCACGGCGTCGATCTCTGTGGGCGGGGCATCGCCACACTGCTTGGGCAGCGCTTCGCTCAGATTGCCTTCGGCTGGCTTGAGTGCACCTTTCTCGAGCTGGATCGGGGTGAAGGGCGGCTCCTGGATCGAGCCGTTGACCTGCCGGGCGGTGTAGCAGCCGGCAAAAACCTTCTCGGTGCCGTCCTTGTCTATGGCGCGAATGGCGACCGGGATGTTGTAGAAGATCGAGCCGGCAGCGCCGTCCGAACTGACCGCGCCTGTCTCGATCTCGACGCGCTCGGTTTTCTCATATCCCTTGGCGAATTCGGCAAAGTCCTTGGCGGGCTTGGCATCGCCGAAATAGTCCCAGGCACGGGCATATTCCTTGCGGCTGACCGCATTGTAGAGCGAGCGCACCACGGCGGCCGCATCGGATCGGTCATCGAGATAGGGCAGATCGGCGGCCAGCGCCTGGAACGACCAGAGGCTGGTCAAGGCGGCGGTCAATGCTGCCCGTGTCGAAAAAGTCCTCATCGCGAATCTCCTGCCTGCCGCAATGATGCATCATCGATTGCGGCAGCGCAGTGACGCGCGGAACCATCATGCCTGGCGCGTCGACATTTCGCGGGCGATACGGGGAAAATCTGCCGGCTTGATGCCGATGTCGGCGCGGTCGGCCGAGTTCATCGCGTTCAGCAAAGCAAGCGCCGCACGATAGCGGACCTGTTCCTTGGGGCGAGGGCGGGCGAACAATTCGGTATAGAAACCCATCTCTCAGGCTCCGGTTTGTCCTCCCATGGCGACATATAGGTGATTCCGGCGTGATTGTGCAGTGCAGCATCGGCATGGCTGCCATGCAGTGCATGGAAAAATCTTTCACGACCGGTGTAACAAGTCAGGTGTCGGTTGCGTAACTGAATAGCCGGCACTGCTGGCTTTCCTCGCCGCAAGGCGACTTCGGGCCGCATATTACCCCCCCATGCGGCCCGGTTTTTTTGTGCCGACATTTCTAAGAAGCCACTGGCGTCACGAAACGATTCTTAACCGAGCCTGATTACGGTTCCGGCAAATATTGCGTATCATGCCGTTTCGTGCGGAGGGCCTTGCATGGGCACCGAGACCAATCGCGACTTCGCTTCGTTGCTCGACGACCTGTTCGTCGCGCCCGAGCCTGGCGAGATTGCGCCCGCGCCGACCATCCCGTTCGACTATCTCGCCGTTGCCGAGGAACTGCATTCCGGCCGCATCCGCGTTTCGGGCGAGACCGCGGCCGCCGGCTATCGTGAGGCGGGCGAGGCGCTCGAGGACGAATTCGTTTCCCTGCTCGACATGGTCAGGGCCAGGGCTGTGGCCGACGCCGTCGAAGCCGCGGCGGGTCCTCTGGAGCCCCCAGCGCCCGAACCGCCGTCGATCGACCCGGACGCGATCGCCGCCGAGCTCGGCCTGGCCGAAGCCAAGCCGGCCGATCTCGCCAGGCTGCGCCGTATCTTTGCGCTCGCCAACCACCCCGACCGCGTGGCGCCGCATCTGCGCCAGCGCGCCATGGTGCGCATGCAACTCGCCAACATGATGATCGACGACGCCAAGCGCCGCGCCGCCAAGAAAAAAAGCTGACGCCGCCTTCAGCCTGATGCCGGACCGGCCAGTGCCCCGCTTGGCCGATGCAGTGAGACGTCCTATCTGTGAGACGCTGCATCGCACTGCCGGGAGGCCCCATGCTCAGAGTCCAGAAGATACCGCTCGACGACATCTACGTGCCCGCGGCGCGCAAGAAGACTTTGCATCCCGAAACGGTGCGGCATCTCGCCGAAGACATCGTCGAGAACGGCATGAAGACGCCGATCCAGGTGCGGCACGACGGCAAGCGCTACGTGCTGGTCGAGGGGTTGCATCGGCTTGAGGCCGTGCGCTGGCTCGGCGAGACCAGCATCGATTCCTATCTCGTCCAGGCGCGGAAACACTAGCCAGATTTTTTCCGGCGGCCTGTCGGATCGAGCGCGGCTGGCTCGTCCTAGGTCCGAAAGCTGATTTCAACGAGGAGACTGAAATGACTTCTGCCAACGATCGCGAACTGGTCCTGACCCGCATCATCGCTGCACCGCGCGAAAAACTCTATCGCTGCTGGACCGATGCTGAACTTTTGCCGAAGTGGTTCGCGCCGCTGCCCTGGACGACGGCCAGCGCCAAGCTCGACGTGCGTGCCGGCGGCGCCAGCGCGATCACCATGCGCAGCCCCGAGGGCGTCGACTACCCGAGCTCGGGTGTCTATCTCGAAGTCGTGCCGAACGAGAAGCTGGTCTTCACCGACGCCTTTACCGAGGCCTGGCAGCCATCGGAAAAGCCGTTCATGGCGGCGACCGTGACCTTCGAGGACATTGGCGGCGGCAAGACCCGCTACACCGCCGTTGCCCGTCACTGGAACGTCGAGGACCGCGAAGCCCACGAAAAGATGGGTTTCCACGAAGGCTGGGGTCAGTGCGCGGATCAGCTCGAGGCGCTCGCCAAGACGCTCTGAGGATTATTGCCTGATTGCGAAAAGGCCAGGTCGGCAGACCTGGCCTTTTCGATTCCTAGGGCGGCGGCGGCCTCGTGAGCATGGTCTGACGTTGCCCTACGAAGCCAACCTTCGGCGTACTGATCTTTCGCACCCCCTCTGGCCGGCAGGGCAGAGGGGGGTGGGAAGGATCGCGGCGCGGCAAGTCACTGCAAAAATTGTTCCACCCGTGGAAAATTTCGCCCACGATGTAGGCATGCGTTCGCCTCGTTCGTCCTAGAGGCAAGAGCGACGAGGCTCGGACAAGAGAGGACGAGGACATGAACAAGCGCAGTTTCATCACCATGCTGGCGGCGGCGGCATTTGCAGTTGTGACGGGAGGAGTGGCGATGGCCGAGACGGCGAAAGCCACGGATGCCGGCGTCAAGGCAGGTCATGCCGAGATCAACGGTGTAAACTATTATTACGAGATCCACGGCGAGGGCGAGCCGCTGCTCCTGTTGCATGGCGGGCTGGGGTCGATCGACATGTTCGGGCCGGTGCTGCCGGCGCTGTCGAAGAATCGCCAGGTGATTGCGGTCGACCTCTACGGACATGGCCGCACCACGCTGACCGATCGCAAGATGAGCATGATCGACATGGGCGACGATATGGCCGGGCTGGTCAAGAAGCTTGGCTACGACAAGGTCGACGCGCTCGGTTATTCCTTCGGCTCCGGCGTCGCCTTCCGTCTGGCCGTGCAGCATCCCGAGACGGTGCGCCGGCTGGCGCTGGTGTCGGCGGCCTATGCCCAGGACGGCTTCTATCCCGAAATGCTGCCGAT
Organism: Aminobacter ciceronei; assembly: GCF_014138625.1. Lineage (GTDB taxonomy): Bacteria > Pseudomonadota > Alphaproteobacteria > Rhizobiales > Rhizobiaceae > Aminobacter > Aminobacter ciceronei. The sequence goes on from NZ_JACJHY010000007.1 coordinate 117,165, forward strand.
GCAGGCGCAGGTCGGCGCCGGCATGGCAGAGATGATGAAGCAGACGCCGATGTACCAGACCTATGCGGCGGTGGCGCCCAAGGTCGAGGATTTCCCGAAACTGCTCGACCAGATGGGCGAGTTCATGCGCCAGCCCTATGACTGGGCCGAGGACGTCAAGACGCTGAAGATGCCGGTCATGCTGGTTTATGGCGACAGCGACATGTACCGGCCCGAGCACATCGTGAAGTTCTACCAGTTGCTCGGCGGCGGGCTGAAGGATGCCGGCTGGATGCGCGAGAACATGTCGCAGAACCGGCTGGCGATCATCCCCAACCGCACCCACTACGACGTGTTCTTCGCACCGGAACTGGCGACGACCGTGCTGCCCTTCCTCAATGGCGAGACCAAGGTCAAGACCTGGGACGAGCAGGTCAAGGAATCGCAGTAGCGCAATGGCCGGGCGCCTGCCGGAAATCGGCGGCGCCCGGCCAATTTCCTTGCCGGACCACGGCTTCGAATGGTATCGTTCGGGCACGCTGAAAATGCCCCTTGCAGGGTGTCGGAGATGCGGCCAGCAAACTGATCGAAAATGAGCTGGCGATGATGCGGCCCAACTTGCCGCACGGCAGTCGATGCCGCTTTCTACATGCAGGCCGCAGTGACGCGATGATGCCACGAAAGGAAGTGGTCATGGCTATCTCATTGACGATGCAGGAATATCTCGAAGACAATCACATCCGCTACGATGCCGCCAGGCATGCGCGCACCGGCTGCTCGATGATGACGGCGCAAGCGAGCCATGTGCCCGGCAGTGCGCTGGCCAAAGGCGTGGTGCTGAAATGGGAGGACGGCTATGTGCTGGCCGTGCTGCCGGCGACCCGCCATGTCGATCTTGCCCGAATGCGCGAGATCATCGGCGACAAGGTGAGGCTGGCGACCGAAGAAGAGGCGAGTTCGCTGTTTCCCGACTGCGACGAAGGTGCGGTGCCGATCCTCGGCGTGCCCTACAGGGTGGCCTGTGTGGTCGACGAGCAACTGCGCCGCGGCAGCGATGTCTATTTCGAGGGCGGCGACCACCGCACCCTCGTGCATGTCACCGGGGACGAGTTTTCGCGGCTGATGTATGGCATGCCGCAGGCCCGCATCAGCTGGTGAAAAGTTGAGCCCGGCGTGAAGGGGCGGGGCGCGCCTTTACGCAAGTCATTGAATGACGATGCCTATTGCCGCTTAAGGTGTTGACCGGGGCGGCAGGCCGGACGCCCTCAGGGGCGGTTCGGTCGACAGCGAGAGGTTTTTTCGCCGTTCGGGAAAATACCTGCTTCGTGTCACCGATCCGCCATTCGGCGGTCATGGTTCGGGGCTATGGTGAGCAATGTCGAAATGGTCACGAATGGAGGCGACTATGGACGACCAGCATGAACTGACACTCGAAGACCTGCTGCAGGATCCGATCATCCTGAAAGTCATGGAACGCGACGGCTATTGCCCCGACGACATCCGCCTTCTGGCGCGGCATGCCACTTCGGGCGCCCAGGTCTGGGAAAGCGTATCCTCGCGGGCCAGCGCCCGCCGGCAGAGCCGCTTGGCTTTCCGCACGGCCAATGCGTCGTGCACGTCGCTTTGCGCGTAAAGCCGCAACCTGCGATGTGACTGCCGCCTGAGGCAGTCACCCCCACCTTTTTCATCGACAATCGACAGCACTGCACCTTATGCCTGATGCCGCAACAGCGGTATCTCAGGTGAGGGGATTTGACATGGCGCAACGATATGAAGGCGGCTGCATGTGCGGAGCCGTGCGCTACGCCGTGGACGCCGCACCGCTGAACGAACGCGTCTGCCATTGCCGCAGCTGTCAGAAGGCGGTTGGGGCGGCGTTCAATGCGCGATTGATGTTCCGCACCGAGCAGGTGACGATGAGCGGGCCGGTGAAGACTGCATTTTCGTCGCCAGGGGTGAAGCGCGGCTTCTGCGCCGAATGCGGCACGACCGTGCTGTCGGGGCGCGAATCCGCCGGCGTGCTGGCCGTAACGTCGGGTTCGCTCGACGATCCCGGCCTGTTTCGCCCGACCATGCATATCTGGGTGTCGTCGAAGCAGCCCTGGCTCAAGCTTGATGACGGCCTGCCGCAGTTTGCCGAGGCAGCGCCGGCATAGTCTTGTTGCGCGTGATCTAGACGCAGATTTCGACGCCGCTGTCGCGCAGTCGGGCGAGCAGGCGCTCTTCCGGCAGCGTATCGGTGACGAGCGTGTGGATGTCATGGAGCGAGCCGAGGCGGACCAGGGCGCGGCGGCCGAATTTCGAGCTGTCGACGGCCATGATGGTGCGCGCGGACTGGCCTATGGCCGCGGCAACGGCCGCGACTTCGGCATGATCGTCGTCGCCGATGTCGCCGTCATGGTCGACGCCGCTGACCGAAATGATGGCGACGTCGAACTTGAAGCGCCTGATATATTCCGACGTTTCCTCGCGGAAGACGCCACCGTCGACCTGGCGGACGAAACCGCCTGGCACGGCGATGGCGAAATTGGTGCTTTCGCTCAGCGTCGTTGCGACGCGCAGCGAGTAGGTGACGACGCGCAGGTCGCGGCGCTTGACCAGCGCGCGCGCCATCGCCTCGCAGGTGGTGCCGGTGTCGATGAAGACAGCAGCACCATCGGGCACAAGCTCGGCGGTCAGGCTGCCGATGCGCTCCTTGGCGGCGGCGTTTTCGACGCGGCGCTGGCGCAGCACCGTCGGATCGACGGGTGCTGAAATCGTCGCCCCGCCATGCAGGCGCCGCACCTTGCCGCCCTGCTCCAGCGCCATGATGTCGCGACGTGCGGTCTGCGTGGTCACCCCGTATAGTGGTGACCTCCTCGGCCAAGTGAGCAACGGTGCCTCGGACCATGGCGTCGACGTCAAGCTGGCGGTCAGCTTTTAAGCGCTGTTGCGGCTCTGTCTTGCCGAACTGGAATCGGCTTTACCGCTTCCAGTGCGCGCGGACCAGGATGGACCTCAATCCGGCAGTCAGCTTCCAGGAACTGCAACTCTGTCCTGCCGGCACCTGTGTGCCGGCTGGACGAGGACAAGAAAGCCCTCGGCGTCGAAAAAGGCATCCGCGGCCATGGGGCCGTGGCCGCGGATGCCTGACTTACCTGATCTTGTGGCCTTGCAGGATGCGCTCGACGGGTGCCCAGCCAATGTAGCGTGGCTGAGTCCAGCCTTCGGCGGGCTCCAGTGCCTCGACGGCGTTGATGTCGTCGATGCGCACTTCATCCCAGGCATGGACGATGCGGCCTTCGCCAAGGCCAAGCCCGACATGGCCCCAGTTGGTCGTGACGTCGAATAGCTCGCCGGTCATGTCGAAGAAGACGAAGGCGCCGCGCGGCGGTTCGCCGGTCGGTGGGTTGACGCCATATTCGTCCGCTGATTCCTTGGCGCAGTCGCCGCCGAAGATTTCGATCTCGTTGCTCTCTTCATAGGCGTCCTCGACGAAGGCGAGGCAGCGGAAGCAGTAATCCTCATTGCCAAGCTGGGACATGGCCCAGGTGATGGCGTTATCGATGTAGTTTTCTGTGCGTGTTTTCACGGAGCAGATATCCTGTTGAAATGATAGTTTTGTTGACCTCGATCGTGATTGCTGCGATGCGCGCCATTCGGTCCTCCATTCCAGGATGTTAAATTAGTAATGTCCGAATCTTTTCCAGAACATGTTTTGATTTTACCGATCAAGTGGTTCTTGCGTCGGGGGGCGGCTCATACTTTTGTTTGTATCGCTCGAAGCAATACATAATTTGAAATGAGAGTTGCTTGACGCCACGGAATTCCGAAACTATGTGCGCTTCGGGCAACAGCCCGACCCGTTGGCGGACGACATCAACCGCGCCGGCTTTGCCGGGTCAGACATCCAAGCATGGAAAGTGCCATGACCGAAAAGATCAATTCGGCCGTCGAAGTCTCGTTGCGCCGTATCTCCGCCCAGACCGTCTCCGACATTTGCGATCTCAGCGAGACGTTGAGCGAGGCCCAGCGCAACAAGGTCGCCGACAACGGCACCTCTATCGCCGAGGCGCATTTTTCCGAAAACGCCTGGTTCCGCGCCGTCTATGCCGACGAGGTACCGGTGGGCTTCGTCATGCTGCATATCGGCTCCGACTATGACGTCATCGACTGCCCTGGCGCCTTCCTCTGGCGCTTCATGATCGCGGGACCGTTCCAGCGCATGGGGTATGGCGAAAAGGCGATCGCGCTCGTCGTCCGCGAGATGAAGGCGAGGGGATTTGCCGAACTCTTCACCAGCTACGGCCTGGGTGAGGCGAGCCCGGAAGGCTTCTACAAGCGACTCGGTTTCGTCACGACGGGCGAGACCTATGACGACGAGGTCGAGGCCGTGCTGAGCTTCGCGAACTGACCGGGCATACGGGCCGGCGGCTTACCGGCGGCCCGCATGTTCCAGGTCAGCCAGTTCACGCAGCGGGCGTTCGAGCCTCTCCATCTGGCTGGCTATTGGCCACATTCCGTCGATGACGATGTCTGCTGAATCGACGAGCTCCTTGTCGGCGAACAACTCGTGACCGCCATCGGCGTAGAACCTGTGCGATGCCAGCCCAGATAGTCATCGGGATGGCGTGAGATGCCATCGACGTCGCCCCAGAAGATGACAGCTGTGAAAGCGCTCGGCCAGGGCGCGCGTGAGCGTGGTTTTTCCGGGTCGGAAATTCCCGAAATGGCGATGATCATCCGCATGCGCGGCATCTGGCAGGGGACGATGACGCCAGCATTTCGCACGTGAAGCCGACGTCGATCAGCCGTGGCTGGCTTCACCCCGGACCAGCGCCAGAAATTCGCGCGCGGCGCGCGTGGCATAACGCTCCTGGTGGCGCAGTACGAAGAAGCTGCGCCTGGGCAGCGCGAAGTCGACGGCGACAAGCGTGCCGGCCTTGAGCGAGGCGTGCGCCACGAGGCGCGACATGATGGCGACGCCGGCACCGGCTTCCACCGCCGCACGTACGGCCTCGTTCGAGGGCAGCTCGAGCACGATGTCGAGGCTGTCGGTCTCGACGCCGCGCAGCGCCCGTATCGCTTCGAAATGGGCGCGCGTGCCCGAACCTTGTTCACGCACGATCCAGCGCTGCGACTTCAGGTCCTCGGGAGAGGACGGCGGCGTTACGGTCCAGGGATGATCGGCGACGGCGACCAGCACCAGTTCGTCCTCGGCGACCGCTTCAATGGCGAGGGCGGGATCGTTGACCTCGCCCTCGACAAAGCCGAGATCGGCCGAACCGTCATGGATCTGAGCTGCGACCGTCTCGGTGTTGCCGATGGTGATGCCGAGCGCGATGCCGGGAAAGCGCTGTTGGAAACGATGAGCGACCGATGGCAGCCAATAATTGGCGACAGTCTGGCTGCCGGCAAGCTTGAGCGAGCCGCGCTTCAGGCCGGCGAGATCGGCCAGCACCACCTCGGCGGAGCCGGCACGGGCCAGCACGGCACGCGCCTCGGACAGGAAGATGCGGCCGGCGTCGGTGAGCACGATGCGGCGGCCGACGCGGTCGAACAGCTTCGTCTGGTAACGCGCCTCCAGCGCCGACACCGCGGCGCTGGTCGCCGATTGCGTCAGGTTCAGTGCCTGGGCGGCCCGAGTGACATGTTCGCGTTCGGCGACCGCAACGAAGATCCTGAGCTGTTCGAGAGTCACGGCTTTCCTTTCGGTCTCAGCCCAGAAGCTTGACCAGCATTAGAGAGAAAGTCGCGATGAAAAGGAACGCGGCCAGGCCAAGAAAGAGTGGACGAAGTCCCTTGGCCCTGAGCTTGCGAATGTCGGTCTCGAGGCCCATGGCGGCAAGCGCCATGGTGAGCAGGAAGGTGGTGAGTGCGACGATCCATGTCTTCGCATCCGCCGGAATGTCGACGAGGCTGTTGACGCCAACCATGGCTATGAAGCCGAGCACGAACCACGGCATCGGGGCAGTTGTGCCGCCTTGGGTCGCTCTGGACGATCTCGCGCGCTGGCGGGCGGCAAGGCTGAGCGTGATCACGACAGGCGCCAGCATCAGGACACGGGTGAGCTTGGCGACGGTGCCGAACTCGCCGGCCTGCTGGCCGTCCTGGAAGGCGGCTGCCACGACCTGGGCGATCTCGTGGATCGAGGCGCCCGCCCACAGACCGTAGGCGTGGGGGCCAAGCTGGAGCAACCCGGGCAGCAGCGGATAGCCAAACATTGCGATCGAGCCGAAGACGGTGACGCAGGCAACCGCATAGGCGACATCCTCGTCCGATGCCTTGGTCACCGTGTTGGTGGCGATGACGGCGGACGCGCCGCAGATCGAGGTGCCGGCGGCGATCAGCTCGGCAAGCTTTTGCTCGACGCCGATCAGCCGACCGAGCCACACGGTGAAGGTGAAGGTGGCAACAAGCGTGGCAGCGATGATGGCCACACCAGTGATGCCGACTTCGGCGACCTGGCTTGCTGTCAGCTGCAGGCCAAGCAGGATGATGGCGAAACGCAGCACCTTGCGCATCGAAAACGCCACACCTGGTTTGGCCTGGTCCGGGGTGCCGGCAAGATTGTGAAAGGCGATGCCCAACACGATCGCAATGATCATCGGGCTGAAACTGCCGAGGCCGGGCAAATGCCGCAGCGCAAAGGCAAGGGCAGCGATGCCCGCCGCAAGCAGCAGCCCGGGCAGCAGTCTGGCGTTGTCGTGACGGCCACGCGCCGGCTGGCGCCCCGCCTGGCTGCGGGTGGGGGAAAGTGTGGTTTCGGTTCTGGTTAGGGCATTCATGGGCTTGGACTTGTCGATTTCAGGTGCAAGCTATGCGCCCGCTTTCAATCAATCCAACGCGTAATATCGCTTGAATCGTTCGGGTGAGGCGAATGGTCTGGCGCGTTTCACCTCTGTCCGGTCTCTGGTATCTCTTGGGCCCTTCCGTTCCTCATTCATGCCGAGTCGCCGATGCCTGTTTACGAGATTGCAGCACTGGGTGCCGCGACATGCTGGGCCATCACCGGGCTGATCTCGGCCGGGCCTGCCGGCCATCTCGGTGCGCCGGCGTTCAACCGGCTGCGCCAGCTCTTCGTCACCGGGCTTTTGGCTGTCTACGTGGTGGCGACCGGCAGCTGGCGCGAACTCGACGCCGGCGTTGCCGGGCCGCTGATCCTGTCGGGCCTGATCGGTATCTTCGCCGGCGACACGCTTTTGTTTGCCGCGCTGAACCGGCTCGGCCCGCGCCGCTCCGGCATATTGTTTGCGCTCAATGCGCCGATTGCTGCCGTGCTTGGCTGGATGGTGCTGGGCGAGGATCTGTCCGCCAAGGCCGCGGCCGGCATCGGGTTGACGGTCGCCGGCGTGTTGCTGGCGATCCTGTTCGGCAAGCGCCGCGACCAGCTGCACGCCTGGGAGACGGTGAAGGGGCCGCTGTGGATCGGCGTGGCGCTCGGGCTGGGAGCCGCCACCGGCCAGGCGATCGGCTCGATCATCGCGCGGCCTGTCATGGCGACAGGTATCGACCCGTTCCTCGCCTCGATGCTGCGTGTCGGCATTGCCGCCTTCTGCCTGACGGTGCTGCTGCAACTGCCGATCCCGGCGGTGAAGCCGAAGGGGCCGCTGACCTGGAAGGTGGCGGCGTTGACAGCGCTGACCGGCATCATCGCGCTCGCCATCGGCATGACGCTGCTGCTGTTTGCGCTGTCCGGCGGCAAGGTCGGCATCGTCTCGACCCTGTCTGCCACGTCGCCCGTGATCATCCTGCCGATGCTGTGGGCCAAGACGGGCGAACGCCCGGCCGGCGGCGCCTGGGCAGGGGCGGCGCTGGTGGTGGCTGGCATGGCGCTGCTGTTCATGAAGTGAGGGCGGCCGGCGGCAAATGAGGCCCGCACCGGCCCCTGAAATTCAGCAGGATTTGTCAATCCGGATGATGCGATCGTGCCGGGCGGAGCAGGGATCAGCTGATGATGCAGCAAGCCGACATGAACGAGTGCAGACTGGCTGATATGCACAACGTGGCTGCGCTCAACGCCGCGATACCAGAGGCCGTGGCGGCGGCGTTTGCAGCATTCCCCGCGCCGGTGCGGGCGCGATTGCTCGAGATACGCGGGCTGATCCTGTCGACGGCGGCCGAAACGCCGGGCGTCGGGCCATTGACCGAAACGCTGAAATGGGGCGAGCCGGCTTATCTGACAGAAGCCAGCGGCAGCGGCTCCACCATACGGCTCGGCTGGCCGAAGCCCGGCGGCCAGACCTGCGCGGTGTATTTCAACTGTCAAACGACGCTGGTGGAGAGTGTTCGCGCCCATTTTGGCGAAACCTTCACCTATCAGGGCAACAGGGCGCTCCTGCTCGACGTCGATAAACCGTTGCCGGCCCCATTGGCGATCTGCCTGGCGATGGCGCTGACCTATCACCGGCGGCAGCGCTGACCCAGCGGCACATCTCAATCAGTGCAGTTTCGTCACCAGCCGCACCAACCAGTCGGTCAGGCCCTTGTAGGGCGGGCGGATCAGGTCACTGGCCGAGGGCTCGTATTTGCGCAACACTGGCATCGCCTTGGAGAAGGTGAGGAAACCCTCGCGGCCGTGATAGTGGCCCATGCCGGAGGCGCCGACGCCGCCGAAGGGCAGGTTGGCGCAGGCGAACTGGTAGAGCGTGTCGTTGACACAAACGCCGCCGGCGACGATGCGCGACAGCATGGTTTCGATCTCGGCCTTGTCGTCGCCGAAGCAATAGAGCGCCAGCGGGCGGTCTCGCTCCACCACATAGGCGATGGCCTGGTCCAGCGAAGCATAGCCGACGATGGGCAGGATCGGCCCAAAGATCTCGTCGCGCATGACGGCGCTGTCAGGGGCGAGATCGAGCACGGCGGTCGGCGCCAGCAGGCGCTCGCGGCCGGCGGGCAATGTGGCGATGTCGAGCAGTGGGACCCGCTCGTGGCCTCGTACGGCTGCGTCGTCGAGCAGGCCGCTCAGGCGGGCGAACTGGCCGTCATTGACGATCGAGGTGTAGTCGTCGAAACCTTGCCTGGCGTTGTAGCGGGCACTGACTTCCTGCTTGACCAGGCGGACGAGCTCGTCGCGCTTTTGCTGCGGCACCAGAACATAGTCGGGCGCGATGCAGGTCTGGCCGGCGTTGAAGAATTTGCCGGTGGCGATGCGCCGGGCCGTGCGTTCGAGATTGGCCGACGGCGCGACGATGGCTGGCGACTTGCCGCCGAGTTCGAGTGTCACCGGCGTCAGGTTGCGGGCGGCCGCGGCCATCACCTTGCGGCCGACAGCCGTCGAGCCGGTGAAGAACAAGTGATCGAAAGGCAGTTCGGAAAAGGCCGCCGACAGCTCAGTGCCGCCTTGCGCCACCGCCACCCGCGCAGGCGGAAAGACTTCTGCCAGCAGCGACTGCAGGAAGGCGGCGGTGCGCGGCGTGTGTTCGGAGGGCTTGAGGAAGACGTGGTTGCCGGCGGCGATGGCCGCGACAAGCGGTGCCAACGCCAGGTTCACCGGATAGTTCCACGGCGCGATGATGCCGACGACGCCAAGCGGCACGTGGCGGATCTCGGCGCTGGCGGGCAGGAGCTTCCAACCGGCCGAACGACGCTCGGGCTTCATCCACGATTTCAGCATGCGTTGCGTGTGCTTGATTTCAGACAAGACGACGCTGCCTTCGCCGAGCAGGCTTTCATGGCGGGAGCGGTGGCCGAAATCGGCGCTGATTGCCTCGATCATCTCGTCGAGGCGCTGGCCGAAAGCGCGCTGCAGGCGCTTGAGGTCGTCGACGCGCTGGGCATAGGACGGCCGCGTCTCGAGCCAGGCGGCGCGCAGCGTGTCGAAGGTTGCCCTGAGGTCGGGCTGGCTGTCGTTAGGCTTCAGCATCGTTTTCCGTCGAACGGGCGAAGAGATACTGCGCTGCATAATAGGTGCCGAGCACCCAGATGGCATTGTAGGGAATGTTCCAGCGGAAGCGGCCATAAGCAAGCACTGTGTCGCTGACCATGAAGAACAGGCCGCCGAGGGCTGCAAGGCGTGCCGCTTTCTGCGCGGGCGTGCCGGCAAGCTGGCGGTCGCGCGACAGCGCCTGGGCGGCCATGGCGGCAAGCACCAGCGCGTAGATCGCAACCGGAATGCGCATGGGCGAGGGCAGGTGCGACCACAGCCCGGCGAAGACGGCAGCGGCCAGCGCGGCAAACAGCGCGAAGATGCCGATGTTTCCGCCAAACTTCGAATCGCGGGTCAGCGCCCAGATATAGGCGCAGTGGGTGAGCAGGAAGCAGACGAGGCCGGCAAGGAAATAGTCTCCCGGCAGCATCAGGAAAAAGTCACCCAGCGCGGCAAAGCCGAGGCCAATGGCGATCGGCAGGCCATAGCTACGCGAATCCATGCCGCGCAGCACGGCGATCAGCAATAGCAGCGTCGCCGTCGGCTTGGTGAGGTAATGCAGCCAGCGCCAGTGCGAGCTGGCATCGGGCGCGATCAGGCTGCCCAGAATGGCCAGCACCGCGCAGATGGCGAAGAGCCGGTAGATCGTTGCGTTGCTGCGTGTCGCCGTGCCCATGCCGCGCGCCCCTCGTGCTGCCGATGTCAGGATAAGCCAATGTTTTCGGCAGTTTGTCCAGTTACCCTTACGTAAAGTGCGGGAAGGGCAGGTGCCAATGTTTGGGGTCGGGTCACGGGGCCGTTGCGCAAATGCGATACGCGCGGAGCATAACGCGCTGTAAGGCGAATTGCAGTTTACGTTTCGTTCACCATCGCCTACACCCCGACCTCCCAGAAGCCTGCCAGTGATTTGCGCCCCGATGCAGAACAAATCCATCCGCTTTCGCGCCCGTTCGTTTGTTGCCTTCGCGCTTGTGCCCGAGGCGCCGCTGGACCAGTGGCTGCAGGATCTCGACCGCTGGATCGAGAATTCTCCCGGCTTTTTCAAGGGTCGGCCGGTGGTGCTGGACCTCAATGCGCTGAAGCCGCTGGCCGACGAAATCGGCGCCCTGGTGGCCCTGATCGCCGAGCGCGGAATCAGGACCTATGCGATCGAGGCCGACTATATCGATTCGCTCGGCGACGAGCTGCCACCGAAACTGGCCGGCGCCAGGAAGACGATGGTCGAGGAAGAACAGGTCGACGCCGAAGCGCTGGCGAAGGCCGAGGAGGCCGCCAAGGCGCCGCTGTCACCGTCCAACACGCTGATCGTCGAGCAGCCGGTGCGTTCCGGCCAGTCGATCGTCCATCCGCATGGCGACGTGATCGTCATGGGCTCGGCAAGCTTCGGTTCCGAGATCCTCGCCGGCGGCTCGATCCACGTCTATGGCACGCTGCGCGGCCGCGCCTTTGCCGGCGCCTGGGGCGACCGCAGCGCCCGCATCTTCTGCCGCCGCAACGAGGCCGAGCTTTTGGCCGTCGACGGCTGGTACCGCACCGCCGAGGACATGGAGCCGTCGATGCATGGCAAGGCGATCCAGGTCCATCTGGAAGACAACGCCATCCAGGTCGCGCCCCTCAATTGACAAACGGAGACAACAAAATGGGCAAGGTAGTGGTCGTCACATCTGGCAAGGGCGGGGTCGGCAAGACGACCTCGACGGCTGCCCTAGGTGCCGTGCTCGCCCAGTCCGGCAAGAAGGTGGTGCTGATCGACTTCGACGTCGGCCTGCGCAATCTCGACCTGGTGATGGGCGCTGAGCGCCGCGTCGTCTTCGACCTCGTCAATGTCACGCAGGGCCAGGCCAAGCTGGCGCAGGCGCTGATCCGCGACAAGCGCGTCGAATCGCTGTTCCTGCTGCCGGCTTCGCAGACGCGCGACAAGGACGCGCTGACCGAGGAGGGTGTCGCCGGTGTCATCAACGCCCTCCGGGACAAGTTCGACTACGTGCTGTGCGACAGCCCGGCCGGCATCGAGCGCGGCGCCCAGCTTGCCATGCGCTTCGCCGACGAGGCCGTCATCGTCACCAACCCGGAAGTCAGCTCCGTCCGCGATTCCGACCGCATCATCGGCCTGCTCGATTCCAAGACGCTGAAGGCCGAGAAGGGTGAGCGCGTCACCAAGCACGTGCTGGTAACCCGCTACGATGCCGGCCGCGCGGCCCGCGGTGAGATGCTGTCGATCGACGACGTGCTGGAAATCCTGTCGGTGCCGCTGCTCGGCATCATTCCGGAAAGCCAGGGCGTGTTGCGCGCCTCCAATGTCGGCTCGCCAGTGACGCTGAACGAGCCGACCAATGCCGCTGCGCGCGCCTATGCCGACGCTGCCAAGCGCCTTGAGGGCGAGGACGTGCCGATGGTCACGCCGGTCGAGAAGAAAGGTCTCCTTAACCGTCTTCTGGGAAGGAGAGTGGCATGAAACTGCTCGACTTCTTCAAGCGTGGCGGTAGTGCACCGGTGGCGCGCGAGCGTCTGCAGGTGCTGCTCGCCTATGAACGCAACAACCGCAACCAGCCCGATCTCGTCGCCGTGCTGCGCGAGGAGATCATCGCGGTCATCGCCAAGCACGTCCAGGTCAACCAGGATGACGTCAAGATCACCATGGATCGCGGCGCCACCACCTCGACGCTGGAAATCGACATCCATATCCCCAACGCCGGCATCAAGGCCGCGGCGGCGATCTGAGCGAAGACGCAGGCTGGCTGGGCGATCCGCCGAGAGGCCGCCGGTGTGCAGGATGTCGTGCCTGCCACGCCGGCGATGGCCTGAGGTGTCGTGGCGGCAGCACCCGCATCGACGATCCCGATGGTGAGGGCAGCTTTTCAGGCTGCGGCTTCGTGAACTCGCAATCTCGTATCTCCTTGTTGTCATGCGGCGGTCGCTGAGGGGCGTTAGGGCAGGCGGACCTCGAACGATGGACCGCAACGATGCCCGCAGATGCTCTCTCGCCCGAACTGCTCGCTTATTCTAGTGGACGCAACACGACCCAGCCGCCGCATCTCGGCACGCGCTATCTACGCGCTGGTGGCTTCCTGCCTGAGCCCGGCAACACCATCGTCTGCCATGTCTCGAAGGGCTCGCCGACGCTGGAAGGTCTGGTCGAGGCCCGCGAGAAATTCCTCGCCATGCCCGAGGCGAGGCACTTCGTCTTCACTCCCATCACCAGCCTGCACATGACACTGTTCCAGGGCGTCATCGAGTACCGTCGCAAGCCGGGATTCTGGCCGGATGGCCTGGCGCTCGACGCGTCGATCGAGGAGTTGACCGAGATCATGGCCGCGCGGCTGGAGACGCTGCCGGTCTTGGAGCCGTTCCAGGTCGAGGTGACACATGCGCGGCCCTCCGGCCTTCTGGTTGACGGTGCCCGGGAACGCGACCGCAGGGCAATGCGCCAATGGCGCGACGTGCTCGCCGACCTGCTCGGCTACCGCCATCCCGATCATGACGACTACCCGTTCCACATCACCTTCGCCTACGCCATCGACTGGCTCGACGACGACGCCTTGCCGCGCTGGCAGGAGATGCTGGGCGAAGTGGCCGGCGACATCAGGCGCAAGATGCCGATCCTCGAACTCGACCCGCCGGCGTTCTGCTCGTTCGAGGACATGAACCACTTCTGCGAGTTGCTGGTGCTTGGCGGCCTTGGGCGGAAATTGCGGAGGTGGGAGGCACTCGGCAGCTGAATGAATGGATCGCGGCGAGCGTCGCGATCCCGGTGACGACCTGTACGCCGCCCAGCGCTGGCGCGCCTAAAGGCGCTTGTCGATCCAATTGGTCATGTCGGCAATGGCGTCTTCCTTGCCGATGTCGTTGAGCAGATCGTGATAATGGCCCTCATAGAGCTTCAGCGTCTTGTCCCGGGAGCCGGCGGTTTCGAAAAAGTATTCGCTTCCATGGCAGACGGTGGCCTTGGCGGAGGTGCCGTGCATGATCAGCACCGGCAGGGTGATCATGGGGAACTCCTCACGCAGCCTTTCGTCGGCGCGGACGAGCGCTGCGACGGTCAGCGCCGGCTGAACCTCGTGGGCGATCAGCGGGTCGCTGTTGAGAGCTGCCACCGCATCCGGGTCGCGGGAAAAATCCTCGTTCTTGAGCGTAAGCACCGGCAGGCGCGGGGCGACGTGGCTGAGCCCTTTGATCGCAGCGAGCGCGAATCCGGGCGCCGGCACCTGGAAGGCAAAACTCTCGCAGATGAAGCCGGCAAGCTCCGACTGGTTTTCGAGCGTGTAAGTGGCCGAGACCACGCCGCCGGCGCTGTGGCCGAGCAGGAACAGCGGCAGGCCGGGATATCGCGACTTGGCAATCCGGATCGCGCCGGCGACATCGCTGACATAGTCGCCGACCGTCTCGACAAAGAAGCGTTCGCCGTCCGATTTGCCGCGTCCGCGCAGGTCGAGCGCGAAGACGGCAAAGCCGTGCTTCACGAGATGCTACGCCGCCCAGCCATACTGCCCGCCATGGGAATTGACGCCGTGGCAGATGACGACGACGGCGCGCGCCTTGCCTTCCGGTCGCCGCGACCTGAGGAAGATGTTCAGCCCTCCGGCGCTCTGGAATGTCTCTTCGGTCGTATCAGCTCCCCAAGCCTGCATCATGACTACCCCCGCAGTTGATGAAAAGAACCTCCCATCGAGGCCAAGGAACTGTGAGCGCCTTTGCTCAAGCGCGCAAGCATGGGTTGTACAGGCGCCTGTCGGAGGAAGCCGCGACCTCTTACGCCTAGCGCCCGGCCGGTTGGAACAGCTCGACGAGATTGCCCGAGGGGTCGACGAGCAGGATCTGCGCGCCGCCGGGGCCCTTGATCATGTCGTTGCGGAACTGCGCGCCCTCGGCCCGCAGTCGCGCCACCTGCGCCGCGAGATCGTCGACGATCAGGTGGATGCGGTTCCAGCCGCCGGCGCGCGGCTGGGCGCCATCGGACATCGGCCGTGCCGCCGAACTGGTCGGGCCGCTGAGCAACAGGCGCAGCGACCCACGGGAGACGTCGGCAAAGGCCGGCGCATAGTTGGTAAGCACCTCGAAGCCGAGATGGCGCGTGTACCAGTCGATCGAGACCTCGACGTCGTCGACGAGGTAGCGGACATTGACCATTTCAGAGTGTACCGTGTCAGATGGCATCGGTTACTCCCGGGATGGGGGCACAGTCGCCGCAGCAGTCTGCTACGACGACGCGTCCTTGCCAAGGCGGCTGGTCTAGGCGGGCGGGAGTTCGAACAGCAGGGCGCCATGCTGCCGGCCGCGTTCGACATAGCCGATGATGCGGAACCAGCGCGCGACCTCGGGGCGATCGAGCCAGCCGCGCGAGTGGATCGGCACGTTGCCGGCAAGTTGCTGGATACGGCGGATGTGACGCTTGCAGAACCGGACCGTGGGCGCGGCGAAGAACTCGTCCTGGGCGGCGAAGAGTGTTTCGGCCGCGTCCGAATGCTCGTGCCAGGCGATGATCGCCACCGGGCGGTCACCTTCGACAAGCGCGTGGGCGCGTCCTTCCTTCAGGTTCATCATCAGGTTGTCGTAGGCGCTCTTGGCGTCCTTGCCGGCGGCGGCATACTCGTCGGACATCCGTTTGGACAGGTCATGGAAGACCACCTCGAGGTCGCCGATGGTCGCTGTTCTTGCGCGCATATCTCCTCCTTCGCACCCCTGGAGGCAGTTTGCCCTAGGGAAGAACGATGTCCAGTGAACAATTTTTGGCTGTTCCGGTCGCGAGGAAAAGATATTCCAGCAACACTGCGCGTATTTCGTGCAGCAGATTTGGTGCAGGCAGCAAGTTGTTTTGCCGAGTAACAGCTGAAATCGATGGCTTGTTCCGTCTGGGCATGGTCTGTTCATTCCAGTCCAAGACGTGGCCTTCCCCCGGGCGTAAATGAAAGGGGCTGGCGGCAGGGGCCGCCGCTGCGCCGGCCGTTGCCGGTCGAGGGGCGAGGCATGGGCAGAACCGCATTGTCAGGTCATCGGGCATGGATCGGCAGTGGCGCGCTGGCGCTCTGCTACGCGATCTCGGCCTGCTCGACGACCACTGAATCGAACTTCGAAGGCCCTGGCTATTCCGACGACACGCGCAAGCTGGAAAAGCAGATGATGGCGGAGGCGACTGCGCTGGGAACGGCGCAGGGCGTCGCGGGGGTAGCCGCCTCGATGCTGCCAATGGGTGCCGGCAGCCTTGTTACCACGACGGCGGGCAGGGCTGCCCGCGACGCGATGATCATCCGCCACGACAAGGTGATGCGCGAGCAGATCGAGCGCGACAACGCCGAATTCTACAAGCGCTACGGCATTACGGAGGCGGATGCCGGCCCTGTTGTCGCAAACCGGAGCCCGGGCGAGCGCAAGCGTTGCGCCAGGAGAGGCGGGGTGCGGCGGTGCTGAGATTGCGGTCTTTTCGCAGCCTCCATCACACCCTGCATCGGCAATTCTGAAAAGCCATCCCCGAGCGGCCGTGTTCCGAAACCAGGGATGGTTCTACGATACGGCCTTCAAACCAGGCGGCCAAGCAATTGAGCCACGCCCGTTGCCAAGCCCACAAGCAGCAGGACCAGCAGCACATTTACCGACCGCTTGATGGTGTAATACATCAGGCGATTGGTCGCCTTCAGCGCTTTGATCCGTGCCAGCAGCGGTGATAGCCGGGCAAAGGCCCTGTTGGCCAGACCGCGATGGTCTTCCGGTGTGTTGGGCACGACCGAGGCACGGGTTATGCCCTGGTAGAAAAAGTTGAACAGCGCCCCGATCGGGTTCAACGGGCGTTTGACGTCGCACATGAGGATGAGACGGTCGGAGTCGGTGTCGTTGCGGACATAGTGCAGGTAGGTCTCGTCGAACATCAGCACCTCGCCATCGCGCCAGCTCTGATTGCGGCCATCGACATTGATGAAGCAGTCGTCCGAATTGGGTGTCGCCAGGCCAAGATGATAGCGCAGGGATACGGCGAGGGGATCGGCATGCCTGGTCAGTTTTGAGCGGCCCGGCAGGAAGGCGAACATGGCGCCATGCACCGCCGGCACCTGCAGCAATATCTCTGTCGTCCGGGGACAGAGCCGCCGCGCGGAATGGTGCGTGTAGCCATACCAGTTGAGGTAGAAGCGGCTCCAGCCATATTTGAAGAACGTCCGAAAGCCGACATCGTAGGAGCCTGCCGTGCCCGGACGCTTGGTCGCGTCAAAATAGCCCTGGCGCACCAGCTCCAGCCCTTCGTCGCGGATCGTCTGCCAGTTCTGGCGCAGCAGGCCGACTTCAGGGAACTCGGCCGGGTCGAGGACGGCCTTCGATCCACGCCGCAGCGTGGTCATGTAGAGCACGCAATTGAGGGGCGTGAAGATCGGCCAACCCTTGCGGATATACTCGGTCAGGCTGTTGTAGCGAGCCTCACCCCTGAAACGGTAGACATAAACGATGCTTATGGCGGCGAGCGCCAGAATGAACGCGGAAACCAGCATGAGTTCTCCTTGGAAAACCTTCCGCGCGACTGATTACGGATGACGCATTGCAGCAGCATTACGTGACGGTGCCCGGCTACAGCTCGCCACCGATCGGCTTTGCTGCCGGCAGATCGGATCGTTGGGTCGGGCAAACTGGCTGGCATTCCTTGGCTGATTGGGACGATGTGCCCCCACCAACGACAAAAGCCGCCGATGATTTCGGCGGCTTTTGCAGGCGGATGTCGGTCGGGCCATAGGTGTTGACCCAGACCGTGCCGGCCTTGAGGCGCCTGGTGAAGTCGTGGGCGCGGCCGATATCTGCCGTCCAGACCCCGGCGGCGAGGCTATAGACAGTTCCGTTGGCAATGCGCAGTGCGTCCTCGTCGTCGTTGAATTTGATGACGGTGGCGACGGGGCCGAAGATCTCTTCCTGCGAGATGCGCATCTCGTGCGCGACGTCGGCGAAGACTGTCGGCTCAACATAGAAACCGCGCTCGCCGTGGCGGCTGCCGCCGGTGACCAGGCGCGCGCCCTCCTGCTTGCCGATCTCGATGTAGTCGAGCAGACGCTTCATCTGCACTTCCGAGACCAGCGGCCCCATGCCGGTCGAGGTCTCCCTGGGGTCGCCGATGCGGGTGGATGCGGCGCGCGCGGCCAGCCGTTCGACGACCTCGTCATGACGCCGGCTCGATCAGGACGCTACGCTAGGTGTTCAGGACGATGGAGTAAGCTGCGCCAGCAGTGCGGATCTATGCTTTCCGCAATGTCACTGCAGGAATCCTATAGTCTCCGAGGCTCTTCGCTGTCACTTCGGGCGTTCGTCGCTCGAAAGGCCAAGCAATTGCTTTTGGTCCATTTCCCGGATCGCTCCTCGCCGCTGCGCTCCTCGCCGCTGCGCTCCTGCGTCGCGTTGGCATGACGACGAGATAGGTGCGTTCCAACCTTCAAAGCAGAACGTGGCGGTGGCGGCCAGCAATTGCAAGAGCGGCCCGCTTGGCGTTGCCAAGTCGGGCCGTCTGCATTGCGCGGTGGGCGTTGGGGTGGGGCAGCCGACGCAATACTCACACCTAGGATTTAAGGCACCGCGTCGGCGCACTACCCCACCTTCCCACCCTCGAATCTACGCCCGTCGCAGGTACAGAGACAATTAGCTCATTGGATGGGTTCATGTAGCTTGTTCGTCTGATGGAGCAGCCAGTTGAGCTCGATCGGAATGGGCGCGTCTCCGACCTGTTTTGGGCACAGCTCCTTCGCGACCATTCGGGCTCGCAGTTTGGGACGGTGATGAAGTGCGCAGTGTTCGACGCGCATCAAATGTGGTCGAATGCGGCTGCGATCATCGGGGAGGTTCGTTAGGTGGACAGGGATACGCGCCGGCTCGAGATGGTCGTGCTGATGACGCCCGAAATGGCGAATTTCAGCGGCAAGGTGCATGGCGGTGCCTTGCTCAATCTCCTCGACCGCGTCGCTTTCTCATGCGCGTCCCGTTATTCCAACAAATACGCCGTCACGCTCTCGGTAGACCAGGTGGTGTTCCGCGAGCCGATCAATGTCGGCGAACTTGTCACCTTCCGGGCCTCGGTCAATTTCGCCGGCCGCACCTCGATGGAAATCGGCATCCACGTCGAGGCCGAAAACATTCGCTCCGGCCAGCGGCGCCACACAAATTCCTGCTACTTCACCATGGTGGCAGTGGACGAAGACGGCCGCCCGACCGGGATCCCGCCTTTTGTGCCGTCGACCGACATCGACCGCAGACGCCACCGCGCCGCTGAACTGCGCCGCGAACTGAGGCGGGAGTTCGAGGGGCGCTTTCGGGCCGCAGCGAATGCGGGCGAAGAGTAGCGGCGTGTATGTTGGATGGTGCAGCCACTCGCCACCCGCCGAAAACTCTCGGCCGTGACGAATGGCGTCTCAGCTGCCGGCAGATCGCTGCCGATGAACGTCCCTTGCTCTCTGGCGGCCTATCAAACATAGGCTGTCGTCAGTTGGATTCCCACGTGCCGTGGAGCCCGCGAAAAAGGATGATCCGATGCTTGAAAGAATAAACCCCGATATCAGGTGGAGTGACGCTGTCGTCGTAGGCAACCTGATTTTCGTCGCCGGCCACACCGCCGAGAAGACGCGAGGCCAATCGGTGCGCGAACAGACGGAAGAGGTGCTCCAGTTGCTCGACGAGACGCTGGCGCAGGCCGGGGTGACAAAGAGGAACCTCGCCATGGTGCAGATCTATCTGGCCGACATGTCGAACTTCGCCCAGATGAACGAAGCCTGGGACCGATGGGTCATCTCCGGCGAGGCGCCGGCGAGGGCGACGGTCGAATCCAGGCTCGCCTATCCCGATCTCGGCGTTGAAATCACGGCGGTAGCTGCGCGATAGGGCAGGTGAGGAATGCTGCCGGGCGCCGCCTCTCGTCAAGAAACCACCATCGCGTCGCGATGGATTTCTACGAAGACTCCGAAATCTTCCAGGGTTCGACGCGGCTGCCATCGCTCCTCAATGTTGGAAGCTTCACGGAGAAACCTGACGCACTATTCCTTTTTCCAGGCGACGGTGCGCAGTTCTTCCTCGGAGAGATCACTCAGATCTGAACTGTCATGTCGAACCCGTAGGATCGACAGTGTTTTCGAGTAACGTCCTTCATCAATGCGCAGGCGCTTTGACCGCAAGAGCGCGTTGATGTCCTTATCGGTCTTGGACATGTAGTAATCTTCCGCGACCAGATCGCCTGAGATGGGCTGACCCGGGAGCACCCTGACGCACAATGCCAAACCCGAAGCTCCCTATGAGGTCCCAGACTTGAAAGAGACCATCGACCGACGGTAGCCGGGCGGGATAACCCAGATCTTGCAGCTGGTGCGGCTGGCGAAGGATCAAATGCCCAATCATTTGGGATTTGGTAAGCGGCCGACCGCAACACCCGCCTGTCAGTGAGATGGGCGGGTGCAACTGATGAGCGAAGGAAATCTATCGAAGGCCGATTTGGTTGTCGGGTAAGGCTCCTCCTTGACGCACGTCAAAGCGGACCAACGCCAACATGTCATGGTTTGCTCGGAGTGGAGCAAGTCAATGAGCTACAACACGATCCTCCTGCAACTCGATATCGACCGTCCTGTCCGGTCTAGGGTAGCCTATGCAAAAGCCGCGGCTCTGATGTTTGACGCAGATTTGATAGGCTTCTGCGCGGCCGAGCCGAGATATGTCATGCCGACAGGTGACAGCGACCTTGCAATTGCAGAAGCGATGCAGCGCCAAGTCGACGAAATTGAGGACCGCCTCGCAAAGGTAAGGCAGGAATTCTTCCAGCTGGCAGGTGACGACAAACGTGTCTCCTGGCGTGGTGAAATCGGCAATCCCAACCAACTGCTAGCACTGCACTCGCGAGCGGCAGACTTGATCGTCGCGGGGTCTGGGCCTCTATCGGCAGTCGACTCCAACCGAACTGTGGACCATGGAACTTTGCTGCTTTCCGCAGGGCGCCCAGTGCTGCTGGCGCCTGCCGATTTCAAGCCCGTCAGCGCTGAGGCTGTCTTGATCGCCTGGAAGGATACGCGCGAGGCTCGGCGTGCAGTCGCAGATGCGATGCCATTCCTTACAGCTGCGTCGCGGGTGCGCGTCGTGGCTCTCGGAAGCGTCGACGGCACAGCGAGACAAGGCATCGATGATGTCGTCAGCTTTCTCGCTCGACATGGCGTTAGGGCAACCGCAGAGGCCATTGATGTCGGCGGAGCAGATGAGGCCGAAGCCTTAATCCAGATTGCCGATGAATATGGCGCTGATCTGCTTGTCTCCGGTGCCTACGGTCATAGCCGAATCCGAGAATGGGCGTTTGGCGGTGTCACTCGTGCCCTGCTTAGAAGTCCAGCGATAAATCGGCTGATGTCAAACTGACGGTGATCCAGGGTGCAGCAATGCCAGACCTTGAACTGGTTTCCATGTTGCCGAGCCCTTATGCGTATGTCTCGCGAAGTGGCACCTCTGCACAACTCGGCGACATGCTGGCTGTAAGCTTTGAGAAGCTCTACCGGGCGCTATCGTCGAGCATGGTCGTTCCGGCAGGTCCACGTCTGGTTCGCTATCGCAAGATCGACGAGAATGAGGTTCTTTTCGACGCAGGCTTCCCGATACGCGAGGATCAATTCAGAATCTTGCGTGGGTCCGGCTTAGGGCTTGGCGCAACGGCGGCCGGAGAAGCAGTCAAGGCTCAACAAGTTGGCTCCAGAGAGCCATTGACCGACACCTACAGGGCTGTGCTCGCGGAAATTCACGCGCGCGGGCTCACTGCGACTGGCGACATGTGGGAATCCTATCCAGGCAGGTCGACAAGCGAGACTGTGACCGAACTGCTCTGGCCCCTTCGCGACGTGCCTGACTTCGTCTTCACGCCCAATGTGCCGTCATGGTCACCGCCAGTTTGACATACGTCAATGTGGTCGAGGGTGCTCGGCGTAACATTCAGGAACATCGTCTCAAGGAAGAGCTGGGAGAGCGCCTCTCCAACCTGCGCGGCCATCTGTGCACGCGGCGGAATAGCTGCCCAAACGAGGCGATAGGTCAACGTTCAAGAAGGATCAATTCCATGGCTGATACATCGACCAAACTTCCCGTAACGGCCGAGAAGGAAAATGTACCGCAGGCTCGCGGCGGAGGATGGACTTCGTTTGAGTCCTTGCGCCGAGAGGTCGATCGTCTCTTCGATGATTTCCATCCATTTGGTTGGCGTGGGGCTATTCCAAGGTTGCCAGAGCTACGCACTCCCTTTGCAGGCAATTGGCCATTGGCTCCTGCGATGGATCTGGTCGAAAAGGACGGGGAGTACGAAATCACGGCCGAACTCCCTGGGACCGACGAGAAGGACATCGATATCAAGGTCACCAACCACGTGCTGACGATCAAGGGTGAAAAATCCGAGAAAAAGGAAGAGAAGAAGAAAGACTATTTCCTGTCAGAACGCCGTTACGGTTCGTTCCAGCGGTCCGTTCAGATTCCCGAGGGGGTCGATGCCGACAAGATCGAAGCCACCTTTTCGAAGGGCATCTTGACTGTCAGGCTGCCGAAGACTGCGGAAGCCCAGAAGCCTGAAAAGACGATCACGGTGAAGGCCGCATAGGGCCAACCACAATGCTGAGTGTTGGCGCGTTCATGGCGCCGACACTCATGCCAGAAGGTCTCCGATGGTAGCGGACGAAAGCTAGCGTCCGCGCCCTGAGGCACCTGGGGCTTTCTGACAACGAGATCGCCAGATACTTCGCAACGACGTGGGGTGGTGAGGCTGATCTCCCAAACCACCAAAAGTCGAGACACTCCGGCAAAGGACATGGGGTCGACTCATGGGACACGCATCAAAGCCCAACTTCTCACACTCCGCCCAGCAAGCTCAGCAATGGGTGAATGAACTGGCTGCCGATCTCGGCTGGCCGGAAAACCTCTCTCATCGTTTGATGAGGGCAGTGCTTCAGGCGTTGCGCGACTGGCTGTCGCCAGAGGAGGCCGCGGATCTTTCTTCGCAGCTACCTGAGATGATCCGAGGAATCTATTTCGAAGGCTGGGATCCAGCGAAGTCGCCCGCCGTGGAGCGTGACAAACGTGACTTTGTGCTCCGAATCTCGAAGTCCTTGAACGAACAGCCCGAGGTCGACATCGAGGAAGGTATTGCAGCCGTATTCAGGCTCCTCGATCGGCATCTTTCCCATGGTGAAATCGTCCAGGTGAAGAATTCGATGCGCAAGTCGCTTCGACACCTTTGGCCGGAATGACGGCAATGTTCCGAGATAGGCAAGAGGCGGGCGAAAGGCTGGGGCTTGAATTGCTTGGCGCCAAGCTGGCCAAGCCCGTTGTTCTGGCGCTTCCCCGTGGGGGCATCCCAGTGGCCGCAGCCGTCGCTAGTGCGCTCGATGCTCCTCTCGACGTGCTCATTGTCCGCAAAGTTGGCGCGCCGGGGAACGCGGAATTGGCTGTCGCTGCAATCGTCGATGGCACGCCTCCGGATGTGGTCGTGAACCGCGAAATCGTCGAAGCGTATTCCCTGGGAGACGAGGAACTTGCTGCGCTGGTGAACGCAGAGCGTCCGGAACTGGAGCGGCGCAGCAGGCTTTTTCGAGGGGTCACCCGCTCCCATTCACTGGCTGGCAGAACTGCGGTCTTGGTCGACGACGGTGCCGCCACAGGGGCGACCCTGAAAGTCGCCTTGCGCGCGGTCAAACGGCGGGGGCCGACACGTACCGTCGTGGCACTCCCTGTCGCACCGTCCGACGCGCTTGACGTTCTCCGACAGGAGGCCGACCAAGTCTTCTGCTTGAGTGCGCCAGGCCGCTTTCGCGCCCTGAGCTACCACTATCGCAGTTTCCCTCAGCTGACGGATGAGGACGCGATGAATGCGCTTCGGGCAGCCAACGAAGAGCGAAGGCTTCGGCATCCTCGATAAGACAATTCCGATGTCTTCTCTCGGGCAGTTGCGGTGCATCTGCAAATGTTTGCTCTACGTCAAGGCGAAGATCTCCCGGAACGCTCATTCTGACCATGTTCAGGTCGATGTGGCTTCCTGAAACGTTGCTCAAGGAGACGCAGCATGAAAACCCAGATTTTTCTGCCACTCGCGACATATCCTGATCCAAACTCGGATGCCGTCGCCGTCAATGCCGTCGCTGTCGCGCAATAGCTGCATGCCGACCTGCATGTTCTAGCGATTCATGCGGAGATCCCACACGTTTCGAGTCCATTGTCACGAATTCTGATCGATGTCCCGGCGCGAATCCGGGAGGCCGAGGCAGTCAGTCGCAAAGCCGGCGATCACCTTCTCGCGAAAGTGGTCGAAGAAGGATCGCTACAGGGCGTTGCCGTCACCACTGCTTCCGAGGCCGTCCTTCTCGCGCTTCAGGGTGAAAATGCGGCAACCCATGCTAGGTATCATGACTTTGCGCTCGTGGGGTGGGAGCCGAACAACCAGACCTCCAGAATGATTGCGGAAGGGGTCATTTTCGACTCCGGCCGGCCAACAATCCTGCTGCCCGACTCGGCCAGCGCAGCCAAGATCGAGCACATCGCGATCGCATGGGACGGCAGCCGCGTGGCAGCTCGCGCCGTGGCTGATGCATTACCACTCCTGACGCACGCCTCCAGGATCCATGTTCTCACGATAGTCGACGAAAAGCCGCTGAAGGCAGCCGACATCGGCGAAAAGCTGGTCGCTTCATTGAGAAAGCGTGGGCTCAACGCGGATGCCGCAGACATCAAATCCGAAGACTGCCCGATCGCAATCACCTTGCAGGAACGGGCGATAGAGCTGGGTGCGGACCTCCTGGTGATGGGGGGATACGGCCATTCCAGGGTTCGTGACTTCGTGCTTGGAGGGGCGACGGAAGGCGTGCTGACAGACCTGCGTCTGCCGATACTGATGTCGCATTGAGGAACGCGACCATGGAGTTCTCGAGTAAAGTCGCGCTTGTCACCGGAGCTGGATCGGGCATAGGCGAGGCTGTGGCTCGAGAGCTTGCCGCGGGCGGTGCCAAGGTTGTTGTGGCAGACATCGACATCCACTCAGCGGCACGCGTGGCACAAGCCATCGTGGCTGAAAATGGCGAAGCCCACGCCTGTCAGGTCGACGTTGCTGATCCACGATCAGTTGAACAGATGGTCCGGTTCGCCGTGGAGACGTTCGGAGGCCTTCACCTTGCGGTCAACAATGCGGGCGTAGGCGGCGTGGATACCGAAACGGCCGACTATCCGATCGATAATTGGCTAAGCGTGATGGAAGTGAATCTCGATGGTGTTTTCTACTGCATCAAGTTCCAGCTTCCGGCCATGCTGAAGTCCGGCGGAGGAGCGATCGTCAATATGTCTTCCATCCTGGGGTCGGTGGGTTGGAGCAAGGCTTGCGCATATGTTGCTGCAAAGCACGCTCTGGTTGGATTGACGAAAGCGGTAGCTATTGAATATGCAGCGAAGAATGTTCGCGTTAACGCCGTCGGCCCAGCGTTTATCGACACCCCACTCCTCAAGAAGAACCTGGACGATGAGACGATCGGACAGCTGGCGGCCCTGCACCCGTTGAACCGCCTCGGATCTGCGCGTGAGGTCGCGGCGCTGACCTGCTTCCTCTTGTCCGAAAGAGCAAGCTTCATAACGGGCAGCTATCATCTGGTCGACGGAGGTTACACGTCGCGATAGTCGCCCTCACGGCATCGCGAACGTCCCCGATTGCCAGCGGCGAACACAAACTGCGGAGGCACAACATGAGACTTGTGGTTTCCTTGGGTGGGAATGCCCTCTTGCGCAAAGGGCAGGCGATCACGGCCGAGAACCAGCGCGAAAACGCCGCCATGGCCGCCATGTGGCTCGCGCCCGTGTTTAGGGAACACGACGTGGTGATCGCTCACGGCAGCGGCCCACAGTTGGCGATGCTCGCACTGCAGTCGTTTTCCTACAGGGTCGCCGAACCTACGCGTCTTGATCTGCTGTGCGCTCAAGCTGGGGGTGAGACAGGGTATCTGCTGGCTCGAGAGTTGTGGAACAAACTCGGGAGCGACCGACACGTTGTCGCGCACATGGCGCAGGTGCTGGTCAATGCCGATGACGAGGCTTTTGGAAAGCCGGCGAAGCCCATCGGACCCTTCTACGAACGGACCTACGCCCATCAATTGCGCCAGCTGCGTGGCTGGCAATTTGCGGATTTTGACGGCGAGTATCGACGTGTTGTCCCAGTTCCCCGCCTTCTCGAGACCATCGAGATTGGCGCAGCGAAATCTATGCTCGGGTCTGGTACGGCAGTTGTCATGTGCGGCCCCGTACCCGTCGCTGCGGGCTCTGGTGGTGAGTTGCACGGGATGGAGGCCCTGCCGGACAAAGACGAATTCGCTTCGCTCCTGGCACGAGAATTGGATGCCGACGGATTGCTGTTTCTGACGGACGTGCTGTCGGTTGCCACGGACTATGGCAAACCGGAACAGCGACAAATCAGACATGCCACTCCCGCGTCGTTGGGAACGCTGGCCTTCGATCCGTCTTCGATGGGGCCTAAGGTGAAGGCCGCATGCGACTTCGTCGAGGCATCGCACAAATGGGCTGCCATCGGATCGATTTCGAATGTGGAACATGTCCTGTCAGGGGAGGCCGGGACACGTGTTGTGCCAACCATGGCAGGCGCGATCGACTTCTGGCCGCGCTGATTCAACCTTACGGAGGTGAGGTCATGTGGGTTCGTTCTTTGTCTACGCTTGACTGCAGCAAGATTTTGGCTCGCAGTCATTTCGGCCACCTTGGTTGTTCCAAGGACGGACGGCCATATGTTGTGCCGTTCTACTTCTGTTACTCAGACAGCAGGCTTTACGCGTTCTCTATGCCTGGAAAGAAGATCGACTTCATGCGAGCCAATCCCTGCGTTTGCGTGCTGGTCGACGAAAGGGGAAGTGGCCGAGAGTGGCGCAGCGTGCTGGTCGATGGCCGATTCGAGGAGTTGAAAGGCGACACGCCGCAGAACAAGATCGATCAGGAGCACGCCTGGAACCTGCTCAGCAAACATGTGAACTGGTGGGAGCCAGGCGGTCTGAAACCCGATCAGCGTCCCATTGCCCAGCATTCATCCCACCTTTTCTTCCGGATTTGCGTCGAACAAGTATCGGGCCGGGAGGCTGTCGAGGGGGAGCAATCTTGAAGGATGTTGGCAATATGACGCGCGGGGCCGGTTCGATCTCTCCCACCGACCCCGCAGCTTAAGTTCAGCGTGCCATCAATACCGGGATTGAAACGTCTTCCAGGATCGATTTGGTTACGCCGCCGAAGATCTTCTCCCGCAGGCGGGAGTGGCCATATGCGCCCATCACGATCAGTTCAGCGGACATGTCCGAGGCATGCCGCTTCAGCACATCGGCGACTTTTTGCCCTGAACTCGGCAACCTGTCGACCGTGACCTTTGCGCCGTGGCGGGCCAGATAGGTCGCAACATCGGCTCCGGGCTCGTCGCCCTGACGGCCTTCACCCTCAAGCGGATCGACGAGGACCAGATGCACGTCGTCTGCGGCCCTCAGGATGTCGATAGCCTCCCGAACTGCGCGCGAGGCTTCGATGCGCGAATCCCATGCAACCATCACCTTCCTGGGCCGCAGCGTCGGCTTGCTGCCCTCGGACGACAACAGCATTGGCTTGCCCGACGAGAAGAGCGCACCCTCAATCGTCTTGTCCCTGAGCGTTCCTCCTGACAGCAGATCCGGACCGACGAAGGTCAGATCAGCATATCGCGCGCGCCGTCCGATGATCTCGTCGGCCCAGGCCATTTCAGGATAGGCGTTGGAAACATCCGCCGAAATCGCGGCGCTGGCTAGCAATCGCGTGACCTCGGCCGTCCTCGTATCAAGCCTCTCGAGATCGGCGCGCCGCTCTTCCATCCAGGCATCGGACATCGGCGCTGCGTAGTCGCCAATGGGCGGAGGTGCCGCGAGCGTCACGGCAAGCACGGAAAGATGAGCGTCCACCTCCGCGCACAAGGAGGCGGCCAACTTGATGTCATTGTCGCCGCGGTGGGTGCCGGTAACCGTTAGAATTGTCTTGAAGGCCATGGCTTGAATCCTCAGTCAATTGAAACCAGGTCTTCTGATACCGCCCAGGATCGGAACATTCCTTGCTCTACGTCAATTCGTGAAAGCGCATGTGATTTGATCCGTATCAAGGTTACGCATGACCGGGACATTAGGCTCCAACCCGATGGGCTGAGGTCGCCATATGAAACGCTTGATCACAGTCGCTGTATTGATTTCAGGCAGCTCAATTTCTCTTCATGCTCAAGAGATGAGCTACGGGGAAACTGAGTTTCTAAATTCATGCGCGGCCTGCCATGGAAGTGGCGGGCGGGGCGATGGTCCTTTGGCTGCGGAATTACGAAGCGCACCGACTGATCTGACGCAGCTTGCCGAAAAGAACGGTGAAGAGTTTCCGTATCGGCGTGTGATGGCAACAATTGACGGCCGCTATGTTGTTCCAGGCCATGGCGAGCGCGACATGCCAGTCTGGGGGCAGCAATTCCTTCTAAGCGACAAACGCCTTTATGGTCCGGATGACGGACCCGTCGTGACGCAGGAGAGAATTCACGAGCTGGCAACGTTCATCGAGAGCCTGCAGAGGTGAAAACGAAAGCGTTGCTTCCTGAGGCCACGGGACGGATCGAGGGCATGGATAATGATCACCGATAACCAGGTCGCAGCAGTCGATTTCTTGATGGATGCCACCAGCCATGGTGATCCGCGGCCCGTGGAAATGATTGAGACGCACATTTCCCGCGTTTTCCTTGCAGGAGATCGCGCGTTCAAGATGAAGCGGGCGGTGCAGCTTCCGTACGTGGACTTCTCATCGGCGGATCGTAGGCTTGCTGTTTGTCAGCTGGAGGTGGAACGCAACTCAAAGACGGCACCGGAGCTTTATCTCGGGGTGAGACGGTTGACGCGAAGGCCTGACGGCCGTCTGGAGTTTGATGGAAGGGGAGATCTCATTGACGCTGTGGTCGAGATGCGACGTTTCGATCAATCTGCCTTGCTCGACAAGATGGCAGTGGCAGATGAATTGACACCGCAACTGATGACCGACGTTGCCCATACGATCATTAGATTCCATCGTGATGCGCCTGTGGCCCATGGCTGCGGAGGTGCTGCCAATCTTCAGCGCGTGCTCGACATCAATCTTGCAGGGTTTGGCACGAGCCATGTGTTCTCCAGATCCGAGGTCGAGGAGTTCGATGGCCTCTTCCGGACAGCCCTGCAACGGCAGGGGGGCCTGCTAGACAGTCGGGAACGACATGGAAAGGTGCGTCGATGCCATGGCGACCTTCACTTGCGCAACATCTGCCTCTTCCAGGGCAAGCCACGTCTGTTCGACTGCATCGAGTTCAACGACGACATCTCTACCGTCGATGTCCTCTACGACCTTGCGTTTTTGTTGATGGACCTTTGGCATCGGGGGCTGCCCGAGTTTTCTAACCTGGTTGCGAACCGCTATCTCGATGAAGCAGACGATGAGGACGGTTTCGTACTCCTGCCGCTGCTAATGGCAATCCGTGCAGCTGTACGCGCACACGTCACTGCCACGCAGGCTGAAGAAGGCGGGCCCCAAAAGACGCGACTTGCAGCGGATGCACGATCGTACTTCAAGCTCGCGCGTCAGCTTCTGGCCGCTTGCCCGCCCCGTCTCGTGGCGATTGGTGGCCTCAGCGGCTCCGGCAAGACAACGGTCGCAGAAGCGCTTGCAGCGCATATTGGAGCTCCGCCAGGCGCACGCGTCGTCGAAAGTGATCGCATTCGGAAAATCCTTCATGGTGTGGCACCCGAAACCCGGCTGCCTGAAAGGGCCTATGCTCCCGAAGTTTCCGAGCGCGTTTATGCGGAGATGGCCTGGCGTGCAGGACTTATCCTGTCTCAGGGGGCGTCGGTGGTGGCAGATGCCGTTTTCGAGCGTCCGAAAGACAGGAACAGAATGGAACTCTGCGCCACAGAACGGGGGGTGCCGTTTGCGGGATTTTGGTTGGAGGCCGATGCCAACCTGCTTTGGTCGCGGGTGAGCGAGCGAAGTGGGGGCGTGTCAGATGCGACGGTGGACGTGCTGTCGCGTCAGCTTCGCAGGTCGGTTGCCGATGTCGGCTGGCAAAGACTGAATGCCGCCCAGACACCTGCCGGCGTTGTCTCAGACATTCTGGTCGCCACGGATCGCGTGGTTTCCTGCTGAACTGTCAGTCGTTGGCTTCGGCATTCGCGCGAGGTTTCAGCCGCAGCGATGCCCGGCAGAGGCCGGGGTCATCGACTTCATGCTGGATCATAAATCCCAGGGCGCGGCACATCGACAGCATCTTGCGGTTCTCGGCAAGCATCATGCCTTCGATCTTGGAGATTCCGTCCTCACGGGCATAGTCGATAAGCTGGTTGAGCAGTTCCCAGCCGATGCCCTGGGCCTGCAGATCCGTTCGGACGAGCAGCGCATATTCTGCGACGACATGATCCGGGTCGCATGAGAGGCGACCGATGCCGGCAAGCTCGTCACCACCACGCGCAATGACTACGAAGGCTATCTCGCGGTCGTAGTCGAGCTGGGTCATCCGCTTTAGCATCTGGTCTGGAAAATGCTTGCGAGGACTGAGAAATCGTAGCCGCATGTCTTCCTGCGTGACCTTAGCCAGGAATGCCGGATAGAGAGCGACATCTGTCGGCTTGATCGGCCGGATGATGTATCGCTGCCCTTTGACCTCGATGTCTCGCTCCCACTTTGATGGATATGGACGAATGACGAGATCGGCATTGGGTGCGGGATCCTCGACCAACGATGGATCGAACTGGATGCGGGCATCCAGGGCGACCGCTCCCTCGCGATCCGACAACAGAGGATTAATGTCCATTGACTTGATGCAGCGAAAGTCGACGACCAGTCGCGAGACACTGTCCAAGGTACCCAATATGGCGGCTCGATTGGCTGGTTCGCGATCACGATATCCTGCCAACAATCGGCCTGCCCGCGTATTGTCGATGAGATCTCCCGCCAATACGTCGTCGAGCGGAGGCAAAGACACTGCCGTGTCGTCAAGCAATTCAACGGCAACGCCGCCGCTTCCGAACATAATCACAGGCCCGAAGATCGGGTCTTGATGGATGCCTACGAGCAGTTCGTATGCGCTCCGTTTGCTAATCATGGGCTGGACAGTGAAACCGTCCACCGACGTATCAGGCGAAGAGTGCTGTATGCGAAGGCAGATGGCCTCGGCGGCGTCCCGCGCAGCTTCAGCAGAACCCAGGTCGAGAGCCACCCCGCCAACGTCTGATTTGTGAGAGATGTCCCTGGACACAAGCTTGACGACGACCTTGTCGGCACTCAGGAGCATAGCTGCCGCAGCCTTCTCGACATCTGCGGGTGACTTTGCGACTACGGTCTTTGGCGTTGCAATGCCATATGCCGCGATCACCTCCTTCGCTTCGGCCTCCGTCAACATTTGCCGTCCATCAGCCGCAGCCGCCCGGAAGATTGCTATCGCGTGGGAGCGGTCAGCCATGTAAGCGCTCCCGGACTCCGGCGGCACTCGCATCAATGCGGCCTGGGCTCGCGACCACTCGCTGAGATATGATGCTGCCTGAGCTGCCTCAGCCGGAGTCTCGAAACTCGGGACCCCGGCGTTTTGCAAAAGGTGTCGCCCCTGTCGTGCCGTGCTTTCTCCAAGCCAGCAGGTGATCAACGGCTTTCCGTCTATCTTTCCGCTTCGGGCGATTGAAGAAACGGCCAATGCCGCATCGGTCGAAGAGGCGAGGCCAGTCGGGCAATTTAGAACCATCAGGGCATCTGTTCCGGGGTCGGCTGCGACGGCTTCAATGGCTTCGGCGTATCTACGTGGCGATGCGTCACCGATGATGTCTACCGGGTTTCCTTTCGACCAGGTCGACGGCAGACAGGCGTTAAGGCGTTCAACCGTCGCAGGAGCGAACGCAGCGAGTTCACAGCGACGATCAAGCAAGTCGTCGACCGCGAGGACTCCGGCACCACCGCCATTGGTTACGATGCCCAGGCGGGTTTGTTGAAGCGGCCCCAGAAGAGCTAGTATCTCTGCCGCATCGAACAGCTCAATGAGACCGCCGACGCGAAGAATTCCCGCCCGGGTGAAAGCAGCGGTGACCGCGCGGTCACCGCCGGCAAGTGCGCCAGTGTGTGTCATGGCCGCCTTTGCAGCCTGATCATGTCGGCCTGATTTTATCGCGACCACCGGTTTGAGCCGAGCTGCCGCCCGTGCAGCCGACATGAATTTCCGCGGATGGGGGATAGTTTCCAGGTACATCAGGATCGCATGCGTGGACGGGTCACTGGCGAGCAGGTCGAGGTAGTCGCCAACATCAACATCGGCCATGTCGCCCAGGGACACGATGTGGGAAAAGCCGACATTGTTGTCGAGTGACCAGTCTACCAGCGCTGTCACGATCGCCCCGGACTGGGAAAGCAGCGCGATGCCGCCCGCGGACGCATTGCAATGCGAAAAGCTGGCGTTGAGTTTCAGCTTGGGCGTGAGCAAGCCAAGCGTGTTAGGCCCAACTATTCGAAACAGATTGGGCTTTGCGGCCTCGAGCATTGCCTGCTTGAGGCCGTTTTCCACCGTCAGGCCGGCAGTGATTACGACAGCCGCCTTGCTGCCTATGTTGCCGAGATCCCGGACAATGCCTGGAACCGTTTCGGCAGGGGTAACGATCACGCTGAGATCGGGTGCCTCGGGAAGTTCTTTGGCGGTTCGATAGCAAGGTCTGCCCGCGATCTCACGATGCTTTGGATTGACTGGCCAGATCGGTCCTTCGAACCCTCCCTGGACAATGTTCTCTATGACCACCGCGCCTACCGAGCCGGGCCGGGTCGATGCGCCGAATATGGCGATCGATCTGGGATGCAGAACGAATTCCAGGTTGCGGATGGTCAAAGCGACTTCCTCCTCCATGGACCAGTACGGCTCCGCGTTGCAGGACGCATTGCCCTAGATCAATTCCCGATGTCGCCGTTCAGATTGACATGCATCAAGGCTCGTCGGGTCAACCCGTGCTTCATTTGTGAAAAAGGAGGAACCAAATGAACATGCAGTTCACCAAGCGCATGCTGGGGGCGGCAGTCGCGATTGTTGCCCTGGCCAGCGAAGTCCCAGGGACTCTGGCCCAGATGCGTGGCCCGTTGATGTTCCAAGGTCATCAAATGATGTCCGCGGATGAGATGGCCACGATGATGGACCGGATGCGTAGCGCAAAGTCCGACGAGGAATGCGACGCTATCCGGGCCGAGCACCACGAGGCCATGCAGAAACGCGCAGCGGAACTGGGGATCACCCTGCCACAAGACACCGAATGGGAACACATGCCATCCGGATGCGGCACTGGGATGATGGGTGGCAATGCTCAGAAATCGCCGACGACCAAGTGAAGCATCCTGACGGATCCGGCAATCTCCAGACCTTCAAAAGGATCACGCAATGGCTCACAAACAAGTGTTGTTCCGTTCGGAGGCTCGCGAGAAAATATTGCGAGGCGCTGCCCAGCTCGCCGACGCGGTTCGAGTTACACTCGGACCGCGTTCGAAGTCGGTTCTGATCGAGGCAAGATGGGGTCCGCCAATAGTCTGCAATGATGGCGTTACGATCGCCAAAGAGTTCGACCTCAGGGATCCGGAGGAAAATCTCGGAGCCCGGATGCTCAGGCAGGCAGCCGAAAAAACGGGCGAGATGGTGGGTGACGGAACCAGCACTTCGACCATTCTTGCTCAAGCGATGCTCGCTGATGGCGTTCGAAACGTCGTGGCAGGTGCCAGCGCCATCGATATCAAGCGAGGTCTCGATCGCGCTGCGAAAAGAGCGATCGAAGCATTGAAGGCAGCTTCCAAACCGGTTCAGACCCGATGGGAAAGGGAACAGGTCGCTGCGATCTCGGCGCACAATGATGCCGGGATTGGCGAACTGATTGGAGCGGCCATGGAGAAGGTCGGCGATGACGGTGTCATCACCGTTGAAGAGGCAAAGACGACGGAGACAGTCCTCGACGTGGTCGAGGGCATGCAGTTCGACCGTGGTTACCTTTCACCATATTTCGCGACTGATACGGAGAAGATGGAGGCGGTCCTTGAGGACGCGCTTGTAATGGTCGTGGACCGCAAGATTGGTACGCTGAACGATCTGGTTAAGCTTCTCGAGGCCGTGGCCAAGTCCGGCGCGCCCCTTCTGATCGTGGCCGAGGAGGTTGAGGGAGATGCTCTTGCGACGCTCATCGTCAACCACATCCGCGGGACACTGAAGAGCTGTGCCGTCAAGGCGCCAGGTTTCGGCGACAGGCGTAAGGCAATGCTTGAGGACATCGCAGTTCTGACGGGAGGACAGCTCATCTCGGAGCAGTTGGGTATCAAGCTTGAAAATGTCTCGGTCGAGCAACTCGGCCGTGCCCGCCGCGTCGTGTGCGACAAGGAAAACACGACAATCGTAGGCGGCGGCGGAAAGCGCAAGGCAATTGATGCCAGGATCGAGCAGATTCGCCGGGAGATAGAGAACACCACCAGCGATTATGATCGCGAAAAGCTGCAGGAGCGGCTCGCAAAGCTCACTGGGGGCGTTGCGGTAATCAAGGTGGGGGCTCCCACCGAGTCCGAGATGAAATCACGAAAAGAGGCCTTGGACGACGCAATCAGCGCCACCAAGGCAGCTATCGCAGAGGGCATCGTTCCCGGTGGCGGGCTTGCACTCCTGCGCTGTACGACGGCTGTCGAGGAGGAAGAGAAGCTCGTTGACGGCGACGAGCGTACGGGAGTGCAGATCTTGAAACGGGCGCTCGAAACTCCGGTGCGCCAGATAGCGGAGAATTCCGCAGTCGATGGAGGTGTCGTCGTTGCGAGAATGCTGGAAGGGAAAGGCAATTTCGGCTTTGACGCTGGTCGCAAGCAGTATGTCGACCTCGTCGAGGCGGGTATCATCGATCCGACCAAGGTCGTGCGCATTGCGTTGGAAAATGCAGTTTCGGTAGCTAGCACGTTGCTGCTGACCGAAGCCACGATGACGGAGATTCCCGAAGAAAAGGGAGTTCGACCGACCGACACGAACATGTCGATGTAGTCGGATGCGCTGACTAATGTTCAGCTGTCAGCGGACGCTCAATAACTGCCGACGAAACTCTTCAACGAAGAAGGACCGAAAGCCGCTCTTCTTGGGCTTTCGATCCGCGCGGTTGGGCGAAATGCTCTCAACTTGACAAGAACCGATTGAGCCGGGCTTCATCGAGCAATGCGCGCGTGACCCCACCAAACGCCCACTCTCTCAATCGGCTGTGCCCGTACGCGCCCGACACCACGAGGTCAGCACCGCTACGGTCGATGAAATTGAACAACATGAGATATTCATCGGGGCTTTCGATCAATCTTGGCGTGGCTTTGATGCCATGTTCCGCCAGGAAAGCGACTACATTGTTTAGGCCATCTCGAATGACTTGATCTGCCTCAGCCGTCACGGTCACCACCGTCACTTCTTTGGCCGCGACAAGCAGAGGCAGTGCGTCGGCTACGGCGCGTCGGGCTTCGCGTGTGTCCTTCCATGCCACAACGATGCGCTCGGCACCAAACTGCTCCACCTTGTCGCGCACGACCAAAACCGGACGGCCCGCACGAAGAACGACACTCGCGGGACTGGCGTGCTTATAGGAATCTCCGGTAGCCGCGCCCTCTGAAGCCGCCATGACGATGAGGTCCGCTGACTGGGCTGCCTGGACCACTGCATGGGTGGGGTTGGTCAGGCTCTGCCGCCATTCGGTCCGCACCGATCCCGTGGTCAACCGCTCAAACTCTGCCCGCACTTTCGTGAAGCGCTTCTCGATGTTGTCCCGCATCTGTTGCCATGCTTCCGCTGTCATGACCCCAGCCATAGGCAGCGGTGCGTCGGCCCCACAGAGACCGATCAATCTTGCGTCGTGGGATCTCGCGATCTCG
This sequence comes from Aminobacter ciceronei, assembly GCF_014138625.1. Taxonomy (GTDB): domain Bacteria; phylum Pseudomonadota; class Alphaproteobacteria; order Rhizobiales; family Rhizobiaceae; genus Aminobacter; species Aminobacter ciceronei. The sequence goes on from NZ_JACJHY010000007.1 coordinate 152,890, forward strand.
ATTGCCACCGTCACAATCGGAATGACCGGTCCGTCGATATCGATGTTCACAAGGACGGATTTGTAGCTCATTTCTGCGCCTCGAAATCAGGATCCAACTCGATCTACAATGGCGCAAGCAGGGGTGAACGCCTTGACGCGGATCAATTGACAATCCCTGTCGAAGATGGATTGTGCGCCACGTCATGCGCGTGAACCAGGGTGCCCCTAGTTCCGGCCACGATGGCCGAAGCGTCTTCGAGACGTCCGATTGCGCCAGGCCGACCTGTTGCATGCGCGAACTCGATGGCCGCGGCCATTTTCGGACGCATCGAGCCAGGAGCGAAGTCATCCAGCGAGAGCTCGGAAACACTGACCTGATCGAGGGGGCGAGCGCGTGGCGTACCCCAATTTTCGTAGGCAGCATCTACGTCCGTCAGCATGAGCAAGAAGTCCGCATCAAGCTGTCGCGCCAGCAGGGAAGATGCCAAATCCTTATCGATGACTGCTTCGATCCCGGCTAGGCTTCCGTCGCTCAGCTCGACTACCGGAATGCCTCCCCCGCCGGCGCAGATAACGGTCACGCCGCCCTCGGTCAGGAAGCTGATCACCTGGACTTCCAGGATTTCAAGCGGTTTCGGCGAGGCAACGACACGCCGCCACTTCTCGCCGTCAGGCGCGATGTGCCAGCCCCGTTCGGCAGCCAGCTTTGTCGCCATCGTCTTATCATACATTGGTCCGATCGGTTTCGTCGGCTTGCTGAAGGCAGGGTCGTGCGGATTGACTTTGACCTGGGTGAGAAGGGTGGCGAAATGCCGATCTCTCATGACGTTGCCAAGTTCCTGTTGAAGAACATAGCCGATCATTCCTGCACTTTCTGCGTCGAGCACGTCCAGTGGAAATGGCTCGCCCGAAGACGCGGCCGCCTGCAGGGCAAGCAGCCCGACCTGCGGACCGTTTCCATGAGTGATCACTAGGGCATGGCCCTGGCTCACGAGGTCGGCGAGTGACCGGGCAGCTCTTCTGATGTTGGCGCGCTGGTTTTCTGCCGTCATCGGTTCGCCTCGCTTCAATAGGGCGTTGCCTCCAAGCGCCACAACGATACGCATTTCAGCTGCCGATCGTTGCCAAGAGGATGGCTTTGATCGAATGCATGCGGTTCTCCGCCTGATCGAACACGATCGAAGCCTCGGACTCGAAAACGGCATTCTCGACCTCCATGCAGTCAATGCCGTATTCGCGTTCGATATGCGCCCCGACCGCCGTCTCGGTATCGTGGAACGCTGGCAGACAATGCATGAACTTCGTGTGAGGGTTTCCTGTCGCAGCCATCAGATCGCGGGTGACCCGAAAAGGTGTCAGCAACTTGATCCGCTCGCCCCAGCCGCCTTCGTCCTCACCCAAAGAAAGCCAAACGTCGGTGTAGATGAAGTCAGCTCCCTTGACGCAGGCCTGCACGTCGTCGTCGATCCTGAACTGGCCGCCTCTTCGTTCGGCCAACTCTTTCACGTGGGCGCAGAAATTATTGTCGGGCCACAACTCTGGGGGAGACGCGATCCGGATATCCATACCAAGCTTGCTTGCACCTATCGCCAGCGACTGGGCAACATTGTCTCTGCCTTCTCCGACGAATGCGATCGTCATGTCCGAGAGATGTTTGTGGGTGAATTCCCGCATCGTCATGAAATCGGCGAGGATTTGGGTTGGATGCGCTTCGTCAGTGAGTCCGTTGTAGACTGGGACCCCCGCATAGGCCGCCAACAACTCGACCTGGTGCTGACTGTAGCCCCTGTACTCGATGGCATCGTACATGCGGCCCAGCACCCGTGCGGTGTCCTTCATCGATTCCTTGTGACCGATATGGCTTCCTGACGGCCCGATGTAGGTAACGTGCGCGCCCTGGTCATAGGCCGCGACCTCGAAGCCCGATCGGGTGCGGGTCGAATCTTTCTCAAAAATCAGGGCGATGTTCTTGCGTGTCAGCCGCGGCTTTTCGGTTCCCGCTTGCTTGGCGGCCTTCAGATCTGCGGCAAGCCGAAGCAGATATCGGATCTCCTGGCCGGAGAAATCATCAAGCGTCAGGACGTTACGCCCATGCAAGTTTACGGGCATGGTGATCTCCTCTTAATTCGGATCTCGAGATATCGGGCACGTCATGCAATGGCCTCCACCGCGGCCGCGGCTCAGCTCGCTGCCTTCGATCGTTATGACCTCGATGCCTGCGCGCCGCAGCTGCGTGTTGGTGTAGACGTTGCGGTCGTAACCGATGACGACACCCGGCTGGATCGCAACGACGTTGTTGCCGTCATCCCATTGCTCTCGCTCGGCTTCGGGTGCATCACCACCAGTTTCGACGATGCGCAGGGTTTTCAGATTGAGCGCCTCTGTGACCACTTCCGTGAAGGGCCTGCGCTCCTCGACAACATCGACGGAATTGATGCCTTCACCTGGGCGCAGCGAAAAAGTCTGAAGCCGCCCGACCACCGCCGGGAACATTGTCGCGAGGTCGCGGTCGCACAAGGTAAAGACAGTATCGAGATGCATGAAGGACCGATCGCGGGGCATAAGCGCCGCGATCACCTGGGTAGCTTCTCCGGCCGAAAAGAGGTTTCGCGCGAGGCCGCCCACGGCTTGTGGAGTGGTTCGTTCGCCCATTCCGACAAGGACCACGCCATTGCCGATAGGCATGACATCGCCGCCCTCCAGACTCACATTTGGACCGGGCTTTTCAGGCGCAACAAAGGGCACGTCGGCGGCTCGAAAACGCTGATGGAAACGATAGACCGCTTCGACATTGACTGCCTCCGGCTTGCGCGCTGGCCAATACATCGGATTCACCGACACGGACCGATAGATCCAGCAGGAGCTGTCGCGAGTGAAAAGTTGGTTGGGCAGCGGAGGCAGCACAAAGTCCTCTGCAAGCAGTGTCTTGCCCGTCAGGCCAGCGGGGTCGAACGGCAGTTCGGCGCGAGTTATTCCGCCCACAAGAAGCGATGAAAGCTGCTCTGCGGGCATGGGGTCGAGCCACCCACGAAGCTCGCTGACCATGTCATGGCCAACCACCGACGCGTCCACCCTGCGGTCGAGCAGCCAGTCGCGGGCTTCATGGATTGCCATGGTCTCGGCCAACAGCTCACCGAAGAGGTGCACGGTCACGCCGCGCTCGCGGAGCGAATCCACGAAAATGTCGTGCTCCTGACGTGCGCGCCTGACCCAAAGCACGTCATCGAACAAAAGCGCCTTGCAGTTCCCTGGTGTGAGGCGGCGGAGGCTGAGGTCAGGCCGATGCACGATGACTTCGCGCAACCGACCGGTTTCGGAATGAACGCCGAGTTCGGCCATGGCTAAACCTTTCGGAATGGGTCAGAGCGCGCTCACCGCACCCGTCCACATCTGGTACGCCGCATAGATGGCGACCCCGACCAACACGGCAGCGATCGCAGCTTCCGCAGGTCGAAAGATCCGCTGGCTGTTTTCCCGACGTGCCCAGATGTAGAAGACGATCCCTGGGGCGTAGAGCACGGCGCACATGAACAGGTACGAAAGCCCGGCGGCATAGACGAGCCACAGCCCGTATGCCGTGGCCAACAGCCCCATAAGCAAAGGCGCATTACGGTTTTCGCTGGCACCATAGCTGTCGCCTTGTATCGCAAGCTTTGCGGCGTAAGCACCAGAGAAGATATAGGGGACAAGGATGGCCGTCGAAGCGATGAAGAACAGAGCTTGGTAGGTGCTCTGCGCAAACAGCGTAATGATGAGGAACGCTTGCACCAGAATGTTGGTCACGAAGAGCGATACGGACGGAACGCCACGGTCGTTTTCATGACCGAAGAAGGCCGGCATGGTGCCGTCTTTACCCGCGATATGCGGCACCTCAGCTGCGAGCAACGTCCAGCTCAGGAATGCGCCGACCACTGAAACAACCAATGCCAGATTGATAAGTATGGCACCCCACGGACCGACCACGGCCTCTAGAACGCCTGCCATCGAGGGGTTCTTCAGTGCAGCCAGTTGCGGCTGACTGATGATGCCGAGCGACAACAGGGAGACCAGTGCGTAGAGGGCAAGGCAGGCTAGGAAGCCAAAGACGGTGGCCTTGGCAATGTCCCTGCGCTTCTCGGCGCGAGCCGAAAATACACTGGCGCCTTCGATGCCGATGAATACCCACAACGTCACCAGCATCGTGCTCTTCACCTGGTTCATGATTGAACCGAGGCTGGTATTCCCAAGTCCAGTGAAGTCGGCATTGAATACGTCCACCTTGAATGCCACGACGACGATGCCGATGAACAGGACGATGGGAGCGATCTTGGCTGCCGTCACGATCAGGTTGACGAGTGCAGCTTGCCGAACGCCAGCCATGATGAGGAAATGGATTGCCCACAGCAGGGCTGATGCGCCTACTACGGCCTGCCATGTGTTTCCATCGCCGAAGGCAGGAAAGAAGTAGGAAAGTGCGCTGAATACGATCACAGCGTATGAAACATTGCCGACCCAGGCGCTGATCCAATAACCCCAGGCGCTGTTAAAGCCGACGAACGGTCCGAACCCAGCTTTTGCATAGGCATATGGCCCGGCATCAAGTTCTGGCTTGCGGGTCGCAAGAGACTGATAGACGAACACCAATGCCAGCATGCCGATGGCGGTAATGGCCCAGCCAATCACAATGGCAAGAGGACCTGCGCCAGCGGCCATGTTTTGCGGCAGGCTGAACACCCCGGATCCGACCATCGAACCGATGACAAGGGCCGTCAATGGGCCCAGGCGCAGCTTGGTCCCGTTTGCTGTCGCGGCGGCGGAGTTAGGTGCGGAAGAGATGTCTGTGGCAGCCATGGTGCGTCTCCCAAAGTGCAGACCAATTGCTGGCAGAGTGCGCTGCAATTGGCCGTTCGGCTTTGACGCGCGTCAATCGCTGGAGAGCAGTGTTTTGGTTTGAGGTCGGAGCGAGCGCGGATCCAAATTGACGTGGATCAAGGCGCTTGCGCAACGCTCCGATAGTCAAACCGAAGGTAGCGTCCTCTCGGACGATCTTGTCGCAATGTGACTCGAACGTATGCGGGACGCGGCTGCCGTCTGAAGTCGGAATGGCGACGGCAGACTCGTACCTGTTGTCGTGCAAAGCGATCGAGGGAACATGCCCGTCAACGAACCCTTGCTCAGAAAGATCTTACTGGCGATCGCCGTTTTAGGGCTCGCCGCTGGGTTTGCGACACATTTTCAGCTCGGCATGGAAAATCTGGCTGACAGCATTTGGGCCTTCGCAAGCGCCCCGGTGATCGCCGCCCTCGCACTCTCCATTGGCCGAGATCTGTGGGCTGGTCGTTTTGGTGTCGATGCCATTGCTCTTGTGTCAATGAGTGCGGCGCTTTGGCTCGGTGAGGATTTGGCCGCAATAGTTGTCGCGATCATGTACATGGGGGGCAATGTCCTTGAGGACTATGCTCGTGGTCGTGCCCAAAGTGACCTGAAGGCCTTGACTGACCGGTCACCGAGGATTGCGCACCGCCGCCGCGGCGAGGTCCTCGAGAGCATTTCAATCGAGAGCGTCTCGGTTGGAGACGATTTGATGGTTCGGGCCGGCGAGGTGCTGCCCGTCGATGGCGTGCTGCTCGATGATGACACCAGGATCGATGAGTCCGCCATCACCGGGGAGCCGTTCTTAAAGGCATGCAAGCAAGGAGATGCAGTCCGCAGCGGCACAGTGAACGCAGGAGAAATGTTTCACATGCGCGCCACTGCCGTCGCAGCGGAAAGCACCTATGCCGGCATCGTCAGAATGGTCGAGGCGGCTCAGACTGCCAAAGCACCATTCATCCGCATGGCCGACCGATTTGCGTTGGTGTTGTTGCCCCTCACGCTGATCGTGGCAGCTGCCGCGTGGCATGTTTCAGGTGACCCAGTGCGAGCACTCGCCGTCCTGGTCGTGGCAACACCGTGTCCGCTCATTCTCGCGGCGCCGATCGCTTTCATAGCCGGAGTCTCCCGCGCGGCACGTCAAGGTGTTCTGATGAAGGGCAGCACGGCGCTGGAAGCCCTCGCAAAAGTGAGGACTGCCATCTTCGACAAGACAGGCACACTCACCCATGGCGGCGCTCAACTGATCGAGATGCAAATTGCCCCGGGAAGAGACGAAGATGAACTTCTAAGTTTGTTGGGTTCCCTGGAACAGGCATCTCACCACGTTCTCGCCTCAGCGATCGTTGCCCTCGCTAGAAACAGGGGGCTCACCTTGACGCGCCCTGATAGCGTTTGTGAGCATAGAGGATCGGGGTTGATCGGAACCATTTCAGGAATCAGGGTCTCCGCTGGTTCCCGGTCCCTAATCTTGGCGGCTTCAGCGCCCCCGGCTTGGGCGGAACGGGTGGTGTCCCGATATCAGGGGCATCCGGTTCTTGTTGTGTACATGGCTGTCGAGGGCCGCCTTGCGGCGGTCTTGGTTCTTGGCGACGGCCTTCGGGCGGATGCTGTTTCGGCCGTGACCCGGCTTCGGAATGCCGGCGTGAGGCGCAGCATAATGCTGACAGGCGATGATGCAGATGCCGCCAATCGGATAGCGGCCACTCTCCCGCTGGACCTCGTCGTTGCGGACGCGTCACCCGCTGACAAGGTGGCTGTTGTAAATGCCGAGAGCAGCAAGGCAGCTACCATGATGGTCGGCGACGGCATCAACGATGCTCCAGCACTAGCGATGGCCACAGTGGGTGTTGCGATGGGTGCTCGCGGAGCAACAGCCTCATCCGAGGCTGCAGATGTGGTCGTCCTGACAGACAGCTTAGGGGCTGTGGCGACGGCGGTTGAAATCGCGAGCCGGACTACCATGATCGCAAGACAAAGCATCGTGGCTGGCATCGGGCTATCTGCATTGGCGATGATCGCCGCGGCCTTTGGCTTTCTTTCGCCTGTCTCTGGGGCGCTTCTTCAGGAGGCGATAGACGTTGCGGTCATCCTCAATGCTTTGCGGGCACTCGGCGACCATGGGAAACGCAAAATGGGATACCAATGACAAGCCGCGTTGACAGCAGGTGACCAATGGATGGTGCCATAGCACGTCTCGGACTCGCGCTGGCGATCGGGCTCCTGGTTGGCCTCGAGCGTGGGTGGCAAGAACGGAACGAGCCTGATCGAAGCCGCACTGCAGGCATTCGGACATTCGGGATTTCTGGGCTTCTTGGTGGTGTTATCGCTGCCCTCAGCCAAGCCGTACAAGCGCCGGCAGTGCTGGTTGCGGGCTTCCTTGGATTTGCCGCCGTTCTGTCTTGGTACAAAGCGCGGGAGGCGGCACATGACGAGGACTTCAGCGTCACCGGGGTCGTGGCGGGCCTGGGGGTTTTCTCACTGGGGGCCTTGGCTGTTGTGGGCGACTACCGTGCCGCGGCAGCTGGTGGCGGCGTTTTGGCTGCGACCCTAGCAAGCCGGGAGGTTCTGCACGGGCTGCTTCGGCGACTGACTTGGATCGAGTTGCGCTCGGCACTTGTGCTAGCCGTCATGACTACAGTCGTGCTGCCACTGTTGCCCGACAAGGCGGTTGACCCATGGGGAGGTTTCAATCCTCGCGAGGTTTGGGTCTTCACCATTCTAATCGCCGGGATCTCGTACGCGGGCTATGTCGCCGTACGCATTCTCGGAGCCAGGCGTGGTCTGGTCGTCAGTTCCGTGACAGGCGCTGTCGTTTCTTCGACAGCAGTCACCATAGCCTTGGCTCGCTCCGCCAGGACTTCAGGAGGCGTGCTAACATTGGTTGGAGCAGCGTGTCTTGCAGCAGCCGTCTCCATCATTCGAGTGGTCGTCGTGGTCCTTGTCCTGGAGCCGAGTGTGGCCGGGCTCATTGCAACATCAGCCCTCGCTGCCGCTGTCGGGTTCGGCTGCGTGGGTGGCTTCTTCTTGTCAGCCTACGGTGATCAGAAGGTCGATAGCAATTTGGTGCGCAATCCGTTCGAACTCTACCCATTGCTTGCGTTTGCAGTCCTCTTTTCAATTGCGTCGGTAGCAAGTGCATGGACGGCAGGCTTGATTGGAAGCAGAGGGGTGCTTGCGGTCTCGACGCTTTCCGGCCTCTTCGACGTCGACGTTGCCGTACTGAGCGCTCTTCGCCTGGTGGCGGGGCCGACTTCCACTCAGACTGCTGCTTGGGCTGTGCTGGTGGCACTTGCGGCGAATGCGTTGGGGCGCATAGGAATGGCTGCGATTGCCGGACCTGGTCGTTTTGCCGGAGGCCTGCTTCTGGCGACGCTCATAGCCATGGCGTTAGGCGCGGCTGTCTTTTTCCTTACGGGTGCCATGTCCTGGTCGTCGTCAATTTGACGCGGATCAATGCCGTCCCGCGGGATCGAGCGCTATGTCAGGGCAAATAGAGGATTGCGCTATGACCTCGTTGGCAGATTTGACACCTGGCTTTCGGAACGTGCGGCTGCTTCTGGCCCGCGAAAAGGGACATCCCATCGGGGATCGAGAGGTCGGATACGATTTGCTTGTCCCACTCGATGCTGAAGGTCGGCTTGATGCTGCCGACTGGAAGACGCACCAGGCGTTTTGCCGCGTCCGAAAGTTCGGCGACGGGAGCGAAGACCGCATAGGATTGCTGAGGCGCAAGCCGGGCGGGCAGTGGTATTTCGACTATTCTGAAGGCGACCGCGACGATGAGATCGGCTTTCGCCTGAACGACGAACGTTTCACTGTCGGCGAATACGTCTCGATCGGACGAAAACAAGCCATGCATACCTACCAGGTCGCCAGGGTCGAGCGGCCGTGACACCTCAGTTGGCCGTCCGGCTGTTCTGTTAGTGGTCCCCTCTGACATCTGGAATACCCTCGAAGGGGCGAGGCGAGCCGATGAAGCCGCAGCGTGATCCCTATTGGTCGATGCCGCTGGTGGAGGTCATGACCGCGCTGGGCACGAACCCAAGCGGTTTGACCACCGCGCAAGCGAACCAAAGTCGTGCGCTTCACGGAATCAACGCCATTCAAGGTCGCTCGGGGGGAGAGGCTCTCCGCCTGGTGCTTCGGCAAGTCCGCAGCCCTTTGGTGCTCATACTCATGTTTGCCGCGGCAGTGTCGTCTCTGATGGGAGAGGCGCAAGAAGCGATTATTATCTGCCTTATACTGTTGGCGAGTTGTGGCCTGGGCTTCACGCAAGAATACGGCGCGTCCAAGGCCGTATTGGCCCTGAAGCGTCAATTGCTTCGAAGAGTCAGGACTTTGCGCGATGGTATCGAGACCGACGTTGCCGTAGATGAGGTCGTCCCCGGCGATCTTCTCAAGTTATCCGCTGGGGACATGATTGCTGCCGACGGCCTCATCGTCGATGCCCGAGACTTCAACGTCAGTGAGGCGGTCCTGACTGGCGAATCCTTTCCCGTCCTGAAAAGCATGGGAGTAGTCGGGGCAGAAACGCCGCTGGGGCAACGGACGAATTCTGTCTTCACAGGGACATCCGTCCGCAGTGGCACGGCTACCGTACTCGCCGTCGCAACAGGAAGCGCCACAGAGTTCGCAGCCATCGCCGATGCAGTCGAGAGGCGGGTGGAGGAAAGCGGCTTTGCCAAGGGGATCCGGCGATTCGGATACCTCATGACCGAGGTGATGCTGGCGATTGTGATCGTCGTATTTGTGGTCAACCTGTTGCTCCACAGACCGTTGGCAGAATCGCTGCTCTTTTCTCTTGCACTGGCGGTCGGCCTTACCCCGGAACTGTTGCCTGCGATCATCAGCGTGACGCTCGCTCGTGGGGCCGCGGTCATGGCCAAGAATGGCGTGATCGTCCGACGGCTCGAGGCAATTGAGAACCTGGGCAGCATGGATGTCCTGTGTACCGACAAGACGGGGACATTAACCGAAGGAGCCATTCGGCTTGACCGATGGGTAGATTCGCGTGGGCGGCCATCCGATCAACTGCTTGCTTGGGCGAAACTGAACGCGTCGCTCCAGACTGGGATCAAGAATCCACTCGACGAAGCGATCGTCGATGCCGGCACTCAGGAGCAGCAGCCCCTGGGCGGGCAAGAGTTCAAGCTCGACGAGATTCCCTACGACTTCGCCCGCAAGCGCCTGTCCGTTATCGTCCGCAGAGCCGAAGGCGGCTCGCTGATGATCTGCAAGGGTGCGGTCCGGACGATGCTGGATGTGTGCGGGACTGAGACAGACGGACACACGGCTGAAAAACTCTCCGATCAGCGTCGGGCCGATATCGATGACCAGGTTCGGTCGTGGAGCGAACAGGGCTTTCGCGTTATTGCCCTGGCTGTCCGTCAGTTTCTGAAGACTGAAGGTTTCACCCGCGGTGATGAAATGGATCTCACGCTCGCGGGCTTTCTACTATTCTTCGACCCTCCAAAGGAGAGTTCGGCTGACGCACTGAAGGAACTCGCCAATCGCGGCGTGTCCGTTCGAATGATCAGTGGCGATGACCGACACGTTGCCAGGCATCTTGCCAAGGCAATAGGCCTAGCCCCCGACGCGATATTGACCGGCGGCGAACTGGTTCACATGACGAAGGAAGCCTTGTTCGCGCGTGTCGAAGACATCGACATTTTTGCCGAGATCGACCCCAACCAGAAGGAACGGATCGTCGAAGCATTCAAGAGACGAGGCCGGATTGTCGGCTACCTCGGGGATGGCATCAACGACGCGCCGGCACTCCACCAGGCCGATGTCGGCATCTCGGTGGATCAAGCCGTCGACGTGGCGCGCGAGGCGGCCGATATCATTCTGCTCGAACGGGACCTTGGGGTTCTCATGTTGGGGATCGACGACGGTCGAAAGACCTTTGCCAACACAATGAAGTACATCGCCATCACGACAAGCGCGAACTTCGGCAACATGATCAGCATGGCCATCGCGTCGCTTTTCCTGCCTTTCCTCCCCCTCTTGGCGAAGCAGATTCTGCTAAACAACTTTCTTTCCGATCTCCCGTCTTTGGCGATCGCAACCGACAATGTCGACATAGATGAAACCAGGCGGCCGAGGAGATGGGACATCTCCTTCATTCGCTGCTTCATGATCCGTTTCGGTTTGGTCAGTTCCCTGTTCGACGCGGCAACGTTCGCCTTCCTATTGTTTGTGGTTCACGCCGACGCTTCGGTGTTTCAGACCGGTTGGTTCACTGAATCGTTACTCACCGAACTTGCCATCGTTCTGGTCATTCGGACCCACAAGCCTGCTTGGGCAAGCCGTCCCAGTCGGATGCTTGTCTCGCTTACGATCCTCGTCGGTGCCGTTGCGGTTAGTCTGTCCTATTCGCCCGTGGCCGCCTGGTTTGGGTTCGTGCCTCTGCCTTTAACAACCATGGGCGGACTGCTCTACATCACCCTTGCATATGTGATGGCGACGGAGTGGTTGAAGGTCCGGTTCTTCGCGACTTCTGGCATTTCTAACACTGGCCTGCACACTCCGACGAAGCGTGCCCTTGTTGGCGGATTGGCGAGCAGGTCGCAGTGAACGGAGTTGTCTCGATGGCTCGACGTATCCTCATTGTAATTGGTCACCCGGATCCTTCCCCCGATCGGTTTTGTCGCGTGCTTGCGAAAGCGTATGCTGCCGCGGCGGAGAGCGCGGGCCATCAGATCCGTGAGATCGATCTGGCGATCACAGACTTCCCGCTGTTGAGGACCGCCGAAGAGTTCGAGCACGGTATCGTCCCTGAACCATTGCGAGCGGCTACCGACGCGATCGTCTGGGCTGAACACTTAGTGTTCGTATTCCCTTTGTGGCTTGGCACCATGCCTGCACTGCTCAAAGGATTCCTCGAGCAGACGATGCGGCCAGGAGTGGCCTTCCAGTACCCGGAAAATAAGGGAATGCTGACCGAACCTCTCCTGCGAGGCCGATCCGCTCGGATCGTGGTGACCATGGGAATGCCGTCGATCTTCTATCGGCTATGGTTCCTCAACCACGGGATCGCTGGCATGCGCCGAGGGATCCTGAATTTCGTGGGGATCAAGCCCGTATATGAAACCTTGCTCGGGCCTGTGGGGGGAAGTCTGGAGCGGCGGAAGAAATGGATCCGGAAGATCGAAAGCCTTGGCATAGGCGCTCGATGAACTCCGCTAGGGGCCAGCCCAGTCCTCGGATGTTTCTTAGCCTGTGAGTAGTCCGTCGAGATGGCCAATCTACGTCGTGCCAGTTCGGAATAGCTGATCGTCACTCGTGGGTGCCTCATATTTCCACGTCGTGACGTTTGTGGCGACGTATCAGATTTATGACCTTCCCCCTCACGTCCTTCTTCGCGTCCTCTTTGACAAACTCCATGAGGTCGTCGACCATTTCAACGATCTTGTCATGGTCTTTTGCGTGGGGGGCCGTCAAGTAATGCCCATGCCGATATAGATTGTCCGAAAGCCTCTTGTTGATCTTGTCGAAGATGCTCATCAGTGGGTTTCCTATCCGGGAAGACATGTCGCGCATCAAGTTGCGGTCCCAAATGCTAAGGCGGTGCAAAATATCTAGCGCATGCTCGGGTGGTGGCTGATCACGGCACGTCCTGCACTTTGGTTCACGGAACCTCTGCGATGTAGATGAGGCCGCCGGGATCGATCCATTCACCCGTATGCAAGCATAAGACATCCAGGCATTCGCCGACGTCGCGCGGGGCGAGGCCATCGTAACGGTAGCGCATTCCCCAAGCGTCGATAGCTGTCTCACAGATTGGCCCGTCGGCGAGGTATCCAATGCCGGGCAGAAATTGGCCAAGGCGTTAGGACTGCAGCCCCACTGAGCTTTCCCGACCTAAGGTCGTCTAGTGCGGTGTTGGCTTCTTGGAGCGGATAGGCGGTGGTGCGGGCATGAATTTTCGCCTGCTCAGCGATTGAAAAGAACTCCTGGCCATCCCCACGCGTCAGGTTCGCCACCGAAACGAGTTCGCGCTCCCCCCACAAGACTTTGTACTCCATGGCGGGGATGTCACTCATGTGTATGCCGCCACAGATAACGCGCCCGCCTTTGCGAACCAGAGTGAGCGCCCTGGGCACAAGTGTACCAACCGGTGCAAAGATGATCGCCGCGTCAAGTTCTGCCGAAGGCTGATCTCCCGAACTGCCCGCCCACGCGCAGCCAAGCTGGCGGGCCAAGCCCTGGGCGGTCACGTCTCCCGGTTTGGTGAAAGCAAAGACTTCCCGTTTTTGCCAGACCGCAACCTGGGCGATGATATGAGCGGCCGCGCCGAAACCAAAGATCCCGAGACGCTTAGCGTCTCCCGCCTTTTTCAGGCATCGCCACCCGATAAGCCCAGCACATAACAGAGGGGCCAGCGCCACCGGATCGGCAAGGGGGTCGAGCTCGAAGGCATAGTCGATGCCAACCAAGACATGGGTCGCGAAACCACCGTCCAGTGTGTAGCCTGTGAACTCAGCTGCATCGCACAGGTTCTCGCGACCCGTGCTGCAATAGAGACAGGTGCCGCACGTTCGAGCCAGCCAAGGCACGCCGAATCGACGGCCGAGCATAGAACTGTCGACATCCGATCCGACTAGGTCGGCAATGCCGACGATCTCGTGCCCCGGGATCAACGGCAGCTTCGGATTTGGCAGGTCTCCGTCGATAACATGGAGATCGGTTCGGCATACGGCGCAGGCTTCGACACGCAGTCGAATCTGCCTGGGCCCGGGGGCAGGGGGCGTCCTTTCGACAAGCCGAAGCGGCTGGCCCGCATGTTCAAGCAACATTGCCTTCATTACTGCAGCCTCCCGATACGACCTCAGCTCACTGAAATTCGGTCGTCGACCTGGGTAACTCCGGGGATAGACCATGCTGCGCGTTCGGCCGCCATGCGCTCCGACCATGTGCGGACGTGACCCTCAAGCCGGACGGTTCCATCGGACACCGAGACCTGGATCGCTTGAGCTTCGATTTCAGCGCTGCGTACCAAGGCCGACTTGATCTTCTTGCTGACATCGGCCGATGTCAGGTGCGGCTTGATTTCAATGTTGTTGGAGATGCCGACCACGCCGCCCAAGCGTTGCACCACGTCAGTTGCCGCGGTCTTCTGATACTGCCAAGCGACGGTGCCAGTAAGGGTTACCCAGCCACGCTGAACCATGACCTGGACTGCGTTCTCAGGAATTGTCGTGTTCCATGCAAGGATAGTAACCGCTCGCCTCGCGATCTCGTCGTCAGCAGTGGCGTGGGCACCGAAAGGCCGGACTTCAATCTCCTGAGCGACCCCCCTGACCCCCTTTACACGTCGAACAGCTCCCTCTGCCGCAGCCTTCTGAGCATAGGTCGAAACATGCCCAGTCAGAGTGACGACACGGTGATCAACAGCCACTCCGATATGGGCTGCATTGATGCTGGGTTCGAAATCCAGTTCGTCGAGGACATCTTGTCTGAGTACGATATCGGACATCGATCGAACTCCTTGTTGTCGCAGCAAATGCAGGAAACCAGTCTCTGCCAGAGCTCTTCTGCCGCATTGATCCTTGTCAAATTTAGGCGAGCAACCATGTCACGGGTGCAACCCGTAGCCCTTCGCGATCGATGGATGTATAAGAAAACCAGGCTGAAGGACCGCTTTCCAGCGGGTCCGGGTGAGGCAACATCGGGAAGTGGTCATGGCCGAGGATGCCATTTCCAAAGCGTTCCACAAAGTAAGGTTCCCTTTTATTTACAGTGGGGGAAAAGCATACCTTTTTGCCTGTTCAATCGTGGCATTCGCATTCTTGGCACGTATTCTCCTCCATGGCTTTCTGGCTGACAGCGCCACTTTCATACTCTTCGTCCCGGCAATTCTCATGGCTGCGATGATAGGTGGCGCAGGCCCCGGGCTAGTTTCCGTCGTCCTGTCCGTTGTTGGCGCTTTCTACATTGGTGGGCTCAAGCTGGAGGGCAACACTGGTGTCGGTGCGCTGCTGGTTTTCACCCTCGTTGGGTTCGCGCTGGCGGCAATGGGTGAACTCCTGCATCGAGCCTGGACCGCTAATGAGGAAACGAAGCACAGGCTCGTTGAGCGCGAGGCCCATCTCAAGTCGATACTGGACACCGTCCTCGACGCTTCGGTTGTCATCGAAAGAGATGGAACCATCGTTTCCTTCAACACGGCAGCAGTCAGGCAGTTCGGCTACCTGGAAGAGGAAGTCAGGGGCAAAAATGTTCGAATCCTCATGCCGGAGCCGTATCGAAGCGGTCACGATGGCTTCATCCGCAGGTACCTGACCACTGGCGAGAAGCGCATCATCGGGGTCGACCGGGTGGTGGTCGGCCGCAGGAAGGATGGCTCCACGTTTCCGATGACGCTTGCGGTGGGCGAGATGAAATCCGGCGACAAGATCTATTTCACCGGCTTCATCAGGGATCTGACCGAACGAGAGGAATCTGCAGCTCGCCTCCAGGAGATTCAAGGCGAACTTGCCAGGCTTGCCCGCCTCAACGAGCTGGGCGAAATGGCTTCCACGCTTGCACACGAACTCAATCAGCCGCTGTCGACAATTGCAAACTACACGCAAGGGTCAATCCGCATGCTGCGCGAACGCCCAGAGCAAGCGGCTTCCCAGCTTCCAGAGGCGTTGCAAGAGATTGCGACGCAATCGCTACGAGCGGGAGAGATCATTCGCCATCTGCGCGAATTCGTGATGCGCGGGGAGACCGAGAAAGCGCCCGAGGACATTCATAAGCTTGTCGAAGAGGCAGGCGCTCTGGCCCTGATGGGGTCAAGAGAGCGAGGCGTTCGCTCAGTCTTTGATTTCGGGCCCGGAACAGGGATGGTGATGGTTGACAGAGTGCAGATCCAGCAGGTGCTCACAAATCTCATGCGCAACGGCATTGAAGCCATGCGCGATAGCGACACACGGCTGCTCACCGTGCGGACAGCTTCTGGGAACCCGGGCGAAGTGGCCGTCGAAGTTTCCGACACTGGGCCTGGCATCCCCGATGAAATCGCTGCACGCCTTTTCCAGCCCTTCGTCACCACCAAGGCCAGCGGCATGGGCATTGGCCTCTCCATTGCCAAACGCATCGTTGAGGCCCACGGTGGCGAGCTGAGCATGCGGATGAACGCCCATGGCGGGGTCACTTTCCGCTTCACCTTGCCTGCTTTTGAACAGGAGACGATCGATGGACAAGGGTGAGAGCGTCGTCCACATCGTCGACGACGAGGAACCGGTCAGAAGGTCTCTGGCATTCCTGCTTACCATGTCCGGATACACTGTGCGCCAGCACGAGTCTGCCTTGGCGTTCCTGTCTGCGGCACCAACCATCCGCAATGGCTGCCTGGTGACGGACCTTCGCATGCCTGACGTAGATGGGATCGAATTGCTTCAGCGGCTCCGCCAGCTATCCTGCGCCATTCCCGCGATCGTCATCACGGGACATGGCGACGTTCCACTTGCCGTCGAAGCCATGAAAGCAGGAGCTTTCGATTTCATCGAAAAGCCGTTCAAGGACGATGTCCTGATCTCGGCCGTAGACCGGGCCATCGCCAGCCTCGGAAGGCAGGCCGTTCACGAGGACATATCTGCCATTCGTTCACGCGTGGCGCTGTTGAGCGAACGCGAGCGCGAGGTCTTCGCCGCCGTTGTTGCGGGCCTCCCCAACAAAACGATCGCCTACGATCTCGATATCAGTCCTCGAACCGTCGAGGTTCACCGGGCAAGCGTGATGTCCAAAATGGAAGCGCGAAGCCTTCCCGAACTGGTGAGAATGGCCATCGAAGCGGGACTTGGTGCCAGGCAGCATTAACAGCCCCCAAACCATCACGTGACTACGTATTATCCCCTAGTGACATAACCGAATTTCTCCGCAGCGGCTCATGCGCGATGAATCTCCCGGTTACCGCGGGAGAGAGCAGTGCATTCTCAGGGCAATGTCGACAATACCACGGGGTCCAATTGGGACGCGCTTTTAGGCCAGATGCCTCTTCCGGCATTCGGAGTTCCAATGCCGGCGTCATTCCATCCGGCTGGCTCCGAGATTTTCTCCCCAGGCAGCGACGCGAACTGCTTCTATGTGGTGAAATTCGGTTGCGTTCGGGTTTACAGGCTGCTGGCTGATGGCCGCAGGCAAATCTCTGCATTTCACCTGCCCGGCGAAGTGTTCGGATTTGAGGCAGATAGTCGCCATCATTTCTTCGCCGAGGCGGTCGGTGCCACCTCGACGCTTTCCATGAGAGTGTCGGCAACCGCTGATTTGTCGGCAACGCTGCTGCCTCTGGCGCTGCGCGGCCTGGTGCGCGCCCAGGAGCATCTCCTCGTTCTCGGCCGTCAGAATGCTCCTGAGCGAGTTGCCGCCTTTTTGCTGGACATGTTCGAGCGTCAGGGTGGGCTCGAGCGCTTTGAACTGCCGATGTCACGGACAGACATTGCCGATTATCTAGGCCTGTCGCTTGAAACCGTGTCACGCGTTTTCACCCGACTGCGCGGACAAGGCATCATGCGGCTGGTGTCCTTGAGAACGGTTGAAATCGTCAAGATGCAGGCGCTATCGGTTATGTGCGAATAGATGGCTGGGCATTGTCCCAGTCACTGGCCCGAGCATCTTTCCGCAGAGGCTGCGCTCGCAGTTGCTTGGCTCAGTAAATCCAACAATGGACGCTGTCCGGCGACGAGCTTGTTGCTCGCGTCGGCCAACGAGAACCACTCAATTCGGTCCACCTCCGGGAAGAGCTTGTCTTGGCCGCTGTGGGGCGGCCACTCCATGGCAAACAGGTTGCTTTTGAAATCGGTCGTCTCGATGTCGGCTTCCACGGCAAAGGCGGTGACCAGCTTCCCACTATGCTGGCGGACGGTTCCGAGCGGAATGAGCTTGCCCGTCACTTCGATGCCTGTCTCTTCCTGGAACTCTCGCCTGGCCGCTGCCTCCGATTCCTCGTCGTCGGCATACTCGCCTTTGGGCATGGACCAGGCGCCAAGATCGCGTTTGCTCCAGAACGGCCCGCCCGGATGTGCAAGCAGGACTTCCACGAACCCTTGCGTTCGCCTGAACGCTAGTATGCCTGCGCTCTTCCTTGCCATGACAAGCCTGCACCCCGCTTCCGGATGGGTTAAAAACAGCAGACCGAAAATTGACCCCAGTCAAGGTTTGCAAAGTGAAACCTGGCAGAATTGCGTCTAGGTTGGCGGACCACGCCAAAACGGGAACCTTCGCGGAGCGTCAAGAAATGGTGCCACGTCTACGTTTTCATGGCGCGGCTCATGCGGTGACAGGCTCTTGTTACGAGCTTGAAGTCGGGAACGAGCGCATCCTGATCGACTGTGGTCTCTTCCAAGGGTCGAAATCCGAACGGGAGCTCAACTACGGAGACTTTCCATTCGATCCGAGCAGGATTGACGCGGTCGTGCTGACCCATGCCCACATCGATCACAGTGGGTTGCTTCCCAAGCTGATGAAGCATGGGTTCTCCGGCCCCATACATGCTACCCGAGCCACGATCGATCTCTGCTCGGTCATGCTGCCCGATTGCGCTCACATCCAGGAAATGGAAGTTGAGCACCTCAATCGCCGCAACGCCCAACGGGGTCGTATGGCAGTAGCCGCCATATACACGGCGGAAGACGCGGCAAAGTGCATGACGCTCTTCCATGCCAGGCAATATAAAGAATGGTTCGAAGTCGTAGCTGGTGTGCGGGTTAGGTTCTGGAACGCCGGGCATCTGTTGGGGTCCGCTTCAGTCGAAATTGAGATCAATTTTTCGGACAAGCCGCTCAGACTATTGTTTTCCGGAGATGTCGGTCCGGCCCACAAACTTCTGCAGCCGGATCCGGAAGCGCCGACGGATGTCGACTATCTGATTTGCGAATCGACCTACGGAGATCGGGAGCGAGGAGAAATCACCCCTCAGCGACGTAGGTCCCTGCTCTTGCAAGAAGTGCAAGGCGCGCTCGCCGCAAGTGGTCCGCTTATCATCCCATCGTTTGCCGTCGAACGAACGCAGGAGTTGCTTGTCGACCTGTTCTGGTTGATGCGCGAAGGGCAGATTCCCAAGGCCGATGTCTTCGTGGATTCGCCGCTAGCCACTCGCGCCAGCACAATCTTCGAGCGACATGCCGACGAAATCCAGGAAGGCGATGCGCTCAGGCAGGCCCTCAGTTCTCGTGAAATTCGCTTCACGGAAACGGTTGAGCAAAGCAAGGCGATCAATCGCCTTAGCGGGTTCTACGTCGTGATCGCAGCAAGCGGCATGTGCGATGCAGGTCGCATCCGACACCATCTGAAGGCGAATCTGTGGCGAAGGAACGCAACAGTGATGCTTGCCGGATTTCAGGCACAGGGAACGCTGGGACGCATACTCCTCGACGGGGCCGAACGGGTACGAATTCAGGGAGAGGAGTTTCAAGTCAAGGCTCGGATCAGACTGCTCGACCTGTATTCGGGCCACGCCGATGCCAGCGAGCTCGAGGATTGGGTAAGGGCGCGCCTGCCTATCCATAAAGGGGTATTCCTGACCCATGGCGAAGAAACTGGCCTGTCCGGGCTGAAGGCACGCTTGGCGGCATTCGTCTCTCCGGAACGTATCATTGCGCCGCAACTCGACGAAGCCTTCGATCTCGGTAGGGCCGGCGCGCAAAGGGTTGATTTCAACGAACCGAAGCGTCTGTTGCCGGGCAAGGTCGCCCGCCTTGATTGGCACAACGAGTTATCGGAATTGCTGCTCGATGTAAGCCAGGCCGTCAGTCAGCAGGCGGACGAACGCGGACGGTCTGCTGTCATTCGTCGGCTGCGCCGAGCCCTCACCACTGAGGGCCGACCTTGAGCCGTGCCGACCAGTTCTCTCTGCATGCCGCCCAGGAGCGGATGTCCGAGCCATCATCTCGACGCGGATCCCCCAGCCGCTTGCGGGCCGTGTCGAACGCCTGTTTCGAGCCATCCAAAAGCGGACGCTGCCCAGGAGCCAATTCGACGATGGGGGACGCACCCGCATCGGTCAAGGCGAGAGGTGATGTCACGGCTTACCCCGGATCTGACCTTGAACAGGTGCTCGCGGCATGACTTGGGTTGTCCGGGTGGTTCAGGCCCTGTTTGGGGGCAAGGGTCTGCATCGCGTCGTATTGCGACAGAAACACCTGCCCCGTCAGCGCATCGAGGAAATGGGATCTTTTCAACCGGTCCATCACCGGGCCTTTCACTTCCGACAGGTGCATCTTCACTTCCATCATCCCCAGGCGATGGTTGATCGCCTCCAGGCTTTCCAGTGCGCTGAGATCGATCTCGTTGATGGCAGAGCACATCACCACCACGTTTCTGATCGGGCAATCGGAGGCGACGCGATCGGCGACGTAATCCTCGAGAAAA
Source organism: Aminobacter ciceronei (assembly GCF_014138625.1). Classification (GTDB taxonomy): domain Bacteria; phylum Pseudomonadota; class Alphaproteobacteria; order Rhizobiales; family Rhizobiaceae; genus Aminobacter; species Aminobacter ciceronei. Next base: position 173,079 of record NZ_JACJHY010000007.1, read on the forward strand.
CGAGCGTTGGCGAAGTAGAGGCTCTCGTCGATGCGGATGGTGAGAAGGGTAGGGTCGGTGAGGACGGTGTGGCGTCGGATATTGCGGAAATGCTGGGTGCCTGGAACAAGGCCAACCTCTGCAATATGTGGACGCGAGGATCTGTAGAGATGTAGTACGATGGATAGCACCACTCCCGTTGATACGCCGGTCTCTACGCCCATCGCGAGGGTCAGAGCGATCGTCGAGGCCACGGCGACGAAATCTGCCTTCGAGTAGGTCCAACTGCGCTTCAAGATCGAGAAATCGACCAACGAAAGCACCGCCACGATGATCGTCGCGGCCAAGGCGGCCGTGGGGAGGAAGTATATCAGCGGGGTTAGCGCTATGGCTGCGACGGCCAACCCTATTGCGGTAAAGGCGCCGGCGGCAGGCGTCTCGGCCCCTGCATCGAAGTTTACCACCGATCGAGCGAAGCCACCCGTCACCGGGTATCCTCCCGTGAAAGCCGCCCCGATGTTGGCGGCGCCCAGTCCGATCAGTTCCTGGTCGGGGTCTATCCGCTGTCGTTTCTTGGCGGCGAGCGTCTGCGCGACCGAGACGGATTCCACGAACCCGATGACCGAAATCAACAATGCGGGAAGCAGCAGAAGCCCGATCAGATTGGTGGAAAATGAGGGCAGCGTTAGCGGCGGCAGGCCCTGTGGCACGTCACCAACGATTTGCACTCCCTTTGCATCCAGTCCGAGGCCCCAGACTGCGACCGTCGTCACGGCCACGGCAAGCACCGGACCGGCCTTGGTCACCACATCCGCCAGGCGCGGGCCAAGGCCGAGTTGGCGCAGCATCGGTTTCAAACCCTTGCGGACCCAGAACAGAAACCCGGTGGCACCGATCCCGATCACCAGGGTGATCCAGTTGGTCGCAATGAGGTTGTCGGCCAGTGATACGACCATTGCAGGCAGAGTGTCGCCACCTGCTCTTACGCCCAGAATATGTTTGATCTGGCTGGTCGCAATGAGGATGCCGGATGCTGTGATAAAGCCTGCGATGACGGGATGTGACAGGAAGTTGGCGAGAAATCCCAGCTTAAGGAGCCCCATCGCCAGCAGGATTGCCCCAGACAATCCTGCAAGGGTGAGGGCGGCCACGGCATAGCCCATGGTCCCCTGTTCGACGATGTTGTCGATGGCAGCGGCCGTCATCAGTGACACCACCGCCACTGGTCCCACGGCCAACGCCCTGCTGGTACCGAAGATCGCGTAAAGGATGACTGGCGCGATCGAGGCATAGAGCCCGGCTTCCGGCGGCAATCCCGCCAGAAGCGCATAGGCCAGCGACTGAGGGATCAGCATGATCGTCACGATCACTGCCGCCAGCAGGTCGCCCGTCAGGGCGTGACGGTCATAGGTCCGGCCCCATTGCAGGATCGGAAGATAGCGGGCGAGCGATATGGCGGACATGGGACGAGACTTTTCTGGGTTCTTCATGGTCCAAGAGAGGCGGCTTCAATGCGTCTGCAGAAAGGGGCAGACTGTGCCGGGTTCATCCCTGGATCGCGGCAAAGAGGCTCTGCGCCCGGGCGCCCGTACGGCAATAGGCCAGAACCTTGCCTTGAGCCGTGGCCACGGCGGTGTCGAAAGCGACAACGTCAACCCTGGTTGCTTGACCTGGCGTGACCGGAATGTGGAACGCCTCAAGCCCTGCGACCAGGGCGGCGGCTTTGATCTCGGCAAAGCTGGGCTGGCCTGCATCCTCGTGATCGGGGCGGTTGCAGATCACTGTTGTAAAGCCCGCGGCCTTCAGGTCGGCGAGTTGTACAGGCGCAATCTGCGGGCTGACCGCGAAATCCGGCGTGATGTGTTTGATGTCCTGCATTTTCTTGTCCTTGAATGGAGGTCAGAGGTCAAAGCGCGTTGATGGGTACTTTGAGCATTGGCCGGCCGTCCTTGTCGGTCGGCACCTCGCCTGCGCGCATGTTCACCTGGAGCGACGGGATGATGAGTTTTGGCATCGCCAGCGTTGCGTCGCGTTCGGTGCGCAAATTCACGAACTGCTCCTTGGTGGCTCCTTTGCCGACATGGATGTTGTGTTCTTTTTCCGCGGCCACCGTGGTTTGCCACTGGATGTCGCGGCCATTGGGACCGTAGTCGTGGCACATGAACAGGCGCATCTCGTTTGGCAAAGCCAGCACCTTCTGGATGCTGTCGTAAAGTGTGGCGGCATCGCCGCCAGGGAAATCGGCGCGCGCCGATCCGCCATCGGGCATGAACAGTGTATCTCCCACGAAAGCCGCGTCACCCATGACATGAACCATGCAGGCCGGCGTATGGCCGGGGGTGTAGATTGCCACCGCCTGCATGTTGCCGATCTTGTAGGTGTCGCCATCCTCGAATAGGGCGTCGAACTGGCTGCCGTCGCGCTGGAACTCGGTGCCTTCGTTGAAAATCTTGCCGAACGTGTCCTGAACGACCATGATCTTGTCGCCGATGCCAATCTTGCCGCCGAGAGCGCTCTGAATGTAGGGCGCGGCGGAAAGGTGGTCGGCATGCACGTGGGTCTCGATGATCCACTCCAGCTTCAGGCCGTGCTTGCGGATATGGTCGATGATGGCGTCGGCATGGTCATAGGTGATCCGGCCCGCCGCATAGTCGATGTCCATGACGGAATCGATCACGGCACAGGCGTTCGAGGACGGGTCTTTCACCACATAGCTGATGGTATTGGTTGCCGGGTCGAAGAATGCCTCGACCTGTGGTTTGACGGACATGTTGATCGGATAATCTGTCACGGCAGTCTCCTTTCTGGTTCAGGTTTCGCGGCGCAGCACGCGGGCTGTGCGCGCACCGCTCAGGGCCATTAGGCCCTTGGCGCCAAAGATGCCGGCGATCAGCGCCGCCACGAAGGCGACGACCTCGATCCGGCCAGTTCCCAAGGCGGGGAGCGCAGCCCCCGGGCAGAACCCGGCGATGCCCCAGCCCACGCCGAACACGGCCGAGCCGGCGAGCAGACGGGCGTCGATGCGCAGATTGTCGGGCAAGTGGAATTTCGCGTCGATGATCGGCGAGGTCCTGCGCAAGACAATGCGATAACCAAGGAAGGCGATGATAACCGCCCCTCCCATGACGAAGATGAGGCTTGGGTCCCAGTTGCCTGTCACATCGAAGAAGTTGAGCACCTTGGCTGGGTTGGCCATGCCCGAAATCGAAATGCCCACGCCAAAGACAAGGCCGATGAGATAGGACGTCAGAAGTCGCATGTGTCAGGCCCCCAGAACATGACGGATGAGATAGACGGTCACCCCGGTGGTCAGCATGAAGGTCAATGTTGCCGCAATGGACCGGCGCGACAGGCGCGCCACCCCGCAAACCCCGTGTCCCGAGGTGCAGCCGGATCCGTAGGTTACGCCGATCCCGACCAGCACGCCGCCCACCAGAAGCATCGGCATGGACACGGTTACCTCGACTGCGGGCATCTGCCCGGTCACAGCCAGCGTAACAAGCGGCCCGCTGATCATCCCGGCCAGCAATGCAAGCCGCCAACCGGTATCTGGATGCGCGGACGGCGTCAGAACACCTGCCAGGACGCCGGTGGCTCCCATGATCCGGCCAAGGGTCAGCATCAGCAGCACCGAGGCCAGCCCGATCAGAATGCCGCCTGAGAGGGATTGCCACGGGGTGAAAAGGGTTTCGATGGTGGTCAGTTCCGGCACGTCGTGGCCCCCAGCACCGCGTAGAGTGGGCAGAAGCGGAACATGGCAGTCGCCAGCATCACAATGCCCACGACCACAGCGCCATATTCTAGTGCAACGCTGTCAACGACGTCCCAACTGCTGAACAACGCCGCAGCGATCAGCCCCACGCCGAGGACAAGACGAAGAGCCCGGTCTATGGTTCCTACATTGGCAATCATTGTCCTGATCTCCTGTTGAATACGGGACCTGTCTATGCCCTTTCGATCCGCCGTTCAGTGACGATGTCACCAAGCGGAAGTGAATGGCGGGACTTGCAGGCTGACGGGGCGGCGAAAGGGGCGATACCGAGGCTGTGCTTGCCTGTCTCCGCTGTGCTGGTATCAAGTTCCTTGGTAATCTTGGCGGAGCATTGGTCGCGGCTTGGCGTGGTGGTCGGCTCGCGGGCCTTGCCGGGCGATCAGATTGGGTGCGAACTCGGGCGTGGGAGAGCCCGGCTGGCGCCCGCGCGGGTACTGCTTCCAAGTCGTCCGGAGGCCATTTTGACCCTCAGGCAGCCCGTGTTCTTCACCGGTGTGCGCCTAGCCCTCTCTGGCCTTTTTGAGTTCTAGCGTTGGAGCCCTGAGCATCAGCGATAGCTACTGTTCACGAGAAACCATGAGATCTATCCCGCATCCAGGGCGGCTAGTCTTTCTAACCCGGCAATATCCACCAGATCGATCGTCCCGCGCGACTGCCGAATCCATCCCCGTCGCTGAAACTCGCCTAACTGGCGCGAGACAACCTCGCGCGCGGTGCCCAGTTCGGCTGCCATCTGCTGATGCGTGGCTTTGATCTGTCTTGCGCCACGTTCCAGATCGATCAGCTTCTGCGCCAGCCGGATATCGACGCGCTGGAACGCGATGTCTTCGATGACCTGAAACAGATCGGTGATCCTTTTGGAATAGGCGGTGAATATGAAACTGCGGAAAGCGACCGACTGGGAGACCAGGTCATCGAAGACCGCGCGCGGGATGGCCACGGCGCGCACGTCGGTTTCGGCGATGCCCTGGGCGGAATAGTCTTCGTGGGCCAACAGGCAGGCGGTCGTCAGTACGCAGCTTTGTCCAGCCTCGACCCGATAAAGGACGATCTCGCGGCCACCTTCCGAGACCTGCTGCACCCGCACCCTGCCTTCCAGCAGCAGAAGCAGGTTCTCGGGTGACTTGCCAGGACCGAAGATCACAGTGCCTTGCGGGACCGCAATTATGGCGCTCTTTCGGGTCAGCGCGTCGCGTACGGCCGGCTCGATACGGGACAAGCCCGGAAACTGCTTGATCCAGTCAGTCAAAAGTATCGCTCCCACATTCCAGGGTCCGGGTCCAGGTTACCCTGTTTAGACAGATACGTATGAAGAAAGATCAGCTCTCAGGCAGGCGCATCCTTCTTTTCAGGAGCATTGCGGTGAAGTTTGCACACACTCCGAACTGCCAAGAGCGGGAATTTGGTGTTGATTGCCAGCAGCGCGATTGGCAATTTTCGGAGTTCAATGGAGATTACCGTCGCATCGCCACGGTGCCCCATCTCCAGGCGATAATCGAAGCCCACTCCACCGAATTGATTGAGCCGGTCGCAAGACGCAGGCGTCAGGCGACCACACGATCAAGGACGCCATGGCCGGCCTGCTTTCGAACGAGATTTCGATTGGGCCCTCGTCGAGCCTTCTAGGTATCGACCGGATGACACCCCTGGGCGGTTTGCCAAATAATCATCCGCCCGCAAGTGCTTTCTCGACATCCGCCTGCGAATGCCCTGTCAGGTCTTTCGCAATCTCGCCCAGAAGGATGGCAGACAGCGCCTTGTGGTAATGTTTGCGCATTTCGCCAAGAGCGCGGGGCGCTGCCACGATCACCATATGCTCGATCTCACCGCTCAGCGCCTGCTGATTGAGATGCTGGACAATTCCCGCTGAAAACTGATCCTCTCCAGCCTGACCATGGTCGGGGTTGGCAGCGCTTGCTTGCCGTCCCATGCTCGTACCTGCGTCTGCAGCGACAGCTTGGTGGGGCATTGCGACAAGCTTCAGACCTGCCTCGTCCCCTGTGTTGCGAAACAGATTGATCTTTTCGCCATCGGCGACGGCAACGACTGTACCTTTGGGCAGCAACATGTGCGGTTCTCCTGGTTAGGCGAGTTGCGTACTTGGAAACGGGAAAGTGCCGCTCAGGGGAGCAGCCTCAGGCGACGCTGATCGGAGGAAAAAGCCGGCAAATAGCGGCATCGGACACAACAATTTAACTCTAGCACGCCTGGGATCCCCGTGCTCGGATGAATGCCCGATTTCGCCGAAACAGCAATCCGGCACCCGATTTGGGACGATTGCCGGGAATGGCTGAATCAGGACCATTGCCTGCTCACAGGCTGGCTACGCGCGCAGCTTTGCAGGGCGACTTGATGAGCATAGCTGAGATGCGGATGATGGAGGCGATGAACTGGGCGCTTGTATGGTCCGTTAAGCTCGTTAGGTGCTTCACTCGTCGGCCTGGCGTTCGACGCTGCCACTCCGGTTCAGCGTTTCCAAAGTCGCTCAAGCCGCTCGAACCGCGGTGGCGCGATGCTGCAGAGTGGAAGCTATCGACATTTTCCTTGATCCAGATCAGCGACAAGTCACTGCAGGGAGCTCAATCTCTTCAAGAGCACCCGGATAGCGCGGTGCGAAAGGATGTCAGATGACAAAATTCTTCGCCAATGCCGCAGTCGTGATTGCAATTGGAGCCGCATTCGTCTCGCCGTCTAATGCCCAATCCCAACAAGGCATGATGGGAATGATGGGCGGCGGGTGCCCGACCGTTGGCATGATGGGACACGGACGCATGGGCCAGGGCGGATGGGGCGAAGGCAGGTTTGGCGGCCTGATGGGTCGCCAGCCGAAGATGGGCGCCATGGTCGAGGGGCGCCTAGCTTACCTCAGGGGTGAACTGAACATCACCTCAGATCAGCAGCCGGCATGGGACGCCTATGCGACTGCGGTAACGGAGCGCGTCGAACTCATGCAGGGCATGCATGAGGGCATAGCGAAGACCATGGAAACGGGGACTGCGCCGGAGCGCATGGATGCAAGAATCTCCGGCATGGAAGCCATGCTGGAGTCAATGAAAGCCATGAAGCCCGCGACGGAGGGGCTCTATTCTGTGCTGAAAGATGAGCAGAAGGCGGTTGCCGATGAACTGATTGGCGGCGACTGCGGTGCCTTCTGACTGAGGGGGAAAGCTCATTGAGCTTCACTTTCGGCAAGCCGTTTAGCGTTGCCGATGGAAAGAGCGATTGAGCATGTGACTGTCGCCTTTGCTGCCAAGGGGCTTCGGCATTCTGACGACTATCGAAGTTGCGGCGACGTCGGGGAGAAGCCAGGCGTCGAAGCCTCTCAGTTCGTCGGCTCGGTGCGCTCTGGATGAACTATAGGAGAGGGGTGTCGGGTATCGGGCTCGCCCGGATTTGGCCATTCACTCAGACTGCCGTACCGCTCAGCGCGCCAATGCCAGCAGTCAACGCCATCGCAAAGTCGCCCCAGAAGGAAACCCGCAACATTGCCTTCATGACGTTGGCTCCGCCTGCCTTAGCGCCGATTGCGCCCAGCAACGCAAAGGAACAGCAGTGAAGCAGCAGACACGGCCCAGACCAGAAGCAGCGGGCGCCACAAGCACCATCATCGCTAGCGGCATCGCAGCTCCGACCGCAATGTAGCTGCTGACGTGAGGGCTGCCTGAATCGGTTCGCCATCAAACTGGCCGGCGACTTGATGTGCAAGGTCAGTCGTCAAGCCGCGCTTGATGTCGAACTGCGCCAACTCCAGCTTGCGCACGCCGTCGAGAGCACTTCTGATTTCTGGAAACAGATCTCGGTATATAGCTGCCCTCGAGCTGCCCTCGACGTATTGGCGACCATGCCTGACCCACCGTGACCGGGGCCGCAGATAGATTATGTTCAGGTCGCGCATCCGGATAAGCTATATAGATGGGCATAGATGAGGTTGAGGCCGGGTGTCGTGCCCAAGTGACTGAGTAGCCTAATGGCTTGACATGCTAGGGCTCCAGCGGCTCGCGCGGCAAAGGATTTCTGCCGACCGAAAGATAATTCGCTGCCTGCAAGTAGCGGTGGAGCAGCCCAATTTCCCCATGGCGTGCGCCCGATCGTTGTCGTCTAGCTTTCCCATGCGCATTTTTTTCCCCGGTCGTCAGAAACTTGGCAATCGCTAAGGAAGAGGTCGCTCCCCGCCATGAGTCAGGTCAAAGAGCGTCGTTGGAACCCCAGACGACAGGGAGGCACCTTCACATTTCTTTACACTTCCCCGTCACTCGAGAAACGTTGGTCCTCCAGTCTGGCGTTATCGCGGCTGCAAGTGCCGCCTAACCAAGGAAGCGATCATGGACAACGACAAGCAGGATATGCAGGCCTCATCGGCTCCGAACACCGCAACTGGGTCGCGTGGCTGGGGACGGCGCATCGTTATCGGCGGCCTTGCTGCCGCAGCAGTCGCCGGCATTGGTCTTGCTGTGGCCAACAGTGGCGAGTTCGGAGATGGGCACGGAATGCTGCATTTTGGCAAGGGGCACCAGATGATGGATGCTTCTATGGGCCGCGGTGGCTTCTCGGAGCGCCGGATGGAGCATATGATGGAAGATATCGATGCCACACCGGAACAGTCGAAGAAGCTGAAGGAGCTCTTCGGTTCTGCCCGAGATGAGATCGCTCCGATGCTCGACGACTTCAGGGACACGCGCAACGCCGCAGCCGACATTCTGGGCGCGCCGACTATCGACCGATCTGCGATCGAAAAGTTGCGCAGTGAGCGCGTTGCCGCGATCGATGCCGCCTCGCGGAAAATGACGGCCACTCTTGTCGATGCGGCAGAAATCCTGACGCCAGAACAAAGGGCAAAGATTCTGGAGCGTTTCAACGCGCGCGGAGGCCACGGCCGGTGGTAGGATTTCAACTGCAAGGTTGAAATCCGGAGAGTCCCGGCCATGGCGGAACAGGTGCTGATCATCGATGACGACACACGCCTGTCCGCCATGATCGCGGACTATCTCTCGGGAAATGGCTACATCGTCCACACTGCGGCAACCGGGCATGCCGGCCTCGCTGATGTGCAACGGCGTTCGCCAGACGCGGTAATTCTCGACGTCATGCTGCCCGACCTGGACGGCTTCGAGGCCTGCCGCCGCATGCGCGCCGTATCTGACGTGGCCATTCTTATGCTCACGGCGAAAGGGGATGAGACGGACCGGATTATCGGGCTGGAGTTGGGCGCAGACGACTACTTGCCAAAGCCGTTTAATCCGCGCGAACTGCTGGCGCGTCTCAAGGCTATACTGCGGCGGCGCCGTGGCGGCGATCTGACCGCATCACGCATCCTTCGGTCCGGGCGGCTCGAGATAGATCCCGGTTCTCGTTCAGTCCGTATCGATGGCCGCGATTGTCCGATGACCAGCTATCAATTCGACCTTCTCGTTGCATTGGCGGAGAATGCCGGACGTGTGCTGTCGCGCGAGCAACTGATGGACCTTGTCAAAGGCGAGGAACTCGAAGCGTTCGATCGGTCGATCGATGTGCATATTTCTCGGATCAGGGCGGCAATCGAGGATAGTCCCAAACACCCGCGTCGCATCGTAACCGTGCGCGGCGCCGGCTATGTTTTCGCTCGCTTTCAGGACGATCAGAAATAAGTCGGGGCGAAACTGTGGTGCGCAACAGCCTCTTCCTCAAGGTCTACCTCACGCTGCTGGCCAGTTTGGCCGTAGTCGCATTCACGAGTGCGTTCTTTGTCCGGCTGGGGCAGGACGAGCTGGACCGGGGATGGGGCGGCCGGCGTGACAAATTCATCGCCACAATGTTACCGGTGACCGACGATCCGGCTATGCTCAAGATCACGCTTGAACGGCTTGCGGACGCCTTCGCAGCCGACTTGGCGCTATACAACCCGCATGAACAATTGATTGCCAGTGCTGGAGAACCGTTCAAATTCGATGCGCCCGGCTCGCGTCAGTCGCACGATGGCAAACGGCCGTTTGCAATTCGACTGGCGGATGGACGGGTCATACAGGCCCGCATGCCCCTGGGGCCGGGTGGACGAAATCCCCTTGGCTATCTGGCAGTCATCGCCGGTGTCATCGGCCTTGCAGCCTATCCTGTGGTTCGTCATCTGACGCGGCGGTTGGAGCGTCTGCGCCGCGGCGTGGAAATTTGGGGGGCAGGCGAGCTTGGAACCCGGGTTGCGGCGAGTGGCAGCGATGAAGTCGCAGCAGTCGCACGGAGTTTCAACATTGCGGCCGATCGCATCGAACGTCTGGTCGACGCGCACCGATCCCTGCTCGCCAATGCCAGCCATGAACTGCGTTCGCCGTTGGCAAGGCTTCGCATGGCCATAGATCTCTACGAGCGTTCGGCCGATCAGGCAACGAAGCGAGAGATCGTGCAAAGCCTCTCGGAACTCGACAGCCTGGTCGAGGAAATCCTGTTGGCCAGCCGGCTCGACCATGTCCAAAAACTGGACCATGTGGAAGCCGTCGACATGCTTGCACTTGCAGCCGAAGAAGGTGCGCGCAACGACGTTGCGGTCTCCGGCTCGACCGCCATGATCTCGGGCGATGTGCGGTTGTTGAGACGCCTGGTTCGCAATTTGATGCAGAATGCGTTGTGCCATGGGGCTCCGCCGGTGATCGCCGAGGTCGAGACCGATGGGGCAATCGTGCGCCTGTGCGTCAAAGACCACGGCGAGGGCATTCCGGACGGCGAGGGCACACGGGTCTTCGAACCGTTCTACCGTCCGACGGGACGAAGCGAGAGCAAGGGCGGTTGGGGGCTTGGACTATCCTTGGTCCGCCAGATCGCCACTCACCACCGAGGGTCCGTACGCTATGAAAGGGTGCCGGAGGGTGGGGCCTGTTTCATCGTGGAATTCCCGGCGTCGAGCGTGGCGCAGCCAATCGCAAGACCAACGCCGACGAGCGGTTGATCCGTACTGTCAGCCCCGATCTTCCAGTGCTCAGCCCATCAACCGGGATGTCTTTGCTGCGCTTGTGTGCGTCGAAATAGGTGCGGTCCCGTGTCCGTAAGACACGCTCACTCATTGCGTTTCCCAGGATGCGTCGACTGGCAAGACGGCGTTCACTGCTGGCAGGGGACTTGTGGCGGTATCAGTTGGTCGCTTGACAAAGATCAAGGCCGAACTGGTGAGGAGGCCGTATATCACAAGCGTTCGGCGGCGCTGAAACAACGGTTTGTAGCGTGCGCGAGGGCATCACAGCGGGAGGAATGCATGGCGCATGTTGTCGTTCTCGGTGCCGGGCTTGGCGGCACGATCATGGCCTATGAGCTTCGCAAAGGTCTTGGGAAAGAACACAAGGTTTCGGTTGTTTCCAATGGAGACCGCTATTCGTTCGTGCCTTCCAACCCTTGGGTTGCGGTCGGTTGGCGCGATAGGGAATCGATCGAAGTCGACCTTGCGCCGGTGTTTGCACGCCACGACATCGCGCTGCATCCACAAGGCGCCAAGCGGCTGAAACCGGCAGAGCGTCGCATCGAACTCAACGACGGATCTTCTGTTGCCTACGACTATCTGGTGATTGCTACGGGTCCCGAACTGGCTTTCGATGAGATCGACGGGCTCGGACCTGACCACAACTCGCAGTCCATCTGTCACATCGACCATGCCCTCAAGACAAAGAAGGCGTTCGATGCGTTGGTCGACAATCCGGGCCCAGTGGTCATCGGCGCTGTGCAGGGCGCTTCGTGCTTCGGTCCTGCCTACGAATTTGCATTCATCCTCGAAAAGGCGCTGCGCAAGGCCAAGGTTCGCGATCGGGTGCCGATGACTTTCGTCACCTCGGAGCCGTATATTGGTCACCTTGGCCTGGACGGTGTCGGCGACACCAAGGGACTTCTCGAAAGCGAGTTGCGTCAGCATCACATCAAGTGGATCTGCAATGCCAAGGTTGACCGCGTCGAGCCGGGTAAGATGTTCGTCTCGGAAATCGCCGACGACGGGTCCTTGAAGAAGGCGCACGAACTTCCGCAAGTCTTTTCAATGATGCTTCCGGCGTTTCGCGGTGTTGCGGCCGTATTTGGCATCGAAGGCCTAACCAATGCTCGCGGCTTCATTGTCGTCGACGAACATCAGCGCAGCACCTCCTACCCGGATATTTTCGCAATCGGCGTGTGCGTCGCCATCGCGCCTCTCGGAAAGACGCCGGTCCCGACCGGCGTTCCAAAAACGGGCTTCATGATCGAATCCATGGTGACTGCTGCAGCCCGGAACATTGGCCGCTTGGTTAGGGGCGCCGAGCCGGATGCTCAAGCAACATGGAACGCGGTTTGCTTGGCCGACCTGGGCGATTCCGGCGTTGCTTTCGTCGCCCAGCCGCAAATCCCGCCGCGCAATGTCAATTGGTCGTCCTCCGGCAAATGGGTTCACACAGCGAAGGTCGGCTTCGAGAGGTATTTCCTGCACAAGGTCCGGACAGGCAAGGCCGAGCCGTTTTACGAGCGTCTCGCCTTGCAGGTGATGGGCGTCGACAAGCTGAAGGAAATCAAGATCGATGACGGCGCGGCTACGCCGCATGTCTAAGTGCTCGATGTTTTGCTGAGCAGGACATGCGGCGGCACGTTCCGGCTCCGTATCCAAAAGTCACGCCTTTCCCAGACAGATGGAGATTACCAATGACGCTTGACCGTTCCGTTCTCGCATTTGCCGGCATCATGGTGCTGCTTTCGGTGGTGCTGACGATTTGGGTTTCGCCCTTGTTCGTTTGGCTCACGGTCTTTGTTGGCCTGAATCTGGTGCAATCCGCGTTCACTGGATTCTGCCCGGCAGCGGCCGTCTTCAAGATGCTCGGCGTCAAGCCGGGCCGCGCCTTTTAAGGTTTGCCGAAATGCGATCCTTGCCACTGTTCGCCGGGCTGCTCGCGTGTGGCCCGGCATTGGCTGGAACCGTGACGCTCGCTCCCACCCCGGTGATCGAGTGGAAGGCGGTCTATGGCCGGGTCGAGGCACGCGACACGATTCCTGCGCGTGCCCGCATTGGTGGAGTAATCGTCGAGCTCAATGTGAGCGAGGGCGATAATATCAAGGCCGGGCAGAAGATCGCTACCGTTCGCGATGACAAGATCGCTTTTCAGATCGCCGCGATCGACGCGCAAATTCGCGCGCTTGAGGCGCAACTTGTCACGGCAAGATCCGAGTTGGCCCGCGGCCAGACCCTGGTCGAAAGGGGCGTGATGACCGCGCAGCGTCTCGACCAGCTTCGGACCGATGCGGATGTTACACAAAACCAACTGGCTGCGAGCGAGGCGCAACGATCGGTCATCGTTCAGCAAGGCGCTGAGGGAGAAGTATTCGCGCCCGGCGCTGGCCGCGTGCTCACCGTGCCGGTGACGCGGGGCGCCGTCATCATGGCCGGCGAAGTGGTGGCCACGATAGGCGGTGGCGGCGTTTTCCTGCGCCTGGCGATGCCTGAACGCCATGCTCCGCTGCTGAAAGAGGGGGCCTCGATCCGTATTAATGCGAACGGCGCGGACTCGACCGGCCGTCTCGCAAAAATTTACCCGCAGATCGAGAATGGCCGCGTTCTCGCCGACGTCGAGGTCGAAAAGCTGGAAACGGCTTTTATCGGCGCCCGTGTGCTCGTCGAGGTTCCGGTTGGCGAGCGCTCAGCACTGCTCGTACCGGTCGCATCCGTTGAAGCCCGGTCGGGCATCGATTTTGTCCGTGTGATGGTTAGTGGCGTCGAGATTGATCGGGCGCTTGTACTGGGCGAGCGGATCGCAGGTTCTGACGGGGACTATGTCGAGGTCCTGACTGGACTCGCCGTCGGCGATGTCGTGATCACGCCATGAAGCTCCCGATGAGTTTTGGTATTGCCGGGGGCTTGACGCGAGCTTTCATCGCCTCGCCACTGACGCCGCTGTTCCTGGTCGCTGCCTTCGCGTTCGGACTCGTCGCTCTGTTGACATTGCCACGTGAGGAAGAGCCGCAGATTTCGGTTCCAATGGTTGATATCCTTGTTCGCGCTGACGGCCTGAAGGCCGATGATGCCGTCAAGCTGATCACCGAACCGTTGGAAATGATCGTCAAAGGAATAGATGGCGTGGAGCACGTCTATTCGCAAACTGACGACGATCAAGTGATGGTAACCGCACGCTTCATCGTCGGAACTTCATCCGACGCCGCGGTGTTGCGTGTCCATGACAAGGTCCGCGCGAACTTGGACCGCATTCCGTTCGGCGTCCCCGAACCGCGCATCGTCGGCCGCGGCATTGACGATGTTGCGATCGTCACGCTGACGCTTTCGCCCAACCCACACATGGCCGATCGCATAACGGCGAACGATTTGACGCGCATCGCACGCGAATTGCGCACCGAGATTGCCAAGATCGACGATGTCGGCCTGACTTATCTCGTCGGCGAAACGGCAGAGATCATACGGGTGGCGCCGCGTCCCGAAAAGCTCGCCCTCTACGGCGTCACGCTGCAGCAGCTTGCCGCGAAGGTTTCCGGAGCCAACAAGGCCTTTCCTGCTGGAGGGGCCAGGGACGATGGCGAGCAGATCGCCGTCATTGCCGGCGAGACGCTGAGTTCACCAAACCAGATCGGCAATCTGTTGGTGACGACGCGCGATAACCGTCCAGTCTATGTCCGTGACGTGGCCGACGTTGCCTTCGCAACCGACACGGGGGAAATTCTGGTGTCGACGGTCCTACGATCGAAAAATGGAGTTTCGCGCGTTCCTTCGGTCACGCTGGCCATTGCCAAACGTGCGGGTTCGAATGCGGTGACAGTTGCCGAATCGATCCTGCACCGTGTCGAAATGCTCAAAGGAAGCCTCATTTCGGGCGAGGTGTCGGTCGAAGTCACACGCAATTATGGCGAGACCGCCAACGAAAAGGCGAACGAGCTGCTTTATCATCTCGGGCTCGCCACGGTCTCGATCATCCTTCTTGTCTGGCTGGCCATCGGGTGGCGTGAAGCCGTAGTCGTCGCTGTAGTTATTCCCGTAACGATTCTGCTTACCCTCTTCGCTTCGTGGTGGATGGGCTATACGCTCAACCGCATATCGCTTTTTGCCCTCATCTTCTCGATCGGCATTCTCGTCGACGACGCAATCGTCGTCATCGAAAACATCGCGCGCCACTGGGGCATGGGCGACGGCCGCGAACGCAAGGATGCTGCAATTGAGGCGGTTGCCGAGGTCGGCAATCCGACCATCGTTGCGACACTTACCGTCGTCGCTGCGCTTCTGCCGATGCTTTTCGTGTCGGGGATGATGGGACCCTATATGAGCCCGATTCCTGCAAATGCGTCGGCAGCGATGATCTTTTCGTTCTTCGTCGCTGTCACGGTAACACCTTGGTTGATGCTCAGGATCGCCGGTAGGGCAACCCCGATCAGTCACCACCAGGGGCATGGCGGCGTGTTCGGCCGCACCTATGCCGCCGTGGCAGGCCCGATCCTGTCGTCGAAAATCGCAAGCTGGTCGTTTCTGCTCGCAGTTGGCATTCTTACCCTCGGTTCCCTTGCGTTGTTTTACACCAGGGATGTGACCGTCAAGCTGCTTCCCTTCGACAACAAGTCAGAGCTATCGGTCACGATCGACCTGCCCGAGGGCTCCTCCGTCGAAGCCACAGACGGCGTTGCGCAGGAGGTTGCGCGCATAGTTCTGGCTCTGGAGGAGGTGATGTCGGTCCAGACGCATGCCGGGACTGCGGCACCTTTCAATTTCAACGGCCTGGTGCGCCATTCCTTCTATCGGACGGAGCCGCAACAGGGCGATGTCGCCATAAACCTTCTGCCCAAAGCGGAGCGCATCCGCTCCAGCCATCAGATCGCGCTCGAGATTCGAGAGCGTATCAAGGCCGTGTCCATGCCGTCGGGCACCAGCCTAAAGGTCGTCGAGCCGCCGCCTGGGCCACCCGTCATGGCAACGCTTCTGGCAGAAGTCTACGGACCCGATGGCGAGACCCGGCGAAAAGTCGCGGAGAAGGTCGAGATGGCCTTTCGGTCGGTTCCATTCATCGTCGACATCGACAATTCCTATGGGCAGCCCGCGCGCCGGCTGCGCATGCGGATTTCAACCGACGACGCCGAATTCTTCCATGTCGAAGAGAGCGACGTCTTCGACACGATCGCGATCCTCAACGGCGGCACGACGGTCGGCTATTCCCATCGCGGAGGCGGCCGGCAACCAATCCCCATCCGCGTCGAGCGGCCGAAGGGCGATAGGGTTGTCGACGAGCAGTTCTTGGCGACGCCCCTTCCAGCCAACGTACTGCCGGGTGATCGCGGCGTTGTCGAACTCGGCGACGTTGTGCGGGTTGCCGAAGAACGTGCGTCGTTTCCGGTATTCAGGCACAATGGCCGCGCTGCCGAAATGGTAACGGCTGAACTCGCTGGAACTTTCGAAGCCCCCCTTTACGGCATGCTTGCGGTGCGGGAGGCCATCGATGTGCAGGACTGGACGGGGCTTCCGAAGCCCGTCGTCTCGCTGCATGGCCAACCGCAGGATGAGGGTTCCTCGACGCTCCTTTGGGATGGCGAATGGGAGGTTACCTGGGTGACCTTCCGCGACATGGGCGCAGCATTTGTGGTCGCGCTGCTTGCCATATACATTTTGGTCGTTGCGCAGTTCGGCTCCTTCAAGCTGCCGCTTGTGATCCTGACACCGATACCGCTGACCTTCATCGGCATACTGGGTGGCCATTGGCTGCTTTCCGCGCCGTTCTCGGCGCCCTCTATGATCGGGTTCATCGCGCTCGCCGGCATCATCGTGCGTAACTCAATCTTGCTTGTCGATTTTATCCGTCATGCCAACACCGGCGAACTGCCTCTGACCGAGATACTGATTGAAGCTGGTTCAATTCGTTTCAAACCGATCCTACTCACCGCGCTCGCAGCCATGATTGGCGCGGCGGTAATTCTGTCGGATCCGATCTTCCAAGGGCTCGCCATCTCTCTGCTGTTCGGTCTTGCTTCGTCGACATTGCTCACGGTGCTCGTCATCCCGGCGATCTACAGGGTGCTGAGGACGTAGATGAGAAATGAACAAATGACCCTGGCAAGTCCCGCTGAAAGAACTCCAACAGACATGCAAGGTCGGGGAGGGTAATGCGCATCCGCTCGAACAAGATACCGGTCCGCCTGGCAAATCTGATCCTGCTGGCTGCGTTCGTCACCGCACTTGTTGCCAGTGGGTTCTTCGCGATTCGCCTGACCGTCCATGCGGTCTATTGGTCATCGCACCGCGACGAGCCGATCGAACCATGGATGACAGTGGGCTATGTGGCCCACTCCTACAATCTGGAGCCGAAAGCGCTGTTCAGTGCGCTTGATCTTCCGACAGGTGTTTCGGACAGGCGGACCCTTGGCGACATAGCATCGGCCAAGGGCGTTTCGTTTGAGGCGCTCAAATCCACCATCGAAGCGAGCATAGGCAGGAGCCGGCAGCAATCGAACGGCGGTCTGTCCGATAGAATGAGCGGCAGCTAGGCCCATGAGCGATGCGGCGATGGCTTTTCTCGCGGACTATGGTGCCTTTGCGTTGTTCGCCATCCTTGCTCTCGGTAGCCTCGGCGTACCGCTTCCTTCGTCGCTCGCCCTGCTCGTGGCCGGTTCGCTGGTGGCGCGCGACCAGTTGGATTTGGTCTCCATCTTCGCGTGGGGGATTGCCGGCGCTGTGTTGGGTGATCAGGTGGGCTACCTGATTGGCCGCCTGGGAAGCGAGGGGCTGGCCGAAAGGCTAGCCGAGAGGCTGCACATGGCCGACACCCTTAGCCATGCGCGGACAGCAACTGTCCGATGGGGTGCAATCAGTGTCTTCCTTACCAGGTGGCTGCTTAGCCCGCTCGGTCCGGGAGTCAACATTGTTGCCGGTATGATGGCCTATCCTTGGTCACGCTTTACCGTCTGGGGTGTCTTCGGCGAAGCTGTCTGGGTGTTCCAATTTGTTGGGTTGGGAATACTTTTCAGTCGCAGCATTCTGGCTGTTGCCGACATCCTCGGCGATTTGACGTGGTTCCTTGTGTTTGCCGTAGTTGCCGGTTTGCTTGGCCTGAAGATTCTATATGAAAGGCGGATTGGCTCGGCTTCGTTGCAGTCGCATTAGGCTCTTGGCGAGGTTATCCTCGCCGGCCGGAGCCTGTCGGATTACCGGTGGCCCCCAAACGGTCTGCTGTCATTCGTCGGTTGCGCCGAGCCCTGACAACCGAACGATCGTGAGGCATCGAGCGAGACGGTCTGGAACGCTCGGCTGCGGGACTAGTCGGTTGGTCGAACTGACAGCCAAATCTTGGGCAGATGTTCCGGCCTGGCCATCGCAAGTCCGAGGGCCAGCGCCTCTTGCAGGTCAGTTGTGTATTTCGCGCTTCCTTCGAAGCCACCGAAATAATTGACCCGGATGACGCCGCCTCGCTTGCTGATTGCTACGCCCACCGCACGCAGGCGTTCCTGCACTTCGCGATACTTCATTGGCTGTCCCCGCCCGAATGTCCCGGAGCCGCAGCAGCGGTTCGCTTCAATCCTAGAAACGCATCAACGGCAACGCTTTGACTTGGGTCAACAGCGTGGGATCAGTTGGGTCGCGCCGGGTGCCGACTTGTCAGGACTGAAACTTGGACATCTGTCTGGCAATGGACAGTTCCTCGTTCGTGGCTATCACACGAACCTCCACCTTGCTGTCGGGATGGCTGATCACGTCGCCGTCGCGCGATGGATCGAGTTTGACCCCCAACCACTGGAGTCGCCGGCAAATCGCCTGCCGTATTTCTGTTGCGTGTTCGCCGACCCCTCCAGTGAAAACCAGAAGCTCGATGCCTTCGATCGAACTGGCAAGAGCCGCAATGGCCCGTGAAATGCTGAACACGAACAAGTCGATGGCCTCGGTCGCCCGTGGATCGCTGCTGGAAAGCAGGGCGCGCATGTCGCCCGATATGCCCGACACGCCGAGTAGGCCCGATCGACGATACAGCAGGTCCTCGACCTCGGTGACCCCCAGCCCTTGCGCTTTTTGCAGATAGAGCAGGATGCCGGGATCAATCGAACCACAGCGTGTGGCCATCATCACCCCATCCAGTGCGGTGAAACCCATGGTCGTGTCCTGGCTCTTCCCGTCGACCATGGCGCAAAGACTGCAGCCGCTGCCCAGATGGGCAACAATAGTCCTCTGCTGCAAAAGCCGAGGTGAGATCTCGCCCAGATGGTGGGAAACATATTCATAGGACAAGCCGTGAAAGCCGTAGCGACGCACGCCATCGCTTTCTAACTGACGGGGAAGCGCATATCGGCTGGCGGGCGGCCGCATCGAGGAATGAAAAGCCGTGTCGAAACAGCCAATCTGCACGAGGCCCGGCTGTAGCTCAGCCAACGCCCTGACGGGCGCGAGGCTCGCGGGCTGGTGCAACGGGGCGATGGGGGTGAGTTCGTCAAGTGCGGCGATAACGTCCGTCGACAGGCGAATTGGTGTCACAAAGCGGCTTCCGCCATGAACTATGCGGTGGCCGACCAGCTCCAGCGGCCGGCCGTCCAAGAACGGTTGGAGAAACTCGATAAGTCCCTCCAGCAACGATGCCGTTGATCTCGCGGCAACAGGTCGGCCGTCGGCGAGAATTTGGCCCGACGAGTGCTTTGCCGAAAAACGGGGAGATCCGCCAATGCCATCGAACACGCCGCGTAACAACTGCTCCGGGCCAGCAGGCGACTGCGTGAACAGCCCGAATTTCAAGCTGGAAGATCCTGCGTTCAGCGCCAGGAGAGCCATGTGGTTCTTCCTTTCTCAGCCCCGCCATGACCAGTTGCGCACCTCGGGCATGTCTTCTCCATGATCTCGGACGTAATGCCAGTGTTGTGAGAGACAGTTCTCGAAATAGGCCCGCGCTTCTGCAGCCTTGGGCCCAAGGTTGCGGACGCGGTCGATAGCTTCGATGGCGAGATGATAGCGGTCCATCTTGTTGAGAACGGTCATGTCGAAAGGCGTAGTGGTGGTACCTTCTTCTTGGAAGCCGCGAACGTGGATGTTCTCGTGGTTGTTGCGGCGATAGGTCAACCGATGGATCAGATAAGGGTAGCCGTGATAGGCGAAGACGACCGGTCGGTCCGCAGTGAACAATGCGTCAAAAGCTGCATCTGTGAGGCCGTGGGGATGCTGGCTAGCCGACTGCAACGTCATGAGATCCACGACGTTGACGACACGAATCTTCAGGTCTGGCAGGGCTTCCCGCAGCAGGCCCACCGCGGCAAGTGTCTCTAGCGTGGGTACATCGCCGGCGCAGGCCATCACAACATCGGGGCCGCTGTCGTCTTCGGAGCCGGCCCAATGCCAGATGCCTGCTCCAGCTTGGCAGTGGGCGATCGCGTCGGCCATGTTCAGCCATTGTTGCTGGGGCTGCTTTCCAGCCACGATCACATTGATCCGGTTAAAAGTGCGCAGGCAATGGTCAGTTGCCCAAAGCAGGGTGTTGGCATCGGGAGGCAAATAGATGCGGACTATGTCCGCCTTCTTGTTGGCCACGAGGTCGACGAAGCCCGGATCCTGATGGCTGAAGCCGTTGTGATCCTGCCGCCAGACGTGCGAGGTCAGAAGATAGTTGAGCGAAGCGATCGGTTGCCGCCAAGGCAATTCTCGTGAAACCTTTAGCCATTTGGCATGCTGGTTGAACATCGAGTCAACAATGTGAATGAAGGCTTCGTAGCAAGAGAACAGCCCATGCCGCCCTGTCAGTAGATAGCCTTCCAGCCAGCCCTGGCAGAGATTCTCGCTCAAAACCTCCATGACACGCCCATCGCGGGCAAGGTGCTCGTCATAAGGCTCGATGTCGGCCATCCACACCCGGTCGGTGGATGCGAACACTGGATCAAGCCGATTGGAAGCAGTCTCGTCGGGTCCCATGATGCGGAAGTTCCGAGCCTCGGCGTTCAGCTCGACGATTTCCCTGAGCATCCGTCCCATTGTCCGCGTCGCCTCCCCGTTGACGGAACCGGGTGATGGCACATCGATCGCAAACGACCTGAAGTCGGGCATGACAAGGTCGCGCTTGAGGCCACCGCCGTTGGCGTGAGGGTTGGCTCCCATCCTTCTGATCCCCTCAGGAGCCAATGCCGCCAGCTCCGCGCGCAGCCTTCCCTGATCGTCGAACAGATTGTCGGGGTCATAGCTCCGCATCCATTGTTCCAGGATGTGAAGATGCTCCTCGTTTTGGCGTGGATCAGTGATCGGGACCTGATGAGACCGCCAGAACCCTTCGGTCTTCTTGCCGTCTATCTCTTTGGGACCAGTCCAGCCCTTGGGACTGCGCAATACGATCATCGGCCAGCGGGGGCGTTCGGCGCGACCCTCCCGCCTTGCTGCCGTCTGGATCGCCTCGATGCGATCACATGCAGTGTCGAGCGCCATGGCCATCTTGCCATGCATTTCGACAGGGTCCTCACCCTCGACGAAGATGGGTTCGTGCCCGTAACCTGTCAGAAGGTCATGCAGCTCGGACTTGTCGATGCGGGCAAGCACCGTCGGATTGGCGATCTTGTAGCCATTGAGGTGCAGGATCGGCAGGACGGCGCCGTCATGGACAGGGCTCAAGAACTTGTTCGAGTGCCATGAGGCTGCAAGCGTGCCAGTCTCAGCTTCGCCGTCGCCTATCACGCAGGCTACGACTAGATCGGGATTGTCGAAGGCGGCCCCATACGCATGAACCAGTGCATAGCCCAGCTCTCCGCCTTCGTGGATGGAGCCGGGGGTTTCAGGCGCGGCGTGGCTGGGGATGCCGCCGGGGAAGGAAAACTGCCGGAAGAGCGCGCGCATGCCGTCGGTGTCGCGGCCGATCTCGGGGTAAATCTCGGAATAGCTGCCCTCGAGATATGTATTGGCCACCATACCCGGTCCGCCATGGCCTGGCCCGCAGACATAGATCATGTCGAGGTCGCGGTTCCTGATGAGGCGGTTCAGATGTGCGTAGATGAAGTTGAGTCCGGGTGTGGTGCCCCAGTGGCCAAGCAGGCGTGGCTTGATGTGCTCGGGCTTCAGCGGTTCCCGCAGCAGAGGGTTGTCCAGCAGATAAATCTGCCCAACCGACAGATAGTTCGCCGCCTGCCAATACCGATGAAGCAGATGGAGTTCTTCGGAATCGACGAATGCGTCGTCGATTTCGGCGAGTGACTTCTTGGCGCTCTGCATTCCGCGTTCGAGATGCTCGGCAAGCCCCAGGGATATGAGCAACTCGCTGGCCCGCTCGCGTATCTGGCTTCGTTCGAGGCGGCGCAGCTTGCGCATTGGAATCTCCACGTTCTCTCGCGCGGTGAACTCTGGCAGGAGAAAATGGAACTGGAAGACGAAACCCATCGTCGAAAGCCGTGTACGGGAGCGCTCCTTCTCGTCCATGGGTCCGGTGTCGCGTCCACCGATCTTCAGTGTGCCACTGGTGGGGCTGTCAAGGAGCCCGAGCAAGTAGAGCAGAGAAGACTTGCCGGACCCAGACGGTCCAGTAACGGCCACGAATTCCTTTTCGCCAATGCTCAGCGTGACATCTTTGACGAGCGTTACCGGAACTGTTTCCGGCAAAATACGCGTCAGTCGTTCGGTCTCGATCAGCGGGCTCATGATGCGCCCCGGATTATGTCGACAGGATTGAGACGGGCCGCACGGCGGGCGGGCAAGTATCCAGCGACCGCTGCAGAGGCCAGTGCAAAAGCTGAAGCGCTCAAATAGTGCAGAATGCTCCAAGTGATTGGCAGCCGGGTCATTTCCTGACCGGTCGCGGCGATTTCGAAGCGAACCTGCGACAGAGCGCAGGTCATTGCAAGGCCGAGGAGCCAACCGAACGCGCAGCCGGCAGCGCCGATTGCCAAGCCTTCCATCAGGAACATGCGACGCATGTCGGCTTCGGGGAAGCCGAGCGACTTCATGATGGCGATGTCACGCGCCTTCTCATGCGTGATGGTGGAGATGATGTTGTAGATGCCGAATCCGGCGACCAGCATGATCGCACCTACCACCGTGTACATGATGACATTGCGGACAACGAGGGCCTCGAGGATGGATTCGTTCGCTTCCTGCCAAGCAACAGCCTTGTAGCCAAGCTCAGTCTCAGCCCGGTGCGCCACCGCAGGTGCGCTGTCCGGATTGTCGAGCTTAATTCGTATCTCGTTGATGGCGTTCGGGCGCGCTGACAGGATTTGAGCATTCTTCAGCAGAACGTAGGCCTCGCCTTCGTCACGAATCGTTGTCCCGGTATGGAACAGGCCCACAATTCTGAACGCGCGGGTAAGCCCGTCTGAGGAAACGGCCGTTATCGTGTCTCCAAAGCTGGCACCTAGCCGGGAAGCCATGGTGTCTCCGATCACCACGTTGTTGCCGCCCGCCGCGAGCGCTGCGAAGCTGCCTTCAACGAACTCCTCGATGATCGGCGAAACAGCAGATTCTCGCATCGGATCGATCCCGATGACCGCCGCGCCAGCTTCTCGATTGGAATAGCGGATAACACCTTGCGTCTTCAGGCTCGTTGAGAAGCGACCGGGAACCCAGGTGTCGAGCCAGGCTGCTGCAGCCGTCGGATTGATGATCCCACGCCGATCATCACGTGGCCTCAGCCCGGAAATGGCGGCAGTGGCAAAAACGTCCTCCGCAGGCTGCCGGGGGGCTGTGCGCATTTCGTCGGTGATGGCAACGTGAGGCATGGTGTTGATGAGCTGCCTGACGAAATCGTCCTGCCCACCCTGCATCAATGCCGCCATGGCAATTGAGAAGGCCACGCCAACAGCAACACCCAGGATGGCCACAACTGTCTGTCGCCCGCGTCCGGCGATATGCGTGACCGCAATGTCGAGAATGAGGGGCATGATCTACTCCTCTGGGCCTGAGATGATCACACGGCTACCGTCGGCGAGGTCGGCAGGATAGGGAGTGACGACGAGAGCCTTTTCGTCGAGGCCAGCCAGAACCTCGGTGCTGCCCGTGCCGCGGATGCCGATACGAATATCGCGCCGTCGCGACCTGCCGTCCTCGACAACGAAGACATGGTTCTGGTCAACCGCAGCAGAGGGAATGAGCAGGGCATTTTTCGAGACTTGGACGACGATGTTGATGTCTGTCGACATCCCGATGCGCAGCGGTGTTTCATCGGGCAGCCGAAAGCGGACGCGATAGGTCTTCGTCGCCGGATCGCCTTTTGGCGTAATGCTGTCGACTTGAGCCTCGAGTTTTTGCTTCGGAAAGGCATCGGCTCTAAGAAGGGCGCGTTGACCAATTTCGACGCGGGGAATGTCCTCTTCGTTGACATCTGCGACCACGAGCAGTGGTTTTGGCTCCCCGACCCAAAACAAAACCGTACCTAGCTCGGCGACCTCGCCCACCTCACCATCTTGCCTGAGAACGATCCCCGGACTGGGCGCTCGCAGAACATAAGTCTCGAGCCGGGCTTTCCGCCCAGCGACCAGGGCTTCAATTTGCAGAAGCTCGCTTTGGGAGCGATCGAGCGCTTGTCGGCTGGCCGCGTTCCGTTCGGCAAGTACGGACAAGCGCCGAAAATCCTCTTGGGCCAGCGAGCGTCGTGCCTCAAGTTCGGCCAGTGCCGCGCGCTCTTCGCTATCATCCAGACGAGCCAGAACGTCGCCTTGTGAGACCCGGGACCCTTCGCAGTTGCATTGTTCGACGATACGTTCGCGAACCACCGGGGCCACTTTCGCCCAGGTCCGTGGTTCGACTGTACCGCTTGCATAGACGATTTCGGCCGCGTCTCCGCGCGACATCGTCGCAACCGACACGCTTGGGGGGCTCCAGAAATACCAGGCGGCAGCTCCTGCCACCGCACCGATAGCAACAAGGCTGTATATGTATCGTGCCAGCCGCACAGCATTTGCTCCTGCTAGGTCTTATGCCGCTGCCAGAAGGGAGGTTCGCTCGCCCGGTTGCTTCGCCCGCCTTCAGAAAACGGACTTTGTTCCATGCGCGCCTTGACCCCGGTCAAAGCGAGGTGGCGAGCACCGACTTATTCTCTTGCGACCATCAAGAACCACTCCGAAAGGAATGCGCCATGAAACGCAAGAAAACGTGGATTTTGGTAGCGGATGGTGCTCGTGCTCGCATCATTCGTCAAATGGAGGGCGACAACGAGGACGCAGCCTTGTTGGACGATCTGGGTTTCGAGGTGAATCACAAAACACTGCGCGAGATCATGTCGGACAGACCCGGACGCAGCTTTGCGTCCAAGGGAAGACGGCGCTCCGCGATGGAGTACGTGTCTGACCCAGTCCAAGAGCAAGAGGTGCAGTTCGCGATTACGCTCATTGAAGAATTGGGACGGCGCTACGCTGACCATGAATTCGATCATCTTGCGATCGTCGCCGAGCCACGCATGCTCGGGACACTGCGTCAGAACCTACCCGGAGTTCTGGTTTCCACACTGGTGAAAGAGGTCGCAAAAGATCTCACCAAACTGCCGAAGCTCCAGCTTATGCAAGCCCTGAACAAGCTCGATATCCAGGTTTGTTGAAATGCGGATCCATGCGAACAAACAAGCGAGGAGATGAGTCAGACAGCATGTGACAGCTGGACCAAGCGAGCGAATGCCGATCACAGAGGCAATCACATGTACCGTTCCGTGGGGGCGCGGGTGCCCGCGAGATTTCGCCTTCACGCCCTTAACCAGGGACAGAGAACCAGAAAGCGAAAGCCCGGACATCTATATGTCCGGGCTCAGACTGCTGACAAACCCCGTCGAATTTCGGCGGGGTTTTGTTTTGTGGGTTGATTGAGCTTTTGGATTGATGTCGGGGGGCAGATGCCAAGGCCGTTGCGAGCCGGCTTTGGCCTCATGCGAGGCTTGGTTTTGGCTTTGGCCAGAGGCTGATTGCGATCTTTTTCATGTTCTG
>NZ_JACJHY010000008.1 GCF_014138625.1 Aminobacter ciceronei
ATCACCTCCTCGGCCGCTTCGCTGTCGGTGCCGACGATGATGCGGTCGGGCTTCATGCAGTCGGCAACCGCCGAACCTTCCTTCAAAAACTCCGGATTGGAGACGACGTCGAAGCTTAGCTCCTCCCGGCCTCTCTGTTTCAAGGCCACCGCAATCGTCTCGCGCACCTTGTCGGCGGTGCCGACCGGCACCGTCGACTTGGTCACCACGATCTTGGCACCCGCCATCTCGCGGCCGATGGCATCGGCCACCGACAGCACATATTTGAGGTCGGCCGAGCCGTCCTCGCCCTGCGGCGTGCCGACCGCAATCATCTGGATCGCGCCATGGCGCACGGCCATCGAAGCGTCCGTCGTGAAGACGATACGCCCCGCCGCGTGGTTCTCGCGCACCAGCGCCTCCAGCCCCGGCTCGAAGATCGGGATGAAACCCTGGTTCAGCCGCTCGACCTTGGCCGCATCGACGTCGACACAGACGACATCATGACCGACCTCGGCCAGAACAGCCGCCTGAACAAGACCGACATAGCCAATCCCAAATACCGTGAGGTTCATCCAGTCCGTTCCTGTCTGTTGATGATGTCGAAGCGCGGCTGAACCGCGCCTGGGTATCTGCCCGTCATTTCAGGGTGCACGCGACCGAGCCCTCGAACTGGCAAGCTTCGCCCGGGGCGGTGAAGGCGACGCGATCGACCGCCATGCTCACCGGCTTGCCGGGATCGGTGAACTCGCCCATCCATTCGCGCAGCGTGCCGGTGCCCCACAAGCTGAAGAATATCTTCTGCGGGTTGCTCGGCAGCTGGGTAGGATCGGTCACCTCATGCACCAGCTGGCCGTTGACATACCAGCGCAGCCGCTCCTTCTCCCAGACGAAGGCATAGTCGTTGAAACCCTGGTCGGCGCCGCCGGGCACGTCGACAAGCTTCTCGTCATTGGACTTGCCGCCGACATAGGCGTTGACCTGCACCTTCGAGGGATCCTTGGTCAGGACCTCGAAGTCGATCTCGTCATGCGGCTTTTTGTGCACCGGGCCGATATAGGTGAAAAAGGCGGCATTCAGGCCCGAGCCGGTACCTGTCTTCATCCGCGCCTCATAGGTGCCGTAGCCGAAACGTTCCTTGGTCTGCACCTCGCCGCAGGAATAGTCGCGGTTCTTCAATGGCTTCTTCTCGAAGCTCAGGACCAGATTGCCGTCGGCAACCTTGACCTGGTCCTTCGACCAGGTGCAGTTCTGGTGCTTGCCGTTGTTCCAGCCGTCCGAGATGAACCAGCGCGAAGCGGTCAGCGTGTCGAAGGTCTCAACGAAGGACTTGCCGGTGGCCTCCTGCGCCACGGCACCACCCGACATACCCAGCAGGCCGGCAAGTGTGACCGACACTGCCAACGCAGCGGTACTGCCGAGAGGTCGGCACGCGCTGTAGTCCCTAACGTTCGCGTTCATAGGTCATCCTTGTGTCTTCGCGCCTCCCGCCCGGAAACCGCATTGCCACACCGGCCGGAGATGCCCCCAGCCGGACGAAATCCTCCCATCCTCCCTGATGTCAGGCCCTGTCGCCTCGGGCCTAGAACTGGCGCAGGGCCTCCCCTTGCGCCAAACGTGCCGATGATTCCTCGTCGGTCTCGCGACCTTCATCGGCAAAAATGTCCAGCGAATGACGAAGCCCAGCGACGAAATCCTTTTGCCGTCCGAGCGCCTCGATCCGTCTCAGACAGGCCTTGAGCGATTCTGTCATCTGGTCCATCTCACGCGCCCGCAGCACGGAAACCGCTGAATTTTCCATGGCTTCGACAAGGAAAGCAGCATTGGCCGAGACCGCCTCGTAGCGGTTGCGGATGCCGGTTCGTTCCGCCTCGATGCCGGCGGCGAGTTCGTCCAGCGCCCGCGACAGCTGGCCGAAGCGCGCCTCGTCGGTCTGCCGGTCGCGGTCGGGGCTGCGGGTGCGGAATGCAAAGATCGATGCCATGCGCCCTACCCCGCCTTCGCGGCCGAGCCGGCCATCAGGTAGCGTGGACGTGCAGCGCCACTTTCCATCGCCGACGGATTGCGACGGCGCAGCAGCTCGAGCTTGTCGAATGCCGCCCCTTTGGTCACGGCCGACAGGTTCGTCGGCGAGGCGAAGGCAAAGCCCATCGCACCGGAAAGCCCGCCACTGGCCTTGAGATCGAGGAAATGTCGCAGCCGATATTTGTCGCGCACATGCCGCTCATGGCGGCGCAGGACACGTCGCTGTCCGGCTGTCAGACCGGCAAGCGCCAGAAGATCGAGATCGGCATCGGCCAGCCGCCTCAGGTCCTCGGTACGATGCTGGCCGCTCAGCGAATTGGACCGGACCACCGCGCAATAGCCGCAGGAGCGGATCAGCTTGAAGCAGGCACCGAAAGCCAGGGCCCGGGCATAGAGCGCATAATCCTCGCCGAGGCGCAGCTGCTCGTCATAATGCAGGCCGTGCTCTGTGAGCATGGCGCGCCGCATCACCGGCTTGAGAAAACCCAGCTCGCCGCGCCGGGCGCCGCGCCGGGAAATGTTGCCGGCGACGAAGCCGACAAGGTCGAGCTCGGTCGGATCGGCTGCGAACTGCTCGATGCTGCCCGACAGCACGTCGCGCACCGAGGCGTGTTCGGCAAAGACGATGTTGTCGGCGACGAGATCCCAGTCATCGCCGTCCACGAGCTTCGCGAACCGTCCCGGCAGGAAGAAGTCGTCGGCGTCGAGAATGCTGATCAGCGGCGCCCTGGAGTGGCGTATTGCCATGTTACGGGCAAAGGACGGGCCGCGATTGACGTCGAGCCGCAGCACCAGAAGCCTGCCGCTGCCGTCATCGGCGGCGCGCGCCACCGCCTCGGTCGCATCGGTCGAAGCGTCGTCCACGACGACCACCTCGGCCACCTCCGGCTCCAGCAGAGCGGAGGCAATGGCCGTCGTGATCGTTTCGGCTGCGTTGCGCGCAGCAATGATGACACAGACGTCGGTTCCGCTCACGTCGGTTGCCTTTCGTCATAGCCCGCCGACGCAAGAGCTATATTGCACCTGCTAACAAGGGAACCCCAACTTTTGTTACGGCGATTCACGGGAGGCGCTACGGGCACCGGCAACCGCCATCGGCAAGCCGCGGCTTTCCAAGGGCTGCAGGCAGCTTCGTCCGATCACATATGACGGTTTCATCACACCGAGACCGCCAAGGCCGCCTTCGGATTGGCAGCGTCGCGTCTTGCTTACATATACGGGCAGGACGGCAGCGATTCTGCCGGAACAGGCGGCCGCTCACGCCGATCTTGTCGGTCTAGTGAGCGCTGCCTTTCGGGGTCAGGTCGTCGGCTGGAACAGTGGCGGTACCTTCAGCCGCGGTCTTCGACTTGCCGGTTTCCACCGGTTTCGGCCCGGCGCGCGCCACCATTGCCAGCACGACGAGAAAGTATCCGACCTGAAGAACAACCGCGCATATCACCGCGCGCAGCAAGATCGTGCCCCAGCCGGCAGCATCCATGTAGGACCACAACGCCACGACAGCGATGACCATCGCCATGCCGAACACGAATTTGGGTAAAGTCATGTCAGCTGATCGTCAGGCCGGAGGCATCGGCACTGATTTCGTCGCCATGTTGCTTGCAACTCCCCTTGCCCTGAAAGCTTCCGCCCGTGTCCGTTCCTTCGTTTTATTTTGATGCCGGCGCGGCCCCAGCCGGTCGGCGCGAAGAACGTCATTCCACTATATTGACCCGCCCAACTGTCAGCAAGCGGAGCCTCTTGGAGAGCGAGTCTAGACGGCAAAGATGAATGCTGCATTGCACCGTCCGGCGATGCCCCAAGTCGAAACGATTTTTGCCTTTGATGGCGTTATTTCAGAAATTTCTGCGATATCAGCCGCCTGTAACAATATGCTCGTATCTCTTGACGCACTTTGTTCGACTAAACAGCAGCATGACGAAGATATAATTCCAGGCATTTCCACCTGATGGACTGGATTGATTCTGCATACGCATTAATCTTGAGGACACAAAACTGTCGCAATGGACTCTTTTTGTGCAGGCCATGCACGGTTCTTGGACATCTACTGGCGCAAATATTTCACGCGTCAAAAAAACGTGTGTTGCGGCGCAGCATACCAATCCTATCCTGACACGGGGCGATTCTGGGGCGATTTATCGACCAATTGGAGTTGCAGCATGAGGGATCTAGCCAAGTCGAGCAGCTTGGAGTTTCCACATATGGCCGCCGACCTTCCTCCGCTCGGTGGCGTGGCCAAGCGCGGATTCGACATCGTCGGTGCCGGTCTCGGCATCGTCGCGCTGAGCCCGTTGTTCCTGCTCATCGCACTACTGGTGAAAGTCTCCGACGGCGGCTCGGTCTTCTACGGCCATCGCCGCATCGGCCGCGGCGGCCGTATCTTCCAGTGCCTCAAGTTTCGCACCATGGTTCGAGACGGCGATGCAGTTCTGGCCGCTCATCTGCGCAACGATCCTGAGGCGCGGGCCGAGTGGGAGGCAACGCGCAAACTCAAGGACGATCCGCGCGTGACCCGCGTCGGCACCGTGCTGCGCAAGCTCAGCCTCGACGAGCTGCCGCAGATCATCAACATCCTGCTCGGCGACATGAGCATCGTCGGCCCGCGCCCGGTGGTCCGCGACGAGCTCGAATACTACGGCAAGGCCGTCGTCTTCTACCTCAAGTCCCGGCCGGGTCTCACAGGACTGTGGCAGGTCAGCGGCCGCAACGACGTCTCTTACGACAGCCGCGTGGCCTTCGATCGTCACTATGTCGAGAACTGGTCGCTCGTCGAAGATATCCGCATCATCCTGAAGACGGTTCCGGCCGTCTGCATGTCGCGCGGCAGCTACTGATCCTGCCGCAATCGGGCTGCGCCGGCGCGCGCGGCCACTCCCAGCCGCGCATCCCCGGAGATGTCGCGGCACAGGAATGGACGATACCGTTGAACACCATCAGCACTCCCAAGCGCGCAAAGCGCCTGCTCGGCATGGGCGCCGCGCTCTGTCTTGCCCTCGCTTTCGCGACAACCCTGGCCGCAGCCGAGGACTACAAGCTCGGCACCCAGGACAAGCTGACAATCCGCGTCGTCGAATGGCAGACCGTCGAAGGCGCCTTCCGCGACTGGTCCTCGGTCAGCGGCGACTACACGGTCGGCCCCTCCGGCAAGCTGTCGCTGCCGTTCGTCGGTGAGACCGAAGCCGCGGGCAAGACGACGGCCGAGATCGCCGAGACCATCGGCAAGACCCTGCAGGACAAGTTCGGCCTGTCCGATCGCCCCGAGGCTTCGGTCGAGGTCGCGCAGTTTCGCCCGTTCTACATCTCCGGCGACATCCAGAGCCCCGGTCAATATGCCTATGCGCCCGACCTCACCGTGCTCAAGGCGGTCAGCATCGCCGGCGGCATGCGTCGCGGCGCCGACGGCGCCCGCACCGAGCGCGACCTCATCAACGCCGAAGGCAGCCACGCCGTGCTGTCCGACGAGCAGCTCCGCCTGATTGTGACGCAGGCGCGCATCGACGCCGAACTCACCGGCAAGACCGAATTCGCCGCCCCAAAGGACATCGCCTCCTTGCCTGGGGTGGACGGCATGGTCGCCAACGAGACCGCCATCATGGCCTCGCGCCAGAAGAAGCTCACGCTCCGGCTGCAGGCGCTCGACAACCTCAAGGGCCTGCTCGAAAGCGAGATCGTCTCGCTCGGCCAGAAGGCCGAGACGCAGAAACGCCAGGTCGAACTCGCCAGAAAGGAACTCAGCGGCATCGACACGCTGGCGCAGAAGGGGCTCGTCGTGAACACACGCGTGCTGTCGACCGAACGTTCGATCGCCGAGATGGAAGGCAAGATCCTCGACCTCGAGACCGCCACGCTGCGTGCCAAGCAGGACGTCAGCAAGGCCGAGCAGGAAGCGATCGATCTCAGGAACAACGCCGAATCCGAACTCGCCGTCGAGCGCCAGAAGACTGTCGGCGAGCTCAATGCGGTGACGCTCAAGCTCGGCATGCAGAAGGGACTGATCGCCGAAGCCGGCGGCACGGCGTCCGCGGCAGCCGGCATCGAGCAGCCGACGTCCTTTGTCCTCGTCCGCAAGGGCAGCGATGGCAAGAGCAAGGAAATCACGGCTGCCGAGGACACGTCCATCCTGCCCGGCGACGTGATCAAGGTCGTGCGGTCGGGTAGCCCGCTCGTCCAGTAGTTGATCGGGTCAGACGCGATGCGGATCAGCAAGTCGTCACTGGTCGAACCCGGCCGCAACACGCTCTACGGCGCGTTCGCGGTCGCCGTCTCGTTCTTCGTCTTCGCCTATTCCTTCCGCATCGGCCAGATCTCGATCCTGATGTATTACGCGGTGTGGCTGCCGCTGGTGCTGGTCGACTACCGTTTCACGCTCGGCCGCCTTGCCCGGTCGCCGCAACTCCTGGCCTTCGCGTTCTTGGCATGCCTGTCCTATTTTTGGTCAGACGCGCCTGACGTCACCTTGCGCGCAGCCCTCCAGTACCTCACACATGTCGTCTGCGCCGTTATCGCCGCCCGTGTCATCGATGCGCGCACCTTGTGCATCGGCGCCATCGCAGGCATCGCCGTCATTCTCGGTTATTCGATGCTGCAGGGCGGCTATGTCTACGACGCGCTCGACGGCAGCTACAGCTTCGTCGGCGCCTTCGGCTCCAAGAACCAGCTCGGCTTCTACGCCTCGCTGGGCGTGCTGCTGGGCTGCTATTTCGCGCTGTTCCTGACCCGCAGCCGCATCGCTCGCCTCCTTGCGCTCGGCGTCGTCGCCCTTTCGGCCGCGTCGCTGGTGCTGTCGCAATCGGCGACATCGATGCTCGCCACGCCCGCGGCCATAGCCATGGTCGTCGCCATCGCCGGACTGGAGGCATTCTCGCCGATACATCGCCGGATCTTCTTCGCCGCCGGCCTCGCGCTTGCCGGCACGGCAGTGCTGGCCGCCCTCAATTTCGGCGCGGCCGACATGGTGCTCGGCGCCTTCGGCAAGGATTCGACGCTGACTGGCCGCACCTATCTCTGGCAGCAGGGCATCGATGCGGCGGCCAACACGCCGCTGCTCGGCGTCGGCTATGCCGCCTACTGGGTGCAGGGCTTTTCCGAGGCCGAGCGGCTGTGGAACGAGTTCTACATCCCCGCCCGCACCGGCTTCCACTTCCACAACACCTATATCGAGACGCTGGTAGAAACAGGCTATGTTGGCGCGGTCATGATCGTGCTGCCGCTGCTCGCCATCCTCAGGCTCTGCATCGCGCGCCTTTTGTCCGACGGCGACTGGACCGAAGCCCTGCTGCAGACCGGCCTGCTCGCGCTCTTGGTCATTCGCTCGTTCTTCGAGGTGGATATCCTCCAGCCCTACGTCATCGGCTCGTTCCTGCTCTACTACTGCTGGGCCCGCGCCAAGGAGCCGGCGGCGCTGCGACGGCCCGCTTCGGCAGCGGACTGGCGCCCGCCGTCGCCTTCGATGCCGTCGAACGGCATCGGTCCAGGCATCCAGGCGTAACGCAGCCTGCCCGCACCAGCCTTCTGTCAAATCCTGGTCGACGTCATGGAACTGTCGGTCGTTTCGGGAATTGAATCAGCTGATATCGCTGGAGCCGACATCATGCCGACACCACTTCAACCGCAACGCCCCGAAAAAGGCGAACAGCGCATAGAACTTTATTTCGTCGCGGCCACGATGCTGGCGATGGCAACAACGATGCTCCACACCAACGCCACTGCTTTTGTCCTGGTGCTGCATCTGTTGCAGTGACCAGCGTCCCCAGTTGTCGGCGTCCAGGCACCGAACCGGCCTTGCAATGCAACTGCCGCCCAACAGGCAGTATCGGCGGACGCGGTCGTTGCGTGGCACGCCCTGATCTCAGGAGTCATCGATGGATTGGACAGACTGGTTCTATCTTGCCGTGGTGTTCGGGGCGTCGAGCGCAGTGCTGTGGATGATGGGCGCCTGATCGGCGACACCCGGCTTTACTCTCTGCCAGCACCTGCCGTCCGACGTCACCCGAAACGGCATTTTCGCGGAACCGAAACCGGCCCGGTCGGTTTGTCACCTGGGCGGCGGCCAGAAATTTGAGAGGCCAGGAATTCGAGAGGAAAGAGATGAAACATGCACATGCTATCGCGATCCTGATCGCGTCGGCAACGCTGGCGGTACCCGCCGCCGCCGAGGACGCCGCCAAGCCGGCTGCGCAGCTGGATAGGTCCACGACGGCCAGTACCGGCGCAATGGCCGATCTCGCAACCGTCATGTCGGCCATCGAAGCCAGCCGGAGCACTGCAACCGCGATCCAGGCCATGACGACCGTCGGCAGCGTCCGTGTCGTCAAGGTTTCCGACATCGTCAGCCCCGGCGACAAGCAGGCACTGGACAAGGCCGTGTCGGACAACGAGGCCGATATCACCGGCGTGCAGGCCGCGATCATGGCCAACAGCGCGCTGAAAAAGCAGATCGACGCCAACACGGTCGACACCTCGGCCATCTTGGCCGCCAGAATCGCCGAAGATGGCGCGGTGACGGTCTTCGTCAGGTAGCAAAGCTGGCCGGGACCATGCGGCGTTGGCCCGGTGGCGTGATGTGCCGGGCCACGCTGGCCAGCCGACCCGGAAAATCTTGATCCAGCTGATTTTGTCCGCCCGCCCGTCCGCAAACTGCGCTATGCAGCGCGTGTCGGCTGGCGCGATCCGGACCGGCGCCGCAACAGGTGCATTCGCCCGCCCCGATGACATCCCAGACCGCCACGGCACCTGAACAGCGTTTCGCCGCCTTCCGCCATGGCGCGTTCTCGCGCTACTGGGTGGCTCGCTTCCTGGGTACCTTTTCGACGCAGATCATCTCGGTCGGCGTCGGCTGGCAGGTCTATGACCTGACACGCGACCCTTTCGACCTCGGCCTCGTCGGCATCATCCAGTTTGCCCCAGCGTTGCTGCTCGTGCTTGTCACCGGCGTCGTGGCCGACCGTTTCGGCCGCAGGCTGATCATGGGCCTGTCCGCCCTGGTCGAGGCCGCCTGTGCGGCGGCACTGCTGGCGCTGACCTACCACGGCCTTGCAAGCCCGTTGCCGATCTTCGCCGTGCTCGTCGTTTTCGGCATTGCGCGTGCCTTCTTCGGTCCGGCCTCGGCGTCGTTGGTCGCCAACCTCGTGCCATCAGAGGACTTCGCCAACGCGGTCGCCTGGAACTCGTCGGCCTGGCAGACCGCGACGATCGTCGGCCCGGTCGCCGGCGGCCTGCTCTACGGCCTGTCGCCCGAGATCGCCTATGGTGCGGCCGCCGTCCTGATGCTGGCATCGACGGCGTTGATCTTCTCCATCCCCAGGCCGGTCCAGCGCAGCGAGACCGACAAGCCGTCGGTCGAGACGCTGTTCGCCGGCTTCCGCTATATCTGGGGCGAAAAGGTCGTGCTCGGCGCCATCTCGCTCGACCTCTTCGCCGTGCTCCTGTCCGGCGCCGTGGCGTTGCTGCCGGTCTATGCGCGCGACATTCTCGACCTCGGGCCGTGGGGCCTCGGCCTGCTCCGCGCCGCCCCCGGCGTCGGCGCCATCATCGTCGCCGTCTGGCTCGCCGGGCACCCGATCCGCGACCATGCCGGCAAGGTCATGTTCGTCTTCGTGGCGCTGTTCGGCGTCGCCACGGCGGTCTTCGGCATCTCGACGATCCCCTGGGTCTCCATATCGGCACTTGCGCTGCTCGGCGCCACGGACATGGTCAGCGTCTACATCAGGGAAACGCTGATCCAGCTGTGGACGCCCGACCATGTCCGTGGTCGCGTCAACGCGGTCAACGGCGTCTTCGTCGGCGCCTCCAACGAACTCGGCGAATTCCGCGCCGGCACCATGGCCGCTCTGATCGGCACCGCGCCCGCCGTCGTCTTCGGCGGCATCGGCGCCATTGCCGTTGCCGGCATCTGGGCCTGGACGTTCCCTGCCTTGCGCAAGGTCAGGCACCTCGACCGGCACGTCTGACCTTTCCATTGCCCGGTTGCTTTGCCGGCGTTGCAAACGTCGCAACGTATTCATACATTCTTCTACATCGGTCAGGGGATCGCGATGCTTGCCCCGCCTGATCACCGCAAGAAGAACACTGCGCGAGCCCTCAGAATAGTTCGGAATGACCATGTCCAATGTGAATGACAACGACCTCGCCTTGATCAACAAGCTGATCACCGAAGTCGAGCGCTCGCAGAACGAACGCTCGGCGGACGATTTCCTCGCCCTGTTCCGTCCCGACGCCGTCTGGGTCACCGCCTTTGGTCGGCGGTTCAGCAGCAAGGCCGAGATTTCCGACTTCGCCCGCAAGGTGTTGACCCCTGACCTGGGCGACCAGTATGCCCGCTACGACGTCGCTCATGTCACGATGCTGAGCCCCGACGTGGCCGCGGTGAATGTCCGCCAGCGCCCGATCCACAAGGACGGCACGCCTATCGAAGGCGAACTCGAAGGTTCGCCGCTCTATGTGCTGGTCAAGGAGAACGGACGCTGGATGGTCGGCGCCGGACAGAACACCAAGGTACAGGCAGCGGCAATCGACACCCAGCAGAGCGAAATCGACGCCCGCGAGGGCAAGAAGTAAGCCTCAGCCCTTGGCCGGTTCGCCGAAGATCCTGACCAGGAATTCGTCGAGCCAGCGCTTGAGATGCATGTCCCAGATCAGCCGGCCGCCGAGATGGTCGCGGCCGGGCTGGGCGCCTGGCAAGACGAAGCGTTCGGCGCCGCGCACCACCCAGCGCTGCATCATCACCCGCGTCAGTTCGGCATGGAACTGGATGCCCCAGGCATTGTCGCCATAACGGAAGGCCTGATTGGGATAACTCTCCGACGACGCCAGCAGCACGGCATCCCCAGGCAGCGAAAAGCCCTCGCGGTGGAACTGGTAGACCATCTCGGGCCAGTGCATCAGCTTGCGGCCTTCCTCGGTCGCCTTGATCGGATACCAGCCGATCTCGACAAGCCCCTCGCCATGCCCTTCGACCTTGCCGCCGAGATGATTGACCAGCATCTGGGCGCCGAGGCAGATGCCGAGGAACGGACGGTTTTCCTTGAGCGGCACCGCCAGCCAGTCGGTCTCGCGTCGAACGAACTCATCCTGGTCGTTGGCGCTCATCGGGCCGCCGAAGACCACGGCGCCGGCATGCCCGTCGAGCGTGTCGGGCAAGGGATCGCCGAGCGGCGGCCGGCGGATGTCGAGTTCGAAGCCGTTCTCGATCAGCACATGGCCGACGCGGCCGGCACTCGAATGCTCCTGATGCAGCACCACCAGTATCTTGGGTCGCGCCTTGCCCGGCATTTACAGCTACTCGTCCGCTTCGGGTCCGATCTGGCGCTGCGCCTTCTGAGCCGCCTTACGCTTGGCCTCGACGCGGTCGCGGCTTTCCACGCCGATCAGTTCGGCGATGCGCCAGATGGTGTTGTCCTCCATCTCATGCAGCTCGCCGTCGGCATAGACGATTTCCCACATCATGCCGATGAAGTCCTTGCGCGCCTGGTCGTCGAGGTTGCGCTTGAGCACGCTGGTGAAGGCATAGAGATCGATCGCTTCGTTGTCGGCCTGTTCGCCGGCCTTGACCAGCCGGTCGAGCTCGGCGCCCGAAATGCCGTAGCTCTGGCTCAGCAACTGCTTGACCCGCTCCCATTCGACGTCCTGCCGGTCGCCGTCGGCGTCCATGACATGGTACATCAGCGCCGCCGCGGCAACGCGCGGATCGTCCTCGCAGCTCGCCTTGGACCCTGCCGCCGGCAGGTCCTTCAGAAACGAAATCATGCGTTCGAACATCGTCGGTTCCTGTTTGGGCCAAGCCTAGATCTAGGGTCGAGCTGAAATCAAAACAAACGGAACCGCTTCTGGGCGTTTTCCCGCTCCACTTCCGGATCGACGCCGGGGTCGTCGGGCAAGCGGATCGGTTCGGCCATGTCATCCTCGTCGGTCAGGGTCGCGCCGTCGGTCGCCGGCGGCACCGCGCGCGGGGGCACGGGCTGCACTGCCGCAGTCTCCTGCGCCACCTCGTCCTCGACGATCACGTCGACGATGTCGTCGCCGGCGGGCTGCGCTGCCGGAATGCTAGGGATCGACACCCGCTCGTTCGGCTCGTCGTCCTGCTCGATCAGGTGGCCGAGCCGCTCTTCCGGCGCCTTCCATTCGAAAGCGTCGAGCCGGCCGGTGACGGGTGAGAACGGCGCCCAGCGTTCGGAGACCACGCCGTCCGCCACCCAGGCCGGGTCGCGCGGCGCGCGCACGGCCCGCGACAGCCACTGTCGCACCTTGCCCTGGTCGCCACCTTGGGCTTCCTCGATGTCGGCGAGCAAAAGATAGGCACCCTCGCGCGGCTGCATCCGTGCGGCGGCCTCGGCCTCGGAGCGCGCCAGCTTGTAATCCTGTGCTTCCAGTGCCGCCCGCGCCACGGCGAGCGAGGATTCCGGATGGTTCTGCTTCAGCGATTGCAATTTCTTTGCCCGCGCCAGCCGGTCGAGCACGGCATCGCCTGGGCGACCATGGACGTAGAGCTCGGCGATGTCGGGCAGCGGTTCCGCCTTCCACGCCGTCTCCAGCACCTTCGAGCCCTTGCGCACGTCGTTCTGGCGGAACAGCGCCTTTGCGGCAATTGCAGCCGCCGGACCGAAACCGGGCCGCAGCCGATTGGCCTCAAGCGCTGCGGTCCGCGCCGCATTGAAATCGCCTTCGAACAGCGACATCGCCTTGGCGGTCAAAAGCACCGCGCGCTTGTTGTTGGCAACGTCGCGCTCGATCTGGCGCGTCGACTTCTGCGCGTCGATCAGCGCCAGCGCGCCGTCCCAGTCGCCGCGTTCGCACTTTTCCTCGAGCGTCGAATCCGCCGCCCAGCCGAGCTGCGGCGCAAGGCCGGCGGCGCGGCCGGCATAGTGGCGTGCAGCGGCCCGGTCGCCGAGCCGTTCGGCTTCGAGATAGAGCCCGCGCAGGCCGAGCAGCCGCATCTCGGGATCGTCCAGCATCGCCTCGAACTTCTGCCGCGCCGTGTCGTGGTCGCCCTCCAGCAGCGACGCCTGGGCATCAAGCAGCAGGATCAGCGGCTCCTGGTCGGAGTTGATCAGCTTGGCGGCTTCCTTGTTCTTCTTGCGCGCAAGTGCGGCGTCGCCCGCTCCGGCGGCGATCATGCCGGTCGACAGCGCCTGATAGCCGCGGTCGCGCCGGCGGGCGCGAAAATGCCGGGCGATGGTGAAAGGGCTATTCCAAACCGCTTTGGTGAGCCACCAGGTCAACATCGTTGCCGCAACGATCGCGGTGATCGCCACCGCTGCCACCATCAGGCTGACCTTGTACTGGTAGCCGCTGAAGGTCACGACCATGTCGCCGGGACGGTCGGCCAGCCAGGCAAAGCCCAGCCCGAGCGCAAAAACGATGGCCAGATAGAACAGGATACGGATCATCTGGCGTCCCTCATGCCTTCATCGCGCCGGCGACAAGCTTGTCGACCAGCGTTTCGACATCTAGCCGCGCCTTAAGCTTGGCAACGAAGTCGGCGCCCGCAGCCTTCGCCGTCTCGGGCAGCGTGTCATATTCGGCCAGCGCCTTGGCGAAATCGCCCTGGTTGACCGCCACCTCCATGCGCGCCACCGTCTCCGGCACGCCGGTGCCCTCGACCGCCCCGATCGGCCGCACCTGAACCAGTTGCTCGGCGCTCGACACCAGCCGTTCGAGGATGCCGGCATCCTCGTTGACCGGCTTGGCTGCAGCGATCATCGCATTCGCCGCCGCATCGGTTTCGGTCACGATATCGGCGCGTGTCGGCACGCCCTTTTCGGCATGAGCCCTCAGGGCCGCCAGTTCCGGCGCCTCCGGGGAAATCGCGGCGAAAGTTTCGAGCTCGGCGCCGAAGCCCGCGCCCCGGTCGACAGCCGCCTTCAACGCCGAAGCGGCGATCGCCAGCGCGATCTTGGGCTGCGACGCCTGTGCGTCGACCTTCGAAGTGAGCGCGGAGATGGACTGCTCCAGCGTCGCGATCTTGCCGTCATCGACCGTCGCCGCCTCGCCCGCCGACTTCAGCGCCGCGTCAAGGCCGCTGACGCGCTCGGTGAGTGCTGCGATCTCGCTCGAAGCGCCGTTGTTCTGGCTGAGCGAGGCCACGGCAGTTTCAACCTGCGCGATGCGGCCGTCGAGCGTGGCAAGGGCCTCATTCGACCCGGCCTGGCCGGCCGTCGCTTTCAGCGCCTCGATGTCCGACTTCACCTGCTGGACGGCAGCGGCGAGGCCGTCGACGTCACCCTTCAGCGCCGCACCGCCATTGGCGGCAGCACCGAGATCGGCCAGCTGCGACTTCAACGAGGCGATTTCGGCCTGCATCTGTCCATTGTCACCGGTTCCGGTACCGGGGGCACCCAGCACGCCGGCATATTGCAGCCCACCGGCCACCAACAGCGCGATCACGCCGCCGGCCAGGCCCGGCAGCAGTCCGGATGCTGATTGACGATTCGATGATGCAGCCGAGGCTGCAGCACTTGTTGCCCGCGACCCAGCCGAACTCGACGAAGCAGCACGCGACAACGCCTCGGCCTTGGGCGTTTCGGCCGGCTTGTCGTTTTCGAAGCTGTAGTCATAGGAGGCATAGGCGCTGTCTGCCTTCGCCGCCGTCTCCTCTGGCGGCGTCTCTGCCGAGGTCAGGGCTTCTTCGCCGGCCGTCGCCGCGACCGCCTCCGTCTCAGCGTCAGGCTTGGCGGCCTCTTCGACGCGCGACACCGCGCCCGGCTCCAGTTCGATCGTCACCGGATCGCGATGCGTCTTCGAATGGCGCGTCTTCGGCGTCTTGACCATGCTGGGGGCTCCGCGATTTCGTTGGCATAAATCCCGCGGCAGATGCGGGTTCGAAGATCAAAAACCAGTAACACCCACCGTCCCGCGAAAAAAGGCCGGTTGATGGCAAGTAGCCTTTCCGTCAGTCGGGATCGCCGAGAAGCGCCAGCAGCGCATCCTCATTGGGATCGCGCGCGACCTCGACCCTGATACCGCCGACCAGCGCCGAAGCGATGCGGCCGGACAGGCAAAGGCAACGCGCGTTGCGCATCAGGAAATCCGCCTCGGCGTGCATTTCCATCAGCGAACCGAAGGCGGCTGCGGCACGCGCCGAGTAAACGAGCACGGCGTCGATTGGTTGCCCGCCAAGCTGCTGGCGCACGAAGGAAGGGGCCGGAGTGAGCGCGACAGTGTCATAAGTTTCGATCGGCACCACCCGCACCCCGTTGATGCCGAGACGACGTTCGAAGTCCGGCATCCGTACCCGGCCGCACAGATAGGCAACCGTCGCCTTGCCGAGTTCGATTGCTATCATGTCGGCGAGCGCGGCAGCGTCGCCAGGACCTTCGTTGACGGAGTAGAAGCCGGCTTTGCGCGCGCTTTCCGCGGTCTTTGCGCCAACGGCGTGACAGGGCAGGCCCCGCAGTCGCTCGACAAGCCCGCTCGGCGCGTGTCGCAATGCGTTGGCGCTTGTCACCGCGATCGCCGTCGCGCCGGACGGGACGCTTTCACGCGCCACCGGCAGCGGTCGCGTTTCGGAAAGTGGCAAAATTACAGGCTCGAAGCCGAGCGCCTCGAGGCGCCGCGCGGTGCGGGTTGCGCCGGGTTCCGGCCTCGTCACCAGCACCCGCTGTGCCATCTAGCTCCATCCCTCGAAGAATGTGGTGCCGGCCCGTGCCCGCACCTCGTCGCCGGCATTCCGGCCGATCTCGGCGGCATCCGCCGCCCGGCCGTCGGCCTTGGCCTCGTGCCACAGCGTACCATCCGGGGTCAGGATAAGCCCGGCGAAAGACAGCCTGTCGCCGTCGATCTCGGCATATCCGGCGATCGGCGTGCGGCAAGAGCCGTCGAGTGCGGCCAGAAACGCCCTTTCGCAGGCCAGAGCCTGCCCGGTCGGCTTGTGATCAATCGCCTGGAGCATGTTGGTGACAGCAGTATCGCCAATGCGGCTCTCGATGCAGATGGCACCCTGCCCGGGGGCCGGCGGGAAGGCGTCGAGCGCCATCAGATCGGTGATGACCTCTTCGAGCCCAATCCGGCGCAGACCGGCATTGGCGAGGATCGTGCCCTCGGCCACCCCCTCGTCAAGCTTCCTCAGGCGGGTCTGCACGTTGCCGCGGAACATCACCACGTCGAGGTCGGGCCGCATGCGTCGGATCAGCGCCTGTCGCCTGAGCGACGAGGAGCCGACGACGGCACCTTGCGGCAGTTCCATGATGCTGGGTGCCGCGCGGCCGATGAACGCATCCCTTGGGTCCTCGCGCGGCAGGAACGCCGACAATTCGAGCCCGTCGGGCAGCTGCGTCGGCATGTCCTTGGACGAATGCACGGCGATGTCGATCTCGTCGGCATACATCGCCTCTTCCAGTTCCTTGGTGAACAGCCCCTTGCCACCGGCGAGCGACAGTGGCCGGTCCTGGATGCGGTCGCCGCTGGTCGAAATCGTCACGATCTCGAATGCCTCTTCCGGCAGGCCGTGCGCTGCCATCAGCCGCGCACGCGTCTCGTGCGCCTGGGCGAGCGCCAGCAGGCTGCCGCGGGTTCCGATTCTCAAGGCTCTAGTTTGCATAGCGCTTGGTCCGTGATAACCCCGCGCTGGCGGGGCGGTCCCGTACCTCCTATCTAGGAAATTACCACCGGGCAATCATGCAGGGTAGCGACCAATTGATCCGTGTTCTTGGCATCGAGACAAGCTGCGACGAAACCGCGGCCAGCGTCGTTGCGCTCGAATCCGGGCAGCCGCCGCGCATCCTGTCGAACACGGTATTCAGCCAGATCGACGAGCACGCGGCCTTTGGCGGCGTCGTGCCGGAGATCGCCGCGCGCGCCCATGTCGAGGCTCTCGACGGCATCGTCGAGGCGGCGCTCGAGGATTCCGGCGTTGCCCTTGAAGACATCGACGCCATTGCCGCCACGGCCGGTCCCGGCCTCGTCGGCGGGCTGATCGTCGGGCTGATGACGGCCAAGGCGATTGCCGCTTCAGTGGGCAAGCCGCTGATCGCCATCAACCATCTCGAAGGCCACGCGCTGACGGCGCGGCTCACCGACGGCCTCGCATTTCCCTACCTCTTGCTGCTCGTCTCCGGCGGCCACACCCAGATCGTCCTGGTCAAGGGCGTCGGCGACTATCAGCGCTGGGCGACCACCATCGACGACGCGCTCGGCGAAGCCTTCGACAAGACCGCCAAGATGCTGGCCCTGCCTTATCCAGGTGGCCCCAATGTCGAAAATGCAGCCCAGTCGGGCGACGCTTCACGCTTTGTCTTCCCGCGCCCGATGAAGGGTTCGGCCCAGCCTGATTTCTCCTTCTCCGGCCTCAAGACCTCGGTGCGCCAGGCAGCAACATCGGTGGCACCCCTCAGCGACCAGGACGTCGCCGACATCTGCGCCTCGTTTCAGGCAGCCGTCACTGATACGCTCGGCGACCGCGTCAAGCGCGCGCTGGCCCGCTTCCGTGACGAGTTCCCCGACACCGCAGCCCCGGCCCTCGTCGTCGCCGGCGGGGTCGCCGCCAACAAACAGATCCGCGCCATGCTGGAAAAGCTCTGCGCCAAAAACGGTTTTGCCTTCATCGCGCCACCGATGGCGCTGTGCACCGACAATGCCGCAATGATCGCCTGGGCCGGCATCGAGCGCCTGCGCGCCGATCTCGTCGAACCCAACGCATTCGATTTTGTACCGCGCTCGCGCTGGCCGCTGGACAGCGTGTCAGCCCCGGTCGTCGGTTCCGGCAGGCGGGGAGCCAAGGCATGAGCGCATACAAGGTCACGGTTCTCGGCGGCGGCGCCTGGGGCACGGCACTTGCGCTCGCCATGCTGCGCGCCGGCCATGCCGTCACGCTCTGGGCCCGCGACACAGACAGCGTCACGGCGATCGCCAAGGGCACCAACCCACGCTATCTCGCCGGCATCGTCTTCGAGACAGGCATCGCCGCCACAACCGACCTTGCCCAGGCGCTTGCCGGCACCGATTGCGTGCTGGTCGTCACCCCGGCACAGGCCCTGCGCAGCGTGCTGACCGAGGTCAAGCCGCATATCGCCGACGATGTTCCGCTGGTGCTCTGCGCCAAGGGTATCGAGCGCGACACCGGCCGCCTGCTGTCCGACATCTCCAGCGCAATCTTGCCCGACAATCCCGTGGCGGCACTGTCCGGCCCGAGTTTCGCCACCGACGTCTCGCGTGGACTCCCCACCGCCGTCGTCGTCGCTGCCGAAGACGAGGCGCTGGCCTCGGCTCTGGCGGTGCGCTTCTCGGCAGCCAACCTGCGCTGCTATTCCAGCGACGACCTGATCGGTGTCGAAATCGGCGGTGCGCTGAAAAACGTCTTTGCCATCGCCGCCGGTGCCGTCACCGGGGCCGGTCTCGGCGCCTCGGCCCAGGCAGCGCTTGTCAC
This sequence comes from Aminobacter ciceronei, assembly GCF_014138625.1. GTDB lineage: Bacteria > Pseudomonadota > Alphaproteobacteria > Rhizobiales > Rhizobiaceae > Aminobacter > Aminobacter ciceronei. The sequence goes on from NZ_JACJHY010000008.1 coordinate 18,362, forward strand.
CCGTGGCTTCGTCGAACTGCGCCGCATCGGCGCCGCCTTCGGCGCCCGCCCCGAAACGCTGATGGGCCTGTCCGGCCTCGGCGACCTGATGCTGACCTGCTCGTCGGTGCAATCGCGCAATTTCGCTTATGGCGTGGCACTCGGCAAAGGCGAAGAGCTTGCCGGCCGCCCGCTCGCCGAAGGTGTCGCCACTGCCCACATCGCCGCCCGCATCGCCCGTGAACGTGGCCTCGACGCGCCGATCATCGAGGCGGTCGCTGCCCTGCTCGACAATGCCATTACCATCAACGAGGCCGTCGCCGGGCTGATGACCCGCCCGCTGCGCGCCGAAGCCGACTGAACGTCCAAATCGAGAGGGACAACATGCTTTTCGCACTGATCTGCAAGGACAAGCCGAACCATCTCCAGGTCCGCCTCGACGCACGGCCCGACCATGTCGCCTTCCTCAACGACCTCAACGCCAAGGGCGCGCTGAAATTCGCCGGCCCCTTCCTCGATGCCGACGGCAAGCCGGATGGTTCGCTCGTCGTCATCGATGCCGCTGACGCGGAGGCTGCCCAGGCAGTCGCCGGCACCGACCCCTACGCCAAGGCCGGCCTGTTCGAGAGCGTCCAGATCCGGCCGTGGAACTGGGTCTTCAACAACCCGGCCAGCGCCTGACCACAAGCCAAGAGGGGACGAGATGAGCGAGAAGAAATACTGGCTGTTCAAATCCGAGCCGTTCAAATTCTCCTTCGAGATGTTGAAGGCCAAGGGCAAGGAAGGCACGCAGTGGGACGGCGTGCGCAACTACCTCGCCCGCAACAACATGCGCGCCATGCAGATCGGTGACCTCGGCTTTTTCTACCACTCCAATGAGGGGCTCGAAGTCGTCGGCATCGCCGAGGTTTGCGCGCTCGCCCATCATGACACAACGACTGAAGACCCGCGTTGGGAGTGCGTCGACATCCGCTACCACAGCCCGGTCCCCAAGCCGGTGACCCTTGCCGACGTCAAGGCCAATCCGAAGCTCGAAAAGATGGCGCTCGTCACCTCGATGCGCCTGTCGGTCCAGCCGGTGACGCCTGACGAATGGCAGGAAGTCTGCCGCATGGCAGGCCTCGACAGGGCGCCGTGACCACGGTTTCCCCGACACGGCTGACATCAGAGGGGGCGGCAAGCTTCATCCGCGCCAACACGGCGCTGATGCGGCCGCCGCATGTGCCCGAGGTCGCACTCCATCTCGCCGACGAAGCGCACGACCTCTGGCATCGCACCGAGGAAGAGCTGTCCGAGATCGGCCTGCCGCCGCCCTTCTGGGCCTTCGCCTGGGCCGGCGGCCAGGGTCTGGCGCGCTACGTGCTCGATCATCCCGAAACCGTGGCCGGCAAGCGCGTGCTCGACTTTGCCTCCGGCTCCGGTCTCGTCGCCATCGCTGCGATGAAGGCGGGGGCTGCAAACCTTACAGGCGCCGACATCGACCCGTTCTGCGAGACGGCGATCCGGCTGAATGCCGAGGCCAATGCCGTTGAGGTCGGCTTCCTCGGCGCCGACCAGGTCGGGCGCGACGACGGCTGGGATGTCGTGCTCGCCGGCGACGTCTTTTACGAAAAGCCTTTCGCCGACCGGCTGGTGCCGTGGTTCGAAGCGCTTCGGTCCCGCGGCGCCGACGTGCTCGTCGGCGACCCCGGCCGCTCCTACCTGCCCAAGGACCGGCTGCAAAAGCTCGCCACCTACGAGGTGCGGGTCACCCGCGCCCTCGAGGACGCCGAGGTCAAGCGCACCACCGTCTGGCGATTTGCCTGAACCGAGCTCCCCGCGATCGTCATCCCGGGCGGTCGGGTCCGGATAACCCTACGCTGCGCTCCGGTTTCCGGGATGACGTGCATCGACGCACTCAAATCTCCGTCTTCGCCGCCTCCTCGATGATCCAGTCTCGGAATGCCCCGATGCGCGGGTCGCCCTCCGACGTCTTGGGATAGACCAGGAAATAGGCGAACTCGCGCGACACCCGGATGCCCAGGTCGAATGGCCGGACCAGCCGCCCCTCCGACAGGTCGTTGGCGACCATGGCGAAATCGGCAAGCGCCACGACGCTGCCGTCGATCGCCGCCTGTACCGCGTCCGACGAGGTGGTGAAGACGATGGCGCGGCTGTCGTCGAAATCGTCGACGCCGGCAGCTGCCATCCACATCCGCCAGTTCGGCCAGGTCACGCCCTGCTGCGACCACTCGATATGCACCAGTGTGTGGTGGAACAGGTCGCGCGGCACCTTGAGCGGCGGCCCGGATGCCAGGAGCCGCGGGCTGCACACCGGAATGATCATGTTGTCGAACAGCCGGTCGGCGCGCAGGCCGGGATACTTGCCCATGCCGAAGCGGATCGCCACATCGACATCGTCGAGGTCGAAGTCGCGCACCTCGTAGCTGATGTCGAAACGCAGCTCGATGTCGGGATGCAGCTTGCGGAACCCGTCGATGCGTCGCATCAGCCATTTCGAGGCGAATTGCGCGTCGAGCGTCACCTTGAGCAGCGCCGTGCCGCGGCTGAGCTTGCGCGCCCGCGACACCGCGCGGTTGAGCACGTCGAGCGCATCGACCGAAGCGTCGACCAGCGCCGATCCTGCCTCGGTCAGCCTGATGCTCCGACTGGTACGGATGAACAGGGTGACGCCGAGCTGGTCCTCGATTTCCTTGATCTGGTGGCTGACCGCAGCCGGCGTCAGGCCGAGCTCGTCGGCGGCGCGGGTGAAATTCAGATGCTTGCCGGCGGCCGCCAGCGTTCGCAAAGCACGTGTCCCAGGTACGAAGCGCATTGCCGGATCTTCAAATTTGTTTTGATGGTCGAGAAAGAACTACTCGTTTCTCTTTTGCCTTTCAGCACTGCATCATGAGCCCAGTTCAACCAATGTCAAACCGGATTTGATGTCCGGACGAAACGGAAATGACCATGTCCACCGCTGTCTTGAGAACCACCTTTGTCCAGCCCTCGCGGCTGCAGCCGGTTTTCGACTGGCTTCGCCAGATGCGGGCAGCACTCAACGTGCCGGCGCCGCAGGATGCGGCCGAGCTGTCGGAGCATTATCGCCGCGACACCGGTATCGCCCAAAAGGATATCGCCAGGGCCGTCGATGCGGATCTCGGCCGTCTCGGCCTGCTCGACATCGGCTGGCAGCAGCCCCGCCGCCTGAACCGTCACTGATTCCCATCTCCCAAGCTCACTCTGGGAGCACGCTCGGCCCGAGGATCATGTCTCCCGATCTTCGGGCCGCTTTCTGTGCAGTGACTAGCGCACCACCTTCAGCACGGTCCGGCGCGACAGTTGCGGCAGAAGCCGCGCCATCACCTGCGCCGTGACCGCGACGCAGCCTTGCGTCGGCGTGAAACCCGGCCGCGCCAGGTGGAAGAAGATAGCGCTCCCGCGCCCGCGCCGGCGGGGCCGGATGTTCCAGTCGAGCACCAGGCAAGCATCGTAGAGGTTGTCGTCGCGCTTCATCCGCTCATGGCTGGCGCCGTAAGGTATCTTCACCGGCCTGTTGTAGTTGCGGTCGTCCGGCACCTCGCACCAGCCGAGATCGGCGCCGATCGGGCTCATAGGCAGGCGGCTCTGCCCCGCCACGAACTGGTCGCGGCGGAAATAGCCCGACAACAGCCGCATCGACGCCAGCGGCGTGCCGCCGTCGCCCTCGCGCTTGCTCGCGGTGATGCCGCCGCGCCCCAGCGCGCAGGGAAACACCAGCCCGCCGACCTGCATCAGCCCCTTGGTCGGGTCGCCGGGCTTGGCCCGCACGACGATTGTCGAAATGCCATTTCGCAAAAATGCACCCGCCCCAATTACGCCTTTGATTTTTCTTGTATGATCGCCTTGCGGAACAAATCACTACCGCTGAAAGTTGTGGCGATCAGCTTCCGCATTCGATTGCCGCGGTCAACTGAATACTGATTTTGAAACAACGGATTGATCCATGACCTCACGCACTATCCTCATCGTCGACGATGACGACGATCTGCGCAGCACATTGGTCGAACAGCTGGCGCTCTACGAGGAGTTCGAAGTCCTTGAGGAAGCGACGGCGGCCAAGGGCGTCAACGCGGCGCGCGCCGGCCTCATAGACCTGCTGATCATGGATGTCGGCCTGCCCGACATGGATGGGCGCGAGGCGGTCAAGATCCTGCGCAAGGGCGGCTACAAGGCGCCGATCATCATGCTGACCGGCCACGACACCGATTCCGACACCATCCTCGGCCTCGAAGCCGGCGCCAACGACTATGTCACCAAGCCGTTCCGCTTCGCCGTCCTGCTCGCCCGCATCCGCGCCCAGCTGCGCCAGCACGAGCAGAGTGAGGACGCCACCTTCTCGGTCGGGCCTTATACGTTCAAGCCGAGCCAGAAGCTTCTCATCGACGCCCGCGGCGGCAAGGTCAGGCTGACCGAAAAGGAAGCCTCGATCATCAAGTATCTCTACCGCGCCGACCAGAAAGTGGTCACCCGCGACGTCCTTCTCGAGGAAGTCTGGGGCTATAATTCGGGGGTCACGACCCACACGCTGGAAACCCATGTCTACCGGCTGCGCCAGAAGATCGAGCGCGATCCTTCCAATGCTGAAATTCTTGTGACAGAAAGCGGCGGATACAAGCTGGTCCCCTGACTGGTTTGCTGAATCGCCCCAAAATCAGCTTTGGTTTTCGGGGGGATAAGCGGAATATGTTGTTAGTTTGGAACGGGGAACCGGCTAACAACGGGAGGGGAGCCAGTCTGAGAAGTCGGGGACATAATGGCGCTGGATGACGACATCCGCATCCTGTCCGGCGTGAGGCTGTTTGAGGGCTTCACACAAGAACAGCTGCGTTTGCTGGCCTTCGGTGCGGAGAATGTGAACCTCCCCGCCGATCGCAAGCTCTACCGCGAGGACGACGAGGCCGATTCGGCCTATGTCGTGATATCGGGACGTATTGCGCTTTACCGCGAGACCGACGGCGTGCGCGCCGATCTTGGCTCCGCCGGGCCCGGCTCGATGCTTGGCGAGCTCGCCCTCATCGCCGACACCAGGCGCCTGACCAGTGCCGCTGCCGCCATCGATTCGGAAATCATCCGGCTCAACCGCAAAATGTTCCACCGCATCCTCGAGGAATACCCCGAACTCGCAGAGCGGCTGCACCAGCACATCCTCGAAGACCTCCAGGACATGATCGCCCGCATCGAAAGCATGGCGCCGCGATTCGGGAAGTAGTCGGCCAGCCGTCAATTCAATTCGGCCAGCTGGGCACGGCCGGATCGGGCCAGGCCGAGCCGAAAATGATGGATTCCGAGTACCGGAGCGGAGCGGACATTCAGGTCCGTGAGCACCGGAAGCGCAGAAAGCCGCCATTTGCAGGCCGGCCTCGCCAGAATCCCTCAGTCGAGGTCGAAGCGCGCTATGACTGGCACATGATCCGACGGCCGTTCCCAGCCGCGGGCGGCGCTCAGGATGTCGATGCCGGCAAGCTTGGGCGCAAGATTGGCCGAGGACCAGACGTGATCGAGCCGTCGGCCGCGGTTGGAGGTCTCCCAGTCCTTCGCCCGATAGCTCCACCAAGTGTAGATCTTCTGGTCGTCGGGCACGTTGAGCCGCATCAGATCGACCCATTCGCCGGCCTTGCGCATCGCTTCGAAACTCTCGGTCTCGACCGGCGTGTGGCTGACGACGTTGAGCAGTTGCTTGTGCGACCAGACGTCGTGCTCCAATGGCGCAATGTTGAGGTCACCGACCAGCACCGAAGCCGAACCTTCGTCATGGTCGGCACGGATGGCGTTCATCTCCGAAACGAAGCCGAGCTTGTGGCGGAACTTCGGATTGATCTCGACATCCGGCTCGTCGCCGCCGGCCGGAACGTAGAAATTGTGCAGCGTCACCGTCTTGCCGCCGGCCTCGAAGCGCACCGACAAATGCCGACTGTCGTCGATCTCGCAGAACCGCCGCTTCTCCACGATCTCCAGCGGCCGCCGCGCCACAGTGGCGACGCCGTGGTAGCCCTTCTGGCCATGGAAGGCGATGTGCTCGTAGCCTGCCTTGCGGAACGCCGCCGAGGGAAACTGGTCGTCGGGACACTTGGTTTCCTGCAGGCACAAAACGTCAGGCGCCTGCTCGCTCAGCAGCCGCTCGACCAGCGGCATGCGCAGGCGCACGGAGTTGATGTTCCAGGTGGCGATGGAAAAGGGCATGGCAGGTTCCGGCAACAGGTTGCGGCGGAACCTGCCAGCACGGACCTGCGATGACAAGGCACGATGCCCGATGCGGCGCCCGTGCCGCCGATGTCCACAACTAAGCCGGGCAGTCCAGCGAATGAGGCCGCGCACCTAGCTTGCCGCGCCAGACGGCCGGCAAGGTAGAGTTGGCGGGCAGCCTGTTAGTCGCCCTTCTTCTGCGCGTTCAGCTCGCGATTGAGCTTGTAGTCGATCTTGAACGTATCGCCCGGGAAGGAACCGCCCTGCTTGACGTTGAACACCATGACGGTGGTGTCCTTGCCCTGGGCGTCGGTGATCGTCCACTGGCGCAGTTCGTAGGTCTTGGGGTCGAACATCATGGTGATGGTCGAATTGCCGAAGACCTGCTTGTCCGACAGCTTGATGGTGGTCAGGTCGTCCTCTTCGGTGACGCTCTTGACCTTGTTGCCGCTGAGGTCGATGCGCTCGTCGAGCAAAAGCTTCAGCGGCGTTTTCGACAGCGGATAGAGGTCGGAGGTGCGCATCTTCGAGTTGAGGATGACCACCGACTGGCCGTCGGAAATCACCTTGAAGTTCGACGGTGCCTCGTAGTTGAAGCGGATCTTTCCCGGACGCTGCAGGAAGAACTTGCCGCCGGTCTGTTCGCCGCGCGGACCAAACTGCACGAACTCGCCCGACATCGAGCGCACGCTCGAGAAATGATCGGCGATGCGCTGGGCGGCATCGGAGCCTTGTGCCTGTACCGGGCCATTGAAGGCCACCAGCGGCGTCGCGGTCAGCGCGATCGCGGCCGCGAAGCCGAGCAGGCGTCGGCGGGTCGGAGTGCGGATATCGTTCATGCCGGTTACTCTCTCATTCAAGTTCGACGGTTGTATCGGCACTTAGTAGGGCTGAAGTTTGACATGGTTCACGGCCTCGCGCACTGAACGCGAAAACGTGATCGCCAGTTCCCCGATCCTACATCTTGTCGTCTTCCGTCGGCACCAGAATCTCGCGCTTGCCGGCATGATTTGCCGGACCGACGATGCCCTCCTGCTCCATCCGCTCGATGATCGACGCCGCGCGGTTGTAGCCGATGCCGAGGCGGCGCTGGATGTAGCTGGTCGACGCCTTGCCGTCACGCAGCACCACCGATACCGCCTGGTCGTAGGGATCGTCCGAATCCTCGAAATTGCCGCCACCGCCATTACCGCCGCCCTTGCCCGACGGCTCGTCCTCGTCCTCGCCGTCATCCTCGGTGATGGCGTCGAGATATTCCGGCACGCCCTGCAGCTTGAGATGGGCAACAACCTTCTCGACCTCGTCGTCGGCGACGAACGGGCCATGGACGCGCTGGATGCGGCCGCCGCCGGCCATATAGAGCATGTCGCCCATGCCGAGCAGCTGTTCGGCGCCCTGCTCGCCGAGAATGGTGCGACTGTCGATCTTCGACGTCACCTGGAACGATATGCGGGTCGGGAAGTTGGCCTTGATGGTGCCTGTGATGACGTCGACCGACGGACGCTGGGTCGCCATGATCACGTGGATGCCGGCCGCGCGCGCCATCTGCGCCAGGCGCTGGACCGCACCTTCGATGTCCTTGCCGGCGACCATCATCAGGTCGGCCATTTCGTCGATGATGACGACGATGTAGGGCAGCGGCGCCAGATCGAGATTTTCGGTTTCGTAGATCGCCTCGCCGGTCTGACGGTCGAAGCCTGTCTGCACCGTGCGCGAGATCTGCTCGCCCTTCTTTTCCGCCTGGCTGACGCGCGCGTTGAAGCCGTCGATGTTGCGCACGCCGACCTTAGACATCTTGCGGTAGCGGTCTTCCATCTCCCGCACCGTCCATTTCAGCGCCACCACGGCCTTCTTTGGATCGGTGACGACAGGGGTCAGAAGATGTGGGATGCCGTCATAGACCGACAGTTCCAGCATCTTCGGATCGATCATGATCAGGCGGCATTCCTGCGGCGTCATCCGATAGAGCAAGGACAGGATCATGGTGTTGATGGCGACCGACTTGCCCGAGCCGGTGGTACCGGCGACCAGCACGTGCGGCATCTTGGCGATGTCGACGATGACGGCCTCGCCATTGATCGTCTTGCCAAGTGCCAGCGCCAGCTTCGACTTGGTCGTCTCGAAGTCGCGGCTCGCCAGAATCTCGCGGAGATAGACGGTTTCGCGCTTGGCGTTCGGCAGTTCGATGCCGATCGCATTGCGCCCCGGCACCACCGCGACGCGGGCGGCAATCGCGCTCATCGAGCGGGCGATGTCGTCGGCGAGGCCGATGACGCGACTCGACTTGATACCGGGCGCCGGCTCCAGTTCGTAGAGCGTGACGACGGGGCCGGGACGGACATGGATGATCTCGCCCTTGACGCCGAAATCTTCGAGCACGCCTTCCAGCAGCCGCGCATTCTGTTCCAGCGCATCCTTGGAAAGCGAGGCGTCACGCACGACGTTCTTGGGCTCGGCCAGGAAATGCAGCGACGGCATCTCGAATGTCTCGGTGCCGATCAGCGTGGTCTGGGCCTCGCGCTGGACACGGGCTCCTGGTGCCGGCCTGGGGGCAGGTGCTGCGACACGCACGGCGGGAGATCCAGCCTCCGGCGAGCGGAAATTCTGCACCTGGGCATTGGCGCCCCGGCGCTCTGATGACACCGGCGGCATGTCCATGTCGTCGTCGTCACCGAAGACATCCTGGTCGTTGGGGTCGATCGAAACCGTCCGCTCCGACACCATCTGGGCAAAGAATTCAGGTTCGACGCGGGCGCGGCCGCCTGTCGTAACGCGCTGCTCGGCGCGCTCGGCCGATTCGACGCGCTCGGCCGCCTGCCGCCAGGCGCTCTCGCGCTTGACCGGCGGCAGGTCGTAGCCTTCCAGCTCGCGCCGCTTGGCGGCGCGACGGCGCATCCATGCCCTGGCCGACAACCACCAGTGGGCGATGGCGCCAAGCGCCAGCACGCCCTCGTTTTCGTCCTCGTCCTCGTCGTCGAAGCTGGCGAAGTCCTGCTCGCGCATGTCGGGCTTGGGCTTGGGATTGACCACTGCAAAGCCGTTCTCGCGGTTGAGCAGGCCGGCACCGAAGGCAAACAGCCAGATCGCCGGCGCAATCAGCAACACGCCAATGACGGTGGCGATCAGCCCGGTTGGATAGCCGCCGATGAACAGCCCCGGCACCTTGAGCACCATGTCGCCGAACACGCCACCGAGGCCGGTCGGCAGCGGCCAGGTCGGCGGTGCGCCGACACAGCCGGCAATGGCCGCGCCAAGAAGTGCCGAGCCGAACCAGACCAGGCCGCGCTTGGGCATGCGGTCGACGCCGCGCGCGGTGACGAACAGCACGCCCCAGATCACCGCCGGCATCAGGGCAGCGACCGAGGCAAGGCCGAAGAACTGCATCGCGAGATCGGCGAACACCGCACCCGGATACCCCATGGCGTTGGTGACGGGATTGTCGGTGGCATGGCTGAAGCTCGGGTCGGCGACATTCCAGGTGCCGAGCGCCGCCAGCCCGAAGGCCACGAAGGCAAACAGGCCCAGACCCGCCGCGCGGCCTGCCTGCCGTCGCGCGAATGCCTGAATGCCGTGCCCCGTCTCGGTCAGCGCGAGCGGTGAGGAAACCCCAGAACGCATGCCTCGTCCCCGTCCATTGATGCCGTGGCCCGCATGCGGACGCATGGCGGGCAGATTCGTTTGCCAGACTATCGGGGCGAAGGTTAAGGCGGCATTAAGGTTAAGCCATTGTTCACGCAACAGCCCCTTGGACGCTTCCGCGAGCGGCGGCAAACAACGCGTCACTCCTCCCCGGCATAGGCATTTTTGATGCAACCATCCTGTCTCCGTGGCGTTGGGTCTGCCGGAAGGGACCAGAAACGAGGAGAAAGAAATGAGAAAGCTCATTTTGGCTTTGGGTGCGGCAGCCTTGATGGCTGGCGCCGCTTGGGCAGCTTCGGCCGACGGCGTGGTCAAGGAGTTCAACAAGGACACCCGCGTGATCACGCTCGAGGACGGCAAGACTTACACCGTCCCGGCTGACGTGGCACTTCCCGCCGATCTGGCGGCAGGCATGAAGGTGTCGATTACCGTTGCCGATGACGATGCCACCAAGGTGACCGCCGTCATGACGTCGGCGATGTAACGACCCCGACCTGGCTCGCAGAAACCCCGTCCAGACAGGGCGGGGTTTTTGCATTTCCGGTTCAAAACAGGCTTGCCGCAGAGACCGCAGCGCCATAGTTTTCCATATTAGGAAAACCTAATGGAGGCAGCGATGAAGCACCATAGCATCGAGCAACTGCAGGCCTTCGCAGACATCCAGCCGCTCAGCCCCTATCTGCCGATGACGCGTACCGAGCGTCTCGAGCGCTGGGCGCAACTGCTCGAAGATCAGCCGGAACGGCGCCTCGGCACACTTTCCGGCACCGAATACGCGCCGCGCGCCGAACGGCTCGCCATGCGCGTACCGGGCTCGCCTATTACCGTTGCATTCGAGGACCCTGCCTTCCGGGCAGCCGGCCTTGAAGACGACAGCTACGGCGCAGCCAAGCGCTTCTTCGAGCTGTCCGACCGGCAGCTGCACAACATCGTCTGCTACTGCCATTTCGGCGATGCGGTCAGGGGTGCAAGTGCCGCCCGCCGTGTCCGGGCAGCGATCAGCATGTGGACGCGCATCCGGGCATTCTTCGCCTGAAGGCGCGCAAGGCACTCCAGAATCCAGCCAAGGGCCCGGCTGGCTCGGGCCCCGGTGGACGCTACGCCTGCTGCCATCGGGTAGACACATTAGCATGTACACATATAATCGACTGACCAGGTAACGACCCGGATCGCGCGACGTACCTCCGTCGCTTTGCCCCCTCGGATTCAAGCCAGGAGCCAGATGCCGACAGGATTGAGATTCTTCGACGCCACCTACTATCCCGTACCCAAGAGTGGCAGCAGCAGCGTCAAGTACCTGCTCATGCAGGTCGCCGGCGCGCATCAGGCGCTCGACAATCCCGACGACGACGTCCACCACCACCTCGGCACCAATCTGGTCGATCCGTTTCGCCCGATGCACAATGCCGACGCCAAGCCCTTCACCATCGTCAGGGACCCGGTCGAGCGGCTGCTGTCGGCCTATTCCGATCGCGTCGTCAAAGCCGGCCTGCTGACGTCAGATGAAGCCGACAGCCCGCTGGCCCGCGAGCTCGGCCTGTCGCTCGAACCGGACCTCGAGACCTTCATCCTCAGGGTCGAGGACTATTGCCGCATCTGCGCCGACGTCCGCTTTCATGTCGCCTCGCCGCGCTACTTTCTCGGCAGCAACCTTTTCCTCTTCGACCGGGTGTTCAAACTCGAGAAGATCGACCAGGTCGCGGCCTATATCAGCGAGATCGTCGGCCAGGATGTGTCGATGCCGCACATCCACGTCTCGAGCGGCCAGGCCAGCCCGTCCGACCTGTCGCCGGCAGCACTCGCCAAGGCGCTGCGCTTCTGCCGCTACGATTACGCCTTCCTCGTCGACCTCTACGACGCCGGCCGCTGGGGCACCATTCCGCGCGGCACGCGCCGCGATCCATCGACACTGAGCGTCTATCGCGACCCGGCGAAATATGAGGGCGACAGCTATCCCCGCACGCCGCGCAACCTGCGCAATTTCCTGAGCAAGCGTCCGCTCGATCCGGCATTGCCCAAGGCCGACTAACAACTCCAGACAAAAAAGGAGGCCCGGATTGCTCCGGGCCTCAAAGCGCAGCTGCCTTGAGGGCGGCCACGACGGGATTAGGGAGGATGTTCCGCGGCCAGGGCGTCGGCCGCGCGCGCCGGAGCACGATCCCTAGGGGGAGGACCGCGCTCCAACAGGCATCAGGAGTGGTAGGCCACTTCACCATGCGAGGTCAGGTCGAGGCCCTGGCGTTCGGCTTCGACGGTCGGGCGCAGGCCGACGAGCAGGTCGACCAGCTTGTAGAGTACCAGCGAGCCGATGCCGCACCAGATGACGGTCACCGAGACAGCGAGGAACTGCGTCCAGACCTGGCCGCCGATCGACATTTCGCCGTAGCCGATGCCGCCGAGCGCCTCGGCGTTGAACACGCCGGTGCCGATGGCGCCGACAATGCCACCGACGCCGTGGATGCCGAACACGTCGAGCGAGTCGTCATAGCCGAGCTTGATCTTCACCACCGCCACGAAGAAGTAGCAGATCACCGAGGCGATGGCGCCGAGTGCGATGGCGCCGACCGGACCGACGAAGCCGGCGGCAGGCGTCACCGCGACGAGGCCGGCAACCATGCCGGAAGCAGCACCCAGCATCGACGCCTTGCCGCGGGCAACCACTTCGATGATTACCCATGCGAGGATCGCGCCGGCAGTGGCGGTGAAGGTGTTGATCATCGCAAGTGCCGCACCGCCATTGGCTTCGAGGTTCGAGCCGGCATTGAAGCCGAACCAGCCGACCCACAGGATCGAGGCGCCGACCATGGTCAGCGTCATCGAGTGCGGGGCCATGTTGTCCTTGCCGTAGCCCGTGCGCTTGCCGATCACCAGGGCGCCGACCAGGGCGGCGATGCCGGCATTGATGTGCACGACGGTACCGCCGGCGAAATCAAGTGCGCCCCAGCCATAGATCAGGCCATCCGAATCCCAGACCATGTGGGCGATCGGGAAATAGACGACCGTCACCCACAGCGCGACGAACAGCAGCACGGCCGAGAACTTGATGCGTTCGGCAAAGGCGCCGACGATCAGCGCCGGCGTGATGCAGGCAAAGGTCATCTGGAAGACGATGAAGACGTATTCGGGGATGACGATGCCCTTGGTGAAGGTCGCCGCCATGCTCTCGGGCGTCACGCCGGCCAAAAATGCCTTGCCGAGGCCGCCCCAATACGGGCTCGGCGCGTCGCCGAAGGCCATCGAGTAGCCCCAGAACGTCCAGATCACGATCACCAGCGCCACGATCATCGTACACTGCATCAGCACCGACAGCATGTTCTTGGCGCGCACCAGGCCGCCATAGAACAGCGCCAGGCCCGGCAGTGCCATGAACAGCACCAAGAGTGACGAGGTCAGCATCCAGGCGACGTCGCCCTTTTCCATGACGTCGGCGGGCGCCGGCGCGGCCGCCGCGGCATCTGCCGCCGCAGGTGCGGCTTCCTGGGCGAAGGCTGCGACCGTTCCCAGGGCGGTCAGTGCGAGCGTGCCGACAAGGGCCGTCCGCGCCGCCGTCTTCAATGAGGTTGGAATTTGCATTGAGGTCTCCATGAGAATTGGTTGGCCTGCTCAGAGCGCGTCGGTGTCGGTTTCGCCGGTACGGATGCGCACGGCCTGGTCGATGCCGAAGACGAAAATCTTGCCGTCGCCGATCTGGCCGGTCTTGGCGGCCCCGGTGATCGCCTCCACGGCCTTGTCGACGAGGTCGGTCGAGACGGCGACTTCGATCTTGATCTTGGGCAGGAAGCTCACGGCATATTCGGCGCCGCGGTAGATCTCGGTATGTCCCTTTTGCCGCCCATAGCCTTTTACTTCGGTGACGGTCAGGCCCTGGATGCCGACATTGGTGAGCGCTTCGCGCACCTCGTCGAGCTTGAACGGCTTGATGATGGCCATCACGATTTTCATCAGGTTTCACCCCTTTCTGATGCGGGTCCCCCGCGTTGCAGACGTCGCCAGCGGACCCGAAGACCACCGGTGAGTGACCAAGGCTATTCAAGCTCCATGCCAGTTTGCCCCAGCACAAGCCAACCATTTGAAATTTAATGAAAATGCGCTGCGCGCAGACGACATCCTTCGCAGGTGCAGCAAAGCACCTGCTCACAAAATGTGCAAAATAGCCAAAATGCCTATTTCGTAGGCTTTGTCCGCAGGCGGATCAGCCCCTCTTGTGCCACCGAAGCGACCAGCGTGCCGTCCTGGGCATAGAGCGCGCCGCGCGTGAAGCCGCGCGAACCCGAAGTCGAAGGGCTGTCCTGGGTGTAAAGCAGCCAGCCGTCGAGCGCATGCTCGCGATGGAACCACATCGCGTGGTCGATACTCGCCGCCTGGATGTCGGGATCGAAGATGCCACGGCCATGGGCAAAGGTTGCCGTATCGAGCAGCGTCATGTCGGAAAGATAGGCAAGCACCGCACAGCGCAGTGCCCGGTCGTTCGGCACCGGGCCGGTCAGGCGGATCCACACCTTCTGCAGCGGCGGCAGCTTGTCACGGCTGGAATAATGCTCGGCATAGACCGGCCTCAGCTCCAGCGGCCGTTCCTTGGCCCAGAACAGCCTGATCTGCTCGGGCACATGGGTGGCCTCGGCCAGCAGCTCGCGCTGCGACTTGAGCTCTTCCGGCGGCGGCACGTCGAGCGGCATCGGCATCTGGTACTCCAGGCCCTGCTCCTCGACCTGGAACGACGCTTCGAGCGAAAAGATCGCGTGGCCATGCTGGATCGCCACCACGCGCCGCGTGGTGAAGCTGCCGCCGTCGCGGATGCGGTCGACCTCGTAGATGATCGGCACGGTGATGTCGCCGGGGCGCATGAAATAGCCGTGCAGCGAATGCACGTGCCGGTCCGGCTCGACGGTGCGCTGTGCCGCAACCAGCGCCTGGGCGATGGTCTGGCCGCCAAACACGCGCTGCCACTGAACCTGCGGGCTGCGACCACGGAACAGGTTGTGTTCCAGCTTCTCGAGATTGAGAATGCTGAGAAGCTCTTGTATTCCGGCCGGCATGCTTTTCCCCTTTTCGGGACGAAGTATATCCGGTTTCCAGCAGGAAGCCCCCGTCGAGTCAAGGCGGGAAGCCTAGCCGTAAAGGACGCCGCCATGGTCACGCGCGAATCTGACGACAAGAAATCGACACAGCTCGACGTGCTCGTCGCCGGTGCCGGTTATGTCGGCCTCGCCACCGCCGTTTCGATCAAGCAGGCACGACCCAATCTGCACATCGCCATCGTCGACGCGGCTCCCGCCGAGGTCTGGCGCAAGGACGGCCGCGCCTCGGCCATCGCGGCTGCTGCCTGCCGCATGCTCGACCAGCTCGGCTGCTGGGAAGAGATCGCACCCGAGGCACAGGCGATCACCGACATGATCATCACCGATTCGAAGAGTGCCGATCCGGTCCGTCCGGTGTTCCTCACCTTCGACGGCGAGATCGGCGCCGGCGAGCCCTTCGCCCACATGATCGAGAACCGGCTGCTCAACGGCGCCCTGCGCCGCCGCGCCGCCGAGCTCGGTATCGACATCATCGAAGGCGTCGCCGTCCAGGCCTTCGAGGCCGGCACCGCCGGGGCCAAGGTCCATCTCGCCGACGGTATCAGCATCGACACGCGCCTTCTCATCGCTGCCGACGGCGTCAACTCCAGGCTGCGCGACATGGCCGGCATCAAGACCGTGCGCTGGGAATACGGCCAGTCCGGCATCGTCTGCACCGTAATCCACGAGCGCCCGCATGGCGGCCGCGCCGAGGAGCATTTCCTGCCGGCCGGCCCCTTCGCCACGCTGCCGCTCAAGCCGACCAAGGACGGCACCAACCGCTCCTCCATCGTCTGGACCGAACGCACCGAGGACGCCGACAAGCTGGTTGCGGGCGACGCGTTCGTCTTCGAGATAGAGCTCGAACAGCGTTTCGGCCTGAAGCTCGGCGAGATCCGCGTCGAGGGCAAGCCGCGTGCCTGGCCGCTCGGCCTGACCCTGGCGCGCGCCTTCGTCGCTTCCCGCTTCGCGCTTGCCGGCGACGCCGCCCACGGTATCCACCCGATCGCCGGCCAAGGCCTCAATCTCGGCTTCAAGGATGCCGCAGCGCTTGCCGAAACCATCGTCGAGGCCGATCGCCTGGGACAGGACATCGGCGCCATCGACGTGCTCGAGCGCTACGAGCAATGGCGCCGCTTCGACACCGTGCGCATGGGCATCACCACCGACGTGCTCAACCGGCTGTTCTCCAATGACATCGCGCCCGTCCGTGCCATCCGCGACATCGGCCTCGGCCTCGTCGACCGCGTGCCCCGGCTCAAGGACTATTTCATCCGCCAGGCCTCAGGCCTGACAGGCGAAACCCCGCGCCTGCTCAAGGGCGAGGCGATCTGACGGCGGCAGTTCGCCATCCAGCCAGCTACAGCATCAAGCACCGGGAATGTCGTAGATCGGCCTGACCTCGACCTTGCCCATCGCCGCCAGCGGGATGTTCGAGGCGATCTCCAGGGCCTCGTCCTGGTCGGTCGCCTCGATCATCACGAAGCCGATCAGCTGTTCCTTGGTCTCCGCGAACGGCCCGTCGGTCACCAGCCGCTTGCCGGCGCGTCGCGTGACCGTCTTCGCCGCCCTCACCGACTGCAGCGCCTCGGCCGCGATCAGCTTGCCTTTGGCTTCGAGATGCCTGTCATAGGCCAGCGAGTCTGTGTCGAGCTTCTCTTTCTGTTCAGGCGACAGCGTCCCGAACAGGCCCTCTTCGAGATAGACAAGGCAGGCATATTTCACGGTTGATCTCCCTGGGTTGACCTTACGCCACAAGGACGCAGCTGGCGAAGACAAGCAGACATTTCGGCGCAAGACTTTTTTCGCGCGATGTTTGCTTTCCCGACGACGGAACGCTGGCGGGTACGCGAGGCGGCGCTATAGTCTCACCCGGTTGCCGCACCTGGCCCCGTCAGAAATCATGGAGAACGTCATGAACCACAGCGCCAACGCCGTCTGGAAAGGCAATCTGAAGGAAGGCTCGGGAACGCTCGACACCCAGAGCGGCGCGATCAAGGGCCAACCCTATTCGTTCAAGGCCCGCTTCGAGGACGAAACCGGCAAGTCCGGTACCAACCCCGAGGAGCTGATCGCCGCCGCCCACGCCGGCTGCTTCGCCATGCAGCTGTCGCACTTCCTCGCCGAAAACGGTACGCCCGCCGACAGGCTCGACGCCAAGGCGGTGGTGACGCTGATCCCCGGCACCGGCATTACTGAAAGCGCGCTGACGCTTGTCGGCACCGTGCCCGGCATCGACAATGCCAAGTTCCAGGAACTTGCCACCAAGGCCAAGGAGAACTGCCCGGTTTCCAAGGCGCTCGGTGCGATCAAGGTTTCGCTGACCGCCAGCCTCGCCTAACGGCACTCTGGGCGCCGGTCAGGCATCGGCGCCCTCCCCGCCTCAGGCGGCCAGTCCGCCCGCCCGCACCTCGGACGGCGTCGCGTCGAAGCGGCGGCGAAACACCCGGTTGAAGTACGACAAATCGTTGAAGCCCGCCTCATAGGCGATGTCGGTGATGCTGCGCTGCGCCCTCAGCGGGTCGGCCAGCATGCGGTGCGCTCGCTTCAGCTTCTGGCCGAGCGCGAATTCGGTGAAGGACAGCCCCTCGCTCTCGAACAGCTTCCTGACATAGCGCGGCGACAGCTTGTGCTCGGCCGCGATCGCCTCGGCCGACAGTCCGCGCAGGTCGCTGCGCGCCGAAATGTCCGACTTGATTGCCGCCAGCCTGGCGGCTCGCAGCCCACGCCCCAGCGCCACCTGTTCGGCGTCGCGCTCGGCTCCAAGCGTCAGCGCGGTCAGGTCGAGCAGATGGCTCGCCACCATGCGCGCCATGTTGCCCGGCAGCGGCTCGTCCAGCTTCTGCAGCGCCGTGGCATAGGTGATCAACAACTGCATCGGCCCTTGGCTGATCGGAATCGGCCGCATCATCATTGCGGAGACGTCGCCGAGCAGCGGCTGCAGTGCCTTCCTGTCGAAGCGCAGGTTGACATAGGTAAAGCCCGGCCGCGTGATATTGGCGCCGACCCGCCCACCGGGCACGAACATCGCGCAACCCGGACGGATGCTCTCGTCCTGGCCGCCGACCTGCATGTGGCTGCCGCCCGACAGAGCGGCGAGCAGGATCACATCGTCATTGTCGATCATCTCCTTGCCGATGCCGACCTTGATCGGCGACGCCGAGCCGGTGGCGATGCCGACGCCCGGCAGCAGCCGCACCCGCATGTCCATGTGGACGGGCGCACCTTCCAACGGCTCGAGATCGGCATTGAGGATGGTGCGGCCATAGACCTCGCGCAGAACGGCAAGCCGCTCCTGCGCGGGGAGGTCGTCTGTCAGCACGCGAAAGGAGGCATTCTGCCCGTCAGGATTCGTCATTGGTCTACTCAACGATACACAACCAAGGCGGGCAGACACTCCTTCTATTTCGCGCGGATGAATAGGTCAAGCCCGTACCGCCGAAACCCTGAGAATGGGCCGCGCAGTCCAAGAACGGCACTGCTCGCCCGTCTAGTTTGCGCTCGCGAATCGAAGTGGTCAGTCCAGCGAACGAGGTAACGGACATGTACCGCCTGCAAGTCTGGAAGACGCTCGCGGCTCTTGCCGCGGCTGGCTTCAACCCGCGCGCTTTCCTCGCCCCCATGGCGCTCGGCGGCAAGCTCCCCGAACCGGCTGACAAGCGGCAGCCGAAGGAGAACAGCGAACCGGAGGCCTGATCCGCAAGGACAGGTCCTGAAACGCCGGCGCTCAACGCCGGCGGCTGACGGAGTCTGGCTGCAAGGAGTGCCAGGGCAGTGGCATTCCGACCAGCCGGCAGGCCGGGCGCGTGGGGGCAGACCCGCGTCCGGCCACCCCCCTTCCGCGCACTCCGTGTTTTGCGTTTGTTGCGCGGCAAAGCGGCACCGCGCAACGGGCAGTCGCGCGGCGCCCCGTCTTCGAAACCAAAAATCGCCAAAAATGTTTAGCTTTCGAGGGGACCAGCGCACCCGGGAGGAACCCTCATGCTGAACGTCCTTGAACCGCGTCATCCGCAGCCATCGGTCGCGACGACGCTCGAAATCACCGACATCACCGCAGACGTTCGTCATCTCCAAGGCTTCGACCATCACGAGCAGGTCTGGCTCGGCCGCGACACGGCACGCGGGCTGACCGCGATCGTCTCGGTCCACACCACCGTTCTCGGGCCCGCCCTCGGCGGCACGCGCATCTGGCCGCACACAAGCTTCGAATCCGGCATCATCGACGCGCTGCGCCTGTCGCGCGGCATGACCTTCAAGTCGGCCATCGCCGGCCTGCCGCTCGGCGGCGGCAAGGCGGTCATCATCGCCGACGCCAAAACCGAAAAGACGCCGGCCATGCTCGAGGCCTATGCCGAGATGCTTAACACGCTTCAGGGCCAGTACATCACCGCCGAGGACGTCGGCATGACGCTCGCCGACGCCGACTTCCTCGCCGAGCGCGCGCCCAATGTCAGCGGCACCACCAAAGGCGGCAGCGGCAACCCCTCGCCCTTCACTGCCGAAGGCACTTTCGTCGGGCTCAAGGCGGCCCTGCGCCACCGCACCGGCAGCGACGATCTTGCTGGCGTCCGCGTCGCCGTCCAGGGCCTTGGCTCGGTGGGCTGGTCGCTGTGCCAGAAGCTCCACACCGAAGGTGCCGTCCTGACAGTCTGCGATCTCGATGCGGTCAGAACCGCCCGCGCCGCCGAGACCTTCGGCGCAACCGTCGTGTCAGGCGATGCGATCATCGCAGCCGACGTCGACATCTTCGCGCCCTGCGCACTGGGCGGCATCCTGTCTGCCGACACCATTCCGCTGCTCAAGGCGAAGATCGTCGCCGGCGCCGCCAACAACCAGCTGGCTACCGCCGAGGACGGGCAGCGCCTCGTCACGCGCGGCATCCTCTATGCCCCCGATTACGTCATCAATGCCGGCGGCGTCATCAACGTCGCCGCCGAGATGGGCGATGGCGGCTACGACGTCGCAACCGTCACCCCGCGCGTCGCCCGCATCGCCGACACGCTGTCGGCCATCTTCCAGCGCGCCGACAGCGAAGGCCGCACCACCGACGCCGTCGCCGAGGCTATGGCCCGGGAGATCGTCGAAGCTGCGAGGAAGTAGGCCATTAGCTCCCTTCTCCCCGTTGGCGGGGAGAAGGTGTCGGCAGGCGGATGAGGGCTGGCCCTCGCAGGCACCGCCCAAAGCAAAGACGGCCCGGCTGCTTCCGCAACCGGGCCGTTCTCCGTCACAACGTCAGACTGTCAGGTCATTCGCCCGGGGCGAGCCTGTGGGTCCATTCGCGCCAAAACGCATCAAGCAGTCGTTCACTGCCAGGACGACGCTCCTGCACCCCATCCTTCCAAAACTGCATTCGTGGGAATTCCGCTGTCAGAAACGCACGTATAGGCAGGGGTATTGGGCCGTTGCCAAGTTCGCGCGTTTCCGCTTTGCGCGCCATCAACTCATTGATGGTATCCAAGACCGATAGCTCCAGCGGCACGCCCGCGCACAGACTCGGGAAGTTCATCGGCGCAATCACGGAATTTGGGTTCTCTTCCAGCCACTTCAGCGCCATGAGCGGACGCAGGGCGTAAAAAAGCTTCTTGAGCGGCACATCCTCCTCGGAAGACAGGAAGCGATCGAGGTGGTTCGCCGCAAGGTGGTAGTAGTGCCTAGCTGTCAGACTGCGATCCGCCACTTCGCCGGCAATCTCCAGGAAGGCCGCACGAAAATCGGAATTGCACTGATAGACCAAGGGCGATGTCAGCCACTCGACCACCACCACATTGCCTTTGAGAAGGAGTTTCAGCGCCTTGGACAGCTCCCAACCATTGACGTCAAGGATCGGAGTGAGCGGCGTTTCGATGACATCGCGTTCGGGGAACAGCGTGAAAGTCTCGCTGACTGCCCGGACAAACACGAATCGGCAGTCGTAGTCGCTGTCTGGCGACGGAAAACCCCAGGCTCGACTTCCGCTTTCGACGGCCAACGGGATCGATACGTTGTGATGACGTTTGATGTCGGCCAAACGGCCGTCGATCTCGGCTACAATTGTCCGATCCATCGATGTTGGAAAATGCCGATCGATCAAACCTGCCACCCCACGCGCCGACTATAGCCGAGCGCTATAGCAGGTCTCAGGGATCAAGGTCGATCGTTCCCGCCTTGGCCTATGCGCCGACCGCGTCGAGCCGCGCCTTCAGCGCCGCCACTTCCTCTTCCAGCAGCCGGACGCGTTCCTCGAGTTCCGAGACAACAGGTGAGGCGCTCGGTGCTCGGCTCGTCGCGACGATCGCGGCAGCCTCGACATCGCCTGACAAGAGATGGGCGAAGCGATCCTCGCGCTGGCCGGGGGCACGGCCGATTTCCTTGACCAGCGCAGGCCTGCGGCCGATCAGCATGTCGAGCTCGCTGCGCACGGCGTCGGCATCGGCGAAATTCGCCATGCGCTCGGTGCGAGCGAGCAACTCGTAGACGGTCTGGGGACCGCGCAGCAAAAGCATGCCGATCAGCGCGCTCTGGTTGCGCGTCAGCGAGAATTTCTGCGCCATCTGGTGTTCGTAGCGCTCAACGCGCGAAGCGAACTGCTGCTTCGCCAGTCCCTTCGACTGCAACGTGCCAAGCGTCCTGACGATGTCGACCATCTCAAGGGCCATGACTGGCTCGCGCGAGGTCTTCTGATTGGCCGCAGCAACCAGCGCATTCGACGTCATCGGATAGACGTCAGGCGTCAGTTCCTTCTTCTCGATCAGACAGCCGAGCACGCGCGCTTCGGCCGGGGTGAGATGGGGAAGATCCGTGTCCGTCATATCAGCTATCGCCTCAAACCCGGCGTTCAACCATCATCTTCCTTATTTCGGCTGCCGCGCCGGTACAGGCGCGCAACCAAAACCGATCGACGAAACTAAACGCGCCTCTCCACCATCATCTTCTTGATCTCGGCGATCGCCTTCGCCGGGTTCAGACCCTTGGGGCAGGTCTGGGCACAGTTCATGATCGTGTGGCAGCGATAGAGCCGGAACGGATCCTCGAGATTGTCGAGGCGCTCGCCCTTGGCTTCGTCTCTGGAGTCGATCAGCCAGCGATAGGCCTGCAGCAGCACGGCCGGGCCGAGATAGCGATCGCCGTTCCACCAGTAGCTCGGGCACGAGGTCGAGCAGCAGGCGCACAGGATGCATTCATAGAGGCCGTCGAGCTTCTGGCGGTCCTCATGGCTTTGCAGCCATTCCTTCGCCGGCTCGGGCGATACCGTCTTCAGCCACGGCTCGATCGAGCGGTGCTGGGCGTAGAAGTTGGTGAGGTCGGGCACCAGATCCTTGACGACCGGCATGTGCGGCAGCGGGTAGATCTTCACCGCGCCCGAAATGTCGTCGCAGCCCTTGGTGCAGGCCAGCGTGTTCGAGCCGTCGATGTTCATCGCGCAGGAGCCGCAGATGCCTTCGCGGCAGGAGCGGCGCAAAGTCAGCGTCGGGTCGATCTTGTTCTTGATGTAAAGCAGCGCGTCCAGCACCATCGGGCCGCAATCGTCGACATCGACGAAATAGGTATCGATGCTCGGGTTCTCGCCGTCGTCGGGCGACCAGCGGTAGATCCGGTACTCGCGCAGATTGGTCGCACCCTCCGGCTTCGGCCAGGTCTTGCCCTGCTTGATCTGCGAGTTCTTGGGGAGTGTTAGTTCGACCACGATCGGTTCCTCACAGCTTGGCACGCAGTTCCTTGCGGATGACGAGCTTGAGCCCGCTCCACACGGCATCCACGGCACAGACCTTTACGTCCACCAGCCCAGTCGGCAGCACGACGTCGCGAATGACATCCTCGGTGATGTCGGTGGCGATCTTCGCTGCCTTCTTGGGCCAGGAGATCCAGACAGCGCCGTCGGGCGCGATCATCTTCTTGAATGTCTCGACATGACCTTCGAGATCGGCGCGCTTGCCGGTGAAGGCATGAACGATGTCATGCCGCTCGCCCGTTGCGCCAAGGGCTGCCCAGTCGGTCTGCGCCACAGCCGCGAAGTCGCAGGCAGTTGCCAGCCCCCGGAGATCGCCAGGCAGGTTCACGAAGACCACGCTCTGGCCGTCCTTGAGGCCGAGCTTGGCCGCAAGCGGCACAGCCGAATAACCTGCATCGGGCAAGGTCGCGGCCATCATGCCTGCACCGCCAGCCGACGCATCTGCTGGCCGACATCGACGGGCGACCATGGCGCCATGTAGAGCCCGAACAGCGACAGCGGCGAACCATGCATGGCGTTGAGCCAGAGCTGGATCCTGAGCCTGCCGCGCACCAGCCCCTGCTGAAGGAAATGGAATGGGTCACGCCGTTTGACGTGGCGGTGCGGCGTCCTGAGCTCGCCCATCGTCGTGTCGGCACCGGCCTGTGCGATCAGCCAGGGCGAAGTGTGCATCACGTCGCAGCCATGCAGCCCGGCATTGGAAATGAAATCGTCGACCGGCACGGCCAGCTTGCCGGCCCTGGCAAGCAGTTGCCCGGCAGCCTTGCGCGTCACCAGATAACCGGCGCCACCCGAAGACGGGCGCAGCGAACGCACCAGCTTCGCAGCCCCCAGGTCGGCCACCGGCACGGACAGCCTGCCGCCGCTGCGGACGATGCCTTCCATCTTGACGATGTCGAAGGCGATGCCGCTGGCAAGGAGCCGGCGCATCGTCTCGGCGAAACCGTCGAGCGGTACCGCGTCGTCTTCCAGGATCACCGCGTGGTCGTGGCCGGATGCCAGGAACGCCTTCAGCGCCAGCATGTGGCTGGCAAAACATGCTTCCTCGACCAGCGCAAACATGCGGTTGCGCAGCGGATTCCAGCCGATGCCGTTGGGCGGCATATCAAGCTTCTGGCCGCGCACCGCCAGCACCTCGTCGGGGTTGCGCACATCGACTGCGGCGACACGTTCGAGCGGCCAAGGCATCGAGCCGAACAGCCGCTGGATTTCCGCCCAGCGATGCGGCGATCGGTCGAGATTGATGGCGAAGAAAGCGAGTTCGCTCATCGCCGGCACTCCCGGCGCCAGTTCTCCCAGCGCCAATTCTCCAAGCGCCAATTCTCCAAGCGCTTGTCGGCGCGCGCGCAAGCGAGGACGGCCGTTTCAGGCCCTCCAGCTTGTCTTGCGCAGCGCCGCGTCTCGACCATGGCTCAGTACACCCGCGCCTTGGGTGCGATCTTGGCCAGGGAGATGCCGCCGTCTTCTTCCTTGAGCAGCGGCTCGGTGTGCACCGGCCGGTAGGTCAGCGTCACCTTGCCGTCCTCGGCGACGTGGGCCAGCGTGTGCTGGCGCCAATTCTCGTCGTCACGGGCCGAGAAGTCCTCGCGGGCATGCGCGCCACGGCTTTCCTTGCGTGCTTCCGCGCCATAGACGGTTGCGATGGCGTTCGACATCAGGTTTTCGAGCTCCAGCGTCTCCACCAGGTCCGAGTTCCAGATCATCGAGCGGTCGAAGACCTTGATGTCCTTCATCTCGCCCCAGATCTCGGAGATGCGCTTGCAGCCCTGCTCCAGCGATTCCTGGGTGCGGAACACGGCAGCATCCTCCTGCATCGCCTTCTGCATCTTCTCGCGCAGCACTGCCGTCGGCGTGCCGCCATTGGCGTGGCGCAGGCGGTCGAAACGATCCATGATCTTCTCGACCGAAGCGGCGTTGGGCGACGGGATCGGCGCGTTGCGGTCGACGACCTGGCCGGCGCGGATGGCGGCGGCGCGACCGAACACCACGAGGTCGATCAGCGAGTTGGAGCCGAGACGGTTGGCGCCATGCACCGAAGCACAACCGGCCTCGCCGACGGCCATCAGGCCGGGCGACACGCGGTCCGGGTTCGCCTTGGTCGGGTTCAGCACCTCGCCCCAATAGTTGGTCGGGATGCCGCCCATGTTGTAGTGCACCGTCGGCAGCACCGGGATCGGCTCGCGGGTCACGTCGACACCGGCGAAGATCTTCGCCGACTCGGAAATGCCGGGCAGGCGTTCATGCAGGACCGCCGGATCGAGGTGGTCGAGATGCAGGAAGATGTGGTCCTTGTTCTTGCCGACGCCGCGACCGTCGCGGATCTCCAGCGTCATGCAGCGCGAAACCACGTCGCGCGATGCCAGGTCCTTGGCCGATGGTGCGTAGCGCTCCATGAAGCGCTCGCCTTCGGAGTTGACGAGATAACCGCCCTCGCCACGCGCGCCTTCGGTGATCAGGCAGCCCGAACCATAGATGCCGGTCGGGTGGAACTGCACGAACTCCATGTCCTGCAAAGGCAGGCCGGCACGCGCGGCCATGCCGCCGCCGTCGCCGGTGCAGGTATGGGCCGAGGTCGCCGAGAAATAGGCGCGGCCGTAGCCTCCGGTCGCCAGCACCACCATCTTGGCCGAGAAGCGGTGGATTGTGCCGTCGTCGAGGTTCCAGGCCACGACACCGGTGCAGGTGCCATCCGGCTCCATGATCAGGTCAAGGGCGAAATACTCGATGAAGAACTGCGCGTTGTTCTTCAGCGACTGGCCGTAGAGCGTGTGCAGTATGGCGTGGCCGGTGCGGTCGGCGGCAGCGCAGGTGCGCTGCACGGGCGGGCCGTCGCCATAATTCATCATGTGGCCGCCGAACGGCCGCTGGTAGATCTTGCCCTCTTCAGTACGCGAGAACGGCACGCCATAGTGCTCGAGCTCATAGACCGCAGCCGGCGCTTCGCGCACCAGATACTCCATCGCGTCGACATCGCCGAGCCAGTCGGAACCCTTGACGGTGTCGTACATGTGCCACTGCCAGGAGTCGGGGCCCATGTTCTGCAGCGAGGCGGCGATACCGCCCTGAGCCGCAACCGTGTGCGAGCGGGTCGGGAACACCTTGGTGATGCAGGCGGTCTTCAGCCCCTGCTCAGCCATGCCGAGCGTGGCACGCAGGCCGGCACCGCCGGCACCGACGACGACGACGTCGAACTTGTGATCGACATAGGTATAGGCGGAAGCTCCGCTGGTCTTGCCGTCCTTGGCCACCGTTTCAGCCTCCAAATGCAAGTTTGAGCAGGGCGAAGAGCGAAGCGACGCCGACAGCTACGGTAAAGAAAGTGTTGAGCATGATGAGCGTCACCTTGAGCAGCTCGCCATGCACGTAGTCCTCGATCACCACCTGCATGCCGAGGCGCATGTGGTAGAGGCCCGAGACCAGCACCAGCGCCAGCACAAGCGACACCAGAGGATTGGCGAACGAGGCGCGCACGGTGGCGAAATCGGCACCGTTGAGCGCGATCAAGAGGCCGACGAAGAACAGCATCAACGGGATGTTGGCGACCGCCGTCAGGCGCTGGCGCCAGAAATGTTCGGTACCCTCGCGGGCCGAACCCAGGCCGCGGACCTTGCCAAGCGCGGTGCGCATGTCGTTGTTCGAGCCGCTCATCCTACGCTCCCCGCACCATGTAGCCGACGATCCAGACCGCCGCCGTCAGCACCACCGAACCGACGAGCGTTGCCCAGGCGAACCTGGAGGCAGTTTCCTTTTCGAGCGCAGCACCGGTGTCCCAGACCAGGTGACGAATGCCGCCCAGCATGTGCAGCATCAAGGCCCAGGTGTAGCCGAGCAGCACCAGCTGGCCGATCCAGCTGCCATAGACCCAGCTGACAAAGTCGAAATACTCCTGCGACGTCGCCGCCGCGATCAGCCACCAGGCGACCAGCAGCGTGCCGAAATACAGCGCGCAGCCGGTGATGCGGTGCAGGATCGAGGTCGTCATCGTCACCGGCGGACGATAGATGCTCAGGTGCGGCGACAAAGGCCGCGCACGCGATGTGGCTTGGGTTGCTTGTGATTTGCTCATGGCTCCCCCGGTCTGCATCCGAGCGTGGCTATGTTTGAATACGGCGCCGTCGCACCGTTTTGCGACGTCGGACTGCGCGCTTTCTAAAGCTCTTTTTGCACCGCGTCAAAGTCAGAAAACCGTTCTGGCGCACCTATTTAGTCGCATCACGGCTTCAATCGATTGAACAAATGCCGCCACTACCCCAGTGGGTGAGTCGTCACCAGACGTGCCGACGAAACAGGCAATGACGGCATCCCCCATCGGGACGATATCAGGCTACCCGTTCGTTGGCTTGGACAGGCTGCAGGCATATCAGCGCAACAGAAAATTAACCATGTTTGTTAATCTTTTCCGTCCAAGCAGACGCCAAGCCTTAACAATGATTAAGAAACGGTTAATCTCCGGTTCGATCGAACAGGGAGATTTGCCCGATGCGTCCCGCACTGGCTTTGACCACATTTGCGTCTTTCATGCTTGCCGCCGGCGTCGCGCTGACCTCTCCGGCCGCCGCAGGAGGCAGCCACGACCGCGTTTATGCCGATTCGTTCGGCAACCTGATCGTCGAGAGCACCACTGGCTACAAGCGCATCATCGTCGGCGAGGGCGCTTCGGCCCGCAAGCTCGCAGCCTACACCGGTTCGACCGGACCGAAGGTCGTCTATCTCGACGGCCCCAGCGCGCAGCGCCACTGCTACCGCCCGCCCATGCTGCTCAAGGGCCGCAGCTACATGTATGGTTTCTCCGAAGGTGAAATCCCGCAGCCCGGCCTGGTCTGCCGCTGAAACTGCGCGGCTACCGGCTCGGCGGTTTGAGGCCGAACGGCACCACGGTCGAGTCCGAAAACAGCTGCACCGCGCCCCACACCCGAACGCAGTCGCGCCCGTCCTTCTTGGCTTCGTAAAGCGCTGAGTCGGCCCGCACCATCAACTGGTCGATGCTTTCGCCGGCCACCAGTTCGGCGACACCGAAGCTTGCGGTAAAGCGGCAATCGTCCGGTAGGCCATCGATCGGCATGCCGGAGAATGCCGAGCGCGCGCCTTCGGCGAACAGCCGCGCCGAGGCCAGATGCGCGCCCGGCAGGATGATCGCGAATTCCTCGCCGCCGATCCGGCCGGCGACGTGATGACCGGCCATCGATTCGCGGATGAACTGGGCAAATGCTTCGATGACACGATCGCCCGAGGCGTGGCCGTAACTGTCGTTGATCGACTTGAAGTGATCGAGGTCGGAGATGACAAGCGTGATCGGCAGCCCCTGGCGCACCGCGTCGCGCATCGCGCTGGCCGCCCGGCGCTGGAAGCCGCCGCGGTTGAGCAGGCCCGACAACGCGTCGGTCTCCGACTTCTGTGTCGCGTCGAGCAGGATGTCGCGCACCAGAATCACCAGCAGCATCAGCGCGATCGACAGCGCGAACACCGTGCCCAGCGCCTGCGAGATCATCGCATAGGTGCTCTGCAGATAGTGATGCGGATCGGCTCCCGGGCCGCCGACGGCGAGCGCTAGATAAGGCTTGGAGAAGAACTGCAGCGCGCTGGCGAAGAGCACGCCCGCCAGCACGTAGTCGAACTGGCTGAGCTGCCGGCGCGAGCGCAGTATTGTAGCGGCACCGACGGCTTGGGCGATCGCATAAGGCGTCTGGTAGGTCATCATGCGCAGCAGCGAATCGCGGGCGAAGCCCTGCGTGGCAAAGACGGCTATCGTCGTCACAACGAGAAACGCTGCCATCAGCCGCCATGCCGGCTGCGCCTCGTAGCGGATGGCCAAGCCGACGTTCATGACCATCAGCGTGGCCAGGAAGGCGACGAAGTTGGCGGTGACGATGAACCGCGTGTCTTCGAACATAGGGATCGCGAACTCGGTCCCGATATAGACGATGCCGGCGAGGTAGCAGAGCGCGAACCAGCGCGCCGAGTTGCGACGCCCGTCATAGATGGCGATCGACATGAAAGCGCCGGCCAGGAGGCCGGCAACAAACACGTTGATCGCAAGTATGAACTCGGCGCCGGTCATCGTCGACTGCAATCTCCTTCGCGCGGATGACACCACAGCCCGGCGAAAAAGACGTTAACGCAAGGGCCGAAATACCGGTCATCCCAGAGGCTTGAGACAAAAAAGCGGCGAAGCATGTGCTCCGCCGCCTTGTCTGTTTCTGCTGCGGCCCTGAGGCCGCCGTCGTCAGTGCCAGTCGCGGATGTCGACGAAGTGGCCGGCGATGGCAGCGGCCGCAGCCATGGCCGGCGACACCAGATGGGTGCGGCCCTTGAAGCCCTGGCGGCCCTCGAAGTTGCGGTTCGAGGTCGAGGCGCAGCGCTCATGCGGCTTGAGGCGGTCGTCATTCATGGCCAGGCACATCGAGCAGCCCGGCTCGCGCCAGTCGAAGCCAGCCGCCACGAAGATCTTGTCGAGGCCTTCGGCTTCCGCCTGTTCCTTGACCAGGCCCGAGCCCGGCACGATCATCGCGCTGACAGTCGAGGCGACCTTGCGGCCCTCGACGACCTTGGCGACGGCGCGCAAATCTTCGATGCGGCCATTGGTGCACGAGCCGATGAAGACGCGGTCGACCGAAATGTCGGTGATCTTGGTGCCGGCGGTCAGGCCCATATAGTCGAGCGCGCGCTTCTTGGAGTTGCGCTTGGTCTCGTCCTCGATCGCCTCGGCATCCGGCACCACGCCGGTGACGGCGACCACGTCCTCGGGCGACGAGCCCCAGGTAACGATCGGCGGCAGCTTGGCTGCGTCGAGCACGATGACCTTGTCGAAATGCGCACCTTCGTCCGAATGCAGCGTCTTCCAGTAGTCGAGCGCCATCTCGAAGGCCTTGCCCTTCGGCGCGCGCGGCTTGTCCTTGACGTAGGCGTAGGTCTTCTCGTCGGGCGCAATCAGGCCGGCACGGGCGCCGCCTTCGATCGACATGTTGCAGATCGTCATGCGGCCTTCCATCGACAGGGCACGGATCGCCTCGCCAGCATATTCGATGACGTAGCCGGTGCCGCCGGCGGTGCCGATCTCGCCGATGATGGCAAGCACGATGTCCTTGGCGGTCACGCCTTCCGGCAGTTGGCCGTCGACACGTACCAGCATGTTCTTGGCCTTCTTCTGGATCAGCGTCTGGGTCGCCAGGACGTGTTCCACTTCCGAGGTGCC
The DNA here is from genome assembly GCF_014138625.1 of Aminobacter ciceronei. Classification (GTDB taxonomy): domain Bacteria; phylum Pseudomonadota; class Alphaproteobacteria; order Rhizobiales; family Rhizobiaceae; genus Aminobacter; species Aminobacter ciceronei. The sequence continues at coordinate 48,141 of NZ_JACJHY010000008.1, forward strand.
GATGCCGTGCGCCAATGCACCAAAAGCACCATGCGTCGAGGTGTGGCTGTCGCCGCAGACGATGGTCATGCCCGGCAGGGTGAAGCCCTGCTCGGGGCCGACGATATGGACGATGCCCTGGCGCTTGTCGTTTTCGGAGTAATACTCGACGCCGAAATCGGCCGAGTTCTTGGCCAGCGCCTCGACCTGGATGCGGCTTTCCTCGTTCTTGATGCCGTTCTTGCGGTCCGGCGAGGTCGGCACGTTGTGGTCGACCACGGCGAGCGTCTTCTCGGGATGACGGACCTTGCGGCCGGTCATACGCAGGCCTTCGAAGGCCTGCGGGCTCGTCACTTCGTGCACGAGGTGACGGTCGATGTAGAGCAGGCAGGTGCCGTCTTCCTGGCGGTCGACGACGTGGTCGTCAAAGATCTTGTCGTAGAGGGTACGCGGTGCGCTCATGGCTTTGGATCCGTCGATATGAAACTTGGGAAGGCTAAAGGGCGCGCCAAAGGCCCGTCGGCTCGGCGCAAGCGACTAGCTAAGTCGGCTGGTCAACGCGCCTGAAATCCGGGCAAAGAATCGCGACGGCAGGCGCTTGTGGTCCTGCAGCACGAAACCCTTGTAGGCCGGATCTCCAAAGAGTGCTTCCATAAGCGGCTCAATACCAATCTTTTGACGTTCCGGCAATCGCAAGCTCCGCCTGGCCCAAGCGGCAAGATGGCGGAGCGTCCACGGATGCCCGCAAGCAGCTATACGATGCGCGCCAGCGCAGCCTCGCCGCGGCGCAGCCCATGCCGGTCGGCCCAGCCTGAAACAGCAGCAGCAATCGCTTCCGGCTGGTCTTCCGGCGCCGCATGCCGGGCTGGACCGCAGTTCTCGATCTCGAGGCTGGCAATGTTGTCGGCGCACCACCGGATCATCTCCTCCCCGATCATCAACGTCTCCATCGAACCTTCGAAGGTTAAGAGCAGCTTCGGCACGCCGCCGCTCGCCGCCAGCCAGCGGTCATAGGCCTCGATGCGGGCAATCACATCGGCTGGCTCGCCGTCGATCGGCATGGCGCGTGGCCAGGCGAGCAGTGGCCGCCGGCTTTCGCGGGTCGGATAGGGCTTGCGATAGACGTCGAGATCCCCGTCGCTCAGCCCATTGAGCACGGTGGCGCGCAGGGCGAACTCTATGAAGAAGTTCTCGTCCAGCACCTTGGCCTCGCCGGTGCCCGCGCCGCGAAGTGCCTCATAGCGTGGCCGGGCGCTGTCGGCGAAGTCGGCCCAGCTCATCGGACGCACGATCGTCTCCATCACGGCGATGCCGCGCACCCGCCCGGGATGGCGCGCCGCCCAGTCGAAGGCCAGCGCCCCGCCCCAGTCGTGACCGACAAGCACCACCTCCTCCAGCCCCATCGCCTCGAACCAGGCGTCGAGATAGCGGGCGTGATCGTCGAAGCTGTAGGCAATGTCAGGTTTGCCTGAACCGCCCATGCCGATCAGGTCGGGCGCAAGCCGGCGCACGCCGTCGCCCATGCCGGGAAGCACGTTGCGCCACAGATAGGACGATGTCGGGTTGCCGTGCAGGAACACGAACGGCACGCCGTGCCCCACATCCACATAGGAGATTGTCGAGTCGAGTACGCTGATTGCAGGCATCTGGCTTTCCTTCCCGTCGCTCAAGTAGTAAGGTGCCTGTCTAATATCAATTAGTCAGGCACCTGTCCATCTTGAAAGAGACGATCCCGGAAAATCCGCCGCTCGGCCTGTTGCTGCGCCTGGTCCACCAGCATTGGACCCAGGCCGTCGACACCGCCCTCGACGCTGCCGGATTCGGCGACATTCGTCCGCCGCACGCCAACGTCTTCACCTTCACCCCATCGCAAGGCATCCAGGTCAGCGAACTGACCAAGCTCGCCCATGTCCGCAAGCAGACGATGGCCCAGGCGGTGGAGGAGCTGGAGAAGCTTGGTTATGTCGAGCGCCGACCCGATCCCAACGACCGCCGCGGCCGGCTGGTCTTCCTCACGGAACGCGGCAAGGCCGTGCGCCCCATCGCCGCCGCCACAGGGCGCAAGGTTGACGAGCGCTGGGCCGAACTGACCAGCCCGCAAGAGATGGAGGCGTTGCGGCAGGCGCTGCGGCTGCTGTTCGAAAAGGTGCGCGACGACGTGACGACCCGCCCAGGCGATGAGACGAAGGCTGACTAGCCGGCCTTGCCCTTGCCCGGGCTATGCGCACCCGGCTTTTCGTCGCGTTTGTCCTCGCTGAGGTCGAACTTGACCTCGAAGCGGTGCAGCAAGCCGAGAACGCACAGTGCGAGCAGGGTGACGAAGGCCGCGATCTGCCAGAGCCCAAGGCCTGCGGCGAGGCCGATGGCGCCCGCCAGCCACATACCGGCACCCGTCGTCAGCCCCTGCACCTCGCCCCTGCTGAAAAACACCACGCCCGCGGCAAGGAAGGCGACGCCGGCGGTCACCGCCTCGACGACGCGGATCGGATCGACCTTGGCGCCGTCCTTCAGCACCTCCGGTCCGAACATCGGCGCATGCACGATCTCGATGGTCAGCAGCGCGAAGGTCGCCGCCGCCACACAGACGAGGATATGTGTCCTCAGACCCGCCGGCCGGTTGCGCCATTCGCGCTCGAAGCCGATGGCCGCGCCGAAGACGGCAGCCAGCAGCATGCGCGCGACGATGACGGGAAACGAGGTGTAGGTCGGATGGCCGAATTCTTCGACGAGCTGTTCCATGGGGGCCTCATGATTGGTTCGGCTCCCAACGCGCCATGGCAAGGGTGGTTCCTCGCCCGGAACAGCCCGCTTCGCTCAGAACGGCTTGATGATCACCAGCCCGACAATGCCGAGCAACAGCAGGCCGACCAGCCAATGCAGCTTCAGCACGATGCCGGCAGGCTTCGCCAGCCTGGCGCCTACGAGCTGCCGCAACTGGCCCGACAGCACGCCATGCAGGCCCGACATCGCCACGACAAGCGCCAGCTTGGCGTGCAGCCAGGCGTCGCCGAAAGAGCCGAGGTCATAAGCGAGATAGAGCCCCAGCGCCCAGACGATCATCATCGCCGGCGTCGACAGCATCGAGAAGCCGGCGCGCAACTGCGCCGCCTGCCGCGAATCGATGCCGCCATTCCGGGCCATGTGCGACAATGCCAGCGGCACTGATATCATGCCTGACAGCCAGACCACCATCGCCACGACATGCAGAGACTTGATGACGAGATAGCTCATTGCCCTGCCGTCTGGTTGGCCGCCCTGGCGGCGAGGAAGCGATCATTGATGAAGGTGCCGAAGGGCACGAGGCAGGCGAGGCCGGTGCGCAGCATCTCCCTGAGCGACCAACCACCGCCGGAGAAATTGTCGACCAGGCACACGACGTAGAAGACGAAGGCGAGGCCGTGGACCGGCCCGGCCGTGCTGACGATTGCGGGATAGCCGGCCAGATGTTTCATCGGGACAGCAAACAGCACGAGGAAAAGCAGCGTGCTTCCCTCGAACAGGCCCGCGAAGCGCAGGCGGGAGAGTGGATTGGAGAGGATCTTGCGAACGGTTTCCATGCCGCGAGATTTGTCCGCGGCCGTGCCGCTCGCAATCGTCCATCCGGTCGCAGAGGCCGAATGACGCGCGACATTTCAGACAACCCTGAATATATACGCCTTGACCAGCACATCCGGTTCGGCCACGGCAAAGGCCCGGAAAGCAGGGCTCTCCTCGACCGCCTGCCATCTTCCGGTCGCCACAAGTTCAGTGAACTTATCCTGGAAACCGCCCGCTTCCAGGACCACGTCGCGGACGGTGAAGATGACGAAGCCACCCGGCCGCGTGATCCGGACCAATTCGTCCAGGCTCGATGCCGGCGCATGGCCCGCCGTGAACACGCCGGTCGAGAAGACGGCGGCGAAATGCCGGTCCGCCCAAGGCAACGGACCGCCGAGTGCCGCCTGCGTCAGCGCGCTGTGGCCGCCGCGTGCCCGCGCCAGTTCGAGCATTTCCTCGGAGAAATCGAGCCCTTCGATGTCGTCATATCCAAGCGCCTGGAGATACGGCCCCGACAGTCCGGTGCCGCAACCGGCATCGAGCAGCGGTCCTTCGCCCTTGGGCACGTGCCGCGCCACCCACGCCGCGATCAGGAAGGGCAGGCAGTATCCCAGCGCCGCTGTCTCGGTGTCGTAGCCGTTCGCCCAGGCCGCATAGGCCGCCGCCAGCTGCATTTCTGTCTCTGCCGCATAGACCATGTCGAGCGCAGTCTTGTCGGCACCTCCGGTCATGGCGTGAAATCCCGGCGCATCCGCCGCTCCAGCGCCCGCAGGCTGAGCGACAGCCCGACGGTCAGGAGCAGGTAGACATAGGCTACGATAGAGTAGGTCTCGAAGAAGCGGAATGAGCCCGAGGCATAGACCTTGGCCATCTGGGTGATGTCGGCGACGCCAAGCACCGACACCAGCGAGGAATCCTTCACCATGGCGATAAAGTCGTTGCCATAGGGCGGCAGGATGGTCCTGAATGCCTGCGGCCAGACAATCAGCCGAAAGCGCTGGGTGCGCGACAATCCCAGCGCCTTTGCCGCCTCGATCTGGCCGACATCGACGGCCTGGATGCCGGCGCGGAAAATTTCGGCGATGAAGGACGAATAGGCGATCGTGAGTGCAATGATCGCCCGCCACAGCAGCGAGAAGTCGCGCACCTGCATCGGCTCGACCAGCCCCGCCGATTGCAGCGGTAGCGTCACCCAGTTCCACGCCACGACGAAGGCCGGCGCGCCGACGAAAGCGATCCAGAACAGCAGCACCAGGATCGGCAGGCCGCGAATGATCTCGACATAGAAACGCGAAACCTGACGCAGCAGCTTGGAATTCGACAGCCCGAGCAGGGCGATGAGCAGCCCGAGCGCCGAGGCCATGGCGAAGGCGACGATGGTGACCAAAAGTGTTACCCAAAGCCCTTTGACGAGGGTCGACAGGATCTGGCCGTAGACGTCGCTGGCCGCGATGGTCACCGCCGAAACCACACCGATCGCCACGGCAGCCACCAGCCACCACGGGAAATCGTCCTTCTTGACCCGGTACTGGCTCATGCTGCGTCCTGCCGCGGCCCGGCAAAAGAATGCGGCAGCGTCTCGAACTGGTCGAGCAAGGCGACCACCCGGCGACCGCCCGCCGTCAACGAATAGACGACGCCGCGCGGGAAAGCTGAAACTGCGTCGCGCTCGACAAGGCCGCGTCTCAACAGGCCGTCCAACCGCTCCGACAGCACCTTGGCGGTGACCCCGGGCAGCCGCGCCATCAGGTCGCCATGCCGCTTCGCGCCCACCGACAGCTGCCACAACACCAGCGCGTTCCAGCGATGGCCGAGAAAAGAGAGCCAGTCTTCTACCGGACATAGCTCCGGCCGTCGCGGCATCGGCACCTCGCGCTCGCTGGTCGCGGTCATCTCTGCACTCATTCGGGGTACCCGTTTGGATAGCTCTGCAAGGGCGTGTTCTGGTCGCCGAAACAGGAGAAAGCCAATGTCATCAAAAGTCTACCGGCCGGCCGACATGAACGAAACTTTTGCCGCCATCCGCAACAGCGGCGATGTCGAGGCTCTGCTTGGGCTCTACGAGGAAGATGCCCGCCTGCTGGTCGATGCCGGCGGCGAGGGCTTTGCCGGCAAGGCCGCCATCGCCGAAGAACTTGAGCGGCTCGTGCGCATGCCCGGCACGATGAGGTCGCAAAACACCTTCTGCGTCGAGCATGGCGACCTGGCGCTGCTGCGCGCCGATTTCGCGATCGTCGATGACGAAGGCCGCCCCCTCTATTTCGGCTTCACTGCCGAGATCGTGCGCAGGCAGGCCGACGGCACGTGGCTCTATGTCGTCGACCACGCCGGCGCCAGCCGCTACCGAGCCTAGGCTCGACCAACAGTTTGCCGTCTCCGCCAGATGGAGGAGACGGCAGCGCAATCACTGCCCCATCTTGTAGTCGAGGAACCACTTCTTGTTCAGCTTGTCGAAGGTGCCGTCAGCCTTCAGCGCCGCGATCGCCTGGTTGATCGGAGCGACGAGGTCCGAGCCCTTCTTGAAGATGAAGCCGAAATCCTCGCTGCCCAGCGGCTCGCCCACCACCTTGAGCTTGCCTTCCGAGGCGTCGACATAACCCTGGGCGGCGACGCTGTCGGTCAGCACGAGGTCGACGTCGCCGGCCTTGAGCGCCTGCACGGTGGCGCCGAAGGTCTCGAACAGCTTGATGCGCGGGTTCTGCTCGTTGCCGTCGAGGATCTCGTAGACGGCGGTGTAGAAAGGCGAGGTGCCCGGCTGCGCCGCGATCAGGCCGTCCTTGAGGGCACCGAAGCTCTTGGCGTCAGTGAAGCGGCTCTCGTCTGATCGCACCAGCATGAACTGCTGTGACCGCATATAGGGGTCGGAGAAGTCGACCTTCTCCTTGCGCTCGTCCTTGATGGTGATGCCGGTCATGCCGATCTGGTACTGGCCGTCCGAGACCGCCTGGATCATGGCGTCCCACGAGGTGTTCTGGTACTCGATCTTGACGTTCAGACGCTTGGCGATCTCGTCCATGGCGTCGTACTCCCAGCCGATCTGCTTGCCGGTCTTGGGGTCGATGAACTGCAGCGGCGGATAGGCATTTTCGGTCACCACGACGACCGACTTGCCGCCAAGATCCGGCAGGCTCTGGGCCATGGCGGCCAAGGGCAGAAGCACGACAGCCAGCGCGCCGGCCAGCGACAGTTTGAAATTAGACATGATGCGTTCCCCGAAACGAGAAGACCGGCGGCGCCGGTCGATTTGCGCCAGACTTTAGCCGTCCCAAGCGTGCTTGCAAGCATGGACGATGCGCTGGCACAGCCGAATGCACTGTATCTGTTTCGCTTTTGGCCCGTTTGCGAAACAAACCCCGGCCTCAGCCACCCGGCTGGTAAATCAGCAGATGCTCGTCATGAAACACGCCGTCGACGAGAAGCGCCCTCGGCTCGACGCCGTAGCTGACGAATCCAAGACCGAGATAGAGCCTGAGTGCCGGCAGATTGTCGGCGATCACATGGGCATGCAGTGCAAGGCCGCGTTCGGTCGCATGGTCGATCACCTGCCGCACCAGCGCCCGGGCGGAACCCGTGCCGCGCCAGACCGGATCGACATAAACGCCGAACATCGCGCCCTTGTGCCGTGTCTTGCGCCGCTTGTCGCCGATGAAGGTCGCGACGCCGACGAGCTCGCCATCGCCAAACACGCCATACACCGCATCGGGTTCGGCAAGGCTGATCCGCGCCTCGAAATCGGCGTCGGTCAGGTGCGCCTCGTCTTCCGGGCTCGAGCTGAAAGCCAGCGGCGCGTTTTCAAGCGCAGCAAACCGCAGCTTGCGATAGGCAGCGCCCTCGCCCAGCATAAGCCGACGCACGACGAAATCCCGCGAGCTCACCACCAACAAATCCTCCCCAAACGCAAAAGGGCGGCCGAAGCCGCCCTTTCGAAATCAAGTCCGGAAATTACTCGGCTGCGGTCTCAGCGGCGGCTTCAGCTGCCTTGGCGGCCTCGGCTGCTGCCTTCTTCTCGGCGGCTTCCTGAGCGGCCTTCTCGGCGGCCAGCGCCTGGGCTGCGGCAACCTTCTCGGCTTCGATACGGGCCTTCTCGGCGACCAGTGCGGCACGCTCGGCGTCGTTCAGCTTGCGGGCGCGGACGCCGGTGTTCTCGGTGATACGAGCCGACTTACCGCGACGATCGCGCAGGTAGTAAAGCTTGGCGCGACGCACCTTGCCGCGACGGACGATCTCGACGCCCTCGATCATCGGCGAATAGACCGGGAACACGCGTTCCACGCCTTCGCCATAGGAGATCTTGCGGACGGTGAAGTTTTCCTGGAAGCCCGAGCCGGCGCGAGCGATGACGACGCCTTCATAGGCCTGGACGCGGGTACGCGAGCCTTCGGTGACGCGCACCTGGACGCGCACGGTGTCGCCCGGCTGGAATTCCGGCAGGGTGCGCTTGGCTTCGATCTTGGCGGCCTGTTCGGCCTCGAGCTGGCGGATGATATCCATCTCAAAAATCCACTTCTTGTTCTTCCGACAGCCAGAGCGCCCAACGCTCGCCTTGCAGTTCCAAATGACCGCTTGGGTATGCCTTCTTCCCTTGCGGGCCTTCTGGCAGGGGCGACTACACCGTCACTGTTGACGGGTCCGGTCGATTATTCGTCCGGTTCGGGCGGGCACATAGCGCTATTTCGGCCATTTGTCACGCCTTTGCCGCTTCTTTTTTACGCGCCTTGTGTGCAGCGGTCCAGCGAAGGATGGCGGCCGGCGGCCACAAAGCCAGTTTCACCGAGGCACTGGACAACGTGCCTTGCCTTCCCTGCGTCAGCTTCCTAGAGAGCAACGAACGCAAACCACCTCTCAGGCAGCCCGTGTCCCTCGTCACAATTGGCATCCTCTTCCTCGCCGGCTTCCTATCGGGAGTCGTCAATGCCATCGCCGGCGGCGGCACCTTCCTCACTTTCGGCGCCATGACCATGCTCGGCGTCCCGCCGATCTCGGCCAACGCCACCTCGTCGATCGCCCAGTTCCCCGGCTACATCACGTCGACCTGGGCCTACATGGCCGACATCAGGCAGATGTGGCGCGGCGCCGTCGCCTTTGCCATCATTTCGGCCGTTGGCGCGCTGGCCGGAGCGCTCATCCTGCTCTCGCTCGACAATGTCGCCTTCGGTGCGCTCGTGCCGTGGCTTCTGCTCGCCGCCACCGCCCTCTTTGCCGCCGGCCCGTGGCTGCGCCCGAAGAAGCTCGCCGCGCGCGCCGCTGATGCACCGGCCTCGCTCGCCGGCCGCATCGTTCAGTTCTTCACCTCGATCTATGGCGGCTTCTTCGGCGCCGGCATGGGCGTGATGATGCTGGCCACCCTCGGCCTCACCGAAGGCGGCGACTACCACCGCCTCAACGCGCTCAAGAACATGCTCTCAATCGTCATCGCCGCGGTTGCCATCATCATCTTCGCCTCGGGCGGTGTCGTCGCCTGGACCCATGCCGCGATCATGGTGCCGGGCGTCGCGCTCGGCGGCTACGCCGGCGTCTGGACCGCCCGCCGCGTCCCCCAAGCGCTCGTACGCACCTTCGTCGTCGCGGTCGGGCTGTTCCTTGCGGGCTATTACTTCACAAAAGGCTGAAACGCCGTCGCTTCTCACCTCTCCCCGTTCACCGGGAGAGGGTGCTCACAGGCAGATGAGGGACGGGGCTAACGCCTACCCCTTCTTCCCCGCACGCGCGGCCCACAAATCCGGTCGTCGCTCCCTGGTCAGCTTTTCCGCCTCCGCCCGCCGCCATTTGGCGATCTTGCCGTGATTGCCCGAGGTCAGCACCTCGGGGATGGCCCGGCCCTCGAACTCCTGCGGCCGGGTGTAATGCGGGTGCTCGAGCAGCCCACCCTCAAAGCTCTCTTCGTCACCCGAGACGTCGTTGCCCATCACGCCGGGCAGAAGCCGCACCACCGCGTCGAGCAGCACCAGTGCTGCCGGCTCGCCGCCGGAGAGGATGAAGTCACCAACGGAAATCTCTTCCAGCTCGCGTGCATCGATCACGCGCTGGTCGACGCCTTCAAAGCGCCCGCACAGGATCACAGCACCAGGCCCCGCCGCCAGCTCGCGCACCCGCTCCTGGGTCAGCGGCTTGCCGCGCGGGCTCATCAGGATGCGCGGACGTTCGTCACCTTCGGGCGAAGCGTGGTCGACGGCCTTGGCGATGATGTCGGCACGCAGCACCATGCCGGCGCCGCCGCCGGCCGGAGAATCGTCCACGGTCCGGTGCTTGTCGGTGGCGAAGTCGCGGATCTGCACCGACTCCAGCGCCCAGTCGCCGCGCTCCATCGCCCGCCCGGCCAGGGACAGCCCCAGCGCGCCCGGAAACATTTCCGGATAAAGCGTGAGCACGGTTGCTCGGAACATCAGCGATTGCCCCCGGCGTCCTTCGGGCCGCGCGGCCGTTTGTCGAACTCGCCATCGGAGGGTGCGTCTTCGTCGTCCTCGTCATCGACAAGTCCGGCCGCCACAGTGTCGATGGCCACGAAGCCGCCTGATACATCGACGACCGGCACCGCGGCCTGGGTGAACGGGATCAGCACGCCCTTGCGGCCCTGGTACTGGATTTCCAAAATGTCGCCGCCGCCATAATTCTGCACGGCAAACACCTTGCCCACCGGTGCGCCGGTTTCATCGCGAACCTGAAGGCCGACCAGGTCGGCGTGATAGAACTCGCCCTCGTCACCATCGTCGGGCAGCGCCGAACGGTCGACGAACAGCTCCGTGCCCGTCAGCGCCTCGGCCGCGTTGCGGTCGGCCACGCCCTTGAAACGCACCACCACCACCTCGTTGGCAGGCCGGATCGCAGCGATCTCGAAAGCGCGCCCGTCCTTGGCATAGAGCGGGCCGTAGTCGGCCAAAGCCAGCGGGTCGCCGGTGAAGGTCTTGACCCGCAACTCGCCCTTGATGCCATGGGCGGCGCCGATCACGGCCATCTGGATAGGATTTTGGGGTTTGGCCATCGCCTGCTTCACTGCTTGTCAACTTCACGCGTTCAACACTGCCATATTCCAATCGGACGCCCGCTGCCAATGCAGGAATTCCTCATCGCCGCAAAACCCGACCTGCAATCAGCCCGCGAAGGCTGGCTGAAGGCGCTTGCCGGCGAACGTCGCCTCTCGGCAGCAACGGTCGATGCCTATGAGCGCGACACACGCCAGTTCCTGCAGTTCCTGACCGGCCACAATGGCGGCCCACCCGGCATTTCCGACATCAGCGACCTGCGCCCGGCCGACCTGCGCGGCTTCCTTGCCTCGCGCCGCGCCGACGGCGCCGGTGCCCGCACGCTCGGGCGCGGCCTTGCCGGCGTTCGCTCGCTGCTGCGCTTCCTCGAACGCCAGGGCCTGGTCAATGCAGCCGGTTCGTCGGCCCTCAGGGCGCCGAAGCAACCGAAATCGCTGCCCAAACCGCTGACCGCGGTCGATGCCAGGCGTGTCGTCTCGGTGGGCGAACAGCTCGCCGAAGAACCATGGATCGCCGCGCGCAATGCCGCCGTGCTGACCCTGCTCTATGGCTCAGGCCTGCGTATTTCCGAAGCACTCAACCTGTCCGGCGCGGAACTGGCCTCGCCTGCCGACACCGTGCTGCGCGTTTCGGGCAAGGGCGGCAAGACCCGTCTCGTGCCGGTTCTATCAGTTGCACTCCAGGCCGTCGCCGAATACCGCAAGCTCTGCCCCTACCATCTCGGCGCTGGCGGCGCCCTGTTTCGCGGCGCGCGCGGCGGCCAGCTCGATCCGGCAATCATCCAGCGCGAGATGCGCAAGATGCGCGCAGCACTCAACCTGCCCGATACGGCAACCCCGCATGCTTTGCGCCATTCCTTTGCCACCCACCTGCTCGGCCGAGGCGGCGACTTGCGCACAATCCAGGAACTGCTCGGCCACGCCAGCCTGTCGACGACCCAGATTTACACCGGCGTCGACACGGCGCGGCTGCTGGAAATCTACGAAGCCGCCCACCCGCGTGCCTGACGCCTCGTCCGAAAGTCGCCCCCGATTTCCGGAGCATATTCCGCCTGCAACAGCTCTGCGGCTCGACAATTGTCACCACCGCATTAACCGTTTTGCCGTTTTTGACCGTTACACCAGCAGCATGACACGTCTCGTTGCCATTGCCGATCGCACCTCGCTGTTGTCGTTGAAGCTGCTTGCAGCACTCAACATGCTGTTCTTCATCCTGTTCTTCGCCATCGCCTTCCTGCTCGCCGGCAAGGCACATGCCGAGGCGCCTGTTTGCACTGGCTCCGACATACTGACCGAGTTGCAGGAGAGCGACCCGGCAGCGCTCGCCAGGATCGAAACCGAGGCCAGGGACACGCTCAACGGCCAGGGCCTGTTGTGGAAGCTGGAAAAGCCCGGCCAGAAGCCGTCCTGGCTCTACGGCACAATGCATGTCACTGATCCGCGCGTCACCGTGCTTGAGCCGGCGGCGCAAAAGGCCTTCGACGGATCGCACACGCTGGTCATCGAAACCACTGATGTGCTCGACCAGCAGGCGATGGTCGCCGGCCTGATGAAACAGCCCGAATTGATGATGTTCACCGATGCGACGACATTGCCGTCGTTGCTGTCGGCAGAGGAAGCAAAGATCGTCAATGCGGCGCTGGAAGCGCGCGGCATCCCGCCGGCAAGCGTGACCAAGATGAAGCCGTGGATGCTGTCGGCGATGGTCGCCCTTCCAGCCTGCGAGCTCGCCCGCAAGTCCGGCGGCGCGCCGGTGCTCGACATCCTCTTGGCCCAGCAGGCCAAGGCGGCCGGCAAGCAGGTCAAGGGCCTCGAAAGTGCGGCCGACCAGCTCTCGGCGATGGCGTCGCTGCCGATCGAATTCCATATCAAGGGCCTCGTCGAAACCCTCAAGCTCGGCAACCGCATGAACGATGTCATCGAAACGATGGTCGTGCTCTACCAGCGCGGCGACACCGGCATGTTCTGGCCGCTGTTCCGCAATGCGCTGCCGAGCTCAGCCGGCGACGAGACCAGCTATGCCGCCTTCGAGGAAGCGATGGTGACGACGCGCAACAAAACCATGGTCGAGCGCGCCGGGCCACTCGTCGGTCCGGGCGACGCCTTCATGGCCGTCGGCGCGCTGCACCTGCCCGGCCCGGACGGGCTGGTCGAGTTGTTCCGCAAGGCCGGTTACACCGTGACGGTGGCCGACCGCTGACAACTGCTTCTAAGGCTTGGCAGCCCGCGCCAGCATGGCCGGAACGATGATCCTGTGGAACGGCAGGACAATGGTGAGATAGGTTCGGCCGAGCCAGTTGTGCGGCTTGACCAACGTTGTTGCGCTGACCTCCTGCCGGCCCCCACCAAGCTCTGTCAATTCGACAAGCAGCCTGAAATCGAGATGGTGGTCGTCCAAGCCAAGCACCATCCGCTGCCCGGACTGGCTCAGCACAGGGAACATCCCCTTCCGTTCCAGCTCCGGCGCAAGGTCTTCGTCGCGAGTCTTCAAGCCGAACGGCCTGACCATCACGTTGCGCAGCGTCATCAGTGCCCCGATCCAACTCGGCCGATGGCGGAACACCCGCTCGGCCGCAGTCCCGACGTCAAGACGCTGGCCATGCACCACAACGGTAAATTTGTCGGCGAAACTCGCGCCGGGCAATATTTGCGCGGCATCGGGAAAGACAGGCACCACTGGCATGTTCTTGGCCTCTGCTCATTGCAACCTGACCGAGCCTATTCCTGTTTGATCGCCTTCGGAGCGTGGCGAAACGACGCCGCCGGAACGTTCGTTTCGAAATTTTCACGTCAAAGTGAAACCGAAACGGCCTTCGCGCGTTGATTGCGATGTTCACGCAACGATTGCGGAGCGCAGCTGAGGGAGATCTCAATGGTGAACAATCCAGATCCAGGACGCCCGGCCGGCCAGTCGAGCATGGGCAGCACGTGGCTGATAGCCATCATCGTCGTGCTGCTCGCCGCGGTGGCCTATTACATCTTCGGTCCCAAGACCGCCGAAGCTCCGGCACCCGCCGAGCCACCGGCAGCGACGGCCCCGGCACCAGCTCCGGCCGAACCTGCTGCTCCGGCACCGTCGGGCACGATGGCGCCCGCGCCTGCTGAACCGGCCCCCGCGCCGGCACCTGCCGAGCCTGCACCCGCACCGGCCACTCCGGCTCCGGCCGAGCCAGCGCCTTCGGGCGGCGGCACAACGGCTCCGGCCCCGGCACCTTCCGGCGGCTAAGGCACCAGCTCAAATGCAAACGGCCCGCTCATCGAGCGGGCCGTTTCAATTTGGTTCGAAACGAACTGCGGACCGAAGCGATCCAGCGGTTCTTACATGTGGATCGGCTTGAAGAAGGTGGCGAGTGCCGCTTCCTTCACCGCTTCCGACATCGTCGGGTGCGCATGGCAGGTGCGGCCGAGATCTTCCGACGAGCCGCCGAATTCCATCAGCACCGCCGCTTCGTGGATCATCTCGCCGGCGCCGAAGCCGACGATGTGCACGCCCAGCACCCTGTCGCTGTCCTTGTCGGCCAGCACCTTCACGAAGCCGTCGGTGTGCAGCATGGCGCGCGCCCGGCCGTTGGCGGTAAACGGGAACTTGCCGACCTTGTAGGCAACGCCGGCCTTCTTGAGCTCGTCTTCGGTCTTGCCGACCGAAGCCACTTCGGGGCTGGTGTAGACCACACCGGGGATGACGTCGTAGTTCACATGGCCGGCCTGGCCGGCGATGATCTCGGCAACCGCCACGCCCTCGTCCTCTGCCTTGTGTGCCAGCATCGGGCCGAAGACGACGTCGCCGATGGCATAGATGCCGGCAACGTTGGTGCGCAGATGGCCGTCTGTCTTGACCCGACCACGCTCGTCCATCTCGACGCCGGCTTCCTTGAGCCCCAGACCGTCAGTGTAGGGCCGACGGCCGGTGGCAACGAGCACGACATCGGCCTCGATGGTCTCAGTGTCTCCTCCCTTTACCGGCTCGAAGGTCACCGTCGCGCCCTTCTTGGCCTTGGCGACACCCGTCACCTTGGAGCCGAGTTTGAACTCGAAGCCCTGCTTGGCCAGCATGCGCTGGAACTGCTTGGCGACGTCGCCGTCCATGCCGCCCAGGATGGTGTCGAGATACTCGACAACAGTCACCTTGGCACCGAGGCGCGCCCAGACCGAGCCGAGCTCGAGGCCGATGACGCCACCGCCGACAACCACCAGATGAGCAGGCACCTTCTCCAGGGACAGGCCGCCGGTGGACGAGATGATCACCTTCTCGTCGAACTCGACATTGACGCCCGGAATGCCGGCGACGTCGGAGCCGGTGGCGATGACGATGTTCTTGGTCTCGATTTCCTGGGTCTTGCCGTCGGCCCCGGTCACGCCGACCTTGCCGGCGCCCAACACCTTGCCGATGCCCTGGAAGCTTTCGATCTTGTTCTTCTTGAACAGGAACGACACGCCGTTGACGTTGGCAGCGACGGTCGCATCCTTGTGCGCCATCATCTTCTTCAGGTTCATCTTCGGCGTGCCGACCTCGACGCCGAGCGCGTCGAAGGAATGCTGCGCCTCGGCCAGCATTTCCGACGCATGCAGCAGCGCCTTGGAGGGAATGCAGCCGATGTTGAGGCAGGTGCCGCCGAAGGTCGCGTTCTTCTCGACCACGGCGACCTTCAATCCGAGCTGCGCCGCCTTGATGGCGCACACATATCCGCCTGGGCCCGAGCCGATTACGACGACGTCATATGCCATTGTTCTTTCCTTCTTGCCTGGGGCGGTCAGCGACCGCCGCTCACATTCAAAATCGAGCCCGTCGTATATGATGCCTCATCCGACAAAAGCCAGATGACGGCACGGGCAACTTCTTCCGCCCTGCCTTCGCGTTTCATCGGCACGAGCCCGCGAATGGCGGCGATCCGGTCGGGCTGACCGCCCGACGCGTGGATTTCAGTGTCGATGATGCCGGGACGCACCGCGTTGACGCGCACGCCCTCGGTCGCCACTTCCTTGGCAAGCCCGATGGTCAAGGTGTCGATCGCGCCTTTGGAGGCGGCATAGTCGACATATTCGCCGGGCGAGCCGAGCGAGGCGGCCGCCGACGAGATGTTGACGATGGCGCCACCCGCGCCACCATGCAGGCTCGACATGCGCTTCACCGCCTCGCGGGCGCACAGGATCGAGCCGACGACGTTGATGCGCATCATGCGCTCGAGTCTGAAGGCGCTCATCTCGTCGACGCGCGCCTTCATGTCGACCACGCCGGCATTGTTGACGAAGGCGTCGAGCCGGCCATAGGCGCGGTCAACCTCGGCGAACATGGCGAGCACGTCGGCCTCGTTACCGACATCGCCCTTGATGGCGATGGCATCGCCGCCTGCCGAATTCAGCTCGGCCACCAGTGCTGTGGCCGCGGCAGCGTTGGACACGTAGCTGAACGCCACGCGATAGCCGGCCTTGGCCGCCAGCCTGCAGATGGCGGCCCCGATACCGCGGCTGCCGCCTGTGACCAGCAGGACTTTTCCCTGAGCGCTCATTCCTGGCACCCCTTCAGCTCGAAAACGTCCCACGGCACTTTGGAAAAGCCTTGGGGACCATAGGCTGCAGATGTCCTGAGCCCGTGGCCCAGGTCGGAGAAGATAAGTTTCTTCGGCGCGGCCGCCGCGATGCGCTCGCGGGGCAGAAGCCCGACATTGCCCTGCTCGTCGACGCTGTAGATCACACCCTGCCACACCGTGCAGGCTTCGATCTCCTCGCCGGTCACGTCGCCTTCCGGGCACTGATGCATCAGCATGCCGTTCGGCCGCGCCACGTCCTGCGACCACATCACCACGCCGTCGAGCACGATGGAATTGTCCATCACCATCTTGAAGCTGTTGGTCACGGTTGCCGATTCCAGCGTCGGCCGGAAGTCGATCTCGGCGGCACCGTCGCGGTCGCCATAGACAGCAAGCTCGATCGGGCATGCCGCTTGCGCCACCGTCGCCGACAGCACTGCAACAGCCGTGATCAGTGCCTGAAGCCGCATCAGCCGGCCTGCACGGTCGCGAGCTTCACGCCAAGCCCAATGAAGATCATGCCGGTCACCTTGTTGAACCAGCGGCCCCAGGCGACGAAGCGCTCGCGTACCGAGGCCATGGTGAAGAACATCGACACGCCGACAAACCATGTAATCAGCACCACGGCCATCAACAGCCCGTAGACGCCCTTCACCGCGGCGGGCGTCTCGTGGCTGACCATCGCCGTGAACAGCGGCAGGAAGAACAGCACGGCCTTGGGGTTGAGCGCGTTGGTGACGAAGCCCGTCAGGAAGCAGCGCACAGCAGAAATCTCCCGCGGCTCACTTGCGCCCGCCTGCACTTCGACCGACGCCATCTCCATCGGCCCGGCGCGAAGCGCCTTGATACCGAGATAGAGCAGATAGGCCGCACCGGCCCACTTGATCAGCGAAAACAGCAGCAACGACTTCGACACGATCAGCCCGATGCCCAAAATGGTGTAGCTGACATGAAACAGCAGTGACACGCCGATGCCGAAGCTGGTGATGATGGCGGCACGGCGGCCATGCACGATGCTCTGGCGTACCACCATGACGAAATCGGCACCCGGCACCACCATCAGCACCGAGAACACGGCCAGCAGGCCGGCAAATTCGAACGCATATTGCGTCATGCCTTGTCACTCCCCGACTGCGCGCCCAGTGACGCATTGCCCAAGGGCGCATTGAACGCCCAGACATGGCCGAACGGATCCTGGATCTTGGCGTAGCGTGCGCCCCAGAACATGTCGTCTGGCTCCATCACAGTCTTCGCACCAGCCGCCACCGCGCGCTCGACCGCCTGGTCGACCTGGCCGGGCAGCTTCAAATTGATGTTGACGGTCATGCTGGCGCCGCCGCGGGAGAGCGGCGACAACACGTCACCGCCGAATTCGGGAAACTCGTCATGCAGCATCACCTCGCTGCCGAACATGGCGAGGTTGGCATGCAGTACGCGCACGCCGTCATCGGCCATCTGCTCGAAGGTCTCGACGGCATCGAACGCCTTTTCGTAGAAGGCGATCGCCTCCTTGCCGTCCTTGACGCACAGATGCACCTGGATTGCGGGAATGTCTGGTTCGAAAGCCATGCGACCGTCTCGTTTCGGTTTCTTCAGGCGGCAATGTTACGTCATCAGGCGCACGACCATCAGGACCAGCCCGGCGATCGAAACGAACCAGACGAGCGTACGCAGCACCGGAATTCCGGCCACGTACAGCAAGGCATAAACAAGGCGGGCGACGATCCACATCACGGCGCCCAGAGCACCCAGCTCGCCCGTCTTGCCTGTCACCGCCAGCGCCAACGCCAGCGCGATGAAGGCGGGATAGGTCTCCAGCATGTTGTTGAGCGACCGGATCAGACGCCCCGAAACGATGCTCTTCGGCGCGCGGCCGTCGTCACGCGAACTGAGCAGATACTTGATGCTGAAATCGCCCGACAGGTCGAGCGAAAGCGCCTGCACCAGTATGTGCGCGATCAGCAGCACGACACTCCAGCCCAGAACCCAGATTTCAGTCGATGCTGCTGCGGGTTCCATCACCACTACCGCCCTCGAAGCGCAAGATAGCTGATCAGTACGGCGTCTCCGGCCGCTGGCAAGTCCGGCATTAGCTCAGGAAAGCAAAGGGGCCCGGTCAGCCGGGCCCCTTGAAGCCTTTTTCGATCAGAGGTCGAGAACCAGACGCTCCGGATCTTCCAGGCTGTCCTTGACGCGGACCAGGAAGGTCACGGCTTCCTTGCCGTCGACGATGCGGTGATCGTAGGACAGTGCAAGATACATCATCGGGCGGATGACGATCTGGCCGCCGACAACGACCGGACGGTCCTGGATCTTGTGCATGCCGAGGATGCCCGACTGCGGTGCGTTCAGGATCGGCGTCGACATCAGCGAGCCGTAGACGCCGCCGTTGGAGATGGTGAAGGTGCCGCCCTGCATGTCGGCGACCGACAGCTTGCCATCGCGCGCGGCGAGACCGAGGCGACCGATTTCCTTCTCGATCTCGGCGATCGACATCTGGTCGGCATCGCGCACCACCGGAACCACCAGGCCCTTTTCGGTGCCGACGGCAACGCCGACATGGGCGAAGTTCTTATAAATGATATCGGTGCCGTCGATCTCGGCGTTGACGGCCGGGATTTCCTTCAGCGCATGGGTCACCGCCTTGGTGAAGAAGCCCATGAAGCCGAGCTTCACGCCATGCTTCTTCTCGAAGATGTCCTTGTACTTGGTGCGCAGCGCCATCACCGCGCTCATGTCGACCTCGTTGAAGGTGGTCAGCATGGCAGCCGTCGACTGCGCTTCCTTGAGGCGGCGCGCGATCGTCTGGCGCAGCTTGGTCATGCGCACGCGCTCTTCGCGCGGAGCGTCTTCGGTTGACGAGGGAACGCGTGCCGCAACCGGTGCGGCGGCAGCGGCCGGTGCAGCGGCGGGCGCCGAAACGCCCTTGGCAATGGCTTCGAGCACGTCGCCCTTCAGCACCTGGCCGCGCTTGCCGGAGCCGGCGACCTGGTCGACCGACAGGTTGGTCTCGGCCAGAATCTTGGCAGCAGCCGGTGCCGGCGGCATCTTGCGCTCTTCGATGGGCGGCGAGCCGGCAACCGATGCGGTCTGCGCGACAGCTTCCTTGACGGTCGATGCCGCATTCGGCGCGGACGCCTGGGCAACCGCTGCGGGCTTGGTTGCTGCCACGGCGCCATCGCCGGCACCGATGGTGCCAAGCAGCGCGCCGACGCCGACGGTTTCGCCTTCCTTGACGGTCAGCTCGACCAGCACGCCGGCGGCCGGCGCCGGCACTTCGATGGTGACCTTGTCGGTCTCGAGCTCGACCAAAGGCTCATCGGCGGCGATCACGTCGCCGGCCTTCTTGAACCACTTGCCGATGGTTGCCTCGGAAACGGATTCACCGAGGGTAGGGACACGGATTTCGGTAGCCATTTTTTTGCCTGTCCGTTCTTTGTTTATTCGCCGAGGGCGTCGTCGAGGAATGCCTGGAGCTGCGCCAGGTGCTTGGACATCAGGCCCGTCGCCGGGGAGGCGGCAGCCGGACGGCCGGTGTAGCGCACGCGCTGGTGCTTGGCGTCGATATGGGCGAGCACCCATTCCAGATACGGGTCGATGAACGACCACGCGCCCATGTTCTTGGGCTCTTCCTGGCACCACACCATTTCGGCGTTGCGGAAGCGGCTGAGCTCGGTGATCAGCGCCTTGGCCGGGAACGGATAGAGCTGCTCGACGCGCAACAGATAGATGTCGTCGATACCGCGCTTCTCGCGCTCCTCGTAGAGGTCGTAATAGACCTTGCCGGTGCACAGCACGACGCGGCGGATCTTCGAGTCCTTGACCAGCTTGATCGGCTGATCGCCGAGATACTGGGCGTCGTCCCACAAGAGACGGTGGAACGAGCTCTCGCCCGAGATCTCCGACAGCGACGACACGGCACGCTTGTGGCGCAGCAGCGACTTCGGCGTCATCAGGATCAGCGGCTTGCGGAAGTCGCGCTTCAGCTGCCGGCGCAGGATGTGGAAGTAGTTGGCCGGCGTGGTGACATTGGCCACCTGCATGTTGTCTTCGGCGCAGAGCTGCAGGAAGCGCTCGAGGCGAGCCGACGAGTGCTCGGGGCCCTGGCCTTCATAGCCGTGCGGCAAGAGGCAGACGAGACCCGACATGCGCAGCCACTTGCGTTCGCCAGACGAGATGAACTGGTCGAACACCACCTGGGCGCCGTTGGCGAAGTCGCCGAACTGCGCTTCCCACAGCGTCAGCGCCTTGGGCTCTGCGAGCGAGTAGCCATATTCGAAGCCAAGCACGGCTTCTTCCGAGAGCATCGAGTTGATGACCTCGTAACCGGCCTGCGCCGCCGACAAATTGTTGAGCGGGATGTAGCGGTTTTCGTCACGCTGATCGTAGAGCACGGTGTGGCGCTGCGAGAACGTGCCGCGCTCGGAATCCTGGCCCGACAGGCGGATCGGATTGCCGTCGAGCAGGATCGAGCCGAACGCCAGCGATTCCGCCGTTGCCCAGTCGATGCCTTCGCCCGATTCGATCGCCTGGCGGCGGTTTTCGAGGAAGCGGCCGATGGTGCGGTGGACTTCGAAGTCCTTCGGCACCTCGGTCAGCTTCTTGCCGATTTCCTTCAGCGTCTTGACCGGCACCGCGGTCTTGCCGCGGCGCTGTTCGTCCTGGTTGTCGGCCGTGCGCATGCCCGACCACGCGCCATCAAGCCAGTCGGCCTTGTTCGGCTTGTAGGCCTGGCCCGCCTCGAACTCGGCTTCGAGGAAGCCGCGCCAGTCGGCGCGCATCTTGTCGACCTCGGCCTGGTTCATCAGGCCTTCGGCCATCAGCTTGTCGGCATAGGTCTGCACCGTGGTCTTATGGGTGCGAATGTTGCGGTACATGATCGGCTGCGTGAAGGCAGGCTCGTCGCCTTCGTTGTGGCCGAAGCGGCGGTAGCAGAACATGTCCACGACAACCGGCTTGTGGAACTTCATGCGGAACTCGGTCGCGACCTTGGCCGCGAACACCACCGCTTCCGGATCGTCGCCGTTGACGTGGAAGATCGGCGCCTCGATCATCTTGGCAACGTCGGACGGATAGGGCGACGAGCGCGAGAAGCGCGGGTTCGTCGTGAAGCCGATCTGGTTGTTGATGATGAAGTGCAGCGTGCCGGCGACGCGATGACCACGCAGGCCCGACAGGCCGAGGATTTCGGCGATCACGCCCTGGCCGGCGAATGCCGCATCGCCGTGCAACAGCAGCGGCATCACCTTGGCGCGCTCTTCCTGCGGTACGATCTCGCCGCGGGCGCGACCGAAAAGCTGGTCCTGCTTGGCGCGTGCCTTGCCCATCACCACCGGATCGACGATCTCGAGATGCGAGGGGTTGGCGGTCAAGGACAGATGGACCTTGTTGCCGTCGAACTCGCGGTCCGACGAGGCACCAAGGTGGTATTTCACGTCGCCCGAACCCTCGACGTCGTCAGGCGCGTAGGAGCCACCCTTGAATTCGTGGAACACGGCGCGATGCGGCTTGGCCATGACGTTGGTCAAGACATTGAGGCGGCCGCGATGGGCCATGCCGAGCACGACCTCCTTGAGGCCGAGCGAGCCGCCGCGCTTGACGATCTGCTCGAGCGCGGGGATCAGCGACTCGCCGCCGTCGAGGCCGAAACGCTTGGTGCCCTTGTACTTGACGTCGATGAACTGCTCGAAGCCCTCGGCCTCGATCAGCTTCGACAGGATCGCCTTCTTGCCCTCGGGCGTGAACTCGATCGCCTTGTCCGGACCTTCGATGCGGGCCTGGATCCAGGCCTTTTCCTCGGGATCGGAGATATGCATGAACTCGACGCCGAGCGTCGAGCAATAGGTGCGCTTCAGGATCTCGAGCATCTCGCGGATGGTCGCGTATTCGAGGCCCAGCACATGGTCGATGAAGATCGGCCGGTCGTAATCGGCGGCGGTGAAGCCATAGGCCTCAGGCGACAGCTCGTTATAATCCTCGAGCGGCTTGGCGATGCCGAGCGGGTCGAGATTGGCGTGCAGGTGGCCGCGCATGCGGTAGGCGCGGATCATCATGATGGCGCGCACCGAGTCGCGCGTCGCCTGCAGCACGTCGGCCTTGGACGGCTCGGCGCCGGTTGTGGCGACAGCCTTGTCCTTGACCTTCTTCTCGATCAGCTTCTCGACCATGCCCCAGTTGCCGTCGAGCGCGGAAACCAGTTCGCCATTGGCCTGCAGCGGCCAGCTCGGCGTCGACCACGAGGCGCCCTTGGCGTTCTTGCGGATGTCGCCGGCGTCGTCCTTCAGCGCGCCGAAGAAGTCGCGCCACTCCTGGTCGACCGCTTCAGGGTCGTCGAGATAGGCGGCGTGCAGCGCCTCGATGTAGTCGGCATTGCCGCCATAGAGGAACGAGGTGAGGGAAAATTGGTCGTTGGCCTGATCGGATCGTGCCATCTTTGTCCTGCGGAGCCTCTGGCTCCTCTCCTGTTTTGAAGGGAGTAGCGCAGTAAGGCAGTAGGGCAATGATCTGGAATTCCTGCTGCCCGTACTGCCCTACTCCCCTATTCACTTGGCCTTAGCCCTTGATCGCCTCGACCAGCGTGGTGCCGAGGCGTGCAGGCGACGGCGACACGCGGATGCCCGCTGCCTCCATGGCCGCGATCTTGTCTTCCGCGCCGCCCTTGCCGCCGGAGATCACTGCGCCGGCGTGGCCCATGGTACGGCCTTCCGGTGCGGTGCGTCCGGCGATGAAGCCGGCCATCGGCTTCTTGCGGCCGCGCTTGGCCTCGTCGATGAGGAACTGCGCTGCGTCCTCTTCGGCCGAGCCGCCGATTTCGCCGATCATGATGATCGACTTGGTCTCGTCGTCAGCCAGGAACATCTCGAGCATGTCGATGAATTCCGTGCCCTTGACCGGGTCGCCGCCGATGCCGACAGCCGTCGACTGGCCGAGACCGGCATTGGTGGTCTGGAACACCGCTTCATAGGTAAGCGTTCCCGAGCGCGAAACAACGCCGACCGAACCCTTGCGGAAGATGTTGCCCGGCATGATGCCGATCTTGCACTCGTCCGGCGTGACGATGCCGGGGCAGTTCGGGCCGATGAGGCGCGACTTCGAGCGGTCGAGGCGTGCCTTGACCTTGATCATGTCGGTGACCGGGATGCCTTCGGTGATGCAGACGATCAGCGGGATCTCGGCGTCGATCGCCTCGATGATCGCTGCGGCGGCACCTGCCGGCGGCACGTAGACGACGGACGCATTGGCGCCGGTCTTTTCCTTGCCTTCGGCAACCGTCGAAAAGATCGGCAGCGGCACGGAACCGTCCCACGTCTCGCCGCCCTTCTTGGGGTGGATGCCGCCGACCATCTTGGTGCCGTGATAGGCCAGCGCCTGTTCGGTGTGGAACGAACCGGTGTTGCCGGTCAGGCCCTGCACCAGGATCTTGGTGTTCTTGTCGATGAGAATGGACATTGGCTCAGTTTCCCTTCACCGCAGCGACGATCTTCTTCGCCGCGTCGTCGAGGTCGTCGGCCGAGATGACGTTCAGCCCGCTCTCGTTGATGATCTTCTTGCCCAGCTCGACATTGGTGCCTTCGAGGCGCACAACCAGCGGAACCTTGAGGCCGACTTCCTTGACCGCCGCGATCACGCCCTCGGCAATGACGTCGCACTTCATGATGCCGCCGAAGATGTTGACCAGGATGCCTTCGACAGCCGGGTCGGCGGTGATGATCTTGAACGCTGCCGTCACCTTCTCCTTGGAAGCGCCGCCGCCGACGTCGAGGAAGTTGGCAGGCTCAGCGCCATAGAGCTTGATGATGTCCATCGTGGCCATCGCCAGGCCGGCGCCGTTGACCATGCAGCCGATGTTGCCGTCGAGCGCCACATAAGCGAGGTCGTATTTCGACGCCTCGATCTCCTTGGCATCCTCTTCGGTGGTGTCGCGCAGCTCGAGCACGTCGGCGTGGCGGAACAGCGCATTGTTGTCGAACGACACCTTGGCATCGAGCACACGCAGGCGGCCATTCTTCATGACGATCAGCGGATTGACCTCGAGCAGGCTCATGTCCTTCTCGACAAACGCCTTGTAGAGGATCGGGAACAGGCTCTCGCCGTCCTTGGCCGCCTCGCCTGAGAGCTTCAGCGCCGAATTCAGCGCCTTGAGGTCGTCAGCCGTCACGCCCTTCTCCGGGTCGATCGCAACGGTGATGATCTTCTCCGGCGTGTCATGGGCGACAGCCTCGATGTCCATGCCGCCCTCGGTCGAAACCACGAAGGCGATGCGGCCGACCGAACGGTCGACGAGGATCGACAGATACAGCTCGCGGTCGATGTCGGCGCCGTCCTCGATATAGAGGCGGTTGACCTGCTTGCCGGCCGGGCCGGTCTGCTTGGTCACCAGCGTGTTGCCGAGCATTTCCTTGGCAAACGCCACGACCTCGTCGACCGACTTGGCGAGACGCACGCCGCCCTTGGCGTCGGCGGGCAGTTCCTTGAACTTGCCCTTGCCGCGCCCGCCGGCGTGGATCTGGCTCTTCACGACGTAGAGCGGGCCCGGCAGCGCCTTGGCGGCAGCTTCGGCTTCCTCGATCTTGAACACCGGCACGCCGTCAGCGACGGGAGCACCGAAACCCTTGAGCAATTGCTTGCCCTGATATTCGTGGATGTTCATGCCCGTTGTCCCTTACTTCTTGCCGAGGTTCGGCGCGATGGCGACGCAGGCCTCGCACAGACCCTTCACCGCTTCGACCGACTTCTCGAACATCTTCTGCTCGGCCTTGTTGAAGTCGAGCTCGATGATGCGCTCGACGCCACCGGCGCCGATCACCACGGGAACGCCAACATACATGTCCTTGACGCCATACTGGCCCGACAGGTGCGTCGCGCAGGGCAGCACGCGCTTCTTGTCCTTGAGATAGGCTTCGGCCATCTGGATCGCCGACGAGGCCGGCGCGTAGTAGGCCGAGCCGGTCTTGAGCAGGCCGACGATCTCGCCGCCGCCCTTGCGGGTGCGCTCGACGATGGCGTCGAGCTTGTCCTGGCTGGTCCAGCCCATCTTGACCAGGTCCGGCAGCGGAATGCCGGCAACGGTCGAATAGCGCACCATCGGCACCATGTCGTCGCCGTGGCCGCCCAGCGTCATCGCCGAGACGTCTTCGACCGAAACCTTGAACTCTTCCGACAGGAAGTAGCGGAAACGCGCCGAGTCGAGCACGCCGGCCATGCCGACGACGTGGCTCTTGGGCAGGCCCGAGAACTTCTGCAACGCCCACACCATGGCGTCGAGCGGGTTGGTGATGCAGATGACGAAGGCCTTCGGGGCATACTTCTTGATGCCGGCGCCGACCTGTTCCATGACCTTGAGGTTGATGCCGAGCAGGTCGTCGCGGCTCATGCCGGGCTTGCGCGGCACGCCGGCGGTGACGATGCAGACGTCGGCACCCTCGATGCCGGCATAGTCGTTGACGCCGGTGTAGCGCGAGTCGAAGCCGTCGACCGTCGAAGATTGCGCGATATCGAGACCTTTACCCTGCGGGATGCCTTCGGCAATATCGAACATGACCACGTCGCCGAGGTCCTTGAGGCCAACCATATGGGCGAGCGTGCCGCCAATCATGCCGGAGCCGATGAGGGCTATCTTGTTGCGTGCCATGAAGGAATTTCCCTTTGCCTGTAACGACGCCGTGGCGGCGGGGTGGATTAGGTTTGGGCCAGAGAGGCCGCGGAAATGCAGCCAGAAATAGCGGCTCGCAATAGCTCCATGGCCAAAAAAATTCAACCGATTATTTTGACCTCAACTTTTTCAATCGGTTAGAAACAACGGGATTTACGTAAACGTCAAAGTTTTGTGACGACTTTACGAAGAAATGGTGAAGAGTACGATGCCTCCCATCGAGATCCGCAGACTCGGTCCTGGCGACGAACGCCTGCTCGACACCGTCGCCGCAGACGTCTTCGACGAGCCGGTCGACCCGCTCCGCCTGAAGGCCTGCCTCGCCTCCCCGGGCCATCTGCTCTTCGTCGCCCTCGATGATGGCCAGGTTGTGGCGCAGGCAGCCGGCATGATCCACCACCACGTCGACAAGCCGTCGGAACTCTATGTCGACGAAGTCGGCGTCTCGCCCGCCTGGCAGCGCCGCGGCATCGCCAACCTGCTGATGGACGCGCTGTTCAACGCCGGCCGCGAAGCCGGCTGCGAAGAAGCCTGGCTCGGCACCGAACCCGACAACCTCCCCGCCCGCGCCCTCTATGACGGGCGCAAGGAGCCGGCCGAGCCGGTGGGGAGCTTTGTGATGTATCTCTACGATCTTGGGGAAGGATCGAAATAAGTGGAGCGTCGATGACGGCCTGACCTTCGTTTTGGCGGGGCCTACGGAAGAGAGCGGGATAGGATCCTCACGCCTTCACGCTCCGGCGATGCCGCTGGCCTGGTTTCCATCGTCTCGTTCCTTCGCACCCCCCTCTGCCCTGCCGGGCATCTCCCCCACAAGGAGGGAGACTAGTCTCTCCGCTGCCGGCGCTCATTCTGCAAGATTGCTGGAAATGCTCTTGCAACGTCAATGGTAAGGCAAGGCGCGGATGAAGGCATGATCTCCCTCCTTGTGGGGGAGATGGCCGGCAGGCCAGAGGGGGGTGCGAAGGATCATGACGCCGAAGATTAAGCTTCATAGGCACCACGATCAGGCTCAGCCGCCGCTCTGGGCGCGCAACCGTCATCTGCTGCATCGGGAATGCAAAGACGTAGTACCATGGGACAAGTCGCCGATCCCGCGCATGGGACCCTTGCACTACGGGGCGACGGCAGGCCGCACAGAGCGGCACATAGGGAACGCTGAGAAGGGTCAGAGACACGCGGCATGGCCCGATGCTGCCCGCCGCGATGAAGGCCAAGACCGCTGCGACCGGCCGTCGAACACGATCCAGCCCCTGAACATCCAGAAACTGCAGCCGATCGCGTCGCCGACCCATCTGGCGGCCAAGTGGCTCCTGCCCGGCGCCCCTGGACCGGGAATACGTCTATTGCAAACAGCACCTGCAAAAAACCGCCGGAGCTTTCGCCCCGGCGGTGTTTCACATGAATCGCTGCGAAAACTTACGCGGCGAGGTCGCGCAGAACGTACTGCAGGATGCCGCCGTTCTTGAAGTAGTCGAGCTCATCAAGGGTATCGATGCGGCAGAGGATCGGAACGTCCTTCACCGAACCGTCGGCGAAGGTGATCTTGGCCACCATCTTCTGGCGCGGCTTGATCGTCTCGAGGCCGTCGATCGTCACCTGCTCGTCACCCTTGAGGCCAAGTGTCTTCCACGACGTGCCTTCCTCGAAGGTGAAGGGGATCACGCCCATGCCGACCAGGTTCGAGCGGTGGATACGCTCGAACGACTGGGCGATGACGGCGCGAACGCCGAGCAGGTTGGTGCCCTTGGCAGCCCAGTCACGCGACGAGCCGTTGCCGTACTCGACGCCGGCGAAAATCACCAGTGGCGTACCTTCGCTGCGATACTGCATGGCGGCATCGTAGATCGGCATCTCTTCCTTGGACGGATAGTGGAAGGTGTAGCCACCCTCGCGACCGTTCTCGCCCAGCATGTGGTTGCGGATGCGGATGTTGGCAAACGTGCCGCGCATCATCACTTCGTGGTTGCCACGACGCGTGCCGTACTGGTTGAAGTCGGCAACGCCGACGCCGTTGTCGGTCAGGTACTTGCCGGCAGGTGAAGCCGCCTTGATGGAACCAGCCGGCGAGATGTGGTCGGTGGTGATCTTGTCGCCGAACAGGCCGAGCACGCGCGCGCCCTGGATCTTGCCGATCTGGCCCGGCTTCGAGCCCATGCCGACGAAGTAAGGCGGGTTCTGCACATAGGTCGACTTGTCGTCCCAGGCATAGGTCTGGCCTTCCGGCGCCTTGACGTTCTGCCAGTTCTCGTCGCCCTTGAAGACGTCGGCATATTTGCGGGCAAACAGCTCGCGGGTGACGTTTTCGGCGATGAACTGCTCGATCTCGACATTGGTCGGCCAGATGTCCTTCAGGAACACCGGCTTGCCGTCACGGTCCTCGCCGATCGGCTCGGAGGTCAGGTCCAGGGTCACAGTGCCGGCGAGCGCGTAAGCGACCACCAACGGCGGCGAGGCCAGGTAGTTGGCCTGCACGTCGGGCGA
Source organism: Aminobacter ciceronei (assembly GCF_014138625.1). Taxonomy (GTDB): domain Bacteria; phylum Pseudomonadota; class Alphaproteobacteria; order Rhizobiales; family Rhizobiaceae; genus Aminobacter; species Aminobacter ciceronei. The sequence goes on from NZ_JACJHY010000008.1 coordinate 76,300, forward strand.
CACGCGGCCTTCGAAGTTGCGGTTGCCCGAGAGCACGGCCGCGCCAATCAGGCCCTTGTCGTTGATGGTCTTGGAGATCGGCGCCGGCAGCGGGCCGGAGTTGCCGATGCAGGTCGTGCAGCCGAAGCCGACGAGGTTGAAGCCGATCTGGTCGAGCTCCTTCTGCAGGCCCGACTTCTCGAGGTACTCGGCAACCACCTGCGAACCGGGCGCCAGCGAGGTCTTGACCCACGGCTTCTGCTTGAGGCCGATGCGGTTGGCATTGCGGGCCAGAAGGCCGGCGCCGATCAGCACGCTCGGGTTCGAGGTGTTGGTGCAGGAGGTGATCGCAGCGATCACCACGTCGCCATGGCCGAGGTCGAACTTTTCACCCTCGACCGCATAACGCTTGGCGGTGTCGACGGTCTTCTTGTACTCGGCTTCGAGCGCGGTCGCGAAGCCCGAGGCGATGCCTTCGAGCGGGATGCGGCCTTCGGGACGCTTCGGGCCGGCCATCGATGGAACGACTGACGCCATGTCGAGCTCGAGCAGGTCGGTGAAGACAGGATCGGCCGACGAAGCGTCGCGCCACATGCCCTGCGCCTTGGAGAACTCCTCGACCAGTGCAATGCGGTTTTCGGCGCGGCCCGACATGTTGAGATAGCGAATGGTCTCGGAATCGACCGGGAAGAAGCCGCAGGTCGCGCCATATTCCGGCGCCATGTTGCCGATGGTGGCACGGTCGGCCAGCGTCATGTTGCTGAGACCGGGGCCGAAGAACTCAACGAACTTGCCGACGACGCCCTTCTTGCGCAGCATCTGGGTGACGGTCAGCACCAGGTCGGTGGCGGTGACGCCTTCCTTGAGCTTGCCGGTCAGGCGGAAGCCGATGACCTCGGGCAGAAGCATCGAGACCGGCTGGCCGAGCATCGCGGCCTCAGCCTCGATGCCGCCGACGCCCCAGCCCAGCACGCCGAGGCCATTGACCATGGTGGTGTGCGAATCGGTGCCGACGCAGGTGTCGGGATAGGCGGTCGTCACGCCATCCTCGGTGTTGGTCCAGACCGTCTGGGCGAGGTATTCGAGGTTGACCTGGTGGCAGATGCCGGTGCCGGGCGGCACGACGCGGAAGTTGCGGAACGCCTGCTGGCCCCACTTCAGGAACTTGTAGCGCTCTTCATTGCGCTCATATTCGAGCTCGACATTGCGGGCAAAGGCCAGCGGGGTGCCGAATTCGTCGACGATGACCGAGTGGTCGATGACGAGGTCGACCGGAACCAGCGGGTTGATCTTCTCAGGGTCGCCGCCCAGGGTCTTGATACCGTCACGCATGGCGGCAAGGTCGACGACGGCCGGAACGCCGGTGAAGTCCTGCATCAGCACGCGGGCCGGGCGGTAGGCGATCTCGACGCCGGCGGTGCCCTTGTCGACAAGCCAGCCGGCAACCGCCTGGATGGCGTCCTTGGTGACGGTGCGGCCGTCTTCGTTGCGCAGCAGGTTTTCCAGCAGCACCTTCATCGAATAGGGCAGCTGCGAGATGCCGGTCAGGCCGTTCTTTTCGGCCTCGATGAGGCTGTAATAGACATAGTCCGTGCCTGCAGCGGTGAGCGTGCGGCGGCAATTGAAACTGTCGAGTGATTTGGACACGTGCGATCCATCCTTGTCTGTTCAGCCTGAAAGGGAACGGACTCCGATGGGCATGCAATCACGCGCAAAGGTGCGGGTACGGCCATTTCCGCTGTCCGGTCCCAAGCAACCCGAGCCGTTCAAGGCGGCGCGTGCGCTGGTTCGGCGCAAATTCTGTTTCCATGCCGACCGCTGGCATGGTCGAGTGGCATATAGAGAATTTATTGGAATAGTTCTAGACGGAGATTCGCCTATTTTGCTGCGACGCAAAGCGGCAGCGAGATGGTTTCGGCGACGGGGGAAGAATGCGGCTGATCGCCGAAAATCTCAGCGGTGAACGGGGTGGCGAGCCGGTTTTCGAAGACATCGGCTTCACGCTGGAGAACGGCGAGGCGCTGATCGTCACCGGCCCCAACGGTTCGGGCAAGTCGACCCTGCTGCGCGTCATCGCCGGGCTTTTGCCGCATGCATCGGGACGAATCGGCATCGAGGGCGGCGGCGAGGAGTTTCCGACCGTTGCCGCAGCCTGCCACTATCTCGGTCATCAGAACGCAATGAAGGCCGCATTGACGGTTCGCGAGAATCTCGAATTCTGGCAAAGCTTTGCGGGCAGCGGAAAGCTGGGCATTGCTGACGCCCTGGACGATGTCGGCCTCGGCGGCCTCAGCCACCTGCCCTTCGGCTACCTCTCCACCGGCCAGAAGCGCCGTGCCGCGATCGCCAAGCTGCGCATCAGCCACCGCCCGGTCTGGCTGCTCGACGAGCCGACTGCAGGTCTCGACAAGGCGTCCGACGCGCGCTTGGCAGGGCTGATGCGGGATCATTGCGCGGCGGGCGGAATCGTCGTCGCCGCGACCCATCTGCCGCTTGGGCTGGAGGGAGTGAAGGCGCTGGAGATGGGGCGGGTGCATGTCTGAAAACGCTGCCCTTCTTCCCACCCCCCTCTCCGAACAGATCAACGGAAGGCAGCTCCCATGCTAGCCCTCTACCTTCGCGACCTACGCATGGGCGTCCGCGCCGGCGGTGGCGCCTTGACGGGCGTGCTGTTTTTCCTCGCCGTCATCGTCACCATCCCCTTCGGCGTCGGGCCCGATCTCAACCTGCTTGCCCGCATCGGCCCGGCAATTCTCTGGATCGGCGCGCTGCTGGCCAGCCTGCTCGGCCTCGACCGGCTGTTCCAGGCCGACCGCGAGGACGGCTCGCTCGATCTTCTGGTGCTCAATGCCGACCGCCACATGCTGGCGCTGACGGTGCTGGTCAAATGCCTGGCGCACTGGACAGCAAGCGTGTTACCTCTGGTTATCGCAGCCCCCCTGCTTGGCCTGTTCATGAACATGGAGCTCATCGGCATCGGGGCCGCGGCACTCACCTTGCTCGTCGGCACGCCGGCCATCGTCTTCATCGGCGCGACGGGTGCCGCCGTCACCGTCGCCCTGCCGCGGGGCGGGCTGCTGATCTCGGTGCTGGTGCTGCCGCTGGTCATCCCGGTGCTGATCTTCGGCGTCACAGCAAGCTACGGTGCTGTCAACGACCCCGACCCGTTCACCCCGCCGTTCCTGATTCTTTGCGCATTGACGATGTTCCTCGCCGTCATCGGCCCATTGGCGGCGGCGGTTGCGCTTCGCTCGGGCACCGACTGATCACGTTTCCTTCAACCGCAACGGTGCGGCGCGGCGTCCGATTGCGCAGCGGCAGCCTCGCCGCTAAGTGAATGACATGCTCGGAAACAGCGACATGACCACGTCTTGCCAGGGTGCCCGATGAGCGCGCATGCCCTCTATGTCACCGCGGCATATGCCGTTTCGGCGATTGCCATCGTCGGACTGGTGCTGTGGATTCTTGCCGACCAGCGCGCGCGCAAGCGCGAAATGGCCGAACTTGAGGCCGCCGGCCATCGCCGTCGCTCGGACAAGGCCAAGGCATGAGCACCGACAGCCAGAAGCCGACGGCGCGGCCTCGCAGGCTTATGGTTCTGCTGCCGCTGCTGATTTTCATGGGCCTCGCCGGCCTGTTTCTGGCGCAGCTGCTGTCCGGCCGCGACCTCACCGCGGTGCCCTCGGCGCTGATCGGCCAGATGGCGCCAGAGACAGACCTGCCGCCGCTCGAAGGCATGCAGGTTCCCGGGCTGAACTCAGCCGACTTCGCCGGCAAGGTCACGCTGGTCAATGTCTGGGCGTCGTGGTGCGCGCCATGCCGCGAGGAACACCCGGTGCTGCTCGAACTGTCGAAGGACCAGCGCTTTTCCATCGCCGGCTTGAACTACAAGGACAAGCCCGAGAATGCCCGTCGTTTTCTCGGCGACCTCGGCAGCCCCTACAAGGCGATCGGCGTCGACCAGAACGGCCGCACGGCGATCGACTGGGGTGTCTATGGTGTGCCGGAGACCTTCCTTCTGGGCAAGGACGGCAAAGTTGCCTTCAAGCATGTCGGACCGCTGTCGCCGGAGGCGGTGAGCACGACACTCATGCCCGAAATCGAGAAGGCACTGGCGGCGCAATAGACCGGATCGGGGCCGGCTCGCGCACCACGTGCGAATCATCAAGATTTCAACTACGTTTTCATACAACCGCTGGGGAGAGGCGCGCCGTGAGGGCGCGACCGGTGGCTGTTGGGGGAGACGTCAATGCAAGACAGTTCCGCGCTCATCATTTTTCTGCCGCTCGCGCTCGGCGTCATCATGCTCGGCCTCGGCCTGTCGCTGACGACGGAGGATTTTCGCAACGTCCTGCAAAAGCCCAAGGCGGTGATCGTGGCGCTGCTCTGCCAGACCGTCATCCTGCCGCTTGCGTGTCTCGGCCTGGTCTACGTCTTCGGCCTCGAACCGGCATTGGCTGTGGGCATGATGCTTTTGGCGGCAAGCCCCGGCGGCACCTCAGCCAATCTCTACAGCCACCTGGCCGACGGCGACGTGGCGCTCAACATCACGCTGACGGCGATCAATTCGGCGCTGTCGATCGTGACGCTGCCGCTGATCGTCAACTGGTCGCTGATGCATTTCATGTCGGGCGACCAGGCGATCCCGCTGCAATTCGCCAAGGTGATGCAGGTGTTCGTCATCGTGCTCGGCCCCGTGCTGATCGGCATGTGGCTGCGCAGCCGCTTCCCTGATTTCGCCGAACGCATGGCGCGGCCGGTGAAGATCTTCTCGATGCTGTTCCTGTTCGCCGTGGTTGCCGTGGCGCTCGTGCAGGAATGGGAAACACTCAAGGCCTGGGGACCGATCGTCGGCCTGGCAGCCCTTGCCTTCAACCTCGTCAGCCTTGGCGTCGGCTATTTCGTGCCCCGCGCCGCCGGCGTCGAAAAACGGCAGGCCACCGCGATCGGCATGGAGATCGGCATCCACAACGGCACGCTGGCAATCGCCATCGCACTGAGCCCGCTGCTGCTCAACAACGCGACAATGGCGGTTCCGGCAGCGATCTACGGGCTGATCGCCTTCATCACCGCAGCGATCTTCGGCTACTGGCTGAAGCGGTCGCATGGCCGCGCGACTGCGACGATGCCGGTGCACTGAGGCCACCGCGTGGCCCACGATGCTGCAAACGAAAAAGGCGCTTGCGGCATCCCTTGAGGGTGCCCCTGGCGCCTTGTCGCAACGGCCGGTCAAAAGCCGGCCGGACATTTCTGGCTAGGAATCAGCCGTAGACCTGCTTGTAGGCCTGGAAAAGCATCTCGCTGCGGTCGGCGCGCATATCGGCCAGGTCGCGGCTCGAGAAGCCGTCGATTTCGGCAACGAGGCGCTTGTACTGCTTGCGCTTGGCGGCGCTCTGGCGCGCGCGGGTCAGAAGGTTGTCGAACAACATCTTGCGTTCCTTTCGTCTGCCGCCCGATGCGGCTTGAACCGACCTCCCTGATCGATCCGAACATGACATAGGAACCGTTGCGCTGCAAAATAAGATGCTGCAACGCAGCAATGCACGGCGCGCATAACGAGTTAACGAGTGCAAACAAAACTGGAAAACGCCGCCAACCTGTCCCGCATCAATGCAATGCTAGCCGCGTCAGCAAGGATCTCGTCCATCTCCTGCGGTCTCTTGCCAAGCAGCGTAATGGTCAGGTCTTGCCCGTCAAAAAGGTCGAAGGACATTGTTTTCATGATCTCGGCAAGGGCAGCGCGGGCAAATTGCGACCGCGGCGAGGCATGAACCTGCATCGCCGGCTTGCCGACGACGGCGTCACGTGAAACCAGCCAGTCCAGCGCATTCTTCAGTCCGCCCGGCACCCCATGGGCGTATTCAGGACAAGAGACGATCACTCCGTCGGCTCGCGTAACGGCAGCGATGAGCGCCGTCACCTCCTGCGGTGTGCGTTCACCCTCGTCATCGGGATTGAAAATCGGCAGGTGGCCAAGCCCGTCATAGACGCTGACATGGCATCCCGGTGGCGCATTGCGCGCCAGGGCGACAACAAGCGCAGTGTTGGTAGAGGCAGCCCGCTGGCTGCCGGAAAGGGCGAGAATATTGATCAAGGCAAGGCCGCCAGCGTCGGACGATTCGTGTCCGGCGAAAGCTACCACATGCTCTTGCGATAGGACTCGTCCAGCGAGCGGTCGAGCGTCTCGGCATTGTCGGCGAGCGCCAGCTGGTCGCGGAGGATCTGGCCGAGCGTAGGCAGGCTGGTGCGGTCGGGCCATGTGCCTGATACCCACAGCTCGGAACGCATGAACGCCTTGGCGCAATGCATGTAGACAGCCTTGATCGCAACCACCATGACGGTGACCGGCAACTTGCCTTCGGCGGCGAGCCGTTCGCACAACGCCGGATCGGCGGTCAGGCGCGCATCGCCATTGATACGCAGTGTCTCGTTCATGCCCGGTATCAGGAACAGCAGGCCGACAGCGGGATTGACGATGACGTTCTCCAGCGTGTCGAGCCTGTTGTTGCCGGGCCGGTCGGGAATGGCGATGGTGGCATCGTCGAGTATGGCGACGAATCCCGGCTTGTCGCCCTTGGGCGTGACGTCGGCGTTGCCCTTGTCGTCGGACGAACCGATCAGCACGAATGGGCTGCGCGCCAGGAAGCCCTTGGCGTGACGGTCGAGGCGGCGGAGCTCCTTGCGCACGGCGCCATCACCCGGCGCGCGATAATGTTGACGCAACGCCTCGCGGTCGGTGATGAACTCCATGATGCCCTCTTACTTATGGTCTTCCAACGAATGGCGCATGATGAGCGGCATCTGGCTGAAAGTGAAGAGCAAGGTTATCGGCATGATGCCCCAGACCTTGAAAGCCACCCAGGTGTCGGTCGTAAAGGATCGCCAAACAACCTCGTTGACCAGAGCAAGAAACAGGAAGAACAGGCCCCAGCGGAAGGTCAGCTTGCGCCAGCCTTCGGCATCGAGGCGAAAGGCCGATGCAAAGACATAGCCAAGCAACGACTTGCCGAAGACAAGGCCACCCAGTAGCACGACACCGAAAAGCGAATTGATGATCGTTGGCTTCATCTTGATGAAGATGTCGTTCTGCAGATAGAGCGTCAGCGCGCCGAATATGAAGACAACGACGCCCGAGACCAGTGGCATGATCGGCAGCGAGCGGGTCAGCAGCCAGGAAGCCGCCAGCGCAACCGCCGTGGCAACCATGAAGAGGCCTGTGGCGACGAAGATCGGCTTGCCAAGCTCTGCCAGTATCGGGAAGTGCGACGCCAGCCACTCGCCGCGCGCGTTGGCGAAGAAGAACACGACCAGCGGCCCGAGCTCCAGCGCCAGCTTGAGCAGCGGGCTGACGTCTTCCTTCTTGGTTTTCGGGTCCGACGGATCGCGTTCGAGGATAGGTGCATTCATGGATCAGGCGACTCCTGCGATCGCCTTGGCGAAATCGCTTGCCGAAAAGGGTTCGAGATCGTCGACCTGCTCGCCGACGCCGATGAAATAGACCGGCAGCTTATGTTTGGCGGCGATTGCGACCAAAATACCGCCGCGCGCCGTACCGTCGAGCTTTGTCATCACCAGCCCGTTCACACCTGCGACATTGCGGAAGATCTCGACCTGATTGAGCGCGTTCTGGCCGGTGGTGGCATCGACAGTCTGCAGCACTGTGTGCGGGGCTTCGGGATCGAGCTTGCCGAGAACGCGCACGATCTTTTCGAGCTCGGCCATCAGTTCGGCCTTGTTCTGCAGGCGGCCGGCGGTATCGATGATCAGCACGTCGGATCCGGCGGCCTTGGCCTGCTCGAAGGCATCGTAGGCGAGACCGGCGGCATCAGCGCCGAGCTTGGTGGCGATGACGGGCGACTTGGTGCGTTCACCCCAGATCTTCAGCTGCTCGATGGCCGCAGCGCGGAACGTGTCGCCGGCGGCGAGCATGACAGACAGCCCGCCTTCGGTGAGCTTGGCGGCCAGCTTGCCGATGGTGGTGGTCTTGCCGGTGCCGTTGACGCCGACGACCAGGATGACATGCGGCTTGTGCGACAGGTCGAGCTCCAGCGGAAGCGCCACCGGCTTCAGCACCTTCTCGACCTCGACCGCCATGATCGAGCGGACCTCGTGGTCGGAAACGTCCTTGCCATAGCGGCTCGCCGCCAGCGCGTCGGTGACCCGAAGCGCGGTCTCGACGCCGAGATCGGCGCGGATCAGCACGTCTTCGAGGTCCTGCAGCGTGTCTTCGTCCAGCTTGCGCTTGGTGAAGATGCCGGCAATGTTGCCCGACAGTTCCTTGGATGAGCGCGACAGGCCCTGGCGCAGGCGCTGGAACCAGCTCTGGCGCGGCGCGGGCGCCGCCACTTCGACGATTTCGGCCTTCTGCTCGACCTTCTTCTGGACGGTGACCTTGCCGGCCGAGGGTTTCGGCTCAGGCGCAGAGGAAGCCTGTACCGGTTCAGCGGGAGCGGGAACGACAACAGGTGCAGGCTTGGAAACGGCATCGCGCAGCGCGGCTACCGGCTGCGCTTCCTCGGCCGCCATCGCCACAGGCACAGGCGCTTCGGCTGCGATCGGCGCAGGCTCCTCGTCGACTGGCTCGACGGGACGTGGTTCAGCCACAGGTTCCGGCGGTACAGGGGCAGGCGCCTCGACGACGGGCTCTTCGACAACCGGCTCCGTTTCAGGGGCACGCATTGTCGGCTCGGGCGCAGAGGGCACCGGCTGAGCCGGAACTTCTTCGGGCAACTCCGGCGTGGACGGCTCAACCTGCGGCAGCGGAACCTCCGCCGGCGTTGGCTCCGGCTCGACCGGGCTCGGCGCAGGCACGGGCTGTTCGGCTGGCTTTTCCGGCTCGACAGCAGGTTCTTCCTGCGGAACGGGCTGCGGCCCGGGCTCGATCGGTACCGGCTGTTCGGCCGGCTTTGGCTCCGGCACCACTGGCGGCGTCGGCGGCGTTTCTGGAGCCGGCTCCGGCGTCGGCTCTTCGATCGGAACGGCCGGTGTCTCCCCGGCAACAGGCGTTTCCGCCGCGGCCGGCACCTCTTCCGCCGGCTTCAACGCTTCCAGAGCGTCAAAATTCAGCGGCGGCAGAACCTCGTTCTCGGCCGGCTGCTCGACAGCCTCCTTCTTGCCGAAGGAGAAAACTTTCTTGATGAACCCGAATGCCATGCGGTCGCTTTCGTCAGGCCGCGCGCGCGGCGGCCGGTGCCGCTGTCAGCCGCTCGCCGTCATGTCCGGCGATGTCGACTTCCATGATTTCACCCGCCATGCCCCTGTCGATCGCAACGAGCGTAAAACCTTCCGTCCGGCCGAGCCCCTCGCGCTCGACAAGCACCTTCTGGCGCGAACCCTTGAGGCTTTCGAGATGGTGCGTATAGGCGACGTCGCCGGCAGCGCGCAGGCGGGCGGCGCGCAGCTTGACGATGTCGCGACGAACCTGCGGCATGCGCGCGGCGGGCGTGCCCTCTCGCGGGCTGAACGGGAAAACGTGGAGATGGGTCAACCCACACTCCTCGACGATGCGGATCGAATTCTCGAACATCTCGTCGGTCTCGGTCGGAAAACCGGCAATGATGTCGGCGCCGAAGACAATGTCGGGGCGAAGCTTGCGCACATCGGCGCAGAACTGGATCGACTGGTCGCGCAAGTGGCGGCGCTTCATGCGCTTCAGGATCATGTCGTCGCCCGACTGCAGCGACAGATGCAGATGCGGCATCAGCCGGCTCTCGGTAGCGACCGCTTCGAGCAGGTCCTCGTCGGCCTCGATCGAATCGATCGAGGAGAGACGCAGGCGGCGAACGTCGGGAACCTGGCGCAGAATGGTCTTGACCAGCTTGCCCAGTCGCGGCGCGCCCGGCAGGTCGGCGCCATAGCTGGTCATGTCGACGCCCGACAGCACCACCTCGGCATAACCGTTGCCGGCCAGGCGCTTGATCTGCTCGACCACCGCGCCCATCGGCACCGAGCGCGAATTGCCGCGGCCATAGGGAATGATGCAGAAGGTGCAGCGATGGTCGCAGCCGTTCTGCACCTGGACGAAGGCGCGTGCGCGGCCTTCGATGGCATCGACCATGTGGCCAGCCGTCTCGCGCACGGAAAAGATGTCGTTGACGCGGGCCTTCTCGAAATCGTTGACGCCGAAGTCCGGCAGCGCCCGGTAATTGTGCGCCTTGAGCTTTTCCTCGTTGCCGAGCACGAGGTCGACCTCGGCCATGTCGGCAAAAGCCGCCGGGTCGGTCTGGGCGGCACAGCCGGTGACGATGATGCGTGCGTCAGGGTTCTCGCGGCGCGCCTTGCGGATCGACTGCTTGGCCTGGCGCACCGCTTCGCTCGTCACTGCGCAGGTGTTGAATATGACCGCGCCGCCCTTGAGTTCTTCAAGGCCTGCGGCCTTGGCCTCGCGCTTCATCACCTCGGATTCGTAGGTGTTGAGGCGGCAGCCGAAAGTTACGACGTCGACCGCCATCAGGCGACGTCCTGCTGATCGCGACGCCAGGCGCCGGTCGCCGGATTGAAGCTGCCGGAGAATTCCCACTCGGCGGGACCGGTCATGACGACATGGTCGTCGTTGCGCCAGTCGATCTGAAGCGTCCCGCCGCTCGGCACGGTGACGATCACGCTACGGCCGGTACGGCCGGTGCGAGCGGCTGAGACGGCAGCAGCACAGGTGGCCGAACCGCAGGCCAAGGTCAGGCCGGCGCCACGCTCCCAGGTGCGCAGGTTGAGCGTCCCGGGCGAGGTCACCTGGGCGATCGAGATGTTGGCACGCTCGGGAAAGATCGGATGGTTTTCGAGCAGCGGGCCGAAACGGTCGAGATCGTAGGACCAGACGTCGTTGTCGACCCAGAAAATGGCGTGCGGGTTGCCCATCGAGGCGACCGAGGGCGAATGCAGCACAGGCTGGTCAATCGGCCCGATCTGCAACTCGATGGCGCGGGTGTCGCGGAATTCTTCCGCCAGCGGGATGTCCTGCCAGCCGAAGCGGGGAATGCCCATGTCGACCGAGATCGAGCCGTCCTCATGCTCTTCGGCATTGAGGATGCCGGCGACAGTCTCGAAGGTGAACACCTTCTGTCCGGTCTCGGCGGCCAGCGCCTGGACGACGCAGCGCGTGCCGTTGCCGCAGGCCTGGGCATGGGTGCCGTCGGAGTTGATGATCTCGATGTAGTTCACGGTGCCCGGGGTGCGCGGGTCGTGGATCGCCATGATCTGGTCGAACTTGGTCGCCGGATCGGCGGCAAGCGCAATCGCCGCGGCAGGCGTAACGCGGTCCGCGCGACCGCGCATGTCGGCAACGATAATGTCGTTGCCGAGCCCGTTCATCTTGGCGAAAGGGGCCTCAATGGCCATGGTCGGTAAGTCTCGCGGCTGTTTGGGGCCTATATGGCGGAAACATCACCGAATTACCAGTCTCGCGGCACGTTGGCCTATTGAGACAATTTTGCAACAATTTCATACGCAAACCCTATTTTAACCATATCAGGTTGAAATTCTGCCAACTTCGCCGCTTTAGAGGCGAATTGTCGATCGCGCGGGGGCGCCCCCAGAACTGCCCCACGGAGGGAATGCAATGGCTTTTTCGAAAACCGGCCTGCTGGCCGCATCGCTGGTGGCGCTTCTGGCTGCAGCTGGCTGCAACAGCACGCGCCTTTCCTCGATGGACACCCAGCCGGCCCCGCTGCCCGCGGCGCCCGCCGGCACTGTCACCAGCGGCCAGCTGCCGCCGCCCTCGGCACCAGGCGCCGCCGCAGGTGCTTCGCAATTTCCGGCCGCGCCGGCACAGACCCAGGTCGCGGCCCTGCCCGCCGACGGTGGCGCTGCCGCCGCCAACGCACCCGACATCACCGCAACCAGCGTGGCTGGGGTGTGGAGCGCGTCGGTTTCCGGCCAGAGCTGCAAGGTGGCGACGCCGCAGACCAAGTTCGGCCAGGGCTTCCGCGCCGGCCCGCTGCGCTGCCCGGCTCCGATCGACGGCGTCAAGTCGTGGAACGTCGCTGGCAAGCAGCTGACGCTGTTCGATGAAAGCGGCTCGCCGCTGGCCAGGCTCTATCAATCGGGCGAAGGCCGCTTCGACGGCCAGACCTCGAACGGCCTGCCGATTTCGCTGAACCGCTGACATCTCGGCAGCCAGAGTAAATCATGCACGTTCGTGACGGCCTGCAGACTCATGTGACCGTCAGGCAGCGTTATGACCACCTGGTCGAGAGCGGCAGCATCCGCAGCGACCAGGCCCAGCTTCCGATCGTGGCCGCACTGGACCGGCTGATCGACGAGATTTCCGAGAAGAGGCTGGCGCGCAAGTCGAGCGCCCTGGGTTGGCTGTTTGCCCGGCGCAAGCCGCAGCACGAACACGTCAAGGGCCTCTACGTCCATGGCGGCGTCGGCCGCGGCAAGACCATGCTGATGGACATGTTCTTCGAGCTGGTGCCGGTCAAACACAAGCGTCGCGTCCATTTCAACGACTTCATGGCCGACGTGCACGACCGCATCCAGAGGCAGCGGGCGGCGCGCAAGAACGGCACCTCGCGCGATGACGACCCGATCCCCCCGGTGGCGGCGGCACTGGCCGAGGAGGCCTGGGTGCTGTGCTTCGACGAGTTCTCGGTCACCGACATCGCCGACGCGATGATCCTGTCGAGGCTGTTTTCGGCGCTGTTTGCCCAAGGCGTGGTGCTGGTCGCCACCTCCAACGTCGCGCCGCGCGATCTTTATCGCGACGGGCTCAATCGCCAACTGTTCCTGCCCTTCATCGGTATGCTCGAGCAGAACACCAACGTGCTCAACCTCGATGCCGACACCGATTACCGGCTGGAGAAGCTCGATCGCGTGCCTGTCTATATCAGCCCGCTCGGCGAGGCTGCCGACAAGGCGATGGACAAGGCCTGGGCCAGGATGACCCATGGTGCCGCAGCTGAGGCGGCCACCGTCGCGGTCAAGGGCCGCAAGGTCGCCGTGCCGGCGGCCGTTCCCGGCTGTGCGCGCTTCGGCTTCGCCGATCTCTGCGAAAAGCCGCTTGCGGCGCGCGACTATCTGGCGATCACCGCACACTACAAGACCATTTTCGTCGACCATGTACCGGTTCTGGCAGAAGCCAATCGCAACGAGGCCAAGCGCTTCATCCTCTTGGTCGACACGCTCTATGACCAGCAGATCAGGCTGGTGATCAGTGCCGCCGCCACGCCCGACAAGCTTTATGTCGGAAAGCGGGGACACGAGGCCTTTGAGTTCGACCGGACGTCGTCGCGGCTTATCGAGATGCAAGGCGCCGAATGGCTCGACGGCTGGGCCGAACGGCACGCCGAGCCGGCAGCTTCACTGGCCGGGTAAGGCACCGTCCGCCGTCAAACGTGCTGGATTTTCATGAACTGCCCGCGCTGTACGTGGCCTGCCGTAGCGTGTCGTCGCGGCAAGCAGCACGCCGAGCATCAGCCCGTCCAGCATATGCCACATGAAATGCGTGCCGATCGGCATGGCGTCGCAGACCAGCGGGTCCATGACCCGGCAGGTGACGGCGCCGAGGAAGATGACGGCGGCGGCGATGTTGTACCAGCCGGCACGGCTGCCGCTGGCGATGACCACCCAACCGAAGAAGATCAGCGCCAGGAACGGCGGCAGGTAGCCGGTAGTGCCGTTTGAAGCTGTACGCAGCCAGTCCGGCACCATGTAGGTGACGAACCCGACAGCGACATAGAAAGCAAAGAAGATCACCAGCGCTTTGGGCCATCCCATGCCGGCGAAGCGGCGCAGGTTGAACAGCGAATAGACCAGCGTGAAACCGGCGATCGGGACGATGTCGCCCCATTTGGTCGCCTCGTTGGCAAACGTATGGAACAGCGTCGAGCCGATGCCGATCGCCACCACCCACCAGCCCAGCACCTCGGCGAAAGCGCCGGCATCGCGCCGCCGTGCCTCGTAGACGCCCCACAGGCCGGCGAGGAAAAAGGCGAGATTGCTGACGGCATTGAACGGCTCGGCCCACAGACCGATGTCAGTCCGTTCGCAATAGAGATCGAGATGTTGGCTGAACTGTTCCAGCATCACCTTGCCTCGTCACAGCCCAATTCTACCGCCGCCAGCCAATTTTCATAACGGTAATTTGTCCCGACAGCCTGACGCAGCGGAAACTTCACTTGTTGAAAATTTCACCGCAACGTGACTTCCCGTTGAATGGCGCTTCTGCCACATATTTCAGCAACTACAAAAAAGGCCGGTTTCGCTGGCTGAGGATCTGGATCGGTCATGGAGTTTCGCAGATATTTTCGGCTGGCGGCCGTGGCGCTGGTCTTTGCCGGGTTTACCGGCGCAACGCATGCCGACTCGACAACCAAGGCACCCGTGCGCCCGCTCGGCGTCATCGAACTCTTCACCAGCCAGGGCTGCAACTCCTGCCCGCCGGCCGACGAACTGTTTGCCAAATTCGCCGCCCAGGACGACATGGTCGCGCTCGCCTATCACGTCACCTACTGGGATTACCTCGGCTGGCAGGACGAACTCGGCAGCAAGGACAACACCGAACGCCAATATGCCTATATGCGTGCCTTCGGCGCGCGCTCGGTCTACACACCCCAGGCCGTCATCAATGGCCGCACCCATGTAAATGGCGCCAAGAGCGACGATGTGAACGGCGCACTCGCCAACCTCGCCGAGACCGGCCAGGGCATGAATGTCGACCTGAAGGTGACCGACAATGGCGACACCTTCACCATCGAGGTCGGCGCCGCCACCGGCCCGGCCAGCCCGGCCCATGTGGTGATCGTGCATTATCAGCCGCCGCAGGTCGTCGACCTCCAGAAGGGCGAAAACAAGGGCCGCAGCGTCACCTACTGGAATGCCGTCACCGACCTGCACACCGCTGGCATGTGGCACGGCCAGACGCAACGGTTCGAGCTGCCGAAGAGCGAAGTGGAAAAGAAGGGCGGCTGCGCCGTGCTGTTGCAGGCTGTCGGCAAGGATGGCGTACCGGGCCCGATTCTCGGCGCGGCTGTCGTGCGCAAGCCGTCGAAGATGGCGCTGTAGACGCAAAAAAGCCGACGCAGGCTTGTGGCCAGACGTCGGCTTCAGATTTTGGGATCGTCGCCCTCGTCCTGAAAAGGAGCCGAGGTTGGTTCGATCCGACTCTAGCCCGTGGGCGGGGGGCTTGGGGTTTACGAGCCGGTGCCGGACCGAACCGTCTCAGGCAACACGGGTAAATTCGTCGGACAATGGGGCGTCAGCGCGGATAAAAAACGGCAGGAATGTGGCGAGTCATCACCAATTCCGACAATCTGTTTCGCAAACGTTACCGCTGCGGCAAGCTACCTTACACTCTTCATACAGGTGTTACTTGTTGCATTTCGGGTGCGAATGCGCGATTCTTTAGCCGAGGTCATGTTCTGCAAGGGAACGATTGATGACTGATCGCGGCGCTGGGGCGGAGGATGGCGAGCCATCCGCGGTTTTGATCCCGCTCCATGAGGCCCGTCGGGAGCGACAAGATCTCCCGGTGGCATTCGAGAGACGGGAACTCGACCAGATTCTCAGGCTCTATGGGCGCATGGTTGCCGCCAATGAGTGGCGCGACTACGCCATCGACCATCTCAGCGACCGCGCCGTCTTTTCGGTATTTCGCCGCACCAGCGAAACGCCGCTATTCCAGATCGTCAAGGATCCCAGGCTCGCCCGCAAGCAGGGCGCCTTCTCGGTCATCGCCGCCGGCGGCCTGATCCTCAAGCGCGGCCACGAATTGGCCCGTGTGCTCGGCGTCTTCGACAAGCGCCTGAAGGTGGTGGAAGCCTAAAGTCGTCTCGACCGGTGCGCCAAGCGCGAGTTGGAGCGCATCGGGCCATAATGCCGCGATGCTTGCGCCAGAGACCGAATCCCGCTCCCCAGCCCTTTCCTCGATGCTATCAATTCCGCGACTGAATGCGGAACAAGCCAATGGGCGCCAAGAAGACAGAACCGGCCGCCATTCTCATCCGGCCGGCAACCACTGACGATTCGCCGTTGCTGATGAAGGCGATCATCGGCCTTGCCGCGCATGTCGGTGAGGCTGACGGCATCGCCTGCACGGAAGACGACATCCGGCGTTTCGGCTTTGGCGAAAAGCCGGCCTTTGAAGCGGTCATCGCCGAGATCGACGGCGCTTTCGCCGGCATGTGCCTGTTCTTTCCGATCTTCTCGACCTGGTATGGTCGTCCGGGCGTCTTCGTGCAGGACCTGTTCGTCGACCAGCAATTCCGCAGCTTCGGCATCGGCGAGCGGCTATTGCGCCATGTCGCCCGGCTTTGCCGGGACAGAGGCGGCGTCTACATCAGGCTCGCGGTCGATGAGGACAATGCGCGGGCGCATCCCTTCTACACCAGGCTCGGCTTTGCCTGGACGAAGGACCAGAGGTCCTACATTGCCGGCGGACCGACATTCCAGGCGCTGAGCCAAACGACGGGGGAGCCGGAATGAAAACCTTCTATGCCGAGGAGCAGAGGCGGCACGACCCCAAGGCGTTCCTGTCGACGGGAATGCAAAAGCCCAATCCGGAACAGCCCGAACGCGTCGAGCGCCTGCTGGCGGGCTCCCGGGCGGCCGGCTCGACGATCCATCGCCCGGCCAGCTACGGCCTCACCCCGATCGCTGCGGTCCACACGCCCGAATACATCGAGTTCCTCACCCACATCTTCGAGCGCTGGCAGCGCATGGAGGGCGCTTCCGCCGAGGTCATTCCCAACGTCCATCCTTTTGCCCGCAACGGCAGCTACCCAGCGGGTGCGGCCGGCCAGGCCGGTTACCACATGGCCGACACCGCCTGCCCGATCTCGGCAGAGACCTTCGACAGCGCCTGCTGGAGCGCATGGAGTGCCGTCGCCGCCACAGAGGCTGTGATGTCGGGTGAACCGGCGGCCTACGCGCTGTGCCGCCCGCCCGGCCATCATGCCTTTGCCGACGTCGCCGGCGGCTTCTGCTTCTTCAACAATTCGGCCATCGCCGCGCAGCGGCTGCGGGCGACCGCCTCGCGCGTCGCCATCCTCGATGTCGACCTTCATCACGGCAACGGCACGCAAGGCATCTTTTACGCGAGACCGGACGTGCTGACAGTGTCGCTGCACGCCGATCCGAGCCGCTTCTACCCGTTCTTCTGGGGCCATGCCGACGAGCGCGGCGAGGCTACCGGTCTCGGCTACAACCTCAACCTGCCCTTGGCGCGCAAGTCGGGCGATACCGAGTTCCTGGAGGCGCTCGGCCACGCCATCAGCCGCATCCGGGCCTTTACGCCCGACGCGCTTGTCGTGGCACTCGGGCTCGATGCCTTCGAAGGCGACCCGTTCGGCGGCTTGTCGGTGACGACATCGGGCTTTGCGCGCATCGCCGAGGCGATTGCCCAGCTAAGGTTGCCGACTGTCATCGTCCAGGAGGGCGGCTATCTCTGTGACGCGCTCGGCGACAACCTGACCGCCTTCCTCACCGGTTTTTCCGGCGCGAACTAGTTAGCGCGCCGCGCGAATGCTCCAGGCGCGGTAGAACAACAGCAGCGCATAGGCGAGCATCAGGATCATGGCGATGCGCAGCAGCGTTTCAGCGCTTGAAAGCGGCACGAACATCAGCGCCAGGCCAAAGGCGGCATAGACCGCGCCGCCGACAAGTGTCGGCCACAGCCGCGTCTGCCGCTCGCTATCGAGAAAGCTCGACGCCATCTCGATCAGGCCGACGAGCAGCGCCAGCAGGCCGACGATCCATGTCAGCGCCGACAAGGTGAACACGCTGGTCAACAGGCCGCTGGCGACGACGATCGCGCCCGCGGCGATCGACAACAGGTTGCGGACCAGCCCGAGCGTCTGGCCGGTCGTGCGTGGCGGCGAGCGGTCGAGCGTCACCAGGCCCAAAATGCCGTCGACGAGCAACAGCCCGCCGCCGACCAGCACCAGCAATTGCACCGCCTGGGACGGATAGAAGAAGGCGACCAATGCCGCCGCCGCGATCAGAACTCCCCGCAACGCCGTCAGCGTCGCGTCGAACCGCTTGGTCTTGCCGTCGGCCATGCCCTGCTCCTGCTTAGACTGAGACAACCATTTGTCGAAGAAATGCGCGCGGTTCGCAACCGTGATGCTGTGATAGCCTTCCCGCGGCGGACAGCTCGCGGGCAGCGCGTACACCGCGACCAGATGCGCGTACCGCGTGAATAAAAGCCTGCTTAGATTAGGAATTTCTTTCATCTTTCGGGAGGAGACTTAGCCACGGCCTGACCAGACAGTCTTGGCGGGCATGGGGGCGTGGCAATGTTCAAGGTCATTTCCTGTCTTGCTTACGAGCATGACTATTCGTTCGTCGTGGTCGCCGCGATCGTCTGTATTGCCGGCGCGGCCATGACTATTCGGCTTTTCGAGCGTGCCTCTCGTCTCTCGGCCAGTGCCCGCTCCTCTTGGATCATGCTTTCCGGCATCGCCTGCGGTGCCGCGATCTGGACCACACATTTCGTTGCCATGCTTGGCTTCCAACTGCCGTTCGAGGCAGCCTTCGACCCGCTTCTGACCATCGCCTCGCTGCTCATCGCCATCGCCTTCACCGCCGCCGGACTGCATCTTTCAGCGAGCCCGCCCAATGGACTGCCGGTCGAGACGGGCGGCGCGGTGATCGGCGCGGGTGTGGTTGCCATGCATTTCACCGGCATGCGCGGCTTCGAGATCGCCGGCCGCATCGAGTGGGATGCCGGTCTCGTCGAGGCCTCGATCCTGTTTGCCGTAGCCTTCGGCGCACTCGCCATGCATCTGGCGGCGCGGCAGCGCATTCGCTACGCCAAGCCGCTCTCGGTGCTGGCTCTCGTGCTTGCCATCTGCGCCATGCATTTCACTGCCATGGGCGCTGCCACCATTGTGCCCGATCCGTCGGTTCCGGTGCCGACAAAGGTGTTGTCGAGCGAATTCCTCGCCGTTCTGGTGCTCGCCACCATGGCGATCATCGCTGGGCTGACGCTTTACGTGATGGACGCCAAGTCGCAGCGCGAACTGGTCGACAGCTTCCGCCATGCCGCCCAGCACGACCCGCTGACCGGCCTGCCCAATCGCGCCTTCCTGTCCGACAACCTGCCCGGCATGCTCAAGCGCAGTGCTGCCGCCGGCAAGGAAGCCGCTGTCATTGTGGTCGACCTCGACCGCTTCAAGGAGATCAACGACGTCCACGGCCACCACGCTGGTGACCTGCTGTTGCAGACGGTGGCCAACCGGCTGAAGATCCTGACCGGCCCCGGTGAACTGGTGGCGCGCGTCGGCGGCGACGAGTTCATCGCCGTCAAGCAGGACATTTCGAGCAAGGAAGAAGTCGATCGCTTCGTCATCAGGCTGATTTCCGGTGTGCTCGACCCGATCCAGAACAAGTCCAAGACGTTGTCCGTCGGCGCCAGCATCGGCATCAGCCTGTTCCCGCACCACGCCAGCGACGCCGACGAGCTGATCGGCGCGGCCGACCTTGCCATGTACCGCGCCAAACGCGCCGTAACAGACAAGGTCTGCTACTACGACCGCTCGATGGACGAGGGCCGGCGCGAGCGCAGCGCGCTCGCCATGGAACTGCGGCACGCACTGGAGCGCGACGAGTTCGAACTCTATTACCAGCCGCAGCTCGACATGAAGACTGGCGAGGTCACCGCCTATGAGGCGCTGCTGCGCTGGCATCATCGCGAACGCGGCATCGTTGCGCCGGAAGAATTCATCCCCATCGCCGAGGAGAATGGGTTGATCATCCCGATCGGCGAGTGGGTGCTGAAGACCGCCTGCGCCGAGGTTGCCGGCTGGCGCAAGCCCTACAAGATCGCCGTCAACATCGCCGCCGCCCAGCTGGTGCAGGCCGACCTGACCAAGGTTGTGCATGAGACGCTGCTTTCGACCGGCCTTGCGGCCTCGCGGCTGGAGCTCGAGATCACCGAGGCCAGCATCATCGAGGACCGCGACCGCGCCCTGCACGTGGTGCGCCAGCTCAAGGCGCTCGGCGTGACCATCGCCATGGATGATTACGGCGTCGGCTATTCCTCGCTGTCGACGCTGCAGATCTTCCCCTTCGACAGGGTCAAGATCGACCGCTCCTTCGTCGAGGACGTCAGCAATGACAGCGCAGCCGCAGCGATCGTGAGGGCAACGATCCTGCTCGCCAACGACCTGCGCATCCCGGTTCTGGCCGAAGGCGTGGAAAAGCGGGAAAGCTTCGAGTTCCTGCGCGCCGAAGGCTGCACCGAGATGCAGGGCTTCCTGTTCGGCCGGCCGTTGCCGCTGTCGGAGATTGCAAGCCTCGTCGGTCGCAACGAAGCTCCCGGCAACATGCGCTCGGAGCTCCAGCGGTCGAGCGCTGCCTGAAGCCTGTCAGGCCTCAGCGCGCTTCCGGCCGTGGCGTGTAGCCGTCGGACTGGATGACAGGCAGGTGCGTCCAGGCGTCGTTGGCCATGCGCATCCAGGCACCGGCGGCAAGCGCGCCGCCATCGACAAGGATCGTCGTGCCCGACACCCA
The DNA here is from genome assembly GCF_014138625.1 of Aminobacter ciceronei. GTDB lineage: Bacteria > Pseudomonadota > Alphaproteobacteria > Rhizobiales > Rhizobiaceae > Aminobacter > Aminobacter ciceronei. Next base: position 96,727 of record NZ_JACJHY010000008.1, read on the forward strand.
GCCTGACAGCGTGTCCGACGCCAGGAACAGTGCGGCACCCGCCGAGTCCGAACCCTCGCCAAAGCGGCCAATGGGGAACCAGCGCTTGAGGTGCTCGAGATTTTCCTTGGGCACGCGCGGCGTCGCCACGATCTGCGCCGAATTGGTGGTCTCGGGCGCAATGGCGTTGACGCGGATGCCATGCTGGCCAAGCTCGACGGCGAGGCTCTGGGTGAAGCCGGTGACCGCTGCCTTGAAGGCCGAATAGACAACCGTCATCGGGATGCCGCGGAAGGCCTCGATGGTCGAAACGTTGATGATGCTGCCGCCTTGCCCACTTGCCCGCATCAGCGGGATCGCCGCCTTGCTGACATGGAACATGTGCAGCAAGTTGACGTGGTAGAGCGCGTTCCATTCGGCCTCGGTCGACTGCTCGAACGGCGTCTTGAAGCCGAGATAGTCGCCGACATTGTTGACCACCACATCGAGCCGGCCGAAGCTGCCACGCACCGCTTCGACAAGGCGCGCCACGTCATCCGCCTTGCGTACGTCGGCTTCGACGACGAGGTGATCGGGGCCCAGCGTCTCGCGCATCGATGTCACCCGAACGGGGTCGATCTCGGCGACAGCAACCTTCATGCCGGCGCGCGCAAAGAGTTCGGCCGTGGCGCGGCCGATGCCAGCGCCGCCGCCGGTTACCAGCGCGACTTTGCCGGCGAGGCCAAGGATGGAGATTTCGTCGGGCATCTTAGTCTCCGCAGTCGATGGTTCCGGCGCCGGCAGCTCAGCTCGCCGCGTCCTGCGCCTCATATGTGTGGGTGCCGACCACCACCAGCTCGCGGCGCGCAACGCGCCATCCGTCAGGGGTGCGGACGAAGCGATCCTGGTAGCGGATGGTCATCTCGTAGCAGAGGTAGCGGCCGGCCGGATCGCGGAAATAGTGTCGTGCGATGCAATATGTCTCGCCTTCGGCACCGCCCTCGACCGGCCTGACCGCCTGATTGAGCACGGCATGGAAGGTCTTGAGATAGCGGCCGGCGACCATCGCTGGAATGCCGCGCAGTTGGGCGAGACCCTCGAAGGTCCCACGCGGCGCGATGACCGCGCCATCAGCGGTGAACTGCGCGGCGAGCAGGTCGCCATCGCCAGTGTCGACGGCATAGGCATAGCGCTCCGACACCCGCCGCAGCGCCACTTCCATCAGCAGATCCGCCTGATTGTCGGCCATGACGTCCTCCCCGGAGAAGCGCTACCGGCCCGAGACCTGCGCGAAGACCTCGCGCAGCGCCCGCTGCACGTCGTTGCGGCGATAGCCGAGCAGCTTGGTCTCCTCGGCCTCAGGCTCGTAGGCGAGGATGTTGCCACGGCCCGGAACGATGAACATGTCGGGCAAAAGCGGGTGCTCCTCATTGCGCTCCTCGACCCGGTGCGGATTGCCGACGGCGTCGAACAGCGACTGGAAATACTGCTGGAACGTCAGGTTCTCGTCGCCGACCAGATAGGCCTTGCCGCTCTCGGCGCGCTGGAAAGCTCCCCAGATGGCTTCCGCCAGCGACTGCACCGACATGTAGTTTGTGCCGCCCGGCGGCGCGAAGATCGGCATCTGCGTCTCGCCGCGCGCATAAGCCATCAGCGTCTCGTAGCGCTTGGTCGGCAGACCCTGGACATAGCCGACGATCGACGGCGGGTTGAGCGTCGAGACGTTGAAGTCGGCGGTCGCAAGCGCACGCACGCCTTCGTCGGCAAGGCTGCGGCCACGCACATAGGCGTTTGTCTCCACCAGGTTCGGCATGACCTGGTGATAGTAGCTGCCGATGTGGACGACGCGACGGACGCCGGCCTTGCGCGCCAGCTCGACGAAGGTCGGCACGCCCTCGATCTGCATCTTGGTCCAGAACTCGTTCTCGTCGACGCCCTTGGGCAGGTGGCGGATGTCGTTGCCGGCGGCAAACAGGATGCCGTCGAATGGCGAGAGGTCGGCAGCCGAGAAATCACCCTTGGTGTAGTCGCCATAGATGGTCGGATAGGCCGCCATCGGGGTCGTCTCGGGTGCCGGCTTGCGTGCCGCCAGCACCACTTCGTTGCCTTGAGCCTTGAGGTAGGCGGCGGTGTGGCCGCCGATCATGCCCGTTCCGCCAATGATGAGGATTTTCATGCGCGCGCTCCCGGGCATCTGCAAAAAAGATGGCCGGACGATAGGCAGCGTCACGGGTACGGCATCGTCCGTATCGACTACCAGCCGGTGGCAGGACGACTGGCGACCGCGCCGTCCAGAGTGACCACCTGCCCTTCCGCCATGTCGATGTCGATGGCGACGGCCCATATGCCCGGCGCCGGCAGGTCGAGGCTGTCGATTCGCCAGGTGCCGTCGCCGGGCTTGTAGGCGTCGGCCTTGATTTCGGTCGAGCCGGACTGGCTCAGCCGCAGCACGACGCCGCGCGCATCGAGCGGGCCGAAATCGCCAGTCATCACCATGATCGAGGCGCTGACGGCGCCGGCATGGCCGGGGCTGAGGGCAAAGTCGGCCATGGCCACCGGCGTATGGATGTGAATTGCTGCAGGCTCCGCCGCCTCGACGGCCAGAACGCGCGGTGGCGGCGTGAAGCGGAAGCCGGCAACGAGACCGAGGATCGCGACCATCAGCAGCGTCTCGACCAGGATGCTGCGCACCAGCAGGCGCTGTGCCCCACGCTGCTCGGCCAAGGCCGGTTTCGTCAGCTGCCAACGGTTGAAACCGGCGAGCGCAAGCAGGGCGAAAGCCAGCACCAGCTTCGCCGACAGCAGCAGCCCGTATCCGGTATGCCAGAGCGCGGGAACTGCCTCGACCTGGATGACTGTCAGCACGAGACCGGCGGCGACCAACGCCGCAACCACATAGGGAATGGCCACCGAAAACCGTCGCAGCGCCAGCTCGGCGCTTTCTCCACCTTCGCGCCAGCAAAAGGCCAGCGGCAGCAACGCCCCGGCCCAGAAGGCGATGCCGGTCCCATGGACAAACACCATCGGACGCGTCAGCCATTGCGGGGTTGCGGCACTGGCATGGCCGCTCGCGGCCAAGGCGGTGCCGACGCCGACGAGGCCGGCAAGCGACAGCCAACGGGCCAGGCTGGCATCGCTGGCGAGTGCCAGCAGCGCCAGCGACAGGGCGATGAAGGCGATAGCCGCGGTGAAGGCATAGCTGGTCGCAGCCGCCGCCTGCCAGCCCATGCCCTGACCGAACAATGCGAGCGGCGCGCCGAGCGCATCGAGCCCTTGCAGCCCGAAGGAGACGGGTGCTGCGACAAGGCCCGCAACGAGCAGCGCGCCGATGACACCGACACCGGAGTGCTTGCCGGGCATGAGCCAGGCGAGCGCGAATGCGCCACCGACGCCAAGGAACAGGCCGAGATAGAGCACCAGCTTGGCGCTCCAGATGGCAAGTCGCAGCGACGTGTCGTTCAGCTCAGGTGCAGCGGGAGGCGTGACACTCGGATTGCCGACCGAAAAGGACAACACGCCCGCCACAGGGTGCCCGTCGGAAGAGACGACGCGCCAGGACAAAAGGTAGGTGCCTTCGGCCTTCCAGCCCGGCCAGGCAATCGCCAGGTCGGCGCCATTTGCCTTGGCTGTCAGGCGCTTTTTGGTGCCGTCGGGCCCAATCAGCTCGGTGACCAGCGGCGCCACAGTCTCGCTGAAACCGAGCAAGAGTTCGGCGGGGGCTGCCTGCACCACCGCACCTTCGACAGGCGTCGAGCGCAGCAACGAGGCATGAGCACGTGCGACCGACGTCGTGCCCAGAAAGGCACTGGCGGCCATGATCAGGCCGCACAGGAAAACGAGCAGGCGCGCGCCGTCGCCAACAATGCCGCCCCCGGTCAGGCAAGGAAAGCGCGCGCCCATGATGTCAGTGGCCCGAATGGTCCTGGCTCTGGCCGCCGATCTTGTCGGCCTGGAACTCGACGGTCACCGTACCGGCCTTTTCGAAGGTCAACGTGCCGGAGAACTTGTCTCCTTCCTTGACCTGCGCCTTCAGGCCGATGAACATGATGTGGTAGGCGCCCGGCTTGAGCGCGACCTCGCCGCCGGCCGGGATTTCGAGGCCGTCGGTAATCTGGCGCATCTTCATCACGCCTTTGGCGTCTACCGCCATCTCGTGAATCTCGGCCTTTTCGGAAACGTCGGACTGGATCGAAACCAGGCGGTCGGCCTGGCTGCCGTTGTTCGTGATGGTCAAATAACCGGCAGCGACCTTGGCGCCGGCCGGCGTAGCGCGCGACCAGGGGTGGCCGATCTCGAGATCGCCCGCCTTGAAGCCATGGGCGAGCATCTGCTGGGTCGAAGCGAAGAGCAGCAGCAGCGCAAAGACGGCGATGCCGATACGCTCCTCGAAGCTGCGGAAAAGCGGGCGCGAAAAGGCGCGAGCGGAACGGGTCATGGAAAACTCCGGATGTCTAAGGCGCCGGCACATGCGGCGCAGGGTCTGTCGAGATATGCGAATTCGTCCGGCTGCAGCTATGCGGCAGCCGTCTCAGACCAGTGGTGGCGGCGCGCGCGGATTTCCGGGGTCGTGCTCCGGCGCTGTCGCCGCATCGGGTCTGAGCGCCAGAAAGACGGTCTTTGTCTCGATCTGGCGCCCGAGCAGAAGACCAGCGCCATCGGGCGGCATCACCGCGAGCGGCGAGACCATGTTGCAGCCAAGCGTGCAACACGCGGTCAAGGCAGGATGTTCGCTCTTGGCCGGTGCGGTGTGGCCGCTTGCCGAGGTGATGCAGAGCGGGTTGCCGAAAATGTCGAGCGGCGGCGTGCCCTGGCCGAGCGCCACGGCACCCGCCACCGTCTGCAGGACGAGCATCAGCGCCGCGACATGCGCGACCCCGAACCCAAATCCCTTGCGGCGAAATCCGACCAAGCGTCGCGACCTTTTCTTTTCGGGGCCACTGATAGCATCGATGGCACGAAAGCGAAAATGGACCACGCTGCGACAAATTCTTTGTTCGAGCGAACGCCCGTCTCTCCCGTCGGCCATCGTCGCATCGGACGATGGCCTTCATTGCCATCACCGGTACGACTTGCAGTCGAGCGCGGGAGAATACGCATGAAGGCTGGCATATCGGGGTTGCGCGACGTCTGGCGCGGCGGCGTCGCCACCTGGGAATGCGACGAAATGGGCCATATGAACACGCGCTTCTACGTGGCGCGCTGCATGGAGGCCATCACCATGCTGTTCGGCCGGTCTGGCCTGCCCCGCCTGTTGGCGGTCGGCTCGGAGACGACATTGGCCGTCAGGACCATGCATATCCGCTTCCTGCGCGAGGCGCGGGCCGGAAGCTCGATGCACATCTCGGCGGGGTTCGCCGCCATAGGCAACGGCACGGCCGACATCGTTGCCATGATGTTCGACACAGCCTCGAATGATTGCGCCGCGACCTTTCGCATCCGCCTTCATCATGTCGCATCGACGGACGGCAGCGGGCGGCCATGGCCTGAGACCTTCGCCAATCATATTGCGACCGAGCTCACCGAGACGCCGAGGCTGGCAATGCCGCGTGGCACAGGCGATCTTCCCACGATGATATCCGCATCGGGCGTGCGGGCCGAACAACTCGGCCTGCATCGGCTCGGCCAAGGCGCTGTGCCGCATCAGGCCTGTGACCCCTGGGGCAGGATGCTGCCTTACGCCTTCGTCGGCGCCATGGCCGACAGCGTCCGCAACATCATCACGCCGCTGCGCGAGGCCTGCGCCCGCCACAGCGACAGGACTGGACCACATTTCGGTGCCGCAGCACTCGAGTTCCTGATCGGCGTGGACGGCCTGCCCGCAAGCGGCGACTGCTGGGAGGTGCGCTCCGGCCTCGCCCGCGTCGACGGGCGGACCATGAACATCGTCAACTGGATGCTCGACCCGTTCTCCGGAAGGCCGTTCGGCTCGATGGAGGTTGTGGCCATCTGCTTCGACCTGGAAACGCGCAAGCTTCTGCCCATCGCGCCGGCAGCACAAGCGGAGTTGGCGGGATGGACAATCCCCGACCTCACACTCTGAACCGCAAGCGGAGACGCCGCCCGCTTCTGCGGACGGCGCCTGAAGTCATGCGGCGGCTGTGGCGTGGCCGATGCCAGCGCCGCAACCGGTGTCGGCTTGCTCAGTCGATGTCGAAGCTGACGCCCTGGGCCAGCGGCAGCGCCTTGGAGTAGTTCACCGTGTTGGTGGCGCGGCGCATATAGGCCTTCCAGGCGTCCGAGCCGCTTTCGCGGCCGCCGCCGGTCTCCTTCTCGCCGCCGAAGGCGCCGCCGATCTCCGCACCCGAGGTGCCGATGTTGACATTGGCGATGCCGCAGTCCGAACCCTCGACCGAGAGGAAGCGCTCGGCTTCCTGCAGGTCGAGCGTGAAGATCGACGACGACAGGCCGGCGCCGACCGCATTGTGCAGGTCGAGCACAGCATCGAAGTCGGAATATTTCATCACATAAAGGATCGGTGCGAAGGTCTCTTCCAGCACCGGACCTGTCTGATCAGGCATCTCGACCAGTGCCGGCTTGACGTAATAGGCGCCGTCATGGCCCTGGTCGACGCGCGCACCACCGGTGATCTCGCCGCCGGCCTCGGCCGCGTGCCTCAGCGCCTTCTGCATGCCGTCGAAGGCGGCCTTGTCGATCAGCGGGCCGACGAGCGCCGAGCTTTCCAGCGGGCTGCCGACCGAGACGCTCTGATAGGCCTTCTTCAGCCGCGGCACGAGCTGGTCGTAGACGCTGTCATGGACGAACAGGCGGCGCATGGTCGTGCAGCGCTGGCCGGCGGTGCCCATGGCGCCGAAGGCGATGGCGCGCAGCGCCATGTCGAGATTGGCCGAGGGGCAGACGATGCCGGCATTGTTGCCGCCGAGTTCGAGGATGGCGCGGGCGAACCGTTTGGCCAGACGCGGGCCGACGTCACGGCCCATGCGGGTCGAGCCGGTGGCCGAGACCAGCGGCACCTTGGGGTGGTCGACAAGCACCTCGCCGATGGCGCGATCGCCGATCAAAAGCTGCGACAGGCCTGCGGGCGCATCAGCGCCAAAACGTTTTGCCGCACGCTCGAAGATCGCCTGGCAGGCAAGGGCGGTCAGCGGCGTCTTTTCCGACGGCTTCCAGACCACCGAATTGCCGCAGACAAAGGCCAGGGCTGCATTCCACGACCACACCGCAACGGGGAAGTTGAAGGCCGAGATGACGCCTGTGACGCCGAGCGGATGCCAGGTTTCCATCATGCGATGGCCGGGACGCTCGGTGGCAATGGTCAGGCCATAAAGCTGGCGCGACAGGCCGACGGCGAAGTCGCAGATGTCGATCATCTCCTGGACTTCGCCGAGGCCCTCGGAGGTGATCTTTCCCACCTCGATCGAGACCAGGCGGCCGAGATCGGCCTTTGAAGCGCGCAGCTCCTCGCCGAGCAGGCGGACAAGCTCGCCGCGCTTCGGCGCCGGCACGTTGCGCCAAGCTTTGAAGGCGGCATCGGCGCGGGCAATTACGGCTTCCGCCTCGGCTGATGAGATCGACTTGAGCGCGCCGATCTGCTCGCCCGTCACCGGGCTGCGCACGATCAGGTCGCCGCCGGTGAAGGCAGCTGACGCAACGCCAAGCCGCTCCAGAAGAGCGGCGGTTTCGCTGGTCATGTTCATGCTGAATTCCTTTCCTCGTTCCTCACCCGCCCCGGGGCCGTTTGCGCGTGTGTTCGCGTCGTCGGTCGGGGCATTATCGCTTCGTTTCTCGACGGCCTTGGCCGCAAGACGCTTGGCAATGGCTATAGCCTGATCGACCACCTCAGCGCCACATCGGCGATCGCTGTGAGCGTGCTGTCCGGCGAATTGGCCAGACGTGATCCAGCGCCACGCGGTACGCGCGGCGAAGCTGACATCGATGTGAGGGAGGCTGAAAAAACAACACCCGCCGGGGGAGGAGGTCCGGCGGGTGTCGTATTTGTGGCCAGCGTCTGGGAGGAGGTAGGCGCTGACCTATTCGTCGGAAACCTGGGAGGAGGTAGGCCCGACAAATTCGATGACTGATATCTAGCTCCGCTGCGTATCGATTTAAAGTGTTGATATTGCATAGGAGCTTTGCGTTTTGTGCAATGCAGCAAGAGGCGCCGCGCTGCACCATCTTGCGGACGCTGCGTAAGCAGCCCTGATAGGGGAACCTTGCGCAACCGCGACGGTTAAAGGGGCGACGGCAGGAAGGCCATGGTCGACTATCGGGCAGCGCGCCTCAACATGGTGGAGTACCAGATCGCCCGGCGTGGATTGACCGAGCCGGCGGTGCTGGAGGCCATGGCCGCGGTGCCGCGTGAGAAATTCGTACCCACGGCCCTGCGCGACCGCGCCTACGACGATACCGCCCTGCCCATCGCCCACGACCAGACTATATCGCAACCTTATATCGTCGCGCTGATGGCCTGGGCGGCGGAACTCGAGCGCGGCAACAAGGTTCTGGAGATCGGCACCGGCTCGGGCTATGCGGCGGCCGTCATGGCCAGGCTAGCCGGCCGCGTCGTCACCATCGAGCGCATCGCTTCGCTGGCCGACAGCGCCAGGGCTCGGCTGAACAAGCTCGGCCATGCGAATGTACAAGTCATCGCGGGAGACGGCTCGGCCGGCTGCGAGGCCGAGGCGCCGTTCGACGCCATTCTCTCGGCAGCGGGTTCACGCACCGTGCCGTCGGCGTGGAAGGAACAGCTTGCGATAGGCGGACGGCTGATCATGCCCTTGGGCCCGTTCGGCGACCAGCAATTGGTCAAGATCGTGCGCAACGGCGAGAACGACTATGCGCGGAAGACGCTCGTGGCCGTGCGTTTCGTGCCGCTTCTCGGCGGCACGGGCTGACGGCTCAGCCCTTGCCGCCTTTGGCGACGAAGCGCCGTTCCAGCATCGAGCCCGGATCCGGCGGCAGTGTCGCGCCGCCATTCAGCGCCAGTTGCATGAACACGGTGTCGAGCCAGCGGCCATGCTTGTAGCCGGAGCCTTCCATGCGGCCGGTGTGATGGAAACCGAGCCTTTCATGCAGCTGCACCGAAGCGCTGTCGGCATGGCCGTCGCCGATGACGGCGATGATCTGTCGAAAGCCGAGAACAGTTGATTCGTCGATCAGCGCCTGCATCAGCGCCTTGCCGATGCCGGCGCCCTTGGCTTCCGGCGCAACATAGATCGAATCCTCGACAATGAAGCGATAGGCAGGGCGCGCACGGAACGGGCCGGCATAGGCATAGCCCAGAATGACAGCGTCGCGCTCGGCGACGAGGTAGGGATAACCGGCATCCGTCAGGCTGTTGTAGCGCTCCCCCATCTCGGCGCGCGAGGGCGGATCGAGCTCGTAGCTCGCCGTGCCGTTGAGGACCGCGTCGGCATAGATTTCGGTGATCCGGTCGAGGTCGTCAGGCAGCGCGTGCCGAATCTTCATGCTCATTTTTTAGGCAATCCATTCTTCTGCCTCCATTAGAGCAAAGCTCCGAACAAATGAAAAGGGCGGCCATTGGCCGCCCTTCGAAAGTCTGATGGTCCAGCTGATTATTCGCGGTTGCCCAGGAACGACAGCAGGAACGAGAACAGGTTGATGAAGTCGAGATAGAGCGTGAGCGCGCCCATGATCGCCTTGCGGCCGGAGACGAGCACGTCGTCGCCGTCGAAATACATCTCCTTGATCTTCTGCGTGTCGTAGGCGGTCAGGCCAGCGAACACCAGCACGCCGATCGCCGAGATGGCGAACTGCAGGGCCGGCGACTGCAGGAAGATGTTGACCACCATCGCGATCAGCAGGCCGATCACGCCCATGGTCAGGAACGTGCCCATGGCGGTCAGGTCACGCTTGGTCGTGTAGCCGACAAGCGAGAGCGCACCGAAGGCGGTCGCGGTGATGAAGAAGGTCTGGACGATGCTGGCGCTGGTGTAGACCAGGAAGATCGACGACAGCGACAGGCCCATCAGGCCGGCGAACACCCAGAACGCGGTCTGCGCGCCGGAAACGCTCATCGACTGGATGCGGGCGCTCAGGAAGAACACCATGCCGAGCGGAGCCAGCATGACGACCCACTTCAGCGGCGAACCATAGAGCGCAACGCCGAGGCTGGTCAGCATCTTGCCGTTGCCCATCGTGGCGACGGCGGTGGCCGGATCGTTGGTGGTCGCCAGCGTCATGGTGCCCAGCGCTGCAAGACCGGTGATGACCAGGCCGAGCGCCATAAGGTTGTAAACCTTGAGCATGTAGGCGCGCAGGCCTTCGTCGATCGACGCGTCGGTGCGGCTGCCTGCCGTCGCCATGCGCGTCTGGTAGTTTCTAAAGTCGGACATGGTTTCCTCTGTTGCTTCTGCCCCGTCGGGTGTCAGGCCGAGACCCAGGCGCCGCTGGCGGGACTCCAGCATGCCTCCGCCGAAATATGATGTTTCTTTCAGACCTAAACAAGGCCTGTAACGCCTTGAAACCGGCTGTGAGCGCACAATCTCATACAAATGTCGTTGAAGTCCAGCCCGCGCAACGGCATTTCGTCATTCGCTGCGCAGCACCGGCGCCGCCTTGTGGCCGAGCACCCGCCAGGTGCCGACCAGACCGAAGCCGACGGTCAGCACCAGGGCAAAGACGATCGTCGCAACCGCCACCTCCGGCAGGAAGGACGATGGCAGCGTCATGATTCGCGCGACGACGAACCAGGCCGCGACCCCGCCGGCGGCGAGCGCGAAGATGGCGGTGGCGAGGCCGATCAGCATGTATTCCAGCGAAAACGCCGATATCAACGTCCGCCGCGTCGCACCGAGCGTCTTCAGGATGACCGCGTCATGGACCCGGGCACGGTTGCCGGCGGCAAGTGCGCCGGCCAGCACCAGCACCGAGGCGATCAGCGCCACGCCGGCAGCGGCACGGATCGCAGTACCGAGCTGGGCGACCAGCCGGTTGACGACGTCGAGCGCGTCCTTCACCCGCACGGTGGTGATTGCCGGATAGCTGCGCGTCACCGCGTTCAGGATCTTAGCCTCGTCGGCAGGGACAGCCTTGTCTTCGGTCAGCGTCGCCAGCCAGCTGTGCGGCGCACCGGCGAAGGTGTTGGGTGAAAACACCATGACGAAGTTGATGCCCATCGATTCCCACTGCACTTCGCGGAAATTGGCGATCTTGGCCGTGACGTTGCGGCCCAGCACGTTGACGGTGACCATGTCGCCAATCTTGAGGCCGAGTTCGCCCGCCTCTTGTGCCGAGAATGACACCAGCGGCTCGCCCGAATAGTCGGCCGGCCACCACGTGCCTTGCGACAGCGTCGAATTCTCCGGCAGGTTCTTGGCATAGGTCAGGCCACGGTCGCCGCGCAGCACCCAGGCGCCTTCCGGCGGTACGTTGAGTTTCTGCACGTCGGTGCCGTTGAGCGCCATGACACGGCCGCGCAGCATCGGCACCCGCACCAGCTTGCCGCCGGGCGCCTCTGTCGCAACCAGCCTGGCAAAGTCGTCGACCTGGTCAGGCTGGATGTCGACGAAGAAGAAGTTCGGCGCCCGCTCCGGCAGGCTGCCTGATATCTGGCGGCGCAGATTGCCGTCGATCAGCGCCAGCGTGACGAGAAGCGTCAGCCCGAGGCCGAGCGACAGCACCACGGACGGCGTCAAAGCGCCGGGGCGGTGGATGTTGCCGACGGCGAGCCTGAGCGCGGTCGAGCGCACACGCGGGCTTTTCCGCGCCAGCCACTGCACCGCAACGGCCACGGCGCGCAGCACCAGAAACGAAAAGATCGTCGCTCCGACAAAAATGGTGGCGATGCGGCGGTCGCCGGCGAACCAGATCGCGAGCGCCGCGAGTATGGCGGCGATGCCCAAAGCGGTTGCGATGTAGACCAGCCGCGGCAGGCCCCGACCTTCAAAACCCATCTCGCGGAACAGCGCGGTGGCCGGCACGTCGCGGGCACGGCCGAGCGGCAGGATGGCGAAAGCAAGCGTCACCAGGACGCCGAACAGAGCGGCCATGGCAAGTGCCGCCGGGTAGACGCCGGCTTCGGCCGGCACCGGGATGACCGACTGGAGTGCTGCGCTCGCCGCAAACGGCATCAGCGCGCCGAGCGCCAGGCCGATGGCGATGCCGAGACCTGCAATAAGCAGGATCTGGATGAGATAAACTGTCAGTACGAAGCCGCCCGAGGCGCCCAGGCTCTTGAAGGTGGCAATGACGCCACGCTTGCCGTCGAGATAGGCGCGCACGGCATTCGCTACGCCAACACCGCCAACGACCAGTGAGGTCAAGCCGACCAGCGTCAGGAACTGGGTGAAGCGTTCGATGTTGGCCGACAATGCCGGCGCGGCATTGGTCCTTGTCCGCACGCTCCAGCCAGCCTCGGGGAATTCGGCATTCGCCCGCTCGCGCACATCAGCCACTTCGGCTTCGCTGGTACCGACAGGCATGCGCAGCTTGTAGGCGTGTTCGACGAGACTGCCGGGCTGGATCAGTCCGGAAGTGCTCAACCCTTCCATCGACACCAGCAGGCGTGGCGCAAAGCCGAAGCCGTCGGAGACCGCGTCAGGCTCGGTGACAAGCTTTGCCCGGAGTTCGAAGGTCGCGCTGCCGAGCTTGATGCGGTCGCCAAGCTTGAGGTTGAGCCGTTCGAACAACAGATCGGGGGCCACCGCGCCGAAGATGCCCGAGCGCTCGGCAAAGAGTTCGGCGCGGGGCAGCGCCGGCTCCGTCACCAGTTGGCCGTAAAGCGGATAGGCGTCGTCGACCGCCTTGGCTTCGACAAGCGACTGGTCGGAACCGTCTTCCAGCCGCGCCATCGAGCGCATGCCGGCATTGTGCGAGACGGTGCCGAGGCTTTCGAGGAAGGTCTTTTCCTTGTCGGTCGCCTCGCGCTGGATCAGCTGGAAACGGATGTCGCCGCCGAGCAGCGCCTGACCCTCGCTGGCAACGCCGGCGGTAATCGCCCGCGCCACCGAATTGACGCCGCCGATTGCCGCCACGCCGAGCGCGATGCAGGTCAGGAAGATCAGGAAGCCGCGCAGGCCGCCACGCATTTCACGCGCGGCAAAGCGGAAGGCGAGAGGCAGGTCCTTCAGCATGGGAGCACCTGCGATCCGAATGCCTCATTCCGCAACGCTGGCGCTCTACGTTGCCCCCCTCTGCCCTGCCGGGCATCTCCCCCACAGGGGGGGAGATTGGAGGCGGCGTCCTTGCCGCCGTTCTTGCGGCCTCGAATATTGGCTGAGACGACGGCGAAGGCTGATCTCCCCCCTTGCGGGGGAGATGGCCGGCAGGCCAGAGGGGGGTGCTCAGAAGCGAAAATCATGCCCGGACTTTCTCGGCCAGAGGCGCAATTGTCGCCGTCTCGATCCGCCCGGAGCGCATCGCCACCTGCCGGTCGCAGCGCGCGGCGAGTGCTGGATCGTGCGTCACCAACACCAGCGTCATGGCGCGTTCGGCGGCCTTGGCGAACAGGAGGTCGGCGATCTGCCGCCCTGTCGCCTGGTCGAGATTGCCTGTCGGCTCGTCGGCGATGAGGATGGCAGGCTCCGGCGCCAGCGCACGCGCAATCGCCACGCGCTGCTGTTCGCCGCCCGAAAGCTCGCCCGGATAGTGCGTGACGCGGTCGGCGAGGCCGACGGCCGCGAGCTCGCGTTCAGCGATGGCAAAGGCGTCGCGCTTGCCGGCCAGTTCGAGCGGCACGGCGACGTTTTCCAGCGCGGTCATGTTGGGGATCAGATGGAACGACTGGAAGACGATGCCGATGTTGCGGCCGCGAAACGCCGCGATCTGGTCCTCGCTGCGGCCGTTGAGCAGCTCGCCGGCGATCTTGACCGTGCCGCCATCGACACGTTCGAGTCCGGCCAGAACCATCAGCAGCGTCGATTTGCCGGAACCGGAAGGGCCGACGATGCCGGTGGCCTCGCCGGCGGCGACATCGAGGCTCACGCCCTTCAGCACATGCACTGAAGAAGCCCCCGTCCCAAGCGTCAACGACACGTCTCTCAGTTCGATGACTGCTTCTGTCACGGCAAATCTGTCCTATATGAAAATCTAAGAGGCGTGAATTTTTCCGTCATATGGGTTTTGAAACATGGCATTGAAACATCTGACCTTCGCATTCCTTGCCGTCTCTCTGGCCTTTTTCACGACCATTGCCCCGGTTTGGGCCGAACCATTCAAGATCGTCGGCTTTGGCGACAGCCTGATGGCCGGATATGGCCTCAATCCCGGCGAGAGCTTTCCCGAAAAGCTCGAAAAGGCGCTACGCAACAATGGTCACGATGTCGTGATTACCAATGCCGGCGTCTCTGGCGACACCACAAGCGGCGGCCTGTCGCGGCTCGACTGGTCCGTCCCCGACGGAACGCAGCTGGTCATACTGGAGCTCGGCGCCAACGACATGCTGCGCGGCATCGACCCGGCGCTCGTCGAGCAGAACCTCGACAAGATGCTTGCCCGGCTCCGGGAGCGAAAGATCGAGGTGCTGCTGGCCGGCATGGTTGCGGCGCCAAATCTCGGTCACGCTTATGGCGAACAATTCGGCAGGATCTATCCGAGGCTGGCCGAGAAGTACGGCGTGACGCTTTATCCGTTCTTTCTCGATGGCGTCGCCGGTGATCCGAAACTGCTTTTGGAGGACGGCATGCACCCAACAGCAGAAGGTATCGACCGCATGGTCGCAAAGGCGCTGCCGACTGTCGAAAAGGCAGTTGCCGGCAAATGAACGTCGTCATGCATCGTTGCAACACATCCGATTTCGTTGCGTGGTCGAAACAGCAGGCGCTGAACAAAGCCCTTGCCCGGCGCAGCGATCGATGATTCGCTGAGCCCTACGAACTGCGATTCGAGGAAGGGAGCCTGGCCATGCCGCGACTTTTCACCGCCCTCGAAATTCCGCGTGATGCCGCCTTATCGCTGTCGCTGCTCAGGGGCGGCCTGTCAGGCGCCCGCTGGATCGACGTCGAAAACTACCACCTCACCTTGCGTTTTTTCGGCGACATCGAAGGCCACGTCGCCGACGAGATCGTCGAAGCACTCGACCGTGTCGACCGTCCGAGCTTCCAGCTCACGCTTTCGGGTGTCGGCGCCTTCGGGCAGAAAAAGCCGCATGCGGTCTGGGCCGGCGTCACACCGTCGCCGGAGATGAACGCGCTGCAGGCCGAAATCGAGCGCATCAGCAAGCGCCTCGGCCTGCCGTCGGATCCGCGCAAGTTCACCCCGCATGTCACGCTGGCGCGGCTCAGGAACACCAGCCCGCTCGATGTCGCACACTATCTGTCAGCGCGCGGCAACTTCGCCACCGTGCCCTTCCGTGTCGGCCGCTTCGTCTTGATGTCGTCGCGCGACTCGGTCGGCGGCGGCCCCTACATCGTCGAGGAAGCCTGGCCGCTGAATGGCGTCGACGCCCGCGCTGCCAGCCGGTCGGCAAGCGCCTCCGAAGCGTCGCGGATCATGCGGTAGACCGCAGCGAAGCCGTCTTCCCCGCCGTAATAGGGATCGGGCACGTCGCGTGGTCCACCCACGGCCTGGCCGATGAAAAGCTCGACACGCTCGGCCAAGCTCGCCGGCGCAAGCGCCCGGAGATCGTCGACATTGGAGCGATCCATGCCGAGGATCAGGTCGAAGCGCTCGAAATCGCGCGCCACAACCTTGCGGGCCTGCTGGGCGGTGATGTCGATGCCATGCTCGGCCGCAACCGCGATCGACCGCGGATCCGGGGCCGAACCCGCGTGCCAGCCGCCCGTGCCAGCCGAGTCGATTGTGTATTCGCCATCTAGCCCGCGCTCGGTGAGCACGGCCCGAAACACACCTTCGGCAAGGGGCGAACGGCAAATGTTGCCGAGGCAAACGAACAGAATTGATTTTACCGGCTTCTCGCTCATCGATCCCGCGCTATGCTGGTGAACACTTCGCATATCACGGGAGCATGAAATGGCCAGAGAGAAACTTGGACAGCAGGAGCTGAAGGCAGCGCTCGACGCGCTCGGCGGCTGGACACTCGCCGCCGACGGGTTGTCGATGTCGCGCAGCTTCGTGTTCAAGAACTTCAGTGAGGCCTTCGCCTTCATGACCCGCGTCGCCATGGCGGCAGAACAGCTCGACCACCACCCCGACTGGTCGAATGTCTACAAGACGGTCGACGTCACGCTGAACACCCACGACGCCGGCGGGCTGACCGAGCTGGATTTCAAGCTGGCCAAGCGCATGAACGGCTATTTCGGTTCCTGAGGCCGGCATCTTGCAGAGGGGACCGAACCTTCCCACATCTTTGATCGCGCATTGGCACCGAAACCGGAACCGGTTTCCGGCAAGCGTGAGAAGATAGAGTTCGGGCAAAGGAGATTGTCTGGATGGTGAAGTTCCCCGGCTTTGACGGCTTTCGCGGCGGCGTGAACGGCGCTCCGGCAAGCGAAGCCGAGGTGCGCGAGAAGTTCTGGCGCACCGCCAAGCGCGCTGCCCGCCACGTACCTTTCATGGAAGAGGTGGTGGCGGCCTATTATTGCGCGCTGGACAAGGACACGCCGCTGCGAGCCAAAGGTATCCTGTTGGCGGCGCTCGGCTATTTCATCCTGCCGGTCGACACCATTCCCGATGTCATACTGGGCCTCGGCTTCACCGACGACATCGCCGTGCTGACCGCTGCGATCACGGCGGTCCGGGCGCACATGACACCGGCCCACCGCATTGCCGCGAAGGAAGCGCTGTCACAGGACCAATGACAGCGCTGCCCGCTTGTTTCATCCTGAAACGAAAAGTCAAACTCTTGCCGTTTTCGTGGTTTTCAACCACGTCAGGGACAAGGTGCCCGTCCACGATGGGCAGTTCGGCGGGGTTCCATGCGATGAATGTCCTTTCTGAAAAGCATTCACCCTTTGGTAACCCAGATTAAATCAAAATGAAGCGAACGGGCGGGCGCGCAGTCGGCCTGCCCCGCTCCATTTGAACTACAGGAAAAACGATGCGCGGTTTGATAGCTACAATTTCGGGTCTGGTGCTTGCAGTGTCGGCAATGCCGGCGCTCGCCCAGTCGGCGACCAAGATCGGCCAGCACAACGCCTGGGGCACCTACAGCTACCAGGCGCAGAACGGCAAGGTCTGCTACGTGCTGACGGTGCCGACCGACAAGCAGCCGTCGACGCTCGACCATGGCGACATGTTCTTCTTCGTCAGCCAGCGCCCCGGCCAGAAGGTTTCCTTCGAGCCGCAGTTCATCGCCGGCTACAATTTCCAGGAAAACTCCAAGGTCACCGTCACCATTGGCGACAAGTCGTTCTCGATGTTCACCAAGGGAAAGTCGGCCTGGGTCGAGAACGCAGCCGAGGAACCTGCCCTGATCAGCGCCATGAAGGGCGGCTCGGACATGAAGGTCTCGGCCAAATCAGGCCGTGGCAACCCGACCAATTACGTCTTCTCGCTCAAGGGCATTTCGGCGGCGCTGACGTCGATCACCACCTGCAAGTAAGCGCAGACGCAAGACAGGTTTTCGAAAGCCGGGCGGCCCGATCGCCCGGCTTTTTTGCGACAGGAGCCGGGGTCTGCAGATGCACAGGATCATTGACGGGACCAGTAGCCATCTCGACCGGGCCGCGATCATCTGGGCGCGGGCGACGGCGGTGCGCGACAACGATCCTGATGTGGCGACGCTCGACGAGGCGCGGCCGATCATTTCGCGGGTGCTCACCAGCTCGGAGCGGGCTCTGCTCGCCATCGCCGAGGCCACCGATGGGACCGCTGTTGCCTTCGGTGCCATTGCGCCGATGCCGGGAGATGGCAACGTGGAACTACACTATTTCGGCGTCGACCCGAACCATTGGGGCAAGGGCGCGGCAGTCGAATTGCTGGCCGGCATCGCAGCGCTGCTGCGCGAGCGCGGCTTCGATGCGGCCGAACTCGCGGTCTATTCGGACAATGAGCGCGCCGTCCGGCTTTACGAACGTCTCGGCTGGCGGCGCCTGGGCGAACCGGTGCCACACCAACGCAGCGGCCGGCCAGAGCAGCGCTACCGGCTGGTGCTCCGCCCAACCGCCTGAAACATCTTCGGCCTAGGACACGGCCGGCCGGCTCAGCGCATCAAGCAACCCCGAGGCCCATTGCGGCGCGATCAGCCAGATCGCCAGTACGGCAATGGCGACCGCATGCGCGATGACAATTGTGTAGAGCCGCGATCGGAACGGCTCCTTGCGGGTCTTGTGTCGGAACAGGTGCTGGGCCGACAAGGCACCCAGGCTGCCACCGGCGAAGGCGAGCCAGAGCAGGGTTTTCTCGGGGATGCGCCGGCCGCCGGCGCGGGCCAGATACTTGTCGCGCCAGAAGGCAGCGAACGCCGCAAGATTGACGACGAGCGCCACCAGGACAACGTTAAAGATGTTGCTCATCGGGCCAGCATCCCAGCCATTGCCTAACAGACTGCAAAGCTGCGGCACAAATGCATGGCCGCCAAAACGTGACGCAGCGCCAGACCTGTGATATGTCGCGCCAAAATCCTACATTTGCCGATATCTGCAGCTAGCTGAGCCCGAATGACCCTTTCGCTCGACCTTACCACCGATGCTACCCGTGACGCGTTGCGCGCCCGTGCGGCCGCGCCCGTCAAGGGCGAGCTGATCGGCCTCACCCGCGAGGAGCTTGCCGAAGCGCTCGTTACATCAGGCGTCGTCCCCGAACGCCAGGCCAAGATGCGTGTCCAGCAACTCTGGCACTGGCTTTATGTCCGCGGCGTCTCCGACTTCGCCGACATGTTCAACATCTCCAAGGACCTGCGCGCCGAGCTCGCCAAGCACTTCACAATCGCGCGGCCGGAGATCGTCGAGGAGCAGATTTCCTCGGACGGCACGCGCAAGTGGCTGTTCCGTTTCCCGCCGCGAGGCGCCGGTCGCCCGGTTGAAATCGAGACCGTCTACATCCCCGAGGAAGGCCGCGGCACGCTGTGCATCTCGTCGCAGGTCGGCTGCACGCTGACCTGCTCGTTCTGCCACACCGGAACCCAGAAGCTGGTGCGCAACCTGACGGCGGAAGAGATCCTGGCGCAGCTGATGACGGCACGCGATCGGCTCGGCGATTTCCCCGACCGCGACACGCCCGCCGGCGCCATTGTTCCGGCCGAGGGCCGCAAGGTCTCCAACATCGTCATGATGGGCATGGGCGAGCCGCTGTACAATTTCGAGGCGGTCAAGAAGGCGCTGCTGATTGCCTCCGATGGCGACGGGCTGGCGCTGTCCAAGCGCCGCATCACGCTGTCGACCTCGGGTGTCGTGCCGGAAATCTTCCGCACCGGCGAGGAAATCGGCGTCATGCTGGCGATCTCGCTGCACGCCACCAATGACGACCTGCGCGACCTGCTGGTGCCGATCAACAAGAAGTACCCGCTCAAGGATCTGGTCGACGCCTGCCGCAACTATCCCGGCCTGTCGAACGCCCGCCGCATCACCTTCGAATATGTGATGCTGAAGGACGTCAACGACAGCCTCGAAGATGCCAAGGCGCTGGTCAAGCTGCTCAAGGGCGTGCCGGCCAAGATCAATCTGATCCCGTTCAATCCATGGCCCGGCACCAACTATCAGTGCTCGGACTGGGAAACGATCGAGAAGTTCGCCGACTACATCAACAATGCCGGCTATGCCTCGCCGATCCGCACCCCGCGCGGCCGTGACATCCTCGCCGCCTGCGGCCAGCTCAAGTCGGAATCCGAGCGCATGAAGAAGAGCGAGCGCCTGGCGCTCGAGGCGATGATGATCGCGGGACACGGCGAGGCGTGAGCCGCGTCCTCGTCTATCTCGGCAAATTCGCCCACATGGTGCTGGGCTATGCCGCGGCGTCCATTGCCGCCAGCGCCTTCCTCAACGTTGTGTTCCTTGGCGTTGCGGGCCTGATAGCCACCGACATACCGCCCGAGGTAGCCAGCGGCTCGATGGTCTTCACCATTCCGTTCATCGCGCTGTTCGTCGCCTATTTCGGCTTCGTGCCGGCAGTCGTCGTCATGCTGCTCGCCGAATTGCTCGGCAAGCGCGACTGGCTGTTCTACGCCCTTGCCGGCGGCTTCGTGGCGCTGGTCTTCATAGGCGTCGCCTACCAGAGCGGCGACGGCGGCTTCGCCTATCGCGATCCGCTCTGGCCGGTGTCGATCATCGGCAGCGGTTTGGTCGGCGGCATCGCCTACTGGTTCGTCACCGGCCGCTTCGCCGGCGCGCTCAGGAATACCCCTACTTCGCCTGCGCCGTGAGAATCTTCAGCGCGAAGGCCGAGAACACCCCTGCAAACAGATAGTCGACGATGCGCGTCACGCGCGGACTCTTCTTGAGCAGCCCGGCGAATTTGTCGGCGGCAATCACCATCGGCGCCGTCACCGGCAGCGACAGGACGATGAACATCGCACCGAGGAAGAACAGCTTGCCCGGCGCGTTGGTGTCGTGGGCCGAAACGAACTGCGGCAGGAACGTCATGAAGAACAGGATGATCTTCGGGTTGAGCAGATTGATGCCGAGGCCGGTGGCCCAGTTCTGGAACACAGAGCGCGGCGCACGCTTGGTGGTGTCGGGCGAGAACGCCGAACCCTTGGTGATCGCCTGGAAGGCGAGCCAGACCAGGTAGCCGGCACCGACGACCTTGAGCGCCATGAAGGCTTGCGGCGAAGCGACGATCAGGGCCGAGAGGCCAAGCGCCACCAGCGTGGTGTGGATGACGATGCCGGTCATCGCGCCTGCCATGCAGGCAAAGCCGGCCTTGCGGCCTTCCGACAACGCGCGGCCGACGAACAGGGTCATGTCGGGTCCGGGCGTGATCGCGATGATGAAGGTTGCGATCGCGAACTGGATGATGGTCGACCAATCGGGAATGAAGGACATAATCGGGCCGCCGGATCTGCCTGGAAGGCAAGGGTTGTGGGGATTTTCCGGCAATAGCCCTAATCGCACCAATTCGGCGCTTCAACCGGAAAATAGCAGGCCAGAGCAGGGCACCGGCCTGACAAATGAAGATGAAAGACGGACCGCCGAGCCGAATGGCCCGGCGCTACACCTCGGCGTGGCTCAGCTGTCGAAGTAGCTCTGCGTGCCGTGCGCCTCGATCGCCTCAGCGAGACGGCCGAGCGCATGCACATAGGCGGCTGTCCGCACCGAGATCTCCTTCTTGCTGGCGACGTCCCAGATGGCGCGGCCCTCGCGTTCCATGATGGCGCGCAGCCGGTCGTGAATCTCCTCGATCTGCCAGTAGAAGCCCTGGCGG
This sequence comes from Aminobacter ciceronei, assembly GCF_014138625.1. Taxonomy (GTDB): domain Bacteria; phylum Pseudomonadota; class Alphaproteobacteria; order Rhizobiales; family Rhizobiaceae; genus Aminobacter; species Aminobacter ciceronei. The sequence goes on from NZ_JACJHY010000008.1 coordinate 117,862, forward strand.
TTCTGCACCCATTCGAAATAGGAGACGGTGACGCCGCCGGCGTTCGCCAGGATGTCGGGCAGCACGACGATGCCCTTCTTTTCCAGGATGGCGTCGGCTTCCGAGGTCACCGGACCGTTGGCGAGCTCGAGCACGATGCGCGCCTTGACGCTGTCGGCGTTGTCGACGCGGATCATGTTTTCCAGCGCCGACGGCACCAGGATATCGCAGTCGACGCCGACGAGCGCGTCGCCGGCAAGCAGCTCATGACCGTGTTGACCGGCGGTCGAGGTCACCGAACGGGCGCTGTTCTTGGCCGCAAACAGGCGGTCGAGGTCGAGGCCGTCGGATGCATGCACGGCACCTTCCGAATCCGACACGGCAATGATCTTGTGGCCGTCCGAGGCAAGCAGGCGGGCGATATGCTGGCCGGCATTGCCAAAGCCTTGCACGGCAATGCGCAGGCTGCCCTTGAGCCCGAGTTCGTCGGCGAGGTGCCGCACGAGATAGAAGCCGCCTCGCGCGGTGGCGTCGCCGCGGCCGAGCGAGCCGCCCAGCGCCAGCGGCTTGCCGGTGATGACGGCGGGCGAAGCCTGACCGACGATCTGGGCGTACTCGTCGGCCATCCAGCCCATGATCATCGAGTTGGTGTAGACGTCTGGTGCCGGGATGTCTCGGTCGGGCCCGATGATGCGGGCGAAGGCCTGCATGTAGGCACGCGACAGGCGCTCCAACTCGGCTTTGGACAGCTTGCGCGGGTCGACCTGCACAGCACCCTTGCCGCCGCCATAGGGCAGGTTCATCACGGCGCATTTGAAGGTCATCCAGAACGCCAGCATCTCGACCTCGTCGGCGGTCGATTCCGGATGGAAACGGATGCCGCCCTTGGTCGGGCCACGGGTGTCGTCATAACGGCAGCGCCACGAGAGGAACGATTTTCGCGAGCCGTCGTCCATGCGGATCATCAGCCGTGCCTTGGTCGTCTCGCGGGCGAACTTCAGTTTCTCGATCACGTCGGCGTCGACGTTCAGGTGTTTTGCCGCCTCGTCGAGGCGCACGAGTGCATGATCAAGAAGACTGCCTTCTGTCATAATGAGTATGTCCTGTGATTGGATTGGCAATGTGATGCACGGCTCATCGACCGCACCCGACCCGCCTGCACAAAAAAGCGCCAGCGCACAACGTCCAGCCAGAGCCAATCACTGCCGCTGCGTCAGCCCCGGCGGCAGCCGAGGGCGGTCAACCCCTCATATAGAGCCTGTTTGAGGACCGTGGCGGCCGATTCAGGCGCGAGTGGTCCAGGCATGGCTTAGTGTTGGTCCTGGATAGGGCTTCCCCAGCGGAACCGCGGCTTCGACCCATCGGGTGCCCGTTGGCACATGTTGACTCCCCCCGCCCGGCATCCTTCAACTGCCTTCCACTTACAGGAGTGGGTAATGCAGGCAGTATTCGACGGTCACAACGACGTCCTTTTCCGGTTGTGGCAGAACGCCGCCAAGGGCGCCGATCCGGTGGCCGAGTTCATCGAGGGCACCCGCCAGGGCCACATCGACATGCCGCGCGCCGCAAAGGGCGGCCTCGCCGGCGGCCTCTGCGCCATTTACATCACCTCGGCCAGCATGCCCGACGAGCTGCGCGACGAAAACGGCCACTACGCCATTCCGCTGTGCAAGCCGCTCGAACGCGCCCCGTCGCTCGACATTGCGCTCGACATGGCCTCGATCGCCTTCAGGATCGAGCGCGCCGGCGGCTGGAAGATCTGCCGCACAGGCGCCGACATCGACGCTGCGCGTGCCGAAGGCAAGTTTGCAGCCGTGCTGCACATGGAAGGCTGCGAGGCGATCGACGCCGATCTCGCCGCACTCGACGTGTTCTATGCCGCCGGCCTGCGCTCGCTCGGCCCTGTCTGGAGCCGCAACACCGTCTTCGGCCATGGCGTGCCCTTCGCCTTCCCGTCGAGCCCCGACACCGGCCCCGGCCTGACCGAAGCCGGCAAGAGGCTGGTCAAGGAATGCAATCGCATCGGCATCGCCATCGACCTTGCCCACATCACCGAGAAAGGCTTCTGGGACGTGGCCAAGCTCAGCGACCAGCCGCTGGTCGTCAGCCACTCCAACGCTCATGCGATTACGCCGATCAGCCGCAACCTGACCGACAAGCAGCTTGCAGCGGTGCGTGAGAGCAACGGCCTTGTCGGCCTGAACTTCGCCGTCACCATGCTGCGCGAGGACGGGCTGAAGAGCGTCGACACGCCGCTATCGGACATGATTCGCCATATCGACTATCTCGTCGAACATGTCGGCATCGATGGCGTGGCGCTGGGTTCGGACTTCGACGGCGCCACCGTGCCGGCCGAGATCGGCGATGCCGCCGGCCTGCAGAACCTCGTTGCCGCCCTCAGCGGCGCGGGCTACGGTGACGACGATCTGGCGAAAATCTGCCGCGACAACTGGCTGAGGGTCTTGCGCTCGGCCTGGCACGAAACGGCAGCCTAACAACAAATAATCGTCAACTTGGGGAACTGAAAAATGATGCTTGGTAAAATGAACGGACACTTCCGTCTGATGCTTGCCGGCGCCGCTCTGTCGGCGATCGTCTTCGCGGCGCCGGCACTTGCGGCGACGCCGGCCGACACGCTGGTCCAGGCATGGGCCATCGACGACACCATCACGCTCGACCCGGCCGAGTCCTTCGAGCTCAGCCCGGCCGAATTCCTCGGCAACGCCTATGACATGCTGGTGCGTCTCGACATCAATGACACCACCAAGGTGCGTCCCGGCGTCGCCGAAAGCTGGACCGTCTCCGACGACGGCCTGACCTACACTTTCAAGCTCAAACCCGGCCTAAAGTTCGCCTCGGGGAACCCGATCACCGCCAAGGACGTCGCCTGGTCGTTCGAGCGCGTCGTCAAGCTCGACAAGAGCCCGGCCTTCATCCTCACCCAGTTCGGCTTGACCAAGGACAACGTCACCGAGAAGGCCAAGGCTGCCGACGACAGCACCTTTGTCTTCACCGTCGACAAGTCCTACGCGCCGTCCTTCGTGCTCAACTGCCTGACCGCCACCGTCGGCGCCGTCATGGACAGCAAGCTGGTGCTCGAACACGTCGCTCCTGTCACACCGACTGACGACTACAAGTTCGACAACGACTTCGGCAATGGCTGGCTCAAGACCGGCTATGCCGGCTCGGGTCCGTTCAGGATCCGCGACTGGCGCGCCAACGAGATCCTCGTGCTGGAGCGCAACGACAACTATTACGGCGACAAGCCGGCGCTTGCCCGCGTCATCTACCGCCATGTCAAGGAAAGCGCGACCCAGCGCCTGATGCTCGAAGCCGGTGACATCGACGTCGCCCGCAACCTCGAACCGGGCGACCTCGATGCCGTTTCCAAGAACGCCGAGCTGACGACGACTAGCGCACCCAAGGGCACTGTCTACTACATCAGCCTGAACCAGAAGAACCCGAACCTGGCAAAGCCCGAAGTACGCCAGGCGATGAAGTACCTGCTCGACTACGATGCGATCGGCTCGACGCTGATCAAGGGCATCGGCGAAATCCGCCAGACCTACCAGGCCAAGGGCGTGCTCGGCGCGCTTGACTCGAACCCCTTCACCTTCGACGTCGCCAAGGCCAAGGAACTGCTGGAAAAAGCCGGCCTGAAAGACGGCTTCTCCGTCACCATGGACGTGCGCAACACCCAGCCGGTCACCGGCATCGCCGAAGCCTTCCAGCAGACAGTCGGCCAGGCCGGCATCAAGGTCGAGATCATCCCCGGCGACGGCAAGCAGACGCTGACCAAGTACCGCGCCCGCAACCACGACATGTATATCGGCCAGTGGGGCATGGACTACTGGGATCCGAACTCCAACGCCGAGACCTTCACCTCCAACCCGAACAATGCCGACGACGGCACGGTGAAGACGCTGGCCTGGCGCAACGCCTGGGACGTGCCGGAGCTGACCGAGAAGACCAAGGCTGCCCTCCTGGAACGCGACAACGACAAGCGCGCGACCATGTACAAGGAGTTGCAGCAGGCCGCCCTCGACACCAGCCCGTTCGTGCTGATCTTCCAGCAAACCGAGGTCGCCGGCCTGCGCGGCAACGTCAAGAACTACAAGCTCGGGCCGAACTTCGATTCGAACTTCGTCGCCCCCGTGACCAAGGAATGATCTCTCGCAACGGCGCGTCCTCAGGGGCGCGCCAGGCACCGCTGTAACCATGCGAGTCTGCGCATGACCTCCGGCAAGCCGGGGGCGCGCGCAAGAGGATCGGACCATTGAGCACCGCTGACACACAGACGCCCGCGAGGCGCGCTGACAGGCGCGCCTCCGCCACACTCAAGGCGATCGCCAGTTTCGTGGTGATCGTTGCTACAACCTATCTCGGCCTTTTGGCCGTGACCTTCTTCATCGGCCGTGTCGTTCCGATCGACCCCGTGCTCGCCATCGTCGGCGACCGCGCGCCGGCCCATGTCGTCGAGCGCACGCGCGAGGAGATGGGCTTCAACCTGCCCTACTACCAGCAGTTCTATCTCTATGTGAAAGGCGTGCTGTCGGGCGATTTCGGCACCTCGGTGCTGACCACAAATCCTGTCATGGCCGACATCCGCCGCGTCTTCCCGGCGACGATGGAGCTCGCCACCGTCGGCACCATCATCGGCGCAGCACTTGGCATCCCGCTCGGCGTGCTCGCCGCCGTCAAGCGCGGCAGCCTCGCCGACCAGATCGTGCGCATCATCGGCCTGATCGGCTATTCGGTGCCGATCTTCTGGCTCGGTCTTTTGGCGCTTCTGGTGTTTTATGCCCGCCTTGGCTGGACCGCCGGCCCTGGCCGCATCGATGTGGTGTTCGAATACACCTTCACCCCGATCACCGGCTTCTACCTGCTCGACGCGGTGCTCAATCGCGACTGGGCCGCCTTCAAGGACATCTTCGCCCACATCATCCTGCCGGCTTCGCTGCTCGGCTATTTCTCGCTCGCCTATATCAGCCGCATGACGCGCTCCTTCATGCTGAACGAGCTGAGCCAGGAATATATCGTCGCGGCCCGTGCCAAGGGCCTGTCCGAGCGCCGCATCATCTGGGGCCACGCGCTGCGCAACGCCGCCGTGCCGCTGGTCACCGTGATCGCCTTGTCCTACGCCGGCCTGCTCGAAGGCTCGGTCCTGACCGAAACGGTCTTCGCCTGGCCCGGCCTCGGCCTCTACATCACCAACTCGCTGCAGAACGCCGACATGAACGCGGTGCTGGGCGGCACGATCGTCATCGGTTCGGTGTTCATCGCGCTCAACCTGCTCTCCGACCTGCTCTATCGCCTGCTCGACCCAAGGACGCGCATCCGATGAGCGACACGACCATGACCCGACGCGAATGGCTGCTCACCGACCGACCGCAGTCGCGCCTGCAGGCCCGGCTTGGCCGCGCCTATGTGACCTGGCGCCGCTTCACCGCCAATCGGCTTGCCGCCATCGGTCTCGGCATCATTCTTCTGCTGCTGTTCGTCGCCGCCTTCGCTCCACTTCTGGCACCGCATTCGCCCTATATCGGCGACCTCAAGAACGCCCGCCTGCTGCCGGCGAGCTCCACCTACTGGCTCGGCACCGACGACCAGGGCCGCGACATCCTTTCGCGCCTGATCTACGGCTCACGCCTGACCTTGCAGGTCATCGTGCTGGTGGCGATCATCGCAGCGCCGATCGGCCTGCTGGTCGGCACGGCTGCGGGGTATGCCGGCGGCTGGATCGATGCGGTGCTGATGCGCATCACCGACATCTTCCTCGCCTTCCCCAAGCTGGTTCTGGCCCTGGCCTTCGTCGCAGCCCTCGGGCCCGGCATCGAAAACGCCATCATCGCCATCGCGCTGACCTCGTGGCCGCCCTATGCCCGCATCGCGCGCGCCGAAACGCTGACCGTGCGCAACTCCGACTACATCGCCGCCGTCAAGCTGATGGGCGCCTCGCCGATGCGCATCGTGCTGCGTCACATCATGCCGCTGTGCATCTCGTCGCTGATCGTCCGTGTCACCCTCGACATGGCCGGCATCATCCTGACGGCCGCTGGCCTCGGCTTCCTCGGCCTCGGCGCCCAGCCGCCGCTGCCGGAATGGGGCGCAATGATCGCCTCGGGCCGTCGCTTCATCCTCGACCAGTGGTGGGTGGCGGCAGCCCCCGGTGCCGCGATCCTCATCGTCAGCCTCGGCTTCAACCTGCTCGGCGACGGCCTGCGCGACGCCCTCGACACACGCAGCGGTGGCCAATGAACACGTTGCTCAATGTCGAAGACCTCAGGGTCTCCTTTCCCACCCGCACCGGCGTGGTGGAGGCCGTACGCGGCGTCTCCTTCTCACTCGGTCAGGAGCGGCTGGGCATCGTCGGGGAGAGCGGCTCGGGCAAATCGCAGACCGGTCGCGCCATCATGGGCCTGACGCCGCAGCAGGCAGAGATCACGGCCAGGCGGCTGGAATTCAGCGGCATCGACCTGCTGAAGGCTTCCGTGACGGAGCGCCGCGCTTTGCGCGGCAACCGCATCGCCATGATCCTGCAGGATCCGAAATACTCGCTCGATCCGGTCATGACCATCGGCCGCCAGATTGTCGAGACGCTGCGGACGCATGAGAAGATCGGCAAGTCGGCGGCCCGAGAGCGCGCCCTCGACATGCTGGCGGCCGTACAGATCCGCGATCCCAGACGCGTCTACGACCTCTTCCCACACGAGGTTTCCGGCGGCATGGGCCAACGCGCGATGATCGCCATGATGCTGATCGCCGGGCCGGAACTCTTGATCGCCGACGAACCTACATCAGCGCTCGACGTCACCGTCCAGCTCGACATCTTGCGCATTCTCGACCGGCTGGTGATCGACCGCGGCATGGGACTGATCTTCATCTCGCACGACCTGCGCCTGGTCTCGACCTTCTGCGACCGCGTCATCGTCATGTATGCCGGCAAGATCGTCGAGGAACTGAAGGCCTCGGAACTGGCGCAGGCGAAACATCCCTACACACAAGGCCTGCTCAACTGCATGCCCAAGATCGGCGCCGACCGGCACCCGCTGCCCGTGCTCGACCGCCAGCCGGAGTGGCTGCTGTGACCCCTGCTCTCTCGATCGACAAACTGCGTGTGGTCTACGACGATTTCGTCGCGCTGAAGGACGTCAGCGTGACCGTGGCGCAAGGCGAATCCTTCGGCCTCGTCGGCGAATCCGGCTCGGGCAAATCGACGCTGCTGCGCGCCGTCGCCGGTATCGCGCCCGTCTCCAGCGGCACCATCGACGTCAGCGGCAAGCGGTTGGGCAAGCTCAGGGACAAGGAATTCTATCGTCAGGTGCAGATGGTGTTCCAGGACCCGTACGGTTCGCTGCACCCGCGCCAGACCGTCGACAGGTTGCTGCTCGAACCGCTCGACATTCACGGTTTCGGCGACACCGAGAAACGCATCCAGCGCGCGCTCGACGAGGTCGGCCTCGGCTCCGGCTTCCGCTTCCGCTACTCGCACCAGCTCTCGGGCGGCCAGCGCCAGCGCGTGGCGATCGCCCGTGCGCTGATCCTCGAACCGTCGATCCTGCTGCTCGACGAGCCGACATCGGCCCTAGATGCTTCGGTGCAGGCCGAAGTGCTCAACCTGCTCGAACAAGTGCGCCGCGACCGCAAGCTGACCTTCGTCATGGTCAGCCACGACCTCGGCGTCATCACCCACATGTGCGAGCGGCTGATGGTGATGCAGGGCGGACAGGAGGTCGAACGGCTGCAGGCCGGCGACCTCGCCACGCGAAACGTGGCGCAGGACTACACGCGCAACCTTCTCGTTGCGAGCGAAGGTTTCGTCCGCGACGCCTAGGGTGTTACGGAAATGCGGAAGTCCGTTTTCCGCATTTCCGCGAAAGGCGAAAATGTCAGATGGACAGCTTGCGCGCGCAAGCACTTGCCTGCAATTCTGGATTGGAAACTATGGCGTTCAGGTGAGGCCGCCCCGCATCCGCAACCCGCATCTCAGGTGACAAAAATGCTCCTTGGCATCGATCCGCTGCTTGGCCCCGACGTGCTCTACGTGCTCCGCGCCATGGGCCATGGCGACGACCTTGTTATCGCCGATGCCAATTTCCCGGCCGATGCGATGGCGAGGCAGACCGTCTTCGGCCGGCCACTGCGCATCGACGGCGACATCGTCAGCGTCATGAAGGCGGTGCTGTCGGTGATGCCGGTCGACACTTTCGTCGACGACGCCTTCGGCCGCATGGAAGTGGTCGGCAAGCCGGACGAGATCCCCGAGGTGCAGCGTGAGGTCGGCAAGCTGATCGAGGGCACGGCCACCAAGATGGTCGGCATCGAACGCTTCGCCTTCTACGAGCGTGCCAAGAAGGCCTATGCCGTCATCCAGACCCAGGAACGCCGCTTCTATGCCGACTTCGCCGTGCGCAAGGGCGTGGTACCGCCGGGGGGATGAACCGCGTCTTCGGCGCAGGTCTAGGAGAGCCAGAACTTTCCCTGAAAGGGGCGCAGCCGCGCCCTCAACCGCCTGCCGGTACGTAGCATCGAGCTCTGCGCTACGCAGCGCCAAAGCAACGTCCAACCCGCGCCTACGACAGCGACAGCTTGGCCGCGACGTCCTTGAGCAATGCCAGCGTCTGGTCGATGTCGGCCTGCCTGTCGTCGATCCGCAGGATGTAGGGACAGGTCAGCACGGCGATCGCGTAGCCGTCAGGCGAGAGGATCGGCACCGAGATGTCGTCGATGGCGCGCATCTGCTGGCTCGGGCCGACGCGGTGGCCGGCCTCGCGATAGCCGGTCAGGATCGGCTCCAGCTTTTCACGTGCACTTGCCTGCCTGGTGCCTTCCCAGCGCGCAGCTGCCTCGGATTGCGAATGCGGGTCCTGGAAGGCGAGCAAGATATGACCCGAGCTGGTGGTCAGGAGATCGATATGGGCGCCGATGCGGATGCCGAATTCCCAGTTGCCGGGCGGGCTGGCATGCGCCACCACGATCGCCGCGTCGCGGTCGGGCGCTACCAGATGACATGACTGGCCGGCAGCCACCGAAAATGCATCCATCAAAGGCTGAGCCCGCGCCACCAACCGCCTTATCGGCGGATGCCGATGGGCGAGGATGAAAAGCTTCATGGTCAGCGCGTAGCGGTCGCCCTCTGGTGAGCGGCTGACAAAGTCGCGCGCCACCAGACGTTCGAGCATGCGGTAGACCTCGCTTGGCCCACGTCCCATCGCCTCACCGATCTCGGCCCGGGTCAGGCCACCCGGTTGCTCCGAAAGCAGCTCGAGAATGTCCAGGCCCTTGTCCAGTGCCGGTGCGCGGTAGCGCTCGTCCTTGTCGACGCTGTTGGCCGTCTTTGCCGACCCTTTTGGCATGATGCGAAATCCTCCCTCGACCGGCCTCACGACCCCTCCTCACAATTCCCCATTGCAAGGTTGGTTCATTTATGAATAGTATGTTCGTATATAGACAGAAGCGCAAGCAGTTTGCTGGGAGGAGCGACGGTTATGCGACTAAGCGGGAAACGCATTTTCATTTCCGCCGCGGCCCAGGGCATCGGCCGCGCCAGCGCGCTGGCCTGTGCCAATGAGGGCGCCCATGTCATCGCCACCGACATCAATGACGACGCGCTCAAAGCGCTTTCGACCGAGCATAAGAACATCGAGACCCATCGTCTCGACGTCCGCGACGGCAAGGCCGTGGCAAGCTTCGCCGCCGGCCAGGCGCCGCTCGACGGGCTCTTCAACTGCGCCGGCTTCGTCCACAACGGCACCATCATGGACTGCAGCGACGAAGACTGGGACTTCAGCTTCGACCTGAACGTCAAGAGCATGTACCGCACGACCAAGGCGTTCCTGCCCGGCATGCTCGAACGCGCCGAAAAGACCGGCGCCGTGTCGATCCTCAACATGGCTTCCATGGCTTCGTCGATCAAAGGCTTCCCCAACCGGCTGCTCTACGGCGCCACCAAGGCGGCCGTCATCGGCTTCACCAAGGGCATGGCCGCCGACTATGTGCGCCGCGGCGTGCGCTGCAACGCGCTCTGCCCGGGCACTGTCGACACGCCGTCGCTGCGCGGCCGCATCGCTGCTGCCGCCGACCCGGTGCAGGCGGAGAAGGACTTCATCGCCCGCCAGCCCATCGGCCGACTTGCGACCGTCGACGACATCGCGCCGCTCGTCGTCTACCTGTTGTCCGACGAGTCGCGCTTCGTCACCGGCCAGGCAGTCCTGGTCGATGGCGGCGTCACCATCTAGACGGGGCGGCGGCCATGATCGAAAGGATCGACGGCCACTGCCACTACTGGGCGCTCCAGCGCGGCGACTACGGTTGGCTGACGCCTGACGCCACCCATCTCGCCCCGATCTACCATGACTTCGGCGCAGCCGAGATGCGCCCGCTGGCGGAAGTCGCCGGCATCGCCAAACGCATCCTGGTCCAGGCAGCCCCGACGGAAGCCGAGACGCAGTTCCTGCTCGACCAGGGCCGCGACGACAAGGCTGTTGCCGGCGTCGTCGGCTGGGTCGACCTGTCCTCCACCGAAAGCGTTGCCACGCTCGATCGCTTCGCTGCCGATCCCCTGTTCAAGGGCGTCCGGCCGATGTTGCAGGATCTCGACGATCCCGACTGGATCGCCACCCGCCCGCACCTGGACGCTATCGCAGCACTCAAGCGGCTCGGCCTGCGTTTCGACGCGCTCGTGATGCCGCAGCATCTTCAGGCGCTCGGGCGTTTCGTCGAGGCACATCCCGAGCTCCCCGTCGTCATCGACCATGCTGCCAAGCCCGCCTTCGCCGCTTCTGCCGACGATCCGCGCCATGGCATGTGGCGGTTCGGCATGGCCGAGCTGTCGGGGCACACGCAGGTCTATTGCAAGCTGTCTGGCCTGCTCACCGAATTGCCCGCGGAGCGCCGCGCGACGTCCAAGGCCGCGGCTGAAGCGCTGCACCCGGCGATCTGCAGCCTGCTCGACTGGTTTGGGCCGGATCGCCTGATCTGGGGGTCGGACTGGCCGGTGCTGACACTGGCCAACCCCTTCGCCTTCTGGGACGAGGTCACGGGCCGCCTGCTTGACGGCCTTGGCCAACGCGAGCGCATGGCGATCCTGGGCGGCACAGCCGCCCGCTTCTACGGCATCGAAGGAGGTCGCGCATGACCGCTCTCGTCGTCATGAAGGACATCGGCAAGTCGTTCCCCGGCGTGCGCGCCCTGCACAATGCCCAACTCGAGCTGCTGTCAGGCGAAGTGCATGCCCTGATGGGGGAGAACGGCGCCGGCAAGTCGACGCTGATGAAGATCCTTGCCGGCATCTACCGCCGCGATGCGGGTGAAATCCTGCTCGACGGCAAGCCGGTCGAGATCAACTCGCCGCGCCAGGCCCAGGATCTCGGCATCGGCATCATCCATCAGGAGCTCAATCTGATGCCGCATCTGACAGCGGCGCAGAACATCTTCATCGGCCGCGAGCCACGCAAGGCCGGCGGCCTGCTGCTCGACGAGGCGAAACTCAACGCTGATACCGCCGAGATCTTTGCCTCGATGCATCTAAAGCTCGACCCGCGCACCCCGGTCGGCGGGCTGACCATCGCACGCCAGCAGATGGTCGAGATCGCCAAGGCGCTGTCCTATCGCTCGCGCGTGCTGATCATGGACGAGCCGACAGCGGCCCTCAACGACGCCGAGATCGCGGAGCTCTTCGCCATCATCGCCAGGCTGAAGGCCGAGGGTGTCGGCATCGTCTACATCTCGCACAAGATGGACGAGCTGAAGCGCATCGCCGACCGCGTCACCATCATGCGCGACAGCGAATATATCGGCACGGTGCCGGCTGCCGAGACGCCAGTCGAGAAGATCATCTCGATGATGGTCGGCCGCACATTGACCGACGATCGGCCGGACATTCCCGACCACAGCAAGTCCGAGACCGTGCTGGAGGTCAAGAACCTCAATCGCGGTACGGTCATCCGCGACGTCAGCCTTTCTGTCCGCAAGGGCGAAATCCTCGGTTTCGCCGGCTTGATGGGCGCCGGCCGCACCGAGGTGGCGCGTGCCATCTTCGGCGCCGACCGTCGCGACGGCGGCGACATCTTCATGCATGGCAAAAAGGTCGACATCCGTATCCCGCAAGACGCCGTGCGTGCCGGCATCGGCTACCTCTCCGAGGACCGCAAGCATTTCGGCCTCGCCACCGGCATGGACGTACGCAACAACGTCGTGCTGGCCAGCCTTGCGCGCTTCGCCGGCCCGGCCGGGTTGCTCAGGGAAGGCGCCATGCACGATGTCGCCGCCCGCTACATCGACCAGTTGGCGATCAAGACCCCGTCGGACCGGCAGGAAGTGCGCCTGCTGTCGGGCGGCAACCAGCAGAAGATCGTCATCGCCAAATGGCTGCTGCGCGAGTGCGAGGTGCTGATCTTCGACGAGCCGACGCGTGGCATCGACGTCGGCGCCAAGAACGAAATCTACAAGCTCTTGAATGCGCTGGCCCAGCAGGGCCGCGCCATCATCGTCATCTCCTCCGAACTGCCGGAGGTGCTCCGGCTCAGCCATCGCATCGCGGTGATGTGCGAGGGGCGGCTGACCGGCATCTTGCCCGGCGGCGCCAGCCAGGAGGAGATCATGCATTTGGCGACGCTTCGCGGCGATGCCGCCAACCAGAACAAGCAAAAGACGGCAAAGGGAGAGGCCAAATGAGTGCTGCAGCATCCACGGCGAGCACCTCTGCCGTTTCGCGATTTTCCGGCGCGCAACACCGGCTGCTCGCCTTCGCCAGCCTGATCATCCTTGTCGCGGTGTTCAGCTTTGCCTCGCCCAATTTCATGCAGACGTCCAACATCATCGCCATCCTGCAGGCGACGTCGGTCAACGGCGTGCTGGCGATCGCAGCAACGCTGGTCATCATCACAGGCGGCATCGACCTGTCGGTCGGCACGCTGATGACCTTCTGTGCGGTGATTGCCGGCGTGGTGCTGACCTTCTGGGGCATGCCGCTCGGCCTCGGCGTGCTGGCCGCGATCCTGGCGGGGGCTGCCAGTGGCACGCTGTCCGGAACGTTCGTCGCCAAGCTCAAGATCCCGCCCTTCATCGCCACGCTTGGCATGATGCTGATCCTCAAGGGCCTGTCGCTGGTGATCTCGGGCACGCGCCCGATCTACTTCAACGGCACGCCTGGCTTCACCCAGATCTCGCAAGGCTCATTGATCGGCTCGGTCATCCCGAGCCTTCCGATCCCCAACGGCGTGCTGATCCTGTTCCTGGTCGCCATCGCCACCAGCTTCATCCTCGAGCGCACCATTTTGGGCCGCTTCACCTTTGCGCTCGGCTCCAACGAAGAGGCGGTCAGGCTTTCCGGCGTCAACACCGACCGCTGGAAGATCGCGGTCTATGCGCTGGCCGGCTCGATCTGTGGCATCGCCGGCCTGCTGATCGCCTCGCGGCTCAACTCGGCCCAGCCCGCGCTCGGCCAGGGCTACGAGCTCGATGCGATCGCAGCGGTTGTCATCGGCGGCACCTCGCTGTCGGGCGGCCGCGGCACCATCATCGGCACGCTGATCGGCGCCCTCATCATCTCCGTGCTCGCCAACGGCCTGCGCATCCTCTCGGTCGCCCAGGAATGGCAGACCGTGGTCACCGGCTCGATCATCATTCTCGCCGTCTACACCGACATTCTGCGGCGGCGCAGGCTTTGAGCAAGCTTGCTTCGCGCAGCGCCGGGGTGCTGCGCCAACATCAAGAAGAGAGCGAAAGCGCTCCACCAGCAGAGTTCAACAACCAAGGTTCAATCGGAGGAAACATGTTCACCAGACGCACAGTGATTGGCGCTCTCAGCGCCATGACGATCCTCGGCTACGGCTCGACCATGGCAATGGCCCAGGACAAGATGTACATCCCGCTGATCTCCAAGGGCTTTCAGCACCAGTTCTGGCAAGCGGTGAAAGCCGGCGCCGACAAGGCTGCCGCCGATCTCGGCGTCGAAGTCACCTTCGAAGGCCCTGACTCGGAAACCCAGGTCGACCGTCAGATCGACATGCTGGCCGCAGCGCTTGCCAAAAAACCGGCGGCGATCGGCTTCGCCGCCCTCGACAGCCAGGCGGCTATCCCGCTGCTGCAGCAGGCCAAGGACGCCAAGATCCCGGTCGTCGCCTTCGACTCCGGCGTCGACAGCGACATCCCGGTGGCCACAGCCTCGACCAACAATATTGCGGCGGCGGCCCTCGCCGCCGACAAGATGGCCGAGCTGATCGGCGACGAAGGCAAGGTGGCACTTGTCGTCCATGACCAGACCAGCCGCACCGGCGTCGACCGCCGCGACGGCTTCGTCAACCGCATGAAGGAAGCCCACCCGAAGGTCGAGATCGTCGCCATCGAATATGGCGAGGGCGATCATCTCAAGTCGACCGAAATCACCAAGGCGATCCTGCAGGCCAACCCCGACCTCAAGGGCATGTTCGGTGCCAATGAAGGCTCGGCCATCGGCGTCGTCAACGGCGCCAAGGAGCTCGGCCGCCAGCTGGTGATCATCGGCTACGACTCGGGCGCCCAGCAGAAGGCGGCGATCCGCGACGGCCAGATGGCCGGCGCCATCACCCAGAACCCGGTCGGCATCGGCTACAAGACTGTCGAGGCAGCCGTGAAGGCGGCAAAGGGCGAAGCCGTCGAAAAGAACATCGACACCGGCTTCTACTACTACGACAAGTCGAACATCGATCAGCCCGAAATCGCAGCGGTGCTGTACGACTGATCCTGGGCAACTCTACCGGAGGCGGTCCGCCGCCTCCGGCTTTTTCCAATCAAGGTGACATCAGATGAAACTGCTCCGCTACGGCCCCAAGGGCAACGAGAAGCCCGGCATCCTCGACAGATCAGGCCGCGTCCGCGATCTCTCGCGCCACGTCGACGACATCGCCGGCGACGTTCTGACGCCCGAAGGCCTCGCCCGCCTGCGCACCCTCGATATCGAGACGCTGCCGCTGGTAGCCGGCACGCCTCAGCAGGATCTGCGCCTCGGCGCCTGCGTCGGCCGCATCGGCAAGTTCATCTGCATCGGCCTCAACTATGCCGACCATGCCGCCGAAACCGGTGCAGCCATCCCCCCCGAACCGATCGTCTTCAACAAGTGGACCTCGGCTATCGTCGGTCCCGACGACGACGTCGAAATCCCGCGCAATTCGGTCAAGACCGATTGGGAGGTCGAGCTTGGCGTCGTCATCGGCAAGCCCGGCCGCTACATCGACGAGGCCGACGCCATGTCCCACGTTGCCGGCTATTGCGTCATCAACGACGTTTCCGAACGCGAATTCCAGACCGAGCGCGGCGGCACCTGGGACAAGGGCAAGGGTTGCGACACCTTCGGCCCGACCGGCCCCTGGATGGTGACCGCTGACGAGATCGCCGACCCGCAGAACCTCAAGATGTGGCTCGATGTCGATGACAAGCGCTTCCAGGACGGCTCGACCAAAACGATGATCTTCTCGGTGCAGCAGGTCGTATCCTACCTCAGCCGCTTCATGAGCCTGCAGTCCGGCGACGTCATCTCGACCGGCACCCCGCCCGGCGTCGGCCTTGGCCAGAAACCTCCTGTCTATCTCAAAGCAGGCCAGACGATGACTCTTGGCATCGAAGGCCTGGGCAGCCAGAGGCAGCGCGTTATCGCTGCCTGACCCCTTTGGAGCGGGAGGCGTCTCCCAGGCAATCCTTCCGCTCTCGTTTCAGCCGCACGAACTTGCCCTCGAGGCTCCCAGCCTTTCGGGATCGTGCCCAGAGGACCCACACCATGACCAGAATCATCGACATGCGGGTGCTCGACCTGCGTTTCCCGACGTCGCAGCATCTCGACGGTTCCGACGCGATGAACCCGGACCCCGACTATTCGGCGGCCTATGTCATCCTGAAGACCGACACGGCAGGGATCGAGGGTCATGGTCTGACCTTCACCATCGGCCGCGGCAACGAGATCTGCTGCGCGGCGCTCGAGGCGATGCGCCATCTGGTCGTCGGCCTGGAGATGGACAAGGTGGCCGCTGACATGGGCGCCTTCTGGCGGCACGTGACGTCGGACAGCCAGTTGCGCTGGATCGGCCCGGACAAGGGCGCGATCCATCTGGCCACCGGCGCCGTCGTCAACGCCGTCTGGGATATCTGGGCGAAGATGGTTGGCAAGCCGGTGTGGAAGCTGGTCGCCGACATGTCGCCGGAAGAACTCGTGCGCTGCATCGACTTCCGCTACATCACCGACTGCATCACGCCCGAGGAAGCGCTCGCCATGCTGCGCGAAAAAGAGCCGGGCAAGGCCGAGCGGATCGCGACCCTCGAGCGCGAGGGATATCCCTGCTACACCACCTCGGCCGGCTGGCTCGGTTATGGCGACGAGAAGCTGCGCCGGCTGTGCCAGGAAGCGGTCGACGCCGGCTTCAACCACGTCAAGCTCAAGGTCGGCCGCGACAAGGCCGACGATATCAGGCGCCTGCGCATCGCGCGTGAGGTGCTCGGCCCAGACCGCCAGCTGATGATCGACGCCAACCAGGTCTGGGAAGTCGGCCAGGCCATCGACTGGGTACACGACCTCGCCTTTGCCAAGCCGTGGTTCATCGAAGAGCCGACCAATCCCGACGACGTCGAGGGCCATCGCAAGATCCGCGAGGGCGTCGCCCCGGTCCAGGTCGCCACCGGCGAGATGTGCCAGAACCGCATCATGTTCAAGCAGTTCATCATGCGCGGCGCCATCGACGTGGTGCAGATCGACTCCTGCCGCCTCGGCGGCGTCAACGAAATCCTCGCCGTGCTGTTGATGGCGGCGAAATACAATCTGCTCGTCTGCCCACACGCCGGCGGTGTCGGCCTGTGCGAATATGTCCAGCACCTGTCGATGATCGACTACGTCTCAATCGCCGGAACCCGCGAGGGCCGTGTCGTCGAATATGTCGACCACCTGCATGAGCACTTCAAGGAACCCTGCGTGGTGCAGCACGCCGCTTACATGCCCCCGTCCGCGCCCGGCTTCTCCATCGAGATGAAGCCCGCGACGCTCGAAGACTTCCAGTTCCGCGGTTGAGGGAAACGACAATGGACCTCGGGCTGAAGGACAAGATCGTCATCGTCACCGGCGGCGGTGCCGGCATCGGCGGCGCGGTCACACTCGGTCTCGCTGCCGAAGGCGCCATTCCGGTCATCTTCGGCCGCAGCCCACTGGCCGAGGATTTCGCCGCGAAGCTCAAGGCCGTTTCGCCGCGCTCGCTGTTCGTCCAGGTCGAGCTGATGCACGATCCCGAGATCGGCGCAGCTGTCGAGCAGGTGGCAAGAACCTTCGGCCGCATCGACGGGCTGGTCAACAATGCCGGCATCAATGACGGCATCGATCTCGAGGCCGGTTCGGATGCTTTCCGCGAGTCGCTCGAACGCAACCTGATCCACTACTACACCACCGCCCATCACTGCCTGCCGTGGCTGAGAAAATCGCGCGGCGCGATCGTCAACGTCTCGTCCAAGACCGCACTCACCGGCCAGGGCAGCACCAGCGGCTACACCGCCGCCAAGGGCGCCCAGCTGTCACTCACCCGTGAATGGGCCGCCGCCCTGCGCGGCGATGGCATCCGCGTCAACGCGGTCATCCCGGCCGAGGTGATGACGCCGCTCTACGAAAAGTGGCTGAAGACATTCGATGATCCGGAAGCACGGCTGGAAGAAATCACCCGACGCATCCCGCTCGGGCAGCGCATGACGACGTCGGAAGAGATCGCCGACACCATCATCTTCCTGCTCTCCGACAAGGCCAGCCACACCACCGGCCAGTGGCTGTTCGTCGACGGCGGCTATACCCATCTCGACCGCGCATTGGACTGAACGCGGCTAAAGCACCGGCCCGAGCATGGCGATGGCGTTGTTCCAGATCTGGCGCGGCCGGCTCCACTTGGCGACCATGCGGTCGCTGATGGGGATGGACGACTCGATATAGCTCTGCTGCCGCTTCCGCACCTCGCCGGTAACGCGTGCGTCGTGCAGCAGGATATTGTTCTCGAAATTCAGCTCGAAGCTGCGCCGGTCGAGATTGGCCGAACCGATCAGCGTCACCTCGCCATCGACCGTCAGCGTTTTCGCGTGCAGTAGGCCGCCTTCATATTCGTGGATGTTCACGCCGGCATCGAGCAGTTCGCGATAGTAGCTGCGGCTTGCCGCCGCGACGATCCAGGAATCGTTGCGCCGGGGAAGGACGATGGTCGTTTCGACGCCGCGGTGGCCGCAAGCGCACAGCGCCGCCTGCAGCGGCTCGTCCGGCACGTAATAGGGTGTCGAAATGACGAGCTCGCGCCGTGCGGCGTTCATCAGCGCGATGAACATTTCGGGCATCGCCGAATAGCGCACGGCAGCACCCGTGCCGATGACCTGCGCCGTAAAGCCGGGTTGCGCCGACGGCGGCGGCTGGCGCATCAGCGGGCTCAGGTCCTCCTTGACCTGCGCCATCCAGTCGCTGGCAAACAGATGCTGGTTCTGAAGCACGACCGGGCCCTCGAAACGCATCATCACGTCAACCCAGGGCGCGTACTTCGCCTTGATGGCAAAGGCCGGATCGGCGCAGTTCTGGCTGCCGCAATAGGTGGTCTTGTTGTCGATGACGACGATCTTGCGGTGGTTGCGCATGTCGACCCGCCCCTTGAGCGGGCGCAGCAGCGCGATCCCTACCGGCAGGGCGCGCGCCAGCCTGACCTTGGCTGAAGCCATCTCGCGCCAGTGCGGCGACCGGATCAACCGGCGCGAGCCGATGTCGTCGACCATCACCCGGCACGTCACGCCGCGCATCGCCGCGCGCTTGACCGCCTCGACCATCTTCACGCCGTTGCTATCGGGCAACCAGATGTAGAATAGCAGGTGCACATGATCGGTGGCCGCATCGATGTCGGCGATGATCGCATCGATGGCAGCATCGGAACCGGGCATGAGGTGAGCCCGGTTTGCACCGACCGGCGCATAATTGCTGATCGATTCGCCGACACGAAACAGCGGCGCGTAGGGCTCCGGGACGCTTGGCTGCTCGCGCCCGTCGAGATCGGTCGTGTTGATCGTGGCAAGCGAGGGCAAGTGCTGGAGCGCGTCGCGCAGCCGGGCGATACGGCGGCTGCCGACATTGGTATCACCGAACAGGATGTACGCGACAACGCCGACCACCGGCGCAACGACGATGACCACGATCCAGGCCAGCCGCGAGGCCGGCTCGCGATGCGGGCGCAGCAGCGCCCGCACGAGATAGACGATCTGCAGGCAGATGGTCAGGTTGACCAGGGCCCAACCGAAATAGGCGGAAGCGCTCATGCTTGGGGTGGCCCTCCAGACAGTAGGTTCAACCGATAACAGATAATTCGATGCGGGAGCCATAACCCTTGCTCTCGGGGAGAGCGACGGAAGGCCCGGAAACGCCGGCAGGCAATTTGTTGCCAAGGCGCTCATGCCGTGCAATGTGCAATGCCAAGAGCGCCAGCCCCGCTCAGCCAATTGCCGGGGGAGTTGTCAGTGCACAAGAAGGTGGACGGGCTGTCGTTCGAGACGTCAGCGTCTGATTTGACGCTGCGCGGGCTTTCGCTCAGCGAGCTTGCACCCGAGCCGGTGACCTACCCGCTCGTCTCCTTCATCATCCGAAACTGGAACTACGCCCGCTTCGTCGGATCGGCGATCCGCTCGGTTCGCCATCAGACCTATCCCAATTTCGAAGCCATCGTCGTCGACAATGGCTCGACCGATGACAGTCGACGCGAGATAGAAGCGGCGATCGGGGACGACCCGCGGTTTCGCACGATCTGGCTCGACGAAAACCTCGGCGCACTCGCAGGGGCATTGAAAGGCCTGGATGTCGCACGCGGCGATTTCGTCACCTTCGTCGATTCCGACGATTATCTGCTTGCCGACTTTACCGCCATGCATGTCCAGACGCATCTGGCGCTGCCACGGAGCGTCGCCTTCACATCGAGCGCGGTGATCGAGATCGATGCGACTGGCGCAGCATTGGGAACCGGTCTCAGGGGATCGCAGCCCGACACGCGTAAGGGCAGTCTGCGGCGCTCCTTCCTGGTCGTCCGTTTGTCTGAGGTTTCCGGTCCGCAGTTCGACCAGCTCGACGACAGCGTCGTTGCCCATCCACCCACCGAAAACGGCTGGCTGTGGTCGCCGGGCACATCAAACATGTTCCGCCGTTTCCTGCTCGAAACCATCCGCCCGCGCGCCAAATCAGACGTCATGTTCGGGCTTTCGGTCGACGGCCATTTCTGCCGGCTCGCCCATGTATTTGCCGGATCGGCCACGATCGCCATGCCGCTGTCGGCCTATCGGCTGCACGGCAACAACTTCTTTGCCGGCAATCCGACCCTGGACGGGGCCGTGAACGTCTCCGGCCCCGCCAGGAGATTTTTCCCCGCGCGCCGCCGCGAAGCGATGCGTGTTCTCGTCGAAGACGCGGCGTCGCTTTCGGCGAGCATGGGGGCATGGCGCTTCTGGTCCGCGATTGCCCAGGTTCTCGACAGCGACGGCGTCACTTCGGTTCAGGTCTTCGAAGCGCCCGAAGCCCAGGCCATCATCGTTGAGAACCTGCCTGCGCTGTTCGCGACCTTCGGCAAGTGGGACACCTTGCGCAAGCTGCGGCAGCTGATGTCGAGAAGCGCATTGAAGGCTATTCTCCGCGCCGCCGGCCTGAGCCCCGCTGCCTATGCACCGCGCATGGTCGGCATCGAGCTGTCGATGCTCGAAGCCAGGCTGAGGCGCAAGCGTCGCGCCAAAGCTGCACGGCGGAATCCAAGACCCTAAGGACGCCGTCCCGTGAAAGCGTGGCGGCCAATCTCAAGCGGGCACCGGAAACAAGACCCCGCAACCTGTCGGCAACAGTCCAAGCACGCGTTCCATGGCGCAAGGGATCGGCGCGATGATCGGCGTGTCGAACGTCGGCTGCAGTTGTTCGGCCGCCTGGCCGAGCGGGCCGCCGCCGATGATGACGGCCTCCGCTCCATCCAGCTCGATGCATTCGCGTACAGCCTCGGCCAGCGACTGCCCGAGAAGTTTTTCGTCGCCGGCAAGCGCGATCGGATCACCCGCCGTGCAGCGGATGCCAGCATAGAGATGGTCGAGGCCAAGGTCACGGGCACGACCCGCAATCGCCTCGACAAGATCCGGCGTCGTCGTCGCGACGCCGAACCGCCGCCCGTCGCGCGCGGCCTCGATCATCGAGGCCTCGCAGATGCCGACGACTGGCACGTCGACCCGTTCCCTCAGTGCCGCCAGTCCAGGATCGCCAAAGGCGCTGACGATGATGCCCCGGCAGTCCTGGCCATGGCTGGACCCGATCTCGATGACCTGGTCGGCCGCAGCTTCAAGCTGCGGGCCGTTGACAATCATCGGCGGGTTGCGGGTAGCCGTGGCAATCGCCACGGCTACCCGTCCTGCTGCAGTCTTGCGCGCGATGGCATGCATCATGTCGCTGGTTGCCTGCGAGCTGTTGGGATTGATCAACAGGATATGTGACGTCATGCTCATCGTTACGCTCTTGCTTGCGCCTGCCGGGTCGACACTTCGGGTGTCTCGACCTCGGCCGGCTGGGTCAGGTCTTCCATCGACATGCCATAGGTTTCGGGGCCCATCTGGATGCAGAAGGCACTCGCGCTTCGTCAAACGGCTGGGTTATGACAACTACGAAGAAGCCCGGCGCCATGCGCGCGAGGAAAAGCAGACCGGCTCGCGCCTGTTCCTGACGACCTCGACGGATACTGCCGGGGTGCAATCGCTGGGCGCCCATATCGCTCAAGGCATCGCCAACATCGAAGGCACCTTCGCCACCATCACCTACAGCCAGATCGACGCCGCCGTCGAAGCGATGCTGGCCAGCCGCAAGATCTGGGTGCTCGGCTTCCGCAGCAGCCACCCTTTCGCCGACTACTTCCAGTGGCAGATAACGCAGGTGGTGGAAAACATCGTCGCCATACCGGGTGGCGGGCAGACGCTGGGCGAACATCTCGTCAGCGTCGGCAAGGACGACGTTGCAGTGGTATTCGGGTTGCGCCGCCGCATCGCGCGCATGGAAATGGTGCTGTCGGCGATCGAGAAAAGCGGCGCGAAACTGCTCTACATCACCGACGAAGGGGTGGCCCACCGCCCGGGTGCGGCCTGGCATTTCCGTTGCCAGACACTCGCCCCGGGCCCGCTGTTCAACCACGTCTCGGCGATGGCGATCTGCCACCTGCTCGCCACCCGCGCCATCGAACGGTCGGGCGCTGCGGGCCGGACCCGCCTCAGGGGCATCGAGACCATCGGCGACGCGCTTGAGGAACTGTAGTCTTCAGCCTGCCGGCATGCGGTCGCGTACATGCCGGAGGAACAACGACAGAAGTTCGGCCTGGGTGGAGATGGCAAGCCTCTCATAAGCATGCTTGCGATGGGTCTTGACCGTGGCGCGCGAGATGTCGAGGTGAGCCGCGATCGAATCCGAAGAATGCCCGCGCAGCACCAGCACCACCACCTCGCGCTCGCGGTTGGTCAACAGCTCGGCGCCGAAGCTTTCATAGGCCGCCTCCGCCCAACCGGCATCGATGGAATGCCGCTTGGCCGTATGCCGCGCCTTGATGCGTTGCCAGTGCTGGCGAAAGCTCGTCTCGATCAGCGGCAACAGGCCGTTGAGCCTCTCGACAGCCGCGTCGTCGAAGCTCCCGGGCCGGGCGCTGTAGATGCCGATCTCCGTCGTCTCGCCATCGTCGAGGGTCACTGCGATGTCGATCTCCTCGAGCCCGCGCGGCCAGTCGCGGGTGACGTAGCCGATCTCCTCCGTCTCCGCGATGATGATTTCATAGGAGCGGTAGACCTCGCTCTGCAGATAGTGGTCGGGCGCGAGATCGCGGACGCGGTAGACGCCCGAAGCGATTCCCTTGAGATGGCTCTGGTAGAACGGATTGAGGATATAGGTCTGCGCCAGATATTGCTTCAGCCCGTTGCGCGCCCGCTCGCCCTTGAAGTCGTCATGGATATGCAGCGGCGGGCGGCTGCCGCGATAGACGACGATGGCTATCATGTCGAAGGCGACGTGGCTGCGGATCCAGGCGGCCAGGACCGACGGAAACCGCGGCGCGCCGATGGCGCCGACCAGTTCCGCCACGTCGCGATAGTCGTCCTGCGGCATACGCTTGCTGCGTCCCCTTATGTACCGGCAACCTCCTCCCCTGGGAGGATGGCTTGCCGTGGCGATCCTGACTAACACTGCTCACCGACACAGTGGCATGCCGTGGCACGGGAGAGCGCGAAGATGAACTACGCCAGGATGGTAATCGAAAAGGAAGCGCCGGAGGAATATGGCTACGACCGTATTCGCTACAATCTCTCGGAGAGCTCGATTGCCGACCAGAAGCTGTCCGAGATCGGCCTGTCTCTGCCCGACCTGACGCTGTTCTACGGTGAACATCGCGGCGACAAGGCCTTGCGCGAGTTGATCGCCGGCCAGGATGCCGGGCTCTCTCCCGACCATGTGCTGGTCACCGCCGGTGCTGCCGGCGCGCTGTTCATCATCGCCACCAGCCTGCTGTCGGACAAGGATCACCTCGTGGTGGTGCGGCCCAACTACGCCACCAATATCGAGACGCCTCGCGCCATCGGCTGCGCCATCAGCTACATCGACCTCGACTTCGACAACGGCTTCGCCGTCGATCTTGCCGAAGTGGCGGCTGCCCTGCGGCCCAACACGCGCTACATCAGTGTCACCTGCCCGCACAACCCGACCGGCACCATCATGAGCCGCGCCGACCTCGACGGGCTGATCGCCCTTGCCGAGCGCCACGGCTGTTACCTGCTGGTCGACGAGACCTATCGCGACCTGAGCTACGGCCAGCGCCTGCCCGCCGTCGCCTCGCTCAGCCCGCGCACCATCAGCGTCTCGTCGCTGTCCAAGGCCTATGGCATCCCCGGCATCCGCATCGGCTGGCTGGTTACCCAGGACGCCGGGCTCTACGAACGGTTTCTCGCTGCCAAGGAGCAGATCGGCATTTGCGGCAGCGTCATCGACGAGGCGATCGCACGTGCCATGCTGGAACGCCGCGACGAGTTCCTCGGCGCGCTGATGCCCGAGATGAAGGCGCGGCGCGACATCGTCCAGCAATGGATCGACCGTGAGCCGCTTGTCGACTGGGTCCGGCCGCAAGGCGGCGTCGTCGGCTTCCCCCGGATCGATGTCGGTCCCGATTTCGACCTCGACCGCTTCTACAGCGGCCTGCTCGAAAAGCACGGTGCTTATGTCGGCCCCGGCCATTGGTTCGAAATGCCCAAGACCTATTTCCGCGTCGGTTTCGGTTGGCCGACAACAGCGCAACTCAGGGGCGGGCTCGAAGCCATCTCCGCCGCCCTGCGCGAGCAGAATTGAGCGACATCCTGGTCACGGGATGACGACGGCACCGAAAGTTGCCGAAGCACCTGCATTTCCATCGCGCGGCTGCGGTCAGCATCACGTTCGCGGACGATGGCGACAGGTTGGCTTCGGCATCGACGAGGCCGCGATCGAGGCCCGCCGACACCAATCAGACATCGGTACTCGTCGGTGGACGCCACGCTCGGGGCATATTATGCCGTGGTGCATGCGCGCTCGAGCGTCGACGCCGTCCTTGCCTGGCAAGAGCCAGTTCGAAAACGCAGGATGAAACGGCCGCTGGCGCGAAAACAGAAAACAATACCGGGCCATGCCCGGCGAGGAGACATCGAGATGCATTGCCGGATCATTGGCGCACCCATTCAGGAAGGCACCGACCGTAGGGGCTGCGACATGGGACCAAGCTCGCTCCGGACCGCAGGCCTTGTCGAGGCGCTTGTCGAACTTGGCCATTCCGTTGCCGACATGGGGCAAGTCGTGCCAGTGCCGGGGCCGGCGCTGGAGCACCCGAACAAGGCGCTGAAAGCCCTGCCCGCGATCGCGGCCTGGACGGCGGCCCTGGCCGAGGCGGCCTACCAGATCAGCGCCGACGCCATGCCGATCTTCCTCGGCGGCGATCACAGCATGTCGGCAGGCACCGTCAGCGGCATTGCCCGGCGCGCGGGCGAACTCGGCAAGCCGCTGTTCGTGCTCTGGCTCGACGCCCATCCGGATTTCCACACGCTCGACACCACCACCAGCGGCAATTTGCACGGCGTGCCGCTTGCCTATGCCAGCGGCCTGTCCGGTTTCCAGGGCTATTTTCCCAAGCTTCAGGCCAATGTCAGCCCCGAGCGCATCTGCGCGCTGGGCATTCGCAGCGTCGACCCGGCCGAGCGTGTCGCGCTTGCCGAGGCGGGCGTCACCGTCCACGACATGCGCGCCATCGACGAGCATGGCATCGCGCCACTGCTGCGCGCCTTCCTGGAGCGTGTGGCGGCCGAAGGCGGCATGCTGCATGTCAGCTTCGACGTCGACTTCCTCGATCCGGCGATCGCGCCCGCCGTCGGCACCACAGTGCCCGGTGGCGCGACCTTCCGCGAGGCACATCTGGTGATGGAAATGCTGCATGACAGCGGCCTGGTCACCAGCCTCGACCTTGTCGAACTGAACCCCTTCCTCGACGAACGCGGCCGCACCGCAACGCTGATGGTCGACCTGACGGCGAGCCTGATGGGCCGCCGCATCATGGACCGTCCGACCAGGAGTTACTGACCATGACCGAAAAACTGAATGTCGTTCCCTTCGTCAGCGTCGACCACATGATGAAGCTTGTGCTGGCGGTCGGCGTCGAGCGTTTCCTGACCGAGATGTCGGCCTACATCGAAGAGGACTTCCTGCGCTGGGAGCAATTCGACAAGACCCCGCGCATCGCCTCGCACAGTCATGACGGCGTCATCGAGCTGATGCCGACGAGTGACGGCCACCTCTACGGCTTCAAATACGTCAACGGCCACCCCAAGAACACCCGCGACGGCCGCCAGACGGTAACCGCATTCGGCGTGCTCGCCGATGTCGGCAACGGCTATCCGATGCTGTTGACCGAGATGACCATCCTGACGGCGCTGCGCACCGCGGCCACCTCGGCGGTGGCAGCCAAATATCTCGCGCCCAAGGGCGCCGACACCATGGCCATCATCGGAAATGGCGCCCAGTCGGAATTCCAGGCCGTGGCGTTCAAGGCGCTGCTTGGCGTCAACAAGCTCAGGCTCTACGACATCGACGCCTCCGCCTCGCAGAAATGCAAGGCGAACCTTGCCGGCATGGGCTTCGACATCGTCATTGCAGACAACGCGCAGGACGCGGTGGAAGGTGCCCAGATCATCACAACCGTCACCGCCGACAAGCAGCTTGCGACCATCCTGACCGACAACATGGTCGGCACCGGCGTTCACATCAACGCGGTCGGCGGCGACTGCCCCGGCAAGACCGAGCTGCACAAGGATATCTTGCTGCGCTCCGACATCTTCGTCGAGTTCCCGCCGCAGACCCGCATCGAGGGCGAGATCCAGCAATTGGCTGCCGATCACCCCGTCATCGAGCTGTGGCAGGTCATGGCAGGCAAGGCGCAGGGCCGCAACTCCAGCGCGCAGGTCACGCTGTTCGACAGTGTCGGCTTTGCCATCGAAGATTTTTCCGCTTTGCGTTACGTCAGGGACAAGCTGATCGACACCGGCCTGTTCGAGGAACTCGACCTTTTGGCCGACCCCGATGAGCCGCGAGACCTGTTCGGCATGCTGTTGCGCGCCGCCAAGGCATCGGCCGTCTAGCTGGGATCGTAACCTCGCCAAGCAGACCGCAAGGCGTTCGGCGCCACTGGCCTTGGTCTGTCGAGGGCTCATGCCAGCACGCTATCTTGTACGTTGGGCCCTGTAGAGGCTGTGCTGGGTTCTGGGTCGGCCGCGTGGCAACCGCGCTGATGATTCTGTCGCGCTTCGAGCGCCTGACGCGAATCCAGCGGCCGCGGTGACGATACGGACATTTGCCGTGGAGCCATTCGACCGTGCTTCGAGAACAAGCTGCATTGAAGCGTCGCGGTCTTACCGCCTTCCAGAAACGACGAAGGCCGCGGTGAAACCGCGGCCTTTTCGTGGGATATTTGGAGCGGGTGAAGCGATTCGAACGCTCGACCCCAACCTTGGCAAGGTTGTGCTCTACCCCTGAGCTACACCCGCTCGCCGCGGCTCGTCGCCGCAACGGCTGCTATATGGCCGAAGCTCGCGGCGAATGCAACAGGGAAAAACCGCTCTGTCTTGAACTTTTTTCGCGGCGGCTGAAAATCCCATGTTTCCCCTCGGGAAGCTCTGCGTCAGCGCTATGCCGGACTTGTGCAGCAAGCCGGCTTTGCCCATAAACCTCGCGCAACGGCAATTCCCGGAAGCTGCGATGACCGCCTCGATGACACCCAAGACCCGCGCCGAACTGCTCGCCTATCTGGCTGGGCTCGGCATTTCAGTGACCACCCACGACCATCCCCCGCTCTACACCGTCGCCGATTCGCAGGCGCTGCGCGGCACCATATCAGGCGGGCACACCAAGAACCTTTTCCTCAAGGACAAGAAGGACAACTTCTTCCTGGTCACCGTGGACGAGGAGGCGAGCGTCGATCTCAAGCAGATCCACCAGCTGATCGGCGCATCAAGCCGCGTCTCCTTCGGCAAGCCCGAGGCGCTCATGGAGCTGCTCGGCGTCGTGCCCGGTGCTGTCACGGTCTTCGGGCTGATCAACGACACCTCAGCCAGGGTGAAGCTGGTGCTCGACAGCGCGCTGATGGAAAACGCCGTCATCAACGCCCACCCGCTGACCAACGAAGCGACGACCTCGATTGCCAATGCCGACCTGCTGCGATTCGTCGAGGCAACCGGCCATGATGCTGTTATCTTGAAAGTCTCGGCCTGATCGCCACATGGTGGGCTGACGGCCAGGCCAGGTCGCCGGCAGAAGATAGCGAATACCGGAAGAGTGAAGATGAGCAACGAAAGCAATCCCTTCGGCGGCATGGGCAGCCAGTACGCCACCAACGTCCAGTTTGGCACCGCACCTGCCGCCCCCGTGGCCGAGCTCATCAAGGACACGACGACGGCGGCCTTCAGCGCCGACGTGATCCAGGAATCGCGCAAGCAGCCGGTGCTGGTCGACTTCTGGGCACCCTGGTGCGGCCCGTGCAAGCAGCTGACTCCGGTCATCGAGCGCGTCGTCCAGGCTGCCGGCGGGCGGGTCAAGCTGGTCAAGATGAATATCGACGACCATCCGGCGATTGCCGGCCAGCTCGGCATCCAGTCGATTCCCGCGGTTATCGCCTTCAAGAACGGCCAGCCGGTGGACGGCTTCATGGGTGCAGTGCCCGAAAGCCAGATCCGCGATTTCATCGACAAGATCGCCGGCAAGGATGGCGGCCAGCCGCAGATCGCCGAGGCGCTTGCGGCAGCAGCCGAAGCGCGCGAAGCTGGCGACCTGCAGACTGCGGTACAGATCTATGATGCCGTGCTCGAACAGGTGCCCGACAACATCGACGCCATCGCAGCGCTTGCCGACATCCTGTTCGAGGCAGGCGATGTAGAAGGCGCGAACGAGGTGCTGGCACGCGCGCCCGACGACAAGAAATCCGCTGCGGCACTGGTTTCCGTCCGCACCAAGATGGCGCTTGCCGAAGAAGCGGCAGCGCTTGGCGATTCCGCCGAGCTCGAGCGCCGGCTGGCGCTGGATCCCGGCGATCACCAGGCGCGTTTCGATCTCGCCATGATCCAGAACGCCAAGGGCCAGCGCACCGAGGCTGCCGACAACCTGCTGGCCATCGTCAAGGCGGACCGGACCTGGAACGACGACGGCGCCCGGGCACAATTGCTCAAGCTGTTCGAAGCCTGGGGCTTCACCGACGAGGTGACGCTTTCGACGCGTCGCAAGCTGTCGTCGCTGCTGTTTTCGTAATCGAGCAGCGCCGCGGCCTTGCGTTTGGTTGCAACAACCCCAGATGAGTAGCAGCTGAGGACAAGATGCAGGCAGGAAACGCGCATTACCGGCTCGACAGCGATCTGCCGACAACACTGGCGGTGTTCCCGCTGACGGCGGCCTTGCTGTTGCCGGGCGGGCGCATGCCGCTCAACATCTTCGAACCGCGCTACCTCCAGATGATCGACGACGCGATGGCCGGCTCGCGGCTGATCGGCATGATCCAGCCCTCGCTCGACGGCAATCTGCGACCGGACGGCGAACCGGCGCTCTGCCCGGTCGGCTGCATCGGCCGCATCACGTCGCTCGCCGAGACGGGTGATGGCCGCTACCTGATTTCGCTGCAAGGCGTCTGCCGCTTCCGTATCGTCCAGGAGCTGGTGGCCAAGACGCCGTTCCGGCAGTGCAGGATCACCTCGTTTGCGGCGGATCTCGGCGAGGACAAGGCCGGCGCGGAAGTCGACCGGCCGGCACTGCTCAAAGCCTTCCGCACTTACCTCCAGGCCAACGAACTCGAGGCCGACTGGGAGAGCGTCAGCCGCGCCGACAACGCCATACTGGTCAACGCGCTGTCGATGATGGCGCCCTATGGCGCTGCCGAAAAGCAGGCACTTCTCGAAGCTCCCGATCTCAAGACCCGCGCCGAGACGCTGATCGCGATCACCGAAATGGCGCTGGCTCGCGAAAACGAGGATTTCGGATCGAGCCTGCAATAGGCAACGCTGCCGGAGAGCCGGAAATGGTCGAGACCAACAAACGCGACATCGACGTCAAGCTGCTCGAACTTTTGGCTTGCCCGCTGACCAAGGGGCCGCTGAAGTGGGATGCCGAACGCGGTGAACTGGTCTCCAGGCTGGCAAAGCTGGCTTACCCCGTACGCGACGGCATTCCCGTCATGCTGCCCTCCGAGGCACGGCAGATCGGCGACCGGGAACCCGGCCCGAGCACCTGATACGCGACCTTCCTTGCCCTTCGAACCCGGGACAGGATTGCGCGCCCCTGCTGCGGGCCGATGCCACATCACACAATGAACGCTTCGCCCGGCACCTCGAGAGAGATTTGCCCGCCAGCTTTACCACGCGCGGACGTGCTTCCCGTCGGCACGCCGCCGGCCGATACATCGCAAGTGAATGATCGACGCACACGCCTTGCCGCCCGGCACGGTTCGCCATTTGCCTGCGCTCTTCCACCCCTCCATCCGCTATTGAAAGTTGCGGCCCTTGGGCATGACGTTGCTCGCCTTGCGGGCCAGCGTTTCGTAGCTCTGCAGCATGCGCGGGTCACGTGCGGCCTTGTCGGCGGAACTGGCCCGTCCCTCCGCAATCGGCCGGTTGCTTTGGTCGGCAGTTGCCTGCAGTTCCTCCGACATCGTCGCCAGCCAATGCGTGCAGTCCTCCATATTGTCGGCAACGATATGGATGACACCGGATTCCTTCTGCAGCTTGCCGGTGACGCGGATGAACTTCGATCCCATGATGACAGGCCGGAAGCGCTCGAAGACACGTGCCCAGACGACGATGTTGGCGATCGAATGCTCGTCTTCCAGCGTGAGGAAGATGGCATTGCCTTTACCCGGTCGCTGGCGAACCAGCACCAGCCCGGCGACGGAGACCCGCCGCCCGTCGGGTACATCACCGAGCCGGGCATTGGGTGTAATGCCGGCACGGTCGAGATGGTGCCTGAGGAAGGCCACCGGATGCGCCTTCAGCGACAGGCCGAGCGAGCGGTAGTCGTGAATGACATGTTCGCCGAGCGGCATTGACGGCAAGTGTGTTTCTGGTTCGTTGTCGCCCAGTTGCACTTCGGGACGGTCGAACAGCGGCAGCATCTCGGCGGCACTCTTGCCATCGAGTGCCCGCACCGCCCACAGCCCCGCCCGCCTGTCGACGCCGATGGAGCGGAAGGCGTCCGCCTGGGCGAGAAGCTCGATCTCGCCGACATCGAGCCCAGAGCGCAGCCAGACATCGCGCACCGAGACGTAGCCCTTGCCACGCCGCGCAGCAAACTGCTCCATCCTGGCTTTGCTCAGCCCCTTGATCTGGCGGAAGCCGAGCCGGACGGCATGGCTGGTCCTGATGACATCCCGCATTTCGGCGTGGCGTTGCTGGATGCGTTTTGGGTCGAAGCCCGAACGCTCGAGCGTACAGTCCCAGACGGAATGGTTGACGTCGATCTGGCGAATTTCGACGCCGTGATCCTGTGCATCGCGCACCAGCTGTGCCGGCCGGTAGAAGCCCATCGGCTGCGCGTTCAGGATCGCCGCGCAGAACACGTCTGGATAGTAGGCCTTGAACCAGCATGAGGCGTAGACGAGCAATGCGAAGGCCGCGGCATGGCTCTCGGGAAAACCGTACTCGCCAAAACCCTCGATCTGCTTGAAGCAACGCTCGGCGAAGTCGCGCTGGTAGCCCCTGTCGACCATTCCCTGGATCATGCGGTCGCGGTAATTGCCGATCGTGCCGGTGCGCTTGAAAGTCGCCATCGCGCGCCTGAGCTGGTCGGCCTCGCCGGGCGTGAAGCCGCCGGCGACGATAGCGATCTTCATTGCCTGCTCCTGGAACAACGGCACGCCCAGGGTCTTGCCCAGGATGTCCTCAAGCTCCGGTTTGGGAAAGCCGTGCGCTTCCTTGCCCTGTCGGCGCCTGAGATAGGGATGCACCATGTCGCCCTGGATCGGGCCGGGACGGACGATCGCCACTTCGATGACAAGATCGTAGAATTTGCGTGGCCTCAGCCGCGGCAGCATCGACATCTGCGCCCGGCTCTCGATCTGGAAGACGCCGAGCGTGTCGGCCCGGCAGATCATGTCATAGACCTTGGGGTCCTCCGGCGGCAGCGTCGCCAGCTCGAACGGACGGCCATGTCGGTCACGCTCGTCGTAATGCGCCTCAAGCAGGTTGAAGGCCTTGCGCAGGCAGGTCAGCATGCCCAGCGCCAGAACATCGACCTTCAAGATGCCGACGGCGTCGAGGTCGTCCTTGTCCCATTCCACCATCTTGCGCTCGTCCATCGCCGTCTTGACGATCGGCACGATCTCGTCGAGCCGGTCTCTGGTGATGACGAAACCGCCGACATGCTGGGACAGATGGCGCGGAAAGCCCATGATCTCATTGGCGCGGTCGATGACATGCCGGGTCACCGGGTCGGCCTTGTCGAGGCCGCCGGCCGTCGCTTCCTTCTCGCCCAGTTCCGACGAATACCAACCCCAGATCGAGCCGGACATGGCGCCCCTGACGTCATCCGACAGACCCATCGCCTTGGCGACTTCGCGCAGCGCCGAGCGACCGCGATAGGTGACGACGGAAGCCGCGAGCGCGGTGCGCTTGGCGCTGTATCTTTCGTAGATGAATTCGATCACCTCGTTGCGCCGCTCGTGCTCGAAGTCGACGTCGATATCCGGCGGCTCGCCACGTTCCTCCGAAATGAAGCGCTCGAACAGCACATCGACGATATCGGGTCCGACATCGGTGATGCCGATGCAGAAGCAGATGACAGAATTGGCAGCGGAGCCGCGCCCCTGGCAGAGGATGCCCCTCGAACGGGCGAACTTCACAATCTCGTGGACGGTGAGGAAATAGCGGGCGTAATTGAGCTTTTCGACGATGTCGAGCTCATGCCGGATGATGCCCTGAACCTTTTCCGAAACGCCGTCCGGGTAGCGCTTTTTGGCACCCTCCCAGGCCAGCCGTTCCAATTCCGCCTGCGGTTCGAGGCCGGATTCCGTCGGTTCGTCGGGGTAATTGTATTTGAGCTCGCTCAGCGAGAAATGCAGGCTTTCGGCAAAGCGCAACGTCTCGGCCAGGGCCTCCGGGTGGTTGCGGAAAAACCTTGCCATATCGACAGGCGGCTTGAGGTGGCGTTCGGCATTCGCCTTGAGCTCGAAACCGACCTCGGCAACAGGCACGCTGAGGCGGATTGCCGTCAGCACATCCTGCAGCGGGCGCTGGTCCGGTGCATGGTAGAGCGCATCATTGGTCGCCATCAGCGGTATGCCTGCCATGGCGGCCATGGTAGCGGCCTGCTCGATCCTGAAGCGGTCGTCCCCACCGAAATTCGGAGCGACCGCGAGCCACAAGGAAGTGCCGAAGCGCTCCTTGAGACTGCGCAGAAGCGCAACGTCATCTTCCCTGGCGACCGCGACGTCGGGCAGGATGGCAAGCGACAGCAGGTCGCCCCACTCGAAAAGATCTTCCCGATAGAGAAGCGGCGCACCCTTTTCGCTCTCATCCCGGGCATTGGCCTGGGTAAGCATGCGGCACAGATGTCCCCAACCTTTGCGATCCCTGGGGTAGGCGAGCATGTCGGGCGTACCGTCGGCGAAAACCAGGCGGCATCCCGGGTGGTAGGCCAGCCCTTCCGTCTCCGCCATCTTCCACGCGCGGACGACACCAGCCACCGTATTGCAATCTGCAAGGCCGATGGCCGAAAGCCCCAGGAATTTCGCCGCGATCACCAGCTCTTCCGGAGCGGAAGCCCCGCGCAGAAAGGAGAAATTCGACTGGATGCCGAATTCGGCATAGCTGGCAGCGACGACCATGTTCATGCAAAGACCCCGTGCAGGAACCAGCGCGGCACCGCCTGCGCATTGTAGAGGCCCTGCCGGTAGAGCCAGTAGCGGCGGCCCTCGGCGTCCTCGATGCGGTAATAGTCGCGCGTCGGCGCATCGGCCGCCTGGCGCCACCATTCGGGCGCGATGCGCTCGGGCCCTTCCGCCCGCGCCACGCGATGCAACGCCCGGCGCCAGCGGAAATTGAGCGGCGGACCATCGGGAATCTCGGTCGCCGGAACATCGATTGGTTCGGGCTGCCGGAACAGGCGAATGGGGCGGTCGGGCAACCGGAGCCGCCTGGTAGCTTGCTGCGCCGCTCTGGCAGGACGCTCGGCTCCGTCCTTGCGGGCCTCTTCCTGGGCATAGGGCCGGGCGGAGGCGGCACGTTCCGGCAAATGGCTCTCGACCGGGATCGCTTCGAGCACCGCAGCTTCGCCAAGGCGTGCACTGATGCGATCGGCAAAGATCGCCAGTTCTTCGCCGCCATCCTCCACCACCTCGCCGGCAAGATCGGCCTGGCGCGCGTCGAAGCGGGCCGTCGACAGGGCAGAGAGACGCACGAGGTCGAAGCCGTAGCCGGCATCGATTGTCTCGCCGAGTGCCGCCAGCCGCTCATGAAACAGCCGGCGCACCAGTACCGGCTCGCGGATGGGGCGTGAGGCCCCGACAGTTATGCGGCTGACCATGCCGTCGACCCTGAACAGCAGCAGTTCGAGCGCGCGTGCGCCCTCTTCCCGGCGCTCGAGATCGACCTTGAGGGTGGCAGCAAGCAGGCCGATCAGCCGCTCGATGTCGTCGATCAGCGACAGCGGGTCGGCGAGATGGCGCTCGACCGAAAGCGGGGCGACAGGAAGGCGCGGTGAGATCGCCTCCTCGAGCCGACCCAACGCCTGGTCGAGGCGCTCGATGAGCTCTGCCCCGAAGCGACGGACAAGTGGCGCGCGCGGCCCGTCCATGATCGCGCCGACGCTGCGCAGCCCGACGCTTTCCAGGCTCGCCTTCGTCCTGGCATCGATCCTCAGCGCCGACAGCGGCAGGCGCGCGAGAAATTTGCGTTCGTTGCCCGGGGCCAGGATTTGACCCGTGGCAAAACGTGCCGTT
The DNA here is from genome assembly GCF_014138625.1 of Aminobacter ciceronei. GTDB lineage: Bacteria > Pseudomonadota > Alphaproteobacteria > Rhizobiales > Rhizobiaceae > Aminobacter > Aminobacter ciceronei. The sequence continues at coordinate 152,334 of NZ_JACJHY010000008.1, forward strand.
GCCCATGCAGCACCAGGCGTCGAGGCAAGACCGGCGCGCACGTCGAAACCCTGGTGGAAAAACCGCGCCATCAGATCGGCAAGCAGCGCCTTTTCGCCGCCGAAGAGGTGAGCGCAGCCTGAAATGTCCAGGAACAGTCCGTTTTCACCGTCGATTGCGACAAGCGGCGTGTAGCGGTCGCACCAGTCGGCAAGTCCTTCGAGCAACCGGCGGTCGGCCTCGGGATCGGCTTCGACGACATCGATGTCGGGGTGCATGGCGCGCGCCTCGGCGATGCCCATGCCCGGCTTCAAGCGAAGCGCCTCAGCCCGTGCGTCGAGGCCGGCGATGCGCTGGGTGTTGTTCTCGCGGTGGCTGATCACCAGCGGCTTCAACGGCTGCGGGCTTGAACGCCAGGACCGCCCCAGCCTGCGCCGGAGGATGCGTTCGGCCGCGAGATGGGGAAACCACAGCGATACGATTCTCTGGGCTTCGTTCTGCGAGGGTGCGTGCATCGAGGTTCCATTCCAGAATGAAGCTGCCGGGAAGAGCCGTGCGGCTCTTGCCAATCTCGACAGCGAAGGCGGGAGCTGCGATCGAACCGGCCAGCGGCCCGAGAAGCGTTTGCCGCAAGGTGGCCGGCGCCGGCGAGACGACCAGCCGGACGGGGGCTGCCGTTGGTTCCGGCTCGGCCGACTGGCGCAGCAGGAGGACGGGCCGGCCGCTGTCCTGGGCCCGGCGGTGCAGGCGCCGCGTCGCCGTGAGGTCGACAATGCGCGGGTTGCCGCGCAATTCGACGACGACGGCTGCTATCTCCTCGATGCGGGCTGCTTCTTCGGCGATCCACAGCACGTCGGCGGCCTTCGGCGCCTCGGCAAGCAGCAGGCTTTCGGCCGGTATGCCGAAGAAGCTGGCGAGGCCCGGTGCGTAGGGCAACCCCGCCTCGCGGAACATCTCTGTCGTGCCAACCCACAACACCAGGTCGCTGGACCGCGACCGCTGCTTCAGCATGCCGCTGACGAGCGACAACGCCAGCCCCGCGGCGGCACCGGCATTGCGGGTTTCGCTGCCATGAATCTCGGTCAGCGCCGCCTTCGGCAGGCCACCGCCAAGCACCTCGTCGAGCCGCTCGACACCCGTCGGCAGGAAAAAGTCGCGCGCCGAGGCCTGGCCGTTGCGGCGGACCAGCAGTCCCGCGACCGGCTGGCCGTCGGCAGGCGAGACCAGCCTCTCAGCCAGCGTTCCCTCGATTTTGGCTATCTTCTGGCGCAAGGCAAAAACGACATCCCGCGCCACGGCGCTGGTCGCCATGTCGATCTGCTTCCTTAGTTGTTCCTGTTATGTTCCTATAGATTCCAGAGGCGCCCTGGAGAGTCAAGCCGATTCAAGGAGAATTTATTCCTCTCCTCTCCTTCTGCTGTCGCCGCTAATTTGGCGCCCGAGCGGCAAAGGCCTCGTAAGCGCGGCGGCAAAAGGCTATATGCCCCCCCAAAAGGACAAAGAATGGCCCGCATTTACAAGACCCGCGCCTGGCACGACCAGCTTTCGCCCTCGATCGAGGAGATGGAGCTTCTGGCGCTCGAAGCCTATGCGCATCTGCCGGAGGAGTTTCGCCAGCTGACCGGCGAGGTCGTCATTCAGTTGGCCGAATTCCCGACCGACGAGATCATGGACGACCTGTCGCTGGAAACGCCGTTCGACCTGCTCGGCCTGTTCGAGGGCCGCGGCATCGCCGAGCGCTGGAACCCACAGACTGGCGAGGGCCCCAACCGCGTCACGCTCTACCGCCGCGCCATTCTCGACTACTGGGCCGAGAACGAGGAGACGCTGGGCGACATCGTCACCCATGTGCTGATCCACGAGATCGGCCACCATTTCGGCCTGTCCGACGAGGATATGGAGCGGCTGGAGGAAGCCGCCGAATAGCGGCAGAACCTGAGATCAGTAGTCGCCGAGCTTGATGTCAGGCGTGTATTCGGCGCCCTCGACATCCTTCACCACCGCCTGGCCGCAGCGCATCGTCCTGGTTTCGGCGTCGAAGGAATAGGTCGGCGAGCCGAACAGGTGCCAGCCCTTGTTCACCGCAGCCGTGACCTTGTGGCAGAAGGTGGCGTCGTCAGGGCCGGTCAGGAAGCGGTAGAGTTTCATGGCGGTGTCCCTTTCAGTGCCTGAGGCTTTCGAGCTGCGCTGCCCGCGCCAGAAGCCGCTCGGCCTCCGCAAGGTGCAGCCTTTCGACCATCTTGCCGCCGAGCGAGATTACACCTGAGGACGTATTCTCAGGAAGCGCGAAGGCATCGACGACGGCGCGCGCTTCGGCAAGTGCCTCGACCGACGGCGAGAACGCCGCATTGGCCGGGCCGATCTGGGCCGGGTGGATGACGGTCTTGCCCGAGAATCCCATGGCGGCGGCCTCGCCGCATTCGGCGGCGAAGGCATCGAGATCGCGGAAATCGTTGGACACGCTGTCGAGCATGTCGATCCCCCCAGCTCGCGCGCAAAGCACCATCTGCATCAGCCAGGGCTGGACATAGCGGCGGTCCGGCGTGAGCTTGACGCCGGTGTCCTTGGCGAGGTCGTTGAGCCCGGCGATCAGGCACGACAGCCGTGCCGAAGGATCGCGGCCGAGCTCGGCGATGGCCGCGAGATTGACCAGCGCCCGCGGCGTCTCGATCATCGCCCAGAGCTTGAGCGTGTCGGGGGCGTCGGCCTCGTCGAGCACGTCATTGGCTTCCAGCAGGTCACGCGGCGTCTCGATCTTGGGCAGCACAACGCCATCGGTGGCCCAGCCGCTGGCGGCAGCAAGATCGTCCGCCCCCCACGGACTTTTCAGCCCGTTGATGCGCACGACATATTCACGCGCGCCTGCCGGCCGTTCGGCGAAGAATTTTGCCAGCCTGTCGCGCGCCGCGGCTTTCTGCTCGGGCAGCACGGCATCTTCCAGGTCGAAGATGACGGTGTCGCAGGCAAGCTGCGCAAGCTTGGCGATCGCCTTTTCGTTGGTGGCGGGCACGAACAGCACCGAGCGGCGCGGGCGGGGCAGGGAATGTTGCATCTGGTCTTCTTGCCCGGCAATGCTGGCCCTTGCAAGTCCTTGCCGGACGACGGCGTAACTGCTTTTGTCCTCCATCACAGACAGACGGGAACACTCCATGGCACGCCACGACGTGGTCATCACAGGCGGCGCGATCGTCGGCAGCTCGATCGCCTATTATCTGCGCGAGGAGGGTTTTACCGGCTCGATTGCCCTGATCGAGCGCGACCCGCAATTTGCCCATGCCGCGACCACTTTGTCCTGCGCCTCGATCCGCCAGCAATTCTCGATCCCCGAAAACATCCGCCTGTCGCAGTTCACGCTTGGCCTGTTCCGACGGCTCAAGGAGGAGTTCGGCCCTGACGCCGATATCGGCTTCCGCGAGGGCGGCTACCTCATCCTCGCCGGCGACAACGGCCTGCCGATTCTCAAGGCCAACCACGAGGCCCAGATGGCCGAGGGCGCCGACATCGTGCTCGAGGATGCCGAGCAGCTGGCGAAGCGCTTCTCCTGGATCTCGACCGAGGGTATTTCCGCCGGCGCCTATGGCCGCACAGGCGAAGGCTGGTTCGATGCGCATGCCATGCTCGGCCTGTTCCGCAAGGCGCTGAAGACCAAGAACATCGACATGATCACGTCGGAGGTCACGGGCATCGAGCGCTCAGGCAACCGCGTTACGGCAGTGACGCTTGCCACCGGCGAGCGGCTGGAAACCGGCACGCTGTTCAACGCCGCCGGGCCGAACGCCGGCAAGGTCGCCGCCATGGCCGGTCTCGCTCTGCCGGTCGAGCCGCGCAAACGCAACGTCTTCGTCTTCGAGGCGCGCGAAAAATTCGCCGACATGCCGCTGATGGTCGACCCCTCCGGCGTCTATGTCCGCCCCGAAGGTTCGGTCTACATCACGGGCGGGGCCGAAAGTGAGGATGGCGAGTTGGCTGCCGACCCCACGGATTTCAACCCCGACTGGGGGCTGTTCGAGGAGGTGATCTGGCCGGTGCTGGCCACCCGCGTGCCGGCCTTCGAGGCGATCAAGGCGACGCAAGCCTGGGTCGGGCACTACGACTACAACGCGCTCGACCAGAACGCCGTCATCGGCCCGCATCCCGAGGTTCAGAACTTCATTTTCGCCAATGGCTTCTCCGGCCACGGCCTGCAGCAGGCGCCGGCGGTCGGCAAGGCGCTCGCCGAGCTCCTTGTCCATGGCACCTACCGTACCATCGACTGTTCGGCCTTCGGCTACCAGCGCATCGCGGAAGGGCGAGCGTTCCGCGAGCTGAACGTGATCTAGGTAGGATCCTCAAGCAGCTTCACCTACGAGACAGCGAACGAACGTCCGGATTTATCGGAGATTCATAATATTATCGAGAGCTAATTTGAAAATATCGCAGAGCCTGCGTACCGAGCGGGTCAGATTTCATTAAGTCTTTCTCAGATACGAGACCACTTTTCCTTGTCAAGAAACTGCAATTGGCGTCAATGTAACGAATCTCAGGCAGTGCATACAGGGAATTGGAATGAAGCAGTCTTGCGCGAACGGGGGCGCACCGGGTACCCAATCAACCAGCAAATACAAACTTCTTTCAGGCGTCTGCATTGCCGCTTTGGCAATGGGGGGAACACTTCCCGCGGCAAGGGCAGCGAACTTCGTCGCCTCGAACCAGACGGAACTCTACCAGGCGATAGCGGACGCCCAGGCGAGCCCTGATGCAGCATCGACAATCATGCTGACATCCAGTTTCCAGATCACCAGCCCGCCTCCCGCGATCGCCGGAAAGGCGATCACGATCGCCACCGGCGCCAATACGCTCTCCTACAGTTCGGCTGCGGTCTTCAACGTCGCGAGCGGCGCGAGCCTGACGCTCTCAGGCCAGATCCAGGGCACTGGCAGCCTGAACACGGGTTTGCTTTCGAAGGTCGGCGGGGGCGAACTCATCATCAACGAGGCCGCTGGCTCCGGCATTACGACAATCAGCATCAACGATGGACACACGCTCATCTCTGGCGGCAGCGACGTCACATTCGGCTCTTCCGCCGGTGGAACCGTGTCGCAATTGGATATTGCCGGCGGGGACGGCCAAGTGGCGAGCCTGACGTTGTCAGGTCAGGGCACCCGGCTGGTCGCGACAGGCACCGACCCGAATGACTTGAGCGGCGGCGCGGGAAGCCAATCGACCCTGACCATCGAGAATGGCGCCGTTTACACGACGACGGGGGGCATAAGGGTTCACACGCCAGGCTCGCAAGGCACGGCCACCATCAACGTCATGGGCGAAGGCTCGACGCTGGAAGCCGGCGGCTTCACGTCCACTAACGGCACCAGCTACATCTACGTTCGCGACGGCGGCGTGGTCGACATCACCGGCAACACCTCCTTCGGCGGCGTTGGAAACCTCAGCTTCAACACCGCACTGGTCACAGCTGAGGTGTCCGGCGAAGGATCCCGATGGGACTCGGGCTCGACGATAGCAATGTACCAGGGTTCGCTCTCGATCCTGGACGGCGGCGTCATGACCGGGACGGCCGTGAACATCTCCACCAGCCCAGGCGGCGTCCTCCCAAATTTCAGTGTCCTTGTTTCCGGGGACGGGTCGGTGCTCAACGGGACCGCGGTCACTCTCGGAACCAGGGGCAAGGGTGCCCTGACCCTTGCCGATGACGGCAGGGTGGTAGTGAACAACGGCAACTCGGCCCTTGTCGTCGGTAGCGTGCATGCCAGCAGCCACGCAGCGCTGAACATCGGCGGCGCGGTTGGCCAGGCGGCGACCGGTGCCGGAACGCTCCAGGCGTCGGCGATAACCCTCGCGGCCAGTGCCGAGATCAACTTCAACCACACCGAAACCGGCTACATTTTCGACCTGCCGATCAACGGCAGCGGCGCCATCAACCAGCTCGCCGGCCGCACCATCTTCAACGCCAACCAGACCGGCTTCAACGGGCTGACCAGTGTCCATGGCGGCATGCTCGTCGTCAACGGCGTCCTCGGCGGCATCATGGATGTGCGCGGCGGCGTCCTGGCAGGCGTGGGCTCGGTCGGAAACACCGCTAACTATGCCGGCGGCACCATTGCGCCCGGAAACAGCATCGGCACGCTGACTGTCGCCGGCAACTACACGAGCAATGGCGGCACCCTGCTGATCGAGGCCGTCCTCGGCAACGATGCCTCGCCCACCGATCTTCTCGCCATAACAGGCAACTCGATCCTCGGAACCGGTGCGACCAGAATCTTCGTCACCAATCTCGGCGGCGCCGGAGCGGAAACGACCGGCGACGGTATCAAGATTGTCGACGTGGCGGGCACATCCGCCGCCGATGCCTTCGTGCTGGCTGGTCCGGCGATCGGCGGGGCCTATCTCTACGGCCTGTTCCAGAACGGCATCGCCGATCCCACAGACGGCGACTGGTACCTGCGCATGACCGATACGCTGGCGCCGACGGTGCCGGTCTATGAGAACTATCCGATCGTCTTGCTTGGCTTGGCCGAGCTGCCGACGCTGCAGCAGCGCGTCGGCGACCGCTACTGGCCCGGGGCGAGTGAAGCGACGGATAGCGCCGGAGGTGAGGCCGGCCCGCGCAATTTCTGGACGCGGATCGAAGGCGCGCATGGCCATGTCGAGGGCGTTTCGACCACTGGCACCTCCTATGACAGCAACCGCTATCTCGTACAGGCAGGCATTGATGGCTTGTTCGCCGAAACCGGCTCAGGCAGGCTGATCGGCGGCATCAATGCGCAATATGGCCGGGTCAACGCCGACATCGGCTCCAGCCTCGGCAACGGCACCAATGCGACAGTTGCCTATGGCGGCGGCGCGACGCTGACCTGGTATGGCAGCAACGGCATCTATGTCGACGGACAGGCCTCTGTTAGCCGCCTGTCGAGCGACGTTGCCGCCGACACCGTCGGCAAGCTCGTCGACGGCAATCAAGGCCTTGGCTATGCCTTCAGCATCGAAGCCGGCCGCAAGCTGTCGGTCGGCGGCACCTGGTCGGTGACCCCGCAGGCCCAGCTTGCCTACACCTCCGTCGATTTCGACGATTTCGCCGATCCGTTCGGCGCCAAGGTGTCGCTGGTGGCCGGCGACAGCCTGAAAGGCCGGATCGGCCTGGCGCTGGACTATGACGCAGGCGGCGGCGCGAGCCGCAGCCATGTCTATGGCATCGCCAATCTTACCTACGAATTCCTGGACGGAACGGCGGTCGACGTGGCGGGTACCAAGGTCGCGTTCGAGCCCGATTCCTTCGGCGCGGAACTCGGCATTGGCGGCACCTACCGCTGGGCCGGAGGCAAATACGCCCTCTACGGCGAAGCGCTGGCTTCGACCAGTTTCGAGGGCAGCAACGGCTTCAAAGGTACGGTTGGCTTCAACACGGCGTTCTAGGTTTCAAGACCGCAAATGCCCGGCCCGCCGCTCGGCGGGCCTTTTCGTTTCACCGTCTTGAGGGCTAATCCGCAATCTGCCCAAACTGCGACGTATAAGCAGGCGATTGCAGATATTGGCGCAAAACCAACCTGGCGCCCCCTTACGCCCTTTCCTCCCACACCTTCGCCAGCTCCACGATCGTCGTCACCGCCTTTTCCATGTCTTGGCGGCTGACCCATTCCAGCGGGGAGTGGAAGGCGTGGCCGCCGGCGAAAATGTTGGGGCAGGGCAGGCCCATGAAGGACAGGCGCGAGCCGTCGGTGCCGCCGCGGATGCTGCCGCGCAACGGCTCCATGCCGGCGCGGCGGACGGCTTCGAGCGCGTTGTCGACGATCTCGGGATGGCGGTCGAGCACCACCTTCATGTTGCGGTACTGCTCCTTGACCGTGAAGCTGTAGGTCGAGCCGGGATAGGCCTTCATCACGTCCTTGACGATGTCTTCGAGCAGCTTTTCCTTGGCGACGAGGCCAGCTTCGGTGAAATCGCGCACGATCAAGCTGAGCGAGGCCTTTTCCATCGAGCCCGACAGCGCAGTGGGGTGGAGGAAGCCTTCGCGGCCCTCGGTGGTTTCGGGCGAAAGCTCCTTCGGCAGCCGGTCGACGATGGCGCCAACGATCTTGATGGCGTTTTCCATGCGGCCCTTGGCGAAGCCGGGATGGATGGCGACGCCTGAAATGGTGATGTCGACGCCGTCGGCCGAAAAGGTCTCGTCCTCGATGTGGCCAGCGGTCTCGCCATCCATGGTGTAGGCGAATTCAGCGCCGAGCTTGGCGAAATCGACCTTGTCGACGCCGCGGCCGATCTCCTCGTCGGCGGTGAACAAAAGCTTGATCGCACCATGCTTGATGTCGGGGTTGGCAACGAGGAACTGTGCCGCCGTCATGATCTCGGCGATGCCGGCCTTGTCGTCGGCACCGAGCAGCGTGGTGCCGTCTGTTGTGACGATGTCGTTGCCGATCTGGTTTTTCAGCTCGGGGTGCTCGGTGACCCGGATGACCTGCTGCGGGTCGCCGACAAGCTGGATGTCGCCGCCGGCATAGTTGCGCAGGATCTGCGGCTTGACGTTGGTGCCGGTGAAATCGGGCGCGGTGTCCATGTGCGAACAGAAGCAGATGACCGGGATCTGCTTTTCGGTATTGGCGGGCACGGTGGCGTAGACATAACCATGCTCGTCGAGATGGGCGTCGGTGAGGCCGATCGCCAACAGCTCCTCGACGAGCAGGCGGCCGAGGTTCTTCTGCTTTTCGGTCGAGGGCTGGCTCGGCGAGCTCGCATCGGACTGGGTGTCGATGACGACATAACGGAGGAAGCGATCGAGCACCGTGTCGGTGGTGGCGGTCCTTGTGTCGGTCATGGCAGGCTCCAATGCATCGAGGATGCCCTGCTATAGCCGCCCCGGCGGGTGCCGTGAACGGGTTTCGCACCTGTTGAGGCGGCTGTCCGCGCGATCGCGGCTGTCTGGCCCAAGCCGCGCCCGGCGGGGCCGGGCGCTTCAGGCAACGATGGCTGCGTCTCAGAAAGGCACCGCACTGTTGTCGACGATGGCCGGGATGACGATACCCCAGTCATCCTCGTGCAGCTCGTGGCCGCCGCCGGCGACGGCGAGATATGTAGAGCCTGGAACCGCATCGGCGATCGCCTTGCCGTGGACGACCGGGAAGATCGGGTCGGCGGTGCCATGAATGACCACAAGCGGCGCCTCCAGTCCGGGAAGCTTGCCCTTCAAGGTCTCACCGCCCTCGAGCATGAAGTGATTGGTGGCCGAAAGATATCCGCCTGAGCGGTCGTGGTCGCGCTCGATGAAGGCAAGCGTCTTCACCGCGTCATGCGCATGTGCTGTGCTTGCGATCACCCGGGCCTCGCTGGCGATGAATGCGGTCGCCTGGGCGCGGTTCGACCAGTCGACGTTTTCGCCCGTCGCGGCATGCTCCATATAGGCCGGTGTCGGCGGCGGCAGGTCGAGATCGAGGCCGATGGGCGTCGTCGACAGCAACGTCAGCGAAGCGACGCGGCTGGGCGCCGACAACGCCAGGATCTGGGCGATCATGCCGCCGAGCGACATGCCGACGACATGGGCCTTTTCGATGCCGTAGCCGTCGAGCACGGCGATGGCGTCCTTGGCCATGTCGTCCATCGAATAGGGTGGCTTGCCAGGCGGGAATTTGGTCGACACGCCGGTGTCGCGGTTGTCGTAGCGGATGACATAGCGGCCGCTGGCGGCGATGCGGCGGCAGAACTCTTCCGGCCACCACAGCATCGAGGCCATCGCCCCCATGATCAGCAGCACGGGCGGCGCCGACGGGTCGCCGAATGCCTCCGTGGCGATCTCGACGCCATTGGAACGGACGGTCTTTGTGGTGGTTTCGCTGGCCATCGCCTGACTCCCCTGGGTTGCTCCCAAAACGGCGAGCGCTGCTGCGGAGAGCAGGAAGCGGCGCCGGCTGGTCGTGTTGATGTGATCTGGCATTTCGATCTCCTCGCGCCCGCTGGGCGGCTTGGACGGACACTAGGGACGTCGAAGTCGGATCGCGAGAGCGATACTGGACAAAAACGAGGCATACGTGCCACTGATGGCACATGAAAACCCAGGCCGAACCCCTCCGCATCAGCCTGCTTGCCTTGCCGCAGACGACACCGGCGGCGGTATACGGGCTGTTCGAGGTGCTGTCGGCGGTGGGCTCGATCTGGGACCGGCTGACCGGGCAGCAGACCAGGGCGCGGCCCATCTCAGCCGAGATCGTGGCACGAAGCAAGGAGGCGTTCACCTGCGCCATCGGCACACCGATCCAGCCGCATGCGACATTCGCCGACACAGAGAATACCGACGTGGTGATCGTCACCGACCTGGCGCTGCCGCTCGAGGGTGGCGCGGCGCTCGGATGGGGCGATGAGATGGAATGGGTCCGGGCGCAGCTGTCCGCCGGCGCCACCATCTGCTCGGTGTGCACAGGCTCGATCTTCCTCGCCGAGGCGGGGTTGCTCGACGGCAAGGACGCAGCCTCGCATTGGATCGCCGCCGACATCTTCCGCGACAACTATCCCCTGGTGCGATTCCGGCCCGAGCGCATCGTCTGCGACATGGACCCTGAGGGACAGCTGATCACCACCGGCGGCGCGTCGTCCTGGGAAGACCTCGCACTGCACCTGATCGCGCGCTACAGCGGCAGGGAGGAAGCAGCGCGCATCGCAAAAGTGTTCCTGCTCGGCGACCGCAGCGACGGCCAGTTGCCTTTCGCCGCGATGGCCAAGCCCAGGCGCCACGAGGATGCGGCAATCGGCAACTGCCAGCTCTGGATCGCCGACAATTACGCCTGCGCCAATCCGGTGACGCGCATGGTCGCCGAAAGCGGTCTGCCCGAGCGCACCTTCAAGCGCCGCTTCAAGGCGGCGACCGGCTACACGCCTGTCGATTATGTGCAAAGCCTGCGTATCGAGGAGGCCAAGCAGATGCTGGAGGCCACCGCTGACGCGACGGACGAAATCGCCGAGACAGTCGGCTACGAGGATCCGGCGTTCTTCCGCCGGCTGTTCCGGCGCCATACCGGCATTACGCCGGCGCAATACCGGCAGCGGTTTCGCCTGAAGCGGTTGTAGCGGCCACCCGGCCCTTCCCTTCACCCATTCCCGCCGTCATCATGCCGCGCGGACCACTCTGCGAAGGAGCGACGCATGGACTTCATGCGACTGCTGAAATCGATCGAGGAACTTCTCTACGAGGTCGTGTCGTGGCTACTGTTTTACCCGCTGACGATGTGGCGAGCATTGCGCGACCCCGACAAGATGATGCGCTATGCCAATGTCGAGCTGTCCGACGAGGTGGACGAGCAGTACCAGGACACGATGAGCCCGCCGATGTTCCTGCTGCTGACGCTGCTGATCGTGCATGGCCTGGAGCTCGGCTTCATCAGCGATCGTTCCTGGGTGGCGCCGTCGATGCTCGCCAGCGACTCCAACCTTCTGATCTTTCGGGCCGTCGTCTTCAGCGTTTTCCCGCTGCTGATGGCGGTGAAGCTGTTGCGCTTTCGCGGCGCCCGGATCGACAGGGCAACCTTGAAGCCGCCGTTCTACAGCCAGTGTTATGTCGCGGCACCCTTCGCCCTCGGCGTCAGCCTGGCGGGCGTGGTGTGGCGCGTCCACAACAGCACCGCGAGCGTCGCGGCACTGCTGCTGTTGGTCGTTGCCATCGTCTGGTACGTGGCGGTGGAAACGCGCTGGTTTGCCCGCAATCTCGACCTTGGTCTCGGCCGCGCGCTGCTCAGCGTCGTTGTCAGCGTGCTGCAAGGCGTGGCAGCCATGCTGATCGTCGGCACGGCCATCGCCCTGACGCAGGCGCCAGGGACGTAACGCAACGGCCATCGCCGTCGCGGCATGCCCCGGCGACCGCCACCCCGCGGCGTGTTGCCCGCGACGGTTCGTTATCGCATCGATTGCAATCTGGACATGAGACCAGCCTCGACGTCGAGGCTGGGAATGGCATCAACGGCAGGGTAGCCGATGTCCTTCATCTGCTCCGGGCTGAGTGCCGCGATGATCCGCCTGCTCTGGGCACGGCGATACCACATCTCGGCTGCCGCGATACGGCGTGCAGTGGCCTGGAGGAGCCGGATCGTCAGATCCGCCGTCTGATGTCCGTGGCTGGAATGCACTGAGTAAGCCATCTCGGCCTCCCGTCTCCTGACATGACCCGGCGAGCTTGCCATGCAGGCGTGAGTCCAGCGTGTTCGACGCGTGAACGAGACGTCTAATGCGGAAACACTCCCGCTTGATCTCGATCAATGCGGGAAGTCGCGTTGCCGCGCAGATAGAGCGCTGCGGTCGGATGCAGCGCGGGGCGAGGGAGGACGAATGGCGGATATGGACACCTACGCGAGGCGACCGGCTAGGCCGCCGGAAGTGCGCGCACTGACCGTAGCCGACATCAGGCAGAGCCTGGCGGAGGGCGCCGCCGACTTCGCCCGGAGCCCGCGCATCGGGCTCGCTATTGCGCTGGTCTTCGTGGTGATCGGCTTGGCAATTACAACGTCCCTGCTGGTGCTGCACGCCCCATGGCTGATCTATCCGTTCGCGATCGGCTTCCCGCTGGTCGGGCCCTTCGCCGCCGTCGGATTCTATGAGGTAAGCCGCCAAATGGAGGCCGGGCATAAGCCAACGCTTGGACAGGTCCTCAACTTGATCTGGGCCCAGCGCCGACGCGAAGTGTCGTGGATGGCTTTCGTCATGCTGTTCGTGTTCTGGGTCTGGATGTACCAGATCAGGCTGCTGATGGCGTTGATTCTCGGCCGCATGTCCTACGCCACGCTCGACCGCTTCGCCGATCTTGTGTTGACCACCAACCAGGGCTGGATCTTCCTCGGTATCGGCCATATCGAGGGCGCGGCACTGGCGCTGGTACTGTATTCCATCACGGTCATCTCAATCCCGATACTGCTCGACCGCGAAATCGACTTCGTCACCGCCATGCTGACATCGATCCGCGCGGTGCTGGCGAGCCCGCTTGTCATGCTCGGCTGGGGCCTGGTGGTGACGGTTGCGGTGCTGGCAGCCTGCTTGCCCTTTTTTCTCGGCCTCCTGGTGGTGCTGCCGGTGCTGGGCCATGCTACCTGGCATCTTTATCGCCGCGCAGTGGTTTAACGTACCCCTCCCCCAGCCTTCGAGACGCACAAGCCGAGGGAGTGCACGATGGATTATTAGTTCCAGGCAACTCCCGCGACCTGCCGGACAGCGGCATTAAGCCGGTTCCACACATTGATCGCCGCGATGCAGAGAAGCAGCGCCGAAATCGCCTTCTCGTCGTAGTAGCGCGTCGCCTCTTCCCAGACGTCGTCCGTCACCGGGTCGGACTTGTCGGCGATGCGGGTCACGGCTTCCGTCAGCGCAAGGGCTGCGCGCTCGGCCGGCGTGAACCAGGGCGTGTCGCGCCAGGCGGCGGCGGCGAAGATGCGGTCGTCCTTCTCGCCGAGCTTCCTGAGTTCGAGCGAATGCATGTGAACACAGACGCTGCAGCCGTTGATCTGGCTGGCGCGCAAATGGACCAGCTTGCGCGTCACCTCGGGCAGGCCGTCCCTCTCGGTCGCCTTGTTGAGCGCAAACAGCGCCTGCATGGCATCGGGAAGCAGGATGGCGGGGTTGGTCATACGAGCTTGCATGTGAGTCTTCCTTGTCGGGTTCGGGTCCATTCGATCTTGACGGCGCCGGCCCCGCGACAGTCTCTGTCACATCGGCCGGGATTCGTTCGTCATGGCCTTGACGGAACAGCAGCAGGGAATGTGACCTATGAACGAAGAAATTTTTCTGGCCGAAAAATTCGCCGAGAAGCGCGGGCATCTGCGCGCCGTCGCCTACCGCATGCTAGGCGCGGCCAGCGAGGCCGAGGACGCGGTCCAGGAGACCTGGCTGCGCCTGGCGCGCACCGACACCGACGACATCGACAATCTCTCGGGATGGCTGACGACGGTGGTGGCGCGCGTCTGCCTCGACATGCTGCGCCGGCGCAAGTCGCGGCGCGAGGAGCAGCTCGACACCGAAGGGCCCGACGAAATTGCCGACGATGCCCCTGCCGTCGATCCCGAACGCGAGCTGGCGATGGCCGACGCCGTCGGCCTGGCACTGCTGGTGGTGCTGGAGAAATTGGCACCGGCCGAGCGCATCGCCTTTGTGCTGCACGACATGTTCGACCTGTCCTTCGATGACATCGCCCCCGTCGTCGAGCGGACGCCGGTCGCGGCGCGGCAGCTGGCGAGCCGGGCCCGGCGCCGGGTCCAGGGCAGCGACGAGGCGCGCGCGCCCGACCGGACGCGTCAGCGGCAGGTTGTCGACGCGTTTCTCGCGGCATCGCGCGGCGGCGATTTCGCCGGCTTGCTTGCCGTGCTCGATCCCGACGTCGTGTTCCGCGCCGATGCCGTCGCCGCACATCTCGGTGCCGTTGCCGAACTGCGCGGCGCGCAGGCCGTGGCGCAAAGCTTCAAGGGCCGGGCGCAGGGCGCGCTGCCGGCGCTTGTCGACGGCGCGATCGGCCTGTTGGTCGCCCCGATGGGCAAGCTCCGTGTCGTGCTGATGCTCAGGCTCAACGGCGACAGGATCGTCGGCATCGACGCCGTCGCCGATCCGGAGCGGCTGGCACAGCTGAATCTGGCTTTGCTCGACTAGTCAGTAGAACCCTGCCTTCCAAAGATCGGTGGGCCGAGCGTGCCACAAGGCGCGCAGCCGATGCCGACGATCCGCCAAAACCCATCACTTTCCCGCAACATGGGCACTCTTGCCTTGCTGCCGCCGGATCGCGGGCGCAGAATTACGGGGCACGGCGGATGAGGAGGCCTTTTCTCTGAGCGGAGGAAAGCTCCATGAACGACCTGAACCTCACGACCCTTGACGGCGGGCTGGCAATGGTGAGCGCGCCTGTCCTCGATGCTTTCGCAGCAAGCCTGCGCGGCCAAGTGCTGAATGCCGGCGATGCCGGCTATGACGAGGCGCGTACGGTCTGGAACGCCATGATCGACCGTCGCCCCGGCCTTGTCGTGCGCTGCGTCGGCGCCAGCGACGTTATCGCCGCAGTCAAGTTCGCGCGCGACAACAAGCTGCTCGTCTCGGTACGCGGCGGCGGCCACAACATCGCCGGCAGCGCCGTGTGCGACGGCGGCATGATGATCGACCTGTCGCAGATGAGGTCGGTTCGCGTCGACAGGGTGGCGCGGCGAGCCTGGGTCGAGCCGGGTGCCATCCTCGCCGACGTCGACAAGGAAACGCAGGCGTTCGGCCTTGCGGTGCCGACCGGCATCAACTCGACGACGGGCATTTCAGGGCTAACGCTGGGCGGCGGCTTCGGCTGGACGACACGCAAGCTCGGCCTGACCATCGACAATCTGCTGTCGGCCGACGTGGTGACTGCGGATGGCGAGCTTGTGCGGGCGAGCACCGCCGAGCATCCCGACCTGTTCTGGGCGATACGCGGCGGCGGCGGCAATTTCGGCGTCGTCACCGCCTTCGAGTTCAAGCTGCATAAGCTCGGCCCGCAGGTGCTGTCGGGGCTGGTCGTGCACCCATTCGACGAGGCCAAGTCGGTGCTACGGCAATATCGCGAAGCGCTCGAGGACGCGCCCGACGAGCTGACCTGCTGGACTGTGATGCGGCAGGCGCCGCCGCTGCCGTTCCTGCCGGCGCAATGGCACGGCAAGGAGGTGCTGGTGCTGGCGATGTGCTGGTGCGGCGAGCTCGAGGCCGGCGAGAAGGCGACCGCTGCCTTGCGCGGCATCGGCCAGCCAATCGTCGACGTCGTCGGGCCGAACCCGTTCGCCGGATGGCAGATGGCGTTCGATCCGCTGCTTGCGCCCGGCGCGCGCAACTACTGGAAGAGCCACGACTTCATCGATCTGGAAGATACCACCATCGACATGCTCGACAGCGCGATCCGTGCCTTGCCGGGGCCGGAATGCGAAATCTTCGTCGGCCATGTCGGCGGCGCTGCCGGGCGGGTGGCGACCGATGCGACGGCATTTCCGCAGCGCAATTCGCACTTCGTCATGAACGTGCATGCGCGCTGGCGCGAAGCGTCGATGGACAAGGCCTGCATCGGCTGGGCCCGCAACATCTATGAAGCGACGCGGCCGCAGGCTGTCGGCACCGCCTACATCAACTTCATGCCGGCTGATGAGGCCGATCGTGTCGAGGCGGCTTATGGCGCCAACTACACCAGGCTGCTCGAAGTGAAGCGCAAATACGACCCCGACAACATGTTCCGCATGAACCAGAACGTTCACGCCAAGAAGACGCGCAAGGCGGCGTGACGCGTTTCTGTCGGCGGTGCTGAGAGCCCACGTCACGGACGTGCTCGACGAGGCCCCCACGCTGGATCCCTCCCCAAGAAAGGGGAGGGATAGGTCGGCGTTGCGCCTGCCTTTTCTCGGCCAAGCTTGACGGGCTCTCTCATTCTATATAACCCTTCAGTTATAGAATGAGAGAGCAGCGCCATGACCCCGTCCGAACGCCTTGACGCGACCTTTACCGCACTGGCCGATCCGACACGGCGGGCGATCCTGGCGCGACTGATGAGGGGCGAGGTTTCGGTGATGGAGCTGGCCGAACCCTTTGCCATGAGCCAGCCGGCGATTTCAAAACATCTCAAAGTGCTGGAGCGCGCCGGGCTGATCTCGCGCGGCCGCGACGCCCAGCGCAGGCCTTGCCGCATCGAGGGCGAGGCGCTGGCAGAAGTGACCGGGTGGCTCGATGAGTACCGAAAGGTCTGGGAGGGCAACTACAAGCGTCTCGACGCGCTGCTCGCTGATCTGCAGGCGAACCAGGGCAAAGCCTGAAGCGGAAGCGAGGAGAAGAAACGACGATGAGCCACAGACTGGAAGTGACGACGCCGAGCGACCGTGAGATCGCCATGACGCGTGTGTTCGACGCGCCGCGCGAGTTGGTGTTCGACTGCTGGACGATTCCCGCGTTGCTGAAACGCTGGATGACGGGACCGGACGGCTGGTCGTTTGCCGTCTGCGAGATCGACCTCAGCGTCGGCGGCACGTATCGCTTCGTCTGGCGCCATGACGACGGCCGCGACATGGGCATGACCGGGACCTATCGCGAGATCGCCAGGCCCGAAAGGATCGTCAGCGTCGAGCTGTTCGACATGGACTGGACCGACGGCGAGGCGCGCTCAACGCTGGTGCTGACGGAAAGGGACGGCCGCACGATTTCGGTCAATACAATGCTCTACAGCTCACGCGAAGCCAGGGACGGCGCGATCGCCATCGGCATGGCCAAGGGTGTCGAGGCCGGATACGACAGGCTCGACGGCGTGCTGGCCGAGCGGCTGGCTGCGCGGTAGCTCACGGCGTCCGGCAGGGACGCTCAGCGGCAGACGCGGCGATAGATGTTGCCGTAGAGCTCGATCTGGCAGTGTGATTTCATCACCGGGACTTCGGGCCGCTGCATCTGCGGTATCACGATCTGGCGGTCCTGCTCGCGCAGGCGCTGCTGCTCGGCCTGGAAATCGGCGCGGCCTTGCTGGCTTTGCAGGATCTGCAGCTCGTTGATCCTGCCTTCGCGGGCGAGCTGGTTGCGGTCGGGCTGGCCGGGCAGGTCGATGGCATGCGCCTGCACTGCCCCGGCAAGCAGAATGCCCGCCATCGTCAGAGCCCGTTTCGATCTCGCCATCTTCGCCATTGCAACACTTCCAGCGCGATAACCGCGCCTCACGAAGGTAGTGCGCCTATTTGCCGAAACAATGGCGCTAGCCGGCGCGCGTTTTTTCGGCGAGGAAATCGATGAAGGCACGGATGCGCGCGGCAAGGTGGCCGTGGCCGGCGAAGACGGCGTGGATCATCTCGATATTCTCAGGATTGTAGGCTTCAAGCACCGGCACCAGCGTGCCGGCGTCGATGTCGGCCTGGACCTGGAAACGCCCGCTGCGGATCAGGCCGACGCCGTCGAGGCAGAGCCGGCGCAGGCTCGGGCCGTTGTTGGCAAGCAGGTTGCCGCCGATGCGCTGTGCGAAGGTCTCACCGGTTGCCGGGTCGCGAAACATCCATTCGTCGCGGTTGCGCAGGAAGTTGAAGCGCAGGCAGTTGTGGCCAACGAGATCGGCCGGCTTTTCCGGCTCGCCATGCCGTTCCAGATAGGCAGGCGATGCGACGACGACGCGGCGGATCTCCAGGATCTTGCGCGCCTTGAGCGATGAATCGCGCAGCCTGCCGGACCGGATGGCGACGTCGGCGCGCTCTTCGTAGAGATCGATAACGCTATCGGTCAGCGACAGGTCGAGCTCGACCTCGGGATAAAGCCTCAGGAACTCGGCAATATGCGGCACGACATGGCTGGCGCCGAAGGCAACCGAGGCGCTGACCCTGAGCAGGCCGCGCGGCACGGCGTTGGCGCCGCCTGCGACGATGCGCTCGGCCTCCTCGATCTCACCTAGGATGCGGGCGGCGCGCTCGAGATAGACTTCGCCTTCCGGGGTCAGCTGCAGGCTGCGCGTCGAGCGCACGACGAGGCGCGTGCCCAGCCTGTCCTCGATGCGCGTGATCAGCTTGCTGACCGCCGACGGCGACAGGCCCAGTTGCCGGCCGGCGGCTGAGAAGCTCTTCAGCAAGACGGCCCGGACGAAGACCTCCATCTCACCGGCGCGATTGTCCATGGCTGGCCTCTTGTGAATCAAATTCACAAGCATTCGTCCATCATCGCGCATTATTGCGCAAGTACCCTTGCCCCATATGCAGCCACGGATCAACCGCGGCGCAGGCCGCCCATTCAACTCGGGAACGGTGCACGACATGCCCCTAGCCATCTTCGCGCTCACCATCGCCGCCTATGCGATCGGCACGACCGAATTCGTCATCGTCGGGCTGTTGCCTACGGTGGCCCAGGATCTTCACATCACTCTGCCGCTCGCCGGCCTGATCGTCAGCGTCTACGCGCTGGGCGTCACTTTCGGCGCGCCAGTGCTGACGGCGCTTACCGGCCGGATCGAACGCAAGCCCCTGCTGCTCGGGCTGATGGCGCTGTTCGTCGTCGGCAACACGGCAGCGGCGCTGAGCCCCAGCTACGAGCTGTTGCTTGTCGCGCGCGTGCTGTCGGCCTTTGCCCATGGCGTGTTCTTCTCGGTGGGCGCCACCATTGCCGCCGATCTGGTGCCGGAAAACCGCCGCGCCTCGGCGATCGCCATGATGTTCATGGGCCTGACGGTGGCGATCGTCACCGGTGTGCCGCTCGGCACTTTCATCGGCCAGACCTTCGGCTGGCGCGCCACCTTCTGGGGCGTCTCGCTGCTCGGCGTCATCGCCTTCGTCTCCATCGCTGCCCTGCTGCCCTCGACCCTCAACAAGGCCGCACCGTCCAGCCTGCTCGACCAGGTCCGCGTGCTCGGTTCCGGCCGGCTGCTGCTGGTGTTTGCGATGACCGCGCTCGGTTATGGCGGCACCTTCGTCACCTTCACCTATCTCGCCTCGATCCTCGAACAGATCACCGGCTTCCAGGCTTCGAGCGTCAGCCTGATCCTGGTGCTCTACGGTCTCGCCATCGCCATCGGCAACATTGCCGGTGGACGCATCGCCGACCGCAACCCGGTCAAGGCGCTGACGGTGCTGTTTGCATTGCAGGCTATGGTGCTGGTGCTGTTTTCCTTCACCGCGCTTTCGCCCGTGTGGACGCTGGCAACGCTGGCAGCACTCGGCTTCCTGTCTTTTGCCAATGTGCCGGGCCTGCAGCTCTACGTCGTGCAACTGGCCAAGGAGCATCGCCCGGGCGCCGTCGACGTCGCCTCGGCGCTCAACATCGCCTCTTTCAATCTCGGCATCGCACTGGGCGCCTGGATCGGCGGCTTGGTTGTCGCCTCGCCGCTCGGCCTTGGCGCCACGCCATGGGTGGGTGCTGTGCTGGTGGCCGGTGCCTTCGTGCTGACGGTATGGAGTGGCGTGCTCGACCGGCGCCAGGAACCGCTGTGCCAACCGGCTTAAGTTGATTGACCGGTTTCAGTGCCGACCTACCTAAGGGGCGGAGCCATCCGTCCGAATTTCCCACCGCCCCCAATTTCCTCTCAAGGAGAACATCATGAAATTCGTTACCGCCAATGGCGCGACAATCCCTGCCCTGGGCTTCGGCACCTTCCGCATGCCCGGCGCAGAAGTCCTCGAAGTGGTGCCTGAAGCGATCCGCAAGGGCTTTCGCCACATCGACACCGCCCAGATCTATGGCAACGAGGCCGAAGTCGGCCAGGCTATCGCCGCCTCGGGCGTGGCACGTTCGGACATCTTCCTGACCACCAAGGTCTGGGTCGACAAGTACCAGCGCGATGCCTTCGTCAGATCGGTCGACGACAGCCTGAAGAAGCTCCGCACCGACAATGTCGACCTGCTGCTGCTGCATTGGCCGAACGACGCGGTGCCGCTGGCCGAGCAGATCGGCGTGCTGAACGAGGTGAAAAAGGCCGGCAAGGTACGCCATATCGGCGTCAGCAACTTCAACACCACACTGATGGCCGAGGCAGTGAAGCTGAGTGACGCCAAGCTGGTGACCAACCAGGTCGAATACCATCCCTATCTCGACCAGACGGCGGTGCTCGACGCAGCGCGCCAGGCCGGCATGTCGGTCACAGCCTACTACGCCATGGCCGATGGCAAGGTGATCTCCGATCCCGTGCTGAAACAGATCGGCGCCGGCCACGGCAAGACGGCGGCACAGGTGGTGTTGCGCTGGCTGGTGCGGCAGGACGGCGTCGTCACGCTGACCAAGACGTCGACGCTATCGCGCCTGCCCGAGAATTTCGCCATCTTCGATTTCGACCTGTCGGCGGACGAGATGGCGGCGATCCATGCCCTGGCCACGCCGGGCGGACGCATCGTCAGCCCCGGCGGGCTGGCACCGGAGTGGGACAAGGCGGCCTGACTTGGGCCGCCTGACTTGGGGGCCGCCTGACCGAGCCTCCGGCGCGCCCTCATTGACGGCGCGCGTTGTTCTTCCTATCTGAGGGCGGTCAAGGGCGGGGAGCCCCTGCCGCCCGCAGCCGCAAGGCCCCGGTGAAGCTCCTCTTTGAAATTTCGTTTCCCTGTCGATGCGACGGCCGAAGCGGCAATGCGGGCTCCCGACTTTCACCACGCCGTTCGCGCATCGCGAAGGAGCGAAACCATGACCACAGGTCACGACTATAAAACCAATGCCCGCAGGCTGCGCGACGCGCTGGCCGGTGAGGGCATCGCCATCAGCCACGCCAAGGCGCTTGAACTCGTCGCCCGCCAGGAAGGCGTGCGCGACTGGAACACGCTGGCCGCGCGTCCCACCGACACCAAGTCCGAACAGGTCACCGGTGGCGTCCCCTTCGCCGTCGGCGAGACGGTGTCGGGCACCTTTAACGGCAATCCCGCCAAGGGCCGCGTCATCGGCCTCGAGGAGACGATCAAGCCGGATCTCTGGCGCGTCACCGTCGCTTTCAACCCGCCGGTGGACGTGTCGACGTCGAAGCTGTTTTCATCGGAGCGACGCCGCATCCAGATGGTTGTCGGCTCCGACGGCCGTTCGCGGCGACTGACCGGCACCGAAACCGGTGTGATGGCGCTCAGCCGCGCCTGATCCCCAATACCCTCTCCGCATCCAGCGGCCGTGGATCGTAGACGCGATCCGCGGCCGTTTTCGTTTGCGCCGGAGTGTCGACTCCCGACGCTGCGTCACCTGCCAACAACCATCTGGACAAATTTAAATGCAAATGCAAATATATTGCTGAGGAGGACGGAGGAGGCTTTTAGGCGGGATCGGGATTGCGCGGCTCGTTCATCGGCACCGATGGCGGGTACGGAAGACTTGCCAAGGCCCCTGTACGCAAGAAACGGAACACATCTCGCCACATTAGACGGAAGAGCGGGGCGACAGGCCGCGACAATCGCGCCTGTGCCGGTGACGGACAGAAGTCGTCGCTCGCCATATGCCCATGCATACTTAAAGGCTTGAAACAGTGACATGCGACCGGCAACCGCGTTGCCTGCCGCGCCAAGCGATCAAAGGGAGGAAGACAATTGGCATTCTCTAGACTAGCGGCCGGCATGGCCATGGCACTTGCACTTGCGCTGTCGGCCCCGGCCGGCGCCCAGGAAAAGCTCGTCGTCGGCGCCTACCCGGCCAATCCGCCATGGGAGTTCAAGACCGAAAGCGGCAGCTTCGAAGGCTTCGAGATCGACGTCGCAACCGAAGTCGCCAAGCGCCTCGGGCGTCCGGTCGAAATCCAGGACATGGGCTTTCAGGCGCTGTTCGCCGCCTCCAGCTCGGGCCGCATCGACTTTGCCGTGTCGTCGATCTCGGTCAACAACGAGCGCCTGCAGAACCAGTCCTTCACCCAGCCCTATTATGATGGCGACGGCACGGTTATCGGCCGCGAAGCGTCCGACATCGCCGGCCTCGACGGGCTGAAGGGCAAGGTCATCGGCGTCGTCGCCGGTACGACGGGCGAAGCCTGGGCCAAGGAAAACACCGAGAAGCTCGGCCTCGCCGAAGTGCGCAGCTACAACGCCCAGCAGGACCTTCTGCTCGATATCCAGGCGCAACGCGTCGATGGCGGTGCGGGCGAGCTGGCCGGCTTCCAATATGCCATGACCAAGACGCCAGGCTTCAAGGTGCTGGTGCGCATTCCGACCGGCGAGCGCTTCGCCATGATGGCGCGCAAGGACCACCCTGATATCGTTGCCGCCAACGACGCCGTCTCGGCGATGAAGGCCGACGGCACGATGGCCGCGATTCACAAGAAGTGGTTCGGCGTCGAACCGGACGCAGGCACCAGCACGACAACCTCGATGCCGCTGCCCAAGGCCGAGTGAGCCAACGGCTCGACCTGCAAACCGTTGAAACGACGCTGCGGCCACCCGGGGCCGCGGCGTCCTGCGCCCGGACCTCGCCATGGATCTGATCACCACCTTCTTCAACTGGGACATACTGGTCCGCAGTTTTCCGATGCTCATGCGCGGTATCGGCAACACCATCCTTCTCGGCATCGCCAGCATCATCTTTGGCGGCGCAGCCGGGCTGCTCGTCTGCCTGATGCGGCTCTACGGGCCGAAGCCGGTGCGCTACCTCGCCATCGCCTATGTCGATTTCCTCAGGGCGATGCCGATCCTGGTGCTGCTGATCCTGATCTATTACGCACTGCCCTTCGTTGGCATCCGCTTCTCCTCCTTCACCGCAGCGACGCTGGCGCTATCGCTGGTGCTTTCGGCCTTCACCGCCGAGGTCTGCCGCGCCGGCATCGAAAATGTGCCCAAAGGACAGTTCGAGGCCGCTTCGGCGCTGGGCATCGGCTTCTGGACGACGATGCGCACGGTGATCCTGCCGCAGGCGCTGCGTGTCATCATCCCGCCGCTGACCAGCAATTGCGTCTCGATCTTCAAGGACACGGCACTTGCCTCGGTCGTCGCCATGCCCGACCTGTTGAAGCAGGCAACCGACGCCCAGGCGCTGATGGCGAACCCGACACCGCTGATCGGAGCTGCTGCGCTCTATCTCGTCTTCCTGCTGCCGCTGGTCAGGCTGGTGAGCTTTCTCGAAGAACGCGGCAAGCGCCAGATGACGGCGCGCTGAGCCCGCGACAGCAACACGGAATTCCGCACGATGACGACGCCAGACGGCTCCGCCTACTTCCTCTACCACTCGATCGGCATGTATCCCGGCAAGGCCGAAGCCATGGCGGCGGGGCTGTCCGAATTCGCCGCGAGCTGGGGCGCCTTCGACGACGGCCAGTGGATGCGGGCGCTCGGCAAGCGCCAGCGCTTCATCGACCTCTGGAGCGATCTGATCGGAGCGCCGAAGGGCACGCTGACCTCGGCCGAGAACGTCACCACCGCGCTCTACAGCCTGATCGGCGCGCTTCCAGGCCATCATCTTGCCGGACGCCGCGTGCTGGTGACGGCAGATTGCTTCCCGAGCCTGCACTTCCTTCTCGCCGGGCTTGCGCCACGCTTCGGTTTCACGCTCGACACCGTGCCCATGCGCGACGGTGAAAGATGGGTACAGGACGACGACGTCATCGCGTCATGGGGCGAAGATGTCGGCCTGGCACTGCTGACGCAGGTGACCTCGACGTCCTCGCACCGCTGCGACCTCGACCGGTTGGCGGCCCATGGCCGCGCGATGGGCAGCCTCGTCGGCGTCGACATCACCCAGGGCGTCGGTCTGATCCCGTTCAAGGTCGACGCACCGGCGGTCGATTTCACCCTGTCGACGAGCCTCAAATGGCTCTGCGGCACGCCAGGCGCCGGCATCATCCATGTCGCAGAGCCCTTGCTCAGGGAATGCCGGCCCGAACTGCGCGGCTGGTTCAGCCAGGACAACATCTTCTCCTGGGATCTCGACGCCTTCGCCTATGCGCCGGATGCCCGTCGCTTCGACCACGGTACGCCGTCGGCACTGGCCTGCATCGGCTCGGTGCCGGCGCTGGAATGGCACGCGGCGCAGGACAAGACAGCACTGCTCGCGCACAACCGCAAGCTCGGCGCCGCGATCATCGCCAAGGCCGACGAGATGGGCCTGACGCTTGCCAGCCCGCGCGACGAAACGCGGCGCGGCGGCAGCATCATGCTGCGCCTGCCCGAGCAAACCGACACGGCGACGATCGTCAACGGCCTGCGCGAACATGGTGTTTTCACCGATTGCCGTGGCCGCATCCTGCGCCTGTCGCCCGGCACCGTCACGACGGAAGCTGGTATCGCGCGGCTGTTCGCCGGGCTGGACGCGCTGTTGTAGTCGGCCGACGCACTGGACGGGAGCCGGCCGGCTTGCTTTGATGCCCGCTTGGGCGGAGGCAAGCGATGGACCAGCACCCCAAGAAGCACCACGCCGGATGGCATCTGACCTCGCTTGCACGTGGCATGCGCGATGCGTTCGCCGATCCGCAGGTCCGCACCCTGCTGGTCGTCACCTCGACACTCGTCGCCGTTGCGTCCGTCGTCTACGTCTGGATCGAAGGCTGGAGCTATCTGGACGCGATCTACTTCTCGGTCATGACGCTGGCTACCGTCGGTTATGGCGATCTTGCGCCGCACACGGCACTCGGCAAGCTCTTCACCATCTTCTTCGCTCTGGTCGGCATCGGCCTGTTTGTCGTGCTGTGCTCATCCGTCGCCAAGCAGATCATCTTTCGCGTCACGGACGACGAAAACGAATAGAACGCGACAGCGTCAGTGAGCCACCGGTTTCGGCGCCAGCATGCCGCCGGCATAGCCGAACAGCGCGCCGACGCAGAGCGGCCCGAACAGCGCCGGGTCGACGATGAACAGCATGATCAGCACCGCCGCGATCGGTCGGCCGAGGCCCGCCGCGGTGGCGGCTCCCATGCCCGCCGCGATCGCCACCGACACCTCCATGCCGGGTATCACGGCAAGCGCTGCCGCCCCTGCGGCGGCACCGGCGAAAATGAGCGGGAACATTGCCCCGCCGAGCCAGCCGGTCGACAGGCAGATGCTCAGTGCCAGCACCTTGAGCACACCAAGTAGGAGCAACACCGCCATGCCGACGCCGCCCGCCCAGGCCAGCATCGGCTCGATTTCATGGTGTCCTGAAAACCTGAGGATCGGGAACGCCATGGCGAGCAGGCCGAACATGGCTCCGCCGATGACCGGCTGCCAGAAGGGCCAGGGCGCGCGGATCTCGACCGCGCGCTTGAGCATCGGATGCAGGAACAGGAAGGCCATGCCGACGGCGGCGCCGAGGATCGCCGGAACGATTGCCATCAACAGGTCGGTACCGTCGCCTGCAGGCGCATAGGCCGGCAGCGCGAGGCGGTGCAGACCGCCGTCGAACAGCAGACGGCCGGCAAGCAGGAAGCCGAGCAGGCCGCAAAGGGCGGCGAGCAGGAGCAGGGCGCGCGGTGCCTGTGGCTTGTCGTCGGCGTAGGCAGCTCCGCCAAGAGGCGAGCCGAACAGGCCAGAGAGCGCGCCGGAGACACCTGCCTCGCCGATCACACGCTGGTCGGCATGGCTGCGGCCAAGCACGATGGCAATTGCCGCGGTCATTTCGGCAACCACGGCCAGCAGCCCGGCCTCCGGCCCGATGGCGCCACCGAAGCCGACCGCGACGATTGCCGCAAGCGCGATGAACAGTGCCTTGCGCCTGTGCAGATGGACCGGATCCTGCGCTTCGGCGATCTGCTGGTCGAGGTCGGGGCTGGGGCCGTGCAGCCGGGTCAGGCCGATCAGCGCACCGCCGGCGACAGTCACCAGCGGAATGTACCAGATGGCATCGCTGATCGACCAGACCGCATGGCTGACCTGCTGCATCAGCCACAGCGTCAGCGCCGCTGATATGCCGGCGAGCAGGCCGACACCGGCGGCCAGCAGCACCAACCTGATCACCTGCCGATTGCTCATGCCTGGCCCCTCTCCGTCATATGCGGTCCTTGCTAAAGAAGCCATTCGATCGGCAGCCAGCCGAACACCGTCACCATAAGCCGTTTGAGCGCCGAGGCGTTCGGTTCGTCGTGGACGGTGACAACGGGCTTGCCGGGTTCGTTCTTCGACCATTGCATGCCGTCATCCGGGCCAAGCGAGACCCTGTAGGATCCCTCGGCGACTTTGGTATCAAAACCTTGCGACATCGCCTTGGCGATGGTCGGGCTGCCGATCAGGAAGCCCATCTCGCAATTGAGCAGGGCCGAGCGCGGGTCGAAATTGAACGAGCCGATGAAGACCCGGTCGCCATCGGCGGCGAAGGTCTTGGCGTGCAGGCTGGAGCCGGAGGAACCTGTGAGGTTGAGTTCCTCTTCGCCCCGGACGGCATCGGCCATCGGCTTGAGCTCGAACAGCTCGATGCCGTCTTCCAGCATCTCACGGCGATATTTCGAATAGCCGGCATGGACCATCGCAACATCCGTGGTCTCGAGCGCATTGGTCAGGATCCGCACCTTGGCACCGCCCTTCACCAGATCGGCGAAGTAGTCGACGCCAGGTTTGCCCGGCACGAAATAGGCGGAAACCAGGTCGAGGCCCTGCCGCACCGGCCCGACCACCTGGGCAAGCCGGCTGATCATCAGGTGGTCCTTGCTTGCCTTGCCTTCTCCCTTGATCGGGTCGTCGACCACCAGCTTGACGTCGACCCATTCGAGGCCAAGCCCACCGCTGCGCAACCTGTTGTAGGCCGGCGCATCCGGCCGGACGAAATCGGCTGCGGCAGGGCGCTTCGCAGCCTCGTCGGTGCCCTGGACGAACGCCTCCAGCGTGCCGGCGGACGGATCGACGATCTTGTCGGCGGCAAACACAGACGCGCTGTTCCAGTAGAGGTCGAAAGCCGTCGACGTGTCCTGGACCACGGCACCGGCGCCCAGCACGTCAAGGTCGAGATAATAGGTGCCGTCGCCGACCTTGAAATACTCGTCGCCGATGTTGCGCCCACCGACGATGGCGGCGAGGCCGTCGACGATGAACGACTTGTTGTGCATGCGCCGGTTCATGCGGAAGAAGTCGAAGGAATAGCCAAGCAGCTTGGGCGAGCGGATCATCGAGGGATTGAACAGGCGGATGTCGAAATTGGGCTGCGCGTCGAGGGCTGCCACTGTCGGGTCGAGGCCAGGAATGCCGTTGTCGTCGAGCAGCAACCTGATGCGGACGCCGCGCTTTGACGCCTCGTAGAGCGCCCGGAGCAGCAGCCGGCCGGAGGTGTCGTCGTGCCAGATATAGTACTGCACGTCGATCGAACGCTGAGCGATGCCGGCGAGGAACAGCCGGCTGGCAATGGCGTCGTGACCGGCGGCGATCGGCACGACGCCGCTCTTGCCGGGATTTTCGGCGCTGCCTTGCGCGACCATCGTGGCAAGTGCGCCCTCGGTGACCGGCGGCAGGGCCGTCTCGACGGGCCTGCCCTTGATCGACGGCAACGGGAAGATCATACGGGCAACAAGGATGGCTACGGCTGCAGCCAGGAGCAGGACAAGGACTGCCTTGATCATTCTCATTCGGCCAGTCCCTCGCCTGGTAGCAGGATCATGCGCGCATCACACAGACATCCCCGCCAGTTAAAGCGCGCGCATGCACCCGATGACAAGCCGCGGTTGCAATGAAGCGGCATGACAGGCCGCGCAAACGGGATTCGTCACAGGGCGAAGACTGTTACCCGGATGGGTGCGGAGTTTCGGCTCAGACTTGCGGAGCCGTCCCGAAGCGCGGCGACGAATTACGGATCGGGATGCACAGCGGACGCTGATGCACCGGATCCTCGATGACGCGGCAGCTGATACCGAACACATTCTCGATCAGCGCTTCCTGCATCAACTCTGCCGGCGCACCATCGGCGACCAGACCGCCTTCTTTCATGAACACCAGACGGTCGGCGTAGCGCGCTGCGAGATTGAGGTCGTGCAGCACCAGGACCACGGTGCGGCCATGCTCGCGGTTGAGGCGGCTGACGAGATCGAGGCAGTCGATCTGATGGGCCATGTCGAGATGGTTGACCGGCTCGTCGAGGCAGATGATGTCGGTTTCCTGCGCCAGCACCATGGCGATCCAGACACGCTGCAACTGACCGCCCGACAGCGAGCCCAGCCGCCGCTCGGCAAGATGCGAAACGCCGGTGCCGAACATCGCCGCCTGGATGGCGTCGGAATCGGCAGCACTCCACGGCTGCAGCATGGTCTGGTGCGGATAGCGGCCGAGCCGGACGAGTTCCTCGACACTCATGTCGTCGGGGGCCGACGGGCTCTGCGCCAGAAGGCCGATATGGCGCGCCAGCTCCTTTTCCTTGAGGCCTGATATTGGCAGGTCACCGAGCCGGATCTCACCCGATTTCGGCTGGTGGAGCCGGCGGATGGCGCGCAGCAAGGTCGACTTGCCGCAGCCGTTGGGCCCGGCGAGCACTGTGACCTTGCCCCTGGCAATGTCGAGGTCGACGGCGCTGACCGCTGTCGCCGCCCCATAAGCGATGGTGAGCGCCTGGACGCTGATGGCCTTATCCATTGGTGCTTCCCCTGCGCAGCACGAGGTAGAGGAAATAGGGCGTGCCGATCACCGCCGTCACGGTGCCGGCGGGCACCTCGGTCGGCGCGAACAGCACGCGTACGATGAGATCGGCGCCGATCAGCATGATGGCGCCCAACAGGAAGCTGGCGGCGATGCCGGCAAGCACCGGGCGTCCGATGATCAGCCGCGCCAGGTGCGGCGCCATCAGGCCGATGAAGCCGACGCCGCCGGCGAAGGCGACGGCAAGCGCGGTCAAGGCGGAGGCCAGTGCGAAGACCAGGATACGGAACACCGGCAGGTTGAGGCCGAGTCCGCGCGCCGAGACCTCGTCGAGGTCGGTCGGCGGCAGCCGCCGCGCCACCGCGACGACGCCGACCATGGCGATGGCGAGCCCGATGGCCACTACCTGGACCTCGCCCCAGTTGATCTCGTTGACCGCACCGGCAAGCCAGCGGCTGGCCTGGGTGGTGCGGTAGATCGGCCCGACGATCATCAGGATCAAAGTCGCGGCTTTGCAGACAGCGCCTACGGCGATACCGAACAGGAGCAGCCGCACCGCCGACGAGGCCTGCTGGCCGGAGAGCAGGAACACCGCCGCGATAGCCAGGCTTGCGCCGATCATCGCCGCCACCGGCTGCCAGACGATCGAGGTGACGAGCGAATTGCTCTCGTCCGAGAGCAGCGCGAGGAAGATGACCACGCCCAGTCCGGCACCGCCGATGACGCCGAGCACGCCTGGTGAAGCCAGTTCGTTGCGCGTCACCTTCTGCAGCAGATAGCCGGATACCGCCATGGCGCCGCCGGCGAGCGCGGCAATGGCGACGCGCGGCGCGCGCAACTGCAACACCACGACACGCTCGCCGCGCGTGCCCTCGCCCATCAGGATCTCGACGATGCGACGCGGATCGATCCAGGTCGAACCGAAGCCGATGCCGCACAACGCAAGCACGACTGTGACGACCGCAATGATTGCGACGAATATCCAGGCGCGGCGATTGACGCGGGCCAATGCCGGCGACAGGCGTGGAGCGACAACACTCATGCCGCGCGCCTTCTGAGCAGGACAAGAAGCAGGCAGCCGCCGACGATCGCGGTGACCGCGCCAACGGGTGCCTCGCGCGGAAAGATGACGAAACGGGCGACGATGTCGGCAAGCGTCGTGTAGACCGCGCCGACAAGAGCTGCTGCCACGATTTGAAGACGATGCTCGAGGCCGACAAGCGCGCGCGCCGCATGCGGCACGACGAGGCCGACAAACAGGACCGGCCCGGCCATGGCCACCGAGGCGCCACTGAGCAAGGCAACCGCAACGAAGCTCAGCCCGCGCACGGCGCCGAGCGGCACGCCGAGCCCGCGCGCCGTGGAATCGTCGGTCTGCAGGATGTCGAGCGAACGGGTGAGGTAGAAGGCGATGCCGCCACCGATCAGCACGAAGGGCAGGCCGTTGAGCCCCAGGCTGAGCTTGCGGTCGGCGAATGAGCCGGCGAGCCAGAACAAGAGCTGGTCGAGCATCGTCTCGTTGACCGTCAGCACGACGTTGACGAAGCTGTCGAACAGGCCGGCGAAGGTGACGCCGACGAGCACGATCCTGAGCGGCGAGATGCCGCCGGCGGCGGCAGCGAGACCAAAGACCAGCAGGCTGGTGGCCAGCGCACCCGCGGCGGCGGCCATCGACAAGCCAGGCAAGGATGCGACGCCGAACAGCCCGCTTGCCATGACCACGGCGAAAGCGGCACCGGCATTGAGACCGAGCGTGTCGGGCGAAGCGATGCGGTTGCGCGACAGGGTCTGGACCAGCACGCCTGATATGCCGAGGGCTGCGCCGACAAGCGGCGCCATCAGCGCACGCGGCAGACGGAGATCGCGGATCACGACATGCGCCTCGCTGCCGTCGAAGGCGGTCACTGCGCGCCAGATCTCGCCGGGCGAATAGAGGCGATAGCCGATCGCCAGGCTGAGATACATCAGGATCAGCAGCATCGCCGCAAGCCCTGAGAACAGCGCGCGCCGACCGATGCGCTGATGCACTCGGATGCTCGTGTTCGACGAAGCGAGGGGCACGCGGCAGCCTTAATATGAGCTTGACAGTCAGGGTTTGTTCTGACCCTTTGCCAAACCTTCTTGCCCCCGTCAAGTTTGGAGCCATGACCATGAAGCTCATCGCCAAAGCCGCACTCGGCCTCGCACTGGCCGCTTTCGCCGCCAGTTCCGCCTTCGCCCACGAAGTGAAACACGCCATGGGCGTGACCGACGTGCCCGAGAATCCGCAGCGCATCGTGGTGCTGACCAACGAAGGCACCGAAGCCGTGCTGTCGCTGGGCTTCAAGCCTTTCGGCGCCGTGCGCTCCTGGACCGGCTCGCCCTGGTACAGGCACATCGTCGAAAAGATGGACGGCGTCGAGGTTGTCGGCGAGGAATCAGCCGTCAATCTCGAGCTCATCGCCAGCCTTCAGCCGGACCTGATCCTCGGCAACAAGACGCGCCAGGAAAAGATCTACGATCAGCTATCGGCGATCGCGCCCACCGTCATGTCCGAACGCCTGCGCGGCGACTGGAAGGTGAACTTCGCCCTTTATGCCGACGCGCTCGGCAAGAAGGCCGAAGGCGAGGAACAACTCAAGGCCTTCGACGACAAGGCGACCAAGCTCGGCGAGGCACTCGGCGACAAAAAGGCCGAGAAGGTGTCGTTGATCCGCTTCATGCCGGGCCTGACCCGCATCTACTACAAGGACACCTTTCCCGGCATGATCTTCAGCCAGATCGGCATCCAGCGTCCCGCCGTGCAGGACAAGCCGGGCTTCGCCGACGACGTCACCAAGGAACGCATCCCCGAATTCGACGGCGACCACCTGTTCTACTTCGTCTACGAGACCGGCAACGGCAAGGCGAGCAAACAGTCGGAAGAGTGGCTGTCCGAGCCGCTGTGGCAGAACCTGCCGGTGGTCAAGGCCGGCAAGGCCATCGCGGTGGACGATGCGGTGTGGAACACCGCAGGCGGCGTGATCGCCGCCAATCTCCTGCTCGACGACATCGCCCGCGTCTACGGCGTGACGCCGACGAAGTAACCGGCACCGGGCTTCGCGCCGCCGCGCATGATGCCCACGGCTTCTTCCCCAACGTCGAAACGCTTTGATTCCCGGCCAAGCTTGTGTAAAGCGGGGCAAGCCAAAATCCCCGCAACAGCCAGACGGGCAAAAGCCATGGAAAAATTCACCAAGCTCACGGGCGTCGCCGCCCCCCTGCCAATCGTCAATGTCGACACCGACATGATCATCCCCAAGGATTATCTCAAGACGATCAAGCGCACTGGCCTTGGCACCGGGCTTTTCGCCGAGATGCGCTACAATGAGGACGGTTCGGAGAACCCCGACTTCGTGCTCAACAAGCCGGCCTATCGCAAGGCCGAGATCCTCGTCGCCGGCGACAATTTCGGCTGCGGCTCGAGCCGCGAGCATGCGCCATGGGCGCTGCTCGACTTCGGCATCCGCTGCGTGATTTCGACGTCGTTCGCCGACATCTTCTACAACAACTGCTTCAAGAACGGCATCCTGCCGATCACCGTCAGCCAGGAAGACCTCGACAAGCTGATGGACGACGCCTCACGTGGCGCCAACGCCACCGTTTCGGTCGATCTTGAAGCCAAGGAGATCCGCGGCCCCGACGGCGGCGTGGTCACCTTCGACCTCGACGACTTCCGTCGTCACTGCCTGCTCAACGGCCTCGACGACATCGGCCTCACAATGGAGAAGGCCGCGTCGATCGACAGCTACGAAAAGAAGGTCGCCGAGAGCCGCCCCTGGGCCTGATCGCTCGGCTTCATATCTCAGAGTTTCGAAAGCCCCGTTCCGCAAGGTTCGGGGCCTTTTTTCATCTCCGGCCGGAATGCATTAGCGGCTGCGCAAATGCTGGCCCAGCCACCTGAAGCTGACAGGCCAACTGGGGCATGCCATTGTCCCGCCTCGGGATTCGGGGCATGCGCACGACAGGGCCTCGGCACATCGCTCACGCCCGGACAATGGAGCGCCGCATGAAACCATCCACCCTCTTCGCCACCGCATCGATCGCGCTTTTGCCGAACCTTGCCATCGCCCAGGACAGCGAGCCGCAGACCATTCCGTTCGAAGGCGGCAATTTCACCATCGTCGAAAACGCCGAGGGCGAGAAGGTGCTTGCCTATGAGGGCAAGGAACTGGCCAGGAACTATGTCGCCTTCCACGACCGTACGGTCGAGGTGAGCGATACCAACGTCGCCATTTTCGCGGTCGGCGACGGCGGCAACGCCTGCAGTCCCGAAACTGTACTTGCCTGGAAGACCGAGGCGGGCATCCAGTCGACGACCATCGGCGCCGGCAAATGCGATACGCCGTCGCCGGCGGTGACGGCGTACAACATCTTCTTCATCCCCTATCCGCTCCCCGGCGAGACTCTGCCGGTCACGACATGGGATCCGGAAAGCGGCCTGACAATGCACGGCAATCTCGCTTACGCGCCGCAGCCGGGCACCGACTGGTCCGATCTGACGCCGAAGACATACGAGGACGGCATCGTCGCGGCCTTCAAGAACGAGGCGGTCTACAAGGCTGCTCAGCAACTGCTCGGCGACGACTTGCCTGGCTTCGCCACCAGCCTGCTGATCAATGGCGGCACGGAACCGTTGCCGTCAGGGGCCTTCTACGCCAGCGGCTGTGTCCCGCATGCCTGCGGTGTCAGCGACGGTTTCATAGCGATCGATGCCAAGGCCAGGAAGCTTTATCTGGCACAGCAGACGGAGGCTGAGCCCAAGGCCTGGCCGGCACTGGCGACATGGCCGGCCGAGTTTAGGGACGCCCTGACCAAGGCGCTGGCAGACGAATGAGGGAGAGGTGACAATGCGCAAGCTGATTTCGACAGGATCGCCCTTCGAGAAGACCGCGGGCTACTCGCGCGCCGTGGTCCAGGGCGACTGGTGCTTCGTCTCGGGTACGACGGGTTACGACTACGCCACCATGACCATGCCCGACAGCGTGGAAGCACAGACGCGCAATTGCCTGGCGACCATCGCCAAGGCGCTTGACGACGGCGGCTTCGAAATGGCCGACGTGGTGCGCGCGCATTACTACATCACCGACCAGTCCTATGTGGATGCAGTGTTCCCGATCCTCGGCGAGACCTTCGGCGACATCCGCCCGGCGGCGACGATGATCGTCTGCCAGCTCAACAAGCCGGAGATGAAGATCGAGATCGAAGTCACTGCACTGAAGCGTCCGTGACCGCGAAGGGGGGCCGCTTGCGCATCCTATCGCTGAACGGCTGGGGCGGCAGGCTCGGCGAGGAGCTCGTCGCCTATGTCAGCAGCACGGATCCCGACCTTTTCTGCCTCCAGGAGGCGACCAGAACGCCCGCGGCGACGTCGCCGTGGCTGGTCTATCGCGACGGCGGCGGCGAGCTGTTGCAACGGGCCAACCTTTTTGGCGAGGTCGCCGACGCCCTGCCCGGCCACCAGGCCTTTTTCTGCCCAGCCGCGCGCGGCCCGCTCTATGACAGCGACCGGACGCTGCGGTCGGAATGGGGGCTGGCGACCTTCGTCAGGCGCTCGCTGCCGATCATCGGGCAGTTACAGGACTTCATCCACGGCGCCTTCTCGGCCGACGACTTCGGCGAGCACCCGCGCTCGCGCAACGCCCACGCGGTAAGACTGCATGACTATGTGACCGGCAACGCTGTTCTCGTCGCCCATCTCCACGGCCTGCGCGAACTCGACGGCAAGGGCGACACCCCGGCCCGCGACGCGCAGACTGCAAGGCTTGTCGAGCTGATCGGCAGGATCCGCCGCAAGGGCGACCGCCTCGTCGTCTGCGGCGACTTCAACGTGCTGCCGGAGAGCCGGATGCTCGCCGAACTACGCAGCATCGGGCTGACGGATCTGGTGACACAGGGCGGCTTCACCGACACCCGCACCTCGCACTACCTGAAAGCGCCACGCTTCGCCGACTACATGCTGGTCAGCGACAACGTCGATGTGCGCAACTTCGAGGTCGTGGGCCAGCCCGAAGTCTCCGACCACCGCGCCCTGCTTCTGGAGATCGGCTAGATGATCCGGATAGGAATCCGGTCAAACAGGCGCCGGCGGAGCCATTTGCGCGCTCTGGAGCGTCCTT
Source organism: Aminobacter ciceronei (assembly GCF_014138625.1). Taxonomy (GTDB): domain Bacteria; phylum Pseudomonadota; class Alphaproteobacteria; order Rhizobiales; family Rhizobiaceae; genus Aminobacter; species Aminobacter ciceronei. The sequence goes on from NZ_JACJHY010000008.1 coordinate 187,309, forward strand.
TCCTGCTTGCACCGGCGCCCCTCCAAGGCTAGCAAGACCGCGGTTCACGCATCTTTCGGAAAGGCTTTCCATGGCGACGCGCAATCTTCTTCTCCTGCCCGGCGACGGCATCGGCCCCGAGGCCATGGCCGAGGTCCGCAAGCTGATCACCGCAATGAACGAGAAACTCGGCAGCGGCTTCACCACCGAGGAGGGTCTCGTCGGCGGCTCGGCCTATGACGCGCATGGCCAGGCGATCTCGGATGCCGACATGGCCAAGGCGATGGCGGCGGACGCGGTGCTGTTCGGCGCAGTCGGCGGCCCGAAGTGGGATGCCGTGCCTTACGAGGTGCGCCCCGAGGCCGGCCTGCTGCGCCTGCGCAAGGACATGGAGCTGTTCGCCAACCTGCGTCCGGCGATCTGCTACCCGGCGCTCGCCTCGTCGTCTTCGCTGCGCCAGGAAGTTGTCGAGGGCCTCGACATCCTGATCGTGCGCGAGCTGACCGGCGGCGTCTATTTCGGCGAACCCAAGCAGATCATCGACCTCGGCAACGGCCAGAAGCGCGGCATCGATACCCAGGTCTACGACACCTTCGAGATCGAGCGCATCTCGGGCGTCGCATTCGAACTCGCCCGCACGCGCCAGAACCGCGTGACGTCGATGGAAAAGCGCAACGTCATGAAGTCGGGCGTCTTGTGGAACGAGGTGGTGACCGCCACCCACAAGGCCAAGTATTCCGACGTCAAGCTCGACCACATGCTGGCCGATGCCGGCGGCATGCAGCTTGTGCGCTGGCCCAAGCAGTTCGACGTCATCGTCACCGACAATCTGTTCGGCGACATGCTGTCGGACGTCGCAGCCATGCTGACCGGCTCGCTCGGCATGCTGCCTTCCGCCTCGCTCGGCGCGCCGGACGCACTGACCGGCAAGCGCAAGGCCCTCTACGAGCCCGTGCACGGCTCGGCCCCCGACATCGCCGGCAAGGGCATCGCCAACCCGATCGCCATGATCGCGTCGTTTGCCATGTGCCTGCGCTACTCGTTCAACATGGTGGCCGAGGCCGACCGCCTCGAGGCGGCGATCGCCGCCGTGCTGGAAGACGGCCTGCGCACCAAGGACATCATGTCCGAAGGCAAGACCGAGGTCGGCACGACCCAGATGGGCGACGCCATCATCACGAAGTTCTTCGCCTGATACCAGGTCGAAGAAACCAAAACGGCGCCCACGCGGCGCCGTTTTCTTTTGCGCTTCTGAAGTTGCCCTATCCGACAGGGACGTAAGGCGGCGGAACGTTCACCCCAACCGGCACCGGGCCCCATTTGTTGTCGTGCTTCTGGGACGGAATCAAAGTGAACACGAAGATGATCAGGCTGCCGACATAAGGCAGCAGGATCAGCAGATAGAACCATCCCGACAGACCGAGGTCATGAATACGGCGGATGGTGACGGCGATGCTGGGCAACAGCGTTGCCAGGATGAACAAGCCTGGCAGCACGAAACCGACAATCGGTTCCGCATCGAGATTGCCAAGTGCGCCATCGATACCGAAGCCGATCGCTGCCAGCGCGACAGCGGAAAGCGTCCAGAACAGATAGTAGCCCCAATATTCCTTACGCCGGGCGCGGGCGCGGAAGTTCACATAGTCGGTGGTCAGCGCGCGCCGGAAATACGACCACAGCCCGGTCGTTGCGACCACGCCGCTGTAGGCGGCTCCCTCCTGATCGGATCCGCGGCGGCCGAACTGGGGTACCGATGTTGCGGCAGCGGGCGCCGCAGCAGCCATTTGCGCAGCGCCGACCTGGGCGTGGATTACAAACACGTCACGGGCCTGACTGCCGCTCGGTTGAAACTCGATCTCGGTGCCCTTGCCCGGAATCGCCGTGCCCCTCAAATCCTCGCGGGCAAAGGTGTAGCGGTTGCCGTCGACCGCGGCGGCGAAGCCGAAACCCTGAGCCTGATCGTAATGCAGTACTTCGCCGCGCATCTGTCGCCTCGTGAATTGCCAACCAGACAGTGTTCCAACTTGCCCTGGGCCGCAAGCTCCAGGGGTAGCCGGCGCAGGTCATCGAGCTCGCCGCCAAACGTTGCCCTCACGCAACGCTCGCGGCGCGTTGATTAGCCGGTAACCATATGTTGACTGTGAAATGTTCAACTCGTGTTACCCTTTCGATAGGCAAAGGGCATGGGGTAAGGAACTGTGATTCGGGTCGATAGACCTCGAGATCCATCGTCGAACAGATGGCGTCGCGGCGCCGCCAGGCCGCCTCCCCTGACGCCGGTTTCCACGATGCGAAGCTTCTGGGGCCTGATGCGGGCCTACTGGTTCTCGGATCGCTGGAAGGAAGCCTGGGGGCTGACGCTGGTGATCGCGCTCCTCACCGCACTTTCCAGCAAGGCCAGCGTCTGGATGGCCGAGGCTTCAGGCGAATTGGTCAATTCGATCGCCTTCTTCCATGACCCGGCCAACATGGCGCCCCTGGCGTCGCTGCTGACCAGTGCCGGCACATTGCTTCTTCTCGTCGTCATCAAGGATGCAGGCTTCATCGGCATCCGGCACCTTTTCTCCACCACTTTGCATCGCAAATGGCGCGGCTGGCTGAACAACCGCTTCAACGCCGCCTTGCTCGACGCCAACCACACCCATTTCCACGTGCAGCACAACGCAAGCGCCGGCGACGGCCCGGGCACGGCGCCCGACAACATCGACCAACGCGTCCAGGATTCGATCAAGGGCATGACCGGCGGTGCCATCGGCCTCGCCATGGGTGTGATGGGCGTCACCACCTCATTGTTCTTCGTCGGGCAGAAGCTGCTCGAAACCTCGACCATCGTTCCTGGCCTTGAATTTCTCGGCCCCTATGGCAGCGTCATCCTGGCCTTTGCCGCCGTTGCCGCCTACGTGCCGCTCAACACCTATATTGCCATGAAGCTCGGCGGCATGATGGAGCGTCTCAGCATCCGCATGCAGCAGGCCGAGGGCAGCTATCGCGGCGAGCTGACGGTGCTTTTGCGGCGCAGCTTCCATGTCGCGGCATCGCACGGCGAAAACGTGCAGCGCTCGATGCATGACCGCCTCTACGTCGACATCGACAAGACCTGGTCGCGCCTCAACATCGTCAATGCCGGCTACATGTCGTTCGAGTCGATCTATGGCTTCATCGCCGCGCGCATCGTCGCCTATGGGCCGGGGCTGGTGCCCTACATGCACGGCCACATCAACCTGAAGGGCTACATAACAGGCGCCGAACTGGTGAACTCGCTGATCAGCCAGTGCTCGTGGTTCATCCAGGTGATGCCGGCGATCGCCACGCTCAGAGCCAACAGCGAACGTGTCACCGATCTCGCCAAGGCGATTGAGAACGTGCAGCGGCCGCCGTCATTCTATGCCGCGACTGGAAAGTCCGAGTTCAGCTATGGCAGCCAGAACGCGCTGTTCGGCCTGACCGTCCGCAATCTCGAACTGATGCACCAGGGTGTTGAAGCCAGCCCCTTCCTGACCGTCACCAACCTGCGCTTCCGCCGCGGCGAATGGACCTTCGTGTCGGGCCAGTCCGGCTGCGGCAAGACCTCTTTGGTCAAGGCGATCAACGGACTGTGGCCATATGGCCGCGGCTCCATCGACTTTCCCGACGGCATCAGGTCGTTCTATGCCACCCAGGACGTCAAGCTGCCACAGGTTTCGCTCAAGCAGCTGGTCTGCCTGCCCGACCACCCAGGCAACCATTCCGAGGCGAAGGTGGCGGTGGCCATGCACAAGGCCGGCCTTGGCGACCTGATCGATCATCTCGACGACGAAACCCGCCAGGGCAAGAGCTGGGATCAGCTGCTGTCGGGCGGCCAGAAGCAGAAACTGGTCGCGGCCCGCATCCTGCTGTTGCAGCCGGGGCTTTTGTTCCTCGACGAGGCGACCGCTGCCCTCGATCTCGAGGCCAAGATCGCCTTTCATCAGGTGATCAAGGACAATTGCCCCGATGTCACCGTCATCAGCGTCATGCATGAGGCCGTGCCGCCAAAATCGGCGCAAGGCGTCGAGTTCTACGACAGCATCCTCAGCATTTCAGACGGCATCGGATCGAAGAAGGCACTGGCCAGCCTGCCGGCCGAACTCACCACGCTTTTGTCCCAGCCGCAGCAGCCGGAGGAAGAATGGCCGCCGCTCAGGTTCCCGCGCGTCAAGCTGAAGGAGAAGTAGAACGCGCTCGCGTTACAGGAAGCCGATGAAGCGGCCGCACAACAGGACCGTGCACCAAATCACCACCGACATCACAGCAAGCGGGCGCCGCAACGAAGACCATCGACGCTGCTTGTCGCTTTCGATCGCAGCGAACAGGGCAAAGGTTGCACCTGCCAAGGCGATAAGCCCCATCTTGCCGAGGAAGACCGGCATTCCGGCATAATACGACGCCCGCACGGAAAACAGGGCGAGGCCGCTCAGCACGGCGAGGCAGAAGGCCATCAATGCCAGCCGCCGCAGCAACATGACAAAGGGGCGTTCCGGCAGGCTGCCGAAGGCGCCGAGGATGCGCAGATCGAGAAGCGCGACCGACGTCAGCAAAGCGCCTATCGCGGCAATGTGCACTGCGTTGACGACCGGATAGGCGACAAACGAGGTCTTCAGTTGCCTGACCAAATCCCATTGTTCGACTGCCTGCAGGGGCTCCACCCGTACAATCCCGGTCAGCTCGGCGGCACGCGGTCCGCATAGACGTCATAGGTCTTGCCGTTGATGATGATCCGGACGGCTTTCATGCGCTTTTCGGTTTCGTCGCGCGAGCGGTTGCCGATGGCGACGACCTCGTCACCCTTCTTGGCGACCTCATCGGTGAAACCGGCGGCAATGGTCCGCGCCGGCGGCGCCAGCTCCACGCGCCACAGCTCGCCTTCGACGTCTACGTCGAGCGTCGCATGCGGGTTGCCGATATAGATGTCGGCGATCACGCCCTTGAGCTCGAAGAAGCCGTCCTGGGTCCAGGACCAGCCGTGATGAGCAAGTGCCGGCAGCGCAAACAACGCAGCCACGGCAAGGGTCGCGGCGAGGGAGATGCTTTTCGGCAGGACTTCCATCTGGGGTTCCTCCGTCAATCGATCCGAGCAGAAGCCTAGGTGGCAAGCGACAAAGGTCAAATCACATCAGCCGGAGCCCACCGGTCCCCGATTGACTCTCCATACAAACCGGATAAAAGCGGCGGCGAACAGGGATCCCTCCGATGCGCGGCCTCTTGATGGCGCTTTTCGCATTCGACTTTCCCGGCCACGACAGAGATCGTGCCGGGCGCGGAGCCGTTTCCCTGCTTTCGACCAAAACCATGGCCAAAACCACCACCACCAAAATGGTGTGATTTCCCTTGGCCTGCTCACCCTCTCCCGGGTCCGGCCCGGGGGATGAAGCCCGCAACGGCCAGCGGGTTTTCTCCAAAAAGCGAGCGGAGAGGGACAGGAGATTTTCGATATGGGATTCAAGGTTGCAGTCGTCGGCGCCACGGGCAATGTCGGCCGGGAAATGCTCAACATCCTCGAGGAACGCGGCTTTCCGGTCGATGAGGTCGTGGCGCTTGCCTCGCGCCGTTCGCTCGGCACCGAGGTTTCGTTCGGCGACAAGACGCTGAAGGTCAAGGTTCTCGACACCTACGACTTTTCCGACACCGACATCTGCATCATGTCGGCCGGCGGCAACATCTCCAAGGAATGGTCTCCGAAGATCGGCAAGCAGGGCTGTGTCGTCATCGATAACTCGTCGGCCTTCCGTTACGACCAGGACGTGCCGCTGATCGTTCCGGAAGTGAACCCAGACGCGATCTCCGGCTTCACCAAGAAGAACATCATCGCCAACCCGAACTGCTCGACTGCCCAGCTGGTTGTGGCGCTGAAGCCACTGCATGATGCCGCGACCATCAAGCGCATTGTCGTTGCCACCTACCAGTCCGTTTCCGGCGCCGGCAAGGAAGGCATGGACGAGCTGTTCACCCAGACGCGCGCCGTCTTCGTCGCCGACCCGGTCGAAGCCAAGAAGTTCACCAAGCGCATCGCCTTCAACGTCATTCCGCACATCGACGTCTTCATGGAAGACGGCTCGACCAAGGAAGAGTGGAAGATGGTCGCCGAGACCAAGAAGATGCTCGATCCCAAGATCAAGCTGAGCGCCACCTGCGTGCGCGTGCCGGTGTTCATCGGCCACTCGGAAGCCGTCAACATCGAGTTCGACAAGCCGATCACCGCCGATGAGGCACGCGATATCCTGCGCGAGGCGCCAGGCTGCCTGGTCATCGACAAGCGCGAGGACGGCGGCTACGCCACCCCGCTCGACTCGGCCGGCGAAGACGCGACCTACATCTCGCGCATCCGTGAGGACCAGACCGTCGACAACGGCCTGTCGATGTGGATCGTCTCCGACAATCTGCGCAAGGGTGCTGCCCTCAACGCCGTCCAGATCGCCGAGCTTCTTGTCGAGCGCGGCCTGATCTCGCCGAAGAAGAAGGCGGCCTGACACCAATGCCCGATGTCGTGCTGCGTCCGGCCGAGGCCGAAGACGCACACGACATCGCCCGCATCCTGAGGGCAGCACTCGCCGCCTTCAACTGGATGCCCCAGCTGCATACACCCGACGAAGACCTGTATTTTGTCAGGCATGTCCTCCTCGCCGAGCAGACCGTCACCGTCGCTACGATCGAGGGCAGGATTGTCGGCTTTGCCGCCACCAAGAATGAGTGGATCGAACAGCTCTATCTCCATTCCGACTGGACCGCTCGCGGCATTGGCGCCCGGCTTTTGAACCATGTGACGGCCGCAATGACTCACGTGAAACTTTTCTGCTTCGAAGCCAACGCAGGCGCGTGCCGTTTCTACGAGCGCCACGGCTTTGTTGCCGACGCCTTCGGCGACGGCTCGTCCAACGAAGAAGGCTTGCCCGACATCCTCTACGTCCGCCGCGGCATGCCGGCGGCTCGGCCACAATCCCCTCAAGGTTGATTCCGGACATTGCTACGGTAGACTGGGTCCGTCGCAGGGAGGCAGCGGGGCTGAGGTACCGGAGGCAGGACGATAGCGCGCGATAGTCTAGCCAGCGACAGCAGCCGTCAGGACGGCGTGCACCGGCCGCTGCGGATCCTGATGACAAATGCCGTGCTGACCGGGCGCAGCGGCACCGAAACGCTCGTCCGCGACACGGTGCTGGCACTGCGGCGGCGTGGCCATTCGGTAACCGCGTTTGCGCCGATCACAGGCCCTGCAGTAGCGGAAATCCGTGCCACGGGTTCGCCGGTGGCAACATCGCTGGCGGCGCTCGAAGCGCCCGACATCATTCACGGCCATCACACCGGACCAACCATCGCCGCCCTAACTGTCGTTTCCAAGAAGGTTGTTCAGTCTTTGGAACGGGCTGATGCCTCCAAGGGCCGAGTGTGGGCGTGCCAGGTTGTAGTTGGCTGCCCATTGG